>CAWHCM010000005.1:0-109831 GCA_963828045.1 uncultured beta proteobacterium | reverse complement strand
CAGGTACTCTATCCAACTGAGCTACGGGCGCTACCGCTGAATTATATCAGGTCGGCCCTCGCCGCCCGTCCCGTCGACCCGCTCGCGGGAGGCAGGCTGCGGCGTCACGTCCACGGCGTGCTGGCGCTGCGCGCTGCGCCACAGCGACAGGCTCTTCAAGAGCCAGGAGATCGCCACCCAGCCACAGAAAAACGCGAGCGGCCACGCGATGACCCGCGGCCACAGCGCGGCCACGACGACAACGCCGAGCACGAACATCGCCATCGTCGCGAGCAGGCCCCCTTCGGCCGGACCCAGCGTACGCCGATTGGTGAGCGCGGCTCCCAACGCGCTACCGACGCTGACCGCGCCGGCCGCCGCCCGGCCCGCGCTGCCTGACAGGCGCGCGCCTAGCCACGGGCGCGCCAGCTTCCTTGGCCGCGGCGCGCGCGTGGCTCCGTCCGCCGCACGCGATTGCGCGGCGTGAGCACGATTTCGGTGGCGCAGCCGAGGTCCTGTTCGTATTGCTGGCCATCGCCTGCGCGAACGCCGCGTCCTCGATCGCGACGTCGAGTTCGTAGTTGGACATCCAGCTCGCGAGATTGAGGTTGGTCGAGCCCACGCGCGCCCATGTGCCATCGGCGACCGCCGTCTTGGCGTGCAGCATCGTGCCGTTCCACTCGAACACGCGCACGCCGGCTTCGAGCAGCGGCCGATAGCCCGCACGCGACAGCGGCGACAGCGCGGGAATGTCGCGTCGCGCCGGGCACCAGCAAGCCGCACGTCGACGCCGTCGCGCCGCCGCGGCGCGCAACGCCTGCGTATAGGCGGACGTGCCAACGAAGTAGGCGTCGGTGAGCCACAGCGTGCTGGCGCGCGACGGAGGCCACCAGCAAGTCGAGACGATACGTCCCGCCGCAGCCGGGAACGCCGGCGATCGACTCGGACGCGCACGTCGCCCTGCGGCCTCGCGGTACCGTGCGTGCCCTGGAAGGTCGCCCAGCGGCTGTCCGCCGCAGGCGTTCCAGACCTGCGACGAACGCATGCTTCGAGTTCGGCGACGGCGGCGCCGCGAATTTCGACGCCCGTGTCGCGCCACGGCTCGAGCCGCTTCGCGGGATCGCCTTCCCATGCCTGCGTCGACGCACAGTCCGCTCACGAATGCCGACCTCGCCGTCGACGACGATCGACTTGCGATGGTCGCGCGACAGCCACGCCAGCGGACTGTCGAATCGCGGCAGGATTGAATGCGCGGATCTCGACGCCCGCGGCGCGCAACGGCGCCCACAGCGGCGCACCGCCGCGCGAGCCCAGCCAATCGTAGACGAGCGCACACGCGCAGCCCTCGCCTGTGCCTTGGCCGCCAGCGCCTCGGCGAACGCCGCGGCCCACGCGCATCGTCGAGAATCAGGTAGCTCTCGAACAGGATGTAGCGCTCGGCCTTGGCGATCGGCGTCCAGCCACGCCGGAAAGTTCTCTCGCGGCGTCGAGCAGCAGCCGCACCGCGTTGTTTCGGACGGCGGCGCGCCTGCCGCGCGGGCGAACGCGCGATCCCAGCGCTGCGCATCCTGGTCCGGCGCCGACGCCCGATCGACGGAAGGGATACCAATCGGCTTCGGCCGAAGAGTTGATAACGGACATAAAGGCGATTATCCCGGACTTGCGGCCTTACGAATTGCCGAATGCCTCCAACTTAGCCTACGCAACATTCCGAGTTTGGGGACTTGACAATTGACTGTCTAGGCAGTAATATTGCTGCCATGGCAGCTATTCCCTCTCCGAACCAAAGCTTCGGGTCTCCCCGCCCTCCTCCGCGCGCCCGGGCGACGCCGAGTTCTACCGCGGCGACGACTATCAGATCAACGAGAGCATCGGCTATCTTGTTGAAGCAGGTGCGCAACGCCATGGAACGGCGCCGTCGACGACGAAATGGCCGAGCACGACCTGACCGGCGTCCAGTGGGGACCGCTGCTGATCATCCACCACGGCTTGGGCAGCACCGCCGCCGAACTCGCGCGCATCGGCTGCGTGGACACCGGCGCGATGACGCGCATGCTCGACCGCCTCGAGGCCAAAGGACTGCTGCGCCGCACGCCATGCCCCAAGGACCGTCGCGTCGTGCAGCTCGAACTGACCGAAGCCGGGCAGCGAACTCTGCCGCAAGATTCCCTACGGACTTGCGCGCGTCATGAACTCGATGCTGCGCGGCTTCACGGCAGAGGAATTGGCCACGTTCAAGGACTTCTCGCGCCGGATGCTCGCCAACGCGGAGCCGCGCTGAACCTTCGCGGGTTATCGCGCATGCCGGAGTTCGCAATGAATCGCACCTTCCTCTCCCGTGTTCGCCGTCGCCGTGACCGCCGTGGCGCTTGCCGCATGCGCGAGCATGGACCACGCGCCTGTGCGCCACGCGCCAGGTGAACGGCTCGCGGCTTGGGCGGCACCAACGCGATCGTCGACGTGGCCCCAGGACGACTGGTGGCACCGCTACGGCGACCCGCAGCTCGACCAGCTGATCGCCGACGGCCTCGCCGCCAATCCGTCGCTCGCCGCCGCGCGCGCCCGCGTCGCGCGCGCCAACGCGGCGGCCGGCGTCGCCCGCGCCGCGCTGCTGCCGCAGGTTTCCGGCAATGGCGCCGTCGTCTACCAGAAGTATTCGGAGAACTACATCTTCCCGCCGCCGCTCGCCGGCAACTGGCAGACCGACAATCGGCCTACACTTCGACTTCGTCTACGAGATCGATTTCTGGAACAAGAACGGCGCCGCGCTGCGACGCCGCGCTGTCGCAGGCGCAGGCGGCCGGCGCCGATGCGCAGGCGGCGCGCTGATCGTCGTCACGACCGGCATCGCGCGCGCGTATTTCAACCTGCAGCGGCTGTTCGCGCAGCGCGACGTGTCGCGCGCGGCGATCGTGCAGCGCGACGAAGTCGTGCAGATCACGGCACCAGCGCTACGGCGCGGGCCTCGACACCAAGGTCGAGGTACGCCAGGCAGAGGCCGCGCTCGCGACGGTGCGCACCGAGCTCGCGCAGTACGACGAGCAGATCGGCATCGCGCGCAACCAGCTTGCCGCGCTCGCCGGCGCGGGCCCCGAGCGCGGCGCCATCGATCGCGGCGGTCAAGGCGTCCGCGCCTCCCTCGACCGCGCCGCCGCCGGCGATTCCGCTGGATCTCGTCGCGCCGCCGGCCGGATATCGTCGCTTCGCGCTGGCGCGTCGAAGCGTCGCAGCACGACATCGAAGTCGCCAAGGCGCTGTTCTATCCCAACGTGAACATCGCGGCCTTTGCCGGCCTCTCGTCGATCGGCCTGTCCAATTTCCTCGCTGTCGGGCAGCACGATCGCCGGCGCCGGTCCCGGCCATCCACCTGCCGATCTTCGAGGGCGGGCGGCTCAACGCCAACCTGCGCGGCCGCGACGCCGAAGCCGACCTCGCGGTCAGCACGTACAACCAGGCCGTGATCGACGCCGTGCACGACGTCGCCGACGCGGTCGACGTCGATTGCTGGTCTCGCCCGCGTCGCCGAGCGAACAGGCGCGCGCGAAGCAGGCGACGACGGAAGCCTACGACCTCGCCGTGATCCGCTACCGGGCGGGCCTCGGCAACTATCTCTCCGTGCTCACCGCGCAGACGCAGCAGCTCGTGCAGGACCGGCTCGACGCCGATCTGAAGGCGCGGGCTTTCGAGCTCGACGTCAATCTTGCGCGAGCGCTGGGCGGCGGCTTTGTCGACAATGCCGCCGTCAACATCTCCGCCGCGGCATCGGCTACGACCACGCCGACGGCGCACTGACCGCGTATCGCGTTCGAAGGAGCACTTCATGAACGATGCCGCACTCCGCCGCCGAAGCCAACGGCAAGAACCGCGCGCAAGCTGCTGCTCGTCGCCGGCGGCGCGTTTCCTGGCGATCGCCATCGCCTACGGCGCATGGTGGTTCGTCTAGCTCGCGCCACTTCGAAAAGACCGATGACGCGTACGTGCAGGGCAACCTCGTGCAGATCACGCCGCAGGTCGCGGGAACCGTCGTGTCCGGTCAACGCCGACGACACCGATTTCGTGAAGGCCGGACAGACGCTCGTCACGCTCGACCGCGCGGACGCGGAAGTCGCGCTCGCGCAGGCGCAGGCCGCGCTCGCGCAAACGGTGCGCGAAGTGCGCTCGCTGTACACCGCCAACGCGACGTGGTCGGCCAACATCGCGCAGCGCGAGGCCGACGTCGACGCGCGCGCAGGTCCGACGTCGGCCGGACCGAGGACGATCTTGCGTCGGCGCAAGAGCCTGTCGCGCACGGGTGCGGTCAGCGGCGAGGAGCTGAACCACGCGCAGGACGCGCGTCAGCAACGCCAGCGCCGCGCTTGCCGCAGCGCAGAGGCGGCGCTGACGGCGGCCAGGCAGCAGCTCGCGACCAGCCAATCGCTGACCGAAGGCACGACCGTCGAGAAGCACCCCAACGTCGAGCGCGCCGCCGCGAAGGTGCGCGAGGCCTATCTCGCCTACGCGCGCACCGTGCTGCCGGCGCCGGTCAGCGGTTATGTCGCGAAGCGCACGGTCCAGGTCGGCCAGCGCGTGGCGCCGGGCGCGCCGTTGATGTCGATCATTCCGCTCGACCAGGTCTGGGTCGACGCCAACTTCAAGGAAGTCCAGCTGCGCAAGATGCGCATCGGCCAACCGGTGACGCTGACGGCCGACGCTTACGGCACGGGCAGTCGAATATCACGGCAAGCTCGCCGGCCTGGGCGTGGGCACCGGCAGCGCGTTCGCATTGCTGCCGGCGCAAAACGCGACCGGCAACTGGATCAAGGTCGTGCAGCGCGTTCCCGTTCGCATCGCACTCGACCCCAAGGAGCTTGCCGATCATCCGTTGCGCGTGGGCCTGTCGATGGAAGTGGCGGTGGACGTCGCCAACACCCAGGGCAAGACGCTCGCCGCGGCGACGCGGACCGCGGCCGCCTACACGACCGCCGCCTTCAATCACGACACCGAGGACGCCGACGCGCTGGTGCGCAAGACGATCGCCGCCAATCTCGGACGGCCGACGCAGTCGACGCAACGGCGGCGAGCGCATCCGTCGCCAAGGCGGCCGCGTCCGCCGTCGCACGGCGGTCGTCGCGTACGGACGGCCCGAGGATCTCGGCCAAGGCCGCGTCCACGCCGCAGCTTTGACGCTGCGCTCGCTCACCTTCTGACTCGCCTCCGATGGCCACGACGACGACCGCCGACGCCGCGAGTCCGCGCCGCACAGCCGGCGCCGGCTGCGCCGCGCCGCAGCCGCCGCCGCTGCGCGGGCATCGAGCTCGTCGCCGGAACGATCGCGCTATCGACGGCGACGTTCATGATCGTGCTCGACACGTCGATCGCGAATGTGTCCATCCCTGCGATCTCCGGCGACCTGGGCGTGAGTTCGAGCCAGGGCACGTGGGTCATCACGTCGTTCGCCGTCGCCAACGCCATCGCCGTTCCGCTGACCGGCTGGCTGACGCAGCGCTTCGGCGCGGTGCGCCTGTTCACGCTCGTCGACGCTGCTGTTCGTCATCGCATCGTGGCTGTGCGGCCTGGCGCCCAACCTCGAGTCGCTGATCGTCTTCCGCGTATCTGCAGGGCCTCGTGCGCGGGACCGCTGATTCCGCTGTCGCAGTCGTTGCTGCTGTCGAGCTATCCGCGGGCCAAGGCGGGCACGGCGCTGGCGATGTGGTCGATGACGACGCTGGTGGCGCCGGTCGCAGGGCCGCTGCTCGGCGGCTGGATATCCGACGATTTTTCCTGGCCGTGGATCTTCTTCATCAACATTCCCGTCGGCATCATTTCAACGTACGCGACGTGTGTGATCTACCGCACGCGCGAATCGCCGACGCGCAAGCTGCCGATCGACACCGTCGGCCTGGGGCTCCTCGTCGTGTGGATCGCGGCACTGCAGATCATGCTCGACAAGGGCAAGGAGCTCGACTGGTTCACCAGCACGCAGATCGTCACGCTGGCTGTGGTTGCCGCCGTCGGCCTCGTACTGTTCGTCATCTGGGAACTGACCGACGACTGCACCCGGTCGTCGACCTGCGGCTTTTCGCGGGCCGCAATTTCACGATCGGCACGCTGACCATGGCGATCGCCTACGGCGTGTTCTTCGGCAATGTCGTGCTGCTGCCGCTGTGGCTGCAGACGCAGATGGGCTATACCGCCACCGATGCCGGCTTCGTGCTGGCGCCCGTCGGGATTCTTGCCATGCATGCTGTCTCCGATCGTCGGCCGCGCCCTCGCCAAGACGGACCCGCGCTACATAGCGAGCTTGCGTTCCTGATGTTCGCGCTGATCAGCGGCATGCGCGCGCATTTCAACACGCAGGTCGACATCGCGACGCTGATGGTGCCGACGGTGCTGCAGGGCGCGGCGGTGGCGTGCTTCTTCATCCCGCTCGTTTCCATCACGCTGTCGGGCCTTCCGCCGGAGAAGATTCCCAGCGCGTCGGGCCTCACCAATTTCGCGCGGATCACGGCCGGCGCGTTCGGCACGTCGATCTCGACCACGCTCTGGGAAGATCGGGCGACGATGCACCATGCGCACCTGACCGAATCGATCAACTCGGGCAGCCTCGCCGCCACGCAGGCGCTCCGCAACCTGCAAGGATTGGGCCTCGATGCGACACAGAGCCTCGCGAACATCGACCGAATCATCAATGTGCAGGCCCACACCTTGTCCGCGGATGACATCTTCTACGCGTCGGCGATCATTTTCGTCCTGCTGCTGCCGATCCTCTGGACGGCTCGTCCCATCAAGCACTCAGCCGGCGCCGAAGCCGCAGGCGCGCACTAGCGCCGCGCCGAACGATTGCCGCGGGCAGCGATCATAGCCAAGCGTTCGCACAAACGGCCATCATGCGCAGCAAATCTCCACGCTCCTTTTCCGCCCACGGCGTTAGGTGCGCGTCCCGGCTTCGCTGCCGGCAAGCCATGCCGGACACGTTGTGTTATACGATTGCCGCTGTCGTGACCATCCCGCCGTGACCCAAGCGCACTGGACACACGTTGTGCGACACGAGCTTGTGAGCAAAATCAGGAGGAAGCCCATGTTTAGCCGAACTCTTCGTCGTGCCCTCGCCATGAGCGCACTGGGCCTCGCATTGTGCGCGCCCGCGCTGGCCCAGGACGCCGTCAAGATCGGCATGATCCTGCCGCTGACCGGTCCCTTCGCGTCGACGGGCAAGCAGATCGAGGCAGCGGCCCGCCTCTACATGCAGCAGCACGGAACGACGGTCGCAGGAAGGAAGATCGAACTCATCGTGAGGGACGACACCGGCACGGCGCCTGAAACGACCAAGCGCATCGCGCAGGAGCTGATCGTCCAGCAGAAAGTGAATATCCTTGCAGGTTTCGGCCTGACGCCGCTGGCGTTTGCCGCGGCTCCGGTGGCGACCGAGGCCAAGGTGCCGATGATCGTGATGGCGGCCGCCACGTCGGTGATACCGCAGCGTTCGCCGTTCATCGTCCGCACCGGATTTACCTTGCCGCAGATCACCGGGCCCATCGCCGACTGGGCACGCAAGAACAAGATCAACCGGGTGGTGACGATGGTCGCCGACTACGGCCCCGGGCTCGATGCGGAGAAGACGTTCGTGAAGCGCTTCACCGACGGTGGCGGCACGATCGTCGAGTCGATCCGCACCCCCTTGAGCAATCCCGACTTCGCGCCATTCCTGCAGCGCGCCAAGGACGCCAAGCCGGACGCCCTGTTCGTCTTCGTGCCGGCGGGCCAAGGCACCGCCGTCATGAAACAGTTCGCGGAACGCGGGCTCGCGGAAGCGGGCATCCGGCTGATCGGCACCGGCGACGTGACTGACGACGACATTCTCGACAGCATGGGCAGCCCGGCGCTGGGCGTCGTGACGTCCTTCCACTACTCCGCTGCGCATCCATCCCCGGAAAACAAGGCGTATGTCGCCGAATTCATGAAGGCCAACAACGGCATGCGGCCCAATTTCCATTCCGTCGGCGGCTACGACGGCATGCACCTCATCTACGAGGCGCTGAAGAAGACCGGTGGCGATACCGACGGAGAGAAGCTCCTGGCGGCGATGAAGGGCATGGCGTGGGTGAGCCCGCGCGGCCCGATGTCGATCGACCCCACGACCCGCGACGTCGTGCAGACCGTCTACATCCGCAAGGTGGAGACAGTCGACGGCAAGCTGTGGAACATCGAATTCGACAAGGTCGACAACGTCAAGGACCCCGGCTGATCGCCGGCCACCCGGTCAGACCGCGCCCCAGACCTCGCGCGCGGTCTCGACGACGAGGCGCAGCTTCGCCGCTTGCGCCTCGACGTGGATCGCATTGCCGTGCACGGTGCTCGAGAATCCGCACTGTGGCGACAGGCACATCTGGTCGAGCGGCATGATCCGCGCGGCGGCCGCGATGCGCCGCTTGAGATCGTCGGACGATTCGAGCTGGTCGAGCTTGGTGCTGACCAAGCCCAGCACAACGATCTTGCCTTTAGGCACGTGCCGCAACGGCGCGAAGTCGCCGGAACGCGCGTCGTCGTATTCGAGGAAATAGCCGTCGACGGCCAGTTCGTTGAACAGGACCTCGGCCACCGGCTCGTAGCCGCCTTCCGCCGCCCACGCGCTCTTGAAATTGCCGCGGCACAGGTGCACGCAGACGCGCATCCCCGCCGGCCTCCCTGCAATCGCAGCGTTGATGAGCTTGGCGTAGCGCCGCGGCAACTCGTTCGGATCGTCGCCGCGTTGCCTCGCGCCTTCGCGCATCTTTTCGTCGCACAGATAGGCGAGGTTGGTGTCGTCCAGTTGCACATAGGTACAGCCGGCCGCGCCCAGCGCCTGCAATTCGGCGCCATAGGCCGCGGCGACATCGGCGTAGAACTCCTCGAGGTCCGGATACGCGTCGCGGCTGATCGCGTTGCGGCCGCCGCGGAAGTGCAGCATCGTCGGCGACGGAATCGTCACCTTGGGCGTGCGCTTCGTCACCGACTTCAGGAATTCGAAATCGGCAACCTGGATTGGCTTGACGTGCCGGACCTTCTGCGTCACGTGCATCACCGGCGGGGCGAAGTCGACGTTGCCCGCCGCGCTGTGGAAGCTCACTGCGATGCCGCCCTTCGTTTCCACTCCCTGGAGCTGCGTCAGGAAATCGATATGGAAATACGTTCGACGGAACTCGCCGTCCGTGATGCCGCGCAAGCCAAGGTCCTCCTGGAACTTGACGATGCGGCGAATGGCCTCGTCCTCGACACGGCGCAATGTTGCGGCGTCAAGCGTGCTGGCCTTGTGCTGATCGCGCGCGTCGAGCAAGGCCTTGGGACGCAGGAAGCTGCCCACGTGATCGGCGCGAAAGGGCGGCACGTCGCGCGCGCCGGAACTCTTGGCGGCAGCTGCATCTACCATGGCGGGCCTCGCGATAGCGGTCGGACTGCTAAGGCGGCGCGTCGCCATGCGCGATTGTCATGGCGCGGCGCCTGCGTTTCAGATTCTACCCCACGGCGGTGTTGTCGCAGCGCCTTCGGGTTGCTCCGCGCTGCATATCGCCGGACAATGCCGGATGGTCCACGAGGTGCCGTCATGAGAATCACGTTTCCACGCGACGAGAAGCGCGCCCGGTTGTCCGATCCCATCGAATTCTATGCCGTGGAGAGGAAGCGCAGAATCCTGTGCAAGGTCAGCCACGCGACGCTGCACGAAGCCGACCGGGACATCACCGGCAAGGAAACTACCCAGGAACTCTGGAACCGCTACATCGATTTTGTCGAGGATGTCGCGGCGCGCCGCATCGAACTGGGCTACTTCGAACGCGATGGCAGCGTCATCGTGCGCGACCAGGATCTGGAGCAGGCGCGGCGGGCCGCGCGGGAGTAGCGCCCTCCGCCGTCGCACCCGCGCCATTTCCGATGCTCTCCGCCTCCGCCCTGCAGGAACTCGCCACCGCGGCCAAGGATGCCAGCACGCGCGCGTACTGCCCCTACAGCCGGTTCCCGGTCGGCGCCGCCGTGCGCACCGCCGACGGACGCGTATTCACCGGATGCAACGTCGAGAACGCGTCGTTCGGCCTGACGGTCTGCGCCGAGCGTAATGCGATACTCAATGCGGTGGGCGCCGGTGCGCAGCAAATCACCGCGCTTGTCATCTACACGCCGACCGATGCGCCGGTGACGCCCTGCGGCGCATGCCGCCAGGTGCTGCTCGAATTCGGCCGTGACGCGGACGTCGTGTGCATCTGCTCGACAGCGCAACGGCTGCAATTCAACGCCTCTGCCCTGCTGCCGCACGGCTTCACGCTCTGACCGGCAGAGCGCCGGCGGCGGCCAGGCCAGGCGGATTTGCCAGCCGCGGGCATTTCAGTGAGAATCCGACGGGCAGCGTGGCCATGACCGACATTGCGTGACTCGGAGCACGACTTTGGATGATCGCTTGTTGACGTCGTCGGTAGCGTGCCCCGATTGCGACCTGTTGCAGCACATTCCGACACTCCCGCCGGGCGGCAAGGCGCGGTGCTTGCGGTGCGATTCGCTGCTCGCCAAGAATCCGGACGTCCCGCCCGACCTGCCGCTCGCGCTCGCCTTTGCAGCAGCGATCGTATTCGTCATCGCCAATACGTCGCCGCTGATGGACCTTTCCGTCGTCGGCCGCACGGCAAGCACGACGATCGTCGGCGGCGCCATCGAAATGTGGCATCGAAGGTCAGCAACTCACCGGGATCCTCGTCGCGTTCTGCGCGGTGATCGCCCCCGCGGGCTACATCGCTGTTCATGCTGACGCTGCTGCTCGCGGCGCGGCGCTCGCCGGTGCCGCGCTGGGTCGGCGTGATGCTGCGCTGGGTGCACCATTTCGAGATGTGGTCGATGCTCGAGGTGATGATGCTCGGCATCCTGGTCGCGCTGATCAAGATCGCGGAACTGGCCGCCGGTCGAGGCCGGAATCGGCATGTACGCGGTCGGCGCGCTGATCGCTGCTCTTCCCGGCGATCGTGGTCACCTTCGATCCGCGCGAGCTCTGGCAGCGGCTGGAGTGGGACGACGGCGAATTGCCGCCGCGGGCCGCGGCCGAAGCCGCGCGCCCCGCGGAAGCCTGGCGCGATGACATTCCGCGACGACAACGGCCGCGCAGGTCGGGCCTCATGTCGTGCGACGCCTGCCAGCTCCTGTCGCGGCCGAGCGGCACGGACGAGGCCGAGCTACTGCCGGCGCTGCGGCGAGCAGCTGGAATTCCGCCGCCACGGTTCCATCGAGAAGACCTGGGCGCTCGTCATCGCCGCCGCCGATCTGCTACATCCCGGCCAACGCTGCTGCCGGTGCTCAGCACGACGACGCTGGGCGCGTCCGAGGGCGACACGATCCTGGGCGGCGTTGCGTTCCTCTACACTTCGGGATCGTGGCCGCTGGCGCTGATCGTGCTGATCGCCAGCGTGATGATCCCGCTCGGCAAGCTCGTCGCGCTCGTCTACCTGCTGATCACGGTGCAACGCGGCTCGATCAACAGCAACCACGAGCGCACGCGTCTCTACCGGATGGTCGAGCTCATCGGCCGCTGGTCGATGCTCGACGTGTTCGTCGACACCTTCACCGTGGCCATGGTGCAGCTGCAGCCGCTGATGTCGGTCGCGCCCGGCCCGGGCGTGCTGTTCTTCGCGGCCGTTGTCGTGCTGACGATGCTCGCCGCCGAGACGTTCGACCCGCGCCTGATCTGGGATTCCGCCGAACCCGCAGCCACCCGCGCCATGGCTGAACGAACCCGACCTCGACAACCTGCCGCAGGCGACCGTCGTGCGCAAGAAGCGCTTGCGCTTCTCCGTCGTGTGGATTATCCCGATCCTCGCGGCGGCTGGTGGCCATCGGCATCGCGATGCAGCGGATCGTCAGCGAAGGACCGATCATCACCATCGTGTTCAAATCGGCCAGCGGCATCGAGGCCGGGAAGACGTTCATCAAGTACAAGGACGTGCGGATCGGCCTCGTGTCGGCCGTGCAGCTCTCCGAGGACTACTCCAAGGTGCTGGTGAAGGCGAAGATCGCCAAGCATGCGGCCGGCCTCATGGTCGAGGACGCGAAGTTCTGGATCGTCGAGCCCCGCATTTCCCTGAGCGGCGTGTCCGGACTCAACACGCTGCTCTCCGGCAACTACATCGGCTTCCAGGCCGGCAAGTCGGACCGAAGACCAGCGCGACGTTCATCGGCCTCGACGAAGCCGCCGATCATCACCGATCAGCGCGGGCCGGCGGTTCGTGCTCAAGGCGCGCGACTCTGGGATCGCTGGGCGTCGGGTCGCCGCTCTACTATCCGACAGGCCTGCAACGTCGGCCAAGTGGCGGCATACAATCTCGCGCCGGACGGACGATCGGTCGAGATGACGGTGTTCGTCGACGCGCCCTACGACAAATTCGTCACGCCCGAGACGCGCTTCTGGAACGCGAGCGGCATCGACGTCATCGGTCGGCGCCGACGGCGTGGACGTGCGCACGGAATCGCTGGCGGCGCTGCTTGCCGGCGGCGCTCGCCTTCGACACGCCCGACTTCCTGCCGCAAGGCGCCGCCGGCCGAACGAACACGCATCATTCCACGCTGTACCGCAACCGAGACCATCGCGATGAAGCAGCCCGATCCCGATCGAGCGGCGCTTCGTGCTCTATTTCAACGAATCGGTGCGGGGCCTTCGGCTGGGCGCGCCGGTAACGCTGCTCGGGCTGCGTGTCGGCGAGGTCACGCAAGTCGGCCTCACACTATGATGCCGTCAAGCACGTCTTCCGTCCACGCGTGCTGATCACGTTCTTCCCCGACCAGCTCGTCGCGCGCATGAGCGCCAGGCAGCAGACCGACGACCGGCAAGACATTCCAGGAGATGCACCACCGAGGCGCGGCTCAAGCTCTTACGTCAGATGGTCGACGAGCGCGGTCTGCGCGCGCAACTGCAGACCGGCAGCCTCTCTCACCGGCGAGCTGTATGTTGCATTCGAATACTTCCCGAATGCGCCGAAGGTGAAGCTCGACTGGAGCCAGGATCCGCTGGAGCTTGCCGGTCATCTCCGGTGGCTTCGCCCAGCATCGAGGCCAAGCTCACGAGCATCCTTAGCAAGGTCGACAACATGCCGCTCGACGCCATCGGCCTCGAGGTCAGGGAGACGCTGGTGTCGCTTACGCAGACGCTCAAGGACGCCGATGTGCTGGTGAAGCGGCGTCGACGCCAAGCTCGTGCCCGAAGGAGCCAAGACGCTGGAGGACCTGCGCACCACGCTCGGCAGCGCCGACCGCGTGCTCAGGAACACCGATTCGACGCTCTTCGGCAAGGACTCCCCCGCGCCTCAGGACCTGCGCGACATGCTGCAGGAACTCACGCGCACGGCGCGCTCGGTGCGCGTGCTCGTCGACTATCTCGAACGCCACCCCGAAATCCTGATCCGGGGCAAGTCAGAGGAGAAGCCCTGATGCGCCAGTTTGTTTCGCTGGGCGCGCTGTGCGCCATCGCCATCGTCGCCGTCGGATGTTCGACGCCGCCGAGTCACCTTTACACGTTGAACCCGAATGCGACGCCTGCTGCGGCGGCGGCACCGCTGAACGTCTCCGTCATCGTCGGGCCGGTCTCGATACCCACCATTGTCGATCTTCCACAGATCGTCGTGAGCACCGGTGCGAATCAGGTAAGGATCGACGAGTTCAACCGCTGGGCGTCGCCGCTGCAGAACAATATCTCGCGGGTGGTCGCGCAGAATCTCGTCGCGCTCCTCGGAACGCCGCGCGTCGCGCTGTTCCAGCAGTCGTTAAATGCTGGAGGCGGACTACCGCGTGGCGATCGAAGTGCAGAGCTTCGACTCGGCGCCAGGCAGCGCGGCGACGCTCAATGCGGTCTGGATCGTGCGCCGGACCAAGGACGGCAAGTCGGTGACCGGACGGACGACCGTCAGCGAGCCCACCGCTGCGGCAGGTTATGAAGCGCTGGCCGCGGCGCACAGCCGGGCGCTGGCGCAGATGAGCCAGGCGATTGCGGACGCCATCCGGGCGCTGGATCGCGCCTAGCCGGAAGGCGTAGGGGGTCCCTTCCGGAGTCGGCTCTCGGCGTACGCGCGAAGTTGAACGAGTTCGTGGTGAATCTGGGGCGGGAATCCGAGACGGCCCCCGCGGCGATCTATCAAGAGGTCATCCAGATAGTGCTGCAGTTCTATGTCGTCGTGCCACAAGCGGGCGATGGCGTTCGCGATTCTCGGAATGCCCTGGAGCAGGGCCAGCGGTTGGATTTCCGCCGGAAGGCTGGCTGCCCACTTGGCCGTAGCGGGCAGCTGCTGGTTGAGCGGCTGCGACCAGCGCCGGTTCCTGGGATTCGAGGTTAGTGCCAAGGTGCCCCCCCTTGGTTGTTCACCCCAGCGGGCATCGCGGAATCGCCGACCCTATTCCAGACGTACGCCGTTTGGGGGCTGATTACAGACAACAATAACATTTTACCGCGCTGCGGCGCGGAGTGCGGAGCGCGTTGGCCTCCGCCGCAGACCGATCAGAACCGGTACACGGCTGACGCGATCCCGTGAGCCTGCGCCAGGGTGATGAGCCCCGGATCGCTACGACCCGCTGGATTAGGGGATCGCGCCAATCATCCGGCAGCGAGCTGCTCTCGCAGGGCTCCGTCACCCGGTGATCAGGAGGATCCACGCCGTTCCGATCACGAGGAACACGGCGAGAAAGAACAGCGTCATCAGCAGTCCCAGCCGGTAGAGCTCGCGCTGCGTGAGATAGCCGCTGCCGACGAAAATGACGTTCTGGCTGCCGCCCTGCGGCGTAATCACCGAAAAATAGCTGCTCGCGAACAACAACCCGAATGCCATCAGCGGCGCCGGTACGCCGCCCCGCATCCCGACGTCGAGGAAGACGCCCATCAGCGCGAGGACCTGCGAGGACTGACTGACGAACATGTAGTGGATAGCGACGTAGATCACGATCAGCGTCACGTACGTCACCGGCCACGAAAGACCACCCAGGTGCGACGCCAGCCGCTGGCCCGCGTACCCCATGAAGCCCAGTTCGTTCAACTGCCCGCTCAGCGCGAACAGGACTGCGAGCCAGAGAAAGGTTGTGAGCGTGTCGCCCATCATCGCGATGTCGTCCAATGTCAACACGTTGGTCATGAGCAGCACGCCGAGCCCGGCGAACGCGATGCTGGTGACGTTGAGCTTCAGCGCGTCGGCGAAGATCCAGCCCGACACCATCAGCACGAACGCCACGGCGGTGATCCATTCGTCGCGCGACAGGGGTCCCAGCGCGGCGAGGTCCTTCCGCGCGGCGACGGGTGCTTCGGGCGTCTCGCCGATGCCGGGCGGGAAGAGGCGCGCGACGAGCCATGGCAGCGCCAGGATCGCCGTCAGCGCCGGCACCGAGGCCACGACGAGCCATTTACCGAAGCCGATTTCCAGACCGAACTCCTTCGCTACCTGGAGGCCAATCGGGTTGGCCGACGTGGCCGTCATCCAGAGGGCAGACGAGACCGCGAGACTCGCCATCGCGCAGAACATGAGATAGCCGCCGAGACGACGGCCCTCGGGATCATCGGGTCGCGACCCGGAGCCCTGCGCCACCGACAGCACGATCGGAAAGAGAACGCCGCCGCGCGCGGTATTGCTGGGGAACGCCGGCGCGATGAATGCATCTGTGAGCACGATGCTGTAGGCGAGTCCCAGTGACGAACGGCCGAACCGGCTCACCATGAAGAGGCTGATGCGCCGACCCAGACCGGATTTCACGACGGCCTGCGCGACGAGGAACGCGATCACCACCAACAGGACGCTCGCGTTGGCGAATCCCCCGAACGCCTTCGCGGGCGAAATCGTGCCGGTGAGGACAACGGCGGCCACCGCCAGCATCGTGGACGTGAGGAGCGGAAACGCGCCCACCAGCACCGACGCGATCGCGGCGACGAACACGGCGAAGAGATGCCAGGCCGGCGCAGTTAGCCCTTCGGGCACCGGTACGAGCCAGATGCCGATCGCCAGTGCGAAGGGTATCGCGCGCCGCAGCAGCAAGGCGGGGCTGGTCATGGCCGCGTCCCTCCCGCCGCGGGCGTTCCCGGCGCCACGTCGAATCGAACCCGCCCCTTGAGCCCGGCGGATTGGCCTTGCACCGTCCCGTCCTCCGACTCGAGGACGAATCGCCACGAGAATTCGTAAGTGCCTCTCGCGCCCCGGTAGCGTCCGGTGCCGCCGAGAAAGGTCCCGACGATGGTGTTCCCCGTATTGGTGCCCTGGCCTTTCAGTTCGCTGTACGCCTCATCCCCGTGTTCGTCGGTCCAGACGGCACGCCCCACCATGCCGGTGGCGCTGTCGTTGAGCACGATGGCTTCCGCGCGGAACCCGACGGCCGGCCGCGAGGCTCCGGTGAGCAGCACGGTTCCATCGAGATCCGCGATGGACGCCCGCCGATCGCTACCCAGGGAGATCCTGTGGCGGCTGCCTGCGGCGGTCCACGTTCCCTGAAACTCCTGCCACGCGTCTCCTGCGGAAGGCGTTTCCGGCGGCGGCGTGGCCGGCCCGCACGCGGCCAGGGCCAGGAGTGCGGCGAGAGCGAGGGTGGGCAATCCGCGGCGCCGCGCATCAGAGTGCGATGTACTTCCGGAAACCTCCGCCAGACACTTGTCCGCTGATTGCGGCGCGGCGTAGGAAACCCCGCGGAGCGAAGCATCGCTATGGCTGCGATTCATCACGAGGCCTGCTTATCCGTTAGCTTACCCGGATCCAAGGTACGGGAACGATGTCGGACTTTACGGCAATCCACATAGGTTCCTCAACGCGGTTCTTTGCGCTAAGACAAGACTAGGGCGCGCCGAGCAGCAGGTAGAGGCTCCAGTTGCCGGCTCCGCCATAGCCGAGGCCCAAGTACGCAGGCCCCAGGAACGTATCCGCACCGAGGAACGCTGATCCGGACCATAGCGTTCCCGGCGACTGCGCGTTGTCGAAGCGATTCGCGATATAGCCGACTTCCCCGGATCCGCCAAGGTACAGCCCCGACCCGAGGATGTCCGGCAGCGAATAGAGGCGGTGGTAATACATCAGGCGGCCAAATGCATATTCGCGGCCGGAGAACTCGTTCACGCGATAGCCCGACAGCCGCAGGGGTCCTCCGAGCGCGAAGGACTCGTACGCCGGCATGTCTGACCCGAGCGCCGTGCCGCCGCTGACGGCGACGTTGAACACGTTGTCTCCCCAGCTATGGATGCCGCGCGCAGTCCCTTCGAGACGCTGATAGCTCAGCGCCGATCCGAACGACGTCATTGCGGCGTAGGCCGTGCCGACGAATCCGTAACCGTCGGACGGGAACCAGGCGGTGTTGGTCTGGTCGACGAAAAGCGCCGCGCGGAGTCCCGCGGTTGTCTGTCGAACAGTAGGCAGGACGGGTGAGCCCGTGTCGACCCTGGCGAACACCTTTGACCAGACGGCCCCGCCGCGCAACTGGCCCCAGGTCCCCATACTCGTGCCGACGTCGACGCCGGCCTCCCCGACGCTGATCAGATAGTTGGCGACCTTGTCCTGTCCGACGAACGCGCCGCGCGTCTGCTGTCCGATCATGGCGCTGGGCGCGATGAACCAGTGGCCCTCCTCGTTGAGCGGCTGGTAGAACTCGGTGAACACGTGCGTGTTCTGGCCGATCTGCGCCTCGGTCGTCCATTCGCCTCCCAGCCGGTTGAGCCAGGTCTTCCGGTACTGAACGAGTGCGTTGAACTGGTTGTCGCCCTGAAAATCGCTGGCGAGGCCGAGGCCGAAGCGCAGGTAGTCGGGCCCCCACGATTTCTCCTTCGGCTCGATGACCATCGCGCGGGGGCCAACGTCCCCACCGACGATCCGGTAGTCGATGCTCTCGTAATCGCCTGTGCCGAAGATGCGGCGCATGTCCGCACCGACCTTCTCCTCGGAGAGCGGCTCGCCCGGCTTGCTCTCGGCCAGCTCACGCACGACCGCCGGGTTCGTCTTTGCCAATCCCTCGACGCGGATCTCGTCGACGAAGCCGAAGGCCTTCGCTTCGGCCACCTGGCGTGCCCGCACCGCCGCGTACTGTTCGGGCGGAAGGCTGTAGCGCCTGAGCTTGTCGGCGAGCGCGCGCGTGGCCTCCTCGCCAATCCGGATGGCGTCCTTCGAGCGATCGAACTTGACCGAAGAAACGTCACCCAGGTCCGGCGCGATCAGCACATCCTTCTCGGTGAGGCTCTTCAGCTGGTCGTCGACGGTCTGCTTGCCGAGAAAGTTGATGAGCTGGCTCACGACCGAAAGCGCCGAGGTGATCTCGTTGCGCGTCAACGGTGGCGTCGAAATGTTGACCGCGATGATCACGTCTGCGCAGAGCTTGCGCGCCTGGTCGATCGGCAGATTGTCGGCGATGCCGCCGTCGACGAGCAGACGCCCGTCGATCTCGACCGGCGACATCGCCCCCGGCACCGACATGCTCGCGCGCATCGCCTGCGCCAGGCTGCCGCTGGCGAGCACGACTTCCTGGCCCGTTTCGATGTCGGTGGCCATGGCGTTGAACGGAATGGGCAGCTTCCGAAAGTCGGTGATGCCGACGGCCGGAGCCGCCATGGATCGGAAGAACGACTCGATCGTGATCCCGGCGAGCACTCCCTTGGGCAGCGCCAGCGCGCCGTCCTTGATGCCCAACTCGGGCGCGAACAGCGTTTTGTAGTCGTCGATCTTGCGCCGGACCGCGATTTCTCCGCGCGGGGGCTTGTCCCGGAAGATCTCGTCCCAGTTGGCCTCCAGGACGATCTTCTCCATCTCGGATGGCGTCCGGCCCGCCGCAAACGTCGCGCCCACGATGGCGCCCATGCTCGTCCCTGTCACACACGAGATCGGCACGCGCAATTCGTCAAGAACCTTGAGCACGCCGACGTGCGCAATGCCGCGTGCTCCGCCGCCCGACAGCGCGAGCCCGATGCGGGGACCCATCGAGGGCGCCGCGACCGGGGCCGATTGTGCCTCCAACCGGGGGCAATAAGTTGCCAGCAGAGCAAGCGCCGTCACAGCCGCGAGGGCCTGGTAGGCGAGTCTTGGGTGGGCATTCATCGATTCAGGCTCCGTCGGGTCGAACACTGCCTCTGCGGGAGTTCAAGAGGATTCGGAACATCGCGCGGCTGTTCAGATCGTGCTTGCCCCAAATCAATGCCGAGAGGCGCGAAGATTGTCTGCTTTGCCGCAACGACACCGGCGGTGCGACCTCGACCGATTCAGATGGCTGCAATGGAAGTTCCGTTACGGTTGAAGCGGAAGACCAACGCGTCTGTGATTCCGGCCGAGCCAACGCGACTGCCGGACACCTGATCTGCTCGGACCGGTCACGAATCTCCGGATGTACCCTGTGCGGGATCGGCTGGTTTCTCGCCGGGGAAAATTGTCTGCATCGCCGTCCTTCGATTATAGTGTCCTGAACCGGGAAGCGAACTGGCCATAAACGAGGCGCCACCCCACTCCGCATTAGCGTGATCGCGTTCATCCGCACCGGCTGACTCGAAGCTCGATCTGCCGGAGCAAGCGACACCCGGAGGCCCGTGCGGCTCTCGCGCACCCAAAGGAGCGATGCATGAATCCCAACGACAAGCGTCCGGTCGAAATCCAGCCCCAAAACTACTCGAGCCTTCTCGACGTCCTGATCCGTGCCGGGCTCATTCTCGGCTTGGCGATACTCTGCTTCCAGGTCTTTTCGCCGTTCCTGACATTGATGATGTGGGCGCTCATACTCGCGGTCACGCTCTATCCGGCGCAGCAGTTCATTGCCGCAAAGGTGGGAGGAAAGCAGGGCCGCGCCGCGACCTTTCTGGTCCTGCTGGGGATCGTGGTGATCGTGGTCCCTACCGCTATCCTCATGAGTTCGCTGGGCGACTCGATTCACGATTTGATCAACAACGTGCAGAACGACACGCTCGAGATTCCGGCCCCGCCCGAGTCCGTCGCGGGCTGGCCCGTGGTCGGCCCGAAGGTGCATGCGCTCTGGTCGCGGGCGCACGACGATCTTCCCGCGCTCGTCCGAAGCATGCAGCCCAAGATCGGTGACATTGCCAAGTCGGCTCTCGGCTTCGTCGCCAGCATCGGGGGCGGCCTGCTGCAGTTCCTGGCCTCCTTCATCATCGCGGGCATCCTGATGGCCTTCGGGGAGTCGGGCGACCGTGGCGCTCGTGCCATCTTCGACCGGCTGGTCGGTACGGAGCATGGCGCGGAGTTCGCGAAACTGTCCACGGCGACCATCCGTGCCGTGGCGCAGGGTGTCATCGGCGTCGCCTTCATCCAGGCGATCATCATCGGCGTGTGCCTGCTCGTGGCCGGCATACCGTGGGCCGGCGTCCTTGTCCTTATCGTGCTGGTGCTCGGCATCGCCCAGGTGCCGGCGCTGATCGTGACCTTGCCCGCCATTGGATACATCTGGTGGAGCGGGGACTATGGCACCGTCGCGGCCGTCGTCTATACCGTGCTGCTCTTCGCCGCCGGAATGACGGACAACGTGCTCAAGCCCCTGATGCTCGGCCGCGGTGTCGAGGCGCCGATGCCGGTCATCCTGCTCGGGGCGCTCGGCGGAATGGCGACCGCGGGCATTCTCGGCATGTTCGTCGGCGCCACGCTGCTCGCGCTCGGCTACCAGATCTTCACGGGTTGGGTCGCGGCAACCCAGAAGGCGTCGGCCTCTCCCCGGAAGACCGATGCCGCGGGGAATGGCTGAGAGGTGCGGTTCACCCTGTTTGCGCCGGAGGAGCTAAAGCCACCGGTTGTCGCACGAGGTAGTGCGGCAGCATGCACGCATCGCCGGGAGCGGGTTCGCACGCTCGGCCCGCAGCCGCACGCAGAGCGATCGTTTAGTCACAGCCGAACCCGTGGTCGCTGCTTCCTCTTGACGAAATCTTGCAATCGATTGAATTCTGACTACAATGCAAACCAGCAGACGGCAGTGGATTTGTCAAGAGGCAATCGCTGCGAATCCGCGGCTCCTGCTGCAACGAGAAGCAACATAATTGGTCGATAACTCAGACAGGAGAGTGAAACGATGATGGAAGACCTGATGTCAATGATGGGATCCGCGCCCAACGACGCGGCAAAGAAGGCGCTCGTCAAGAAGGCTTTAGTGCGTCGCGCCGTCAAGAAGGCCATGGTCAAGAAGGCCCTCAAGCGCAAGGCCGTCAAGCGCAGGATTGTCAAGAAGGCCGTCAAGCGCAAAGCCGTCAAGAAGGCCATGGTCAAAAAGGCCGTCAAGCGCAGGGCCGTCAAGAAGGCCGTCAAGCGCAAAGCCGTCAAGCGCAGAGTCGTCAAGAAGGCCGTCAAGCGCAGGGCCGTCAAGAAGGCCGTCAAGCGCAAAGCCGTCAAGCGCAGAGTCGTCAAGAAGGCCGTCAAGCGCAAAGCCGTCAAGCGCAGGGTCGTCAAGAAGGCCGTCAAGCGCAGGGCCGTCAAGAAGGCCAAGAAGACGTAATCCTTCTCTCCATTCGCCGCCGCAATCGTGTGACGGCAGTAAACGGGTGACGCGAGAGCATCACCCGTTTTCATTTCGAAGCTTTCATATGCCGCTGCTGGGCAGCCTTGTCGGCATGGTCAAAGGACCGGCGGATTTTTTCGTTCACTGCTACCGCACCTACGGTCCAGTGTGTCGCTTGAGCATTCTCGGCGAGAAATACGTCCTGATCTCCGGCGTTGAGGCCGCCACCTTCATGGGCTCGCGCGCCGGCAAGGATTGCCTGCGCTCGAAGGAATTCTGGGAAGGGCTGAAGGGCGAGTTCGGCGCCAAGCGCGTACTCCCCGGCGAAGACGGCGACAGCCACAAAGAACTGCGCGACATCATGCGCAATGGCTATTCCAAGGAATCGCTCAAGGGCCGCTACAACGAACTCGTCGCCATCACCGACGGCTCGCTCACCCGCGACTGGCCCGTAGGCAAGGAAGTGCCGGTCGTTGAAGCCATGCAATACATGGTCGTCGATCAGCTCGGCACCATTCTCACCGGCGCGGCGCCGCTGGAATATGTGAAGGAAATCCGCACCGCGATTATCTACATCCTCAACGTATTGGTCACGCGTCAGCGCCCCAGGATTTTGCTCAAGCGTCCTGAATACAAGAAAGCCATGAGCAAGGTCATGGAGCTGGGCTACCGGATGATCAAGGACGCCTGGGCGCGGCATGCCACGACCAAGCCGGAAGATCGCAACCTGATCGACGACATCATGGCCGCGCACATCGAAACGCCGGAAAAGATGCCCGAGAGCGATCTGATCGTGTCTCTGACTGGCCCGTACGTTGCGGGCCTCGACACCGTCGCCAACACCACCTCCGCCGTCGTTTACTGCGTGCTGAAGCACCCGGAAGTCAAGGCGCGCGTCCTAAAGGAAGTGGACGAGCTGTTCGCGGCCGGCGACCTGGATGAAGAAGGCCTGCTCAAGAAGCTGCCCGCACTCAACGGCGCCATCATGGAAACGATGCGACTCCACCCCATCGCCGTCGCACAGATGCGCACCGCCAACAAGGACTTCCTGTTCGAAGGCCACCAGATTCATGAAGGCGAGGTGATCTACATCGGCACCAGCGTGCCGCACTTCATGGACGAATACTGGCCCAGCGCCAACACCTTCGACATCGACCGCTACGAGAAGCCGCGCGCCGAGCATCTGCAACCCCGCGTGTACTCACCATACGGCCGCGGCCCGCACACCTGCCTGGGCAAGAGCCTGGCCGAAGTGCAGATGGCCCTGTCGATGGCCCGTGTGTTCCACAAGCTCGATCTGGAATTGGAATCACCCGGCTACGTGCTCAAGACCAAGACCGCGCCGACGCCCGGTCCGGCGATGAGCTTCAAGGTTCGCGTAAAAGGTCATCGCCACTAAGTGGCGCGAATCAGTTACCGGAATGACAACGATCAGCGAGCATCGCCGCAGTCGGTAGCCACGCCGGGTGTAAGATTGTGGGCGCGCGATGCGGCCCGCGCCGCTACGGGCCGATGCATGACAGCGCCACCCAGACGCACCTCTAGCAACCGACCCGCCCGCATGCCTCCTCCGCAACCCGCGCCGATCCGGCGGCCGATCGCGCCGCAATTCCTGCGTTACACCAGCGCCGGAGCGGCAGGCACAGCGGTGCAATACGCCATTTTGATCCTGCTGGTGGAGTTTTTCGGCTTCGGCGCCGTGGCCGCCTCGAATGTGGGCGCTGTTCTCGGCGCCGTAGTCAACTACTGCCTCAACCATCGCTACACCTTCGCGAGCCGCAAGGCGCATGGACATGCGTTGCCGCGCTTCGCGCTGATCTCCGCCGCCGGCATTGTCCTCAATACGCTGACCCTTACGGCGCTCCTTCCGTTTGTCGAGCCGCATTACTTCGTTGCCCAAATCGCCGCAACGGCAGTCGTGCTCGTGGCAGGATTCCTCGCGAACCGGATATGGACGTTCTGAAGCCGCCCGGGAACACTGCGCCTCGAACCCGCACACCGCGCTCGGCGACCCAGCCCAAGCGGTGCATACTTCGCGAAAACCCGTCTCGGCCAACTGAGCCAGCTCGATGAGGCTGTCAATCATCATTCCGGTCTACAACGAGGAAGAAAATATCTTCCCGTTGCACGAGCGCCTGCGGGTCGCCCTGGAGAAGGCAGCCCTCGACTTCGAGGTCATCTTCGTGAACGACGGCAGCACTGATGCAACGGAATCTCACCTCAGGACCGTTGCGGCGGGCGATCCAAGATACAAGGTGATCAGCTTCTACCGTAATTTCGGACAGACCGCCGCAATGATGGCGGGGATCGACTACGCACAGGGGGACGTCATTGTCCCGCTCGACGGGGACTTGCAGAACGACCCCGCGGACATTCCGAGACTCTTGGACAAGCTTGCGGAGGGTTTCGATGTCGTGTCAGGGTGGCGTCTCCATCGGATGGATGCTGCGCTGACGCGAATCCTTCCGTCGAAAATAGCAAACTGGCTCATCTCGACGATTTCCGGTGTTCCGCTGCACGACTATGGATGCACGCTCAAGGCGTACAGGAAGCACGTCGTCAAGGGCATAAAGCTGTACGGTGAAATGCACAGGTTCATCCCGATCTACGCCAGCTGGCAGGGGGGCAAAGTCACCGAACTTCCAGTCAGCCATTTTCCTCGCGTCCGGGGCCAATCCAAGTATGGCTTGGGGCGAATCGTCAAGGTGGTTCTTGACCTTGTGGTCGTGAAGTTTCTCGCAAGCTACGCCAACAAGCCGATCTACATATTCGGCGGATTCGGGCTCGTCGGCGTGGGAGTTTCGTTCGTCGCCGGTCTGGCGGCCTTGTATCTCAAGTTCTTCGAAAACGTGTCCTTCATCTCGACACCGCTGCCATTGTTGGTGGTTCTCTCCTTCATAACGGGAATCATGTGCATTCTTATGGGTCTGATTGCCGAGATCATGGTGCGAACATATTACGAATCGCAGGGTAAGCCGGTGTACCTGGTGAAGGAAACCATAAACGTCCAGAAGGGCGAGTAAGGATGTGCGGCATCGCAGGCTTCGTTGGTCCGGGAGACGAACGCGACCTGCTGGCCATGGGGAATGCGATGGCGCACCGTGGCCCGGACGGCTCCGGAACCTATGTCGACAGGCTGGCGCGGGTATTCCTGGCGCACCGACGTCTTGCCATCCTGGACATTCAAGGCGGCAGCCAGCCGATGTGGAATGAAGACGGACAAGTAGGCGTCATCTTCAACGGCGAGATCTACAATCATCTTGATCTGCGCACGGTCCTGCAATCGAAAGGACACGTTTTCAGATCCGACCACTCCGATACCGAAGTGCTGGTGCATGGCTACGAAGAGTGGGGGGAAGACCTGCCTTCGCGGCTGAACGGCATGTTCGCCTTCGCGATCTACGATCGCCGGCGGCGGACGTTGTTCATTAGCCGCGACCGTTTTGGCAAGAAGCCCCTCTATTATTCGGCCGGAAACGGGTCTTTCGCGTTTGCATCCGAGCTTACCGCCCTCCTCAAGCACTCCAGCATCAAGCGGAGCATCGACGAACGATCTCTGCAAAAATATTTTGCGTATGGTTTCATACCGGCCCCAAACTCTCTTTACCAGGACATTGCGAAGCTGCCTGGCGGACATTGGATGACCGTCGATACTTCATCCGGGAGCGTCAGGGTCGCCGCGTACTGGCAGTTCAGGATCGAGCCAACGGATCGAGTACCCGCGGATCCCGAAGCTTCCTGGGGAGAAGAGCTGCGCGCATTGCTGACGCAAGCGGTGAAGCGAAGGCTGATCAGCGATGTGCCGCTGGGAATCTTTCTCAGTGGCGGTATCGATTCCAGCGCCGTGTTGAGATTCGCCACCGACCATGTTCCAGCGCATCAACTCAAGACATTCTCCATCGGCTTCCGAGAGAAGGAGTTCGACGAATCGCCTTATGCGCAGCGCGCCGCGACCTTATTCGACAGCGACCATAGTCACGAGGTGCTCAGCCTCGTCAAGGCTAGCGAGCTGATTCCGGACGTCCTCGCGAGGCTGGACGAACCCATGGGGGACAGCTCCATCCTGCCCACCTACCTTTTGTGCCGATTTGCAAGGGAGCGCGTGACGGTGGCGCTTGGAGGGGACGGAGGTGATGAACTGTTCGCGGGATACGATCCGTTCAAGGCGCTGAACATCGCGAAATGGTACAGGCGTCTCGTGCCGCGACGGCTTCATCGTGGGCTCAGGTCACTTGCCGAATTGATGCCTGTCTCGCTGGCCAACATGAGTCTCGACTTCAGGATCAGGCGGGGCCTTCGCGGAATGTCCTATCCCGAGTCGGCCTGGAATCCGGTATGGCTAGGCGCACTTGAACCTTCGGATTTGCAGGAATTGTTCAATGCCCCTGTTCATTACGAAGACGTGTTCGAAGAGGCCATCAGTGCGTGGAACAACTCGGAAGCCGATAACGTCACCGACAAGACGCTTGAGTTCTATACCCGGTTCTATCTGCAGGATGACATCCTGACCAAGGTCGATCGGGCCTCAATGATGGTTTCACTGGAGGTTCGCGCACCCTTTCTCGACAATGACGTCGTCGACTTTGCACGCAGAATTCCGCACCAGTACAAGTATCGCAACGGGCAGACGAAGTACCTGCTCAAGAAGGCCCTGGAACACGTGCTCCCCCGCGACATCGTCTATCGCAGGAAGAAGGGCTTCGGTGTTCCGTTGGCGCGCTGGCTCAAGGACTTGCCCGAGCCCGAAATAGCGCTGCGCCACCCCGCGCCCGATGCAGCCTGGGTCCGGCGACAATGGCAGGAGCATCGCACAGGCAAGCGTGATCACAGGATGTTCTTGTGGAGCTGGATCGTGCTCCAAAAGCACCTAGCGGCGACAACGGTCTAGGTGAGAACGGCTCGGTCGGATCAGACAGGCTTTCGCACTTGGGTCACCCCGCAGGAGCGGCCCGCGCGGGCGCCTCGACGAACAAGACATAACGGCCGTATCGGCCGACAATGGTCAAGCGGCCAGCCAAATCGGCACGCGCGTCGAACTGTTGCTGCGTCAGCGCGTAGAAATCGCGCGTGCCGTCACCGAGGTACGGATCGAGGTCGGCCAGGGACTTCAGCGTGACAACCTTTCCGCTTGCATAAAACTCCGCCGATTCCGGCGCGTCCTTGACATAGATGAGGCGCTCCGCGCCGTTGGCCCGGAGCGCCCGGTATTGCGCGACCAGCGCCTTGTGGGAGTACTGCGGCGCGACGCGCGGCTCGACAAATACCAGGCCCAAAACCACCAACACCGGGATCGCCAGGCTCCAGAGCTTCGTCGTCGAACCGCGCCCGCGCTCGTCGCCGACCGCGCTCCAGGCTTCCGCCACCAGCAGCGCGAATGCCGGAAGGCTGGGGAGCACGTAGGTGATAAGGATGTTTCCGGCGAACGTGAAGAATACGGGCGCGGCAAGCATCCACAGCCAAAGATACGCGCGCCATCCGTCATCATCGGCGGTTCGCGGAAGCGTTGGCGTTCGCCGGATCATCCAGAGCACGACCAGCCAAACGACGCACCAGGGAAGCGTGGCGGCGACCGCCAAGGGCCAGATTGATCCCCGCGGACGATGGTGCGGGGTGCCGAACATGTCACCCTTCCAGCCGGACTCGGTATAGCGTTTCCAGTGCTCGCCGATGATGTAGTAATCGAGATATCCCGGGGTTCGCAATTCGGCAAGCACGAACCACGGCACGGCGAGCACGGCGGTCAGGATCGAACCGGAAATCCACGGGAGGCGCCGCCAGACATTGCCAATGCCGCCCTTCCATAGTGTCCAAATCGCCACCGGCGCGAACGTCAGCACAAGCGTGACCGGACCTTTGGCGAGCAGTCCGATCGCAAGGCCGACGAAGAAGAGATAGCCCCACACGCGCGCCGCGCGGCCCTCGCGGGTCATCGCCTGCCAGAACCCTGCCATGGAGAGTGTCGTACCGAGCGCCAGCGCGGGATCGGTCATCGCAGCGCCCGCCGAAATGAAGAAGAGCGGCGTCGTGAAAAGCACCAAAGCTGCTCTTCGACCCAGGCCGGTGACTGCGCGCCGTGTGCCGAGATCGAAGGTGAGCCACACGACGGCCAGACAGACGACGAGCGACGAGAAGCGGGCCGCGAATTCGTTGACGCCCAACACAAGGTACGTCGCGGCGGTCAGCCACGTCGACAGCGGCGGCTTGCCCCAGTGCGGCACGCCGTATTTGTACTGCGGCCACAGCCAGTCGCCCGTCTCGATCATCTTGCGCGCCATTTCCCCGTAGCGCGCCTCGGTGGTGTCCATCAACGGATAGGCTCCCAGCGTCGCCAGTCTTACTGCCACGGCGAACACAAGGAGCCAGATCAGCCAACGGCCCTCGTTTGCGGCATTCGCGGCAGTGCTGTCGGTCGTCATGCCGCCGTCAGCTTTCGAAGTCGTGCCAGCAATGCACTCAGCCTGGGATCGTGCAGGAAGATGGGGGACTCGTCGGCGACCTGCGCCTGCACTAGCCTAATCAGAACATCAGGCTGTGGTGGCAATGGCCCATAGAATTGCGGCCCTCGGTCCGACGCGACCAGTACCGTTGGAAAGTTCTCCACATCAATGCCATCGACCAGCGCCGCCTGATCTTCTACATCCACCCACCCGAATTGCAGGTCGGCAAATTCCCTCGCAACTTGCTCGAAAGTCTCGCGGTACTCACGGCAGGACGAACACCACTCAGCGCAGAGACGCGCAACGATGAATCGCGCCGCAACACTGCTGGATACATTGGCGCCTCCCATGGGCCGATTATGCCAGCCGAGGGCGAGCCGATCCCCATGGACGAATCGCGCGCGGTCGGTAAGTCGGTGCGCGAGCCCGATGTGCTTGTTTACGGCGAACGATTCTGCAGGAAACCCTGCAACCCCTGGACAACCGTTCGGCACACGGGTGTTACCCATGTCTTAGGTACGGCATGTCACCTATGTATCCGGGCCGTACAGTCCGCACATGGCGGAGACGCAGGGATTCGAACCCTGGATACAGGTTTTGGCCCGTATGCTCCCTTAGCAGGGGAGTGCCTTCGACCACTCGGCCACGTCTCCGGTCTGGCGCGCATTTTACCGGCGCGGCGGCATCCGCGTCCAGCGCGGCCCGGAATTTCCCTCGGAAAATCCGCGCGTTAGGGTTAAGCGGGCTGGTTTGACGCCTTAGGCTGGCGCCTTTTCCAGCTCGAACGCCTTGTGCAGCACGCGCACGGCCAGTTCCAGGTACTTCTCATCGATGACGACGGAGATCTTGATCTCGGACGTCGAGATCATCTGGATGTTGATGCCTTCGTCGGCCAGCGCCTTGAACATCTTGGACGCGATGCCGACGTGCGAGCGCATGCCGATGCCGACAACCGATACCTTGCAGACCCTGTTGTCGCCGATGATCTCGCGCGCGGTGAAGCCCTTGCCGCGTTCCCCCGCCAGGACTTCCATCGTCTTCAGGTATTCGCCGCGACTGACGGTGAACGAGAAGTCCGTGTGCCCCGACGCGCCGATGTTCTGCACGATCATGTCGACGTCGAGGTTGGCCGCAGCCACCGGGCCCACGATGCTGTACGCGATGCCGGGCCTGTCCTGGACGCCCATCACCGAAATCTTGGCCTCGTCGCGGTTGAACGCGATGGCCGAAATGATCGCCTGTTCCATGGTGTCGTCTTCCTCAAAAGTGATCAGCGTGCCGGTGCCTGCAGATTCCGGGGGCTCGAACGACGACAGCACGCGCAGCTTGACTTTGTACTTGCCCGCGAATTCGACCGAGCGGATCTGGAGGACCTTCGAGCCCAGGCTCGACATTTCGAGCATTTCCTCGAAGGTGACGGTGTCCAAGCGCCGCGCCTCGGGCACGATGCGCGGGTCGGTGGTGTAAACGCCGTCGACATCGGTGTAGATCTGGCATTCGTCCGCCTTGAGCGCGGCAGCCAGCGCCACGCCCGACGTGTCGGATCCGCCGCGGCCGAGCGTCGTGATGTTGCCATCGGCGTCGACCCCCTGGAATCCTGCGACGATGACGATCGTCCCGGCTGCCAGGTCGCGGCGGATGTTCGCCTCGTCGATCTCCAGGATGCGCGCCTTCGTGAACGCGTTGTCGGTCAGGATGCGCACCTGCCCACCCGTGTAGCTGCGCGCGCTCAAGCCCATCGACTGCAGCGCGATCGCCAAGAGGCCGATCGTGACCTGCTCGCCTGTGGCGGCGACGACGTCGAGTTCGCGCGGATTGGGGTCGGGCGCGACATCGCGGGCGAGCGCGAGCAGCCGATTGGTCTCCCCTGCCATCGCCGAAGGAACCACGACGAGCTGATGCCCCTGCTTGTGGAAATGCGCAACGCGCAGTGCGACGTTGCGGATGCGGTCGATGCTGCCAACCGAAGTTCCACCGTATTTCTGGACGATCAGAGCCATTGCGTTTGCGCCATCGGCGAAGCCGCTTCCGTCAGCGGCGCTTCACCCTATTCATGCACCCGGAACACCAGCGTTGCGTTGGTCCCGCCGAAGCCGAAGGAATTGGACATTGCGCCGCGGATGCGCATCTTGCGCGCCACGCCTGGAACGAAGTCGAGGTCGCATTTGGGATCCACGTTGACCAGGTTCGCCGTCGGTGGCGCGATCTGGTCGCGCATCGCCAGCACGGTGAACACGGCTTCGACCCCGCCGGCCGCGCCGAGCAGATGCCCCGTCATCGACTTGGTGGACGACACCGCCAGCTTGTATGCGTGTTCGCCGAACGCGCGTTTCACGCCCGTGCATTCGGCCACGTCGCCCAGCGGCGTCGACGTGCCGTGCGCATTGATGTAGTCGACGTCGGTCGTGGCCATCTTCGCGTTCTTCAGCGCATTCAGCATGCTGCGCGCGGCACCGTCGCCATCTTCCGGCGGCGCCGTGATGTGGTAGGCGTCCGCGCTCATCCCGTAGCCGGCGAGTTGGCAATAGATCCGCGCACCACGGGCCCTGGCGTGCTCCAGCTCTTCGAGAACGAGGATGCCGGCGCCCTCGCCCAGCACGAAGCCGTCGCGCCCCACGTCCCACGGACGGCTGGCCGTCGCCGGGTCGTCGTTGCGCGTCGACAGCGCGCGCGACGCGCAAAAGCCGCCGATGCCCAGCGGCGAGATCGTCGCTTCGGCGCCACCGGCGACCATGATGTCGGCGTCGCCGTATTCGATGAGGCGCGCCGCCTCGCCGATGCTGTGGTTGGCGGTCGAGCAGGCGCTGACGGTGGCGAGGTTGGGACCCTTGTACCCGTAATGGATGGACACCAGTCCCGAGATCATGTTGATGATCGAACCGGGGACGAAGAACGGCGAGATCTTGCGCACGCCGCCGTGGGAGTACGCCACCTGCGTGTCTTCGATCATCGGCAGGCCGCCTATGCCTGAGCCAACGCAGACGCCGACGCGTTCCTTGTCACCGGTGTAGCCTTCGAGGCCCGCATCCTTGATGGCCTCCATCGTGCTGACGAGGCCGTAATGAACGAACGTGTCGTAGCGGCGCGCTTCCTTCGCGGACAGATACCGCCCGACGTCGAAGCCCTTCACTTCACCGGCGATGTGCACCGGAAAGTGCGTCGTGTCGAAGCGCGTGATCCGCGCGATTCCGGAGTGGCCGGCGAGGATGTTCGACCATGACGCGGTCAGGCCGATCCCGACGGGCGAGACGATGCCCAATCCTGTGACGACGATGCGGCGGGACATGTGGCTGGCGTGAGCGGTGGGATCCGGAAGTTCGCGAAGGAAGCTCTAACGCGGCCGCGCGTGGCGTCCGCGGGAATCGCGAGCCTTCAAGTGCGCGGTGCGGGCGGCGACGCGCGCGACCCGCACCGCCGACGCCTACTTCTTGAGGTGGCCGCCGACGTAGTCGATGGCTTGCTGCACCGTCGTGATCTTCTCGGCTTCTTCGTCCGGAATCTCGGTCTCGAATTCCTCTTCGAGTGCCATCACGAGTTCGACGGTGTCGAGGGAATCCGCCCCCAGGTCGTCGACGAACGACGACTCGTTCTTTATTTCGGCTTCATTGACGCCCAGTTGCTCGGCGACGATCTTCTTGACGCGTTGTTCCACGTTTTCCATGCGTTTTCCCCCTGTTGGGGCCCCTGAATAGCAAACCGGTGGATTCTACCAGATTGGCCCGCCGGTCCCGCGGACCGAAAGCCCCCAAAATTTCGCTCGCCTCAGACCATGTACATTCCGCCGTTCACGTGCAGCGTCGTCCCGGTGACATAAGCGGCGCCGGGACCCGCCAGAAAAGCGACCGCGTGCGCGACGTCCTCCGGCGCGCCAAGGCGTCCCAGCGGGATCTTCGCAAGCAGCGCCTCGCGCTGCGCATCAGTAAGGCTCCTGGTCATGTCGGTGTCGATGAAGCCCGGCGCGACGCAGTTGACGGTGATGTTGCGGCTGCCCACTTCCTGCGCAAGCGATTTCGTGAATCCGATCAGCGCGGCCTTTGCGGCCGAATAATTGACCTGGCCCGCGTTGCCGCTCGAGCCTACGACCGAGCCGATCTGGATGATCCGCCCGTGGCGCGCCTTCATCATGCCGCGCAGCACCGCCTTGGCGAGCCGATAGGCGGGTTTCAGATTCGTCGCCATGATCGTGTCCCACTCGTCGTCCTTCATTCGCAGCAGCAGGTTGTCGCGCGTGATGCCCGCGTTGTTGACGAGGATGGTGATCGCGCCATGCCTGGCTTCGATGTCGGCCAGCACGGCCTCGGTCGCCTCGGCATCGGTGACGTCGAGTTTCAATCCAGTGCCCGCGTTACCTGCTTCGCTGAGGTAGGCGCCGATCTTCGCGGCGCCTTCGTCCGTCGTGGCCGTGCCGACGACCGTCGCGCCGTTGGCGGCAAGCTCGAGCGCGATGGCGCGCCCCAGCCCTCGCGTGGCGCCGGTGACCAGTGCCGTTTGTCCGGAAAGCTGCCCTTGCGCCATGTCGATTCTCCGTCAGGCGGCCTTCAGCGCGGCAAGCGTCTCGTCGATCGCATCGCCATCGATCAGCGCGAACGCCTCGATGTTCTCGGCGGTCCGCCGGCTCATTCCCGCCAGCACTCTGCCCGGCCCGCATTCGACGATGTGCGTGACGCCGAGTTCGGCCATTCGCTGCACCGTCGCGGTCCAGCGTACGGGACTCGCCGCCTGCCGCGCCAGGGCGTTGCGGATAGCATCAGGCTCCGCATGTTCGGCCACATCCACGTTGTGAACGACCGGGATGCCAGGCGTGGTGAACGCGATCTGCGCGAGTCGCGCGGCGAGCTTGTCCGCCGCGGGTTTCAGAAGCGAGCTGTGGAAGGGCGCCGATACCGGCAGCAGCACGCCGCGTTTGGCACCCTTCTGCTTCGCGAGCACCATCGCGCGTTCGACCGCCTCGCGATGTCCGGCGATGACGATCTGTCCCGGCGCGTTGAAGTTCACGGGCTCGACGACCTGTCCCTGTGCCGCCTCGGCGCAAGCCGCAGCCACGGCAGCGTCGTCGCCGCCCATGATCGCCGCCATTGCGCCGACACCCGCCGGCACAGCATCCTGCATCGCCTGCGCGCGAAAGCGCACCAGGGGCAAGGCGTCGCGAAAATCCAAAGCCCCCGCGGCGACCAGCGCCGTGTACTCGCCCAGGCTGTGTCCGGCGACGATCGCGGGTTTGGCGCCACCCGCCGCCAGCCACGCGCGATACACGGCGACTCCGGCCGTCAGCATCACGGGCTGCGTATTCGTCGTCAGGTTGAGCGCTTCCGCCGGACCGGCCTCGACCAGCGTCCACATGTCATCGCCCAATGCGGCCGATGCTTCGGCGAACGTCTCGCGCACGATTGGATGCGCGGCGAAGCCGTCCATCATGCCGACCGCCTGCGATCCCTGTCCCGGAAATACGAACGCGAGTTTCATGTCAATTCCGTAGGGTAATTCATCCTACCACTTGAGAAAGACCGAGCCCCACGTGAACCCGCCGCCCACGCCCAGCAGCATCACGTGCTGGCCGGCGACGATGCGGCCGTCGCGCACGGCGATGTCGAGCGCCAGTGGAATCGACGCCGCCGATGTGTTGCCGTGCTGGTCGACAGTTACTATCAATCGCTCGTGCGGCAGGCGCAGCTTTTTCATCGTCGCGTCCATGATCCGGATGTTCGCCTGGTGCGGGATGATCCAGTCGATGTCGGACGCAGACTTGCCGGTGGCATGCAGCGCCTCGTCTGCCACGTCCGCCAACACCTTCACGGCGAACTTGAACACGGCGCCGCCGTCCATGTGCACGAACGGCGTGCCGGTCGTGGCGCCATCGCGCACCTGTCCCGGCACGCACAGGATCTCCGCATAGTGCCCGTCTGCGTGCAGGTGCGCCGTCAGGATGCCCGGCGCCGCCGACGGAACGACGACGACCGCGCCGGCGCCGTCGCCGAATAGCACGCACGTGCCGCGATCGGACCAATCGAGTATGCGCGAATAGATTTCCGCGCCAACCACCAATGCGTTGCGGGCCATGCCGCGGCCGATCATCAGGTCCGCGAGCGCCAGTCCGTAGACGAATCCCGAGCACACGGCCTGCACATCGAACGCCGCACCCCCGCGCGTGCCGAGCTTTGCCTGCAGGATGCACGCCGTCGATGGAAACACCATGTCCGGCGTCGTCGTAGCCACGATCACGACGTCGACGTCGGCCGGCGCGATGCCGGCAGCCTCCAGCGCCGCGCGCGACGCGTGCAGCGCCAGGTCGGACGTCGTCTCTTCCGGCGCCGCGATGTGCCGTTGTCGTATGCCGGTTCGCGTCCGAATCCACTCGTCGCTCGTGTCGACGCGCCGGGCGAGTTCCTCGTTGGTGAGGACCCGCGCGGGCAGATAGCGACCCGTGCCGGCGATGCGGCTAGGCATCGTCGGCCGTTTCGGCAACCGGCTGCGGTGCGGTGATCGCCGGCATGGCGGCAATCTGCCGGGCAATGCGATCGAGGACGCCGTGCGTGACTTCGGCGTACGCCTTCTGCAGGGCGTAGCGGAATGCGAGCGCGTCGGCGCCGCCGTGGCTCTTCACCACGACGCCTTTGAGACCGACCAGCGTGGCGCCGTTGTAGCGCCGCGGATCGATGCGCCGCCTGAAGGCCGAAAGGACCGGGTAGGCGATCGCTGCGGCCAGCTTGGTCAGCGAATTGCGCGTGAATTCCGCCTTGAGGTAGTCGTAGAGCATCGTGACAAAGCCCTCGCAGGCCTTGAGCATCACGTTGCCGACGAAACCGTCGCAGACGACGACGGCGGTCGTTCCCTTGAAGATGTCGTTGCCTTCGACGTTGCCGACGAAGTTCAGTCCCGACGACTTCAGCAACTCGGCGGTCTGCTTCACGATGTCGTTGCCCTTGATCGCCTCTTCGCCGATGTTGAGGAGGCCGATCGTCGGGCGCTCGATGCCTTCGACGGCCGTCACCAGCGCGCTGCCCATGGCGGCGAACTGCACGAGTTGCTCCGCCGTGCAATTGACGTTCGCGCCCAAGTCCAGCACGGTTGTCTGGCCGTTCTTCGACGGCAGTTGCGACGCGATGGCCGGACGATCGATGCCGGGCAGCGTCTTCAGCACGAACCGCGCGATGGCCATCAGCGCGCCCGTGTTGCCGGCCGAGACGCACGCCTGCGCGGTGCCGTCCTTGACCAGGTTGATCGCGACGCGCATCGACGAATTCTTCTTCTTGCGCAGCGCGTCGGCAGGAGGCTCGTCCATCGCGACGACTTCGCCGGCGGCGCGCACGGTCACGCGATCGCGCGCGGCGGAGCGAGACTTGGCCAGCGCCTGCGCGAGCGGCGCCTCGAGCCCCACCAGGATCACGCGCGCGTCCGGCGTGCCCTCGAGGAACTTGAGCGCTGCCGCAACCGTGACCGGGAGGCCGTGGTCGCCTCCCATCGCATCAACGGCGACCGTGACGGGCATGGTTAGGTGGGAATGGGGCAGGCGGAAAGATGAGGGCGACGCGTGTCGGTGCAGCCGCAAAAAGAAACGCGCAGGCCGGAGTTTACTTGGCCTGCGCGATTCAGCGAAATTCGGCCCCGCGAATGAGCTGGGGACGACGGGCCTTCATTTACCTCATTACTCGTCGGCCTTGGTCTTGACGACCTTCTTGCCGCGGTAATAGCCATTCGGGCTGATGTGGTGGCGCAAGTGGACTTCGCCGCTGACCGGCTCGACGGCGAGCGCGGGCGTGGCGAGAAAGTCGTGTGCGCGATGCATGCCACGCTTCGACGGCGACTTCTTGTTCTGCTGGACAGCCATGTGGTTCTCCTTTGCTCAGTCAATTCCTCGCGCACCAGCGGCATTTTCCGCCAGTGCCTGTAACCCTGCGCGCCCCCTACTCGGGCGCCGCGCATTCGCCGTCCGCATGCGTGGGCGCATAGGGCAGCGACAAAAGCAGTTCATCCTCGACCAGCGTCAAAGCATCGAGCGGCGCCGTGGCCACCAGCACTTCGTCGTCGGTGCCCTCGTCGAGCGCATCGCCTTCGGCGTCGCTCGCCGCCAGCAGTGCGACGGTCCGCTGGTGGACGGGCCATTGGAGCGACCCCAGGCAACGTTGACACTCCATCGGCACCGAACCGTCGAGCTCGATTGCAATGGCCGGACGCCCGAGAGTATCGGTAGTGCCGGTGATGCTCCACGCCATCGGGGCCTCCCCCGGCGCGAGCCAGTCGTACAGCCGTTCCGAGGCCGCAGCATCGAAATTTCCGCGCAGCGACCCATGCTCCCGGGCAAGACGAAAGGCGTCGAACATGCCCGCCTTCAGCGTTCCCGGCTTCGGCCCCGTGGTCATGCACCGCTTTCGACGTTCCGATTCAGGCGCTAAGCGGCTTCCAAGGTTTTGTGCTGGCCCTGGGGCCGTCAACGCAAACAGGAGATAATAGCGCTTTTCGCTTCCGCTGTCAAAAATGCCCACAAAAACAACGGCAAAGAACTCGCGGCGGCTCGTGCTGGGATCGACGTCCCGCTACCGGCGCGCGCTGCTCCAGCGCCTTGGCCTGCCTTTTGTCGTGGCCCCGCCGGACATCGACGAGGCACCACTTCCTGCGGAGACACCGGCCGGCACTGCGTTGCGCCTGGCCGAAGCCAAGGCCCGCGCCGTCGCGGCCCGCTATCCCGTTGCGCTGGTCATAGGCTCCGACCAGGTTGCCGATTGCGCCGGCCACGCCATCGGCAAGCCCGGGAACCGCGACCGCGCCGTCGAACAACTGCACGCGCTGTCCGGCAGGACGGTGACGTTCCACACCGCCATCGCGCTCGTGGACGCGGCCAGTGGCCGCTGTCGCACCGCGCTGGTCGATGTCCGCAGCACGTTCCGGACACTGAGCCCGGGCGAAATCGACGCTTATCTGGACCGGGAGGAACCGTACGACTGCGCCGGGTCCGTCAGATCGGAAAGATTGGGCATCGCGCTCTTCGACCGGATCGAAAGCGACGATCCGACAGCCCTGATCGGACTTCCACTGATCGCGCTGACAAGGCTATTGCGCGACGAGGGCGTCGATGTGCTCTCTCCCGCTGCGTCGCCCACTGCCTGAGGCGATCGTCCGCATGCCCGGCACGCTGTTCCTCGTTCCCAACCTGCTTGGCGCCGTCCCGCCGGCCAATGTGCTGCCCGCGCGCACGATCGAGGTGGCGCGGAGCCTCATCCATTGGGCCGTCGAAACGCCCAAGGCCGCGCGTGCGTTCATCAAGACGCTCGACCCGCCGCAGCCGATAGCGACGCTGGAGATCCACGAGCTGGGAGCCATGCCCACGGCGAGCCATCTGGCCGCACTGCTCGCGCCGCTGCGAAGCGGCGCCGACGCGGGCCTGCTGTCGGACGCCGGCTGCCCCGGCGTGGCCGATCCCGGCGCGGCGCTGGTCGCCGCCGCGCATGCGGCCGGCCATCGTGTGGTCCCGCTCGTGGGACCCTCGGCCATCCTGCTCGCGCTGATGGCGTCGGGCATGAACGGCCAGAATTTCGCGTTCCACGGCTACCTGCCGGTCAAGACGGACGAGCGCGTCGCGGCGTTGCAACGGCTGGAGGGCGAATCGCGCGCACGCCGTGAGGCACAGCTCTTCATCGAGACACCCTATCGCAACGAGGCGATGCTCGACGCCATCGCCACGGCACTGCAACCTTCCACGGAAGTGTGCATCGCCGCCGACCTGACGCTGCCGTCGGAGACGATAGAACGGGCCAGCGCGCGCGACTGGAGGCGGCGCGACCGCGCGCGGTTCGCGAAGCGTCCGGCGCTGTTTGTCCTGCAGGCCTGACGCGAGAGGTCAGGGGCTGGCTTCGTCGGGCCAGTCCTTGATGTACGACTTCAGCATCCGATTTTCGAAATGCTGCTCGTCGTACACGGCTTTGGCCACGTCGTGGAACGACACGACGCCCTGCAACATGAGCCCGTCCATCACCGGCACGTAGCGCGCGTGGCGCTCGAGCATCGTCCGGCGAAGTTCCATGACGTCGAGGCCGGGCGACGCGGTGAGGGGATCGTGCTCGTAGATGTCGGCAATGCGCACGCCGGCGAGCGAGCCTTCGCGTCGGGCCATCGCCGCCAGGACTTCGCGGAACGTCAGCATGCCCGCGAGCCTGCCGCCTTCCATGACGACCAGCGACCCGATGTCGTTGTCGGCCATGACCTTCACGGCGTCCATGACCGCACCGTCGGGCGTCGTCGTGTACAGCGTATTGCCCTTGATCCGCAGTATTTCGCTGACGAGCATGGCTGTTCCTCCGAGGGACACACTAGCGACGTGTTGCGATGCGATCAGGGTACTCCCGCAGCGCTGCGGACCGCAACGGGAGGTGGCAGTACCGACGGCCAAGCCTTCGACGCCGCCCCCGGTTCCCCGCGCCGCGACAACCGCCGGGCGATTCGTGGCCGCAGACCCTTGCTTTGGACACCCGACGCGGCGCAAGATGCTGTCCGTTGGCCAGCAAAGACCGGGACAGGTTAAATTGCGCGGCCCCTTTTGGAGGAACCACGATGAACGACAAGACCAATGGCGCATCGGGCGCGAAGCGTGTTGCCAAGCCGGGGCGACGTCAGCTGCTGAAAACCATGGGTGCGGCGGGTACGGCGGCAATCGTGTCCGCGCCCTTCATCGGCAACGCCCGAGCCGCTGAAACAACCGTGTGGAAGGTACAGACCTCCTGGCCCGCGGGGGTCGGGCTGCAGACCTTCAAGACCTGGTGCGGAACCATCAAGGAAAAGACCGGCGGCGAACTGGAGATCAAGCCGTTCGCGGCCAAGGAAGTCGTCGGCGACTTCGAGCTTCTCGACGGCGTCAAGAACGGCGTGCTCGAAGGCATGAACTCGTTCACCCTGTACTGGGCGGGCAAGCTGCCGGCCACGGCATTCCTCTCGTCCTATCTCATGGGCCTGCGCTACCCGCACGAGTGGGACATCTTCTTCTACAGCAAGAACGGGTTGCAGGTCGCCCGCGAGATCTTCGCCAAGCAGGGCATTTACTACGTCAATCGCATCCACCACGGGCCGAACATCATCCATTCGAAGAAGCCGATCCGCACGATCGAGGACTTCAATGGACTCAAGCTGCGCGTCCCCGGCGGGATGATCGCCGAGGGCTTTGCCGCCGCCGGCGCGCGCACGACGCTGTTGCCCGGCAGCGAGGTGTTCGCCGCGTTGGAAAAAGGCACCGTCGATGCCGCCGATTACACCGGCCCCGCGGTCAACTGGGACTTGGGCTTCCAGCAGGTGACCAAATACATCTGGACCGGGCCGCCGGGACTGGAGTCGATCTACCAGCCGGTCGACCTGATGGACTTCTGCGTGAAGATGGACGTCTACAACAAGCTCTCGCCGAAGATGAAGGTGTGGCTCGACGACGAGATCCAGGTCTACTCGAACATCCACCACGCCGCGATCCAGAGGGCCGACATGGACACCTGGGCGAAGTTCGAGAAGGCCGGCACGACCATCAATCGAATGCCGCTGGAGGATCTTCCCAAATGGCAGCGAATCGCTGTCCCGATCTGGTTCAAATGGGCGAACAAGGACAAGGACGCGGCGCGCCTGTTCAAGTTGCAGCTCGAGGTCATGGAGAATCCGACGGTAGGCTACGTCACGCCCGACATGTACAAGGGACTCAAGGTCGAGGCCTGACCCGGGATGAGCGGGTCGCGCGGGGCCCGTGCCCGCGCGACCGGGCGTAACGACGGCGCCGCGTGCGGCGCCGTCGTTTTGTGCGATTGCTTGAGCGAGCGCCACGATGCCACAACTCAACTTCACCCTGCCGCTATGGCTGTACTGGGCGGTGCTCGGGCTCTTCCCCTTCGTCGCAATGTACTTCGTCGCGCGCGAGAAGCGGGCGAAGCGCCCGCCGGGTCCGTCCCTGTTCGTCGCCTATCTCTTCTGGTTGACCGCGGGATTCCTCGGCATCCACCGCTTCTACCTGCGCAGCCCGTGGGGCTTCATTTTCATTCCTTTCCTGGCCGCGATTCTGTACACGAACTCCGTCGCGGTCGACGTGCGCGACGGGGAGTCGCGCACCTACGCGGCACTGCAGCAGGCACAGACGGCGGCCGAGTCGCGCAAGCCCGCCGCCGACGCGCCGCCTGCGGACGTCGCCGTGTGGCAGAAGGCGCAGACCGATCTCAAGCTGCGGCAGTCGGAATACGACGCGGCGCATGCGATCTATGCCCGCGCGCTGCAACACGGCCGCTGGGCTGCAATCGCGCTCGGCGTGATCCTGCTCATCGACGCGGCGCTCCTGCCCGGACTCGTGCGCCGCCGGCGCGCCGCTGAGGCCGCCGATCCGTCGGTCGAAGTAGCGCATCCCGACGCGCCCGTGGTGCCGGCGATCGGCACCGGCGAGGATCCGACGCTAACCGTGCACACGCGGATCACCGATGCCATTGAATGGGTCAACGTGCGCGTCGGCGAGTTCGTGTCGTACTGGGCGGTGATCGCGGTGTTCGCCTATTACTACGAAGTGCTGGCGCGCTACCTGTTCAATTCGCCGACCAACTGGGTGCACGAGAGCCAGTTCCTGATGTTCGGCATGCAGTATCTTCTGTCGGGAGCGTTCGCCTACAAGCTCGACCAGCACGTGCGCGTCGACGTCCTGTATGCGAAGCTGTCGCGGCGCAAGCAGGCGATCTGCGACATCGTCACCTCGGTGTTCTTCTTCATCTTCATCGGCACGTTGCTGTGGACCGGCGCGCGCTTCGCGTGGGATGCGATCCACGTCGACGAGCATTCGTTCAGCGAATGGGCGGTGCAGTACTGGCCGATCAAGCTCGCGATCCCGGTTGGCGCGGCGCTGATCCTGCTGCAGGGCATCGCCAAGCTGATCAAGGACGTCCTGATCGTCACGCGGCGGGAGGCCTAGGCCATGGGATTCGAGATACCGATCGCATGGCTGAGCGTGCTGCTGTTCGGCGGCCTGATCACGCTGCTGCTGCTTGGCCTGCCGATGGCCTTCTGCACCGGCAGCCTCGCAGTGATCTTCCTGTACGTGTTCGGCAGCGGCGGCATTCTTAACATGCTGCCGTCGCGGATCTTCCCGTTCATGACGGATTACCAGCTGTCTGCCGTGCCGCTGTTCATCTTCATGGCGGCGATGCTGGAGAAGGCCGGCATCATCGAGGAGCTGTTCGACGTCATCTACAAGTGGCTGGGCGCGCTCAAGGGCGGCCTCGCCTCGGCGACGGTGATCGCCTGCACGGTGCTCGCCGCGATGGTCGGCGTCGTCGGCGCCACCGAGATCACGATGGGCATGATCGCGCTGCCGGCAATGCTGCGGCGCAAGTACGATCCGAAGCTCGCCTGCGGCTCGCTGCTCGCCGGCGGCACGCTCGGCATCCTGATCCCGCCGTCGGTAATGGCGATCGTTTACGCGGTGGTCGCCCAGCAGTCGCTGGGCGAGCTCCTGATGGGATCGGTGTTCCCGGGCCTGCTGCTGTCGGGCCTCTACGTCGGCTACGTCACGTTGCGCTGCTACATCAACCCGGCGCTCGGGCCCGCGCTGCCGATCGAGGAGCGTGTCAGCCTGCGCGAGAAGTTCCGCCTGCTGAGGCGCACGATCACGCCCGTGCTTCTCATCATCCTCGTGCTCGGTGTGATCTTCTTAGGCATCGCCACGCCGGTAGAGGCGGCGGGCATCGGCAGCTTCGGCGCGTTCGCCGTGTGCGCCCTGCACCGGCGCCTCAACTGGGCGAACGTTTCCGACGCCGCGCTCCAGACGCTGAAGGCGACCGCGATGGTGATGTGGATCTTCTTCGGCGCGACGATGTTCGTCGGTTTCTTCATCGTCAAGGGTGGCCAGACGTTCGTCACCGGGCTCATTCTCGACGCCGGCCTCACGTCGTATGGCGTGCTGTTCCTGATGATGGTCGCTTTGATCGTCCTCGGCATGTTCCTCGACTGGGTCGGCATCCTGCTCCTCACCGTGCCGATCTTCCTGCCCATCATGATCAGTCTGCCGTTCGGCGGCGTGTTCGGCCTCCCTGGCGTGGCGCCCGACAAGGTTGCCCTTTGGTACGGCGTCATCTTCATGGTCAACATGCAGGTGGCGTTCCTCAGTCCACCGTTCGGGTATTCGCTGTTCTACCTCAAGAGCGTCGCGCCGCCGCAGATCTCGATGGCGATGATCTTTCGTGCGGCGATGCCGTTCATCGGGCTGCAGCTGCTCGGCATGGCGTTATGCATCGTGTTTCCGCAGATCATCCTCTGGCTGCCGAGCGTGCTTTATGCCGGGACGAAATGAAGACCCGGCCGCATCCGACGCCGAGCTTCGACCTGGGCTAACGGAAGTTCAGGCCCCCAGCGCCCGCCGCTCGCGCAGCGCCTGCGCGAGCGTCCCGCTGTCGACGTACTCGAGTTCGCCGCCGACCGGGACGCCGCGCGCGAGACGCGTCACCGCGAGGCCGCGCGCGGCGAGCAGCTCGCCGATGTAGTGCGCGGTGGCCTCGCCCTCGTTGGTGAAGTTGGTGGCGAGGATCACCTCGCTGACGACGCCGTCGGCGGCGCGTTTGAGCAGCCGATCGAGGCGGATTTCCTTGGGACCGATGCCGTCCAGCGGCGACAGCCGGCCCATCAGCACGAAATACAGGCCTTGGTACGCCTGCGTGTGCTCCACCATCAGCAGGTCGGCGGGCGTCTCGACGACACAAAGCTGGGCGGCGTCGCGCTTCCCCGACCGGCACAGCGAGCAGATTTCGTCCTCGGTGAATGTGTTGCAGCGTTCGCAATGGCGGATCGACAGCGCGGCGTGCTGCAACGCGGCAGCCAGCGCGCGTGCGCCATCGCGATCGTGCTGCATGAGGTGCAGCGCCATCCGCTGCGCGGCCTTGGGACCCACGCCGGGCAGGCAGCGCAACGCCTTGGCCAGTTCGTCCAGGCTCGACAGCGGCTCCTGTGCCGGAACGGGCCGCGGCTCGGCGGTGCGTTCATTCATCGTGGATTCCCCGTAGCTGCCCACGGGCGGGCGGCATCGGTCATCAGAAGGGCAGCTTGAAGCCCGGCGGCAGCGGCAGGCCGGTCGTCAGGCCGGCCATCTTTTCCTGCGTCGTGGTCTCCGCGCGGCGCACGGCGTCGTTCATCGCAGCCGCGACCAGATCCTCCAGCATGTCACGATCCTCGGTCAGGAGAGAGGGGTCGATCGTCACGCGCTTCACGTCATGGCGGCACGTCATCACGACCTTCACCAATCCCGCACCGGACTGGCCTTCGACCTCGGTCTGCGCGAGTTCGTCCTGCGCCCGTTTCAAGTTGTCCTGCATCTGCTGCGCCTGCTTCATGAGGCCGGCCAGCTGGTTCTTCATCATCGCATTCGCCCCGTCATTTGTTGCCGCCCTCAGTTATCACCCTTAGTTGCCATGATCATTTGCCACCCTCATTTGCCACCATCCGGCGCGAGCGGCGTGACCGAATCGCTCTTCACCTGGCCGTCGAACGTGGCGAGCAGGTCACGGACGAACGGCTCGTCGCGGAAGGCGGCCTCACCTTTGGCTTTCGCTTCAGCGCGCTCGCGGCGTTCCGTTGCCGCCAGCGACGACTCGGCCGCGGCGCCTACTTCGAATGCCAGCAGCACCCGGCGTCCGGTCGCCTGCTCCAGCGCCAGCTTCAGCTTGTCCGCGTAGACCTTGTCGGCCAGGTGCTTGTGCGCAACGGGCAGCGCCAGCGTCAGCGCGTTGTTGTTGATCGCCTTGAGTTCGGTCTGCGCGGCCAGCTGCGCGGCCATGCCGGTCAGCTTGAGCGACGCGACGAATCCGGGCCACGCGGCCGCGTCCGCCGGCAGCGCAACCACCGACCCGGGCGGCGTGGGCGCGTCGGTCCCGGGTGGTGTCGCGGACGCCGGCAACGGCATCACGGCCGCAATGTTGGCCGCCTGCCGGAGGTCGCGCGCGGGCGACGCCTGTCGCGATGCGGGCGCGGCAGCCGCAGCGCGCTCGCTGCGCGGAGGAGCACTTGGCGATAGCGCCGTGGCGGGCTCGAAGGCCAGCAGACGCAGCAGCGTCATCGTGAATCCTGTGGCTTCGTCCGGTGCTAGCGCCAAGTCGGCGCAACCCTGCGTGCAGATCTGGTAGGCGAGTTGAACGGCTTCGGGCGAAAACCGCGACGCATACGCCGTCACCCGCTCCGCATCGTCGTAGTTGGCCGCGGCAGGCGGCACCGCCTGCACGACGGCGACGCGATGGAAGAGCGATGCCAGCTCGTCGAGCGCCGACGCGGCCGCCAGTCCGCGTTCCGCCAGCGCATCGCTTTCGGCCATCAGCGCGGGACCGTCGCCGGCGGCGAGCGCATCGGCGATCCGGTACACGTAATCGCGGTCGACGGCGCCCAACATCGCACGTACGACGGCTTCCTTGACGTCACCGCCGCCGTACGCGATGGCCTGGTCGAGCAGCGACAGGCCGTCGCGGAGCGACCCGCTCGCAGCGCGCGCGATGAGCGCCACACCGCCCGCCTCGAAGGGAACGCCCTCCGCGGTCAGGATGTGCGCGATGCGCTCGCCGATCAATTGCGGGGACAAGGGCTTCAGGTTGAATTGCAGACAGCGCGAGAGCACCGTCACCGGAATCTTCTGCGGATCGGTCGTCGCGAGCACGAACTTGACGTGTTCCGGCGGCTCCTCCAGCGTCTTCAGCATCGAATTGAACGCCGCCTTCGACAGCATGTGCACTTCGTCGATCAGGTACACCTTGTAGCGCCCGACGGTCGGCGCATAGCGCGCGTTGTCGAGGATCTCGCGCATGTTGTCGATGCCGGTGTTCGACGCGGCGTCGAGTTCCAGCAGGTCGACGAAGCGGCCGGCGTCGATGTCGACGCACGCCGCGCACACGCCACAGGGCGTCGCGGTGACGCCATTGGTGATGCAATTCAGGCTCTTGGCGAGAATGCGCGCGATCGTGGTCTTGCCGACGCCGCGCGTGCCGGTGAGCAGGTAGGCGTGGTGCAGCTGGCCGCGGGACAGCGCGTTCGACAGGGCCGTGACCACGTGTTCCTGCCCGGACAATTCCGCGAACGTCTTCGGCCGCCACTTGCGGGCGAGAACCTGGTAACTCATGCGCAAATTATCGCCGGTTTTGGGAGGCGCCGAAGCGCCTTTTCGGACTTGGTCGGAGCCCGGACTTATGGGCCGCGGGAAGCGCCGGAGCTCTTTTTCGTCAGATCGGCGTCAGGCGAGGCGCGACCCGAGACCGAGGACGCGCCGTGTACAAATCAGTACATAAGCGGCCGCGGTCGAGGGAGCAACGAAGCATCACGTCGATATGACGGAAAAGCAAAAAGGTGGCGAGCCGTGATCCCGGCACTAGCAGGGGTTCGCTGTGGCTGCTTCCTTCCGGACCTGACCAGATTCACGACACTGCAATGCGGGGCGACCCGCCGTTGATCGGGTGCGCGTTGCGCAGAACCCACATTATAGCCGCGATTGCCGCCGCAGGTCGGCGCCGGAAAATCCCGGGCAAACCTGATGGATATAATCGTCGGCGAGTCCTCCCACGTGGCATTTTCTTATCGCACATCCGTTGCCCGCACCGACACCCGTCCGCAGGAAGCCGCGTTACTTGTCCGCGCTGTTGGCAATTCCGGCGCTTGCGGCGGCGTGTCTCAGCGGCTGCCAGCGCGAATCGCTGCCGCCGCCATCCCAGAACGAAAAGCTGGTCGTCGCCGTCCGGTCCGGCCCCACGTCGTGGTTTCTGGGTCCCGATGGCCAGCCGGCGGGCTTCGATCACGACCTCATCGTCCGCTTCGCGGAAGAGCACAAGCTCAAGCTCGAGATCGTCGAGGTCGGTAGCGCGGACGCGCTGGTCGCCAAGGTGGCCGCCGGCGAGGTCCACATCGGCATGGGGGGGCTGTACCGTCCGCCCGCAGGCATGCCGTGGAACGCCCAAGCGAGTGACGGACCCCGGGTGCTCTGGACCGTCGGGTTCTACGCCGTCGAGCCGGTCCTCATCTATACGACGGACGACTTTCGGCCCGCCAATTGGAAGGACCTGGCGGGGGCGGAAGTCGGATACGTCGAAGGCACCGGGATCGAGTCGTCGCTGGCGAAGATACGCAAGGAGCACCCTGAGGTCCAGTGGAAACCGATGGCGCTGCCTTCGGCGGATGCGCTCATCGCACAAGTGTCGGACGGCAATGTCGACTACGCGATCGTGCCGTCCATCGACGCCGCCGCATCGCGCAACATCTTCCTCGACTACGACGTGGGCTTCAGCGTCGGTGCCAAGCGCGACCTCGCGTGGGCCGTGGCGCCGCTGCAGCAGGTGTTGCGGCAGGAACTGGACGCGTTCTTCGCCGAGGCGACGCGGAACAGACTACATCCGGCGCCTGGCCGAACGCTACTTTTCCAACACGCGACAGGTCGAGCGCATCGATGCCGGCGTGTTCCAGGAGCGGATCAAGAACACTCCTTCCCGATTACCGGAGCACGTTCCAGCGCGCTCAGGTCGCCAGCGGCGTGGAGTGGCGGCTGCTCGCTGCAATTGCGTACCAGGAATCGCAGTGGGATCCCTTCGCGACCAGCGAAACGGGCGTGCGCGGCCTTATGCAGATCACCGAGGACACGGCGAAGCACCTGGGCGTCGGCGACCGCCTCAATCCGACGGCCGCCGTGCTGGGCGCCGCGCAGTACGTGCGCGACTTGAAGGCCAAGATGCCGGCGCGCATCGCGGAACCCGACCGCACATGGCTGGCGCTCGCCGCGTTCAACATCGGCCTCGCGCACCTGGAGGACGCCCGGGTCCTCGCGCAAAAGCAGAAGCTCAACCCGGACCTGTGGAGCGACGTGAAGAAAGTGCTGCCGCTGCTGGCGCTGCCCGAATACTACGAGGACAGCAAGTACGGCTATGCGCGCGGCGGCATGCCGGTGGCGTTCGTCGATCGCGTTCGCGCCTACTACGACATCCTGGTGCGCCAGGAGTCCGCCTACCAGCCGCCCTTGCGCGCCTTCCCGTTCGCGATGTCGCAGTGATGCGGCGCTTGACGAAAGTCAACTTCCCGCGCGAGCGATTGGCCGCCGGCCGCGGGATCCCCTAAGATGCGCTCATGACATTCACCTCGACCGCCATCGTTGTCTGCTGCCTGTCTGCGCTGGCCACGGGTGCGTGGGGCCAGGCGCCTTCGCCCGTGTTCGTCGACGACCTCACGTGGCCGGAATTGAAGCGCGACATCGCCGCGGGCAAGACGACGATCCTCGTTCCCATCGGCGGCACCGAGCAGAACGGCCCGCACATGGCGCTGGGCAAGCACAACGCGCGGGCGCGGGTGCTGGCGGAGAAGATTGCGCGCGAACTCGGCAACGCGCTGGTGGCGCCGGTCGTCAGCTACGTGCCGGAGGGCAGCATCGACCCGCCGTCGGCGCACATGCGCTTTCCCGGAACCATCACGATTCCGGACAAGACGTTCCAGCAGATCCTGGAGTCGGCCGCCCGCAGCTTCAAATTGCACGGATTTCGCGACATCGTGTTCCTGGGCGACCACGGCGGCTATCAGAAGGATGAGCAGGTGGTCGCCGACCGGCTGAATCGCGAGTGGGCCGCCACATCCGTCCGGGTCGCACGCCCTCGTCGAGTATTACCGCGCGACCACCACCGCCTACGTCGACGCCCTCAAGGGCCGCGGCTATTCGGCGGACGAGATCGGCACCCACGCAGGCCTCGCCGATACGTCGCTGACGATGGCGCTGGCGCCGGGCATGGTTCGCGGCGATGTCCTTGCGCAGGGCGGCAAGCCAACCGCCGCCGACGGCGTTCACGGCGATCCGCGCCGCTCCAATGCGCAGGCGGGACAATTGGGCGTGGACGCCGTCATTACCGCCACCGTGGCCGCCATCCGCAAAGCCACTGCCCGCCGCTGATGCGAATTGAACCAGTCCGCCCCAGCATGCTCCAATTCGTCAATCTCACGTCAGGATGAGTTCGTGAAGCAGACTCGTGTCCGTCGCCCGCTTGTCTCAATAGCGCTCGTGGCCGTTGCGGCTGTCGCCACAGTGGCGGTTGTCGCCGCGGCGGCGCAGCGCCTCGTATACGCGCAGAACGGCGCCCTCGCCGTGCCCAAGATTGCGACCGTCCCCGGCATGCCGCCTGTCGTGGACCCCGCCAACCTGTACAGCGAAACGGCCGCGAACAAGCTCAGTCCGGCCGTGGCAGGTGACCTGGCGCGCGTCTATGTTCCGCACATCCAGTCCAATGACGTCTACGTGATCGATCCGGCCACGTTCCAGGTGGTCGACAAGTTCAAGGTCGGGCTCAACCCGCAGCACGTGGTCCCGTCGTACGACCTGCGCACGCTATGGGTGGCGAACAACGCGGAGAACACGACGCGCGGCAGCCTGACGCCCATCGATCCTGCAACGGGAAAGCCCGGCACGCCCATCGCCGTCGACGACCCGTACAACATGTATTTCACGCCGGACGGCAAGTCGGCGATCATCGTCGCCGAGGCGATGAAGCGGCTGGACTTCCGCGATCCGAAGACGATGCAGCTCCAGTATTCGATCGCCGTGCCGAACTGCGCGGGCATCAACCATGCCGATTTCGCGATCGACGGCCGGTATGCGATATTCACGTGCGAATTCGGCGGCAACGTCGCCAAGATCGACCTGGTCGAGCGCAAGGTGTCGGCTATACGCAGGTGATCCAGCCCGGCCGTCCGACCAAGGTCGTCAAGGGTCCCGATGGCAAGGACGAGATCATCTGCACGGTGTGGAAGGGCATGCCGCAGGACATCCGCGCCTCTCCCGATGGCAAGCTCTTTTTCGTCGCCGACATGATGGCCGATGGCGTGCACGTCGTCGACGGCGAGAGCTTCAGGCAGGTCGGCTTCATCGAAACGGGCAAAGGCACGCACGGCCTCTACCCCAGCCGCGACGGGAAGATGCTTTACGTGGCCAATCGCGGTTCCAACAAGATCCACGGCTCGCCGCATGGACCCGGTGGCGTATCGGTGATCGATTTCGCCACGCGCAAGGTCGTCGCCAACTGGCCGATCCCGGGCGGCGGCAGCCCGGACATGGGCAACGTCAGCGCCGACGGCAGGTGGCTGTGGCTGTCGGGCCGCTACGACAACGTCGTCTACGCGATCGACACGACGAGCGGCGACGTGAAGATCATCCCGGTGGGCCGCGAACCGCACGGGCTCACCGTGTGGCCGCAGCCGGGGCGGTATTCGCTCGGGCACACCGGCAACCTCCGCTGATTTGCAGCGCGGCGAACGCACTCCGCAGAGAACGCGAGGCAGGCACTCCGCTGCGGTCGCGCCTCGTCGCTCGGTATCGCGGTGGTTGGGGCCTTGCCGGCACACGTGTGTCGCGCCGGCCGTCGCGGGTGGCGCGACAAGCGAAGTCTTGTGTTGACGAGCGCCGTCGCGCCGGGAACCCGCAGGCCGGCGGTTGCGACGCCCGTGTGTCGGCAAGGCCCCAACCGCCGCGATAGCCGGGCAAGGAATCAGGGCAACCGGAAGATGTGCGCCTTGCCGACCATGTAGGGCCGCAGCGCCTCGGGCACTTCGATCGAGCCGTCGCCGCGCTGGTAGTTTTCGAGGACGGCAACGAGCGTGCGGCCGACGGCGAGGCCCGAGCCGTTGAGCGTGTGCACGAATTCCGTCTTGCCCTGCGCGTTGCGAAAGCGCGCCTGCATCCTTCGCGCCTGGAACGCCTCGCAGTTCGAACACGACGAAATCTCGCGGTACGTCCGCTGCGACGGAAGCCAGACTTCGAGGTCGTACGTCTTCGTCGCAGCGAAGCCTATGTCCGCCGTGCACAACGCCACCACGCGATAGGGCAATCCCAGCCGCTGCAGAATGACTTCGGCGTGGCCGGTCAGCTCCTCGAGCGCTTCGTAGGACCGCTCGGGCTGGACGATCTGCACCATCTCGACCTTGTCGAACTGGTGGTTACGGATCATGCCGCGCGTGTCCTTGCCATAGCTGCCGGCCTCGGAGCGAAAGCAAGGCGTGTGCGACGTCAGCTTGATCGGCAGCGCGGCCAGCGGCAGGATTTCCTCGCGCACCGTATTGGTCAGCGTGATCTCGGACGTCGAGATGAGGTACTGCGTTCTCGCCGTCGCCGCCGCCCTTCCGGACCGCGAACATGTCGGACTCGAACTTGGGCAGCTGCGTCGTGCCCACCAGCGTCTCGGCGTTGACGATGTACGGCGTGTAGCACTCGGTGTAGCCGTGCTCCCGCGTGTGCGTGTCGAGCATGAACTGCGCAAGCGCGCGATGCAGCCGCGCCAAGATCGCCGCGCAGGAAGGTGAAGCGCGCGCCGGACATCTTCGCCGCGGTGGCGAAGTCGAGCTGCCCAAGAGCCTCGCCGAGATCCGTGTGGTCCCTCGCTGGAAAGTTGAATTCCGGCGGGGTCCCCCAGCGCCTGATCTCCACGTTGTCGTCGGCCGATTTGCCGACGGGCGTCGACGAATGCGTCAGATTGGGAAGATTGAGCAGGAACTCGCGTAATTCGGCCTGCACGCGCTCGAGCCCTTCTTCCTGTCTCTTCAGCTCATCGGCCAGCCCGGCGACTTCGCCCATCAGCGCAGTCGAATCGGCACCCTTTCCCTTGGCGATGCCGATCTGTTTCGACAGCGCATTGCGCTTCGCCTGCAGCTCCTGCGCGCGCGTCTGGATGTCCTTGCGCTGCGCTTCGAGCATTTCGAAGCGCGCCGTGTCGACGGCGACGCCGCGCTTGGCGAGTCCGGCGGCAACGGCAGGGAGTTCGTTGCGAAAGAGATTGATGTCGAGCATCGGTCGATTATATCGGAGGCCCGCGTCACGATCCGACCGGGTCGTCGCCACCCGCCTCCCGGTCGCGCAAACGCAGACGCGCGAGCTTGTCGCGGATCTGCGCTTCGAGGCCGCGATCGGTCGGCGTGTAGAACTGCTGCGGCGTCATGTCGTCGGGCAGGTAATGCTCGCCGGCGGCATATGCGCCCTCCTCGTCATGCGCATAGCGATAGCCTTTGCCGTAACCCAGCCCTTTCATCAACTTTGTCGGCGCGTTGCGCAAACGCAGCGGCACCGGCCGCGAACCGTCCTCGGCGATGAACGCGCGCGCCGTGTTGAAGGCGACGTAGGCCGCGTTGGACTTCGGCGCGGCGGCCAGGTAGAGAACGCATTGCGCCAGCGCCAGTTCGCCTTCGGGCGTGCCAAGCCGTTCGTAGGTTTCGGCGGCGTCGAGCGCGAGCCGCAGTGCGCGCGGGTCCGCGAGTCCGATGTCCTCGCTGGCCATCCGGATGAGCCGGCGCGCGACATAGAGCGGATCGGCGCCGCCGTCGAGCATCCGGCACATCCAGTAGAGCGACGCGTCGGGATCCGAGCCGCGTACCGCTTTGTGCAGCGCAGAAATCTGGTCGTAGAATGCCTCGCCGCCCTTGTCGAAGCGACGTTGGCTGCGCGTGATCGTCGCCTCAAGAAACGCGATGTCGACCGATTCGCGGCCGGCTTCGCTCGCCGCGACCGCCAGTTGCTCGACCAGGTTGATCAACCGCCGGCCGTCCCCGTCGGCGTACGCGATCAGGGCATCGCGCGCCGGGCCGTCGAACGCGACACCGGGCATCGCCGCCGCGACGGCGCGGTCGAGCAGGATGCCGAGATCCTCCGCCGACAAGGGCTCCAGCACATACACGGTGGCGCGCGAGAGCAACGCGCTGTTCACCTCGAACGACGGGTTCTCGGTGGTCGCGCCGATGAACGTCAGCACGCCTTTCTCCACGAACGGCAGGAACGCATCCTGCTGCGCCTTGTTGAAGCGGTGCACCTCGTCGACGAACAGGATCGTCGGGCGGCCCGATTGCGCCAGAACCGCCTCGGCGCGCGCCACGGCGTCGCGGATTTCCTTCACGCCCGCGAGCACGGCGGAGATCGCGATGAACTCGGCGTTGAACGCATCCGCCATCAGCCGCGCCAGCGTGGTCTTGCCCACACCGGGCGGCCCCCAGAGGATCATCGAATGCATCTTGCCCGACGCAAACGCGACGGCGATCGGCTTGCCCGGCGCCAGCAGGTGCCGCTGACCGATGACGTCCGCGATTATCCTGGGCCGCAGGCGTTCGGCGAGCGGCACCGCGGCGCTCGCTTTCGTGGCGGAGGCAAAGAGATCGTTCATGAACAAGGCATTGAAGGCCGGGATTATGCGGCGTAGAGTCGCCGATTGCACGCGGGCGCAGCACCGCGAGATACACTCCGGAACGAAGACAGCGATGCGCGATCCTCATGCACGACAATGCTTGCCCGGCACGCGCGCGACGCGCGAGATGCTGGAGGCGGCATGAGCGCTCGTCCAAATCCGGTAAAAGCCCGGCTGGCAGCTGGCGGCCGGGCATATGGCGCGATGATCTTCGAATTCTTCTCGCCGGGGCTGCCGCAGATCTGCCGCAACGCCGGCGCCGAATTCGTTCTGTTCGACATGGAACATACGGGGCTCTCGTTCGAGACGCTGAAAGCGCAGTTCGCGTTGTGCCGCGGCTTGGACATCGTGCCGATGGTGCGCGTGCCCCGCGGCGAATACCATTTCATCGCCCGTGCGCTCGACGTGGGGGCGATGGGCATCATGGTGCCGATGGTCGGAACGGCGGAGGAAGCCGCGCACATCGTCTCATGCACGCGGTATCCTCCCGCCGGGCGGCGCGGCGCGGCGTTCAGTTTCGCGCACGATGACTATCAGGGGGGCGATGTGGTCGCGAAGATGGCCGCACTGCACGAACGCACGATGGTGATTCCGCAGATCGAGACCGACGAGGGCCTGCGCAACGTCGACGCGATTGCCGCCGTACCCGGCGTCGATGCGCTGTGGCTGGGCCACTTCGACCTGACCAATTTCATGGGCATACCCGGCCAGTTCCAGCATCCGGATTACGTTGCGGCCGTGGCGCGCATCGTTGCCGCGTGCGACGTCCACGGCAAGGCGGCCGCGTTCATCGCGATGGACGACGACTGGGCCCGCGACTACGTGGCCAAGGGCTTCCGGCTGATGGCCTATGGCATCGATCAGCTGATGCTGCAAGGCGCGCTGCGCCACGGCCTCGACGTCATGCGCACTGCGGCGAATTGACAGGGACGAGCATGCCAACTCCATTTCGCGTCGGCATCACCCGTGACGTTCTCGACACGCACGGCGAGCCTGCATTCGGCCGGCAGGCGCTCAAGATTCTCGACGAGGCACCGAATCTCGGCTGGGAATACCTGGCACAGAGCGTGGCCGAAGTCGACGCCGACCTATGTGCTACCTACGACGCGATCTACGTCAACAGCCGCGTGTTCCGGCCGCCGCTGTTTCCCGCGCTGATTGCCGGTTGCGCGTTGTGGCACGGCACGGCGTCGGCTACGACTCCGTCGACGTCGGCGCCATGACGCGGGCTGGCGTGCTGGTGACCAACACGCCGACATCGATGCCGCGCCCGGTCGCGACCATCGCGCTGACGTTCATCCTGGCGCTCGCCGGCCGGCTCATGCTGAAGGACCGGTTGACACGCGCCGGCCGCTGGCGCGAGCGGATGGACCACATGGGCATGGGCCTCACCGGCCGCAAGCTCGGCGTGATCGGCGCCGGCGGCATCGGGCGCGAATTGCTGCGCATGGCACGCGTGTTCGACCTTGACCTGCTCGCCGCCGATCCCGTCGCCAACAGTATCGAACTGGGCTACATCGGAGCGCGCAAGGTCGGGCTCGACGCGCTTCTGCGCGAGTCGGACTTCGTCGTCGTCTGTTGCCTCCTCAACGACCAGACGCGCCACCTCGTTGGCGCCGCGGAATTCGCGCTGATGAAGCCCACCGCGTACTTCATCAATGTCGCGCGTGGACCGATCGTCGACGAAGCCGCGCTCATCGACGCGCTGCGCTCGAACCGCCTTGCCGGCGCCGCGCTCGACGTGTTCGAGCAGGAGCCGGTCGATCCGTCCAACCCGCTGCTCGCGATGGACAACGTCATCGTGACGCCGCATTCGCTATGCTGGACCGACGAATGCTTCCACAACATGGCGTCGACCGGCCTGCGCAGCATCGTCGACGTGGCGAGCGGGCGTCGGCCGGAATTCGTCGTCAATGCCGAAGCGCTCGCGCATCCGCGGGTCCGCGAATGGCTTGCGCAGGGTCGGAAGTGATGTCAACCGGGAACGCGTGCCGTGCTGCTTTCCGGGACCCCGGCGATTGTGATACCGTTTCGGGCGCGGTCCAGAGTGGGGCTGCCTCAAGCCGAGGATCGAATGTCGAAGGATAGACCAACCATTGGCGTGGACGGGCGCGCGTTGCCGATCCTCCCGCCGGAACGCGACGCCCGCGTCTGGGCTCGACTGGTGCGCGTCATGTTCTACACGCCCGGTTTCCTGGCGCTGCTGCTGATCAAGGCAGGGGAACCGACCAGCTTCGGTATCACGGTGGAACTGCTGATGCTCTCCAGCGCCGCCGCCATCGTCGCCGGCCTTTACATCGGCACGCAGTCGACCGGCGCCGGTGCCGATAACGCGTCCAAGATTGGCACGTGGAGCGGCGCGCTCGTGCTCGAACTGCTCGCCACGGTGCCGTTTTTGTGCGCGGTTCCACCGCTGTTTCATCAGCTGGCAAACAGCAGGCTGCTTCACGCCGCCGCGCCTGCTGCCGTCAACATTCAACTTGGGGCCTCGGAGTTGCTGCCGGCGATGGCAATCCTTCCGTTCATGCTCTACCAGCTTGCCGGGTTCGGCACGCTGCACTTTGTCGTTCCCAAGCCCGTGAACTGGATCGTCAACCTGGCCATCCTCGCCTTGATCATCGCGAGCTATGTCGCCAATCGCGAGGCCGCGTTCCCGGAAGAGCGAATCCTGGTGGGGCTGCTCGTCCTGACGATGGCGACGACGGTGATTTACGGAATTCTCAAGCTGAAGAAGATGCAGGCGGCGTACGACGCGGACGCGCCTCCCAAGCCGCCGAAATAGCTACTTTGCGTCGCCGATGACATCGGCGCCCGAAGGCGGAGAAAAGCGAAAAGTGTCCGGCGCGAACTTCGGATTGCGCTCGACATTGGTGAAGCGCACGAAGCTTTTCTGGCCAAACGCATCGACGATTTCCAGCGCGGCGAGGCCACGGGCATCGAAGCCGATCCGGATTTCGGTGAACGCCGCGTCCTTTGCGAGCGGCGTCGCGCCCAGCCACTCCAGCCCATCTCTAGCGGGCAGGTCTTTCCAGGCAAAGGCCTTCTCGATGTCCTGGTTGCCGGACAAAAGCGCCGCGGGCGTTCCTCCCAGCGCATCGCCCACCTTGCGCACGACGACCTGATTCAGGTCTTCGTCGTAGACCCACACGCGCTGGCCGTCGCCGACCAGCAGCTGCTTGTAGGGCTTCTCGACAGCCCACCGGAATTTGCCGGGACGCGACAGTTCGAACGTGCCGTTCGCGCTTTGCATCGCGCGCCCGTTCTTGTCGACGACCGTTTGGGTGAACTGCGCGCGCGCGGTCTGCGTCTCGCGCACGAACGCGCGCAGACGGTCGATCGTCGCCGCGTCTGCGTGCGAGAGGCACGCCAGCAGCCACAACGCCGCAGCGGCCGGGATTCGAACGGACGGAGAGAAGCGAAGTCGCATCAGTGGGGGGCGCCGGGCTCGGTGCCGGGAATGTTGGCCATGCAGTTTCCGACCGGATCGAGGATGATATAGGTATGCGTCAAGCCACTCCGGTCGTGGCGTCCCGCGCGGTCGTAATACTGGTGGAAGTAGATGCGCCACGACGAGAGCGCGAACTCCGGAATGGCGTCGCATCCGGATACGAACGTCCCGGGGCCGCAAAAGTCCGGGGGCAGCATTGTTCGGGCACGGTCGATAGCCTGCTTTTCGGACAATGCCCGCGCGCCTTTCGGCACGTCGCGCGGGCAGAGTTGCGGGCCCTCCCGATAAACCTCCACCGGGCCGGCATGGGCAAGCGCCGCACCGACGGCGAGCGCTGCGACGGCGAGGCGCTTCACTTCAGCCTTCGCCCTTGCCCGCCGGCACCAGCACTTCCCGGTTGCCATTCGTCTGCATCGGCGACACCAGCCCCGCGTGCTCCATCTGCTCGATCAGACGCGCCGCGCGGTTGTAGCCGATCCGCAGGTGTCGTTGCACCAGCGAAATCGACGGCCGCCGCGTCTTCAGCACGACCGCGACCGCCTGGTCGTACATCGGATCCGATTCGGCGTTGCCGCTGTCGACGGACACGCTGTCGTCGCCGTTCGCGCCGGCCGCGCCGCCTTCGAGCAGGCCTTCGACGTACTGCGGCTCGCCCAATTGCTTCAGGTATTCGACGACACGATGCACTTCGCCATCCGACACGAACGCCCCATGCACGCGCAACGGATAACCGCTGCCCGGCGGCATGTAAAGCATGTCGCCCTGGCCCAGCAGCGCTTCGGCGCCCATCTGGTCCAGGATCGTCCGCGAATCGATCTTGCTCGCGACCTGGAAGGCGATGCGCGACGGGATGTTGGCCTTGATGAGCCCGGTGATCACATCCACCGACGGCCGCTGCGTGGCGAGAATCAGGTGGATGCCGGCGGCGCGCGCCTTTTGAGCGATGCGCGCGATCAGCTCCTCGATCTTCTTGCCCGTGACCATCATGAGGTCGGCCAGCTCGTCCACGACGACGACGATCAGCGGCATTTCTTCCAGCGGCTCAGGCGCCTCCGGGGTCAGCGACAACGGGTTCAGTTCCTTCTTCCCCGCCTTTCTCCCCTCGACGATCTTCGCATTGTAGCCGGCAAGATTGCGTACGCCGAGCATCGACATCAGCTTGTAGCGTCGCTCCATTTCGCCCACGCACCAGGAAAGCGCGTTGGGTGCAAGCTTCATGTTGGTGACGACGGGCGCCAGCAGGTGCGGGATTCCCTCGTACATCGACAGCTCGAGCATCTTGGGATCGATGAGGATGAGGCGGACCTGTTTCGGCTCGGCCTTGTAGAGCAGCGACAGGATCATCGCGTTGACGGCGACGGACTTGCCGGAGCCGGTGGTGCCGGCGACTAGCAGATGGGGCATGCGCGCCAGGTCGGCGACCACCGGTTTGCCGGCGATGTCCTTGCCGAGCGCCAGCGTGAGCGCGCCGTGCGTGTCGTTGTACGTCGTCGACGACAGGATCTCGACCAGCTTCACCACCTGCCGGCGCGGATTGGGCAGCTCGAGCCCCATGCACGACTTGCCCGGAATGGTCTCCACGACGCGAATGGAGACGACCGACAGCGCGCGGGCGATGTCCTTGATCAGGTTCACGATCTGCGCGCCCTTGACGCCGACCGCGGGCTCGATCTCGTAGCGCGTAATCACGGGACCTGGGTACGCGGCAAGGACCTTTGCGCTGACGCCGAAGTCGGCCAATTTGCGCTCGATAAGCCGCGACGTGTATTCGAGCGTTTCGTTGCCGACCGCTTCCTGCGTCGACGGCGCATCCTCGAGCAGCGCCAGCGGCGGCAGGGGTGAGTCGGGCATTTCGGTGAAAAGCGGGCGCTGCTTCTCCTTCACGACGCGCTCCGACTTTTGCACGGCTACCGCCGCCGGCACGACGAGCACTGGCGTGCGGTCCTCCTCTTCCTCGCGCATATGCAGGACGACCTGCTCGCGCTCGAGCGTCGCCTCGTCGCCGATCTTGCGGTCGATCGCCGCTTCGCGCCGGCGGCGAATCCACAGGACGAGGGCCTCGATGCCGCCGCCGATGCGCTCCATCACCTTGAGCCAGGAGATGCCGAAAAGAAGAGACGATCCTACGGCAAAGAGCGCCAGCAGCAGGAGCGTCGCGCCGTTGAATCCGATCGCGCGCGACAGTCCTTGGCCGATCGCGTCGCCCAACGCACCGCCCGGCGCCAGCGGGAGCGAGGCCGGCAACTTCCACATCCGGATCGCCTCGAGCGCGGCGCTCGACGACAGCACGAACGCAAAGCCCAGGACGCCTAAGCCCAATGGATGGTCGGTCTCGTCCTCGGGCCGCACGACGCGGCGATAGCCGGCGACGACCAGCACCACGCCGCCCATCACCCACCACCACGCGGACAGGCCGAAGAGGTAGAGCAGCAGGTCCGCGAGCCACGCGCCGGCGATGCCGCCGCGATTCTGGAGTGGCGCGCCCGTGCCCGAAAACGACCAGCCCGGATCCGTCTTGGTATACGTGGCGAGGATGAGGCCCAGGTAAAGCAACGCGGCGACCACCAGCAGCCACCACGACTCGCGAACCAGCCGGGCAAAGCGCGGCGACAACTCGGATGCCTCGTCCGAGGGCACGGCCGATCGTACGCGCCGACCTGCAGTTCGCCGCTCTTTTGATTTAAAAATCATTGGGATAGAAACCGATCCTCGACCGATTTCCCAATATGATACGCTGGCCGCAGGGCCGGCGCAAAGGATGCACAAGAACGCGCATTGCGTAGCCCCATGGCGGGCCCCATCTACGTCACGCCGATCGATGGACGCGGCAGCCCGCAAACCGACGCGCAACGGCGCCGGTACGATATCCTCACCATCCCTCGAAAACGAAATCGCGCATGGCCATACCCATCAAGCACTCCCGCCTCGTCATATTGGGCTCCGGCCCTGCCGGTTACACGGCCGCAGTCTACGCCGCGCGCGCCAATCTCTCGCCGGTGCTGATCACCGGCCTTGCGCAAGGCGGCCAGTTGATGACGACGACCGACGTCGATAACTGGCCCGCCGACGCCGACGGCGTCATGGGCCCTGATCTCATGGCGCGATTCCAGAAGCATGCCGAGCGCTTCGAGACGCAATTGATCTTCGATCACGTCCACACCGTCAAGCTCGATGAGCGGCCATTCCGCATGATCGGCGACGCGGGCGAGTACACATGCGACGCGCTGATCATCGCCACCGGCGCGTCGGCGCGCTACCTTGGCCTGCCGTCGGAAGAAACGTTCATGGGCAAGGGCGTCTCCGCGTGCGCGACGTGCGACGGTTTTTTCTACAAGGGCCAGGAAGTCGTCGTCGTGGGCGGTGGCAACACGGCGGTCGAGGAAGCGCTCTACCTGTCCAACATCGCAAAGGCGGTGACGGTGGTTCACCGCCGCGACAAGTTCCGCGCCGAGGCCATCCTCATCGACCGCCTGATGGCAAGGACGCGCAGCGGCGGCAACGTCCGCGTCCTGTGGAACCACACGCTCGACGACGTCCTGGGCGACAACACGGGCGTCACCGGCGTTCGCCTCAAGGACGTGAACAGCGGCGCCATGCAGGACGTGAACGTGCACGGCGTCTTCATCGCGATCGGCCACACGCCGAACACGCAGATCTTCGAAGGTCAGTTGCAGATGGCCGGCGGCTACATCAAGGTCAAGGGTGGCAGTGACGGCAACGCCACGGCCACCTCGGTGCCGGGCGTGTTCGCCGCGGGCGACGTCGCCGACCACGTGTATCGGCAGGCCGTGACGTCGGCAGGCACCGGTTGCATGGCGGCGCTGGACGCCGAGGCGTATCTCGAAGGTCATTGACATTGCAAAGCGGACGACGGCCGCGGCCGGCATGGCAAAACTCTCCGATTTGAAGTCGCTGCTTGAGGCGGCGGGACGCAAGCCAGCGCCTGCGGCCGCGACTCTCGCAGACGGCCCGCGAAAACCTGCACGCGCCGTCCCAGGGGCGAAGCCCGAACCGGCAGGGAAGCGCGCGCTGGCCGCCGCCAAGCATGCGGGTGGCGACATCGACCTTGCGCGGGCGTTCGCCGACGTGCAGAAGCTGAAGGCCACGAATCGCGCCCGCATCGAGCGAGCGCGCCCGGATCCCGTTGCGCGCCACACGCTGGCCGACGAGCGCGATGTGCTGGCGGACGCCAAGTACGGAGAGCGGCCCGCGCCGCAGACATGGGACGCCGGCCAGGAATTCGAACACGAGCAGACGTTCGTCCGCCGAGGGCTAGGCACCGACGTCGTCGGCAAGCTGCGCCGCGGCCATTGGTCGGTGCAGTCCGAACACGACCTGCATGGATTGACCATTGCCGAAGCGCACGATTCGCTCGCCGACTTCCTGGTCGAGGCGCGCGGCCGCGGCATGCGCTGCGTTCGCGTCATCCACGGCAAGGGACTGACATCGCCCAATCGCGAACCTGTCCTGAAGGGCAAGGTGCGCGGCTGGCTCGCCCACTGGGACGACGTTCTCGCTTATGCCGAGGCGCCGCAGCATGCCGGCGGCGGCGGCGCGGTGCTGGTGCTCCTGAAGGGCAGATAAGTCATCCGTCCCTGAGCCGGCCGACCGACGACGTCAGCGGCGTTGCTACATTACGCGGTGGTTGAGCGCCGGCAGTTGCGAACGGACTTCCGCGATGCGTGCGGGATCCACGTCACCCGCGACGACGCCCGGCCCGTCGTCCGGCTTCGACGCCACCACCACCCCCCACGGATCGACGAGCATCGAATGACCCCAGGTGCGCCGGCCATTCGGATGCAGGCCCCCTTGCGCGGCCGCCAGCACGTAGCACTCGTTTTCGACGGCGCGCGCGCGCAGCAGCAGCTCCCAGTGCGCAGCGCCGGTCGTCGCGGTGAACGCCGCAGGCACCAGCAGCAATGCGCAGTCGCCGAGCGCGCGATACAGCTCCGGAAAGCGCACGTCGTAGCAGATCGACAGGCCCACCCTGCCGCAAGGCGCCGTCGAATGCGACGATTTCGCTGCCCGGAACGATCGTACGCGTCTCGTCGTAGTCCTCGGCGCCCTTGCTGAATCGGAACAGGTGGATCTTGTCGTAGCGCGCGATGCGCGTGCCGTCGGGACCGAACACCAGGCACGCGCTGCGCACACGCGCCGGGTCGTCGGTGGCCATCGGCACGCTGCCGCCGACGACAAACGCTCCATGCTCGCGCGCCATCCTGGCGAGGAAGTCCTGCTGCGGTCCGCCTCCATCGCGCTCCCCTGCCGCAATCTTGTCGGTGGCGCGTGCACCGAGAATGCCGAAGTATTCCGGCAACACGATGAGCCGTGCGCCTTCCGCCGCCGCGGCCGCCACCAGCGCGCCCGCCTGCGCCAGATTCGCGGCGACGTCACCGCCCGAAACCGTCTGCACCGCAGCGACCCGCATTCGTTCGCTCACTTCGCGTCCGCCTCGCTTCCCGTGGTCGCCGACGAAGGCGCCGCGGCGACGCGGCCGCTCACCCGCGCGACGACCGGATCTTCCCACGAACCCGTCACACGATAGTCGTAGCTGAACAGCTGCTCGATCGGATTGTTCATGAGCTTCTGAGCGAGCAGCGCACCCGCCCCCACGGCCGCGCCGACCAGCGGATTGGCGATGAACAGCACGGCCGCGCCGGCCGATACACTCGAGCTCAACGCCGGCTGCACGCGAACGTCCAGCCGCTGCGTCTCCTTCGCGAGATCGATGTCTCCCTTGATCGCCACCGACGCCGCCGGTCCGGCCAGCTTGAGGTTGTCCGTGTGCATCTGGCCATTGTCGATGCGGAAATCTCCGGCGATGTCGTCGAACGCGAACCCCTCGCTGAAGACATCGCGGAAGTCGAGCGTGATGCGGCGCGGCAGCGCTTGCAGCGACAGTACGCCCAGCAGCTTGCCCACGCCCGGATCGATCTTCGTGAATTGGCCGGCCCCGGACTCCATCTTGAAGCTGCCCGTCAGCGACGGATAGTCGAAATCGTTGGGCGCGCCGGTCCAGCTCAACTGTCCGGTGATCTTGGTTGGCGCGTTGCGCACCGCCGTTCCGTAGCCGAAGTGCGCGAGATAGCCGCCGGCATCCTCGACGTTCACCGTCGCGTCGATTTGCGTCTGCTGCCGGCTGCCGCTCACGCGCCACCAGCCATTCGCATCGATGCGACCGTCAGCATTGGAAAGCGTGAGCTGTTGTATGCGCCAGTCGGTGCCGATCGGCTTCGCGATGAGTTCTAATTTTCCGAGATCGTGGCCTTTCGAAACGACCGTGTCCGACACGATGTCCAACTCGGGCCACGGGTTATCCGAACTCCTGGACGCGTCCTGCTCGCTGCGCACCGGATGCAGTTCGCCGGGGCCGGGCGGCACGAACTTCGTCAGGCGCGCGGTGACGCGTCCGTTGGGCAGTTCGGGTGACGGTCCGCGCCACGTCGCGTTGCCGTCGATTTCGCGGCCCTTCATCGCCAGCTGCCAGTCGCCGCCGCCAGACTGCGCCGTCACCTTCAAATCATGCAACACGCGTCCCAAGACATTGAGCTTGCCCACGTCGAGGTCCACGCCGCTCATCCCGAGCGCATGCCCACCGCGAGCCGTGTCGCCGGAAGCCGCGCGCGGCTTTTCCTTCGCATACAACGCAAGCCATTCGTCGAGATCCAGGTCCGGAAGCTGCCCGCGCACGACGATGCCCGGACGGCTCGGCACTTCAGCGCTCGCGGGAGCCGCGCCCAGCAGCACCAGGACGCGATCGGGCGTGTCGCCCGCGGCCGTGTCACGGTGCTCGACGATGTGGACGATCCCGCGGTAATCCGCCGCGATGAGGTCCTCACCTGGACGGCCCGCGATTTCGCGGCGCTCGATCTTCAACGGCGCCACTTCCGCCGCGGACTTGCCGACCGGCGCCGGCAGATCGACGGCGGCGCCTTTCATCGAGCTCTCCAGCGTCCAGGAAACGGCATCCGGTTGCGAAGTCAAGCTGATCCGCCAATCGGTGGTTCCGGTGAGCCGCGACAGCAGCGGCACGTCGAGTTCGCTGCGCAACAGCGCGGCGTTCGCCGTGCCCGAACCCGAGAGCTGCACGTGGCCGTCCGCCTTCGATATCGCCATCGTCGCCGGTCCGCCGAGCGCCTCGAACGCCAGGTCCTGCGAGCGCATGTCCTGTTCGGTGAACGCCAGCCGGCCGTTTACCTTGGCCAGCGTCGGCACGTGCGGGAAGCGCAGTTCGTTCCCGTTGAATTGATATTCGCCGGCGACCTTCGCGCCGTCCTTGCCGAGCGGCAGCGTCAGCTTGAGGGAAAGCTTTCCGTTGCCCACCGCCTGCGCGCCGTCGGTCGCGTGGCCGATCCAGCCCGCCACGGGGCTTTGCACGATGTATCGCAGGAATTCCGACGTCGGTCCCGTGGCGTCTCCCGTGACGGTGAGCACGGGGACCGGCGCGCCCAGGTTGGGGATCTCGGCCTTCGTCGGACCCAGCTGCGCTCCGAGCGACCTTCCGCGCGCGGCGTCGATCGTCATCCGCGCGCCTTCGAACTTGAGATCCGCCTCGAGGCCTTCGATCGGCGGCCACTCCGGCAGGAATTGGAGCGTCGTGTCCTTGACCCGGAAGGCGACCTGGAATTTTCCGTTGCGATTGTCGGCGAACGGGAAGTCGGCGAGGTCGCCCGCCACGTTGACGCGCACATCGCTCGCGGTTCCGTGCTTCAAGCTCGCGCGCAGCCATTCGCGCAGACCGGGATCGAGCGCCACTGGCATGTAGCGCGTGACTTCCTGCACGCCCGCCCCTGCCAGCGTTGCGCGCAATTCCAGCGACCCCGGACCACCCGCCTTCGCCGTCCATGTCGCGTTCGCGGCGCCCGTCAGCGGCACGCCTGCGAACCGCAGATTGCCGAGAACGACATGCCACGGCCCGGCGCGCTTGTCCCAATTGACGTCGCCGTCCAGCGAGGTGAACACCAGCGGCTCGCCCCAGAGCCTAGGGGCGTCGAGCCTCAAGTCTCGGCTGTCGAGCTTGGCCGTCCCATGCGTCTCGTCAAGGTCGAAGGTACCGGAAAGTCCGGTCGCACCGGGGATATCCTCCATCGTGGCGAACCCGAATCGCTGCAGCACGCCGCTTGCCGCGTATGTGTTCGGTACGTCGGCGGTGCCCGACCAGCGCAGCGTGCCGTTGCTGACGCTTCCGCGCGGCGCGAAGCGTAGCAGGCCGCGGCGCCAGCCTTCGGGCAACGGCAGGTGGGTGGCCAGCGCCGTCAGCGGTTCCGCTTCGAGTCGGTCGATGGCAAGACGTCCGTCGGTAATCGCGCCGTCGGCGCCAATGGTCAGCGCAAGATTGAAATTTGTCGCCGGCAGCTCCTGTCCCGCGTGCGTCGTGAACGTCAAGTTCTTGGCGGCCAGCACGCGCGTGTCCGCGTCGCTTTTCCAGTCGAGGTGGCCGGCGATCTTAGGGAGGTCGAGCTGTGGCAATTCCTTGCTGAGCCGCGTGCGCACGTCGGCCAGCTCGAAGTCCGCCACCATGCCAGTCGCGCGGCCGCCGGCAAAGTCGAACCAAGCGCGCAACGCGCCCTTGCCGTTGTCCACTTCGATGGGCAGCGGAATCCATTCGCGCCACAACGCGATGTCCGCATAGTCGAGGCGCACATAGAACCGTCCGCGCGCGTCGCGCCAGTCCTTGAGCGAGGCGTCGGTCACGTCGCCGCGAAAGTCGAGCGGCGACGCGAGACTGGACGGCGGCGCGCCCACCAGTCCGAAGCGGTGGTGGCCGAAGCTGTGCTCGAGGCGGAAATTGACGTGGTCGAGGACCAATTGCGGCGCATGGCGCAATTCATCGGTCCAGGTCACCAGCGCGTCGGTGACCGCGATCGAAGGCTGGCGCAGCAGCCAATCGGTGACGGGGGCGTCGTCGCTTTGCCGGTCGGGATCGATTTCGATGCCGGCCAGGTGCAGCCTGCCGCGCTCGTCGCGGCGCACCGACAGCTGCGGCCTGTCGATGGTCAGCTCCTTCAACCGCAGGTCCAGGAACGGCAACGACGTCCACGACGCGACGAGATCGACGCGTGGCAGATCGACCAGCGGATCGGAGGCAGGATGGTCGCGGTCGTGGATCTGCAATCCGACGATGGTCAGCCGCGGGTTCCAGCCATCCCAGCCGGTCTCGATTGCATTGATCGCCAGCGGCTGTCCCAATTCGGCGGACAGCGTGGCGACGATGCGCCCGCGGTAATCGTCGATCCGCGGAAACACGACCAGCCGGATGACCAGCAGCAGGATGCAGAAAAGCGAGAATGCGGCGACGGCAGCGGCGCCGAGAAGGCGAAGAATGCGGGCGGCGCGCGGGCTGAACAAGATGGAACTTGGGGTGGCAAGTCGCGGCCGACGGGCATAATGGGCAGCCGGAGCCTCGAATTGTAGCCGAACGACGCCCGGCGGGCCGGGGCGCGGGCCTTCATCGCGTCGATCGGCAATGGCCTCTCGCGCCACGAGCAGCCGCCCACCATGGACATCACCTTCGCCCTGGCGTTCAGCCGTTATGCCACCCGCGCGCTGGCCGCGGAGCCCGGGCTCGCCGAAATCCTGAGCGAATCCTGCGAACGGCCGCTCGACTGGGACAATGTCCGCGCTTCTCTTGCCGCCGGCGACGACGCCGATGCGCTGGCCGCCGCCCTGCGCATGCTGCGCCGGCGCGTATTCCTGCACACACTGGTGCGCGACGTTGCGGGCAAGGCGCCGCTCACCGAAGTCTGCGGCGCGATGACGCAGCTCGCAGAACTTGCGTTGCGATCCGCCGTCGATCTGCATGCGCGGCTGCTGGTCCGAAGCTTTGGCGAGCCCGTCGGCGCGGACGACGGAGCGCGCCAGCCATTCATCGCCATCGGCATGGGCAAGCTGGGCGGCGGCGAACTCAACGTCTCGTCCGACATCGACCTCATCTTCGCCTACCCGGACGAGGGTGAAACCACCGGACCCCGCAAGCTGGCCAACCGCGAATTCTTCGACCGCCTGGGTCAGCGCGTCATCGCGGCGCTGAACGACGTCACGCCGGACGGCTACGTCTTTCGCGTCGACATGCGCCTGCGGCCCTACGGCGACAGCGGCGCGCTGACCACGACATTTGCCGGTCTCGAGGCGTACCTCGTCACGCAGGGGCGCGCCTGGGAGCGTTATGCGTGGCTGAAGGCCCGCGCCTTGACCGGCGATCGGCAGGGCGACCTCGACGCGCTGGTGGTTCCGTTCGTCTACCGCAAGTACCTGGACTACGACGCCTACGACGGGCTGCGCGACGTCCAGCGACAGATCCGCGACCAGGGGCTGCGGCGCGATTACCTGGCGAACGTCAAATTGGGCGAAGGCGGCATCCGCGAAATCGAGTTCATCGTGCAGGCGCTGCAGATCGTGCGCGGCGGACGCGAACCGGGCCTCCGCGTGAAGGGCACGCTGCCGGCATTGGAGGCGCTGGAAGCGCGCGGCCTGCTGCCGCGGTCGGCCGCCGCGGCACTGCATGACGCCTACGTGTTCCTGCGCCGTGTCGAACATCGGCTGCAATACCGCGACGACCAGCAGACGCACCAGCTTCCCGCACAGGCCGATGAGCGCGCGCTGCTCGCCCAAGCGATGGGATTTGCGGCGCTCCGCGACTTCGATGTCGAACTTGCCCGCCATCGCGCGCAGGTCGGCGAGCAGTTCGCGCAAGTCTTCGGCGATCGCGATGCGGCAAGCGCCGGCAAGCGCGACGCATTCACGGCGATCTGGGAGGAACCGTCACCCTCGGCAGCCGCGCGCGAACATCTCGCGGCCGCCGGATTCAGCGATCCCGACGCGCTGCTCGCCGTCCTCGCCCGCGTTCGCGCCGGCGGCCGCTACCTGCAGTTGCCCGCGCTGTCGCGGCAGCGGTTCGATGCGCTGGTGCCGCAGCTCCTTGCCACCGCGGCCGCCCATCCGGGCGCCGCCGGTGCGCAGGCCGTCTTCGGGCGCCTTCTCGCGCTGCTGGAAGCGGTGAGCCGGCGCAGCGCCTATCTCGCGCTGGTGATCGAGCATCCGCCGCTGTTGCCGCGCATCGCCAACCTGATGGGCGCCTCGGCGTGGGCCGCCGACTATCTGACGCAGCATCCGCTGCTGCTCGACGAGCTGCTCGACGCGCGGGTGCTGTTGGCCGAGCCCGACTGGGGGGCCTGGCGCGAGGAACTCGCGCGCCAGATGGCGAGCCACAAAGGCGACGCCGAACGCCAGATGGACACGCTGCGCCATTTCAAGCATGCGCAGACGTTTCGCCTGCTGGCGCAGGACCTGGGCGGGCGGCTCACCGTCGAGCGCCTGGCCGATCACCTGTCGGCGCTGGCCGACGTGCTGCTCGAGGCCACGCTCGATGCCTGCTGGACGCAGGTGGCGAGCGCACCGTCGTCGCCGCCGCGTTTCGCCATCATCGGATACGGAAAACTGGGCGGCAAGGAATTGGGCTATGCGTCGGACCTGGATCTCGTGTTCGTGTACGACGTCGATCCCGCCGACCCCGAAGCCGATGCGCGGCCCGAGCGCTACGCGCGCGTGGCGCAGCGGCTCATCACATGGCTCACCAGCAACACCGGCGCCGGCCAGCTCTACGACACCGATCTGCGGCTGCGTCCGGACGGCGCCGCCGGCCTGCTCGTGTCGAGTCTCGCGGCCTTTCGCAAATATCAGCGGGAACAGGCGTGGACGTGGGAGCACCAGGCCCTCACGCGCGCGCGTTTCGTCGCCGGCGACGCGTCGCTCGGCGCGGCGTTCGAGACGGAGCGCGAGGCGATCCTGCGCCTGCCCAGGGATCCGCGCGCGCTCGCGGCTGACGTCATGGACATGCGCCGCAAGATGGCAGCGGGCCATCCCAACCCGACAGGGCATGCCGGCCGGACGGCGCTCTTCGATTTGAAGCACGACACGGGCGGCATGGTCGACATCGAGTTCATCGTGCAGTACCTCATTCTGGCGCACGCGCATGCAGCACCCGCGCTGACGCGAAATGCCGGCAACATCGCGCTCTTGCGTATGGCGGCCGACCTCCGCCTGTTGCCGCCAGCGCTCGCCGATGACGTCGCCGACGCGTATCGAATGTATCGCCGTGCGCAGCACCAGGTCAGGCTGACCGGCGCGCCGCATGCGCGTGTCGACCCGGAGGCGCACGTCGCACGCCGCCGGGCAGTCGCGGCGCTTTGGGGCCATGTCTTCGGCAGCGTGCGCGAGCCAACCGGCGCGCCGCTAAGCGGGCCGGCCAGGGAAATCGGCTAAAATCGAGGACTGTCACCGCCGCAAGCAAGGGAGAACCCGCCATGTCGATGGCCGACCGCGATGGATGGATCTGGTATGACGGCAAGATGGTGCCGTGGCGAGATGCCACCACGCACGTCCTGACGCATACGCTTCACTACGGCATGGGCGTGTTCGAGGGCGTGCGCTGCTACAAGACCGCCGACGGCCCGATGATCTTTCGGCTGCGCGACCACACCGATCGCCTGTTTCGCTCGGCGCACATCTTCGGCATGAAGATCCCCTTCACGAAGGAAGAAATCGACGCCGCGCAACTTGCGTGCGTGCGCGACAACAAGCTCGATTCATGCTACCTGCGCCCGCTCGTGTTCTACGGCTCGCAGGCGCTGGGCGTGGCCGCGCGGTCCAATCCGGTGCGCGTCGCGATCGCCGCGTGGCCGTGGGGCAGCTACCTGGGGGCCGAGGGCATGGAAAAGGGCATCCGCGTGAAGACGTCGTCGTTCACGCATCACCATCCGAACATCACGATGTGCAACGCGAAGGCCGTGGGCAACTACACGGTGTCGATCCTTGCCAACCAGGAAGCGCTGCACGACGGCTACGAGGAGGCGATGCTCCTCGATCCGCAGGGATTCATCTGCCAGGGCTCGGGCGAGAACGTGTTCATCGTCCGCGACGGCAAGCTGCACACGCCGGACCTCTCCGGCGGTGCGCTCAACGGCATCACGCGCGACACGATCATGACGTTCGCGAGCGAACTCGGCATACCGGTGACCGAGCGCCGCATCACGCGCGACGAGATCTACATCGCCGACGAGTGCTTCTTCACCGGCACCGCCGCCGAGGTCACGCCGGTCCGCGAACTCGACAACCGGACGATCGGCGCCGGCACACGGGGGCCCATCACGACCAAACTGCAGGCGATGTTCTTCGATGCAGTCAACGGCCGCATGCCCGCGAAGAAGGCCTGGCTGACGAAGGTGTGACGATGAGCGAGGCGAAGGAATCCGTTCCGGTCCTGGTCAAGCCTGCCGACCTGCCGGTCTTCTGTCCCAATCCGGCGATGCCGCTCTGGTCGTCGCATCCGCGCGTCTTCCTCGATATCGCCGAAACCGGCGAAACGATGTGCCCCTACTGTGGAACCGTTTATCTTCTCGAAGGAGGGCCGCTCAAGGGCGGCCACTGAGGGCATGAGCGGCGGGCACCGCATGCCCGCCTCGCGGGCCAAGCCACTGCCGCGGCGCAACAGCGCCGCGCAACGCTGACATGGCCGTCGAGCGCATCCTGATCGTCGCGCCATCCTGGGTCGGCGACGCGATCCTATCGGAGCCCCTGGTGGGATTGCTGCGCGATCCTTACGAGGATCCCATCGTCGACATTCTCGCACCCTCGTGGTGCGCGCCGGTCTATGCGCGCATGCGCGGCATCCGGCGGATCGTCGAGACGCCGTTCGGGCACGGCAAGTTCGACTTGGCCAGCCGACGCAAGCTCGCGCGCGAATTCAAGGCCGAGGGCTACACGCGGGCATTCGTGCTGCCCAATTCCTGGAAGTCGGCGCTGGTGCCTTACCTCGCGCGCATCCCGAAGCGGATCGGCTATCGCGGCGAAGCGCGATTCGGGTTGTTGACGGACGCCCGAAAGCTCGACAAGAAAGCCATGCCGCGGCTGGTCGACCGCTTCGCCACACTCGCCGCAGCCCCTGGCGCGCTGGTGCCGCTGTCGCCGGCGCCAGTGCTGGTGCCCGATCCGGTCAATCGCGCGCGAGCGATGCGCGCGCTGAACCTCAAGACCGACCGGCCGGTGATCATCCTGTGCCCCGGTGCCGAATTCGGCGCGGCCAAGCGCTGGCCGCCCAATCAGTTCGCCGACCTGGCCGGGCTCTTCCTGCGCGACGGATTGCAGGTATGGATCGTCGGCTCGCCCAACGACAAGATATCGTCCGAGGCCGTGCTGATGGCCATGGGCGACAACGCGGCCAGGGTGCGCGACCTCACCGGCCGCACCGATCTCGGCACGACCATCGACATCCTGTCGTCGGCGTCGCTCGTGATCAGCAATGATTCCGGACTGATGCACGCCGCAGCCGCCGTTGCCGCGCCGCTGGTCGCGCTGTTCGGGTCGTCGTCACCGGTGTACACACCGCCGCTCTCACCCGTCGCCCGCATCGCGAAGATCGACATCGCGTGCAGCCCGTGCTTCAAGCGCGAATGTCCGCTCGGGCACTTCAAGTGCATGCGGGAATTGAAACCCGACATGGTCTACAATCTCGCGCGAAGCGCCCTGCCCGCCTACATTCCGCCGAGCACGCGGTCGTATTGACGAGCCACCGATCATGGCGAAACCTCGCACCATTCCCATCTACACGTCCCCGCAGGATGCAGCCCTCGCGTTCTACCAGGCGTTCGAGGCGCGCGACTTGGACGCGATGATGACGGCGTGGGCCGACGACGAGGACATCGTCTGCGTGCATCCGGGCGGTTCGCGCATGGTGGGTTACGACGCCGTGCGCAGCGGCTGGGAGCAGCTCTTTTCAGGCGACGCCAAGCTGTCGTTCCGGCTGGACGAGATCGTCGTGCTCGAAACGGTGGGACTGGCGATGCAGAGCGCGATCGAGCACGTCTCCACGTCCGACGGCACCGCGCGGGGCGCCGCCGTGGCCACGAATGTCTTTTTGCGCACGCCGTCGGGCTGGCGGATGGTGTGCCACCACGCGTCGCCGATGGCCGCGATCCCAGTGGCCGCGCCGAGCGGCCCGCTGCACTAAGGGCGTTACGCGGTCCCGCCGACGGTCAAGCCGTCGATCCTCAGCGTCGGCAGTCCTACGCCCACCGGCACGCTCTGCCCTTCCTTGCCGCACGTGCCCACGCCCGCGTCCAGCGCCAGATCGTTGCCGATCATCGACACGCGGGTCAGCGCTTCCGGACCGTTGCCGATCAGCGTGGCGCCCTTGACCGGGTAAGCGAGCTTGCCGTCCTTGATCATCCACGCCTCCACCGCCGAGAAGACGAACTTGCCGCTGGTGATGTCGACCTGTCCGCCGCCGAAATTCGCCGCGTACAGTCCGTCGCTGACCGTCGCGATGATCTCCTGCGGATCGCTGTCGCCGGCGAGCATCATGGTGTTGGTCATCCGCGGCATCGGCAAGTGCGCGAACGATTCGCGGCGGCCGTTGCCGGTGGGCGCGACGCCCATCAGCCCCGAGTTCAGGCGATCCTGCATGTAACCCTGCAGGATGCCGTCCTCGATCAGCACCGTGCGCTGCGTGGGGTTGCCTTCGTCGTCGATGTTGAGCGATCCGCGCCTGCGCTCGAGCGTGCCGTCGTCGACGACGGTGACGCCCTTCGCCGCGACGCGCTCGCCGACGCGCCCAGAAAACGCGCTGGTTCCCTTGCGATTGAAATCGCCCTCGAGACCGTGGCCGATCGCTTCGTGCAGCAGGATGCCCGGCCAGCCGCTGCCCAACACGACCGTCATGTTGCCGGCGGGTGCCGCGCGGGCCGACAGGTTGAGGATGGCCTGGTCGACCGCCTGCTGCACATAGCGGTCGAGGACTTCGTCGGTGAAATGCGCGTAATCGAAGCGTCCGCCGCCCCCCGAATAGCCCTGCTCGCGGCGGCCGTCTTCCTCGACGATGACCGTGAGCGACAGGCGCACCAGCGGCCGCACATCCGCAGCCACCAATCCGTCGCTGCGCGCGATCAGGATCGTTTCGTGCTCGCCGGCAAGCGAGGCCATGACCTGCGTGACGCGCGGGTCGCGCGCACGTGCCCGGCGCTCGAAGCGCTCGAGCAGCGCGACCTTCTCGGCATCCGCCAGGCTGCCGACCGGGTCCGCGAGCGAATACAGCGCGCGCGCGGAACCGCGTCGCGTCAACGGCGCCACGGCGGAGTTGCCTTGCCTTGCGATGGCGCGCACGGCCACCGTCGCCTCGTTCAGGGCCGCCAGCGAAATGTCGTCCGAATATGCATACGCCTGCTTGTCGCCGCTCACGGCGCGCACGCCGACGCCGCGGTCGATGTTGAACGTGCCGGACTTGACGATGCCCTCCTCCAGGCTCCAGCTTTCGAAGCGCGAATGCTGGAAGTAGAGGTCGGCGAATGCTACGTCGTGCGTGTGGATGTCGGCGAGCACGCGCGACAGCGCGGCTTGGTCCAAGCCCGACGGCGCGAGCAGCAGGCGTTCCGCGTCGGCCAGCAGAACGGCGGATACGGGAGGTACGGAGAGATCTGTCAAGGCTTTCGGTCCTGGAGGCAGTGGGGAACGTGCGAGAAGAGCGGCGCGAGGTGTCGATTCTACTCTGGGGGCGCCGGCGTCCCCCTTCAACCCGTCAGGCGCGCGCCGCCCCGCTAAGGCCCCACGCCTTGTCCAAGATACGTCGCCGCGACCTTGGGATTCGACGCGAGATCGTGGCTCCGCCCCTCGAGCGCCAACTCCCCGGTCTCCAGCACGTAGCCGTAGTCGGCCACCTGCAGCGCCGCGCGCGCATTTTGTTCGACGAGCAGGATCGAAACTCCCGTGGCCTTCAGCGCCGAAACGATATTGAAGATCTCGCGCACGATCAGCGGAGCCAGGCCGAGCGACGGCTCGTCCAGCATGAGAAGTTTCGGCTTGCTCATCAGCGCGCGCCCGAGCGCCAGCATCTGCCGCTCGCCGCCGGAAAGCGTGCCGGCCAGCTGGGCCCGCCGCTCCAGGAGACGCGGAAAACGCGCATAGACATCGTCGCGCGTGCGTGCGATGTCGCGGTCGCCGCGACGCGCACGCGCGAATGCGCCGAGCTCCAGGTTGTCGGCGACGGTCATCGACGCGAAAAGGTCGCGCTTTTCGGGCACCAGCACGAGGCCGTTTCCGACCCGCTGCTCGACTGACAGCGTCCCGACCGATTCGCCCCGGTACCGGATGTCGCCCTTCGCGGCGAGCGTACCCATAATCGCGGCAAGGAGCGTCGTCTTGCCCGCGCCGTTGGGTCCGATCACCGTGACGATGCTGCCCTCGTCGACCTTGAGCGACACCTTGTGCACGGCCTCCACCTTGCCGTAGGACACGCTCAAGTCCAGGACGTCGAGGAGCGCCACCATGTCAGACGACTCCGCCCAGATAAGCTTCGAGCACCGCATCATTCTTCTGGATTTCGGCAGGGCGGCCTTCGGCCAATTTCTCGCCGAAATCCATCACCACCAGACGGTCGGTGAGCCCCATCACAAAATCCATGTCGTGCTCGACCAGCAGCACGGTCATTCCATCGGCCTTGAGCGAGCGCAGGAGCGCTGCGAGTTCCTGCTTTTCCAGGAAGCGCAGTCCTGCCGCCGGCTCATCCAGCAGCAGGAGCATCGGATCGCAGGCAAGCGCGCGGGCGATCTCGACGATGCGCTGCTTGCCGAGCGGCAGGCTGCCTGCCGCGTCGAATGTGTTGTCGGCTAAGCCGACGCGCGCGATCGCGCGCGCCGCCTCGGCGCGAGTCCGGGCTTCTTCGGCACCGTCGAGGGCCAGCGCCGCGCGCACGACGCCGGTTTCGCCGCGCAGGTAGGCGCCGAGAGCGACGTTGTCGAGGACCGTCATCAGCGGGATCAGCTTCACGTGCTGGAACGTGCGGCCGATGCCGCGGCGCGCAATCTCGTATGGCGGCGTCCCGCCGATCTCCTCGCCCCGGAAGACCACGCGGCCCGACGTCAGCGACGACGCGCCGGATATGAGGCTGAAGGTCGTGCTCTTTCCCGCGCCGTTAGGGCCGATCAGCCCCATGATTTCGCCCGGCTGGATCACGAACGACAGGTCGTTGACGGCCACCAGTCCGCCGAACTGCTTGCGCACATTCTTGACCTCGAGCAGCGGGCCGGCGCGCACCGTGTGGTCACGCGCCGGAAGCGGGTCGGCCGGCGGCACCGGCGGCGGTGTCCGCCGCGGCAGCAGGCGGGCGACCCACGGCCACAGACCGTCGCGCGCAAATTGCAGCAGCAGGATCATCAGGATGCCGAACACGATCAATTCGAAATTCCCCGAGCGGCCGAGCAGCGACGGCAGGTAATCCTGCAGAATCTGCTTCAGCAGCGTGATCATTGTCGCGCCCAGCACGGCACCCCATACGCTACCCGCGCCGCCAACCACGGCCATGAACAGGTACTCGATGCCCTGCGTGATGAAGAATGGCGTCGGATTGACGAAGCGCTGCAGGTGCGCATACAGCCAGCCGGAGATACAGGCGAGCAGCGCCGCGTAGATGAAGACCACGATCTTGAGCCGCGCGGCGTCGACGCCGAAGGCTTCGGCCATTTCCAGCCCGCCTTTGAGCGCGCGTATCGCGCGTCCCGGGCGCGAATCGAGCAGGTTGTCGGTCGCCCACAGGCTGGCGAGCGCGATGCCCCAGATCAGGTAGTAATAGCGGTGCTCGCTTTTCAATTCAAAACCGAACAGCGACAGCGCGGGAATGCTGCTCATCCCCGTATGTCCACCCAGCATCTCCAGGTTGCCGAACACGTAGAAGAGGCTCATTCCCCAGGCAATGGTCGCGAGCGGCAGGTAATGCCCCTTCATGCGCAGCGTGATGAAGCCCAGGAAGAGCGCGACCGCGGCCGTGATCACGAGGCCGATGGCCAGCGTGAACCATGGCGATGTTCCGAATTTCGTCGTCAGGTACGCCGTCGTGTAGGCGCCCAGACCGACGAATGCCGCCTGGCCGAATGACGTCTGCCCGGCGACGCCTGTCAGCAGCACCAGCCCCAGCGCAACGATGCTGTAGAGGCCGATGTAGTTGCCGAGCGTGATCCAGAATTCGGGCGCGACGAGCGGCACCACGGCGAGCGCCGCGACGAACGCGCCAAACGCGACCGTGGACCAGCGCAGCCTCATTCGTCTTCCTCGTGATGCGTGGTGGTGAGGCTGCGCCACAGCAGAACCGGAATGATCAGCGTGAAGACGATCACTTCCTTGAACGCGCTGGCCCAGAATGACGAAAAGGATTCGATGAGGCCGACCAGCAGCGCCCCCGCGGCGGCGATCGGGTAACTCGACAGGCCGCCGATGATCGCGCCCACGAACCCTTTCAGGCCGACTAAGAACCCCGAGTCATAGTAGACCGTCGTGATGGGACCGATCAGCACGCCCGAGAACGCGCACAAGAGCGCGGCGAGCGTGAAGGTCAGCGCGCCGGCAAAGTCGGGCGAGATGCCGACCAACCGCGCGCCCGCGCGATTGACCGCGGTGGCGCGCAGCGCCTTGCCGTAGAGCGTCCGGCCGAAGAAGAGCGCCAGCGCGCCGATCAGACAGAGACTCGATGTCACGACCAGCAGGCTTTGCACGCTGACGTTCACTTGGCCGACCGTGAACGACGCCGACGAGAACGCCGGTGTGCGCGAGCCTTCGGCGCCGAAGAACCACAATCCCAATCCCACCATCGTGAAATGCAGCGCGACGGACACGATCAGCAGAACGAGCACGCTCGCGTCAGCCAGCGGTTGGTACGCGATGCGATACAGGAGCGGCCCCAGCGCCGTCACCGTGGCGAGCGTCAGGAGCACCTGCACGGGAAACGGCATTTGCAGCGGCGCCAGCCACCAGACCAGCGCCGCGATGATGACGGGCACACCGGTCCACAGCAAGACGCGGCGCGGCAACCGGCGCACCTGCTTCCGCTTCACGCATTCCCACGCTTCCATGAGCCCGGCGAGCGCCGCCACGCCGATGAGAAGGGGAACGGTGCCGGGCGCCTTGCCCAGCTGCAGTCCGGCGAGCGTCAGCGTGCCCCACGCGACGAACTCGCCGGAGGGAATCCACACGACTCTCGTGACGGTGAACACCAGCACGATCGCCAGCGCGAGCAGCGCGTATATCGCGCCGTTCGTGATGCCATCCTGCGCGAGCAGCGCGGCGATCGACAGGTCCATGGGCGGCGAAGCGTCGCGGCCTCTGGCGCCGGAGCGGCGGGAACCTCGGGGCCGCCGGCGACGCGACTTAAGGACCGCTTAGCGTTGGCCTATTTGATCAGCACCCACTTGTCGTTTTCCATCTTGACCATCACGCGGGCACGGTTGTCGAGGCCGTTGTGGTCGTTGGCGGTCATCACGAACACGCCGTGCGTACCGACGACATTGGAGTTCTCCAGCGCATCGCGCAACGCCGCGCGGAACTCCTTGGTGCCGGGCTTCGCCTTCTTCAGCGCTTCCGGGATCGCCTTCGCGAGCAGCAGATACGCATCCCACAAGTGGCCGCCGAACGTCGTGCGCGTGCCGAATTTCTTTTCATACTTGGTCACGTAATCTGCGGCAGTCTTCTTCACTTCGTTCGAGTCCGGCAGCTGCTCATACACAAGCATGGGACCCGCCGGGAGGATCTCGCCGTTGCCGTCCTTGCCGACGACGCGCAGAAAATCGGGATTGGCGACGCCGTGCGTTTGATAGATCTTGCCCTTGTAGTTGCGCGCGACCAGTTCCTTCGCGGGTGTGGCGCCGGGCGTGCCCGCGGCGCCGATGAGAATTGCGTCCGGGTTGGCCGCGATCAGCTTCAGCACCTGGCCCGTGACCGACGGGTCGTTGCGGTTGTACTTCTCTTCGGCAATGACCTTGATGCCCGCCGTCTGCGCCGAGCGCTTGATCTCGTTGAGCCATCCGTCGCCATAGGCGTCGGCGAAGCCTATGTAGCCCATCGTCTTGACGCCGTTGGCCTTCATGCTGACGGCTACAGCGTCGGCCATCAGCGCGTCGTTCTGAGGCGTCTTGAAGACCCAGTGCGTCTTTGGATCCAGCGGGTTGATGATCTGCGCCGACGCAGCCAGCGAAATCATCGGTGTCAGGGACTCCGCCGCGACCTCGCGCATCGCCAGCGAGTTTGGTGTTATCGACGACCCCACGATGACGTCGACCTTGTCCTCGCTCACCAGCTTGCGCGCATTGGTCACGGCCTTGGTCGTGTCCGAGCCGTCGTCCAGCACGATCCAGTTGACCTTCTCGCCGCCGATCGACGTGGGCAGCAGGTCGATCGTGTTCTTTTGCGGAATGCCGAGCGAGGCCGCGGGGCCCGTCGTGGAAATGGTCACGCCGATGTTGATGTCGGCCGCCGCGGGACCGGCAAGGCATATCGCCAGCGCCGCGCTGAGTGCGGGCAGGATCAGAACGCGCTTCATGGACTTCCTCCGATTGGATTGCGCTGTGGAATCAAGAGCTTCGTATCGGCGGATTCTGGATCGCCCGCCGTGGACGCGGCTGCCGGGACAAGGGCCAAGCGCCCCGGCGATGGCCAATGATCGTTCAATTTCGCGCAAAAGGGAACTCGCGGCCGCCTGTGCCGGACCCGCCGGCAGCCCCTGGGTACGAGCGGCTAGCGCGGCGCGCACATCACCACGGCATCGGGACCGTAGCCCTCCACAACATAGCCTTGCGCCGCCATCGCGTCGCGCAGCGCTCGGTCGTTCGTGTAGCGATGATTCGAATCCGCCCTGCCGTTCCACACGCGATAGATCGGCGCCGTTCCCTGCGGGCAAGCGCCGCTGGCTAAGTCGGGCAGGAATTCGTACATCGCGGCGGGCGACTCGTAGACGAAAGCCGGGAACCTCGCGAGCACGTCGCCGCACTCGGCCGGGCTCGCCGAGAAGAAATGCGAGTCGCCGTACGCCGGAGGCAGGTAGAAGCGGCACACCGGGCTCGTTCCCGCCTGCGGGGACGCATACGCCTTGAACGTCCTGCCGGTCCGCGTCCATCCTTTGAACCTGCCCGAATCCAGCGCGGTGATGTCGGCCGCCAGCGAACTGATGAAATAGTGGTCGAGCCCGGCGTTGTAGAACTCGATGACGTCGACGGTGGGGGTATCGGTCGCGAACCGGTAGATGTCGCCCGTCGCGTAATTGGCGAAGTAGAGTTCGCCGGCCTCATCCTCGCCAAACGTCGTGATCGCGTAGCCTGTTGCGCCCAATTCGGTGGCCACCCACGGTCCAGCGCCGGTACCCTGCGCGGCCCAGATGCGTCCGGAGCAGTAATCGGCATACAGGTATTGGCCGACCAACGCGGGTACGGCCGTCCCGCGATACACGTATCCACCCGTGATCGAACAGCCGAAGCTGTGCGAGTACGCGAGGACTGGCGGCGTCAACGCCGGATCGCTGCACGGATACGGTCCGGGGAGCCCCGTGCATGAATTCCCCTCCATGACCCGCCAGCCGAAATTGGTGCCGGCGCCGGTGCCGGCCGCAAGGCGGTCCACCTCCTCCACCGCGCCCTGGCCGACGTCGCCGATCCAGAAGTCGCCGGTGATGCGGTCGAACGAGAATCGCCAGGGATTGCGCACGCCCAGTGCAAAGATCTCCTCGCGGCCGCCCACGCCGGTCGCAAACGGATTGCCGGGGGGAATCGCGTAGGGACTGCCGCCGTCGACGTCGATGCGCAGAATCTTCCCGAGGAGGGACGTCTTGTCCTGCGCGTTGCCAATCGCGCCGTGCTGGTCGTTGGCGCCGCCGCCATCGCCCATGCCCACATACAGCAAACCATCCGGGCCGAACTTGATGGCGCCGCCATTGTGATTCGACTCCGGCTGCGCAATCGTCAGCAGGATCGTCGCCGATGCCGGATCCGCGACGTCGGGATTGCCTGCGTTCGCGGTGTAGCGCGCGATGACGGTGGCGCCGTCGCTCTTGCGCGTGTAGTCGACATAGAACTGACGGTTGGTCGCGAACTGCGGGTGGAACGCGAGTCCCAGCAGGCCCTGCTCGCCGTTCGCGGCGGTCACGCCACTCGGCCCGCCCAGGTCGATGAACGGCGTGGCCAGCACGGCGCCGTTCTCAATGACCCGAATCGCGCCGCCTTGTTCGACGACGAACAGCCGCCCGCTGCCGTCGTGCGCCTGCGTGATCTCGATCGGCGATGCAAAGCCCGAGTAGACCTTGTTCCAGACGATCGCGGCGAACGCGGGAGAAGCGACGAGTGCGGTCGCGAGGGCGAGGATCGGCAGGACGCACGTGCGGGCGGGGATGGGAGCGGGCATGGAGATCTCCACGGCGACGCTCCCCCCGGAGCCGCGGATTGTGCGAATGCTATTTCTTCAAAGCGTCGCGGATTTCCCGCAGCAGCACGATGTCCTCGGCGGGTGCGGGCGGCGGCGGTGGCGCGGCGTCAAGACGCGCGCGCGCCGCGGCGAACTGCTTCACCATGAGGAAGATCACGAACGCCAGGATGACGAAATTGATCACGACGGTAATGAAATTGCCGTACGCCAGCAGCGGCACGCCGGCCTTGGTGAGCGCTTCGTACGTCATCGGCCCGTTGTAACCGGCAGGCGGGCTGCCGAGCATGAAGAAGTAGTTCTGGAAATCGAGGCCGCCGATCACGCGGCCGATGACCGGCATGATGATGTCCTTGACCAGCGAATCGACGATCTTCCCGAACGCCGCGCCGATGATCACGGCCACGGCCAGGTCGATGACGTTGCCCTTTACGGCGAAATCGCGGAAGTCCTTGAGCATTGACATGGCGCGGCTCCCAAGTGTTCAGATGGCCGCTTCGCCGGACTCGCCGGTGCGAATGCGCACCACCTGTTCGACCGTGGTCACGAATATCTTGCCGTCGCCGATCTTGCCGGTGTGCGCGGCCTTGACGATCGCCTCGACGGCGCGCTCGACCATGCGCATCGGCAAGGATGACCTCGACTTTCACCTTGGGCAGGAAATCGACGACGTACTCGGCGCCGCGATAGAGCTCCGTGTGCCCCTTCTGCCGGCCGAATCCCTTGACTTCGGTGACCGTGAGGCCGGTGGCGCCCAATTCCGAGAGCGCTTCGCGTACTTCATCGAGCTTGAACGGCTTGACGATCGCTTCGATTTTTTTCATGACTTCTCCGGCGCGTCTGGGCTGCGGCACGCTGATCGGATAGCTTACACGAACGACTTGGTCGCTTCTACCCGCCTGGCGCGCCGGGAAGCGCCTCCTTAGTCATTCCACGCCGAGGTGATCGGATAGCGCCAGTCCTTGCCGAAACCGCGCGCCGTGATGCGGATGCCGACGGCGGACTGCCGGCGCTTGTATTCGCTGACCTTGATGAGGCGGACGACCTTGGCGACGGCATCCGCCGGAAAGCCATCGGCCACGATCTCGGCGGGGCTCATGTCGCGCTCGACGTACGCCTCGAGGATGCCGTCGAGCATGTCGTACGGCGGCAGCGAATCCTGGTCGGTCTGGTCGGGGCGCAGCTCCGCCGACGGCGCGCGCGTGATGATCCGCTCCGGAATCACCCGTCCCAGGCTGTTGCGGTAGTTCGACAGCCGGTAGACGAGCGTCTTGGGGATGTCCTTCAGCACGGCGAAGCCGCCCGCCATGTCGCCGTAGAGCGTCGCGTAGCCGACTGCCATCTCGGACTTGTTGCCGGTGGTCAGCACGATCGAGCCGAACTTGTTGGACAGCGCCATCAGCAGCGTCCCGCGAATGCGCGCCTGGATGTTTTCCTCGGCGGCGTCCGGCGGCAGGTCGCGGAACTCGTGCGCGCAGCGTGTCGAGGAATGCTGCGAACACCGGCTCGATCGGGATCTCGTCGTAGCGCACGCCGAGGATGCCGGCCATCTCGCGCGCGTCATCCAGGCTGATCGACGCGTTGTAGGGCGACGGCAGCATCAATGCGCGGACCTTGTCGCGTCCCAGGGCATCCACCGCGACCGCCAGCGTCAGCGCCGAATCGACACCGCCGGACAGCCCCAGCAGCACACCCGGGAAACGGTTCTTGTTCACGTAGTCGCGCACGCCCATGACCAGCGCATCGTAGACATGCGCCTCGAGGCGCGCATCGAGCGACGCCGCGGACGTGCTTGGGCCGCGCACCGTCGAAGTCCACGATCGCCAGCGTCTCGTGCCATGCCGGCAACTGCTGCGCCAGCGAGCCGTCGGCGTCGAGGACGAACGACGCGCCGTCGAACACGAGCTCGTCCTGGCCGCCAACGCGATTGACGTAGACGACGGGCAACCCCGTTTCGGAGGCGCGCGCGGCGACCTGCTCGCGGCGCAGCGCCTGCTGCCGCGTGTGATAAGGCGAGCCATTCGGCACCACCAGCACCTGCGCGCCGGCGACCTGAGCGTGCGCGGCGGGCGGTGGAAACCAGATGTCCTCGCAGATGACGAGGCCGACGCGCACGCCGTCGACGTCGAACACGCACGGCGCATTGCCCGGCGTGAAATAGCGCTGCTCGTCGAACACCGTATAGTTGGGCAGGCATTGCTTGCGATATACCTGCGCGACCCGGCCGTCGCGAATGACGGCCATGGCGTTGTGGCGCTGCCCGTCGTGCCGCTCGGGAAAGCCGACCAGCAGCACGCCCTCGGTGACCTGCGCCGCCAGCGCCGCGAGTTCGCGCGCGCAGGCGTCGAGGAACGCCGGGCGCAGCACCAGGTCCTCGGGCGGATAGCCGCACAGCGAGAGTTCAGGCGTGACGACGAGCGACGCGCCGACCGCACGGCCTTGCGCGGCGGCATCGAGAATGCGGCGGCGCATTGCCCGGCGAGATCGCCGACCATCTGGTTGAGTTGCGCGATGGCCAACCTCATCGATACATTTTACACCCGCGCGGTCCCGCGTCCGGCCTACGCGCCACCGCGTCGAAGTCCTTGAGCATCGCGGCCAATACCGGGAGAATCGGGTGCTCCGCCCATGCGTTCTCCGGTTCCCTTCACGCCGCCATCGCTGCCCGTCGTCGCCTCGCCGCTCATTCGCGACGACGTACCGCTGGGCGACATTGCCGCCGCGTCCTGGAACGCGCTCTCCGGTTCCCAGCCGGTGCTGTCGCACGCGTTCCTCACCGCGCTGCACGACACCGGTTGCGCGTCGCCGCCGACCGGCTGGTCGCCGCATTACCTGACCGCCTGGCGCGATGGCGCGCTGGTGGGCGCGCTGCCGCTGTATGCCAAGGCGCACAGCTACGGCGAATACGTGTTCGACTGGGGCTGGGCCGATGCCTATCGCCGGCACGGCCGCCGCTATTACCCCAAGTGGGTGGTCGCGGTTCCATTCACGCCGGTACCCGGCCCGCGCGTGCTGGCGCCGGACGCCGCGACCCGGCGTGCGTTGCTCGAACGCGCGATCGCAGGCGTTCGCGACGGCGGCTACTCTTCGCTGCACGTCCTGTTCCCGACGCCGCCGGAAGCCGCCGAGGGCGAAGCGATGGGCATGATCGCGCGCGCGGGACTGCAGTTTCATTGGACCAATCCGGGCTATCGCGATTTCGCCGATTTCCTGGCCGACGTTCTCGCACGACAAGCGCAAGAAGGTGAAGCAGGAGCGGCGCAGGGTCGCCGAGGCCGGCGTCACGTTCGAGCGTATTCGCGGACGCCGACATCACGTCCGACGACTGGAATTTCTTCTATCGCCGCTACGAACACACGTATCGCGAGCACCACTCCACGCCCTACCTGAGCCTCGACTTCTTCGAGCGCATCGGCGCGGCGCTGCCGCAGAACATCCTGCTCGTCGTCGGGTCGCGCCATGGACGAAGGATCTGCGCCGCGCTCGGACCTGCACGACGGCGAGGCGCTGTGGGGACGCTATTGGGGAACTCACAGAATTCGTGTCCGGCCTCGCACTTCGAAGCCTGCTATTACCAATCGATCGAATTCTGCATCGAACAGCGCCTCGCGCGCTTCGAGGGCGGCGCCCAGGGCGTGCACAAGCTGGCGCGCGGCCTCTGCCGGTGGCGACGCACTCGCTGCACGCGATCGGCGACCGCGACTTCGCGGCGGCCATCGCCGATTTCTGCGCGCGCGAACGCGGCGACATCGCGCATTCCGCCCACGAACTGGAAGCGGCGTCCCCCTTCAAGGCGCCCGAATCCGACAACTGAATGCTAGACTGGCCGCGCCCTCCGCTCGATCCCATCGACGCCGATCACCATGAGTTCCCCGCTTCTCCTCGAACGCAACGGCCCCGTTGCGACGCTGACGCTCAATCGCCCCGACGCGCTCAACACGCTCGACTTCCCGCTGATGGATGCGCTGGTGGCGGCGGCGGCCGATGTCGCGGCGGATGACGCGCTGCGGGTCGTCGTGTTGCGCGGCGCGGGCAAGCACTTCATGGCCGGCGGCGACTTGCGCACGTTCGCCGGCGAACTCGCGAAGCCGCCAGATCAGCGCAACGCCGACTTCCGGCGCATGATCGGCCGTCTGCATTCCGCCATCGAGACGTTTCACCGGATGCCGCATCCCGTCATCGGCCAGGTCCATGGCGCCGTCGCCGGCTTCGGACTGTCGCTCATGAATGCCTGCGACCTCGTGATCGCGGCGGACGACGCCTATTTCGCCTCCGCCTATCGCAACATCGCGCTGACGCCGGACGGCGGAGGCTCGTGGTCGCTGCCGCGTATCGTCGGCATGCGCCGGGCGATGGAAATCCTGCTGCTGGGCGAGCGCTTCGACGCGGAGAAGGCACTTGCGATCGGGCTCGTGAACCGCGTCGTGCCCGCCGGCGAACTGCAAAGCACGGTCTCGGCCGTCGTGAATTCGCTCGCCACCGGACCGGCAATGGCGATCCGCAACGCCAAGCGCCTGTTGCGCGAATCGCTCGGCCGCACGCTGTCGGCGCAACTCGACGCCGAAGCCGTCAGTTTCGGCGCGTGTGCCGGGACGGACGACTTCGTCGAGGGCATCACGGCGTTCCTCGAAAAGCGCCCGGCGCGGTTTCGCGCCTGACGCGTCGCGAGCAACAGGCATGGCCGACCTCAAGGGCAAGACGCTGTTCGTGACCGGCGGTTCACGCGGCATCGGGCTCGCCATCGCCGTCCGGGCGGCACGCGACGGCGCCAATGTGGTCATCGCGGCCAAGACGTCCGAGACCCATCCGAAGCTTCCCGGAACCATCCACTCCGCCGCGGAGGAAATCGAGGCGGCAGGCGGTCATGCGCTGCCGATCGTCTGCGACATTCGCGACGAGGCGAGCGTGCACGCGGCCGTGGACGCGGCGGTCCGTCAATTCGGCGGCATCGACATACTCGTCAACAACGCCAGCGCGATCAGCCTGACCGGCACGCTGGAAACGCCGATGAAGCGCTTCGATCTCATGTTCGCGGTCGATGTCCGCGGTACGTTCCTGTGCTCGCAGGCGTGCCTTCCGCACCTCAAGCGCGCGGCCGCAGCCGGACGCAATCCGCACATCCTCACGCTCTCGCCGCCGCTCAACCTCGACCCTACGTGGTTCCGCGACCATGTCGCCTACACGATCGCGAAATACGGGATGAGCATGTGCGTGCTGGGCATGGCCGAGGAGTTTCGCGGCGAAGGCATCGCGGTCAACGCGCTGTGGCCGCGTACTGTGATCGCGACAGCCGCCTTGGCGATGATCCCCGGCGCGCGCGAACAACTCGAGCGGACCCGCAAGCCGACGATCATGGCCGATGCGGCGCATGCGGTCCTGACTCGCGACGCGCGGACGACCACCGGCAACTTCTTCATCGACGATGACGTGCTGCGCGAGGCCGGCGTCGCCGACTTCGGAATCTACGCGGTGAAGCCTGGCATGCCGCTCCTGCCCGACCTCTTTCTCTAGGCGATCGGCGGCGTCACCCGGCGAGCGGTCGCGAGCGTGGGTTCGAAGCACTTGCGCGAACTAATATATTAGATATACTAGATTCGAACAAGCGCTGAATGCTGCCGTGCACGCGAAAAACCCGACTGCCACCTCCCGTGTCGCATCCCGATCGCGCGACGGCGCCCGACGCAACGAGACTGCCTCCGCGGCCGTCTATCGCATACTCCGTCAGGAAATCCTCTGGCTCCAGCGCAAGCCCGGCGAGCCCATCAACGAAAAGGACATCGCGCTCGCCCAGCGCGTGAGCCGCACCCCGGTGCGAGAGGCCCTGCTGCGGCTCGCCGCCGAAGGCTTGGTCGACACCATTCCGAAATCCGGGACGACGGTCGCGCGCATTCCGTTGACGAAGCTTCCCGAGGCCATCCTGGTCCGAAAGGCGCTCGAGCAGGTCACGGCGGGCGCCGCGGCAACGCGCGCGCGCCGCAGCGACGTCACCGCGCTTCGCGCAATTCTCGAACGCCAGCGCGAAGCCGAGGCCGCGGGCAACCGCGCGGAATTCCACAAGGCCGACGAAGCGTTTCACGCGGCGATCGCCACGATCGGCGGCTATCCGGGAATATGGTCGTTCGTGCAGAATGTGAAGACCCAGATCGACCGCTATCGGCTGCTGACCCTTCCGCAGCCAGGGAGGATGGCGCGGGTCATCGTCGAGCACGCGGCCGTGGTTACTGCGATCGCCCAGCACGACGCCGACCGTGCCGCCGCCGCGATGGGCGGTCACCTGGACCAGTTGCAGATCAGCATGGAAGACATCCGGCGCATGAATCCGGATTTCTTTTACGAAGACATTCACGGCAAGGTGGATCTTTTGGCGTGAACCAGTGGTAGATTTGCCGCCCATGAGAAGAGCGGAACTTCAACGGAGGAGGAGAACGCAATGAATCCCAAGCGTAATGCACTTCGATGTGGCATCGCAGCCGTGCTGCTGGCCGCCGTCGCGGCAGTACCGTGCGGTTCGGCACTCGCGCAGCAGAAGCTCGTCATGAAGGCGTCCGACGTGCATCCGGAGGGTTACCCAACCGTGGTTGCCGTCGAGAACATGGGCAAGAAGCTCGAAAAGGCGACCAACGGCCGCTTGAGCATCCAGATGTATCCGTCGATGCAGCTGGGCGGCGAGAAGGAAGCGATCGAGCAGGCACAGGTCGGCGCGATCCAGTTCGCGCGCGTCAGCGTCGGCGCGCTCGGTCCGGTGATCGACGAACTCAACGTCTTCAACCTGCCGTACCTGTTCCGCAATACGGCGCACATGCAGAAGGTGATCGACGGCCCGATCGGACAGGAACTGATGGACAAGGTCACCAACAATCCCGAAGGCCGGCCTCGTCGGGCTGGCTGGATGGATGCGGGCGCGCGCAGCCTCTACGACACCAAGAAGGCCGATCAAGCAATCTCGCCGACCTGAAGGGCATGAAATTCCGCGTCATGGGCAACCCGATGTTCGTCGACATGATGAACGCGATGGGCGGCAACGGCGTGGCGATGGGATACGACCAGGTCTTCAACGCGCTGCAGACCGGCGTCGTCGACGGCGCGGAGAACAATCCGCCGAGCTTCGTCTTCGACAACCACTACCAGGTGGCGAAGTACTACACGCTCGACGAGCACCTGATCGTTCCCGAGATGCTGGTGTTCTCGAAGAAGATGTGGGACATCGCTGTCGAAGGAGGACCAGGCACTGGTGAGAAGTTCGGCAGCGAGGCGCAGCTGGAGGAGCGCGTGCTGTGGAAGAAGTACGAGAAGGAAGCGATGGACAAGGCCAAGGCCGCCGGCATCAAGGTCACCGAGATCGCCGACAAGAAGCCGTTCCAGGACGCGGTCAAGCCGGTGTGGGACAAGTACGGCCCCAAGTACGCCGACATGATCAAGCGCATCCAGGCCGTTCAGTAAGCCAAATGACGGGCGCGGGCGTCCGCGTCCGCATTCAGCGCCGATCCGGCGGGCCCGCCGTCCGGCAGCGCCGGCCGGATCCGGCGGAAACGGGGGAAACATGGCGGCTCTCTATCGCAAGGCGATGGACGCGCTGTACCTGGCGTGCGTCGTCATCGCCGGCAGCGCACTGGTGCTGATCTCGGCGGTGATCCCCTGGGCGGTCTTCACGCGCTACGTGCATCAACAGCGCGCGTCGTGGCCGGAACCTACCGCCGTCCTGCTCACGATCGTGCTCACGTTCTTCGGCGCGGCCGCTTGCTATCGGCTCGGCTGCACATGAACGTGACGCTCGCCGTGGACCTGCTGCCGCACGTCGCTGCGGCGCGTACGCCGACGTGCTGGTCGAGCTGCTGATGGGCGCTCATGGCGGCTGTTCATGGCCGTCTAGGGCACGCGCTATGCGACGCCACGTGGGCGAACACGATCGCGGATTTTCCATTGCTGTCGATCGGCGTCACCTACCTGCCCATTCCGATCGGCGGCGCGATCCTGTTGTTGTTCGTCATCGAGCACCTGACCATCGGACCGCCGGTGGACACCGTGGGCGATGCCCACGCAACCGCCGCATTCGACTGAGCCGGACGAGCGTCGATCCATGGACATCCTGGTGCTCCTGGGCTGCCTGTTCGCGCTGTTCGCGATCGGCGTGCCGATCGCCTATTCGCTGGGACTGGCCGCGATCGTCGGCGCGATGTGGATCGGCGTCCCGCTCGAGGCCGTGATGCTCAAGATCTCCGACGGCGTCAGCAAGGTCGCGATGCTGACGATTCCGTTCTTCGTGCTGGCCGGCGCGATCATGGCCGAGGGCGGCATGGCGAGGCGGCTGGTCGCATTCGCGAACGTGCTGGTCGGCATGATCCGCGTGCGCGGAGGATTGTCGGCGGTGAACATCGTCGCCACGACTTCCTCTGCGTGGCATCTCCGGATCGTCGGTCGCGGATGCGTCTGCGATCGGCTCGGTGATGATTCCGCAGATGGAGAAGAATCGGCTATCCGCGCGCGTTCGCGACCAACGTCACGATCAGCGCATCGGTGCAAGCGATCCTGGTGCCGCCTTCCCACAATGCGGTGATCTATTCGCTCGCTACCGGCGGAATCATCTCGATCACGAGCCTGTTCATGGCCGGCATCGTTCCCGGCCTGCTGCTGGGCGCTGGCACTGATCGTGCTGGTGCTCTACATCGGGTACCGCGACGGACATCCCCGCGGCGAAGCGGTGCCGTTGCGCGCGGCGCTGAAGATCTCGTTCGACGCGACTGTGGGGGCTGATCACGATTCGTCATCATCATCGGCGGCATCCTGGGCGGCGTATTCACGGCGATCGAGGCGGGCGCCGTCGCCACGCTGTGGGCGTTCTTCGTCACGATGTTCGTCTACCGCGACTACCGCTGGCGCGATCTGCCGGGGCTCGTCCACCGGACGCTGAAGACCGTGGCCATGGTGATGACGCTGATCGCGTGCGCTTCGGCCTTCGGCTACGTGATGGCGCTGATGCAGCTGCCCGCCAAGATCACCGCGTTCTTCCTGACGCTGTCGCACAACCGCGAAGTGATCCTGATGCTGATCAACGTCATGCTGCTGGTGCTCGGGCTGCCTCATGGATCTCGCGCCATTGCTGCTGATCTGCACGCCGATACTGCTTCCCGTCGTCTCGACTTTCGGCGTCGACCCGGTCCACTTCGGCATGATCATGCTGCTCAATCTCGGCATCGGCCTGCTGACGCCTCCGGTCGGGGCGACGCTGTTCGTGGGCTGTGCCGTAGGCAAGGTGTCGATGCAGGAAGTGATGCGCGGCATCTGGCCGTTCTACGGCGTCATGATCGCCGTACTGATGCTGGTGACCTACGTACCTGCGATCTCGCTCTGGCTGCCGCGCATGCTGGGAATGTAGGCGCGCACCGCGCCTTTGCCGGCGCGGCCTCGAATACGCGCTACTTCTCGAGGTAGTCCATCCGCTGCGGCGTGAACGTGTCGAGCAGCACGCCCTGTTTCAGGCACCGGCAGCCGTGCATCACGCCCGGCTTCTTGTACAGCGTGTCGCCGGCACGAACGACCTTCGTCTCGTCGCCGATCGTGAATTCGAATTCGCCGGAGACCACGTACGTCAGCTGCTCGTGCGGGTGCGAGTGCATGGGGCCGACGGCCCCTTCTGCGAAGGCCACTTCGACCGCCATCAGGCCGCCGCCGTGCGCCAGGATCTTGCGCGACACGCCGGCACCCAGATCCTCGACCTCAATGTTCTTCCCGTAAACGAACATCGCCGCCGCTCCTCGGATCACTCGTCGTCGTCGCGCGACACGACCGGATTGCGCGGCGCGATGTTGCCATTCGCCTCTTCGCGCGGCGCGCGATTGCCGTCGGCCTCCGGTGGCGCGACATTGCCGTCGGCCTCGCCGCGCGGGCCGCCGCGTCGCGGTCCATTGCCGCCGCCCTGTTTGTTACCTTTCGCGCGAAACTGCCCGTTGCCCTGACCACCGCCCGGACGACCGCGCGGGCCGCTGCGGTTTCCTCGATCGGCGAAGCCACCTTGCCCTGGCGGGCCGCCGCGCTGGCCATAGCGAGGTCCGCCCGGCACGCCCAACCGATTCGTCGCGAACGGCGAAGCATTGGCGTTGCTCTGCGGCTGCTGGTTGTCGAAATCGGTACGCTGTCGCGGCGGGCACGCGCCACCGCCCTGCCCTTGCCCCGGTCCCTGTCCCTGGCCACCAGAACCCGCGGGCCGCGGACCTCCCTTGCCACGCCGCCCGCCGTGCTTGCCGTGCGGACGCTGCCCCGGCTGGTTGGCTGGGCGTGCACCGTTGCCGTCGATGCCTTCTGGTAGCGCGTTCGGATCCAGCGGTTGCGCGGCCGGCTGGCCTTGCGGCCCTTGCTGGCCGTGGCGGCGCTGCTGGCCCTGATGACGCTGCTGGCCCTGATGACGCTGCTGGCCATGCTGTCGCGGCTGTCCCTGCTGGCCAGGAGGTTGGCCGGGTTGTCCTTGCGGCCGGCCATTCTGATGCCGGCCGCGATTCCCCTTGCCGCCGCGCACCTGTTGTTCCGCAGATCCGCCCTGGCTTTTCAGTCCGGCGGTATCCATCACGGCGCCGACTTCCGCCGCCTCGAGCTCGAGCGTGTCGCCGCGCTTCATGACCGATGGCATCGCCAGCGTTCCATACCGCGTGCGGATCAATCGCGACACCGTGAGCCCCAGCGCCTCGAAGAGCCGCCGCACTTCGCGGTTGCGGCCTTCCTTCAGCACGACGTGATACCAGTGATTGGCGCCTTCGTCCTCGCCGCCGCCGTCCTCAACCTTCTCGCACTTGGCCGGACCGTCGTCGAGTTCCACACCCGTCGTGAGTGCAAGCGTTTGATCGTCACTCAGGCGGCCCATGATGCGGACCGCGTATTCGCGCTCGACTTCATAGCGCGGGTGCATGAGCCGGTTGGCGAGCTCGCCGGAATTGGTGAAGAGCATCAGCCCTTCCGTGTTGTAGTCGAGACGACCGACGTTGATCCACTTGCCGTTGCCGATGTTGGGCAGCTTCTCGAACACCGTGGGGCGGCCTTCCGGGTCATCGCGCGTGACGATTTCGCCGGCCGGCTTGTGATACATGAGGATGCGCGGACGCGGCTCGGTGAAGCGCACCTTCACGAGCTCGCCGTTGATCCGCACCTCGTCGCCCGGACCGACCTTCTGCCCGACTTCCGCCGGCAGCCGGTTCACCGTAATGCGACCGGCGATGATCATGTCCTCCATGGCGCGGCGCGAGCCGAATCCGCACGAGGCCAGGACCTTGTGCAGCCGCTGCGGCTCGCTGAATATTTCGTCAGTGGATCGTTTGTGCTTCGCCGGCGGGAGGCTCTCGGCTATCGCGTGCAGCGCCAGGCTCGGCTGCTGCATCGTCGTTTCCGAGGAGCGGACTCGCGTGTGCGAATGCCGTCTCGGCGGCCTTGGTGGGGGCATCAGGCATCTCCAGGAGGTGGGAGGAATCGAGCTCGGCAAGAGGAGGCAGTTCCGCTAGGGATCTGAGGCCGAGGTCGTCAAGGAAGGCCTTGGTCGTCGCGAAAAGCGCCGGTCGTCCCGGAGTCTCGCGATGGCCGACGGCCTCCACCCATTGCCGGTCTTCGAGTGTCTTGATGACATTCGTCGACACGGCCACGCCGCGGATGGCTTCGATATCGCCGCGGGTCACGGGTTGCTGGTAGGCGATGATCGCCAGTGTTTCCATCACCGCGCGCGAATATCGCGGCGGCTTTTCCGGCGACAGCCGGTTGAGAAAGGATTGCACGGAGGGACTGCCCTGGAAGCGCCAGCCGCTCGCAACCTGAACGAGGTCGACCTTGCGGCCGGCCCACTCGCTGCTTCAGTTGGTCGAGCAGCTTGCGCACGGTGTCGGGCTCGAGCGGCGGATCGAAGAGCCTGGACAGTTGCGCCACCGGCACGGGTTCACCCGCGACCAGCAGCGCGGCTTCGAGGATGCCCTTGATCTCCGCCAACTGATCGGGCTTGAGCGCGTCGGCGGCGTCGTCGCCGGGCGGGTTGTGGTCGTCGTTCATTCGTCCGCGGCCAGGGAGAAGGCCGGCTCGGCCTTGAGTTGCACGTAGATGGGCGCGTAGGGTTCGGCTTGCGCGATGTTCACCAGCTGCTCCCGCGCGAGTTCGAGCATCGCCAGGAATGTCACCACGAGATGCGCGATGTCCGCGTGCTCGGCGAAGAGCGCCGTGAATTCCGCGTAGCGCGACGGCGCCAGTGCCTTCAGGATCCGGCTCATCTCGCTGCGCACCGACAGCTGCTCGCGCGAAACGAGATGGTGGCGGTTGACGCGCGCGCGCTGGATGAGCGCCGCCCAGGCGGTCCGCAGGTCCTCGGGCGCGACGTCCGGCAGCCGCACCGCGACGGCGTGGTCGAACCAGATGCGCACCGTCGCGAAATCGCGGTCGGCCAGCGGCATGTCGTCGATCGCGCGCGCTGCCTGCTTCATTCTTTCATATTCGAGCAGCCGGCGCACGAGCTCGGCGCGCGGGTCTTCCGCTTCTTCGCCCGGCATCGCCGGCGGCTTGGGCAGCAGCAGCCGCGACTTGATCTCGATCAGCACCGCCGCCATCAGCAGGTATTCGGCGGCGAGCTCCAGTTGCGTCCGCCGCATCATCTCGACGTAGCCCAGGTACTGCTTGGTCAGCTCGGCCATCGGAATGTCGAGCACGTTGATGTTCTGCTTGCGGATGAGGTAGAGCAGGAGATCGAGCGGGCCCTCGAACGACTCGAGGAAGACTTCCAGCGCATCCGGCGGGATGTACAGGTCGAACGGCAGGTCGTTGAACGCCTCGCCGTAGACGCGCGCGAGCGGCTTCGCCTCGGGCGACGGATGTTCGAGGTCGAGCGCCACGTCAGTCATAGGAGAGTCCCATCGCCTCGCGCACGTCGCGCATCGTTTCCTCGGCCAGCTTGCGCGCGCGCTCGCAGCCGTCGGCGACGATGTTGCGCACCAGCGTGGGGTCGTCCATGTATTTCTGCGCGCGTTCGTGCAGCGGCGCCTGCTCCTTGATGATCGCGTCGATCACCGGCTGCTTGCATTCGAGGCATCCGATTCCCGCGGTCGTGCAGCCCTTGACGACCCAGTCGCGCGTCGCCTGGTTCGAGTAGATCTGGTGCAGCGGCCACACCGGGCATTTCTCGGGATTGCCCGGGTCGGTGCGGCGTACGCGCGCCGGATCGGTCTGCATCGTGCGGATCTTCTTCGTGACCTCGGCCGGGTCCTCGCGCATCAGGATGGCGTTGCCATAGGACTTCGACATCTTCTGGCCGTCTAGTCCTGGCACTTTCGGATTCTCCGTCAGCAATGCCTCGGGCTCCGGAAGGATCATCCGGCGTGAGCCTTCGAGGTAGCCGAAGAGGCGCTCGCGATCGCCCAGCGCCAGGTTCTGCGTTTCGTTCAGCAGCTCACGCGCAGTCTCCAGCGCCGCGTCGTCGCCCTTCTCCTGGAACGCCGTGCGCAGTTCGCCGTAGCGGCGCGCCTTCTTGGCGCCGAGCTTCTTCACCGCCGCCTTCGCCTTTTCCTCGAAGCCGGGCTCGCGGCCGTATATGTGGTTGAAGCGCCGCGCGATCTCGCGGACGATTTCGACGTGCGACACCTGGTCCTCGCCAACGGGCACCATGTTCGCGCGATAGATCAGGATGTCCGCGCCCTGCATCAGCGGATAGCCCAGGAAGCCGATATGTCGAGAGATCACGGTCGGATAATTTCTGTTGCTGGTCCTTGTACGTCGGCACGCGCTCGAGCCAGCCGATCGGCGTCATCATGCCGAGCAACAGCGCGAGCTCGGCGTGCTCCATCACCCGCGACTGGATGAAGATCGTCGAGCGCGTGGGATCGAGTCCCGCCGCCAGCCAGTCGATGAACATCTCCCATACCGATGCGGCGATGTCCTCGGGGGATTCGTAGTGCGTCGTCAGCGCGTGCCAGTCGGCCGCGAAGAACAGGCACTCGTGCTCCTCCTGCAGGCGCACCCAGTTCTTGAGGGCGCCGTGGTAATGGCCGATGTGCATGCGGCCCGTGGGACGCATGCCCGACAACACGCGGTCAGCGAACATATGCCAGTCTTTTTCTTTTCTGGGCCCGCTGAGGGCCACGCCACTCAACTGCCGGTGAGGAGGCCAATCAACGAGAGGGCCGCGCCGACGATCGGTGCCAGGACCCGATTCAGCGCGCCGGGAATCATGAGCAGCAGCAAAATGATGAAGAACCCATAAGGCTCGAGGCGCGCCAACGTGTACGACGCGCGTCCCGGCAGCAGGCCCACCGCGATGCGGCCGCCGTCCAGCGGCGGAATGGGCAGCAGGTTCAATGCCATCAACACCAGATTCACGATGATCCCATATTGCGCGATTCGCTGCAGCCCGCCGCTCTCGAACGCGCCGCCCGGTGCCGCAATGCCCAGCAGCAGAACCCACAGCAGCGCCATGATGAAATTGGCCGCGGGACCCGCCGCGGCGACCCAGATCATGTCGCGCTTCGGATGCCGCAAATTACCGAAATTGACCGGCACCGGCTTGGCCCAACCGAACAGAAACGGAGCGCCCGTCAACAGCAGCACGCCGGGCACAACGATCGTCCCAAGGGGTCGATGTGCTTCAGCGGGTTGAGCGTCACGCGGCCCAGCATCCAGGCCGTCTGGTCGCCGAACAGGCGGGCGACATAGCCGTGGGCGGCTTCGTGCAAGGTAATCGCGAAGACCACCGGCACGGCCACGAGCGCGACGGTCTCGAGCGATACATCCATATTGCGGGGCTATTTTACCCGAGTCCGGGCCATCCCGCATGCCGGTCCGCCGTCGCGCTCATTGCCGCGGGATCCCGAGGCGCGCCAAATCCCCCACGCCCTGCCGCACGACGACCGGCGGCAGGACGGCGAGATCGACCACCGTCGTGGGCGTCGCCGTGCACGGACCGGCATCGATGACCAAGTCGATCGCCTTTTCGAGACGATCGCGGATGGTCTCCGGATCGTTCAGCGGCGCGCTCTCGCCCGGGAAGGATCAGCGTCGACGACAGGATCGGCTCGCCCAATTCCGCCAGCAGCGCATGCACGACCGGATGGTCCGGTACCCGCAACCCGATCGTGCTGCGCTTGGGATGGAGCAATTGCCGCGGAACCTCGCGGGTCCCCGGCAGCAGGAACGTGTACGCGCCGGGAATCCCCTGGCGGACGATGCGGAACTGCCAGTTGTCGAGCCGCGTGAAGCGACCCGCGTCCGCCAGGTCGCGGCACACGAGCGTCAGGTGATGCGCCGTCGCCGACGCCGCGGATTTCCCGAATGCGCTTCGCCGCGCCGACGTCGCCCAGCTGGCAACCCAACGCATAACTCGAGTCCGTCGGATAGGCGATGACGCCTCCGTCGCGCAGTATGACCGCCGCTTGCCGGATGAGGCGCGGCTGCGGGTGCGTTGGGTGAACGCTGAAATACTGGGCCATCGGGAATGATCAGGGGCGCCCGGCGGGCGCAACAGCGGTGTTTGGCTATATAATAGCAATTGTTTTGGCCCTCCCGGTTATAACGCCGCGCACCCATGAACCTGCAACAGATCAAATACCTCTGCGCGGTCGTCGATCACGGCCTCAACGTTTCCGTTGCCGCCGAAGCGCTTTTCACTTCCCAGCCGGGTATAAGCAAGCAGGTCCGGCAGCTCGAGGATGAGCTCGGCCTGTCGATTTTCGTGCGCCAGGGCAAGCGCCTCGCTTCGCTTACGCCAGCCGGCGAGATCGTCGTCGCCACCGCGCGGCGCGCGCTGCGCGAACTCGCCAACCTGAAGCGAGTCGCCGACGAATACCGCGGCGAGGACACCGGAACGCTGTCGATCGCCACCACGCACACGCAGGCCCGCTACGTGCTGCCGCAAGTGCTGCGTGAATTCGCCACGCGCTACCCGAAGGTCAAGGTCGTCCTGCACCAGGGCAATCCGCTGCAGGTCGCCGAGCATACGGCCAAGGGCGACGTCGACATCGGCATCGCCACCGAGGCGCTGGCCGATTTTCCCGAACTGGTCACGCTGCCCTGCTACGAGTGGAACCGCGTCGTGCTCGTACCGAAGCGGCATCCGCTGGCGAAGATCAAGCCGCTGACGCTCGAAGCGCTGGCGAAGTTTCCGATCGTGACGTACGACTTCAGCTTCACCGGCCGATCGGCGATCAACGCCGCGTTCGCCGCGCGGGGACTCGACCCCAACGTCGTGCTCACCGCGCTGGACTCCGATGTGATCAAGACCTACGTCGAACTCGGCATGGGCGTAGGCATCGTGGCGCAGATGGCCTACGATCCCGCGCGCGACGCCGCGTTCGAGAAGCTCGACGCGGCACATCTCTTTGAGCCGTCGACGACGCGGCTTGGGCTACGCCACGGCGTGTTCCTGCGCGGTTTCGTGTACGCGTTCATCGCGATGTTCGCGCCGAAATACGGCCGCGCGGCGGTCGACGCAGCGCTGGAAGGCAAAGCCGCGAAATGAGCGTCGCGCGGGACGCGGTGCCCTCGCCGGCGCCGCGCGTGCACCAGCGTTCGTGGCGAATGGCGGGGCTGATCGCCGCGCTGTCGATGCTCGGTCCGTTCTCGATCGACCTCTACCTGCCGGCCTTTCCCGCCATCGCTGCCGAGCTCTCGGCATCGGCGATCGCCATGCAGCAGACGCTTTCGGCCTACCTGTTCGCCTACGCATTCATGATGCTGTGGCATGGCGCGCTGTCCGACGCACTGGGTCGCCGGCCGATCATCATCGCCGGCCTGGCCATCTACGCGTTCGCGACGCTGGGCTGCGCGATCGCCGGCAATATCGAGACACTGTGGATGTTTCGCGCGGCCCAGGGCACCTGCGCGGGAACCGGACTCGTCGTCGGCCGCGCGATCATCCGCGACCGATTCAACGGCGCGGAGGCGCAGCGGCTGATGTCGCAGATCACGCTGATCTTCAGCATCGCGCCGGCGGTCGCGCCGATTGTCGGCGGCGCGCTGCTCAACACGCTGGGATGGCGGTCGATCTTCTGGGTGCTGCTGCTGTGGGTGCTGCTCGTGCTGGCGTGGTCGGTGCGCCACCTGCCCGAAACGTTGCCGCCGTCGCATCGCCATGCGCTGCGCCCGCGCGTGCTCTGGCGCAATTACGCGAGCGTGTCTCGCCAAACCCGAATTCATGGCGCTGTCGCTGATCCCGACGCTCAATTTCGCGGCGTTCTTCATCTACATCGCCTCGGCGCCGGCGTTCCTGGTCAACCTGCTCGGCGTGTCGACGTGGGGATTCGCCTGGCTGTTCGTGCCGATGATCACCGGCATCATCATCGGTGCCACGTTGTCCGGACGCATGGCGGGCCGCTATTCACCGCAGCGGACGATCCGCCTCGGCTATTCGTTCATCGCCGTGGGCGCCGTCGCAAACGTCCTCATCTGCCAGTTCGCGCCGCCTTTTGTTGCTTGGAACGTCGCGCCGATCCTGATTTATGCCGCAGGAAGCAGTCTCGCTGCCCCGAGCGTGATGATCGGCCTGCTCGATCTCTTTCCGACGATGCGCGGACTCGCGTCATCGCTGCAGGGGTTCGTGCAGTTCTCGGTGGCCGCCGTTGTCGCCGGCACCGTCGCGCCGCTGCTCGCGCGATCGCTTGCGGGCCTGGCGTGGGGCATGGCGGCATTTTCTATGGCAAGCTTTGCAATTTGGCTCTTCTATCAGCGGCGTGCGCGCCCGACCTTGAAGGACTGGCGACCATGAGACTGGTCTTGTTGCGTTTCCTTCCCGTTGCGTTCGTCGCTCTGTCGTTGCAGGCCGCCGCCGCGGCGGAGCTTCCCACGACGACGCTCACCATCGGCACCCACAAGCTGACGGCGGAGGTTGCCGCCACCCCCGAGCAGCGCGAGACCGGCCTCATGAACCGGTTCAGCCTGAAGCCGGACAACGGCATGGTGTTCGTCTTCGAGCGCAGCGAGCCGCTCAGGCATTCTGGATGCGCAACACCTACTTTCGCGCTGTCCATTGCGTTTATCGATGCCGACGGTCGCATCCTCAACATCGACGACATGCAGCCGCAAACCGACGACTCGCACTGGTCGAAGGGCGCCGCTCGTTATGCGCTCGAGATGAAGAAGGGCTGGTTCGCGGAGCGGGGGATTGCCGCAGGCGACCGCGTCGAGGGGCTCTCCAGGCTGCCCAGCAGATAGACGTCTCCAGGGTTGCAGGGAGTTACAGGTCGACGGGCACGCGGTACCTCGCATAGGTGGCTCCGGCAGGCGGTTGCCTCGTCAATCAGCCATTGGTTGAATTTCGCCACCCTGTAAAAACTGCCAGTATCGGCGCGCTGCATTGGCGATCACACTTCGCGCATCGAACAGCAAGTCTTCAGCTTTCTGGCGCCGTCGCATTCATTTGTCATAACAAGGCGTAGCGATAAGAAACGACCGCCACCCGCACCGACCGCCCGTCGGTTGCCTGTGCGCTACAAACTGTTCGCGATTATATTTTTGCCACTTGGAGTGCTCTTCGGGTCTGGTCATCCACCCCACATACCAATAAAAAGCAAATCGTCGCAGGAGTGCACTCCATGGGCCCCCGCACACAAAACGACAGCGTCCCGACCGATGGGTTTGCATTGCCTGTCCATCTGGCGCGCCCCATGCTGGCCGCCGCACGCACGCCCTACCCGGCGACGGTCATCCGGCCGCTGCTCGAGCGTTTCGGATTCGACGGGCTGAGTTACATCGTCGTGCGCAATGAGGGGCCGGCGCCGGCGGGCGAGATCGCGTGGTCGACGCACCCGCATTCGTGGACAGCCCTTTACCGGCGCGCAGGTTACGCGGCCGTCGATCCGCGGCTCGCGCACACGCGTCATCGCGTTACACCCTATCTGTGGGACGCGTCAAATTCGGTCGGCAATGGCTACGCGCAGCGCTTCATTCGCGACGCCGCGACCTTCGGCATTCGCAGCGGCGTCGTCATCTCCCTGCACGACGGCGCGTCCGGACATGTCGCGCTCACGTTCGATTCGACGAATTCTCCGGTTACCGCCGAGCGCCGCCAGACGGTCATCGCACGCTTGGGCGATCTCATGCTGATCGCGATGGCGCTGCACGAGGGCGTGCTTTCCTGGCGCATCGCCAAATCAGCCGCCCGCAAGCGCGCCGGACCCAGGCTCACGCAACGTGAACGCGACTGCCTCAAATTCGCGGCGCGCGGGATGACCAGCGCCGACATCGGCACCAAGCTGTCGCTGACCGAACGTACGGTGAATTTCCACTTCGGCAGATTGCGCCGAAAGCTGGGCGCGCTGAACCGACCCGAGGCAATCGCCAAGGGTGTTTCGATGGGATTCGTCACGCTGGATTAGTTATTGGTCACCACGCTTGCGGCATCACAACTGAGGCGCTCACTTCAAATTCAGGCGTGGCGCGCCAGCCACTCGCGCAGTTCCGATACCGAATGCAGGGTGGCGAGCGGCGATCGCCGGGTCCAGTTCCTCGGGCGAATGCGCACCGTACCCGACCGCCAGCATGCGGCCCGGCTTCTGCGCAAGGTCGAGATCGTGCGTCGTGTCGCCGATCATCAGCGTCTCGTGCGGACCGCACGGCGAGCCGCGACATGAGATGCAGCAGCATGTCAGGATGCGGCTTGGGAAAGCCTTCGTCGGCGCAGCGCGTCGCGTGGAACACACCTTGCGAGTGCGTTCTTTTCCAGCGCGCGATCGAGGCCGGCGCGGGTCTTGCCGGTCGCGACCGCCAACAGGTAGCCGGCCGCGTCGAGTTCCGCCAACAGCTCGCGGCGCGCCGTCGAACAGCGGGATCTCGGCTTCGCGCGCGAGATAGTGCTGGCGATAGTGCGCCCCCAGCTCCGGATAGCGCATGCGGCGGCAGCCCCGGCGCCACGGACTTGAGCGCGTCGCCAAACCCCAGCCCGATCACGTAACGCGCGGCGCATGTCGTCCGGAACGGCCAACCCAAGATCGCGGCAAGCCTCCTGCATCGCCAGCGCGATGAGCACGGTCGAGTCCACGAGCGTGCCGTCCCAGTCGAAGACGAGGAGCTCGAAGCGGCGCGAAGCGGCGTCACGCATCGGGTACGCCGCCGCAGTGGCCGCATCGAGTCGCGCCACGAAGCGCGCGAGGTCCGCGGGCAGCGGCGACTCGAACGACATCGCCTTGCCGGTCAGCGGATGCACGAAGCCCAGCGCGAATGAATGCAGGAACATGCGCTTCAGGCCTTGCTTGGCCAGCACCTTGTTCCACGCGAAGTCGCCGTACTTGTCGTCGCCCGCCAACGGAAAGCCCAGGTGCGTCAAATGAACGCGAATCTGGTGCGTGCGGCCCGTCTTCAACTCGGCTTCGAGGAGCGCTAGCGGCGGATCGTGGTCGAACCACGCGCGGCGCCGGAAAAAAATGGTCTCCGCCGCCTGGCCGCCCTCTTCGACGCGCACCCGCCGCTCGCCTTCATGTGTCGCGAATTTGTGGAGCGACAGCCGGACCCGGCGCTTTTCGTCGCGCCAACGGCCGCGCACCAGCACCAGGTAGCGCTTGTCGAAGGCTCCCTCGCGCAGTTGTTCGTGCAACCCGACCAGCGCCGCGCGTTTCTTGGCGACAAGCAGGATGCCCGACGTCTCGCGGTCGAGGCGGTGCACGAGCTCCAGGAATTTGGCGTCCGGCCGGGCGGCGCGCAGCTGCTCTATCAGTCCTTGCGCGATGCCGCTGCCACCGTGGACCGCAAGTCCGGACGGTTTGTCCACCGCGATGAGCGCGTCGTCCTCGAACAGGATCGGCAGAACCGGGCCGGCGCGCGCAAATCGGCCCGCTGCCGCGCGCTGGAACGCGCCGGCGCGGCCGTCCGCACCGGCGGGATGCGGACAGTATCGCCGAGGGCCAGCCGGGCGTCCGGACCCGACCCGCCCCTTGTTCACGCGGACCTCGCCACTGCGCAGGATCCGGTAAATGTGGCTCTTGGGGACGCCCTTCAGGATTTGCCCAGAAAATTGTCCACGCGTTGACCAGCCGCGTCCTCGCCGACCGTAAGCCAGCTGACAGCATCCTTGCTTAACTCGTTCATTCACTTATAATTGTGCGCGTACCGCGCGTTTGCCGCCCGAGTCCTGCCGCGGCCCCCTGATGGGCCCGCCGCGAATGACATCCCAGGCGCAACGCGTGGGCCCGCCCCAACCTCACTTGGCAACATGTAGTTGCCAAAATCCTCTGGCGGGAACAAGCCGGCTTCAGTCGCTCACCGGCCGGGTTCCCATTCAAACTGAGCCCCGGAGAAGTAGCGATGGTAAAGGAAGAGCGCAGTCTCCGCACCCGGCAGTGGCCGGTTCGAAGCGGCGTATTGCGCGGCGCCCGAAGCGAGAATCTTGAGGCTTTCCGACCGCCCCCTCCTGCCGCGTCATTGCGCATACCGGACTGGGTGACCGAAAGCGCCGCTTGTTTGCGAACAGAAGATAAAGACGGAACCACGAGAGACGTCCCGCCCTGTTATCCACGGGGCCTTACAGCAGATGCCGACCGCAACCCCAACGCGCACCGCTCTCGACCTGCCGGCAGCCGCATTGCCTGCACAAGTGTCTTCGCCCGCAACCGCCGTTAGCTGACCGCCCCAAGCGCCGCGCGAATTTCGCGGCGCCGTTGCTTCGCACCTACCGCTTCCCTGGCGGCGCCATGCGCCTTAGGAAAGCCCATGAAACGCATGCTGTTCAATGCCACCCAGGCGGAGGAACTCCGGGTGGCGATCGTCGACGGTCAGAAGCTCGTCGACCTCGATATCGAATCCGCCGCCAAGGAACAACGGAAGAGCAACATCTACAAGGCGGTCGTCACCCGCGTCGAGCCCTCGCTCGAAGCCTGCTTCGTCGACTACGGAACCGAGCGCCACGGGTTCCTGCCGTTCAAGGAAATCTCCCGCCAGTACTTCCGCGAGCGCGATGCCGACCCCGGCAAGGCGCGCATCCAGGACCAGATCAAGGAAGGCCAGGAGCTGATCGTCCAGGTCGACAAGGACGAGCGCGGCAACAAGGGCGCGGCGCTGACGACCTACATCTCGCTGGCCGGTCGCTACCTGGTCCTGATGCCGAACAACCCGCGTGGCGGCGGCGTCTCGCGCCGCGTCGAGGGCGAAGAGCGCAACGAGCTGCGCGACGCGATCAACGGCCTCGACGTGCCGCAGGGCATGAGCGTCATCGCTCGAACAGCAGGCATCGGCCGCAACACCGAAGAGCTGCAATGGGACCTGAATTACCTGATGCAGCTGTGGCATGCGATCGAGGACGCCGCCAAGATGCAGTCCGGCGCCTACCTCATCTACCAGGAATCGAGCCTGGTGATCCGCGCCATCCGCGACTACTTCCATCCGGACATCGGCGAACTGCTGATCGACACGGAAGCGATCTTCGAGCAGGCGCAGCAGTTCATGGGCCACGTGATGCCGGCCAACGTGAACCGCGTCAAGCTGTACAAGGACGACGTTCCGCTCTTCTCGCGGTTCCAGATCGAGCACCAGATCGAGACCGCGTACGCGCGGCAGGTGCCGCTGCCCGCGGGCGGCGCGATCGTCATCGACCACACCGAGGCGCTCGTCGCCGTCGACGTCAATTCGGCGCGCGCGACCAAGGGCGGAGACATCGAGACGACGGCGTTCAACACGAATCTCGAAGCCGCCGACGAAATCGCGCGCCAGTTGCGACTGCGCGACTTAGGCGGCCTCATCGTGATCGACTTCATCGACATGGAGAGCACCAAGAACCAGCGTGAAGTCGAGAGCCGCCTGCGCGACGCGCTCAAGTACGACCGCGCCCGCGTGCAGCTGGGCAAGATCTCGCGCTTCGGCTTGATGGAGCTCTCGCGCCAGCGGCTGCGCCCGGCATTGGCGGAATCGGCGCACATCGCCTGTCCGCGCTGCCACGGCATCGGCCACATCCGCGGCGCCGAGTCGACCGCGTTGCACATCCTCCGCATCATCCAGGAGGAGGCGATGAAGGAGAACACGGCGCAGGTCGTCGCGCAAATGCCCGTCGACGTCGCCACGTTCCTTCTGAACGAAAAGCGCCAGGACGTCCTGACGATCGAGACGCGCTTCAAGGTCAACGTGCTGCTGGTGCCCAACCGGCATCTGGAAACCCCCAACTACAGCATCGAGCGGCTGCGTCACGAGGACCTGAACCAGAGCGAACCGCTGCCGCTGTCGTTCGACATGGTGAAGCAGCCCGAGCAGGTCGACCTCGCGCGGCAGAAGAAGGACGAGGCCACGGCGGCGCCGCGCCAGGAGGCGATGGTCAAGGGCATCACGCCGGCGCAGCCGGCGCCCGTCCCGGTCGAACGGCCGGCCGACGTTCGCGAAGCCGCGACGTCACCCGTCAGCGAGGGCTCGTGGTTCTCGAAGATGATGAGCTGGTTCATGATGAAACCGGAAACGCCCGCCGTTGTTCCGGCACCGACTAGAAGTGACCACCGAGGCGATCGCGGCGACGACCGGCCGCGAGATGGTCGGCGCGATGCGCGTGGCGGCGACAACCGCGACCGCAAGCGCGGGGACAGCCGCACCGAGGGTCGGAACGAGGGCCGTCGCGGTGGTGAACAACGCCGTGACGACATGCGCGAAGGCAATCGCGGTGATCGCAGTCGCCGCGAAGGACGTGGCGAGAGAAACGAGCCGCGCGGCGACAAGCGCAACGAACCGCGTGCCGACGCCCCGCGGCAAGCCCCGCAGCAACGTGACGGCAAGCCCGCCGGCGACGCGCGCCGCGAAGGCAATCGTCCGCCGCGCGAGCCTCGCGAAGGTAGCAAGCCGCCGCGTGAGCCGCGCGGCATACCGGCGCTGGTCGCGGATACCACCGATGCAACCGCCACTGCCCCCGTGACGCCGCCGCAAGGCAGCCCGGGTGGCGAGGTTCGCGAGGGCAATCGCCGGCGTCGCGGCCGTCGCGGTCGTGGCGGCGAGCGTCCCGAACAAGGTTCGGCTCCCGGCGACAATTCCATGGCGGTGGACGAGCACGCGCCGAGCGTCGTCGATGCATTGTCGATGGTCGCCGCAGGCGATGCGATGTCAGCGGACGGAGCGCCCCAAGCGCCGATGCAGGAAGCGCGTGCGCCGCGCGAACCGCGTGCGCCACGCGAGCCGCGTGCACCGCGTGAGGCCCGCGAACAGCGCGAACCGCGTCCCCCGCGCGAGCAGCCGGAATCGCCCGCACCGGAACCGGTTTCCGCTCACCTCGAGATGACGCCCTACACCGCCCCGCCGCTGGTCGAGGACGTCCCCGCCGAATCGATTCCGATCGCCATCAAGCCGACCGAGCCCCTGCGGGCGGCGCCCATTCCGCCTGCTCCGCCGCTGCCGGTCATTACGTCGACGTTGCCGCCGGACTCGGGGCTGGAGCTTGTGGAAACGCGCTTCAGCGCACCGCCGCCGCTGGACGAAGTTGAAGCCCCGCGTCCGAAGCGCGTGCGGCCGCCACGCGTGGAGATCGCGAGCGAGCCGCTCGAAATCATCGAGACCCGCAAGGAGTCTTCGCCGCCAACGACTTGACGAAAGCCGCATTGCCGGCCGCAGCTGCTGGGGGTGGACGTTCGCGTCCGCCCCTTCTTTTCTGTGCCGCAACCGCCAGCGACTGGTGCGGGCCTACGGGCGCTCGCTGGCGATCTTCCGGACCAGCGCAGTGCTCGCGTGCTCGATCAGGTCAAGCGCGCGTTCGAACGCCTCGGGGCCGAAGTTGTAGGGGTCAGGCACCTCGCTCAAGCCCAACTCGGGTGCCAGGTCGAGGAACAGCGCGAGATCGCCACGATATTCCTTGGGCCGCATGTCCTCGAGCACCGCCAGGTTCCTTCGGTCCATTGCGTAGATGCGATCGAAACGCGCAAAGTCCTCGACCTCGACCGGCCGCGAGCGCAGCGGCGCGATGTCGTAACCTCGCAGCCGCGCCACCTGCGTCGCGCGCCAGTCCGGTGGCGACCCGGTGTAGTAGTCGTGCGTGCCGGCCGAGTCGACGCGGATGCGGCCGACGAGGCCCGCACGCGCCGCCAGCGTGCGAAATACGCCCTCGGCGGTCGGCGAGCGGCAGATGTTGCCCATGCAGACGAACAGGATGCCGGTCTTCGCCATCGGACGTGTGCTGTCGCGAATGAGCAGCTAGGGTTCCACCGGCAGGGCCACGCCGAACATCTGCTCCTTCAGTGCGTACAGCCGGTCGCGCAATTCCGCCGCCTTCTCGAACTCGAGGTTCCTCGCCGCGTCGAGCATCTGCTTTTCCAGTGACTTCAGTTCCTTCTGCATGTCCTTCTCCGGCATCGCCTCGTACTTGGCCTTGGCCTGCGCGGCGCGCTGCTCCTTCCTGGCCTCTTCGGGGTCGTAGGCGCCCTCGATGATGTCCTTGATGCGCTTTTGCACGCCGATCGGCGTGATGCCCATCTTCTCGTTCCACCCGACCTGCTTCGCGCGGCGCCGGTCAGTCTCGCCGATCGCGGCCCTCATCGAATCGGTCACGACGTCGCCGTAGAGGATCGCCATGCCGTTGATGTGCCGCGCCGCGCGGCCGATCGTCTGGATCAACGAGCGGCCGGAGCGCAGGAATCCCTCCTTGTCCGCGTCGAGGATCGCCACCAGCGACACTTCGGGAATGTCGAGTCCCTCGCGCAACAGGTTGATGCCGACGACGACGTCGAACTCGCCCAGCCGCAGGTCGCGGATGATCTCGACGCGCTCCACCGTCTCGATGTCCGAGTGCAGGTAGCGCACCTTGACACCATGCTCTGCGAGATAGTCGGTGAGGTCCTCGGCCATGCGCTTGGTGAGTGTCGTCACCAACACACGCTCGTTGCGTTCGACGCGCAACCGGATCTCGGACAGCAGGTCGTCCACCTGTGTTGCCGCCGGGCGCACGTCGAGCGTCGGATCGACCAGGCCGGTGGGCCGCACCAGTTGCTCGACGACCTGCCCCGTGTGCTTGCTCTCGTAGTCGGCCGGCGTGGCGGACACGAAGATCGTCTGCGGCAGCAATCTTTCGAATTCGTCGAAGCGCAGCGGACGATTGTCGAGCGCGGACGGCAGCCGGAAGCCGTAATTGACGAGGTTTTCCTTGCGTGCGCGGTCGCCCTTGTACATGCCGCCGACCTGCGGAATCGTCACGTGACTTTCGTCGACGAACATCAACGTGTTGGGCGGAAGGTAGTCGATCAGCGTAGGCGGCGGCTCGCCGGCTTTGCGCCCGGACAGGTAGCGCGAATAGTTCTCGATGCCCTTGCAGTAGCCGATCTCGGTCATCATCTCGAGGTCGAAGCGCGTGCGCTGCTCGATGCGCTGCGCCTCGATCAGCTTCATCTGGCCGACGAAGAACTCCTTCTGCTCGTGGAGCTCGACCTTGATCTGGTCGATGGCGCCCAACACCTTGGCGCGCCCCGTGACGTAGTGCGACGACGGAAACACCGTGAAGCGCGCCATCTTCTGCTTCAGGTGGCCGGTCAGCGGATCGAAGATCTGCAGCGTTTCCACGGCGTCGTCGAAGAGCGAGACGCGGACGGCATTCTCCGCGTTCTCCGCGGGGAAGATGTCGAGCACGTCGCCGCGCACGCGAAAGACGCCGCGCTTGAACTCGACGTCGTTGCGCGTGTACTGCATCTCCGTCAGGCGCTTGATGGCGTCCCGCTGAGAGAGCTTGTCGCCCTGCTTCAGGTGCAGGATCATGCTGTGGTATTCCGACGGGTCGCCGATGCCGTAGATCGCCGATACTGTCGCCACGATCACGCAGTCCGGACGCTCGAGGATGGCCTTGGTCGCCGACAGCCGCATCTGCTCGATGTGCTCGTTGATCGACGAATCCTTCTCGATATAGAGATCGCGCGACGGAACGTAGGCTTCCGGCTGGTAGTAGTCGTAGTAGGAGACGAAGTACTCGACCGCGTTGTGCGGGAAGAATTCGCGGAACTCGGAGTAGAGTTGCGCGGCGAGCGTCTTGTTGGGCGCGATCACGATGGCAGGACGGCCGGTGCGCGCGATGACGTTGGCCATCGTGAAGGTCTTGCCCGATCCGGTCACACCGAGAAGCGTCTGGAAGGACAAGCCGTCGGTCAGGCCCTCGATCAGCTTTTCGATGGCTTCGGGCTGGTCGCCGGCGGGTTCGAAGGGCTTGTGCAGTTCGTAGGGACTGTTGGGGAAGGTGAGCGTCGTGGTCATTGCCTTGGGGTTTGGAGCGGCGGCGAACCGATCATTGTAACGCCGCGGGCCGGTCCGGCGCGATGTCCTCGTTGGCCGGCCCATTGGGCGCTGCGCCGAATTGCAGCGCCGCCAGCCGCGCATAGAGCGGATTGGACTGCGCGAGGGTGTCGTGCGTTCCGGTGGCGATGATCCGACCATGCTCCATGACGGCGATGCGGTCGGCGTGCCGGACGGTGGCCAGCCGATGCGCGATTATGAGCACCGTGCGGCCGGCCATCAGTCGCTCCAGCGCCAACTGGACGACGCGCTCGCTTTCCGCATCGAGGGCGCTCGTCGCTTCATCCAATAGCAGCACCGGCCGGTCCGCCAGGATGGCCCGCGCGATCGCAATTCGCTGCCGCTGTCCTCCGGAGAGGCGCACGCCGCGTTCGCCGAGATAGCTGCCGAAGCCTTCAGGAATGCGCTCGATGAATTCGGTGGCGAATGCGGCGTCGCACGCGGCGCGAACTTCCGCCTCCGTCGCGCCGGGCCGCCCGTAGCGGACGTTTTCGAGGACGCTGGCCGCGAAGATCACCGGATCCTGCGGCACGACGGCCAGACGGTTGCGAATGTCCGAGGGATCGGCAGCGCGCAGCTCGACGCCGTCGATCATGACGGCACCTTGCTGCGGGTCGTAGAAGCGCAACAGCAACTGGAACACCGTGGTCTTGCCCGCACCCGACGGGCCGACCAGCGCCACTTTTTCCCCGGCGGCGACGTCGAGCGAAAAGTCCCTGAGCGCGGCCGTGTCCATGCGCGATGGATAGTGGAACGTGACATCGCGGAATGCGACCGTGCCGCGCGCCGGGAGCGGCAACGGCGTCGGGTCGGCAGGTGCGCGGATCGCCGAGTCGACGTCCAGCAGTTCGAACAGGCGCTCGGTTGCGCCGGCCGCGCGTTGCAGGTCGCCGACGACCTCGCTGATCGCCCCGACCGCGCTGGCGACCAGCACCGCGTAGAAGACGAACGCGGACAGCTGGCCGCCGCTGATCCGGCCGGCGACGACGTCGTGACCGCCGATCCACAGGATGACGCCCACCGCGCCGAACACCAGCAGGATGACGGTCGCCACCAGGAACGCCCGCTGCCGGATGCGCTGCAGCGCGGTCGCGAAGGCGCTTTCGACGCGCGCGCCAAACTGGCGCCGGTCTTCCTCTTCGTGGCCATACGCCTGCACTGTGCGAATTTCGTGCAACGCCTCGTCCACGTAAGCGCCGACGTCGCCGACGCGGTCCTGGCTCGCGCGCGCCAGCTTGCGCACGCGCCGGCCGAACAGCAGGATGGGCACGACCGTCAGCGGCACGCCGATCAGGACCATCAGCGTGAGCTTGCCGCTCGTCAACGCCAGCATCACCAGGCCGCCGATCATCAGCAGCAGATTGCGCACCGCCATCGACGCGCTCGACCCGATCACCGTTTCGAGCATCGTCGTGTCGTTGGTGAGGCGCGAAATGACCTCGCCCGTGCGCATGATCTCGAAGTAGCCAGGCGGCAGCGCCAGCAGATGGTCGAATACCGCGCGCCGCAGGTCAGCGGTGACGCGCTCGCCCAGCCAGGACACGCAATAGAAGCGCGTATAGGTGGCCAGCGCGAGGATCACGATCAGCGCCAGCATCACCGCGAGCACGCGGTCCAGCTCGGCGGCATTGCCCGCGGCGAACCCGCGATCGACGACGAATTTGAGGCCCTGGCCGATCGCCAGCACCGAAGCCGCCGCGAACACGAGCGCAATGGCAGCGAACACCACCATGCGCTTGTAGGGGCGCAGGAAGCGGCCGACGCGCGCCAGCGTCTTCAGCGCGGCGACGGGAGGAAGCTTGGGAGCGTCGATGGGGATAGCGGCGTTGGAGCGGGCCATGGAGTCTTTGTCGAAGCGAAACGCGATTGCGCGGCAGGCATGATCACGTTAGCCTTGCGCCCGGCGAAAGTCGAGCCTGAACACCTAGCGAGGAGACCACCATGCCGCTTGCCCTGCCCGCCTTGATGACGCTGCTCGCCGTGCTCTGGTACTTCTGCACGATGGTCCATGTGGCGTTCGCTCACGGAAAATTCAAGGTAGCGGCGCCCGCGATGACCGGCGATCCGGCGTTCGAACGCTCGTATCGCGTGCAGATGAATACGCTGGAGCAACTCGTGGCGTTTCTGCCCGCGATGTGGATCTACGCATGGTTCGGCAATCCGCGATGGGCCGCCATCGCCTGCGCCGTCTGGATCGCGGGGCGGATCATCTACGCCCTGGGCTATTGGCAGGATGCCAAGAAGCGCACGCCGGGATTCGCGATCACGCTGTTTGCGCTCGTCGCGGTGTGGATCGGAGCGCTGATCGGCGTCATCCGCGCGCTGGCCATCGAGTAGCGCCCGCGGGCCTTCCGCCGGGCGACCGGGCGCTCAGGTAAAATGGGCGCCTGCCGCAAGGACCAACGCCCATGAACGCTCCCCACACGCCTTCGCTCTTCTCCGCCGTCGACCTGGCGCAGCGCGATCCCATCCTCGGCGTTACCGAGGCGTTCAACGCGGACCCGAATCCCGACAAGGTCAATCTCGGCGTCGGCGTGTATTACGACGACAGCGGCAAGCTGCCGCTGTTCGAATGCGTGAAGCGTGCCGAGCGCGAGTTGGCCGACAAGGGCGCGCCACGCGGTTACCTGCCGATCGACGGCATTGCGGCTTACGACGCCGCGGTCAAGGCGTTGCTCTTTGGCGCCGACAGCGAGGTCGTAACGTCCGGCCGCGCGGTGACCGTGCAGGCGCTGGGCGGAACCGGCGGCCTCAAGCTGGGCGCCGATTTCCTGCGCAAATTTGCGCCCGGCGCCGATATCTACATCAGCGACCCGAGCTGGGAAAACCACCGTGCGCTTTTCGAAGGCGCGGGATTTGCGGTCCGAGACTACCCGTATTACGGTGCCGCGACGCATTCCCTTCTGTTCGCGGAAATGCTGGCGGCGCTGCAACGGATACCGCGCGGATCGATCGTCGTGCTGCACGCGTGTTGCCACAATCCCACGGGCGTGGACCCGACGGATGCGCAATGGAGCGAAATCATCGACGTCGTGCGCTCTCGCGACCTGCTGCCGTTTCTCGACCTCGCTTACCAGGGCCTTGCCGACGGCATCGAACAGGATGGCAGTGTCGTGCGCCGGTTTGCGGCCACGCCGGGACCCTTGCTGGTGTCGAGCTCATTCTCGAAGTCGTTTTCGCTGTATGGCGAGCGTGTCGGCGCGTTGAGTGCAGTTGCCGGCGACCGCGACGAAGCCGCGCGCATCCTGTCGCAGTTGAAGCGCGTCGTGCGCGCCAACTACTCGACGCCACCGACGCACGGCGGTCAGATGGTGGCGATGGTGCTGCAATCGCCGGAATTGCGCGCGCTGTGGGAGGACGAGCTCACCGGGATGCGCGAGCGCATCCATGCGGTGCGTCGCAAGCTCGTCGAGAGGTTGCAGCACTATGCGCCGAAGGCCGATTTCCACTTCGTGCTGGAGCAGCGCGGGATGTTCTCGTACTCCGGCCTGACCAAGGAGCAAGTGCGCAGGCTGCGCGAGGAATTCTCGATCTACGCGCTCGACACGGGTCGGATCTGCGTCGCCGCGCTCAATTCCCGCAACATCGAGTACGTCGCCAGGGCGATCGCGACCGTCATTGCCTAGCGCGCGGGCAGTCGCGCTTTGACATACGGGGTTTTTCCGATATAATTCAAGGCTGTTCGACGCGGGAATAGCTCAGTTGGTAGAGCGCAACCTTGCCAAGGTTGAGGTCGCGAGTTCGAGACTCGTTTCCCGCTCCAGATTTCTCGAGGGAGAGCCCGTTGGTGGCATTGGCGGCTCTCCCTTTTCGTTTGCCCGGCCTGCGCGCTTCGTCGCGCCGGTCGTCGCCCCGGGCGGGGTGGCAGAGTGGTCATGCAGCGGCCTGCAAAGCCGTCTACGCCGGTTCGATTCCGACCTCCGCCTCCACTAACCCTATGATCCAACTATGCGCTCGCAATGATCATCGGCTTTGCTTCCCATAGCCATCTGACGACGACCTTAAGAATCGCATCGGCGTAGCACCGC
>CAWHCM010000004.1:0-1610287 GCA_963828045.1 uncultured beta proteobacterium | reverse complement strand
CAGTCGAGCCTTGCGGCGATTGTCGCATCGGTCAATTATACGTCATTATGATAGTGCGAAGTCAATATCATTGCCGCCGAAATCCGCTATCCTCGCTGCCTCCGGGTGTCATTGGGCTGACCTGAGGGCGCCGGCGCCCGGCCTGCCCGTCACGGCGACGCACGCGCCTCTCGGCATGCCGGTGCAAGCCCCCCCGGGATCGCGGTTATCGATCTCGCGATCGCGCAGGTCGCCGGCTGCGCCGTGCTGCTCGCCGACTAGGTCGGCTTCGAGGCCGAGGGCGTTGGGGTGCAGGTGTCGGCCCTAATCGCTGCCCTTGCCGGCGCGTCGTTGCTTGCATGGACCGAACGGCTCTGACCCCACGTGCCTAGTCTTCATTCTCGGCGCGGCTGGCAGCGTGCTGCTACTCGCGGGCAACGTTCACGGCTACGAGCACCTGTGCAACCTGCTGGTCGGCAAAATCCGCCGACTTGGTGACCGCCGCGCAAAACGAACGCCGGCCTTCGTTCTGTAGGACTCGGCTCATTGCCCGGCGACTGCCAGCGCGTCGACGGCGGCCTTGGCATCAGCTCTCGGGCTCTGTTTCAGGTAATTCAACATCGCATAGCGCGAAGCCGGGTGCTGCGTGAGGTCGGAGCGCATCAGTGCGATGTATTGAGGTCCCGCATCCCAGTAGTTCCACGTTGCGAGGTCTTGCGCGACAAATCCAGCGAGAGACCTGTGGACGTCGATGAACATTCGGTAGGACTCGATCACGCGCTCTCGCGAAATCGTCTCGTTGGCGCTGCCCTGAACGCTGAGCGCGACCAAGACGGCCTGGAGCTCCTGCATCGTCCGCTCGCGGTCGCCCATGTACTTGTTGTCGATCCATGCCATGCGTGACGGACCGCCCAGCTCGAGGCTTGCCGCAAGCATCGGGCCAAGGTTGGTTGCATCCTTCGCTTTCCAGGCCGCGTCCAGCCACTGCTTGATGCGCGCGGCGTCTGTCGCGTCACCGCCAATACCGAGTAGTAACGTGTACAACGATTGCCGCTTCGCGAGCCGAGGATCAGCAGTCCATCGGCGGAGCGCCGGCACGTCGAGATGGCCTTTCAACGATCGCAGTGCCGAGTACGGCGCGCGCGCCAGCTCGCCGTAAGCGATCTCGGCCACCAGCGGTTCGGGATTCTCGAGGTACGGCAACACGAATGCAGTTTCGACCTGCCATTCGCCATCCGTCATGTTGGCGGTCGGCTTGGTTGCCGAAAGCTCGCGCAGCCAGCCTGCATGCTCGATGCTGATGGCGCCGACATTGGCCCAGGATAGCCACTTTCTGGATCGGATCAGCAGCAACGGTTTAACGCTCGCAGCCGAGCCGGGGTCCAGGCCAATCACCCACGATCGCTGGATCGTGCCGCCCGCCGGCGCCTCACCACGGATCACCTGGACCACCTTGAGTTGCGCGCCGTCGTCCGCGGGTAACGCCAGCACCGCGCTCGCGGCGGCGTTGCGATCCAGGCGATAGCCCGCGCCTGCCGTCGGGACCTCATCCCGGACCACATCGATCACATCGGGTGGTGCGCCACCGTTCCCGGGCGACGCCCGGGCGCGTTGGCTCGCAACAAGCTCCTGCGGCGTCGTATATCCTTGCAATCCACCGCAAAGCGGGCATGCTGCCGCGTCAAGACTCGCTATAAGCGCCAACGCCCCTATCAGCCGTCGCTCCACGATTAGACTCCGTCCAGGTCCCTATGCTCCCCAGCCGCGCCGCGCTCCGCGGAACGGCACGCGCTCGCCGCGACGACTGCATCCTACATCCGACACCTAGGGTGTCAAGTTGGCGAGGCGGACCCACCTTTCGTCCGAGGCAGTTGCGAGACGTAATTCATCGGGAAAGCGCCGCCCCTCGCGGGCTTGGTCAGACTCACGCTTGGACAGGTCGTAGTTGAGCGGGTCGGTGGACGCCAGCCTTACGCGATCGATACTCCCAAGAGCACGTGGTGAAACATCCAAGACGCAATTTCGGGGGTAACACAAGAGGTAACAGCCAAGGCCACGGCATTCAACCTGCAAGTCTCTCTATGAAAACTTGCATGGTTCGATTCCGATCCCCGCCTCCAATCGCCACAATTAAGACCCGCCGAGCGCGGGCTTTTACAGGATGCAACCTCGACGAAGCGATGCAGTCGTCAGTCGGCTGAGAACGATTCCGCTCTTGGCTATGACGTCGCCCAATCGCTGCCGCTCCTTCGCCATGAACGCCTCGAACTCGGCGGGCGAATCGCCGACCGGCGTCGCGCCCGTCGCCAGCACCTTCTCCTTCACGTCGGGCTGGTGCATCACCTTGACGATTTCGGCGCTCAGCTTGTTCACGATCTCCGGCGGCGTGCCGGCCGGCACCACGATGCCCCACGTCTGCGTGATCTCGTAGCCGGGAACCGTCTCGGCGATCGTCGGCAAGTCGGGCAGGCTAGGGTTGCGCTCGGCACCGGTAGTCGCCAGCGCGCGCACGCGACCGCCGTTCATGTGCGCGCCCGCGGCGATGGGGGAGGTAATGATGTACTGCGCGTTGCCGGCGATGACGTCCGTCAGCGCTGGCGCCGCACCTTTGTAAGGAACGTGCACGACCTTGATGTCGGCCAGCAGGTTCAGCATCTCCCCGGCCAGATGCGCCGGGGTGCCCACGCCGGCCGACGCGTAATTGAGCGCGCCGGGCTTCTCCTTCGCGAGCTTGACCAGCTGGGCGATGTTCTTCGCCGGAAGATCGTTGTTCACGACGAGGACGTTCGACGCAGTCGCGATGCGCGTGATCGGCACAAAGTCCCTGACTGGATCGTAGGGCAGGTTCTTGCGCAGGTTGGGCAGGATCGCGTAGATGGCCGTCGTCGTCAACAGCAACGTGTAGCCGTCGGCCGGCGATTTCGCTACGAGTTCGGCGCCCACCACGCCACCCGCGCCGGGGCGGTTGTCGACGACGACCGGCTGGCCGACGTTGTTCGAAAGCTTCTCCGTGACGAGGCGCCCGAGTTGGTCGGGTGCGCCGCCGGCGGAATCGGCGACGATGAGCTTGATCGGACGGTTCGGATACGTCTGCGCGCTCGCACCCGGCGCGCAAAGCGCGGCCACGAGCAGCAGCACCACGCGGTTCGAGATCTTCATGGTTCCTCCTTCGACGCGCTCGCGGCGTCGCAGCCGCCAACCCTACCCCCGCGCACCGGAGGCGTCCAGTGCGGGCCGCTGTGCGATACTTTCCCGCATGCGCGCCACCAACATGCTTGTGCTCATGTCCGACGAGCACAATCCCAAATTCCTCGGGGCCGCCGGCCATCCGTTCATCGCCACGCCCAACCTCGATGCGCTTGCCGCCAGCGGCACGCGCTTTTCGGCGGCCTATACGACGTGCCCGATCTGCGTACCGGCGCGGGCGGCATTCGCCGTCGGCCGCTACGTGCACGACATCGGCTACTGGGACAACGCCGACGGCTACGAAGGCGCGATCCCGAGCTGGCACCACGAACTACGTGACGCCGGGCATCGCGTCGTGTCGATCGGCAAGCTGCATTTCCGCGGCCGTCCGGGCGACGATCATGGCTTTTCCGAAGAGATCGTGCCGATGCACATCGTCGACGGCATCGGCGACGTGAAGGGCCTGGTCCGCGAGAACATCCCGAAGCGCAAGGGCGGTGACAAGATGGCCAGGCGCGCCGGCCCCGGCGAGTCGGCTTACACCGTGTACGACCGCGACATCGCCGCGCGCGCGCAGATCTGGCTGCACGAGGAAGCGCCGAAGTGGCGTGACCGGCCGTGGGTGCTGTTCGTGTCGTTCGCGTGCCCGCATTTTCCGCTCACCGCGCCACCGCAGTGGTTCTACCGCTACTGGCAGCAGGACCTGCCGATGCCCAAGCAGTACGCCAACGACGCGCGCCCGCATCATCCATTTCTCGACGCCTACGCGCACACGGTCGACTACGATCGACACTTTGCGACCGAGGCCGATGTCAAGCGGGCGATTGCCGGGTATGCCGGCCTCGTGTCAACGATGGACGAGAACGTAGGCTACGTGCTGCGCGCGCTGCGCGACGCGGGCCTGGCGCAGGACACGCGCGTGATCTACACCAGCGACCACGGCGACAACCTCGGTGCGCGCGGCTTGTGGGGCAAGTCGACGCTGTACGAGGAGAGCGCCGGCGTGCCGCTGATCGTGGCCGGCCCCGATGTTCCGGCTGGCCGCGTGGTCGCCGCGCCGGCGTCGCACATCGACTGCGCGCCGACGATTCTCGAAGCGGTCGGCCTGCCGCCGCGCGTCGGCGGCCGCGCGCTGCCCGGTGCGTCGTTGTTCGCGCTGGCGACCGGCGGGATCTCGCTACGGCCGGTCATTGCCGAGTACCACGCGACCGGCTCCCTCGCGGGCGCCTTTATGCTGCGCTTCGGCAAGTGGAAGTACTGCCACTATGTCGGCGCGCCGTCGCAGCTCTTCGACCTCGATGCCGATCCCGAAGAGCTGGTCGACATTGCCGGCGATCCGCGGTTCGCCGCCACGCTCGCCGAAGGCGAACGGCTGCTGCGCGCCGCGCTCGATCCGGAAGCGACCGACGCGCGCGCAAAGCGGCGACAGGCTGAACTCCTCGCGCAATTCGGTGGCCGCGAGAAAGCGCTCGCCCGTGGCGACCTGGGCTTCACGCCGGCGCCTGGCACCAACGCCGAGATCGACTAGCTGAACGGCCTGGAGGTTCCGGTGCGGCGTCAGGCCGGCGGAACAAGGCGAAGGGTCGCGCCTTACGCATAACCTTTGACGCCACATTGCCGCGGCCCGTCACCGGCTGGTCTACTCCTGTGGTCCCCGGAGCCCTTGGCAGCGGCTCGAATAAGAATGCGAATGGCTTGCCGAGTTCGACAAATACTTACGCTGCGTGAAACAAACGAAACACAAATGGCCCCGTAGGGAAGTTCCCTTGCCACATCTGTCCACTAGAGTGAACTGCAATCCGGCTTTACGGAGACTCAAGGAGTTCTGATCATGATCGTCTCAAGTGAATGGGTCGGTGCGCAGGCACTCAACGCGATCCGGCATCGAATGGGGAGCCGGCATGCTATCGAAGCGGTCTTAGCGCTTCGGTCACCACCACGTCGGTCGAACAATGCAACCCCATCAGAAAGCGAGGCTTTCATAGGACCTGCGATCTCGGCGACGAATCGGCAAGTCGAGAGCGCGAGTCTTCAGTTCGGGCTGCTTTGATCCGGGTTGGTGAAACGCGCGACGAGCAGCCGCCCGCATTTCAGTCGGCAATCAATCGACGCGCGCGCTGCCAAACATCGCGAAAGCCCTGCGCCCGTCGGGCGCACAATGGAGGAGGTGTGACATGTCAACGGCCTTTGGAACCATCCGGGAAAACATCCAGGCTCAGGGGTTCTGCGGCCTGGATGACAAGACCTACGCGCAGATCAACTACCCGCTACGGCTGTCGCCTGCAATATGCATGCTGTGGGCTGCCGCAGGAGCGGCGCTCGCCTCGCCGATGATTCTCTGGGCCCTCGCGCCGTTTGCGGCATTGGGCGCAATTCTTTCCGGCCATCCATTTGACGTTCTTTACAACTATGGGCTGCGTCATCTAACGGGCACACCAGCGCTGCCCCGTTATGGAACTCGCCGCCGAATCGCCTGCGCCTTCGCGACGGCCCTGATTGTCGTGGCCGCATGGGGGTTCCAGGCAGGCATTCCCATTGCCGGTCAAATCGCCGGCTGGGCGCTTGTGGCGGGCACCTTCGTGAACGTGAGCACCGGGCTCTGCGGACCCGCGCTAATTATTCGAATTTTCTTCGGCAAGGTGGTTTGTGATTAATCCAAGAACCTGACCTCGGCTTGCACACGCCGGTACAAAGAATCCAGCAGCGTCACGGTCTCGGCGAGCGCAGCGCTCGTGACAGCGAGCAATGCCAGCGCCGGCAGCCAAGCCTTGTTGGCTCGCTTCCCGGATGCATCGTCGTTCCGGAACGCGGATTCGCCGCCGCCAACACTGGCGCCTATCATTCTCGTGCCGCCATAAATAATGGCTGCGCGGCGAATCGTGCCGTTCGAGCGTGCTTATTTGGCGTCACGGCGCCAGCCGCGCTGCAATTGTTCCCTCTGCTCCTTGGTGAGAGTCGCGTCGACCTGCTTCTGCGCGTCCACGCCTGTGGCCCACATCTGCTGCCGAAGTGTTTCCAGACCCTTGAAAGCCTTGCCGATCGCGGCATCGTCGGCCTTGCCCGACGCAAGAAGTTCGCGCAACTGGAACTGCTGCTGCTGCATCTTGCCCATCAGTTCCCAATGCTTGGTGGACACGCCCTCCTGGATCTTGGTGATCTTTTCGCGCTGGTCGTCGCTCAGGTTGAGTGCGCCCAGATAGTCCGCGCCGTAGCCGCCCATCATTCCGGGGCCCATGCCATAGCCGCCATAGCCACCCATCATCCCTGGGCCCATGCCATAGCCGCCATAGCCACCCATCATCCCTGGGCCCATGCCATAACCGCCGTAACCGCCCATCATTCCGGGACCGTAGCCGCCCTGCCCGTGGCCGTAGCCGTACATCATGCCGGGGCCGTAGCCCCCCTGACCTTGGCCGTAACCGCCCATCATTCCGGGACCGCCGCCCTGGGCATACGTCAGAGGAACGGTCACTGCAATCGCGACTGCCGCCAGTGTGGCGGCGATGGTGCGCTTCTTCATGAATTTCTCCTTGGTGTTGCGAACAACGCAAAAAGCCAGACACCGAGGGCGACGTTCGAAAGGGACTTGCGCTGTCGGCGGAACGCTCTGAACACGCTAATGGGACCTCAAGATGAACACCAAGTTCGAGTCTAGACCGCGCGTCGGTGCGGAACTTGACGCAAATCAATAACATGGGATCGTCGACGCGCATTGCCGGTCACGAATCGGAGTCGGCGGGACAAGGCGCAGGGGGCGCGCCCCGCCCGCCTAGCCACGACGCTTCGGAGAGGGTCGCGAGTGGCTTCCGCTATCGTAAATCCGGAACCTTACAAATAGCCTTCGGCGCCGAATTGGCGCGGACCGTCACCGGCTTGGTGGAGCGCCTTCCTGCTGCAGGTATTGGTATACGAAGGCGATCGCCATGCTGCCCTCGCCGACCGCAGACGCCACGCGCTTGATCGCGCTCAGGCGCACGTCGCCGCAGGCGAAGACGCCGGGGATGCTCGATTCGAGCAGCAAGGGATCGCGATTCCCGGACCACCGACCTGCCCGCACCACATCGTCGCCAGTCAGCACGTAGCCGCGCGCATCGCGCGCGATTTCGGCCGGCAGCCAGCCAGTATCCGCATCGGCTCCGATGAATATGAACAATGCGCCACATTCATACCGGCGCACCGTCCGGTCTTCTGCGTCGTGAATGTCGATGGCAGCCAGATGGCCGTCGCCAAAGGCGGCGCGCACTTCCGAGCGCAGCAGCACCGCAATATTCGACTGTCCCCGGAGTTGCTCGACGAGGTAATGCGACATGCTCTTCTCGAGCGATTCACCTCGGACAACGAGCGTCACCTTGCGTGCGTGATTGGCAAAGTACAGGGCAGCCTGACCTGCCGAGTTTCCGGCGCCGATGAGGTAGACGTCGAGGCCATGCGTGGAACTTGCTTCGCTGCGCGCCGCACCGTAGTAGATGCCTTTGCCGATGAGCTTGTCGAAGCCTTCGATGGCGAGACGCCGCCAGGAGACCCCGGTGGCAAGGATCACCGTCCGGGCCCGTACGACATCGCCGCCGTCTAAAAAAACCTCGCGCGTCGACGCATTCATCCCTTCGACGCTGCGCGTCACCAGGATCTCCGTGCCGAGGCGCCGTGCCTGTTGGAGCGCGCGACTGGCCAACTCGTCACCCGAGACACCGTTGGGAAACCCGAGGTAATTTTCGATCCGCGACGACGTCCCGGCCTGGCCGCCGGGTGCCTCGCGCTCGACGACCAGCGTGCGCAGCCCTTCCGACGCCCCGTACACGGCTGCCGCGAGACCGGCCGGACCACCGCCGATGATCAAGGTGTCGTACTCGGCAAGTCGTGCATTCGTCTGAAGGCCGAGGAGCCGCGCGACGTCGCGCAGCTTCGGTTTGCTGATCGTCGTCCCATCGATCAGCCGCAGCACCGGACATTCGGCATCCGTTGGGAGACTTCCGGCCCACAGCGCCGCGGCATCGGGCGAGTCCGGAGTGAGCCAGTCATGGGTGATCTGGTTGCGCGCGAGGAAGCGCCGGATCTCGAGGCATGCGGGCTCCCAGCGGGAGCCGAACATCGTCACCTGCGTCTTGGGCGGCTCCGCCGTGAGATTCTGCAGGCCACCGATGCGCTCGCGGGCGAGCGCGCCGACCTTGATCGCGACTTCCGGCGACGAAGCCGCGATGGCGTAATACTGCCGAGGTTCCACGCGCATGACGCGCGAGGGCTCGGTCGCCCGGTAGCCGCCCGGAAAGGGCGTGCCAAAAGCCAGGGGAACTTCGCCGAATATGGCGCCAGGGAGGCGCCAGCCCAACCTGCGCTCGATGCCGTCGAAGGTCTTCACGACTTCGATCTTTCCCGACAAAACCGCGAAGAGCGCCCGTTCCCCGCCTTCGGGCACCGCGAACTCTCCCGCGCCGAGGTGCACGTCGGCAGATGTTCGCGCCAGGCGCTCAAGGTCGGCGTCCGCCAGTGTCGAGAACAGCGGAACTGCCCGGACATCTTCGATCGTCAGCATGTTTCGGCCAGTCTCCCGGTCGCGACAACGCTCAAGAGGAGGATCGCTGCAGCGAAGCGACCGGCTCGCGGGCCTTCGAGTAGCCGACGCTCCGCTGGTCGAACGATACGGCCTTGACCAGCGCGTAGAGTTCCTGCCCGGCATGAATGCCAAGCTGCTGGAACGACCGGCGCGTGATGCGGGCGGTGAGCGCCGCGTGACCCACGGCCAGCTGGACTTCGACAATGGGACCGTCTTCGGCGTTGGCCTGCGTCACGCGCCCCGGCAATACGTTGAGGATGCTGATGCCTTCGGGACGTTGCAGGGCGAGTGAAACATCCCGCGCGCGAATCCTCGCGCGCACGCGCTCGCCGATCGGAGCATCGATGTGCGGCACGACGAGTTCGCCGCCATCGAACGCAAGCGTCGTGAGCTGGTCACGCACGTCGTGCGCCTCGACATGCGTGTCGAGGATCGATCCTGCCTCATAACGGCCCGTCGCCGGCTTCAGGTCGATGCGGCCCATCACGTCGTCGACGGCGCCCATCGCGAGGCATTTTCCGTCCGCCAGCACGACAACCGTATCGGCGAGGCGGGTAATCTCGGTCACGGAGTGGCTCACATACACGATTGGAATGCCGAGTTCGTCCCGCAGTCGTTCGATGTAATCGAGGATTTCCGTCCGGCGCGGCATGTCGAGCGAAGCCAGGGGCTCGTCCATGAGCAGGATGCGCGGCTGGGCAAGCAAGGCGCGGCCGATGGCGACACGCTGCTTCTCACCGCCCGACAGCGCCCGGGGTTTTCTCCGCAGCAGCACACGCAGGCCCAGCAGATCGATCACACGCACGTCGTCGATGCGATGCGGTTCGTCGCGGCGGAGCCTTTGTCCGTACAACAGGTTCGACTCGACGTCCATGTGCGGAAACAGCAGCGGATCCTGGAACACGTAGCCGATCCGGCGTCGGGCCATTGGAACGTCGACACCCAGCGCCGCATCGAACAGGCACGAGCCGTTGATCCGGATGCAGCCGCGCTCGGGCCTCGTGATTCCCGCGATCGCATTGATCACGCTGGTCTTGCCGGCGCCGGAGCGGCCGAACAAGCCCACGATCGGCGCCTCGGCCGCAAATTTGACGGCGAGGCGGAACGCGCCCAGCTGCTGCTCGATGTCAACGTCGATCATCGGCGTGCAGTTCGCGCGAGCGACGAGTGAGCCATTCGGACGTCGCCAGTGCGGCGATCGACAGAAGGACGGCGATGATGCTCAGGCGAATCGCCTGGCTTTCACCGCCCGGAACCTGCGTGAACGTGTAGATGGCCAGCGGCAATGTCTGCGTTTCACCCGGAATGTTCGACACGAAGGTGATCGTGGCGCCGAACTCTCCCAGCCCGCGCGCGAACGACAGCAGCGTTCCGGTGATGATCCCCGGGAGCGCCAGCGGCAGCGTGATCGACGCAAACACCCAGAGTCGAGATCCGCCCAGCGTTCGCGCGGCCATTTCGAGCCTCTGGTCAATGGACTCGATCGACAGCCGGATCGCGCGCACCATCAGCGGAAAGCCCATGAGTGCTGCGGCCAGCGCCGCGCCGGTCCAGCGAAACGCAAACACGATGCCGAACCACTCGTCCAGGACACTCCCGATGGCGCCGCGCCTGCCGAACAGCACGAGGAGCGCAAAGCCGACGACCACCGGCGGCAGCACCAGCGGCAAATGGATGATCGCATCGACCAGCGTCTTGCCGGGAAATGAAAGGCGCGCCAGTCCATAGGCCACGCCGATCGCCAATGGCAGGCTGCAAATGACGCTGACCAGCGCGACGCGCAGGCTGAGCGCGAGGATGCCCAGTTCGTCGGGGCTCAATTCGAACATGCTCATCGGACGAGACCGAAGCCGTACTTCTCCCAGATCGCGCGCGCAGGCACGGATCGCAGGAATTCCAGAAGGGGCCGGGCGGATGGTGACGTGCTGGCCGCGAGCACCGCAGCCGGATAGACGATGGAGGGGTAGCTCGCTTGTGGAAACGTGTCGACAATTCTCACACCCTTGTCTGCCAGCGCGTCCGTCCGGTAGACGATGCCGAACGGCGCTTCGCCGCGGGAGACCAGCGCCAACGCGGCGCGCACATTTTCCGCGCGCGCGATCTGGCGTTCGACGCTGGCCCAGACGCCGAGCGCTTGAAGGGCGCTCTTGCCGTACTTGCCCGCCGGGACGCTGTCCGGATTGGCCATCGCGAGCTTCTCCGTTCCCAGTGCAGCCGCAAGGCCGAAGCCCGGCCCGATCTTGAGTGCCGCCGTGCTGGCGGCCGGCGCGACCAGCACGAGCGTGTTGCGCAGCAGATCGAAGCGCGAATCAGGTGCCAGCAGGTGCCTCTGGTCGAGGTAGTCCATCCACTCCAGATCCGCGGAGATAAAGAGATCGGCAGGCGCACCGGCCCCGATCTGCCTGGCCAACGCATTGCTGGCGCCGTACGAAACGACCACCTTGTTGCCGGTACTCGCCTCGAAGCGTCTGGCGACGTCGTCCATGGACTCCTTGAGACTCGCCGCCGCAACGACAGTCACGCTTGCAGCCGAGACGACCGGAACCGCGAACGCGATGGACAGCGCCATGACAGCGAACGACAGCGTGCAATGGACGCGTGACACCTGGAACCTCGCTCGACGGCGCGGGAGCGTAATATACCGCCGTATATTCCCATCCGACAACGGACCTCAGGTCCCTCCCGGACGCCGCCGTCCTCCCTTGTTCTATAATTCCCGCGACACGCGGCCGTCAGTGCTCGGCCGTCAGCGTTCGCCTGGCGGCGCTCAGCGGTGCCTTCGATGCCGTCATCGTCATGCCGGCCGACCAGCCGCTGACGGGCGCCGGCGACTTGACGGAGCTGATCTCGGCATTCAAGAAGCACGCTGCCGGTCATGTCGTCGTCCCGATGGTGGATGGCCAGCGTGGCAATCCCATCATCCTGGACGACGTGGCCCTGGCCGAGATTCTCGCCAGCGATGTAATCTGGGCTGCCGCCATCTCATCGAGCGGCGTCCCGAACTTGTCCACATGAACGTGACCGCCAACGCCCGCTTCGTAACCGACCTCGACACCGTCGAAGACGAATCCATCACGGCACGACCGGAATTGTCTAAGGACCGGCGTCGCCCTGCCCTGGTACGGACCCTCCGCGCAAAAGGAGGGAAGGCGGAATCTTCAGCGACGCACTGACGTCGTCCGGGACATCAGCGCACCAGCGATTGTCGGGAACAACAGCAGCGACAACAATGCTGCGCCAACCATCGCGGCGGCGATATGCGAGTGCATTTCGCCCGACTTCACGCCGATCTCGGTGATGACGACGACAATCGACAGCGATGCGACGGCAGATGACAGCGCGAAAGGCAGTCGCTCGTTTCGGCTGAGGTCGTTGCGATAGAGGAACACTGGCGCACCCCGAATGACCAGGAAGAGCACCAGGAACACCGGCACCAATAGCATCGTAGTAAGGTCCCGCGCGAGCGCGTCGATGTCGAACTTGACGCCCGTCCCCACGAAGAAGAAGGGGGCGAACCAGCCGAACATCACGGCGTCGATTTTCGTGCGTATCGTCTCGCCGCCGGGTCCCCGTGTGGCCAAGCCCACCACCAGCCCTGCCGCGAAGGCGCCGAAGATGCTTTCGAAGCCGAAGTCCTCCGCCAGCACGAACAACGCCGCAAGCAGCAGGAACGAAATGCGCACCGGAAGCTGCGTGCTCGAGTGCATCGTGCGGCTGAGCAGCGCCAGCACCTTCGGTGGCCGTGCACCAAGGCTGACTGCCGCGGCAACTCCCACGATCGCCAGGAACACCACCAGGAATCCGATCTCCTGCCACGTACTGTAGCGCCGGGAGAGCAGCAGCGACATGGCGACGATGGGCCCCACTTCACCTATCGTACCTGCAGCGAGGAAGAGCCGCCCAAATGCACTCTCGAGCTGGCCGCCGTCGCGAAATATCGGCACGAGGGCGCCGAGGCCCGTCGTTGCAAGCGCAAGCGCGACCATTGCGGGAGCGCGAACTTCCGGAATCACATGGAGCAATCCGACCGCCGCGAAGCCCAGCATGATCGAGACAGCCCAGCCGCGTACTGCAAGCGAAAGTGGGCGGCCCTGGATCAACTTGAAGTCGAGCTCCATTCCCGCCATGAACAGCGTCGAGGCCATGCCGAAGAGGAACATCGTCGTCACGAACCCTTCGAAACGCGCCAGCCCGAGGACGTGCGGTCCGATGGCGATGCCGAGCAGAACCTCGATGACGACGACCGGCACGCGCACGCCGATCGGTATCTCGGCCAGCAGCGGCGCGGCAACGGCCGCGACGAGCATCCAGAATATCGGGTGGCCCACCGGCATGGCGACGTCCTCGACCTTAACTCGTCGACATCGGAAGCGGCGCGAAGGATATCCTCATCGCCTGTTCCTTCCCGACGACGTGCAGGGCGACGAAGAAAAGGAACGTGGGCGGGATGACTGCCAGGAACTCCTCCTTGATCCTGCTGGTGACCTTGCCATGGCGTTCCGATCAGACCTATAGGTCGAAGTGGAGGATTATCTCCGATCGTGACACCCGGTTGCGAACAGTCGCATGCGGCGTTAGAGTATTTGCATTAGGCGCGACCTTCACCCTATTCGCGAAAAGGACTGCACATGAACAAGCTGCTGGTTGTACTTCTCGTCGGCGGGCTGGGCGCCGCCGCACCCACCGTCCTGGCCCAGTACAACACGGACAAGGCCAAGCAGAACGCGGTCGAACAGTCGACGCAGAGCGCGGTGGATGCCAACGGCGGCCGCGCCACCGCCAAGCAGGATGCCAAGAACACGACTGCGTCGAAGAAGAAGGCCAAGCCGACCAAAGCGCAGAAGGAAGCCGACGTCAAAGCCATGGAGAGCACTGTGGATTCGAGCGGCGGCCGCGCCACCGCGAAGCAGGATGCCAAGAACACCGCGGCATCCAAGGACATGTCGAAGCAGTCCGCCAAGATGGGCTCGCCGGGCATGGAAAAGGAAATGCAGAAAGCCGCGACGGACAAGTAACAGCTTCCATTGAGTTGGCAAGGGCCGGGAGTCGGCGCCCTCCCCGTTCTTGCTCTTCCCGGCGCCGTCCGTCACCCTGTCGCGCCGCAATGCAGCGCGGTCCTTGCGCCAGACCCAAGCACGAAGGCAAACTCGCGGGCCATGGAACTCATCTATGCCATACCGCTGCTGCTGGTGCTCCTGGGCGCACTGTTTGCGGTTCGCCGGGTCATCCAGCGCAGCGCGCTTCGCCGCCAGAAGGCCCGCCGCGGGCGCGGGGGGCGGCCCGGACCCAAGAGCTTCGTCCCTCTGGGGACCAAGCGGTCGCAGATGCGCACCGACGACGATCCGACGACCGTCATGGAGAAGATCACGGAATCGAAGCCGCCTCCCGATCCGTCCTCCAAGAGCGAAAAATAGCCGCTTGAATCGGATGCGTACAATCGCCCCCATGCCCGGGTGGTGAAACTGGTAAACACAAGGGACTTAAAATCCCTCGGCCGCAAGGCCCTGCCGGTTCGAGTCCGGCCCCGGGCACCAGCTATTTCGCGTAAGCGGCCGTCAGCGCCGCTGGCCCGGCATGAACTTCGCGAAGTCGCCCATCACCTTCTGCATCGACTCGAACGCGTTGCCCCCGGACGACACCACGCCCTGCAGCGCGTTGATCACGTTCTGCGCCTGTCGCATGTCCGGCATCATCGCCATCGCCGCCTTGGCTTCCTTGACGCCGGGAACGCCGGTCATCTGATCTTCGATCAGCGTGAACAGACGCTTCTGGACTTCGCTTACCAGCTCGAACATCTGTCCCCAGTAGCGCATCGCGTTTTCGACGGCTTCCTGCGACACGCTTTGCCCGGCGGCCATCAGCGCGTCGGGACTGCCGGCTTCCGCAGCCTGGCGCGCGGCCTTGCGGCCCATCGCGCGCGCCTGCTCCTCGCCTTCGAACTGGAGCTTGCGCACTCTTGCCGTGCCCTCCAACGCCGCGTTGATGATGTCGAGCGCGAGTTTCGTGTTCGCCTTGTACAAGTCGATCGCCTGCTCGGGTGTCATCATCTTCGGCATCTTGGACATGTCACCCATGCCGGGCATTGCCGCGGGCGAATATCCGGCGAAAGCCGCCGCGCGGGGCGCGACCTTCGGCGCGGCTTTAGGGGCGGCCTTGGCGGCCGGTTTCTTCGCGGCGCGCTTCTTTGCTGCGGGTTTCGCTTTTGCTTTGGCTTTCGCGGCCATGGTCGTGCTCCTTGAACGGAAGAATACAAAGCCCATGAGACTCCTGATGACGCGGATCGTCAAGAGCGATTCCGGCGGCCGTTGCGCTGGCGCAAGCGGGGATTGGCCGCGTGCTACGATTTCCCCGTGTTGCGGTTCGCGGAACCGCACATGGGAGGATGACATGTCGGGCTTGAAAGAGCGTTTTGGCCGTCCGTTGCGGCTGGGGATCATCGGCGGCGGCCCCGACGCGTGGATCGGCCGCATGCATCGTGGCGCGGCAGAAATGGACGGCTGGTGGCGATGCGTCGCCGGCGTCTTCTCGAGCGACCCGGCGCGCTCGCGCGCGGCCGGTGTGACGCTCGGGTTCGACGCGGCACGCAGCTACGGCGATGTGGCCGAAATGCTGGCCAGGGAGAAGCAGCGGCCGGATGGCATCGACGCCGTCGCCATCATGACGCCCAACGACACGCACTATCCGTTTGCCGCCGCGGCGCTCGATGCCGGGCTCGACGTCATCGGCGACAAGCCCGTCACCCACGATTTTGCGCAGGCGTGCGACCTCGTGGCGCGCGCACGCAGGAACGGGCGGCTGTTCGCCATCGCGCATGGCTATTCGGCGTACCCGATGACACGGTATGCGCGAACGCTGGTGCGAGACGGCACGCTCGGCGCGATCCGCCTGGTGCAGGTCGAGTACATACAGAGCGGACTCGCGACGCGCGTCGAGGAAGGCACGCTGAACAACCGCTTTCGCTGGATCCTGGACCCGCAGCGCAGTGGGCTGGCGCTGGTCATGAGCGCGATCGGCTGCCATGCGCAGCATCTTGGTTGTTTCGCGTCCGGCCTGTCCGTCGCGCACGTCGTCGCCGATGTCGGCGCGCTGATGCCGGGGCGCAGAGTCGTCGACTACGTCTCCGCGCTGATCGGGTTCGACGGCGGCGCGCGCGGCACGTTCACCGTGACGCAGGCGGCAGCCGGCGGCGAGAACGACATCCGACTGCGCATCTACGGCGAAAAAGGCATGCTCGACTGGTCGCACCGCGAGCTGAGTTACCTGCGCGTGGCGCTGCAAGGCGAAGCCGTGAAGATCGTCGGTCGCGGCGACCCATTCCTGCCACCCGACATCATTGCCACGGGGCGCACGCCGCGCGGACATCCCGAGGGCCTGCGCGAGGCATTCGCCAACGTCTATGCGGAGCTGGCGCAGGAGCGCATGGCGCGGGCGCTGGGCGAGCCCATCCCCGAATTTCCCTATCCGCGCATCGAAGACGGCGCGCACACGATGGCGTTCATCGAGGCGTGTGTCGCGTCGCAGGCGAAAGGATCCTGGGTCGACGTGGCGAAGATGCCGACGTAGCCGCTGCCGCGGCAACCCAGCATGGCAAACGTCAAACCAATGCTTCGGCGCGCCGCGGAGCGCGCGATTCGCCCGGTCCGGCGCGAGGAGCTCAAACTGGACCGGCGCGAATTCGCCGTGCTGCGGCGATTGTCCACGCCTGCCAGGATCCAGGCATTCCTGAACGCCATTCCCACCAATCACGAGACCGAAGGCGAGACGATACTTTCGGTGCGCGAAGTGCTGCGCCAGCGGCGCGCGCATTGCATCGAAGGAGCGTTCGTCGCCGCGTGCGCACTGTGGATACACGGCGATCGGCCGCTCGTCATGCATCTCGACTGTGCGGCCAGCGACTATCCGCATGTCGTGGCGCTGTTCCGCCGCGGCAGCGCATGGGGCGCCATCTCCAAGACCAACGGCGCCGTGCTGCGCTTTCGCGATCCGGTCTACCGCAGCCTGCGGGAGCTCGCGATGTCGTACTTCCACGAATACAGCGACCGGCGCGGTCGCAAGACACTGCGCAGCCATTCGGCAGCATTCGACCTGCGCCGGATCGACCCGGCGCTGTGGGTGACGCGCGAGGCAGAGTGCGGCGAGGTCAACAGCCGCCTGGAAGCGTTGCGCCACTATCCGCTCGTCTCAGCGAGGCAGGTGCGGCTCCTGTCCCCTCGCGACACTTTCGAGCGCAAGGCCGCCAAAATGGTCGAGTATCCGAGGAAATCCTAGCGCCGGTCCGAATGGCGCAGCGCCGGGTTGACGCGGTCGATGTCCGCCTGTACCGAAGCGCGGCTTCGCTCGTAGACGATCTCGCGGCCCAGCGCGTTGCCCACGTACGCCTGCGCCGTCCGCGTGGGCGTCAACGCGCACCGGACGCTGTGGACGCCCTCACCCAGCACCACCTCGATCCTGTCGGCGCGCTTGTTGAGGACGACGACGTCCAGGAACTGACCGCTCTCGGTAACGCGGATCCTGATTTTCTCGTCGTTCATGATCGCCTTTGCCAATCCGACTGCGTCAGAATTCCAATGCGTACAGGCTGACCTCGTCGTCCACGGCCAGCTTGACGGATTTCTCGAACGTCATCCCGAGTTTCAAGAGGAGGCGCGCCGAACGCTCGTTGTCGGGAGACACGATCGCCACGATGCGCGTGAGCCCGAACGCGCCCTTCCCATATGCCAGCATGGCGGATGCCGATTCGAGCGCATAGCCCTGCGCGCGGAATTCCGGCAAGAACGCGAACCCGATGTCGACGTCGTCGAGCGAGTCGCGCTTGATGAGCCCGCACATGCCGATCGCCGCGCCATCGTCCTTGCGCGCGGTCAGGTACAAGCCAAAGCCTTCGCGCTCGTACATCGCGAGCGGCCCCTTGCAGAGGTAATTGCGCGCGTCGTCCAGCGTCCGCACGCCCTTGTCGCCGATGAAGCGCAGCCACAGGGGGTCGTTCAGCAGCCGCAGGATGAACGCCGCATCGTCGACGTTGAACCTGCGAAGGAACAGGCGGTCCGTTTCGAGAACGTGCGCCGGCGACGCGCCTGGCCGGCGGCGCATATCAGGCTCGTGCTTTCGGGCCGTGGCGGCCGTGCCTGCGCATTTGCAGGCGGCCGTAGCAGAACAAGACCGTGACGACGCCGAAGGCGATCGGCAGCGGCGACACCAGCAGCGCCGCGACCCAGTTCCACGTTCCCGCGGGGTCGAAGAGGAAGACGCCCAGGAAGACGGCCAGCGCCGAGCCGAGCCCCGCGATGAGCGACGCGCGTCGCGTGTCGCGGAAGATCATTTCGGAGGCATATCCGATGACGATCGGCAGCACGAGGAGGATCAGCAGGGGTCTCATGTGCGCTGTGGGCGGCGGTCAAGCGGGGGTTGCCAGTTTACCGGCTTCATCCATCCGGACACTATAGGAGAGCGCCGCGCGCGGGTCAAAATCGGGGGCTGATGCCCCGCCCCTTGACGTGGCCATTCCACCGTCTATAATCCGTGTACCGAATATATATACGGTATTCCGATGCCCCGCCCCGTGTTTCGCAAAATGAACGCCCACCTGCCCCCGCCGGCCGATGCGCCCGTCGCGCCGCCGCGCCTCACGGTCCGGCAGCAGCAAATCCTGGACTGGATCCGCGGCCATATCGAAGCGCTTGGCATGCCGCCCACGCGCGCGGAAATTGCCACGGGCCTGGGCTTCTCCACGGCCAGCTCGGCCGAGGACCACCTGCAGGCGCTGGCGAAGAAGGGCGCGCTGGAAATCACGCCCGGCGCGGCGCGCGGCCTGCGCTTGAAGGACATCCCCGGCGTGCCATTGCAAGGGACCTTGCCGCTGGTGGGCCGCGTGGCGGCGGGCAGCCCCATCCTCGCCGCCGAACACATCGAGGCGCAATACCGCATCGACGCCGCGCTGTTCGAGCCGCACGCCGACTACCTGCTGCGCGTGCGCGGCTCCAGCATGCAGGACATCGGCATCCTGGACGGCGACCTCCTCGTCGTGCACAAAAGCGCCGAGGCACGCAGCGGGCAGATCGTCGTCGCGCGCTTGGGCGAGGAAGTGACGGTCAAACGGCTGAAACGCCGCGGGCGTGAAATCACGCTGGTGGCGGAAAATCCGGCGTTCCCGCCGATCGTCGTCGACCCGAAGGCCACGCCTTTCGCGATCGAGGGCATCGCCGTGGGCCTCATTCGCGCCAGCCGTTCGTTCTGAAGCGTTCTTGGAGTCCTTGCATGGCCAATGTTCGCTATCTGGTCGACGATCCGTCCGGCAACCCGGTGATCAAGACGGCGCGCCGCGACAGCCCCAACCTCGAAGACCTGTCGAATGTCCGATTGCAATCATTGGGCGCTACCGTGCGCGAAGCGCCGCACGATGTCGGCGAGGGCATCAAGGTCGGTGACCGATCCCTTCGGCAACACGTTCGCGATCATCGAGAACCCGCATTTCAAGGCGGCCTCCGTTCGCTGAACTGTGCGCTGAACGAATGAATTCCTGTCGGAGACTTGCCGGACGCCCGTTCTCCTCCCCCGCACTGCGGGCGTCCGGATCTTTTTGACGTTCGACATCCATCCCCAGTATTCGCCTCCAGGAGGTTCCCCATGGCCGTTCCCCCGATTCCCCCAGGCTATGCAAGCGTCACGCCGTATCTCATCGTCCGCGGCGCCGCCAAGGCCATCGACTTCTACAAGCACGCGTTCGGCGCCGTCGAACTGTTCCGCCTCGAAGGTCCGGATGGATCGATCGGCCACGCGGAGATCAAGATCGGCAACTCGCCGGTGATGCTGGCCGACGGCATGAGCGGCTATTCCGATCCGCTGACGCTGGGCGGCTCGGCAGTAAGCTTCATGGTCTATGTACCGGACGTCGACGCCGCGTTCGCGCGCGCGCTCGCCGCGGGCGCCACGGTCAAGCGGCCGGTGGCCGACCAGTTCTACGGCGATCGCACCGGCACGCTGGCCGACCCTTTCGGCCACGTGTGGTCGCTCGGCACGCACGTCGAGGACGTGGCGCCGGAGGAAGTCGACCGCCGCTTCAAGGCGATGATGAAGTCCGGGGCCGCTGCCTGACCACTTAAGTTGCCACCACGGGAGCGAAGAATGTACACATTATTCGGCGCCAAGGGATCGGGATCGGCATCCGTCGAAGCCGCGCTCACGCTGGCCGCCATCGAGTTCCGCAGCGTCGATGCGGCGTCATGGATGTCACCACCCGGTCCAGGACTCGACGAACTCCGCCGCGTCAACCCGCTGTGCCAGATCCCCACGCTCCAGCTTCCCGATGGTTCGGTGCTCACCGAAAGCGCCGCCATCCTGATCCATCTCGGCCTCACGCATCCCGCCAGCGGATTGCTTCCCGCGGACGCGGCGGCGCGCGCGCAGGCCATCCGCGGGCTCGTGTACGTCGCGGCCAATTGCTACGCCGCGATCGGCGTCATCGACTTCCCCGAGCGCTTCTGCGCGGATCCCGACGACGCCACGAACAAGCGCATCCAGGCCGGAACCCGGCAACGGCTGCATTACCTGTGGGAGGTTTTTGCCGACACCTTTCCCGCGCGGCCGTTCCTGGGCGGGCAGCACCTCGGCGCGCTCGACCTGCTGGCCGCGGTGGTGTCGAAATGGTCCGGGTCGCGCAAGCATCTCGCTTCGGCGCGTCCGGAATTCAGCGCGCTGCTGGCGCGCATCGAAAGCGAACCGCGCGTGGCGCCGATCTTTGCGCGGCATTGGCCGCCGGCGGCCTGACGCGCATCGCTCGTCGCCGTGCCCGCGATGGCCGCCGCCTCCTCAGTTGCCGCATCTGCCTCCTCAGTTGCCTCCCCAGTGGCCGCATCCGCCTCCCTCGCTGCGCTGCTGTCGCATCCCGCAATCTGGCGCGGCGACGATTGCGCGCCGGAGCCTTCAGCCTTGGCCTCCGGCTTCGCGGCGCTCGATGCCGCGCTGCCCGGACGCGGCTGGCCGCAAGGAGCGCTGACCGAGATACTGCTCGAGCGCGAAGGCATCGGCGAGATCCGCCTCACGCTTCCCGCGCTCGCGCGCGTGCAGGCGCAGGGGCGCGACGTGGTATGGATCGCGCCGCCGCACAAGCCCTATGCGCCCGCGCTCGCCGCGGCCGGGCTCGATCTCGCGCGGCTGTACGTCGTGCCGTGCCGCGAGTCCAAGGATGCGCTGTGGGCCTTCGACCAGGCGCTGCGCGCGCCCGAATGCGGCGCGGCGTTCGCATGGCTGCCCACGCACGACGAGCGCGCGTTGCGCCGGCTGCAGGTCGCGGCGCGCGAGGGCCGCACGTGGGGCGTGCTGTGGCGGCGGCCGGGCCAGTACGGCAATGCGTCTGCCGCGCCGCTGCGCCTGGCGCTGGCACCTCAGGCGGCCCCTCATTTGGGTCCTCATTTTGGCCAACTGGCGGTCCATGTGCTGAAGCGCCGCGGCGCCACGTTGCCGCAGCCGGTGCTGATCGACGTCGGCCGGCCCGGTGGCAACTTCGCCACCATCGCGCTGCCGCCGCGCAGTTGCCAATGTCCTTCGCCGCGCTTCGCGTCCGGCACGCAGTGACTTGGGAGCAAATCCGATGGCGACCGACCCTCTTTCCCGTCATTTCTCGGCGATGGCGTACAACAACGCGTGGGCCAACCAGCGGCTGCTGGCCGCGTGCGCGCAGTTGTCGCAGGAAGAGTTCGTCGCCCCGCGCACGAGCTTCTTTCCTTCGCTCAAGGCCACGCTCAATCACAACCTCACCGTCGACTGGTACTACGTCGACGCGCTGGAGCGCTTCGTCCATCGGCAGCCGGTGAACAGCACGCCTTCGCAGTTCTTCGAACCCAAGGAGCCGTTCGCCGCGTGCCGCGAACTGCAGGTCGCGCAGCGCGCCGTCGACCATCGGCTGATCGCGGTGTGCGCGGCGCTCACCGATGCACAACTCGAGTTGCCCGTTGCCATCCAGCGCAGCAAGGGCGTCCTGCACGAGACCACGGCACGGCTGCTCGCGCACCTTTTCCAGCACCAGATCCACCATCGCGGACAGGCGCACGCAATGCTTGCTGGCACCCGCGTCAAGCCGCCGCAGCTCGATGAATTTTTCTGCGAGCAGGACGCGCAGACGCACGCGCTGCCCGAACTCGCGGCGCTGGGCTATCCGGCGGCGGCTGTCTGGGGCACCGCGCGCTGACCTCAAGCGTCCTTCGCGATCACGTGGTTCTCCGTCGCCCCATGCTGTGGGCCTGCCTCCTCTTTCCATCGCTGCCGCTCGACGTCTTTGAGCGCGCGCAGACCCCGGACGACGCCGCGCATCCGTTCGTCGTCAGCAGCGGCGGCCACTATCCGCGCGTCGTCGCGGCCAATGCGGCGGCGAGTGCGGCCGGCATCCGCGCCGGCCAGTTGCTTTCCGCGGCGCTCGCGTTCGCGCCGGAGCTTCGTTCCCGCGACCGCGATGCCGGCGCCGAAGCGCGCGCACTCGCGCAACTCGCGACATGGGCGCTGACGTTCACGCCCAATGCCGGCTTGGCGCCGCCCGACGCCGTCGTCGCCGAGATCGGCGGCAGCCTGCGTCTTTTCAGCGGATTGCCGCGGCTCGTGGCGCAACTCGAGGGCGGTGCCCGGACGCTGGGCTACGCCGCGCGGCTGGGATTGGCGCCCACACCCGGGGCCGCGCTGCTTTTCGCCCGCGCCGGCCGCATGCGGCCCGTGACGGCCGTCGCCCAATTGCCCGAACTGCTGGCGCCGCTGCCGTTGACGCTGCTCGACATGGACGACGCGTTGCGCGCGACACTCGCCGATGCCGGCGTCACGACGCTCGGACAGGCGCTGGCGCTGCCGCGCGACGGACTGGCGCGCCGCGGCGGCGCCGATCTCCTGCTTGCGCTCGACCGCGCGCTGGGCTGTGCCGCCGATCCGCGGCCGCCGTTCGTGCCGCCGCCGCGTTTCGGAGCCAAGCTCGACCTGCCCGCTCCCGTGCACGACGCAGAAGCGCTCGGGTTCGGCGTCAACCGCCTCGTGCAGGAACTCGCAACGTGGCTCACCGCGCGGGGTTTGGGTGTCACGCGCCTCACGCTGACGCTCACGCACGAGCGTCACGTGCGCCAGCGCGGCGCGCCGGCGACCGTCGTGCCCTTCACCCTCGGCACGCCTGCGCGCATGCCCGCGCATCTGCTCGGCGTGCTGCGCGAACGCTTGTCGCGCGTAGCGCTGCCTGCACCCGTCGAGGCGATCCTGCTCGCGAGCGAGGCGACCTCGCCGCTGCCGGGCCGCAACTTGGGGCTGCTGCCGGGCGACGAAGCTGCCACGGTCGAGGTTCCGCTCGTCGATCGGCTGCGCGCGCGCCTGGGCGAAGACGCCGTGATGCGGGTGGCGCCGCATGCCGAGCACCGGCCGGAGCAGGCTGCGCACGACATCGCGGTATCGGCAAGCACCGCGCGCGCCATCACGCACCCCGCCAGGACCCGGTCCGCGAATACTCCCGCGGCAACTGCCGGCGCCCTGCCCGAAGCGGCGCGCCCGCTATGGCTGCTGGCGGAACCGCAGCCGCTCGCGCATTGCCTCGAGGCGGAACCGTGGATCCTGCGCGACGGCCCAGAACGCATCGAATCGGGCTGGTGGGACGGCGCTGATATCCGCCGCGATTATTTCGTCGCGGAAACGCCGCGTGGCGAGGTCATGTGGATCTACCGCGACCACCGCTATGGCGTCGACGACGGCGAGTGGTTCCTGCACGGGGTCTTTGCGTGAGTGGTGCGCCGGCAGTCCCCATCGCGCGAAGCGCGTAGGGGAAGCGCACATTCACGAATCGCGAAGCGAGACCGACACCCAGGCCGTCAAACGCCCTCACCCTTCATGGAGGCCGAGGTTGCGTGAGCGGTGCGCCGGGACGCCACGTTCAGTACGCCTTGCCGTGCATGTAAGAAGTCAGGCGGTCGAGCTTTGCCGCGTAGAGATCGTGGTCGCTGCGCGTCGTGCTGTTCTCCATCGCGAGGGTCAGCTGCTTGCGCGCCTTGTCGTAGTCCCCCAGCCCCAGGTAGGACAGCGCGAGCCAGAAGTGGAACTCGTGGTAATACGGCGCGCGCTCGACCTCCTTCGCGAACATCTCGCTCGCCGTGTTGTAGTCCTTCGCCTCCATCGCCGCCAGGCCGCGCTTGAAGTAACTGAACGCGGGGTTGGGGTCGATCTGCGCGAGTTTGGCCGACAGCTCCTTCGCCTCCGCTACTCGCCCCAAGTCCTTCAATACCGTAACCATGTTCGCCATGACGTGCGTGTTGTTCGGGTCGCGCGCCAGCGCGTAGTTGAACGCGCGCTCCGCCTCGGCAAGATTGCCGTGCCGCCGGTAGGTGGCGCCCAGCGTGTTGTAGGCGCTCAGGAACTGTGGATCCTGCTTGATCGACTCCCGCGCCCACCAGTAGGCGTCGTCCAACTTTCCCCGCGTCATCGCCTCGACGGCCCGGTTGTTCATGTACATGGCAAGGATGGTTTCCTCGCCGATCACGCGGACACGCAGGCCGCGCACATCCTGCGGCGGCAGGAAGTCGATGATCATCGGGTCGACGTCGACGTGGCCGAAGCCGACCTCGGGCATCCGCTCGGAGAGCGTCAGGTTGACGTGCTCGATGAACAGGTAATTGTCGCCACTGCGGCTCCACGTCTCGTCCACGTAGACCTTCTGGTAGCGGACCGACAGTCCCAGCTCCTTGGCGAAGGCCGCGGTCATGATCACCAGCGACAGGCAGTTTCCGGAGCGCGCCGCGAAGGCCTGGGCGGCGGTGCGCGTCATCGCCGAGTCGAACTCCAGCTTGAGCTGCGTCTTGTTGTAAAGCGCATCGATGAGCCCGCGCTGGCGGCCATGGATGCGCAACTGGGGAGCGATCTGGACCGCCAGGTAATCCTTCATTTCCGGACTCAGCGCGAAGACGTCGCGCGCGTCGATGCGCTCGCTCGGTGCCGCGAACAGCGAGTCCCTGAACAGCGGATCGTTCGGCTGGGGTGCCGGCGCGGTGGCGCAGGCGGCAAGCAACGTGGAAAGCAACAGGGCCGCCCATTTGTTCATCTGGCGCCTCCTTCCTCGAAGCCCGTGGCAGTTGCGGAACTGCCTCCCCGTTAACTCTACTCCATCCCCAAACTCACGGGTAGGGCGCCCGAATCCCATTCACGGACCCAGACCGGCCGGCTGTCCGGGACAAGGCCGCGCGCATCAGATTCCCGCGTACCACTGGTATCCCTGGTCCTCCCAGTAGCCGCCCTTGCCGCCCGCGATGTTGCCGAAGCCGTCGACGATCGCAATCGCCGTCACGTACTTCGCGTGCTTGTAGCCCAACTGCCGCTCGACGCGCAGCCGCAGCGGCGCACCGTTGGGAACCGGCAGCGGCGCATCGTTCAGCTCATAAGCGAGTATGGTTTGCGGATGGTAGGCGTCATCGAAGTCGATGCTCTCGTAGTAGAAGTCGGTGCCGTCTTCCTCCATCGGGTCGGCGCAGTAGAACATTACGTAGCGCGCGCCGGCCGCGGGTTTGACGGCGTCGAGGATCGCGGAGAGCTTCACGCCCTTCCATTTGGCGATGGCGCTCCAGCCTTCGACGCAATCGTGCCGCGTGACCTGCGTGCGGCTCGGCAGCGCGCGCAACTCGGCGAGCGAAAAGCTCTTGGGCTGCGCCACCATTCCCGCGACGGCCAATCGGTAGTCGGCAAAGCCGTTCCCCACCATCGCCTTGTACTCCTCGGTGCCGGGGTCCGCCGTGCCATTGCTGCGAAATTGCGGCGAGCGCAACGACTCGGAGAATTCCTGCGCCATCGCCTTGCGCGGCACCACGGCGTGCGCCACGTTGTAGTTCCATCGATTCGCCACGGCGAGCACGCGGGGAAACCACGCCGTCTGCGAAAGCCGATCGCACCCCGCCAGGAACAACGCCGACGCCACGGCGGCCGCGCGCGCGAGAAAATAGCGGCGCTTTCTGCCCGTACTATTCATGGTCCCGACTCCTTCGTGACGCGGTACCGGCCGGTGATCATCGACCGCAGGTTGTTCCAGAGTCCCGTGATGATGACCTCGAACACGTGGATCAACACGAACGCGACCAGCAGCCAGGCGACGATGAAGTGGATCGTTCGTGCCGCCTGCCGGCCGCCAAAGATGTCGACCCAGCCGGCGACCAGCGAATCGAGCCACGGCGACATCGCGAATCCCATGAGAATTATCAGGGGGAGGAGGACAAAAATCACGATGAGATACGCGAACTTCTGCAACACGTTGTAGCGCCTGGCCGCCTCCCCTGAAGGGTGTCGGAACATGAGATGGTCCTTGATCGACGCGCCGATGCCCTTCAAGTCGGCGCCCGTCGGCGCCAGGTCGCGCTGCAGGTGCCGGCTCAGAGTCGCGTAGAGGACGTACGCGATGCCGTTCACGACAAACACCCAGGCGAAGAAGAAATGCCAGGCGCGGGCCATCGACAGCCATTTTGGGCCCGGTATCGTCAGCCACGAGGGAAATGCTGCTCGCACCGGCCGGCCGTTGGGCGCCTTGGACACGCCCAGCACGCCTGTCGTGTCGAATTCGTGGCCCAACACGCGTGCATAGCCGGTGACCTGGCCATTCGCATCAACGCGCGAGCTGATCGTGAGAACCGGCGGCGTGCCGTCGTACGACGACTTGCCCCAGTTGAGCTCCGCATGGGCGTTGAAGATCTGCAGTCCGCTCATGAACATGATCGTCAACGCGACGACGTTTATCCAGTGCATCACGCGCACAGGCAACGCATGGCGATTATAGAGATAGCTGCCAGCCGGCGCAGCGGGTTGTGCGTCTTGCGGCATTGCCGAACTCCTTTGTGAACTTTTGCTGCGCGGCTTCCATCTTTGCCAATTGGCGCCCGGATGGCAAGGCATTCCGGGCCCGGGCCTCGCGCGACACGTACAATGCATCATGTCCGATTCCGCCGCGCCGCCCTATGCGAACCTCACGCCGGACCGGATCCTCGACGCGCTGGAAGCCGTCGGATTCCTTGGCGACGGCCGCCTGCTCGCCCTCAACAGCTACGAGAACCGCGTCTACCTCGTCAACCTCGAGGACTCCACGTCAGTAGTCGCGAAATTCTACCGGCCCTTACGCTGGAGCGACGCGCAGATCGCGGAGGAACACGCGTTTGTCGCGGAACTCGCCGAGCGCGAGATTCCCGCCATCGCGCCTTTCGTCCGCGATGGACGGACGCTGCACTGCTTCGACGGCTTCCGCTTCGCTGTGTATCCGAAATGCGGCGGCCGCACGCCCGAGTTGGACGACCCCGCAACGCTGGAATGGATGGGCCGCTTCATCGGACGCCTGCATGCGGTAGGCGCACTGGCGCCCTTTGCCACACGTCCCGCGCTCGACATCGCAAGTTTCGGCGATGAGCCGCGCGCGTTCCTGCTCGCGAATGACTTCGTGCCGCCGGACCTCCTGGACGCCTATCGCAGCGTGTCGGAGATGGCGCTGGCCGGCGTCCGCTACTGCTTCGACCGCGCGGACGACGTGAAGGTGCTTCGCCTGCACGGCGACTGCCATGCGGGCAACGTCCTGTGGACACAGGATGGGCCCCACTTCGTCGACTTCGACGACGCGCGGACGGGCCCGGCTGTGCAGGACCTGTGGATGCTGCTGTCGGGCGACCGCGCGGCAATGACGCGCCAGTTGTCCGACGTGCTGTCGGGCTACGAGGACTTTCACGATTTCGACCCCCGCGAACTTCATTTGGTCGAAGCACTGCGCACGCTGCGGCTCATCCACTACGCCGCGTGGATCGCGCGGCGCTGGAACGACCCGGCGTTCCCCGCGGCCTTTCCATGGTTCAACACGCCGCGCTATTGGCAGGACCGCATCCTGGAGTTGCGCGAGCAAATCGCCGCGATGGACGATCCGCCGCTCGCATGCTGAGCCGAACCTACGCCTTGGGCAACGCCGCAGCCTGGCGTCCGTAACGCAGGAAGCCGAGCCACGCGATGACCGTGAACGTGGCGCCCGCGTAGAACGTGAACCGCGGACCCCACGCGTCCCACAGCCACCCGGCAAGCCCGCTGCCAACGAGGAGCGCGACGCCGCACACGAGATTGAAGACGCCGAACGCGGTACCGCGCAGGTCCGCCGGCGCCGACGCCGCGACGAGCGCGGACAGGAGGCCCTGCGTGAGTCCCATGTGCAGCCCCCAGAGCGCGGCACCGGCCAGCACCATCGGCCAACCCTGCGCGTACGCCAGGACGAGGTCCGCCGCGACGAGGGTGATCAAGCCGAAGGACAAAAGACGCGCGCCCTGACCGCGATCGGCGGCCGCCCCCGCCGGATACGACGTCACCGCGTAGACGATGGACATCACGACCATGACCAGCGGCGCCGTAGCGTTCGACAGCCCGACGTTGTGCGCCCGCAGCACCAGGAACGCCTCCGAGAAGCGCGCAAGCGTCAGCACACCGGCGATCGCGACGATCACCACGTAAATGCGCGGCAGACGACGGACATCGGAAAAGCGCAGGCGGGCTTGTTTTTTTTCCGGCGTCGTTGGGCGGTCGGGCTCGTCGACGCCGAAAATGATCAGCGTCACGCACAGCATTGCCGGCATGACGGCCACCCAGAAGGCCGCGTGGAAATTTCCCGCGAAATGTGCCATCGCGCCCAGTGCCAGCAGCGGGCCGCCGACGGCGCCCACGTTATCGAGCGCCTGGCGCAACCCGAAGCTGCGTCCGCGCGAACCGGCCGGCGTGATGTCGGCGATCAGCGCGTCGCGCGGCGCGCCGCGGATGCCCTTGCCGACGCGGTCGGCCAGTCGCGCGCCGATGATCCAGCCCAGCGTCGGCGCCAGAGGAAACGCGAACTTGGAAACCGCGGCGATGCCGTATCCCAGCAGGACCAGCGGTTTGCGCTTGCGGAAGAGATCGGACAAGGCGCCGGAAAAGACCTTGACGATGAGCGCGAGCGCCTCGGCAATCCCCTCGATCATGCCGATCACGAAAACGCTGGCGCCGAGCGCCGAGGCCATGTAGAGCGGCAGCAGCGAGTGGACGAGTTCCGACGACAGGTCCATGCACATGCTGACGAGACCCAGCACCCACACGCCTCGCGGAACCGCGGCAACGCCGCGCCTCGAATGAGAGCCGGTCACGAAGCGAGAGCGCCTATTCGAACGCTGCGGTCAGGTCGCCCGCGCCGGGACGAACGCCGGGCAGCGGCTCGAGTCCGAAGCGGAGCGTGATGAGTTTGAGGATGGACGTCGTGTCGTAGGCCGTGTGGTCGACGAAGCCGCGTTTCGCGTGCGGCGAAATGACGATCGTGGGAATGCGCGTGCCCGGTCCCCAGCGCCCGCCCGCCGGCGGCGCGACGTGGTCCCAGAACCCGCCGTTCTCGTCGTAGGTGATGATGATCGCCGTCGATCCCCACAGCGGGCTCGCCTTGATCTTCGCGACGAGGTCCGCGATGTGCTGGTCTCCTGACAGCACGTCGGCGTAACCCGGATGCTCGTTCAGCGTGCCCTGCGGCTTGTAGAACGCTACCTGCGGCAGCGAACCCTCCGCGATCCCGGCGACGAGGTCGGTGTAGTCCTTGAGGTGGCGTTCGCGATCCGCCGTTCCCGGGGCGAACCGCGCGAAATAATTGAACGGCTGATGGTGTGTGACGAAGTAAGGCGCGCCGTTCGCCAGCGTCGCCATGACCTTGCGGGGCGCGTCGGGCGGCTGCATGCCGTCCTTCACCGCGGCATTCCATGCGCCGGCATACCATGCCCACGTGACGCCTTTGGCGGTCAGCGTATCGCCGATCGTCGTCATCGTCTGCGGCGGCAGCGTATGCTGCTTCGGATCGGTGCCGCGCGGGTCGCCATCCTTGGCGGGGGGCACGCGGGACGGCTGCCATGGCGGCTGCGTCGTGTTGACCGAATATCCGTCGGGCGTGACGTCACCATCCAGAAATGCCGGTGGCCCGATCAGCACGGATGCCGGCGATCCCGGCTTGGTCTTGAGCCAGCCGCGTTCATCGATCTGCGCATGCAGCGCGGCAGGCGCATTCCGGTCCTCGGGCGTGCACGCGCAGATGAGCCAGAAGTGGTTGAGGTAGGAGCCCCCGAACGCTCCCATGAAGAAATTGTCGGCAAGCGACATATTCCTTCGCCCACTGCCCACAGCGGCAGCGTGGAGCCGTCGTAATGGCCCATCACGAGTCGCGCCGGCATCCGATGCGGCGGCGAAACGGTCGTTGCGGCCGCCGTTGATCTGTTCCTGGTTCTGGTAGAACTTGTGGATGACGTCGCGCGTGGGCACCGACAGCGGGAGATTGATCGGTGCGCGCGTCGATGCGGAATGGCTGGTTCGGGCAGATCCTTCGGGAAGGCGGGGTCGGGATCCTTGCCCTTCCACACCGGCGGCAGCCGTGGCAACTCCTTGCCGTCGCGGTCGACCTGCCGTATAGGTCGCGGGTGAGGCATTGGCGAGGCCGTTCGCGCCGGGGAACAATCCGTACAGATTGTCGAAGCTGCGGTTCTCCGCGTAGATGACGACGATGTGGTCGATACCGGCGAGTCCCGCCTTTCGCCGCGCCGACTCGGGCGCGGCGCATCCCGCAACCAGGGCGACCAGCACGACGACGGCGCCGACTTGCGTGCGAATCCGTGAACTGAGCATCATGTCCTCCCTCAATTGGACCGCGACGCGCAGCGTGCCCGCGCGCTCGTGCCGCGCCACGATGTCGACGGTCATCGCCCGCGCGGCCCTTGACGACCCACTCGACCTTCACGCGATCGTCGGTCACGTTGCAAGTCCGGCCAGAACGACACGCCGGTGTGCTTGTACGCCTTGCCCTCGAGCTGTCCGGCGTCGATCGCGGCGCTTGCCGTGGACGAGCGCCGCGCCGGCTCGGCAAGCGCGATCTCGGCCACAAAGCCGCGCACGACCTTGCGCTCCAGCGCGCGCTTCGACACGTACGACGGCAGCCAGCCGGTGTTCTGGACCACGAGCGTGACCTTGTAATTGCCGCCGCCGTTCGCTTTCCGCGCCGGCATGCACGAGTTCGAGCTTGGGCGAAATGAGCGCCTGCCAGACCAGCCATTTCGGGAAGCGCTGCGATTCGCGCTCGAGGAATTTCGGCGGCGGGTTGCCAGAACGCGTGAAAGCGGTCCCAGCCGCCGATCTCGACCTTGCCGAGCTGCGGATGGTCGAACGGCTTCCAACCGGACGTGCGCGAGTGCCGTCGAGCGCGGTGTCGCTCCAGCGAATGAGCTTGCAGGTCGTCCTCGACCGGATGGTCGCGGAACCAGTCGATGTACTTGTAGTCCTCGATGCCCGCTTCGCGCATCGGCGACCAGATCTCGACGCACCCAGCGAAAAGATGCCGAGGTGCTCGTAGATCCAGTCGAACGTGCCGCCGATCACCGCCTTCGGGTGATAGCGGAACTCGTGATAGACCGAGATCGCCGGATAGCCGGTCAGCTCGGTGCCCTTGCTGCCGATGCGCCTGGTAGACCCACAGGTCCTCGGCGTGCATCTCTTCGTCGGGCTGGTGCTCGAACGGCCGCAGCAGCACGCCGCTCCACGTGTGGAAGGTGGTGCCGCCGGTGATGTTGGGATGGCGCGCGATGAAGTCGACGACGGCGCGGACCTCGGGCTCGGACGTCGGATACGGCCCGGCACCCATCTGCTCGAACTCCTGCCGCCAGGACGCCGGGAAATTGCGATTGAGATCAAGCCCCTGCGGGCGCTTCTTCACACGCAGCGTGAAGCCGTCATAGCCCTCGATGTGGCCCTCCGGCAGCAGCCGGTAATAGGTGCCGCCGGTTTCCGCGGGATCGCGGCGGATCAGCAGGCGCGGCTCGTCCGGATGCGCCTTCCACAGCCCGTTCGGGATCCGGCAACGCGCATCTGCAGGATGCGGCCGTCGCCGTCGATGTCCTCGACGGTCAGCCCTTCGATGTCCTCCTCGTCGTACGGATAGGGACGCGTGCTGGAGCGGATCCACTTCGGCTTGTCGGCCAGCGCCCATTCGGCGCCATCCGGATTGAGGCGCGGGCAGACGTAGAACGCGCGCGTGTCGAGCGCGCGCGTCACGTCCGCGTCGTTGCCGTATTGCGTGACCAGCGTGTGCAGGAGGAATAGAGGCTGGCGGCGGAGGCGGCGACTTCGGTCGCGTGGATGTTGCCGTCGACCCAGAACGCCGGCTTTTCGGCAGCGGGTCCGGTCTTGCCGTTGGTGACGGTCGCCACCCAGATGTCGCGGCCCTCGTGGCTCTTGCCGATGGACTCGATGGCGACGAGTTCGCGGATAGTCGCGGGCGAACGCCTGGAGCCATTCGGTCAGTTCGGCGTAGCGGTAGAAGCGGTCGAAGACGATGGCGGGCATTGCGGGACTTTCTAACGGGAAGGCGTTACGGCGAGACGCAAGCGTCGGCAGTTTACCGAAAAGGCGACGGCGCCCGTTGCTAAGGCACCCGTTCCGCTTGGCGGTGCGTCATTACCGTATATACATACGGTATACTGTGCCGCCCGCTCCGTTGCGAGGCCGCCGATGCTGCCCCCCTACGCCGAACTGCACTGCCTCTCCAACTTCTCGTTCCTGCGCGGCGCGTCGCACCCGGAGGAACTGGTCGAACGCGCGCAGGCGCAGGGCTATGCCGCGCTCGCGCTCACCGACGAATGCTCGGTCGCGGGCGTGGTGCGCGGCCATCTGGCCGCCAAGGAAGCGCGGCCTGCAAGTTCATCGTCGGCAGCGAGTTCACGCTGGCCGACGGCTGAAGCTCGTGCTGCACGCCACCGACCGCGCGAGCTACGGCGACCTCGCGCAGCTGATCACGCGCGGCCGGCGCAATGCGACCAAGGGCAGCTACGCGCTGACGCGCGACGACGTCGCGCAGCTGGCGCCCCGCTGTCCCGCGTTGTGGATCCCTCCCGCGACGGCCGCGATGATCGCGCGACTGCGCGGATGCACGCTGGTTCGCCGACGTCTTTCCGCGGCCGCGCCTGGATCGCTGTGGAACTGCTCGCGCGCGCAGGCGAACGCGCGCGGCTCGCGCGCCTGCAGGCGCTCGCGCGCAAGGCGGCGGCCTGCCGCTGGTCGCCGCCGGCGACGTCCACATGCACGCGCGCGCGCGCCGCGCGCTGCAGGACACGCTGACCGCCATCCGCTTGCGCACGCCGCTCGCCGAATGCGGCTACGCGCTGTTCCCCAACGGCGAGCGGCACCTGCGCTCGCGCGCGCGCCTCGCCACGCTCTATCCGCGCGAGCTGACCGACGCCGACGCTCGACGTCGCCGAGCGCTGCACGTTCTCGCTCGACGAACTGCGCTACGAATATCCGGAGGAGCTCGTGCCCGCGCGGACACCACGCCGGCCTCGCACCTGCGCACGCTGGTCGAGGCGGGGCTGCGTGCGACGCTTCGGCGACGCGGCGCCGATCAAGCCGCGACGTGCGCGAGCTCATCGACCACGAGCTCGCGCTGATCGCGGAGCTGAAATACGAGCCGTACTTCCTCACCGTGCACGACATCGTCGCGTTCGCGCGCGGAGAAGGCATCCTGTGCCAGGGCCGCGGCTCGGCGGCCAACTCGGCGGTGTGCTACGCGCTCGGCATCACCGAGGTCGATCCGTCGCGCATGAGCGTGCTGTTCGAGCGCTTCATCAGCCGCGAGCGCAACGAGCCGCCCGACATCGACGTCGACTTCGAGCACCAGCGGCGCGAGGAGGTGATGCAGTACGTCTACGGCGAAGTACGGCCGCGAGCGCGCGGCGCTGGCCGCCACGCTGATCACCTACCGGCCGAAGAGCGCGGTGCGCGACGTCGGCAAGGCGCTCGGGCTCGACCTCGCGCAGGTCGAGCGGCTGACCGGCGTGTTCGCGTGGTGGGACGGCCGCAAGGTCGATCCGGTGCGCATCCGCGAGGCCGGCTTCGACCCGGACAATCCGCTGATCGCGCGGCTGGTGGCGCTCGCCGGCGAGCTGCTCGGCTTCCCGCGCCACCTGTCGCAGCACGTCGGCGGCTTCGTCATCGCGCGCGACCTGCTGGAGCGCATGGTGCCGGTCGAGAACGCCGCGATGGCCGATCGCACCGTCATCCAGTGGGACAAGGACGACCTCGACGCGCTGGGCCTGCTCAAGGTCGACTGCCTGGCGCTCGGCATGCTCTCGGCGATCCGGCGCGCGCTGGCGATGGTCTCGCAGCGCCGTGGACGGCCGAACTGCGCATGCAGGACATCCCGGCCGAGGACCCGGCGGTCTACGCGATGTGCCAGCGCGCCGACACGATCGGCGTGTTCCAGATCGAATCGCGCGCGCAGAAGTCGATGCTGCCGCGCCTGAAGCCCGCGAACTTCTACGACCTCGTGATCGAAGTCGCGATCGTGCGCCCGGGCCCGATCCAGGGCGGCATGGTGCATCCCTATCTCAAGCGGCGGCAGGGCCAGGAGCCGGTCACCTATCCCAGCGCCGCCGTGAAGGGCGTGCTCGAGCGCACGCTGGGCGTGCCGATCTTCCAGGAGCAGGTGATGCAGCTCGCGATCGTCGCCGCGGGCTTCACGCCGGCGAGGCCGATCACCTGCGCCGCTCGATGGCGGCGTGGCGGCGCAAGGGCGGCCTCGAGAAATTCGAGCAGCGCCTGGTCGACGGCATGGGCGCGCGCGGCTATGCCGAATCGTTCGCGCGGCAGATCTACCAGCAGATCCTGGGCTTCGGCGAATACGGCTTCCCGGAATCGCATTCGGCGTCGTTCGCGCTGCTGGTCTACGTGTCGGCGTGGCTGAAGCACTACGAGCCCGCGGCGTTCTGCGCGCGCGCTGCTCAATTCGCAGCCGATGGGCTTCTACGCGCCGGCGCAGCTCGTGCAGGACGCGCGCCGCCATGGCGTCGACGTGCGCAACGTCGACGTCACGATGAGCGAGTGGGACTGCACGCTGGAGGCAAGCTGGGGAGCGAACTGAGAACAGCGACGCGCGCTGCGCCTCGGCCTGCGGATGATCGCCGGGACTGTCCGAAGCCAGCGCGCAGCGGATCGTCGCGGCGCGCAACGCCGCGCCGTTCGCCGATGTGGCCGATCTTGCACACCGCGCGCAACAGAACCGCCACGACCTCGGCGCGCTGGCCGCGGCCGGCGCGCTGGCGGCGCTCGCCGGCCATCGGCACGCGGCGGCGTGGGACGTGGCCGGCGTGGAAAGGCTGCCGCCGCTGCTGGCAGGCGCCGACGTTCGACGAAGCCTCACCGCAGCTTCCCGCGCCCACGCGAAGGACAGGACATCGTCGCCGACTATCGCGCGCTCGGGCTCACGCTGGGCCGCCATCCGCTGGCGCTCTTGCGCGGCCAGTTGCGCGCGCGGCGCCTCATGACGTCGGCCGAAGTCCGCGACTCGCCGCACGGCCGCAGCGTGCGCACGGCGGGCATCGTCATCGGCCGGCAGCGACCCGACACGGCAAGCGGCGTGATATTCGTCACGCTGGAGGACGAAACGGGCGCCACCAACGTCATCGTCTGGCGCGACCTCTCCGACCGCCAGCGCCGCGAACTGTTGGGATCGCAGCTGATGGGCGTTTACGGCCGCGTCGAACGCGAAGGCATGGTCGTCCACCTGCTCGCGGGACGGCTGGTGGACCTCTCGCCTTTGCTGGGATCGCTGGAGACGCACTCGCGCGATTTTCACTAGCCACGCCCGCTTCCCCCGTCAACTGAACGCTAGAATGGTCCATTCCAATCCTGCAGCAGCCGTGGACCTTCAATATTCAACCGTCAAGAGCCTGCATGTTGTCTTGGCATCGACGACCGGCTGCCTGTTCGCGCTGCGCGCGTACTGGATGGCTCGCACGCCGCAGTCGCTTTCGCGGCGTTGGATGAAGGTCGTCCCTCACGTAGTGGACACGCTGCTGCTCGTGACCGGAGTCGCCCTTGCCGTGCAAATAGGTCTTCCCGGTTTGCGAGGCTGGCTGCCGGCCAAGCTCATCGGTCTGGTCCTCTACATCGCGCTGGGCATGGTGGCCCTCAAGCCGGGACACACGCGGCGGGTGCGAATCACCGCCGCGCTTGCAGCGCTCCTGGTCCTTGGCTACATCGCCTGCACGGCGGTGACCAAGTCCGCCTGGGGCCCTTTGGCAACATGAAGGACAACCTTTCGGGGCGAGCGCTGCGCACCTCTCGCCCTACCCCGGCTTCCCGTCGACGCGCGGTCGCGACAATATCGGCCAATAGCGGATGGCATAGATCGCGAAGGCGGCGGACCAGCACGCACCCGAGACGAGGACGGTGAGGAGATAGGCGCCCGGCAGCCACATGCCGCCAAAAACCCGGATGAACGCGGCCAATGCGATGAGCGTGAAACTCGCGACCTCGAAGCCGTCGGCCTTCAGTGGCCGCCCCGTGTGTCCACGGGCGGTTCGGGTCATCATGCCCATGGTCATGCCGCCTATCGCACCGACCGTCAAAGCATGAACTGCGAACAGTTGGCCGACAAGGCCGAGTTCAGCCAGACCGCGAAGTACAAGATAGACGACGATCCAGCCGTAGGCCACGTGAAGCACCCATACCAAAGGGACCCTTCCCGTCCGCTGCGGTCTCCACAGGTAGAGCCGGACCCCATGCGCGAGTGCAACTGCGAACGCCACGCCGGCAACGACTGGTCCGGGCACCGGCAAAATGTCGACGCCAATCAGAACGAGTGCGCCGATCAATGCAGATTTCTCGACCAGCGAGTTTCGGGTCGCCTGCGCGCCCGGGATGCCGTTGTTGGTGAACATCGGAATGACCCGGCCGCCGATGACGGCCATGATGAACAGGACGATGTCGAGGCCGACCTGAAGACTTGCCCGCTCCGGCCACGGAAGCACGCCCATGTGCGAGAGATGAAAGGCAAGCACAGCGATCGCAAGCAGCACAAGCAGGGCCAGGAAGAAGTAATTCCGCCGGTTTTTGCTCTGTACGACCGCGCCGCCGATGCCGATGGCCAGCGCCACAGGAAACGCGACGTTGACAATCGCCGCAGCGAGCGCAAACGGAGTCAGGACAAGCACGCGACCGGCGACCCAAAGCGTCGCGAGCGCCATCAGCGCGCCGCCGGTCGGCGTGGGCTTGCCGGTCCAATTGCCAACGGCGGTCAGCAGAAATCCGGCGACCACCGCCATCGTGTAGCCGAAAAGCATTTCGTGGCCATGCCACGCAGGGCTCTGGAGATATGCGGCAGGAAGGTGGCCCGAATATTGGCAGATCCAAAGCAGGATCGACAATGACGCGAATGTGCTGGCAAGAAGGTAGAACGGCCGAAATCCGAGATTCCAAAGCGCGAAGCCCTTCGGAACCGGCGCCCCGCGAGGTGGAATGGTTTCTATCTTGATCACACGCTACTGCACGAGCGGGCTGGCGGCAGCGTCGAGGTCGACACCCGTTACGCCGATTTCGGCGGCGAGCAGGCGAAGATATTGCCGCAACGTGGTCACGTACGACAGCTGGCGCAAGCGACATGGCTACCGCGCCTCGCACGGATTCGTACGACTGTGCGACCCCGGGTTCGCGCGCCAGCACCTCGACCACGTGCAGCCCGAAGCGGCTATGCACAAGTCGCGGCAACACTCCTACCTCCACGCGGCCGAACAGCTCCCGCGCGAACTCCGGTGCGCAGTCGGTGGCGCAAAGCCAGCCGAGGTCGCCGCCCGTAGCACCCGTTGGACAATTGGATGAGGCGCGCGCGGCAATGGCGAAGCGGTCGTCACCGCTGCCGTCGTGGCAGCGAACATCCAGCAGGGCCGCCTCGGCGCGTTTGCGCAGCGCCAACCACATCGACGCCAGGGGTCACGGCGAAGAGGATGTGCCGGGCGCGGACGCGCTCACCGGTCCGGTATGTCGCTTCGTGCGCATCGATAGTGGCGCCTGCAAGCTTCCTCCGAGGGTTCGGGAACATGGATGGCCTGTTCCAGCAGCACCTCGATCGACCTGGAAGCCTCCTCGCCGATGACGCCATCGGAACATGCGGCGTCATCCTTCGCCAGCAATCCGGCCCGCATGGCGGCTTGTCGCAGGAGTTCCGTGCAGGCGCGCTGGCGCAATTCGTCCGGCGGCAATGCAACGTCGCGCAAATGCAGCGGCACGCCATTGACGTTCGCAACGTCGCCGGCGGCAGTACTCGCATTCATCATCTTTTTTCCTCAGACACCTGCGCCGGGCTGGCGCGGAAGATTATGTCCAGGCGGAAGATTGAGTCGGCGACTGCGGACCACCTGATAGGGTCGAAACAGATAGCCGACGCTCGCGAAGCCGCTCCAGACGTGCACCAGTCGGCTGAAGGGGAACAACAAGAAGATCGTCATGCCCAGAATCAGGTGGATCATGTAGGGCCAATCCAGCGTGACCAGCGCATCGGCATTGGGACGGAACGTGACGATGTGCTGACACCAATCGGCCAGTATCAGCATGGCGCTAGCATCGGCATGGCCATAAGAGAACGGAAGCGTGATCAGACCCAGCACCAGTTGCACCCAAAGGATCACGAGAATCGCGATGTCCGTGCGATGGCTGGTCAGCCGGATGCGGGGATCGAAGAGGCGGCGGTAGAGCAGCAAGCTCAAGCCAACGAAGCAGACCAGTCCCGCGGCGCCGCCGGAGTAGACGGCGAAGCGCTGCTTGGCGGCCGCGCTGATGAAGCCTTCGTAGAGCCAATGCGGTGTGAGCAAGCCAACGAGATGGCCGAAAAACAGAAACAGGATGCCGATGTGGAAGAGATTGCTGCCCCACCGCAGAGTACCCGTCCGCAGCATCTGCGATGAGTCGCTCTTCCACGTGTATTGGTCGCGGTCGAAGCGGGCAAGGCTGCCCATCAGGAACACCGCCATGCAGATGTACGGGTAGACGGTGAAGAAGAAGTAGTGCAGGTAAGAAAGGACAGGGTTCATGAGGCCGCTCCTGTTTGCGATCTTCGCGTTCGTGTCCGCCCCCGGCGCCGTGCGCACAAAATGCACCGGCTGCGGTTGGCCCGGTCTGGCTTGACCCTTGGCCGAACAACCGTCGAACACCGGGGGCTCGGTCCAACTCTCGTCCAGCGGGTCGTCCGCCACCGGCTCCACGGCCCGTGCCTTCTCCCCGGCAAGCTCTATCAACGCGCCCAGGACGCTGGCATAGGCGCTTCCGCGCTTGCACAGCGCCCCGAAGATCGAGTTGAGGATATGGCTGATTTCGGCGAGGAAGGCCCTTGCCTCGCGCGACGGCTGCGTGGACACGAATTCCAGAACCACCGGCAAATAGTCGGGAAGCTCCGAGGGTGCGAGCATCAGCCCGGCCGCCTCGTACGTCTTGCAGAGGTCGATCATCGCCGGTCCGCGCTCTCGCGAGTCTCCGTGCACATGTTCGAACAGATGCAACGAAGTGGCCCGGCCGCGGTCGAACAGCTCGACGTAAGCGCTCTCGCTCTCCAGCGGATCGGCGCAGCTAAGGGTCTCGATGAGTGCCTCGAGTTCGAGGCGGCGCGACGGGGCGAGCGCAGCCTCTTCGACCAGAAGGTCACGCATTTCGTCGAGATACTCGCGCATCCGCGCATCCGGGTACGTCAGGAGTGCCGCCAGCACGCGGACGGTGCGGCTTATCGGGCGGGGTGGGTGTAGCGCGAACATCGCTAGACCTCCGCCTTGATGGGGATGGTCCGCCTCTTCTCGCTGCCGAACAGGCTCGTCGCGCCCGTCCCCTCCGAGCAGCCGTTGCCGAAGCTGAACCCGCAGCCCCCGCGCACGTTGAACGCGTTCTCGGCGTATTCCCGGTGTGTCGTGGGAATCACGAATCGGTCTTCGTAGTTTGCGATGGCCATCACGTGATACATCTCCTCGACTTCGGCCTGGCTGATTCCGACCTGGTTCAACACCGCCTCGTTGATTTGGTTGTCGACGTGCTTCGCTCGCTGGTAGGCACGCATCGCCAACATGCGCTCCAGCGCCCGCACGACCGGTGCCGTGTCCCCGGCGGTCAGCAGATTGGCGAGGTACTTGACCGGGATGCGCAGCTGATTCACGTCGGGAATCTCACCGTTGTTGCCGACGTGCCCGGCATTCGCGGCGGCACTGATGGGCGACAGCGGCGGGACGTACCAGACCATCGGCAACGTGCGGTACTCCGGATGCAGCGGCAGCGCCACCTTCCACTGCACCGCCATCTTGTAGACAGGACTGTTACGCGCCGCGTCCATCCAGTTGTCCGGAATTCCGTCGATTCGCGCCTGCTCGATGACCTTCGGGTCATGGGGGTCGAGGAAAATGTCGAGCTGCGCCCGGTACAAATCACGGTCGTGCTCGACGCTCGCCGCCTCCTGAATGCGATCCGCGTCATACAGCAGGACGCCAAGGTAGCGGATGCGGCCAACGCACGTCTCGCTGCACACGGTCGGCTGGCCGGCTTCGATGCGCGGATAGCAGAAGATGCACTTCTCCGCCTTGCCGCTTTTCCAGTTGTAGTAGATCTTCTTGTAGGGGCAGCCGCTGACGCACATCCGCCAGCCGCGGCACTTGTCCTGGTCGATCAGCACGATCCCGTCTTCCTCGCGCTTGTAGATCGATCCGGAGGGGCAGCTGGCGACGCAAGCCGGGTTGAGACAGTGTTCGCACAGCCTCGGCAGGTACATCATGAAGGTGCTCTCAAACTGGCCGTAGATGTCCTTCTGGATGTCGTCGAAATTGCGGTCCTTGCTCCGGCCGGCGAACTCGCCGCCAAGGATCTCTTCCCAATTCGGGCCCCAGACGATCTTGTCCATCTGCTTGCCCGTGATCAGGCTGCGCGGTCGCGCGGTGGGCGTGGCCTTCATCTCGGGCGCCGACTGCAGGTGGCCATAGTCGAACGTGAAAGGCTCGTAGTAATCGTCGATCTCGGGAAGGTTCGGGTTGGCGAAGATGCGCATCAGCAGCTTCCATTTGGCGCCCTGGCGTGGCTCGATGCTGCCGTCGGCCTTGCGCACCCAACCACCGTTCCACTTGTCCTGGTTCTCCCACTCCTTGGGATAGCCGATTCCCGGCTTGGTCTCGACATTGTTGAACCACGCGTATTCCATGCCCGGCCTGCTCGTCCAGACGTTCTTGCACGTCACGGAGCAGGTATGACACCCGATGCACTTGTCGAGGTTGAGCACCATGCCGATCTGCGCGCGGATCTTCATGCCACTTCTCCTTCGGCCTGCACCGGCTTGATCAGTTCGTCGGCCACCGGGGTGTCGAGCCAGTCGACCTTGTCCATCTTGCGCACCAGCACAAATTCGTCACGGTTCGTTCCGATGGTTCCGTAATAGTTGAAGCCGTAACTGAACTGGGCATAGCCTCCGATCATGTGGGTCGGCTTCAGCACGATGCGCGTCACCGAATTGTGGATTCCGCCGCGCGCCCCGGTGATCTCCGATCCCGGCGTATTCACGATCTTTTCCTGCGCGTGGTACATCATGACCATGCCCGGCATCACGCGTTGGCTGACGACCGCGCGCGCCGCAATGGCGCCATTGACGTTGAACAATTCAATCCAGTCGTTGTCGACGATGCCGGCGCGCTTTGCATCGTCTTCACTCAGCCACACGCACGGACCGCCGCGGCTCAGCGTGAGCATCAGCAGGTTGTCGGTGTACGTGGAGTGAATGCCCCACTTCTGGTGCGGTGTAATGAAGTTCAGCGCGATCTCGGGGTTGCCGTTGGGCTTGATGCCCTGCATGCCGGCGGTCGTCTTCAGGTCGACCGGGGGACGGTAGCTGGAGAAGCCTTCGCCGAAGGCGATCATCCAGGGATGGTCCATGTAGAACTGCTGGCGGCCGGTCAGCGTGCGCCAGGGAATGAGCTCATGCACGTTGGTGTAGCCGGCGTTGTACGACACTGTTTCACTTTCGATTCCGCTCCAGGTGGGGGAGCTGATGATCTTGCGCGGTTGGGCCTGGATGTCGCGGAAACGTATCTTTTCGTCCTCGCGGTGGATGGCGAGATGGGTGTGATCCCGCCCGGTTTGCTTGCCCAGCGCCTGCCACGCCTTGACCGCCACATGGCCGTTCGTCTCGGGCGCCAGCATCAGCACGACTTCGGCGGCGTCGATGTCCGTCTCGATCTTCGGCATGCCGCACGTAACGCCGGCAGCAGTGACCAGACCGCTCAATTCGCCCAGTTGCTTCACCTCCGTCTGCGTATTCCAGCTGATGCCCTTGCCGCCGTTGCCTGCCTTGCCCATCAGCGGCCCCAGCGCCGTGAAGCGCTTGTACACATTGGGGTAATCGCGCTCGACCACCTGCATGTTGGGCGCGGTCTTTCCGGGGATCAGTTCGCATTCGCCGCGTTTCCAGTCCTTGACTTCGAAAGGCTGCGCCAGCTCCGAGGGGCTGTCGTGCATGAGTGGCGTGAGCACTAGTTCCCGCTCGACGCCCAAGTGGCCTGCGCACACTTCGCTGAATTTCTGCGCGAAGCCCTTGTAGATGTCCCAGTCGCTGCGCGATTGCCATGCGGGGTCCACGGCGGTCGACAGCGGATGGATGAACGGGTGCATGTCACTGGTGTTGAGATCGTTCTTTTCGTACCAGGTAGCCGTGGGCAGCACGATGTCCGAATACAGGCACGTCGTGCTCATGCGGAAGTCGAGCGTGACCAGCAGGTCGAGCTTGCCTTCCGGCGCCCTTTCGTGCCATACGACTTCGGTAGGCTTGGCTTCGCGCCCGGCGCCGGGCCGCCCCAAGCCGGGCGTGCCCCCAGTGGGGGAAGCGCGCAGCGCTTCGGGGGCGTTCTCCTCGCCGAGGTCCTTGCCCTGGACGCCGTTGCTGGTGCCCAGCAGATGCTTGAGGAAATACTCGTGCCCCTTGCCACTGGAGCCGAGTATGTTGGAGCGCCAGACGAACATGTTCCGCGGCCAGTTGTCCGGGTGGTCCGGATCGGTGCAGCTCATCTTGAGCGAACCGTCCTTGAGTCCTCTGACCGCGTAGTCCTTGGGCTCCATTCCGGCCGCGGCGGCATCGCGCGCGACCTGCAACGGGTTCGTCTGCAATTGGGGAGCTGAAGGCAGCCAACCCATGCGTTCGGCGCGGACGTTGTAGTCGATCATGCTGCCGCCATAGCGCGTCTTGTCCGCGAGCGGCGAGATCACCTCTTCCATGCCGAGCTTTTCGTAGCGCCACTGGTCGGTGTGCGCGTAGAAGAAGCTCGTGCTGTTCATCTGGCGTGGAGGGCGAATCCAGTCGAGCGCGAAGGCCAGCGCCGTCCAACCCGTCTGCGGACGCAGTTTCTCCTGCCCGACGTAGTGCGCCCAACCCCCGCCGCTCTTGCCGATGCAGCCGCACATCATCAGCATGTTGATGATTCCGCGGTAATTCATGTCGCTGTGATACCAGTGGTTCATCGCGGCGCCGATGATCACCATCGACCGGCCGTGGGTCTTGTGGGCGTTGTCGGCGAACTGGCGCGCCACGGCGATCAATTGGCCCCGTGGCGTACCGGTGATTCGCTCCTGCCAGGCAGGCGTGTACGGGCTGTCGTCGTCGAAGTCTTTCGCCGCCATCTCGCCCGCGAGGCCGCGCGCGACGCCGTAATTCGCCACCTGCAGGTCGAACACCGTGGCTACCAGGGCCTCGCGCTTTTCGCCTGCCTTTCCGAGCGCGATCCGTTGGACGGGAACAGTACGGACCAACACGTCCGCTTGTAGGTTGTTCGCAAAATGCTCGCTGACGATGCCGCCGAAATAGGGGAAGCCCACCTTGGCCGTTTCGGCCGTTGGATGCTCGCCCTCCAGCAGCGAAAGCTTGAGCTTCACTTCGGCGCCATGACGCGCCTCCTTCGCCTCGAGATTCCACTGTCCCTGGTCCGCGCGTCCGTCGGGACCCCAGCGAAAACCGATGGCGCCGTGCGGGAGGACGACCTTTCCCGCCTCGTCGAAGGCGACGGTCTTCCATTCAGGGTTGTTGGCCTGTCCGAGTTTCCCATTGAAGTCCGAGGCGCGCACATAGCGGTCCGGCACCGTGATGACCTCGCCGCTCGGCAACGTGTGCTCCTTGAGCAGCACCAGCATCGGCATGTCGGTGTATCGACGCACGTAATCGTCGAAATAGGCGCTGCGTTCCTTGCCTTCGCCGGGGAAGTAGAATTCCTTGAGAATCACGTGACCCATCGCCATGGCCACCGCCGCGTCGGTCCCCTGCTTCGGATTCATCCAGATGTCGGCGAGTTTGGCGACCTCCGAATAGTCCGGCGTCACCGCGACCGTCTTCGTCCCTTTGTAGCGCACCTCGGTAAAGAAGTGGGCGTCGGGCGTCCGCGTTTGCGGCACGTTGGAGCCCCACGCGATGATGAAGCTCGAGTTGAACCAGTCGGCCGACTCAGGCACATCGGTTTGTTCGCCCCACACCTGCGGACTGCTGGGAGGCAAATCGCAGTACCAGTCGTAGAAGCTCATGCAAACGCCCCCGATCAGGCTCAAGTAGCGCGAACCGGCGGCGTAGCTGACCATCGACATGGCGGGAATCGGCGAGAAGCCAATGATGCGGTCCGGGCCATGCTTCTTGATCGTATAGACGTTTGCGGCAGCGACGATCTCGTTGACCTCGTCCCAGCTCGATCGAACGAATCCCCCAAGCCCCCTGACCTGCTGATAGTCACGCCGCTTCGCATCGTCCTCGACAATGGCGGCCCAAGCGTCGACCGGGTCGCGCACGAGGCGCGCCTCGCGCCAGCTTTTCAGCAGCCGGCCTCGTACCAACGGATACTTGACGCGGTTGGCGCTATACAAATACCAGCTGTAGCTCGCGCCGCGCGCACATCCGCGGGGCTCGTGATTGGGCATGTCCCAACGAGTGCGCGGGTAGTCGGTCTGCTGCGTCTCCCACGTGACAATGCCGCCCTTGACGTAGATCTTCCAGGAGCACGAGCCGGTGCAGTTCACGCCGTGCGTCGAGCGTACGATCTTGTCGTGCGCCCAGCGGTTGCGATACGCATCCTCCCACGTCCGGTCCTCACCGGTCGTCACGCCGTGATCACCGGAAAAAGACTCTCTGGGACTCCTGAAATAGTTGAGTCGGTCGAGGAAGTGGCTCATGTCTTTCGATCTCCGCGGCAGTTGCGTCAGGTTTCGCTCAAGGGTTCTTTTCGTATGCATTGGTTCGAAGATAGAACCACCAGTTCAGCAACAGGCATAGCGCGTAGAACACGGCGAATCCGTACATCGCCATTTGCGGCGTGCCGGCCTTGATCTGCTCGCCGATAACCACCGGGGCGGCGAACGCGCCATAGGCCGCAACCGCCGAGGTCCAGCCCAACACCGGGCCGGCCTGCTGGCTATCGAAGATGACGCCGATGCTGCGGAAGGTCGAGCCGTTACCGATGCCGGTGGCGGCGAAGAGCACCATGAACAGCACCAGGAAGATGAAGAAGTACTGCTCCGGCGTGGCCGAGTGGTAGGCCAGCATCATCACGTAGCCCACGGCCACCGCCGCCGCCGCCATCACCACGCACACCCATTGCGTGACGATCGAGCCGCCGACCTTGTCGGAGATCCAGCCGCCCAACGGGCGCGTCGCCGCACCGACGAAGGGGCCGATCCAGGCATAGGCAAGCACCGGCAGCCCGTTCGGGTTCACCTGCGTATGCGTCATCACGCCGTTCGCATCGGGCACGTGGATGACGTCGAAGATGACCTTCATCGACAGCGGCAGCGCCATGGAAAAGCCGATGAACGAGCCGAAGGTGACGATGTACAGGATCGTCATCGCCCAGGTGTGCTTGTTGCGGAAGATCTCGAACTGCTTGGCCACGCCCTCCTTCATCGGGCCGAAGGCGGCGAATTTCATCACCGTCACCATCAGGATGATGTCGAGCGGGATTGCTACCCAGACGTTGAGCAGCCCGAGGCCGGTCGGCGCCGGCAGGTAGAGGTACAGCATGAAGATCGACGGTACGAAGGACAGCGTGTACAGGTAGGTGATCTTGGCGAAGGCGACGATCGGATTGCCGGTTTGCGGCGAAATCGTCTTCAGGTTATTCATGCCGAACCAGCACAGGATCGACAGCGGCACCAGCGACAGCACCCAGGCGAAGCCCGCGTTCTGGATCCAGGTGGGCGTGCCGGCGGGAATCTTGCCGAAGATCCAGCCGCTTTCCTTGAGCAAGGTTTCAGGGCCGCCGCCGAGGACGCCGAAGATGCTCACCGTCATGACGAGCGGGATCACGATTTGCATCGTCGTCACGCCGAAGTTGCCGAGGCCCGCGTTCAGGCCGAGCGCCGTGCCCTGCAGCCGCTTCGGGAAGAAGCCGCTGATGTTCGACATCGACGAGGCGAAGTTGCCGCCGCCGACGCCGCACCACAGCGCCATCAGCTGGAACGACCACAACGGCCAGTCCTTGTGCTGCAGCACGATGCCGGTGCCGAGCGCCGGCGCGAGCAGCATCGCCGTCGTCAGAAAGATCGACGTTGCGTCCGCCCGCCAGCCGGATTAGGAACGATGCCGGGATGCGCATCGTGGCGCCGGCGATGCCGGCGATCGCGGTCAGCGTGAACAGCTCCGCCTGGCTGAACGGGAAGCCCAGGTTGAGCATCTGTACGGTGATGATTCCCCACATGCCCCACACGGCAAAACCGCACAACAGCGCGGGAATCGAGATCCAGAGGTTGCGATAGGCGATCTTGCTGCCCGTGCTCTCCCAGAACGTGTTGTCCTCCGGGCGCCACTCGGCGATATCTGCGCGGCCCACCGCGGTCGGCGCGCTCATGGCGACTGCTGAATTGTTCGCGTTCATTGCCTTCCTTCGTTGACTTTGATCGGCCGCCCGCCCAAGTGGAACTGCCCTGACTGCTGTCCAAGAAGCGCCGTGCTGCGCACTTCAGTCCAGTACATCCAGATCAACGACACCCAGACGACGCCATACATGAGCATGAAGGCCGAGGAACGCACCTCAGTGAGATCCATCAGCGCTCCAAACATGATCGGCAACACGAACCCCCCCATTCCCCCGGCAAGTCCGACAACACCGGAAATGACTCCGATGTTGGCCGGATAATCGTCGGAGATGTACTTGAACACCGACGCCTTGCCGAACGCCCACGCGATTCCAAGCACGAACATGAGTATCGTGAACAGCCAGACGTTGAGACCGATGTGGAAAGTCTTCGGACCGCTCGTCGTAAGGATCGTCATGTCGGTCTGCGGATAGGAGAGCAGGAACAGGCAGACCCAGCTGACCCAGAGCACCCACCATGTAACGCTGTGCGCCCCATACTTGTCGGAAATCCACCCGCCCGCGGCGCGCAGCACGCCGCCGGGCAGCGAGAAACAGGCGGCCAGCAACGCCGCAACGCGTATATCGAGCCCGAATTCGCCGATGTAGTACTGAACCATCCAGAGACTCATCGCCACGTAGCCGCCGAAGACGATGGAGTAGTACTGGCACAGCTTCCACACCTTGGGATCTTTCAACGCGAGCAGTTGCTGCCGCCAGGTGACCTTGGCTCCGGCCAGGTGGCCAGGCTCGGAATAGCTGCCGAACCAGAAGAGGATTGCCACGCCGAGCATGACGGCCGCGTAGACCTGCGGCACGACCGTCCAGCCAAAAGCCACGATCAGCGCTGGCGCGACGAACTTGTTGACGGCCGCGCCCGAATTGCCGGCGCCGAAAACTCCCATCGCAAAGCCCTGCCGGTTCCTCGGAAACCAGCGCGCAACGTAGGGCGTCCCCACGGAGAACGAGCCGCCGGCCAGGCCCACGAAGAGGCCCAGCACGAGGTATTGCCAGTATTGGGTTGCGTGCGCGATGAGATAGATCGGCACTACGCAGGCCAACATCAGGACGAAGAGGACGATCCGGCCACCATACTTGTCAGTCCACATACCCAGCGGCACGCGGATCAGCGACCCGGTGAGCACGGGGGTCGCCGTCAGCAGTCCAAACTCCGTGGCGTTGAGGTTTAGTGTCTTGCGAATGGGGATGCCGATGACGCCAAACATCATCCAGACCATGAAGCACACCGTGAAGGCCACCGTGCTGACGATCAACACAGATAGCGCCCGGCCTCGCTTGCCCATCGTCTCTGTACCTCCCCCGCCATTGGAGTTTCCAGCTTAGACGGTAGGAATCGCCACCGGTTGATCTAGGTCAACGGCAGAACATAAGATTGATTAATAATCCATCTACAGAAACGCGAGCGGTCCTCGCCGCGACGATGGGGATTCAATTCGCGTTTGAAGCATCAAAGTCATGCGCCTGACGAACTTCACCGATTACAGCCTGCGAGTCCTCATGTTTCTCGCGGCAACGCAACGACGCGCGACGATCGCCGAAATCGCCAATGTGTTCGGCATTTCTGAAAATCACTTGATGAAGGTGTCCCACGTCCTGGGCAGGGCCGGTGTATTGGCGAACGTGCGAGGCAAAGGCGGCGGCCTCGAGCTCGCGATGGCGCCCAAGGCAATCAACGTGGGATACGTCGTTCGCCTCACCGAAGGCGCGCCATACCTGGCCGAATGCTTCGGTACCACCAACACCTGCTGCATAACACGAGCCTGCATTCTGCGACGCGTGCTCAACGACGCCAAGCAGGCGTTCTACGCAGTACTTGATCGCTACACGCTTGAAGACATCACACGCAACCGGAATGCGCTGTCCCGATTGCTCGCGCTCCCCCAGCCTCTTAGGCGGCGGAAGGCTGCATAGCGGCGGCTGCCTGCGCGCGCAGCCGCTCGGCGCTCGCGCAACCCGGTTCGACTGCGGGCGACGTGAGAACGCATGACATCGCGGCCCAACCCGGCTAGCATGGACGCGGGCGACCGGCCCCGTCCCTCGCATGCCCTCCTCCGATCCTTCCGGCGACATCGCTCACCGCAGTCTGCTGCTTCCGTGGCGTTCCGCGTGGCAGCGCGATGCGGTCCGCGGCGACGTCATCGCCGGCACGACCCTTGCCGCCTATGCGGTGCCGAGTTCGATCGCGTACGCGCAACTCGCGGGAATGCCGGTCGCGACGGGCCTTTATTGCTACCTGTTCGCCGGGTTGGCCTACGCGCTGTTCGGCACGTCGCGCCAACTGGCGGTCGGTCCGACATCGTCGGTTGCGCTGACGCTCGCCACCACGCTCGGCGTGGTCGCCGCGGGCGATTCCTTGCGCTACGCGGAGCTCGCCAGCACCACGGCGCTGTTCGTCGGCTTGATCGCCGTGGGCGCGTGGGCGATGCGCTGGGGCGCCATCGTGCACTTCATTTCGGAAACCGTGCTGACCGGGTTCAAGATCGGCGCCGGAATCGTCATTGCCGCGAGCCAACTGCCGCAACTGCTGGGCGTGAAAGGCGGCGGACCCGGCTTCGCGGAGACGCTTGCGCACGTCGCGCGCAACCTTCAGCACGTGCAGGCGCCGTCGCTCGCTCTCGGCCTGGCAGCGCTCGGGCTGCTCATCACGGGCCAGATGAAGCGGCCGCATTGGCCCGTTCCCTTGATGACGGTAGCTGTTGCCATTGCATTCATGTACGCGCCGGGGTCGGAAGGCTTGGGCATCGCCGAGATCGGTTCCATTCCCGGCGGCCTGCCTAGCTTGGCGTTGCCCCGACTCGACACGCAGAATCTGGATACGTTGCTGCCGCTCGCGTTCGCGTGCTTCCTCATCGCCTACAACGAGGCCAGCGCAACGGCGCGGCTGCTCGCCACCCGCCATGACTACACGGTCGATCCCGACCGCGAATTGCTGGGGCTGGGCAGCGCCAATCTCGCCATCGCCGTGGGCCACGGCTTTCCGTCCGGCGGCGGGCTGTCGCAATCGCTCGTCAACGACCAGGCGGGCGCCCGCACGCCCATCGCCATCGTCGTCTGTTCATGCTGGATGGCGGTCGCGCTCCTGTATTTCACCGGGCTCTTCACGCGGCTGCCACAGCCGCTGCTGGCGGCCCTGGTTCTGGCGTCGGTGCTGGGCATGTTCAAGTTCGACGAATTGCGGCAGCTGCGCCGCGTCAGCATGTCCGAATTCGTCATCGCCATCGTCACGATCGTGGCTGTGCTGGGACTCGGCATCCTGAAGGGCGTCCTCGTGGCCGCCGTGTTCTCGCTGGCGATGCTGATCCGCCGCCTGGCGCAGCCCGAATGCGTTCTGCTGGGGCGCTTTCCCGGCAGCGACCATTTCGCGTCGCTGGCGCGCTATCCCGATGCGAAGTCCGTTCCCGGCGCTATCATCTTTCGGGCGAACGCGGCCCTTCTCTATTTCAATGCCGACACGGTCAAGGATCGCATGTTCGCGATGATCGATGCCGATAGGAGATCGCTGCGGCGCGTCGTCCTCGACATGTCGTTCTCCACCGAGATCGATCTGTCGACGGCCCGGATGCTCGCCGACGTGGCGCGCCGCGTGCGCGAGATGGGCGTCGACTTCCGGATCGCCGAAGCGCACTGGCGTGTGCGCGAATTGCTGGAAGAAGAAAGGCTGAGCCCGATTCTGGGCGACTTGTCGCGCTCCTACACCGTCGCCGATCTCGTCGACGATTTGCCCGGCGCCTAAGGGAGATCGCGTTGGCGAAGCCTGAATTCGACATTGTCGTCATCGGCGGAGGCGTGGGCGGCCTCGTCGTCGCCGCGGGCGCAGCCACGCTGGGCGCCAAGGTCGCGCTCGTGGAAAAGAACCGGATGGGCGGCGATTGCCTGTGGTACGGGTGCGTGCCGTCCAAGACGCTGATCAAGTCGGCACGCGTCGCCTACGCGATGCGCCATGCGGACCGCTGGGCGCTGCGCCCCGCCGATCCCGCGCCCGACCTGGCGCAGGTGATGGAACGGGTGCGCAGCGTCATCGCCGGCATCGAGCCCAACGACAGTCCCGAACGCTTTCGCGGGCTCGGCGTGGACGTAACCTTCGGCGACGGCCACTTCACGGCCCCCGACGCTTTCGACGTCAACGGGCGCAAACTGACCGGCAAGACATTCGTCCTGGCGACCGGCTCACGTCCCGCGATACCGCCCGTGGCCGGCCTTGAAGCAACGCCGTTCCTCACCAACGAAACACTGTTCGACCTGCGCGAGGCCGTGCCGTCACTGCTGGTCGTGGGCAGCGGACCCGTCGGCAGCGAACTGGCGCAGGCAATGCGCCGGCTCGGCAGCGACGTGACGGTCGTGGACATCGCGCCGCGCATCCTGCCGCGTGAGGACGATGACCTGGCGCAGGTCGTGCACCAGCAGATGCGCGCCGAAGGCATCCGCTATTGCCTCGACACGACGATCCTGCGCGTCGAAGCAAGCGACGGCGCAACGGCGATGACGATCAAGGGCAGGAATGGCGAGGAAAACACGCTGGGCGCCACGCACCTGTTGCTGGCGGCCGGCCGCCGGCCCAACATCGAAGGTCTGGGACTCGACGCCGCCGGCGTGCGCGTCGCGGAAGGGCAGGTGGTCGTCGATGCTTGGCTGCGCACGACCAATCCGCGCATCTACGCCATCGGCGATGTCGCTGGAGGCTCTCAGTTTACGCACCTTGCCGAGCACCATGCCGGGATCGTCCTGCGTCACGTGATTTTCAAGCTCAAGTGGACGAAACCCTCGACAATCGTGCCGTGGTGCACGTTCACCGATCCGGAGTTGGCACGGGTGGGGCTCTCCGAAACAGAGGCGCAGGCGATGGGCATCGAGCATCGCGTGTACCGGTTTCCCTTCTCCAACATCGACCGTGCGCGCACCGACGACGAGATGCAGGGATTCGGCAAGCTCGTCACGGACCGGCGCGGCAAACTGCTGGGCGCGGCAATCGTGGGATCCAACGCAGGCGAATTGATTGCCGAATGCGTCCTGGCATTGTCGCAGGGGCTGCGCACAAAGGACTTGTCGGCGGCGATCCACGCGTACCCGACGCTCGCGGACGTCAATCGCCGCGCGGCGGACCAGCGATTGAAGGAAGGGCTGACGCCCTCCGCCGCGCGCTGGATCAGGCGCATTTTCGGCCTGCGCGGACAATGAAGATGGCCGCCGATAAAGGTTCGCCTCTCGCATCGCAAACGCGCGCACGGTGGCCCCGCATGGTCCTTCTCGCGGTGTTCGTCGGTGCCGTCGTCGCGTTCTTTGCACTAGGCGGTCAGCGCTACCTTGCGCTGGAAACGATCAAGGCCCATCGCGATGCCTTGCTCTCGTGGACGCAACAGCACCATGCCGCATCCCTTGCGCTCGCGTTCATTGTCTATGCGGGCACCGTGGCGTTGAGCATTCCCGGCGGTCTTGTCCTGTCGCTCACGATGGGTTTCATCTTCGGGCGGTTGGTAGGCACCGTGCTGGTCGTCGCGGCCGCCACCGTGGGCGCGACAATCGTCTTTGCCGCCGCGCGCTACATTTTTGCCGATGCGGCGCGCAGGCGGTTGGGAGCGTTCGGAACGCGGATCAACCGGGGCTTCACCGACAACGCCTTTCACTACATGCTGTTCCTGCGCCTGGTTCCGCTGTTTCCTTTCTTCCTCGTCAATCTCGCGCCTGCAATCACGTCGATTCCGTTGCGCACATTCGTGCTGGCTACGCTGATCGGGATCATCCCCGGCACCTTCGTCATCGTGAACCTGGGCGAGACGTTGTCGCGAATCGATTCGCTCGACGGCCTCGTATCCGTGGAGACGCTCGGCGCGTTCGCGTTGCTGGGACTTCTGGCGCTGTTGCCGGTGGCGTGGAAGCGCCGCGACGCCGCGGGCAATACCGATGGATGAGCGGCCGCGGGTTCGCCTGTCGGTCGTCATTCCAGCGCTCGACGAAGCTCCCGGGATCGTGGCGACGTTGACCGCGCTGCAGCCGCTGCGCGGCCGCGGGCACGAGGTCATCGTCGTCGACGGCGGAAGCAGGGATGCCACGCTCGACCTGGCGCGCCCGCTGGCCGATCGCGCTTTCGCGGCGGCGAGCGGCCGCTCGCGCCAGATGAACGCTGGCGCCCGCGCCGCGGACGGAGACACGCTGTTGTTCCTGCACGCCGACTCCGTGCTGCCCGCCGATGCCGATCGGGCAATCGAGCGCGCTCGCGCCCAAAATCGCCGGTGGGGCCGCTTCGACGTGGCCATCGACGGCCGCGCCACGATATTGCCGCTCGTCGCCTTCATGATGAACTTGCGTTCACGTCTGACGGGCATCGCGACGGGCGACCAGGGAATCTTCGTCGACAAGTCACTCTTTGCGGATGTCGGCGGTTATCCGGACATTCCGCTGATGGAGGATGTGGCGCTGTCGAAGGTTTTGAAACGCCGCGGCGGCCGACCCGCCTGCCTCGTTTCGCGTATCGTCACGTCGGGACGGCGATGGGAGACGCGGGGACCGTGGCGGACGATCGTCAACATGTGGCGGCTGCGGCTGGCCTACGCACTCGGCGCGGACCCGGAACACTTGGCACGCCGGTATGACGCTTGAGCGGCCGCCGGACGTGCAGCCTCCCGCCTTGCTTGTGTTCGCCCGCGAGCCGATTGCGGGCCAGGTGAAGACGCGTCTCGCCGCCGCACTGGGCAACGAAGCAGCCGCGACGGTCTACCGCGAGCTCATCGATGCGACGTTCGCGTATGCCGTCGCGGCGCGAACGCAGCGAATCGTCGGGGCTATCGAGTTGTGGTGCACGCCCGACCCCGGCTCGCCGTTTTTCGTCGAGCTGGCCTCGCGCTTCGGCGCCTCGCGCCACGCGCAGGACGAAGGCAACCTGGGCGATCGGATGTCGGCGGCCCTGGTCGATGCGTTCGCGCGGGCGCGCGCAGCGCTGCTGATCGGTACGGACTGCCCCACGCTTGGCGTCGCCGGATTGGCCGGCGCGGCGGCGGCGCTTGGCCGTGCCGATGTCGTGCTTGGGCCCGCCGAGGATGGTGGATTCGTTCTCGTGGGCGCGCGCGCGCCCATCCGCTTCGATGGCGTGCGATGGAGCACCGGTTACACCCTTACGGATACGCGCGACAGCTTGAGACGCGCGGGCGTGCGCTGGGTCGAGTTGCCGGTGTGCTGGGATGTCGACGAACCCGCCGACCTCGCGCGCTGGAATGCACAGCGCGGAAAGCCCTAGGGAACCGACATGCCGATCGTGAACAGCGCGGCATTCGCGCCCAGAAGAACGAATTCGGCGCAGTAACGATCGACGCAATAGCCGACCGACGGAATGATGGCCGGCGCAGTGCCCGAACTGTTGAACGGGATCTTGTCCTGGTACTGGCCTTCGTATCCGTGCAGCGCGCCCGCCGACAGCTTGACGTAGAACTTGGGGTGCTCCTCGATCGGCCGCCACAGCAGCCCGCCGAACAGGTATTCCGAGAACTGGCCGAAGGAATTCTGGAAAAGGCACAGGCCCGCGATCCATTGCCCGCCGAGCCAGGTCTCGTTGAAGTGATACTCGCCGTCGAACAGGTACGACTGCTGGTGATCCGGATCGTAGTGGAAGTGCCATGTGTAGTACGCGAACTGGAAATACCACTTGTCGGTGCGCCACGGCTCGGGTGCCGACCATGGCGAGGGCGCGGCATCGGACATCGCCGAATCGGATGTCCTGTCCTGGGCAAAGTGCAAGCCGGTCGTCCGAGGGCGTCTGCGCCAGGGCCGGGTCGATGCACATCCACGCAAGCGCCAGCGCGACGAGCACGGTCGGCCCACGCACATCGCGCCCGGCGCCGGCGACAGCGCGGGCGGGGACATCGGTACGGGGGAAGAAGCGACTGCGAAGAAACGCCGTGATTCGCGCGGTGCTACGGAACTGGACGGGCATGCCACCTCAAAGCGCTGAATTTTGTGAACCTTACCACGGAGTCCCCGGGCCTGTCCTGCTCGGGGCAACGCGGCACCGGATGTTGCGCACCAGCCCACGTGAGTCGATCAAGTGACGGGGCATGCCGTGGACGGCGCGATTCTTTCCTTGGCAGTGGCCACGGTCGCAACGTCCGGCAGCGCGACACCGTTCTTCACCGCCGTGATTTCGGCGAGGATGGAAACGGCAATCTCCGGCGGCGTTCGGCTTCCGATGTAGATGCCGATGGGGCCGTGCAGCCGCGCAATCTCGTCGGCCGTCACATCGAATTCCCGCAGCCGCTCGCGCCGCTTGGTGTTGTTCGCGCGCGACCCCAGCGCGCCCACGTAGAACGCCGGCGATTTGAGCGCCTCCATCAGCGCCAGGTCGTCGAGCTTGGGATCGTGGGTCAGCGCGACGACCGCGCACCGCTCGTCGAGGTGCATGGCGCGCACCGTGTCGTCGGGCATCGTCCGCACCAGTGCGACGCCGGGAATGTCCCAGGTCTCCGTGTATTCCTCGCGCGGGTCGCAGATCGTGACCTGGTAGTCCAGCCCCACGGCGATCTGCGCAAGATATTTCGACAGTTGCGACGCCCCGATGACCAGCATCCGGTAACGGGGGCCGTGAATCGTCGTCAGCGTCTTGCCGTCGAAGGTCACGCCGTCCACCGCCTGCGCCGGATGCAGCGACGACTCGCCCGTCAAGAGGTCGAGACGGCGACTGACGAGATGGCCAGCCTCGATCTCGCGGAGCAAGGCGCGGACGCCAGAGTCGCGCGTCAGTGGCTCCAGCACGAGCTGGATCGTGCCGCCGCAAGGGAGGCCGAAGCGGCGGGCTTCGTCGGCGGACACGCCGTAGGTCACCGCCTCGCACGCCGTCTGCTTCATTCCCAGCCGCCTGGTGCGGTCGACGATGTCGTCCTCGATGCAGCCTCCGGAGACGGAGCCCACGACGAGCCCGTCGTCTCGAACAGCCAGCATTGCGCCCTCCGGACGCGGCGAGCTTCCCCACGTCTTGACGACGGTGACCAGCAGCACCGGGCGGCCTTCGTCGAGCCACGCTGCGCTGCGTTTCAATACGTCGAGATCTACGCTATCCATGATTGTCCTCTCGTTCGGACGGCGCCAGGCGCTCCTAGAACCTGACGCCGCCCCGCGCATACAACCAGATCACGATGGCCAGGATCAGCGCCAGCGCTACGTAGCGAATCCAGGGCGCGCCGGAAAATGTGCTGGCGGCTTGCACGGAGGCAGACGTCGCAGGTGCTCCCTCCGCCGCGGCCGGCGCGAATTGCGCGCTGAAATTGGCGAAGAATTCCTCGGCAAGCTTTGCCGCAGCACCGTCGATGAGCCGCGATCCGACCTGCGCGAGCTTTCCGCCCACCTGCGCACGGGCGGTGTACGTCAGCATCGTCTGATCGTCGGGCGCAGGCGCCAACGTTACGCGGGCCTCGCCGTTGGCAAAACCGGCCGCGCCGCCCTGCCCCTCGAACTTCAGCGTGTAGCTCGCGGGCGGCACAATGTCGGCCAGCCGAATCTTGCTGCTGAATTTTGCCGAGACCGGACCTACTCTGGCGGCCACCGTCGCCCGCAATTCGTCGTCGCCGATTCGCTCCAGCGATTCGCAGCCCGGAATGCACGCCTTGAGCGCCGCCGGATCGTTGAGCGCCTTCCACACCTCCGCGATGGGCGCCGGCACGACGCGGCTGTTGGTCATCTCCATTGAAGGTACCGTTGCATCACGCGACGAGCCGACCGTCGACGCGTGCGTTCGGCCGCGACAGAGCCGCGGCGAGCGCCGTCAGACTGGCGAGGTTGTGCACCGGCAGGAAGTCGTCGACGTGCGGCAATATCGCGCGAATCCCCGCGGGACGCGCCTCGAAGTGGGCGTAGCGCAACAGCGGATTGAGCCAGACCAGCCGCGCACAGGACTTGGCCAGGCGCTCGACTTCGAATTCCAGTCCTTCGCCCGACTCCGCATCGAGTCCGTCGCTGATGAGCAGCACCACGGCGTTCTGTCCCAGCAGCCGCCGTGACCAGCGCCGGTTGAACTCGCCCAGGCAAGCGCCGATGCGCGTGCCGCCGGCCCAATCGGCGACCGATTCCGTCACGCGTTCCAGTGCAACGTCGACGTCGCGATGTCGCAAGTGCCTCGTGATGTTCGTCAGCCGTGTGCCGAACACCAGCGTGTGCACGCGGTGGCGGTCGTTGGTGATGGCATGCAGAAAATGCAGCAGCATTCGCGCGTAGCGGTCCATCGAGCCGGAAATGTCGCACAGGACGACCAGCGGCGGCGTGCGCCGGATGCGCGCGCGAAAGGCCAGCGGCGCGACGGCGCCGGCCGCGCCGGTCATGCCGCGCAATGTCGCGCGCAGGTCGATCCGGTGGCCGCGGGCCGCGGCGCGCGTGCGCCTGACGGGCCGTTGGGGCAAGGGCAACTTGAGGCGCGCCAGCATAGTCCGGACCTGCGCCAGTTCGTCGGCCGTCATCGTCGCAAAATCCTTGGCCTGCAGCACTTCGCGCGGCGAAAACGTGAACGCGGCATCCAGTTCGACTTCGTCATCGTCATCGGGGCGGGCTTCGGGTATCTTGGGGGGCAGCATCGCCTGCGCCAGGCGCGACGGCAGGTCCGGCGGTTCGGGCGTGTCGCCGGTCCGCGAATAAACCCGGGGCAGCAGCGCAGCGACCATCTTCTCGAGCAGCTTCGGATTGCGCCAGAAGAGGTCAAACGCCTGCTCGAACAGGACGAGTTGTTCCTGCCTCGACACCAGCACCGCCGCCAGCGCTTCGCGAAAATCGGTCTTGTTGGCCACGCCGACAGCCTCGACCGCGGCAATCGCATCGATCACCTTGGCCGGCCCCACCGGCAGTCCGGCCGCGCGCAGGACGCGCACGAAGTGCAACACGTTGTCGGCCAGATAGCCCCGCGGCAACAACGCGGAACCGGCGCGAGCAGCAGCGCCGATCAAAGCGTGACTCCCTCCGCCTGCACCTCGGCGACCAGCCTTGCGGCGACCTCCTTCGTGATGGCGCCGACGTCGTCTTGATACTTGAGCAGAACGCCAAGCGTATCGGCGATTGTGTGCGGGTCGAGCGCGATGCGGTCGAGCGCCAGCAGCGCTTCCGCCCAGTCCAGCGTCTCGGCGATGCCCGGCGCCTTGAAGAGGTCCATCGTCCGTAGCCGCTGCGTGAACGCGACGATTTCGCGCGCCAGCTTCTCCGGCGCGCGGGGACATTTGCGGCGCAGGATGGCAAGTTCGCGCAGCGCGTCCGGATAGTCGACCCAGTGGTAGAGGCAGCGGCGCTTGATCGCGTCGTGGATTTCGCGCGTCCGGTTGGACGTGATGACAACGATGGGTGGTGTCCTGGCCACGATCGGGCCCAGTTCAGGAATGGACACCTGAAAGTCCGAGAGCACTTCGAGCAGGTACGCTTCGAAAGGCTCGTCCGTGCGGTCCAGCTCGTCGATCAGCAGGACGGGGGCCACGCCATCGTCCGGATCGATCGCCTGCAAGAGTGGCCTCTTCAGCAGGAAGCGGCGCGTGAAGATGTCGCGCGACAGGTCGTCGCGGGCGACACCGCCCGCGGCCTCGGCCAGCCGAATTTCGATCATCTGGCGCGGATAATTCCACTCGTACACGGCGTTGGCCGTGTCGAGGCCTTCGTAACACTGCAGGCGAACGAGCGGACGTCCAAGGCCCGCGGCGAGAACCTTGGCGATCTCCGTCTTGCCCACGCCCGCCTCGCCCTCGAGGAAAAGCGGTCGCGAGAGCTTGAGCGCCAGAAAGACCGCGGTGGCCAGGCGCCGCTCCGCAACATAGTCGTGCGTCGTCAGCATGTCGAGCGTCGCATCGACGGTGGCGGGAAACGCGGACGGGACGTAGGACATGAGCGTCAGATCGGTGCCTGGGCGTGCGAGTTCACTAGGATACCAAGGGTGCCTTCCCCAGGGGCGTCACAACGCAGCCAGCGCCGCCCTGTAGGCCGGGGGGACCTCGGCCTGCTGCGTCGCCGTCGTGTTGAGGTCGCGGACCAGGCCATCCTTCAATCCGTACACCCAGCCGTGCACGGCAAGCTCCTGGCCGCGGTCCCAGGCGTCCCGCACGACGGTCGTCTGGCACACGTTGGCAACCTGCTCGATCACGTTGAGTTCGCACAACCGGTCCACGCGACCCGGGAGCTCCGCCACCGCCGCCACCTTGTGGTCGTGTTTGGAGTGCACGTCCTGCACGTGGCGAAGCCAGTTGTCGGCCAATCCGACACGCTGGTCCTGCAGTGCGGCAGCGACGCCGCTGCAGCCGTAATGGCCGCAGACGATGATGTGCTCGACCTGCAACACCTGCACGGCGAATTGCATGACGGAAAGGCAGTTCAGGTCGCTGTGCACGACCACGTTGGCGATGTTGCGGTGGACGAACAGTTCGCCCGGCAGCAATCCGACGATCTCGTTGGCCGGCACACGGCTGTCGGCGCAGCCGATCCACAGATACTTGGGCCGCTGCTGCCGCGACAGGTCGGCGAAGAAATCCGGACGGCTTCGGCGGATGCGCTCGGACCAGGCCCGGTTGTTCTCGAAAAGGTGCGAGAGCGAGCGCACCGCGATCAGGCCATCGCGGCGACGGCCCTCGCGGCCAGAACCGATACGAGGTGCGCACGGTAGGCGGCCGATCCGTGCAGGTCGCTGTTGAGGTTCTTGGCGTCGATCTTGACCGCCTTCGCGGCGTCGGCAGTGAAGCTCTTCGCCAGTGCATCCTCCAGCGCTTTCGCCCGGTGCACCGACGACGACGCTCCGGTCACGGCAACGCGTATGCCGCCCGCGCCCTGCGCGACGAACACGCCGACCAGCGCGAAGCGTGACGCCGGCTGCGGGAACTTCACGTACGCCGCCTTCTTCGGGATCGGAAAGCTGACCGACGTGATGATCTCCCCGTCCCCCAGCGCCGTCTCGTACATGCCCCTGAAGAATTCATCGGCGTCGATCTTGCGCTTGTTGGTGTTGACGGTGGCACCCAGCGCTACCACGGCGGCGGGATAGTCCGCGGCAGGATCGTTGTTGGCGAGCGAGCCGCCCAGCGTGCCCATGTTGCGCACCTGGCGGTCGCCGATGCCTTCCGCAAGCGCGGCAAGCGCGGGAATTGCCCCCTTGACCACATCCGATGCCGCGACGTCCGCGTGCCGCGTCATCGCACCGATCACGACGGCGTCGCCTTCCTTGCGGATACCGGTCAACTCCGGCACGCCGGACAAGTCGACCAGCGCGCCCGGGACGGCCAGCCGCATCTTCATCGCGGCGACGAGACTCTGTCCGCCGGCCAGTGGCCTGCCGCCCGTCTTGGCCAGTATCGCCGCGGCATTGGCGAGGGAGTCGGCTTTGTGCAGTTCGAATGCGTACATCTCGGGCTCCTTTAAGCGCGCGCCGATTGGATAGCCTGCCATACCCGGTGCGGCGACGCGGGCATGTCGATTCGCTTGACCCCCACGGCCGACAGCGCATCGTGCACGGCGTTCATCAGGGCCGCGGGGGCGCCGATGGCCCCCGCCTCGCCGCAGCCCTTGGCGCCCAGCGGATTGTGCGTGCACGGCGTCACCTTCGTGGACACCTTGAATGACGGAACGTCATCGGCACGCGGCATCGCATAGTCCATGTAGCTGCCGGTCAGCAACTGGCCGCTGTCCGGGTCGTACACGCAGGCCTCGAGCAGCGCCTGGCCGATACCCTGCGTCAGGCCACCATGCACCTGTCCCGCCACGATCATCGGATTGATGATGTTGCCGAAGTCGTCGCGACGCGCGTGAAATTGACGATCTTCAACGCGCCGGTTTCCGGATCGATCTCGACCTCGCAGATGTGTGTCCCGGCCGGGTAGGTGAAATTGGTGGGGTCGTAGAACGCGGTTTCATCGAGTCCCGGCTCGAGCTTGTCGAGCGGATAGTTGTGGGGCACGTACGCCGCCAATGAAACTTCCGCGAACGCCTTGCTGCGGTCCGTGCCGGCGACGGTGAACTTGCCGTCCTTGAACTCGATGTCCGCCTCCGCCGCCTCGAGCAGATGCGCCGCAATCTTCTTGCCCTTCGCGATCACCTTGTCCAGCGCCTTGACGATGGCGGTGCCGCCCACCGCCAACGAGCGCGAGCCATAGGTTCCCATGCCGAACGCGACGCGACCGGTATCGCCGTGCACGACTTCGACATTGGCGATGTCGATGCCCAGCTTCGACGCCACGATCTGCGCGAACGTCGTCTCGTGTCCCTGGCCATGGCTGTGGGAACCGGTGAACACCGTCACGCTGCCGGTCGGATTGACGCGCACCTGCCCCGATTCGAACAGTCCTGCCCGCGCGCCGAGCGCGCCAGCGACATTGGACGGCGCCAGTCCGCACGCCTCGATATACGACGCATACCCGATGCCCCGCAGCTTGCCGCGCTTCGCGGCCTCCGCCCTGCGCGCCGGAAAGCCGGCGACATCGGCCATCTTGTTCGCCTCATCGAGCGTCGCGTCGTAATTTCCGGTGTCGTAGGTGAGCGCCACCGGCGTGGCATGGGGGAACTTCCGGATGAAGTTGCGCCGCCGGATTTCGTCCTGCGCGATGCCGATATCGACGGCCGCCTGATGGACGAGCCGCTCGACCACGAACGTGGCTTCCGGGCGGCCCGCACCGCGGTAGGCATCGACGGGCGCCGTGTTGGTGAAGGATGCCGTCACTTCGCAATGGATCGCCGGGGTTGTGTACTGCCCGGCCAGCAGCGTCGCGTACAGGATCGTCGGAATGCACGACGCGAACGTCGACAGGTAGGCGCCCATGTTGGCCGTCGTGTGCACGCGCATCGCGAGGAATTTGCCGTCCTTGTCCAGCGCGAGCTCGGCGTGCGTGACGTGATCGCGGCCATGCGCATCGGACAGGAATGCTTCGCTGCGATCCGCCGCCCACTTGATCGGCCGGTTGACCTTCTTCGACGCCCAGACAAGCGCGGTTTCCTCCGCGTACAGGTAGATCTTGGAGCCGAAGCCGCCGCCGACGTCGGGTGCGATCACGCGCACCTTCGTTTCCGGCAGTCCCAGCACGAACGCGGTCATCAGCAGCCGCTCGACGTGCGGATTCTGGTTGGCGACATACAGCGTGTACGAATCGTCGGACCGGCTGTACGAGGCTACCGCCGCGCGCGGCTCGATGGCGTTTGGGATCAGCCGGTTGTTGACGATGTCGAGCTTGGTGACGTGCGCCGCCTTGGCGAACGCGGCGTCGACGGCGGCCTTGTCGCCCAGCGCCCACGTGTAGCACTTGTTCCCCGGCGCCTGTTCATGGATCTGGGGGGCGCCCGGTTTGAGCGCGTCCACGCAGTTCACGACGGCGGGCAAGGTCTCGTAGTCGACGTCGATAAGTTCCGCCGCATCCTTCGCCTGATGCATCGTTTCGGCGATCACCAGCGCGACCTGGTCGCCGACATGTCGCACCTTGCCCTGCGCGAGCACCGGATGGGGCGGCTCGTTCATCGGCTTGCCGTCCGTGCCGGTGATAAGCCAGCCGCACGGCAGGCCGTTGACACCGGTCAGATCCTCCCCGGTGAAAATCGCGACCACCCCGGGCGCGGCCCTGGCCTTGGTCGTGTCGATCTTGCGGATCTTCGCGTGCGCATGCGGCGAGCGCAGGAAATAGCCGCAGGTCTGGTGCGCAAGCGTGACGTCGTCCGTGTACTGGCCGGCGCCGGTCAGGAACCGCACATCCTCCTTGCGGCGAACCGATTGACCGATGACGCCCGAATCAGTGGCACCCATGCCCGTCGCTCCTCAAGTCCTACTTTCCCATCGCGGTGGCGCCTTCGCGCACCGCGCGGACGATGTTGTGGTATCCGGTGCAGCGGCAGAAGTTGCCCTCCAGCCCTTCGCGGATCGCCTGCTCGTCGGCCTTCGGATGCGCTTGAACGAGGTCGATGGCGCTCATCACCATGCCCGGCGTGCAGAAGCCGCATTGCAGGCCGTGGCATTCCTTGAACGCCGCCTGCATCGGATGCATCGTGCCGTCCGCGGCGGCCAGGCCCTCGATCGTGAGGACGGCGGCGCCATTGGCCTGAGCCGCGAGCATGTTGCAGGCCTTGACCGCGCGCCCGTCGAGATGGATGGTGCAGGCCCCGCACTGGCCGGTGTCGCAGCCGACATGCGTGCCCGTCAGCCCTAAGTTGGATCGCAGGAATTCGACCAGCAACGTGCGGGACTCGACATCCGCGGTCACGGCCGTGCCGTTGACGGTCAGCGATAGCTTGACGGACATGCACTCCTCCATTGGGTTGGCGCTTAAGGAGCGTGGATGCACTCTTGGCGAGGGAAACTGGAAATTGCTCGGAACTTGTAAGCATACTGTGCGCGCCATGCGGCGGCAATGCGAGACCAGCAATTCTCGAAGCGCCCGAAGCTAAAGGTTGGCGATGTACTGCGCCAGATTCTCGATATCCTCGTCGGACAGCGTGCCCGCCACGCTCGTCATGTTGCCGGCATCGTTGGTACGGCGCCGGGCCTTGAAGTCCTGCAGCTGTTTCTTGACGTATTGCGGCCATTGGCCCGCGACCTTGGGAATCTCGTTTTGGCCGACGAAGCCGCCGAGATGGCACATCGGACACAGCACGGCATCGGAGACCTTGCGGCCCGCCTCGACGCGCGCGCCGTCGACCTTGACGTCTATCGGCACCGGTTTCTGCGCCTGGAAGAAGTTGCCCAGCGCCATCATATCGTCGCGCGAAAGGTTGGCGGCGATCGGCGACATTACCGGTTCGGTCCGCCGCGCTGCCTTGAAGTCCTGCAGTTGGATGTAGATGTAGCGCCACGACTGTCCCGCCAGCACCGGATAGAGAGGGTTCTGCGAGTTGCCGTTGGTCCCGTGGCAGGCGAAGCAAGGTTCGGCGAGCTTGCGCGCGGCGTCGTCGCTTTGCGCGCGCGCGGGCATGCCTAAGAGCAGCGAGGCGGACAGAAGCAGAGGGACGAGGAGCTTCAGCATGGTTTTCGTTGGAGCAAGCATAAAAAGAGCGGCCACCCCGTTGCAACGGAGTGGCCGCCCGATCGAAAAGTTCAGCGCTTAGGGCAACGCGAACACGAAAACGCTGTTGCCGCGCTTGGCGTCGATCTGGTTGTTGCCGCCGGCCGCCACGGCCACGTACTGCTTGCCGCCGACAATGTACGACACCGCCGGCGCGTTCACGCCCGCGCCGGCATTGTATTTCCACAGTTCCTTGCCGTTGTGTGCGTCATAGGCCTTGAACCAGCCGTTGGCTTCGCCGTTGAAGACCAGCCCCCCAGCCGTTGCGAGCACGCCGCCGATCAGCGGCTGCGGCGTCTTGACGCTCCACGCCACCTTGCCGGTATCCAGGTTGACGGCGACCAGGCGTCCCGATTGCTCTTCGCTGGGGATGGTCTTGAACGCGCCGCCGAGCCACAGCTTGCCGCCCGGATAGGGGGAGGCCTCGACGTGGTAGGTCATCGGCTGGTGCAGGTTGGCGGCATAGGCCATGCGAAGCGTCGGGTTGACCGCCATCGGCGACCATTCGACACCGCCGTTGGCGCCCGGCAACATCCGCGCGCCGTCCTTAGTCGGCAGAACCCACATGTTCTCCTGCGGGACCATCGCCTCGGAGAAGCGGATGAGCTTGCCCGTATTGCGCTCGTGCACGTAGATGTGGCCGGTCTTGCCGCCGTGGATTACGACGTCGACCATCTTGCCGGACGCGTCCTTCGCCTGCGTCAGTATTGTCGCGCTGACCGCATCGAGATCCCAGACGTCATGGGCGATGTACTGGTAGTGCCACTTGTACGTGCCCTTGTCGAGGTCGACGGCGACGATCGAGTCGGTGTACAGATTGTCGCCCGGACGAATCGCGCCGTAGAGGTCGGGCGACGGATTGCCGACGACGAAAAAAACCGTGCGCGTCTTCTTGTCGATCGCGGGCGTCATCCACACGCCGCCACCCAGCATTTGATAGAAACCACCGCCATCCTTTGCGAGCGCCGCCTTTTCCGCCGCGATGTCGCGGTGCATGTCGCGGCCCGTCGCATCGTTGACGGCCCAGACCCCTTCCTGTCCCTTGTCGGGGATCGTGTAGAACGTCCATAGCAGATTGCCGTCGGCTGCATCGTATGCCTTGACGAAGCCGCGGATGCCGTACTCGCCGCCGTTGGTGCCGATCAGCACCTTGCCGTCGACGACTGCGGGCGCCATCGTCTCCGAATAGCCCTTCTCCGGATCAGCGATCTGTTTTTCCCACAAGAGCTTGCCGGTCTTCGCATCGAGCGCGACCAGTTTGGCGTCGATCGTGCCCATGAAGAGCTTGCCGCCGTCGATGGCGACGCCGCGGTTGTTGTTGCCGCAGCACACGGTGACGATCGGCCCCAGCTTGTGCTTGTAGTGCCAGTATTCCTCGCCGGTGACGGCGTCGATCGCGTAGACGTGGTTGAAAGACGTCGTGAGGTACATCACGCCGTCGACCACCAGCGGCGCAGTCTCCATCGACTCGAGCACCGCGGTCTGGAACACGAAGGCCGGCTTCAGCTTCGCGACATTGCTGGTGTTGATCTGGTGGCCGAGGTAATAGCGCGTCTGCTCGTAGCTGCCGTTCGAATGCAGCCAGTTACCCGTCTCGTTCGCGCCGTTGTCGAGCTGCGCCTGCGTTACCGCCGGGCCCTTCGTCATCGCCTTGGCGGTCGTCGTCGCGCCGCCCGACATTTCCTGCGCGGCCGCCGTGGCGACGCAGCCGAAAGCGAACGCGGCGGCGACCCCGAGGCCGGCAATTCTCCATGGATTGAGCATTCCGTCCCTCCATTTGGTTTTTGTTGGACCGGATTTCGAACCGCGCGCGAACATTCCATTGGCCAGCAGGTCAGACCGCGTTGCAGCGTTGTCGTTTATAGTACTTTTAATCCTGCGCCGCAATGGACATGGTCATTGTGCGCCGCATCATAATACTTGCCGAGAAAGGGGTTGGCCGTGTTCCTGCAATTGGCGATAGTCGTCCTGCTGTGGTGCGGCGTGACCGGAGGCGCGGTGGCGCAAACGGCCGCGAACGATAACCTCTCCGTCAACGCGCGCTTCCTGGTGGCGGCCCGCAACGCCGACGCCGTGGGCCTCGAGCGCGCGCTGGCGGCGGGCGCATCTATCAACTCGCGTAACCGGCTGGGTGAAACCGCGCTCGTCATCCTGCTCAAGAACAACCAGGTCGACCTCGCGCAAAAGATGCTGGCGGCGGACGCGGACGTGAACCTGGCGGCAGTCAACGGAGTCACGCCGCTGATGGCCGCGGCGTTCAACGGCCAGACCGCGATGGTGAAGCAGCTGCTGGACAAGGGCGCGAGTGTCGTCGCCGTCGACCGTCTGCAGAAGAACGCAATGACCTACGCGGCCGGCGCCGGCCGGACCGACGTCGTGCTGCTGCTGCTGGGGAAAGGGATCGACCCGAACGCGGTCTACAACAACGACCTGACGGCGCTCATGTGGGCGGCGGGATTCGGCAAGACCGAGACGGTGAAAGTGCTGTTGTCCGCCGGCGCCAATCCCAAGGTGAAGGACAACCGCGGCAAGACCGCCGCCGACATGGCGCGAGACGAACATTTCGACGAGACCGCGGCGCTAATCGACGCCGCGCGCTAGGCGGGGCCGGCGCACGCCTGCCTACTTCGTCGTGGCTCCCAGTCCCATCCGCGACAGGAGTCCGTCGCGGTCGATGAATGCATGCTTGAGCGCCGCCGCGAAATGCAGCGTCACCGCGGCTGCCAGCACCCAGCTGTTCACGTAGTGCACGGTGCTGAACAGGTCCTTGAGCGACGGATCCGCCCGCCCCCACGCGGGCAGCATAATGCCGAATAGCCTGACCGGATAGCCGCTGTAGACCGATCCAAGATAGCCCGCCAGCGGCTGGACGAAGAGCGCGATGTACAGCAGCGCGTGGTTCGCATGCGCCAACAGCGCCTGCCAGCGCGGCATCGCGGGAAGTGCCGGCGCCGGATGCCGCCAGCGCCACAAGAGGCGCAAAGTCATCAGCGAAAGTATCGCGAGCCCCACCGACTTGTGCAGGTTGAACGCGTCGGCGCGGATGCCCGGCGGCTGCTTGGGGATCGTCTGCATCCACCAGCCCCAAGTGAACTGCGCGATGACGGCCAGCGCGATCAGCCAGTGCAGGACGATGGCCGTCCGCGTGTAGCGGTCAGAAGGCGGCACTGACGCTCACCCCTGCGAACCAGTTGCGGCCGGGCGAAGGCTCGTAATAGCGGCCATTGGTGTCGCCGACGATCACCGAACCCACATAGTTGACGTTCGCGATATTGTTGCAGCGCACGTACTCCGAGAAGCGGAAACGCTCGACGGCCTGCGCGAAGCCCACGCGCACATTGCCGATCGTGTACGCCGGTGCGAAGGCGGAATTCACGTCGTTGACGTAGATGCGCCCGACGTACTGGACCTCGCCGGCGGCGCTGAATCCATAGTACCCGCCAGGCGTCCATTCGAGCACGCCGAACACCTGCTGCGGCGGCACGCCGGGGAGCCTTGAGCCGGCCGGCGTCACGACAGGAGGGACGCCTGTGACGTAAGGATCGGCAAATTCGGCGAGCAGGTACGTGTAATTGGCATGCGCGATGAATCCCTGGCCCAGGTCCGCATCCCATTCGGCCTCGAAGCCGCGGCGGTTCGTCTTGCTGGCGTTGCGATAGGTCGTGCGCCCGCCCGTCGCGGTATTGATCACGATTTCCTGGTTGGTCGTGGCCGTGAATGCCGCGATATTCACCCGCTGGTTTGCCGTGGGAAACCACTTCGAGCCGATCTCGTACGATGTCGACGTCGCCGGATCCAGCGCGAGGTTCAACCCCGTGCCGGTCACCCGGTAGGCGATTTCGGCGAATGTCGGCGTCTCGAACCCCTGTCCGTAACTCGCGTACAGGTTGAGATTGTCGGCGGCGTGCCAGACCAGGCCGGCGACGGGGCTCGTGTTGTAGTACGTCCGCGTGCCGCTGTCGTCCGGATTCGGCCCGACGATGTAATGATCGGCCGAGTCGTAACGGACCTGGCTCGAGCGCACACCGAGGGTTACCGACAACTCGGGCAGCGCATACCACTGCGCTTCGGCATAGATGTCGCCGCTGGTGACGTTGTCGTCTTCGTTGCGCCTCAATTCGCCCATCGAACCGTTGTTGTTCACATAGCCCCGCCGCAGCTCGTGCAGGCGGTCGCCGTCGACGCCCGTGTTGAGCGTCAATGGCCGATCGAGCAGGCTGCCATGATAGATCAGCCGCACCCCGACGCCTTCGAAATTGCGGTTCAGGTCGACCACACCGCCCGACGACGTCGCGCCGACGCCGGTGAGCGCCAGGTACTGCCGGATCTGCCGTTCACCGCCGTATCCGGTCACGCGAAGGCTCGTGTCGGCGTTGAGCACCTGGTCGACCGCCGCGCCGCCTTGCACCTGATTGATCGTCTTGCTGGTGTTGAACAGGATCGCCACGGGATCGGCCTGGCGCGGATCGGCCTTCCATTGCGCATATGTGAGGCCCAGCGGGTCCTGCGTCTGCGGCTGGTACTGCGAATTGGCGATCAGAGAGACGTGCGTCGAGTCGGTCGCGTTGAACGTGAGCTTGGCATTGGCGATCTGGCGCAGCGCCGACGAGTGCTCGCGATAGCCGTCGGTGTCGAAATTGCTGAACGCCGCGACATAGCCCACGCCGTCCTGGATGCCGGTGGCCTTGGCACCCACGATCGAGGTGCCGTAGCTGCCGACGCTTCCCGTGAAATTGACCACGGGCACCGGCGTGCCGTCCTCGGTATACACGGACACGACGCCGCCCGACGCGTTGCCATAGAGCGTCGAAAACGGCCCGCGCAACACTTCGATGCGCTGCGCGGACAGCAGGCTGAAACTTCCGGTCTGTCCCTGTCCGTCCGGCATCGTCGCCGGAATGTCGTCCTGGTACAGCCGCACGCCGCGCACGCCAAACGTCGCGCGGGCGCCATAGCCGCGCGAACTCAGCTGAAGGTCCTGCGCATAATTGTTGCGGTTGGCCGCGAACACGCCCGGCACGCGCGCCAGCGACTCGGACAGATTGATCGCCGGCTGGCCGTCGCGAATGGTCGAACCGAGGATGACGTCGGCGGAGGCGGGAACCTCGAACATGCGCTCCGCGCCCCGCGTCGCGGTGACCGTGATCGGGTCGAACGTCACGTCGGCCGGCGGCGGTGGCGTCGCCGGTGCCGCAGGCGTCTGTGCCCACAGCGATCCCGCACAGAGACAGACGCCGGCGAAGACCGCGGTGAATGCGCCGCAGCGATCCCGGGCGGTGGAAGGGGGCATGTAGGGGGAGTTGCGGCAGGGACGGTGGCGCGGCGTCGTGTAGCATAAAAGAAACCGGCCCCAAGCGGACCGGCCCCGAGTTTCACCCAAATTCCGTCGCGAGGAAAGAACGGCCATGTCGCGCTCACACCCGACGGCAAGAAGCTCTACGTGGCGTGCGGCCGCTCGACCGCGATGCGAGGAGCCGCTAAGCTTCGACGACCGCAACTCACCGACGATGCCCGCATTGCCCGTCCAGATCTCCGCCGCCGCATGTTGCAAGGATTGACCGCGCTCGGCTTGGAATCGGGCCGCCTGGCGGTCCGCGGAGCGGAGCCGACGATCATCCATTGGCAGGGCTTGGGCGCGGACACATGCAACGACGACAACGAATCGTTCCTGGTTCCACCCGCGGGACGTTACGACTACGATTTCACCGTCCGCGATCGCTCCGGGATGGCGGCATGATGCTGGGCGTGACCGTCGGATGAAAACGCGGGCGACGCGCCTCGTCCTGGTCGGCGGCGGGCACAGCCACGTCGAGGTGCTGCGCCGGCTTGCGTTGCAGCCGCAGCCCGAACTGGAGGCGGCGCTTGTTTCGCCGTCGCGACTCGCTGCGTACTCCGGCATGCTTCCGGGCCTTGTCGCCGGCCACTACAACACGGAGGAGTCGCACATCGATCTCCTGCCGTTGGCGAAATGGGCAGGCGCGCGCTTCGTCGACGACAGCGTCGTCGGACTCGACCTCTACACGAAGACCCTCGCGCTGGCCGATGGCGATACCGAGCCGTTCGACATCGTGTCGCTGGATATCGGCTCCATCCCGGATACGATGAACGTGCCCGGCTCCCGCGAAAACACCATCGCGGTCAGGCCCGCGGCGTCATTCCTGACGGCGTGGGACAAGCTACTCGCGGAGGCTGCCGCCGGCAAGCTCGACACGATTGCGATCGTCGGCGGCGGCGCCGGCGGTGTCGAACTGCTGCTCGCGATGCAGTATCGGCTTCACGCCGAACTTGGTGACGCGGCACCGCGCTTCGCGCTCATCACCGACCAGCCGCAACTGCTGCCGGAGCACGCCCCCGCGGTGCGCGCGCGTTTCGGCAAGCTCCTCGTCGCACGGGATGTCGTCCTCCATCTCTCCAGCGGAGCGATCGCCGTCGAGCCCGGCGCCGTCATCGCCACGCACCATCGGCGCATCGCCGTCGACCGCATCGTCTGGGTGACCTCGGCCGGGTCCCAGCCGTGGCCCGCGGCGTCGGGACTGGCGTGCGATGCGCGTGGTTTCGTCCAGGTCGACGATACGCTTCGCTCGCTGTCGCACCCATTCGTGTTCGCGGCCGGCGATTGTGCAACACAGATCGCCCACCCTCGCCCGAAATCCGGCGTGTTCGCGGTCCGCCAGGGCCCGCCGCTCGCCGCGAACCTGCGCCGCGCGGTTCGCAACGAGTCACCGCGACCCTATGTGCCGCAGCCGCGCGCCCTCGCGCTTATCTCCACCGGCGGCCGACATGCGATCGCGTCGCGCGGTCCGTTCGTGTTCCAGGGTGATTGGGTATGGCGCTGGAAAGACCGGATCGACCGCGCGTTTGTCGGCAAGTACGTGCCACCCGCCACGGCGGCGCTGCGCGTTCGCACCGCCGACGAGGATTAGAATGGCCGTCATGATGATCGGCGGACTGGCGTAATGGCGGCGGCGAACGACCCGGTACTGGCCGTGGCGGTGCGCGCGGCGCGCAGTGCGGCATCGGTCGTCGCCGACGCCGCGCGCGACTTGAAGCGGCTGCCGACTTTTTCGAAGGAACACGGCGACATCGTGTCCACGGCCGATGTGGAGGCGGAGGATGCGATCGTCGCGACGATCCGCGGCGCGTTTCCGGAACACGCGATCCTTGGCGAGGAATCCGGCCATATCGCGGGCGCCCGCGAAGGCGCCGGCTACAAATGGATCGTCGATCCGATCGACGGCACCGTAAATTTCATCCACGGCTTTCCGTATTACGCCATCTCCATCGCGCTGCTGCATGGAACCGACACAACGCACGCCGTCGTCTACGACCCGGTCCACGACGAGTGCTTCACTGCGATCAAGGGCTTGGGCGCTCAGCGCAATGGAGCGCCGATGCGCGTTTCCGCGTGCACCGAACTGGCCAACGCGCTGCTGGGAACGATGCTTCCGCCGCGCGAGAGCCCGATGCTCGCCGCCTACTTGCCGACGTTCAACTACCTGGCAGCAAAGTGCGCGGGCGTCCGCCGCGCAGGCTCGTGCGCGCTCGACATGGCGCACCTGGCCGCCGGACGCCTCGACGGATTCTGGGTGATGAACTTGAGGTCATGGGACGTCGCCGCGGGCGCGCTGCTGGTCAGCGAAGCGGGCGGCCGCGTCGGCGATTTTGCGGGCGGCACGGACTTCCTGCGCGGCAACGAAGTGATCGCGGCGGCGCCCGGCCTCTTCACTCCGCTGCGCGAGGCGCTTGCGGTGGCGCGGCGCCCGCCCGCCAGAATTGCCAAGCCGATCTAGCCCGATTGGATCGGGGCGCCTGTCGCGCAAGCACGGGTCGTTTATCCTTGGCGTCAACCGTCGGCGAGCCGCGCCAATTCTGCTGCGAGCGCAGGCGGGATTTCGATGCCGTCGCGCTCGGCCTTCGCCGCGAGCGCCTCGCGGCGGGCGCCCGGAAGCCGCACGCCCGGATCTTCCAGCATAGCGGCCACCAGTGCCTCGACGCGGTCGAGATACACCCGGCGACCCGCCAGCGCGTCCGGGTCGATCACCAGAAAGGCCTGTCCCAGCCGCGGCCGGTTGCCCTCGTCGACAAAGAACGAATCGGCTTCGAAGCCGAACGCGGCGCCCGTGAGCGCGCAGGCCAGGAGCTCGACGATCAGCGCCAGCATCGCGCCTTTGGCGCCGCCCATCGGTAGCATCGAGCCTACGAGCGCGGCCGTGGCGTCCGTCGTCGGCAGCCCGTCACCGTCGAGCGCCCAGCCCAGTGGAATCGCCTCGCCTTGCTTCGCCGCCACCATCACCTTGCCGCGCGCGACCTGCGAGAGCGAAAGGTCGATGGACAACGGCTTGCCTTCACGCCGCGGAAAGACGGCCGCAACGGGATTGGTGCCGAATAGGGGCCGCTTTCCTCCCGGGGCCGACATCGCCGCAGGCGAATTGCCGAAGGCCAAGCCGACCATCCCCGCGTCCGCAACCGGAAGCAGGTGATTGGCCGCCACACCGAAGTGATGGCTGTTGGTCACGCCCGCGAACGCGACCCCCGACTCGCGTGCACGGCGCACCGCTTCCGCCACCGCCAGTGCGCAGGCCGGAAACGCGAGTCCCGAGCCTGCATCGACCAGCAATGCGGAACCCTTGCTCCTGACTATCCCGGGCACAGCGTTGCCATCGGCGCGTCCGTTGCGAAGGTGCAGCGCATATTGCGGCACGCGCGACATGCCGTGCCCCGAGAGACCTTGCGCCTCGGCGGCGACGAGCGCATGGGCCGTCGCGCGCGCCGCGTCGTCGCTGGCGCCGGCCCGCGCGAGCGCGCGCTGCGAGAGGTCCGTCAGTTGCTGCAGCGTGAAGGTTGGCACGGCAGGTCGCGTCGACCGCGCGTGTTCGGACGTTACCTGGCGAACAGGCGGTCGGGGTCGGCGAACGCCTTGAACTCGAGCGCATTGCCGAAAGGATCGAGGAAGAACATCGTCGCCTGCTCCCCAGGCTCGCCGCGAAAGCGGACATGCGGCTCGATGACGAAGGCCTGCCCCGCCGCCTTGAACTTTGCCGCAAGCGCCTCCCACGCGGGCAGCGACAGCACGACGCCGAAATGCCGCACCGGAACATCGTCGCCGTCGACTAAGCTGGTCGCGTCGGACATCTGCGCCGAAGCAACCTTGTGCGCGACGATCTGGTGGCCGAAGAAATCGAAGTCGACCCAAGCCTCCGAACTCCTTCCTTCGGCACAGCCCAGGTACCGGCCGTAGAAGTCGCGCGCGCGGGCAAGGTCGGTCACCGGAAACGCCAGATGGAAGCGCGGATAGGCGGAGGTGGCAATGTGGTGGTTCAAGACGGATGTCCGGGTCCAGGGCGCATCGATGTCATTGCCAGGGAAGGCGGTCGAGGTCGACGTTGCCACCGCTGACGATGATGCCGACTCGCTTGCCCGAAACCGCAAGGGTGCCTTCGAGCAGGCAGGCGAGCGGCACGGCGGAAGAAGGCTCGATGATCACCTTCATGCGCTCCCACGTCATGCGCATGGCGCGGACGATCTCGTCTTCCCCGGCGGTGCCGACCGCGGCGACGTGGCTCCGGATGGCGTGCAGCGTGCGCGCGGACAACGTCGCGCGCAGCCCGTCGGCGATCGTCGCCGGATGAGGCAGCGGCTCAACCTTCCCCGAGATGAATCCGCGCGCCGCGTCATCGGCGCCCTTAGGCTCCGCGCCACAGATCGTGATGCCCGGCTTCATTGCGGCCGCCGCGATGGCCGTTCCGGAAAGGAGGCCGCCGCCGCCAATGGGCGCGATGACCACGTCCAGGTCCGGTATCGCATCGAGGAGCTCGACGGCGGCCGTCCCCTGTCCCGCGATCACGCGCACGTCGTCGTAGGGGTGGATGAGCGTCGCGCCGGTCTCGCGCGCGACGTCGGCGCACGCCTGCTCGCGCGCCGCCTGCGTTGGCGCGCAGAGGCGAATCGTCGCTCCGAACCGCGCGACATTCGCCTGCTTCACCTTAGCCGCGTTCTCCGGCATCACGACAAACGCCGGAATGCCCCGCCGCTGCGCCGCATAGGCCAGCGCCGCGCCGTGGTTGCCCGACGAATGCGTCACCACGCCGCGCGCCGCGGCCGCTTCCGCCAGCGAGAAAACCGCGTTGCACGCGCCGCGCGCCTTGAACGCACCGACCTTCTGGAAGTTCTCGCACTTCCAGAACAGGCGCGCGCCGACGACTTCATCCAGCGTCGCGCACGTGAACACCGGCGTGCGATGGACGTAAGGGGCGATCCGCGCGTGCGCGGCGCGGATCGCCGCAATGTCGGGCAATGCGACGGTATCGCGGGAAGCGGTGGCGACGGTCACGGAAATATTCGGCGCGTCACGCGCTTTCGTAGAGGCGCGTCAGCACGAATTCGCGGTGTCCCAGCGCCTCGGCCGCCGTCAGGCGTCCATTCGCCGTGCGGAACATCATGTCGATGAGCTTGTCGCCGGCCTGCCCCATCGTGATCTCGCGTTGCAGGAGGCCGGACGTGTCGACGTCGATGTGCTCGCTCATCGTGCGGACCGTGCGCGGATTGGCGCAGATCTTGATGACGGGAAGGATCGGATTGCCGATGACGTTGCCCTGCCCTGTCGGAAAGAAATGGACGACGAACCCGGCCGCGGCGCACAGCGTGACCATTTCCGCGGCGGCCGACGACGAGTCCATGAACCACAGCCCCGGGCCTCCCGGCGTTTCCGCCTTGTCGAGGACGCCGTCGACGACGCACTTCCTGCCGATTTTCTGGATGTTGCCCAGGGCCTTTTCCTCGATCGTCGTCAGCCCGCCGGCGATGTTGCCCTTCGTCGGCTGCGAGTCGGACAGGTCGCTGGTCTTGTGGCGGTTGATGACTTCCTGGTAGCGGTCGAACACCCGCAGGAAGTCCGCACGCACGCGCTCGTCGCGACAGCGCGCCGCGACGATTGCCTCGCCGCCCGTCAATTCCGTCGTCTCGCCGAAGACCAGCGTGCAGCCCGCCGCGTAGAGCTTGTCGAAGGCGTCGCCGACCGTCGGATTGGCGCCACAGCCCGACGTCGTATCCGATTCGCCGCACTTGGTCGACACCCAGAGTTCCTCGAGATCGCACGCGACTCGGTGGCGCTCGCTCGCCTGCTGCAGGAATTCGCGTGCGGCTTTCGACGCACGCATGATCGTGTCGTGGTCGCCGTGGAGTTCGATGCCGAATCCCGCCACCGGCTTGCCCGTGGCCTTGATGCCGTCGACGACCTTGCGCGTCCACTGCTCCTCGATCCCGATGACCACGACCGCGGCGACGTTGGGATTTGCGCCCGTGCCGATCAGCGTGCGGAAATGCAGGTCGAGATCGGCGCCGAACTGCAGCCGGCCGTAAGGATGCGGAATCGCCAGCGTCCCCTTGATGTTGTGGGCCACCGCTTCACACGCCGCGTTGGACAGGTCGTCCACCGGCAGGACGAGCACGTGGTTGCGCACGCCCACGCGACCGTTTTCGCGGCGATAGCCCCAGAAGTTGCGGTGCATCGTCACGGCCGGCTACCAGCGCTTGGTCTTGATGTTGTGGACATGGGCGTGCTGCCCCCTGCCGATCGGCGCCACGACCTTGCCGATGTCCACGCCATACTTGATCACCGTGTCGCCCACCGCCATGTCCTTCAGCGCGACCTTGTGCCCGAGCGGAATGTCCTGAACGCAGGGAAGCGTCAGCGTCCGGTCTTCGTCGAGAACGAGCCCCGTGAGCGTCATGCCCGCGGTGACGCCCTCGACGACCACGACCGCAACCGAATCCATCGGGTCATGCAGAACGCAATGAATCATCGCGACCCCTCAAGTCCCAAGCGTTCGAAGCCTACATTCTTGCACAGGTGGGGCAGATGGTCAGGACACCGCGCTCGTCGCGCGCGGGCGCCGCCGCTACAATGCGAATTCGATGCGCATCTGCGCGACGGGCGCGAACGACTTGCGGTGGATCGCGCACGGTCCGTGCCGATCGAGCGCCGCCAGGTGCTCGGGCGTGCCGTAGCCTTTGTTGTGCGCGAATCCGTACGCCGGATAGCGGGCGTCGAGTTCGATCAGCAGTGCGTCGCGCGCGGTCTTGGCCAGGATCGACGCCGCCGAGATCGACGCGACGTCGCGGTCCCCCTTGACGATCGCGTGCACCGGGCAGGCAAGCTGCGGGCACTGGTTGCCGTCGACCAGCGCCTCGAGCGGCAGCACCGAAAGCGCTTCGACGGCGCGGCGCATCGCCAGCAGTGTCGCCCGCAGGATGTTGAGCGTGTCGATCTCGACCGACGTCGGCCGACGCCACCGCCCAGGCGATCGCGCTGCGCGCGGATCTCGACGGCCAGTTCCTCGCGCCGCTGCGGCGACAGCACTTTCGAATCGCGCAGGCCGCGAATGCGGTCGCGCCGGGTCGAGGATGACCGCGGCGGCGAAGACCGGACCGGCAAGCGGACCGCGCCCGGCCTCGTCGACGCCGGCGCTCAGCATGGCACCCCTGCCAGCCGCAATTCCTCGAGCACCGCCGCGGCGGCGAGCGTGCCGGTATCGGCGGACAGCTGCGCCGCGAACCCCGCGAACAGCGCTTCCAACCGACGCCGGGTCACCGTGTCGTCGAACAGATTGAGCGCGGCCTGCGCGAGATTGGCGGCCGTCGCATCGTCCTGCAGGAATTCGGGCACCACGAAGCGGCCGGCAAGAACGTTGGGCAGCCCCACATAGGGCAGCAGAAGCTTGCGCAGGACGATGCGTGCCGTCAATGTCGAGACGCGGTAGAAGATGACGTGCGGGCAGCGCGCGAGCGCCGCCTCGAGCGTAGCCGTGCCGGACGCGACGATGCCGACGTCGGCGGCGCGCAGCGCGTCCTCCGCGTGGCCGTAGAGCAGCGTGATCGGCAGCGCGTCGTAGCCTTTCCGATGCATCGCCGTCTCGAACGCGTCGCGGGTGGCGCGTGTGACGAACGGCACCAGGAAGCGCGCATCGTCGCGCGCGTCGTGGATGCGCGCCGCCGCGGCCAGCACCAGCTCGGCGTGCATCTCGATTTCGGACAGCCGGCTGCCCGGCAGCAGCGCGAACACGGGCGTGGCGGGCTTCAGCTTGAGCAGCTCGCGGGTCTCGCGGCGGGTCGCGTGCGTCGCCGCGTCTGCGGCCATCGGGTGGCCGACGTAGGTGACCGGGATGCCGGTCGCCTCGTAGAGCGCCGGCTCGAACGGAAACAGCGCGAGCATCCGGTCCACGGCGCGGCCGATCGTTCGCAGCCGCTCGGCGCCGCCACGCCCACACCGACGGGCTGACGAAGTGGACCGTACGCACGCCGCGCCGCTTGAGCGCTCTCTCGAGGCCGAAGTTGAAGTCGGGCGCGTCGACGCCGATGAACAGCGGCACGCGTTCCGCCACGAAGCGCGCGCGCAATTCCCGGCGCAGCCGGAACAGTTGCGGCAGATGTGCGACGACCTCGACGAAGCCGCGCAACGCGAGCCGCTCCACCGAGTACCAGGCCTCGCAGCCGGCCGCCTCCATCTGCGGGCCGGCGACGCCGACGAAGCGCACGTCGGGATGCGACGCGCGCACCGCGCGAATGAGTGTTGCGGCCAGCGCGTCGCCTGACGCCTCGCCGGCGACGATGCCGATGGTGATCCCGGCCACGGTCAGCGCACGATGCCGCGGCCGGGGACCGCCAGGAACTCGACCAGCGGTGCCAGCACTGGCGCGCGGGCAGCGGCGGCGGCGATCTTCGCCCTGGCCTCTTCGAGCGTCAGGTTCTCGCGGTACAGCGTCTTGTAGGCGCGACGCACTTCGAGGATGTCGCTCGCCGGTGAAGCCGCGCCGGCGCAGGCCCTCGTTGTTGGTGCCATGCGGCTTGGCCGGGTAACCCGGACACCGTGGTGAACGGCGGGACGTCCTGCAGAACGACGGCGAACGTGCCGACCATCGCGTGCGCGCCGACGCGGCCGAATTGGTGGACGCCGGAATACGCGCCCATGACGACCCAGTCGCCGATGTGGACGTGGCCGGCGATCTGCGCGTTGTTGGAAAACGTCGTGAAATTGCCGACGACGCAGTCGTGCGCCACGTGCGTGTAGGCGAGGAACAGGTTGCCGTTGCCGATCTGCGTGTCGCCGCGGTCCTGCGCCGTGCCCGCGTGAATGGACACGAATTCGCGGAAGACATTGTCGTCGCCGATGGTCGTCGTCGTGGGCTCGCCGCCGTATTTGCGATCCTGAGGAATGTCGCCGATCGACGCGAACTGGAAGATCCGGTTGCGCATCGCCGATCGTCGTGCGGCCGGTAACGACCGCGTGCGGCCCGACGACCGTCCCGGCGCCGATCGTCACGCCGGGGCCGACGATCGAGTACGCGCCGATGGACGCGTCGTCAGCCACACGCGCGGCGGAATCGACGAGCGCGGTCGGATGGACGTTGACCATGTCGGTTGCCCGCCGCCGTCAGCGCGGGACCCGGAATGGCGCAAATGCCGCGAGCAGCTCGCGCCTCGGCGGCAAGTTCACCATCGACCGACGCCTGCACGTCGAACGTGCCCTTGCCCGCCGCCACCGGCCCCATGCGCGCCTCCAGCAGCAATTGGTCGCCCGGTGACACCTGGCGCTTGAATCGCGCGCCGGCGATGCCGGACAGGTCGAGGGCCAGACCCTGGTCATGCGCGAGCACCGCGGACAGCTGCACCAGCGCCTCGATCACCAGCACGCCAGGCATTACCGGATAAGCCGGGAAATGCCCCTGGAAGATAGGGCTCGTTGACCGTGACATTCTTGATGCCCGCGGGCAAGCCGGCCCGGCTGGTGCTCCGTCATCCGGTCGATCAGGAGTTGCGGATAGCGGTGCGGCAGGGGCGGAGGATCGCCGTGAGATCTGCCGCGTTCATCGTTCGTCCTTCCCCTGGTTCGCGCGCTCGCCAGACGCCGTTCGCTCCAGCTGGACGATCCGCGCTTCGAGCGTGCGCAGCCTGCGGGTCGCCGACATTGCATATTGCCATTCGCGATGCGGCAATGCCGGCCAGGCGCCGGTGTAGACGCCCGGCTTGTCGATCGAACGGAACACGCCCGTGCATCCGGAGATGACGGTGTTGTCGGTGATCGTCAGGTGGCCCGAGATCATCGCCGCGCCGCCGATCTTGCAGTTACGACCGATGCGCGTGCTGCCGGCGATGCCCACGCAGCCGGCGATGGCCGTGTGCGCGCCGATCGTGCAGTTGTGCCCGATCTGGATCTGATTGTCGAGCTTGACGTCGTCCTCGATCACCGTGTCGTCGATGGCGCCGCGATCGATCGTCGTGTTCGGCGCCGATCTCGCAATCGGCGCCGATGACGACGCGTCCGACCTGCGGGATCTTCAGCCAGCGGCCACTCGTCCTCGGCCATGCCGAAGCCATCGGAGCCGATCACCGCGCCGCCGTGGATGATCGTGCGCGCGCCGACCGCGACGCGTGCGTAGATCGTCGACGTTCGGCATGCACGACGACGTCCTCCGCGAGCGTCGACATCGGCGCCGATCGCGCATGCCGGCGCCGACCTGCACGCGCGCGGCAATCTGCGCGCCGGCGGCGATGACCGCGTGAGGCCCGATCGACGCGCTGCGGATCGATCTTCGCCCCGTCCGCCGACTATGGCCGACGGATGCACGCCGGTGGCGGCCCGAACGGCCGGATGCAGGATCCCCGCCGCCTTCGCGTAGGCCGCGTACGGATTGGCGTGGAAGAATTTGGGAAGCGCCGTGGCGCTTGCAAGGGCCGGGGCAACGATGACGGCGGCGGCGCGCGTCGCAGCGAGCTGTCGCGCGATAGCGGGCGCCGGCGACGAAAGCACAGCGTTCCCGGTCCACCGGTCCTCGAGCGTCGCCACGCGGTCCACGCGCACGTCGCCGTCGCCGTCCAGCGTGGCACCAATGCGCGTCGCAAGGTCGGACAAGCGCATTCCGGAAGGCGCAGGGTTCGGCGGCATCACTGTCTTGAGTTCGTGGGCCGAATGCAGCGCGGCGCCCGCACCGCCGCGCTAGCGCGCTACTTGTCGGCGAGCGCCTTGATCACCTTTTCGGTGATGTCGATCTTCTGGCTCGCGAACACCACCGGATCCTGCAGGATCAGGTCGAATTTCTCGGTCTCGGCGATCTGCATCAGGATCTTGTTGGCCCGCTCCTGCACCGCCGCCAACTCCTCGGCGCGACGCAGATTCACGTCCTCGCGGAACTGCCGCTCCATTCGCTGCAGGTCGCGCGTCTGATTGGCGAGGTCGCGCTCCTTGTTGCGCCGCTCCGCTCGCCCATCGTCGGGCCGTCCTTGTCCAGCGAGGCCTGCAGGTCGCGCACCTGCTTGCCCAGCTTCTGCAGTTCGGCTTCGCTCGGCGCGAATTCCTTTTCCAGCTTCTGCTGTGCGCGCTTGGCGGGCGCGGAGTCGCGCCACAAGCCTCTCGGCGTTGACGAATCCGATCTTGTAGTCGGCGGCGACCGCGACGCCCGTGACCGCATACAGCATGACGGCGGCGGCGACGAACTCGGCTGCGTATCAAGTTGATCTCCTGCGGGTGTCAGCGGCCTAGAAGCCCGCGCCCACCTGGAATTGGAAGCGCTGGATCTTGTCGGCCGATATCGAATTGAGCGGGATGGCGTAGCTGAACTTGAGCGGGCCGATCGGCGAATTCCAGGCTCACGGCAACGCCCGTCGAATAGCGGAAATTCTCGATATTCGGGCTGCGTGCCGTCGGCGTAGATCTGGCCCGCATCAAAAAACCGCCAACGCGCACCGCCCTTGTCCCCCTTGAGCAGCGGATAGACAGCTCCGCATTGCCGACGATCTTGCGCTTGCCCCCCAGCGTATTGCCGTAGATGTCGCGCGGGCCCAGCGTGCCGGCCTCGTAGCCGCGCACCGAACCCACGCCGCCGGCATAGAACGCCTTGAAGAACGGGAATGGCTTGTTGTTGTACCCATCGCCATAGCCAAGTCCGCTCTCAGCATCAACACCAGCTCTCCATAGACCGGCCAGTATGACTGGTTCATGTAGTTGAGCTTGTAGTACGCGAGGTCGCCGAAGGGCAGTCCGACCTCCGCCAGGAAGCTCTGCAGGCGGCCGAACGTAGGATAGAGGATGTCGTTGCGCGTGTCACGCGCCCAGCCGCCCGACACGATGTAGCTGTTGGTCGAGTATCCGAAGTCGCGGACGAACTCGTAGTAGATCGGCGGGCTCTGCTGGAACAGCGTGAGGTTCGTGTGTTCGACCGCGGAAGCCGGTGTTGATGGTGTCGATTTCCGACACCGGAATCCCGAAGCTGATGGCCCCGCCCAGCGTCGACGCCGAATACTGTGAAACCGCCAGCGAGCTGGGGTCCGTGTACTTGTCGTAGATTTCGAGCGTGCGCGAAACACCGTCCACCGTCCAGTACGGCTCGACGAACGTCGCCGCAATCGTCCGGTTGATCTTGCTCGTGTTGATCGCCAGCGACAGCGCATTGCCCGAGCCGAAGATGTTCTGCTGCGAAATCGATGCGTTGAACACCACGCCCTCGGAACTGGAATAGCCGACACCGGCGAGCACGTTGCCCGTGTTCTTCTCCGCGACGGTGAGGTCGATATCCAGCTGGTCGGGCGTCCCGGGCACGGGCGGGGTTTCGAGGTTGACGCCACCCTCCTCGAAGTAGCCCAGGCGGCGCACGCGCACCTTCGAGCGTTCGATCCGCGACGCCGTCGTACCACCCGTCCTCCAGCTGTCGCAGTTCGCGCCGTATGACCTCGTCCCGCGTCCGCGAATTGCCGGAGATGTTGATGCGCCGGACATACGCGCGGCGCCCGGCGTCGACGTAGAACGTGAACGCGACGGTTGCCTTGGCGCGGTCGATTTCGGGAACTGCATTGACGTTGGCGAAGGCGTAGCCGTCCACGCCCATCCGCTCGCTGATGTCCTTGACCGAAGCCTGCAGTTTCGAGCGCGCGAAGCTCTCGCCCGGCCGGATCTGGATCAGCCGGCGAATCTCGGATTCGGGAACCACCAGGTCGCCCAGCACGTTGACGCCGGCCACCGTATAGCGCGGCCCCTCGACGACATTGATCGTGATGAAGACCTCTTCCTTGTCCGGCGAGATCGACACCTGCGTCGACTCGATGTTGAACTCGAGGTAGCCGCGATTCTGGTAGAAGCTGCGCAGCGTTTCCAGGTCGGCCGTGAGCTTCTGCTTCGAATACTGGTCGTCCTTCGTGTACCACGACAGCCAGTTCGGCGTCGTGAGGAGGATCTCCGAGCGCAGCGCCTTTTCGGTGAACGCCTTGTTGCCGACGATGTTGATGCGCGCGATGCTGGCCGTCTCGCCTTCGACGATCGTGAAGTTGATGGCGACGCGATTGCGCTCCTGCGGCGTCACCGTCGTCTGCACGTTCGCCGCGTATTTGCCGCGTGTGATGTATTGCCGCTTCAATTCCTGTTCCGCGCGCTCGAGGGCGGAGCGGTCGAAGATGAGCGCCTCGGCGATGCCAACGTCCTTCAGCGCCTTCTTGATCGTGTCGGTGTCGAATTCCTTGTTGCCGACGAACGTGAGCGAGGAAATCGTCGGGCGCTCCTGCACGATGACGACCAGCACATCGCCCTGGGCCTCGATGCGAACGTCGCGGAAGAAACCTGTGGCGTACAGCGCCTTGATGGCTTCGGCGACCTTCTGGTCGTCGATGCGCTCGCCCACCTTGATGGGGAGGTAGGAGAAGATCGTCCCGGCCTCGGTCCGCTGGACGCCCTCGACCTGGATGTCGCGGACCGTGAATGCGTCGAACCCCCAGGCGGCGACGGGCGCCGCCACCAGCAGCGCGCAGGCGAGGGCGCGAACCGATGCGGCCACGATGCGCGCGTGCCGGGACACGCGGCGCGCAGTTCGCCGCGGCGGATGCCGCATTTCAGCGTGCATATTCACGCCATCCGCGCAATCGCGGTCAGAACAGTCGGGAAAAATCATTGAACAGTGCGAGGGCCATCAGGACGGCGAGCATCGCCATGCCGATGCGCTGGCCGACCTCGAATGCGCGGTCGGAGACGGGACTGCCTTTGACGACTTCGGCGAAATAATACAGCAAATGCCCACCATCCAACAGCGGAACCGGCAACAGGTTGAGCACGCCCAGGCTGATGCTGATCAATGCCAGATAACCGACGAAGACGAGCGTGCCCGCCTGCGCGGACTGCCCGGCGAAATCGGCCAGCGTCAGCGGACCGCTGATGTTGCGCAGCGACGCGTCGCCGGTGAAGATGCGTCCCAGCATCTTCAGTGTAAAGACGGACAGCTCCCACGTCTTGCGTGCTCCTTGCGCAAACGCATCGACGACGCCAAAGCGCACGGTGACGGCCAGGCGTTTGGCTTCTTCCGGATCCACGGTGAGCCGCAGTCCGGCCAAGCCGATTGTCTTGCCCGCCTGCTCTGAAGGTTCCGGCGTAACCGCGACGTCGATGGCCGTACCGCCGCGCTGGACGCTGAAAGTGAGCGCCGTGCCCGGATTTGCATTGGTCACCTGCGCGACATCGCCCGGCGAGCGCATGGCGACGCCGTCGATGGCGACGATGCGGTCGCCCTTGGCCAGTCCCGCGCGCGCGGCGGGCTTGCCGGGAACGGCCTCGCCGACCAGCGGCGCACCCAAGTCGGGACGCAACCCGAGCACCGCGGCGGCATTGCCCTCCCAGTCGGCGGACTTGACGCCGTCGAGCGGCAGCACGCGCGTCGCGGCAGCATCGCCCGGTCGCGCGTCGCGCGGCATCACCGAGAGCGTTGCGTTGTCGCGCCCTTGCGCGCGCAACAGGCGCCAGCGCAGGTCCTGCCAGCTTCGTACGCTGTCGCCATCGAGAGACACCACGAGATCGCCGCCGTGCACGCCCGCGGCGGCCGCCGCCGTCGAAGGCGCCGGCTCGGCAAGCACCGCGCGCTGCCCCGGAATCCCCGCCATGTACGTGCCGGCGTAGAGCACGACGGCCAGCAGCAGATTGGCGATGGGTCCGGCCGCAACGATCGCCATTCGCTTCCACACGCTCTGGCGATTGAACGCGCGCGCGACGTCAGGCGGCGCGACGTCGCCTTCGCGCTCATCGACCATCTTGACGTAGCCACCCAGCGGGATTGCCGACAGCGCCCACTCGGTCTGGTCGTGGCCGACCCGGCGCGCCGCGATGATGCGCCCGAACCCGACCGAAAAGCGCAGCACCTTCACGCCGCACCAACGCGCGACGATGTAGTGGCCGAGTTCGTGGAACACGACCAGCACGCCGAGCGTGACCAGGAATGCCACTATCTTGTAGGTAAAGTCGATCATGAGACCATTTTCGCATTTTCGGCGGGAAGCTTGAGCCACGCCGTGGCCGTGCGACGCGCCTCGGCATCGGCGGCCAGCGCATCGTCGAAGGAACGGGCCGGGCGTGCGGGCAGCCGCGCCAGCGTCGCCGCGCAGGCCGCGGCAATGTCGGTAAACCGGATGGCGCCGGCCAGGAACGCGGCGACCGCCACTTCGTTGGCCGCGTTGAGGATCGCCGGCGCCGTTCCCTCGGCGGCGAGTGCGTCGAAGGCCAGCGACAACGCAGGGAAACGCGTGTGATCCGGTTCCTCGAACGACAGGCCGGCCAGCCTGGCGAGCTCCAGCGGAGGCACACCGGACAGGACGCGTTCGGGGTATGCCAGCGCCTGGGCGATTGGCGTGCGCATGTCGGGGTGTCCCAGTTCGGCCAGCACCGATCCATCAACGTATTCCACCAGCGAATGGATGACGCTTTGCGGATGGATCACCACCGAGATGGCCGCGGCGGAAAGGCCGAACAGCCAATGCGCCTCGATGACCTCGAGTCCCTTGTTCATCATCGTGGCCGAGTCGACCGAGATCTTGCGCCCCATCCGCCAGTTGGGATGCGCGCAGGCCTCGTCGGGCGTCACATGCGGAAGGTCGGCGAGCGCACGCGTCCGGAAAGGCCCTCCCGAAGCAGTGAGCAGCAGGCGCCGAACGCCCGCGCGGCCGGGATCGCGTTCATAGGTCGCGGGCAGGCACTGGAAAATCGCATTGTGTTCGCTGTCGATCGGCAGCAACGAGGCGCCGCCTTCCGCAACGGCGCGCATGAAGAGATCGCCGCCTATGACGAGCGCTTCCTTGTTGGCGAGGAGGATGCGCTTGCCGGCGCGCGCGGCGGCGAGCGTCGGCGCCAGTCCCGCCGCGCCGACGATTGCCGCGAGCACCGAGTCGACTTCGGGCAGCGCCGCCACTTCGGCGAGTCCGGCGGGACCCGCCAGCACGCGAGTCGCAAGACGATCCGCCGCAAGCGCCTGCGCCAGTGCGCGCGCCGCGTTGGCATCCTGCATCGCCGCGTATTGCGGCCGAAACGTCCGGCACAGATTCGCGAGCCTTTCCCAGTCCGTATTGGCCGCCAGCGCCGCGACGCGGAAGCGATCGGGATGCCGGGCCACGATATCGAGCGTCGAAGCGCCGATGGAACCCGTAGCGCCGAGTATCGTCAGCGTGCGCATCACGGCTTGACCAGGAAGAATTGCGCGGCGAGCGCCGCGAACGGCATCGCCGCCAGCAATGCGTCGGTGCGATCGAGGATGCCGCCATGGCCGGGCAGCAGATTTCCGCTGTCCTTCACGCCCGCATTGCGCTTCAGCAGCGACTCGTACAAGTCGCCGACTACCGAGATGGCCGTGACCAGCAGCATGAACGCGAGCCATGCGGCGATCGTGGCTGCATCGAGCACCGCTGCGAACCCGGCGTCACGCGCGAACAGCAGCAGGCACAGCGCATAGACGGCGACCGCCGCCAGCGCGCCGTATACACCTTCCCACGTCTTGCCGGGACTGACCTCCGGCGCCAGCTTTCTGCGGCCGAACGCGCGCCCGGTGAAATAGGCGGCGGTGTCGGCGATCCAGACGATGGCCATCGCGGCCAGCACAAGCCACGGCGATCGCGCCTGCAATTCGACGAGCGCAAGCCATGCGCCGGCCAGCACGAGCCACCCCGAAAGGATCATGGCGAGCGGCGCCTTCGTGGGCCAGCGGCGAACCACCCACCACGGTGCGGCCGCCAGCCAGAAAAGCGCCGCCGCCCCGCACACGGAGATGACTGTCGAAAAGGGCCAACCCAGTGCGAAGCGCGCGGCGGGAAGGAACAAGAGACCGCCTTCGACAACGACAATGCCGGCGACGAACACAAACTCCCACCACGGCGCAAGTCCGCAAAGGCGCGCCCACTCCCTCGCGGCGACAATGGTCACCAGCAGAACGGCCACGCCGAAGCCGCGCGGGGGCAGCAGGAACAGGCCCGCGAGCACCAGTGGCACCAGCACCAGCGCGGTCGCAATCCGCGTCCTCAACATCGCGTCGAAGGCGTGGGCGGCCTCATCGGGCCGCGGCGGCCTGCACTTGTTCGCTGGTGCGGCCGAAGCGCCGCTCGCGGCTTCGATACGACGCAATGGCAGCGTCGAGCGCCGCCGCATCGAAGTCGGGCCACAGAAGGTTCGGTGAAATAGAGCTCGGTGTAGGCTAGTTGCCAGAGCATGAAATTGGAGATTCGCTGCTCGCCGCCGGTGCGGATGAACAGATCGGGCTCCGGCGCGTAGCTGAGCGAAAGGTAAGGCTCCAGCGCTTCCGGGAAAATCGGCGGTCCCGCGGCACGGCCGGGATCGGCGGCGAAGAACCTCTGCGCAGCCTGCGCGATGTCCCAGCGTCCGCCGTAATTCGCGGCGATAGTGAGCGTCAGGCGCGTGTTGTTCGCGGTCAGCGTCTCGCCGGCGGCGACGAGTTCACGGATGCGCGGGTCGAACGCCGCGAGATCACCGATCGTCTTGAAGCGAATGCCGTTGTCGTGGAGTTTCGCGACTTCCTGCTCGAGAGAGCGCAGAAAGAGCTCCATCAGGATCGACACTTCGTCGGCGGGCCGGCGCCAGTTCTCGCTCGAAAACGCGAACAGCGTCAGGAATTCGATCCCGCGCTCGATCGCCGCGCGCACGGTGCTGCGCACGGCCTCGACTCCGCGATGGTGGCCGGCGACGCGCGGCAGGTGCCGCTGCTTCGACCAGCGTCCGTTGCCGTCCATGATGATCGCGACGTGCCGCGGCACGGCGAGCGTCTCGGGAATGTCACGCGTGGAGCTCTTGAACACGGCGGAGATGCGAAGGCCCTCTATTGGTCAGCGGGATTCAGAGCGCCGCTCGTGCGGCCCCTTGAAGGCCGCTCAGACCGCCATCAGGTCCGCTTCCTTCGCGTGCAGGATCTTGTCGATTTCGGCGATGAAGCGGTCGGTGAGCTTCTGCACATCGGTCTGCGCATGGCGCTCATCGTCCTCCGAACATTGCTTGTCCTTGAGAAGCTTCTTCAGGTGCTCGTTGGCGTCGCGCCGGATGTTGCGCACGGCGATGCGCGCAGCCTCGGCTTCCTTGTGGACGACCTTGGTCAGCTCGCGCCGCCGCTCCTCGGTCAGTGCTGGCATCGGAATGCGGATGAGATCGCCGCTGGTGGCGGGATTCAATCCGAGGTCCGAGTCGCGAATTGCCTTTTCCACGACCGGGACCATCTTCTTTTCCCACGGCTGCACGCCGATCGTGCGCGCGTCCACCAGCGTGACGTTGGCGACCTGCGCCAGCGGCATCATCGTCCCGTAATAGTCGACGTGGATGTGGTCGAGCAAACCGGTGTGCGCGCGGCCCGTGCGGACCTTGCCCAGGTCCGCCTTCAGCGCGTCCACCGACTTGCCCATCTTCTGCTCGGCGGACTTCTTGACGTCGTTGATCATGCGTCCTCCTTGCCGATCTGCCGCTTTGAGCGGCTAGCAATGCACCAGCGTGCCTTCGTCCGCACCCATGACGACGCGCTTCAGCGCGCCCGGGACGAAGATCGAAAAAACCTTGAGCAGCATGTTCTGATCGCGGCACAGCGCCAGCGCCGTGGCGTCCATGACCCGCAGGTTCTTGATGATGGCCTCGTCGAACGTGAGCGACAGGTAGCGCGTGGCGGTCGCGTCCCTCATCGGGTCGGCCGTGTACACGCCGTCGACCTTGGTCGCCTTGAGGACGATGTCCACGCCCATTTCCCTGCCGCGCAGCGCCGCGGCGGTGTCGGTGGTGAAGAACGGATTGCCCGTGCCGGCGGCGAAGATGACTACCTTGTGCTCCTCCAGATGCCGCAGCGCGCGGCCGCGGATGTACGGTTCGGCGACCTGGTCGATGCGCAGCGCCGATTGCACGCGCGACTCGACGCCCGCGCGGCGCAGCGCATCCTGCAGCGCCAGCGCGTTCATCAGCGTGGCCAGCATGCCCATGTAGTCGGCGGTGGCGCGGTCCATTCCCGCCGCGCCGGGCGCCACGCCGCGGAAGATATTGCCGCCGCCGATGACGATGGCGATCTCGACGCCCAGCCGCTGCACGTCGGCGATCTCCGCGACGATGCGGTCGATGGTCTCGCGCTTGATGCCGTAGGCGTCGTCGCCCATCAGCGCCTCCCCCGAGAGCTTGAGCAGGATGCGCTTGTACGCAGGGCTCCGCGGCGGACCTGGCGGCGGGAACGGCAGAGGGAACCGAGGCGAGAGGTACGGCGGCGGTCGGCGGGTTCATGCGATCTCCCTCTTCAATGCCAGGCGGATTGACACGGCTTTAGTCTCGTGCTCCCAACCGGATCAGGGCTTTTCGCCCCGCCCGGGTATTGCCTCCTACACCTTGGCCATCGCCGCCACTTCCGCGGCAAAGTCATCCTTCTTCTTCTCGATGCCTTCACCGACGACGTAAAGCGCAAACGACTTGACCGTTGCACCCTTGGCCTTCAGATGCTTTTCGACCGTGTCGTCCGGGTTCTTGACGAATGGCTGACCCAGCAGCGTGTTCTCCGCCAGGAACTTGTTGACGCGCCCCTCGACCATCTTGGCGACGATGTCCGCGGGCTTTCCGCTGTCCGCCGCCTGCGCGGTGTAGATGGCGCGTTCCTTCGCGATGAGATCGGCCGGAACCTGTTCCTTCGAAACGCAGACGGGGCGGATGTTCGCGATGGACGCGGCGATATGCATCGCCACGTCCTTGCCGACCGCATCGTCGCCGCCTTCGAATTCCACCGTCACGCCAACGCGGCCGCCGCCATGCAGGTATTGCACAAGGCGCGAAGGCGTCGTGAAGCGGACGAAGCGCCGGATCGACATGTTCTCGCCGATCTTCTGCACGAGAGCCTGTCGAACAGACTCCACCGTGCCATCTCGCATCGGCATTAAGGCCAGCGCCGCGGCGTCGGCCGGATTCTTCTCGGCGACCAGCCGAGCCAGCTCCTTCGCGAACGCCACGAAATCCTCGTTGCGCGAAACGAAATCGGTCTCGCAGTTGACTTCGACCATCGCCGCCAGCTTGCCGTCGTGCGCGAGGTATGCGCCCACGACGCCCTCGGCGGCCACGCGGCCGGCAGCCTTCGACGCCTTCGCGCCGCTCCTGATGCGCAGCAGTTCCTCGGCCTTGACCAGGTCGCCCAAGCTTTCGGTCAACGCCTTCTTGCACTCCATCATGCCGAGGCCGGTACGCTGGCGCAGGTCCATCACCATGCTCGCGGAAATTTCCGCCCTATTTGCCATCTCCTGAATGCTCCTATCCGCAAAACAAGGGGGCCGTGGGCCCCCTGGTCAGTCATGTCGTCCGTGTCAGACGGGGGTCTCTTCGGCGACTTCGACGAATTCGTCGCCGCCTTGCACGATTTCCTGGATCACCGTGCTCTTGCCCTCGAGGATCGCGTCGGCAGCGCCGCGCGCATACAGGCGGATGGCACGGCTCGAATCGTCGTTGCCCGGGATCACGTGGGCGATGCCTTCCGGCGAATGGTTGGTGTCGACCACGGCCACCAGCGGGATGCCGAGCTTCTTCGCTTCGGTCACCGCGATCTTGTGATAGCCGACGTCGATGACGAAGATCGCGTCCGGCAGCGCGTTCATGTCCTTGATCCCGCCCAGGCTCTTGTTGAGCTTGTCCTGCTCGCGCTTCAATGACAGCGCCTCGCGCTTGGACATCCTGTCGAACGTGCCGTCCTCGGCCATCACCTCCAGATCCTTAAGGCGCTTGATGGACACCTTGACGGTCTTGAAGTTCGTGAGCATGCCGCCCAGCCAGCGGTGGTCGACGAACGGCATGCCGCAGCGCTTCGCCTCGTCGGCGATGATTTCGCGCGCCTGGCGCTTGGTGCCGACGAAGAGGACCGTGCCACGGTTGGATGCCAGCTGACGCAGGTACTTCATAGCGTCCTGGTAGTTCTGCATCGTCTTTTCGAGATTGACGATGTGAATCTTGTTGCGCTGGCCGAAGATGTAGTCCGCCATCTTCGGATTCCAGTAACGGGTCTGGTGGCCGAAGTGGACTCCGGCTTCCAGCATTTGACGCATCGTGACCGACATTGTCTTACTCCTTCAGGGTTGGCGTGACCGAATGGTTGGAACCTTCGACCACCCTCCACCCGCGGTGCGTGATCCTGCTGTTCGCGCGCGAATGTTGCGTTGCGCGCCGCAGGACACCCCAAAGACCGCAGGTGTGTGGATTGAAGCCGATGACCGCCTGGCGGACTTGTTCCACCGGACGCATCGAGCTAACTCGTTATTCTAGCACGGTTTCGGCCCCGGGCGCCACCCTTGCGCAGCACCTCGGAGGGACTTGCGCCGCCGGCTCGCCGGCCCCACCCTTCCACCATGGATTCCGCCCTTGCCCCGCCCTCCCCCGCAACTCGCGGCCGCCGTACCGACTCGGCCGTGTTCTGTGCGGCACCGGAACTTGCGCTGTTGTCCTTCACGGGAAAGGATGCCGAGGACTTCCTGCAGGGACAGCTGTCGAACGATGTCGCGGCGCTGGCGCCGGGCACGGTGCAATTGTCGAGTTACAACTCCGCCAAAGGGCGCATGCTCGCGACGATGTTCCTCTGGCGCGATGGAGGCGAAGCATTCCGCGCGCTGATCGCCAAGGACTTGGCCGAGACGCTGCGCAAGCGCCTCTCGATGTACGTGCTGCGCGCCAAATTCGGGGTCGCGGATGTCACCGCCGCGCACGCGATATTCGGCGTCGGCGGCGCGCGACGCGCAGGACGCCGTCCGGAAAGCGTTCGGCGACGCGCCGGAGCGAGGCCATGTCCTGGCTCGCCGACGCCGCGACCCTGGTCGGCCTGCCCGACGGCCGCGTGATCATCCTGGCGCCCTCCGCGTCCGCCGCAAAATTGCGTGGCGACGCTGGCGCCAGCATGCGGCGGAAGTGTCGAGTGATGCCTGGCGCTGGCTTGGCATTCGCGCCGGCGTGCCGACGATTGTGCCGGCGACGCAGGACCTCTTCGTGCTGCAGACAGCCAACTGGGACCTGCTGGGGGGCGTGAGTTTCCAGAAAGGCTGCTATCCGGGACAGGAAATCGTCGCGCGCACGCAATACCTCGGCAGGCTCAAGGAGCGGATGCGTCTGTTCCACGTCGACGCCCCGCCGACACCACCGCGGGACGCGAATCTATGGCGCCGTCTTTGGCGACCAGGCGTGCGGCACCGTCGTCGACGCGGCGTCGTCGCCTGCCGGGGGCAGCGACCTCCTCGCGATCCTGCAGATGACCGCACTGGACGGGCCGCTCCACCTCGGGAGCCCCGACGGACCGGCGCTGGCCCCGCTGCCGCTTCCGTACGCGATTCCGGCGCCCGTTGCGCCGAATCGCCCGAAGCTCCAGTGATCCCACCCGTCGTCGCGGCCGGTGGCCACCGCGCCGAAGCCGGCCCCGCCGCCCGCTGATCGCGATGTGCCTGGTCGTCGTCGCGCTCGATGCGCATCCGCATTACGCACTGGTCGTCGCCGCCAATCGCGACGAGTTCCACGCCCGCGACGCGCTCGCCGCGCAATGGGGCGAGGCGCCGCCGTTTGCCGGCATCCTGTCGGGGCGCGACCTCACCGCGGGCGGCACCTGGCTGGGCGTGCGGCGCGACGGGCGCTGGGCGCTCGTCACCAACGTCCGCGAGGGCGGCCATAACGATCCCACCGCGCCATCGCGCGGCGGTCTCGTGCCGGCGATTCTCAACGATGGGTCGCCGCCGCAGGCGGCGCTCGCGGGCCTCATGCGCGATGCCGGTCGCTACAACGGATTCAATGTCCTCGCGGGCACGATCGCCGACGCGACATGGGCATCCAATCGCGCGCCCGAAGCGCGGACCTTGTTGCCCGGCCTGCATGGATTGTCGAACGCACTGCTCGACACGCCGTGGCCGAAGGTCGCGCGAACCCGGGACGCGGTCGGCGACTGGGCCGCGCGCGGAGACACCGACCTGTCTCCGCTTTTCTCTGCCCTGGCCGATCGCACGCAGGCGCCTGACGTTGCCTTGCCGGAGACCGGCATATCCATCGAGCGCGAACGGCTGCTGTCGGCGCCCTTCATCGTCAGCGACGATTACGGGACGCGTTGCGCGACCGTGGTCGCGATCACGCGAAGGGGAGACGCCCGCTTCGTCGAGCGCACGTTCGATGCGCAAGGGCACGTCCGCGACGAAGCGGCGTTCGAGTTCGAGATTCCCCGCCGAACGGTCTAGACCGACGGACCTAGCGCAGCGCGCGTTCCATCGTCCGGTGCGGAATCCCCGCCTCCAGGTATTCGTCGCCCGAAGCCGCGAATCGATGGCGCACGTAGAACGGGATCGCGTGCGTCTGCGCATTCAGCACGACGCGCGCGTGGCCGAGCGTGCGCGCGAGTTCCACCAGCTGCTCGAGCATCGCCGACCCGACGCCGCGGTCCCGCCAGGCGGCCACGACCGCCAGGCGTCCGATGTGCCCGTCCGGCAGCAGCCGTCCGCAGCCGATCGCGCGGCCGGCCGCGTCCTTGGCGAGCGCGTGGCGGGAAACTTCGTCGGCGGCATCCCACTCCAGGTCTTCGGGGATGCCCTGTTCGACGATGAAGACCGTCCGGCGCACGTCGCGCAGCGCGCTGCGCGATGCCGCCCAATCGACCAGGCCAATGGTGAATTCGCGCCGCTCCGCGTCAGCGTCCATAGCGGGACAGCGTCAGGCGCGCGTGTCCGTTGGTCATGTCGAGCGCGCAATGCCCTCCCACCGGCAACGTGAGCTTCTCGGCGACGTGGCCGAACGGCAAGCCGGTGAGCACCGGAACAGGCAGCAACGACCGCAGTTGCGCAACGACGGCGTCGAGATCGTAGCCGCCGTCATTGCCATTGAGCTCGTACTCCGTGAACCGGCCGAGAATGATTGCACGCTGCCGCGCCAGCACGCCCGCATGGAACAACTGGTAGAGCATCCGTTCGATCCGGTATGGATGTTCGCCGACGTCTTCCAGGAAGAGGATGCCGCCGTCGATTCGCGGAAAATACGGCGTCCCCGCCAGGTGGGCGACCAGCGCCAGGTTGCCGCCCCAGAGCGTGCCTGCCGCGGCGAAATCCCGCGCGCCGCCAAGTGCTACGTCGACCTCGTACGTCGTCGCGCCAAGCAGTCCGAAGCAATGGTCGAGCGTGAACGCGGAAGGCGTTTGCGCACCGAAATCGGTGACCGACGGCCCGGCAAAGGTCACTATGCCGTTGCGCGCCAGTGCCGCCAACTGGAAGGCAGTGAAATCGCTGTAGCCCAGCCAGAGCTTCCCCGAGCTGGCCAGCGCATTGAAATCAAGGTGCGGAAGAAGGCGCGTCCAGCCGTAGCCGCCGCGCAGCGTGATCGCCAGCTCGACGCGCGGGTCCGCGGCCATCCGCAGGACCGCCGCCAGGCGCTGCGCATCCGGCGCCGCGAATCGCTGCCAGCGTTCGCGGCACGTCGGGTCGACGACGACGCGATGACCCAGCGCCTCGAACCGCGCGACGGCGCGGTCGAGCGCGCCCGGATCCTGCGCGAAGCCCGCAGGCGCGTAGAGGCCGATGCCGTAGCTGGACATGGTGGGCCGCGTGGTCAGCGCCGCGCGGCGAAGAATTCCGACAGGAGCCTGCCGCACTCGGCGGCGCGGGCGCCGCTCGACACGGTGGCGTGGTGGTTGAGGCAGGGTTGCGCGAAGAGGTCGATGACCGACCCGCACGCGCCCGTCTTGGGGTCTGCGGCGCCGAACACGAGCCGGGCAATTCGTGCATGCAGGATGGCGCCGGCGCACATCGCGCACGGCTCCAGCGTCACGTACATCTCGCAGCCGGTCAGCCGGTAGTTGCCGACGACCTTCGCGGCTTCGCGCAGCGCGGCGATTTCGGCATGCGCGGTCGGGTCGTTGGCCGCAATGGGCGCGTTGCCACCACGGCCGACGATCACGCCTTCCCGGACGACGATGGCGCCCACCGGAACCTCGCCGCGCGCGCCCGCGTCGCGCGCCAGCGCCAGCGCCTCGTCCATCCAGGCCTCGTCACTTGCCGGCGCCGGCATCTTCGATGTGGAAGCGGTGCAGGATGCGGTGCGGCTGCCGGGCGGATGCCGCACGCGATGTCACGGAAGGTTCTCCGACACGACCGCATCGGCCTCGATCTCGACCAGGAACTCGGGCGCGATCAGTTTCACCACCTGCACCATCGTGCACGCCGGACGAATCTTGCCGAACACCTCGCCGTGCGCGCGTCCGACTTCTTCCCATTGGGCGATGTCGGTGACGAAGATGCGCGTGCGCACGACATCGTTCAGCGTGGCGCCGGCGCGCTTCAGCGCCAGCGCGATGTTCTCGAGAGCCTGCTGCGTTTGCGCGTAGGCGTCGCCGATGCCGACGATGTTGCCTTCGCCGTCGGTCGCGGTCGTGCCCGAGACATAGATGTGGCCGCCAATGCGCACGGCGCGCGAGTAGCCGACGATCGGCTCCCACGGCGCGCCCGAGGAGATGTTGCGGCGTATCGGATGGGAATCAGGCATTGGCGGACCCCTTTCCTTGCTGCCACCTCGCTTTGCGCTGTTCGCGCGCGGCAGTGTCGCGTGCCCGCGCGTCGCGAGCGATGCCGGCCAGGTCGACACCTTCCAGCGCGGCGACCAGCGCAGCGGCTTCGGGTGCGGGCGAACCGCGTGCGTAGGCGCGGCCGAATCCATCGCGCGTGAGGTGCCGGCTGTCCACGAGCCAGCGCCGCAGTTCGACATGGTCGACATCGAGCATCGCGCCAGCCACATCCAGCCAGTCGCGGAGGATATTGTTGACTTCGCGCTCGGCATAGTCACGGCCGGGTGCTACGGCCGCCGCCGCCGCGGCCAGGACAAGCGCGAAATCGCCCGAGCTCGCCGAATACAGCGCGCCCAGCGTGATGCCGCGGCGCAGGGCGAGGATGGAATACCGCTCGACAGCAGAAGTTGCATGGGTCATCGGTGGTGCCCTCACTCCCATTCGATGGTCGCGGGCGGCTTGCCTGAAATATCGTAAACGACGCGGTTGAAACCGCGCACCTCGTTGGTGATGCGATTGGAGATCCGCGCCAGCAGCTCGTGCGGCAGCGGCGCCCAGTGCGCCGTCATGAAATCGGTCGTCTGCACGGCGCGCAGCGCCACGGCGTTCTCGTAGGTCCGCCCGTCGCCCATCACGCCGACCGAACGCACCGGCAGGAACACCGCGAATGCCTGCGCCGTCTTGTCGTACCAGGACTCGCCGTCGCCGTCGCGGGCGGCACGCAGCTCTTCGATGAAGATCGCGTCGGCGCGGCGCAGCAGTTCGGCGCGTTCGCGGGTGACTTCGCCCAGGATGCGCACGCCCAGACCCGGCCCGGGGAACGGGTGGCGGAACACCATTTCGCGCGGCAGCCCCAGCTCGAGGCCCAGCTCCCGCACCTCGTCCTTGAACAGCTCGCGCAGCGGCTCGAGCAGCTTCAGGTGCAGCGATTCGGGCAGGCCGCCGACGTTGTGGTGCGACTTGATCGTGTGCGCCTTCTTGGTCTTGGCGCCCGCCGATTCGATCACGTCGGGATAGATCGTGCCCTGCGCCAGCCACTTCACGTTGGACAGCTTCGCCGCCTCGCGCTGGAAGACGTCGACGAAGAGCTTGCCGATGATCTTGCGCTTTGTCTCCGGATCCGAAACGCCTCCGAGCGCCGCCAAGAATTCCGCGCTGGCGTCGACGTGGATCACCCGGACGCCGAGGTTCTGCGCGAACGTATGCATCACCTGCTCGGCCTCGTGCAGCCGCAGCAAGCCGTGGTCGACGAACACGCAGGTGAGGCGATCGCCGATCGCGCGGTGGATCAGCGCCGCGGCGACCGACGAGTCGACGCCGCCCGACAGCCCCAGCAGCACGTCCTCGCCGCCGGTCTGCGCTGCACGGCGGCGATGGCCTCGCCCACGTAGTCGTGCATGTTCCAGTCGTGGCCGCAACCGCAGATCTCGTGCGCGAAGCGCGCCAGGATGGCCGCTCCCTGCTTCGTGTGTGTCACCTCGGGATGGAACTGGACGCCGTAGAACCGGCGCGACTCGTCGGCCATCGCCGCGATGGCGCAGGCGTCCGACGATCCCGATAGCTTGAATCCCGGCGGCAGCGCGGTGACCTTGTCGCCGTGGCTCATCCACACGTCGAGCAGGCCGTGGCCATCGGCGTTGGCGCGATCCTCGATGTCGCGCAACAGCGCCGAGTGGCCGCGCGCGCGCACCTCCGCGTAGCCGAATTCGCGCACGTGGCCGGCCTCGACGGCGCCGCCCAGCTGCGCGGCCATCGTCTGCATGCCGTAGCAGATGCCCAGCACCGGCACGCCGGCGTTCCACACGCCGTCCGGCGCCCGCGGCGTGTCGCCCTCGGTCACGCTGTTCGGCCCTCCGGACAGGATGATGCCCCGCGCCGAAAAGCCGCGAATGAACGCGTCGTCGACGTCGTACGGGTGGATCTCGCAGTAGACGTTGAGCTCGCGCAGCCGGCGCGCGATGAGCTGCGTGTACTGCGCGCCGAAGTCGAGGATCAGGATTTTCGAGTGGGACGAGGCGGCCATCGGCAAATCTTGGCGTGATTCGGGCAGGCGGCCGGCGCAGAGCGAGCCGGATTGATATGCGGGGCTCATTCAACGCGGTAATTGGGCGCTTCCTTCACGATCTGCACGTCGTGCACGTGCGATTCGCGGATGCCGGCCGACGTGATCTCGACGAACTCCGCGCGCGTCGACAGCTCCTCGATGGTCGCGCAGCCGCAATAGCCCATCGCCGCGCGCAGTCCGCCCATCAGCTGGTGGATGACCGACGCCAGCGCGCCCTTGTACGGCACGCGGCCCTCGATGCCCTCGGGCACGAGCTTCTCGGCGGCGCCCTCGCCTTCGGCATCCTGGAAGTAGCGGTCGGCGCTGCCCTCCTGCATCGCGCCGAGCGAGCCCATGCCGCGATAGCTCTTGTACGAGCGCCCCTGGTAGAGCTCGATCTCGCCGGGCGCCTCTTCGGTGCCGGCGAACAGGCTGCCCAGCATCACGCACGACGCGCCGGCGGCGATCGCCTTGGCGATGTCGCCGGAGTAGCGGATGCCGCCGTCGGCGATCACCGGCATGCCCGCCTTGGCGGCACGCCGTCGATCGCGAACTGGATCGCGGAAATCTGCGGCACGCCGACGCCGGCGACGATGCGCGTCGTGCAGATCGAGCCGGGACCGATGCCGACCTTGACCGCGTCGGCGCCATGGTCGGCCAGCGCCTGCGCGCCGTCGGCCGTGGCGACGTTGCCGCCGATGACCTGCACGGTGCGGGAACTTCTTCGGATCCACTCGACGCGGTCGAGCACGCCCTGCGAATGGCCGTGCGACGTGTCGACGACGATCACGTCCACGCCGGCCGCCACCAGCGCGTCGACGCGCTCCTCGGTGTCGCCGCCGGTGCCGACCGCCGCGCCGACGCGCAGGCGCCCGAGGTCGTCCTTGCACGCGAGCGGATGCTCGGTGGACTTCAGGATGTCCTTGACGGTGATGAGTCCGCGCAGCTCCATGTCGCCGTTGACGACGAGCACGCGCTCGAGGCGATGCCGGTGCATCAGCGCCTTCGCCGTCTCGAGGTCCGTGCCCTCCGGGACGGTGACGAGCCGGTCGCGGCTGGTCATGATCGCGGACACCGGCTGGTCGAGGTTGGTCTCGAAGCGCAGGTCGCGGTTGGTGACGATGCCGACGACCCGCTTGCCTTCGACCACCGGCAGCCCGGAGATCCGGTGCCGCTGCGTCAGCGCCAGCACCTCGCGCACCGACATCGTCGGCGGAATCGTGATCGGGTCCTTGACGACGCCGCTCTCGAAGCGCTTGACCTTCGCCACCTCGGCCGCCTGCTTGCGCCGGCGTCATGTTCTTGTGGATGATGCCGAGGCCGCCCTCCTGCGCGATGGCGATGGCGAGGCGCGCTTCGGTGACGGTGTCCATCGCCGCCGACAGCAGCGGGATGTTGAGCGGATGGTGCGGGTGAGGCGGGTCTTGAGGGAAACGTCGCGGGGAACGACGAGGGAATGGGCGGGAACCAGGAGGACGTCGTCGAACGTCAGCGCTTTGCGGACGACACGCATTGATTTCTCCTATGCGCAAAAATCGATTATACCCGCGTCGACCTCGCTCGCCCAAGCGCCGCCGCCGTCTAAAGCCGCGCATGCCACAGCGGCGTACCGCCGGTCAGCCCCGGCGCAGGGATTGATTGACGGGGCGGCTGCGCTGCGTACCTTGCCAGCGTCATGGAACCCCGGAGGTGGGCAATGGACCGCTCCCTTTGCAGTGTCGGGCACGAAGCTTGAGGCAGCGATCGGCGGACCGCGCGCGCCATTGCGCCCTTTCGCTTTCGTTCGCCGTCGTGCTCGGCGCCCTCTGTGCGGGTCCGGCTTCCGCCGCGCTCTACAAGTGGACCGATGCAAACGGCCGCGTCGTGTATTCGGACCAGCCGCCGCCCGGCAACGTCAAGGCGGACAGCTCGCCGGGCCGCCGCCACCGGCCAATCCCAATGCGGTACGAGGAAATGGCGGCGAAGGAAGCCGACGCTCAAGAAGCAGCAGCCGGATGCCGCCGAAACCGCGAAGAAATCGGCGCAGCACCGCGTCGACACGGACAGGCGCGCGATCGCCTGCAAGGATGCGCGCGCCGAAATCACCCGCCTCGCGGCGAATCAGATCATGTTGTACACGCTGCAACGAGAAGGGCGAGCAGGTCTTCCTGGACGACGCCGAACGCCGCAAGCGGCGCGAGACGCTGGAGACCATGCTGCGCAACAACAACTGCCCGCCGGGCTGAAAGCGATACGTCGGTGACCGAAACGGCGACCCGCGGGTCGCCGTTTTGCTTGTGCGCCGGCACGCCCGGCAAGTGCGGATCAAGCCGCGCGCCTCCTTGTCATTTCTTCTCGAGATTGGCCTGGTTGATCTTGACGTCGGCTTTGGCCTTGAGGCTCGCGAGATAGGCCGCGTACAGCTCGCGTCCGATCTGTTCGCCCAGCCGCGCCGACGCGGCATCGATCTTGGACTTGTCGGTGGTCGCCGGGCGTGCTGACCGACAGCACCTTGTAGATCGAGTAGCCGCCGCGCTCGTTCGTCGCGCCGACGTATGCCGGCAGCTTGTCCGGGATTGGCCTGGAAGATCTGCGTCAGCGGCCTCGGGCGGGAATCCGCTCTGGGGCTGGTTGCGGGCGAGCTGCACCGGCTTGCCGAACGTGACGCCCGCCTGCTTGTCGCCCTTGCCTTCGGTCGAGCAATGCAGAGCTTGGCGCGCCCCGCCTTCTGCGCCATCTCGGCCGCCGCCTTGCGCACGAGCTGGCGCCGGATCTCGTCCTTGACCTCGTCGAAGGGACGCGGCGCCGCCGGCTTGTACTCGACGATTCGCGCGGCGATCAGCGCATTCGGCCCGATCTCGATCGCCTCGGTATTGCGCTTGCTCTGGATCGACTCCGGCGAGAACAGCGCGGCGACGAACTTGGCGTTGCCCTTGGCGAGCGCCTGCACCTGCGAGCGCGTGATGAACGGCGTGACCTCGACCTTCAGGTTGAGCGCCTTGGCGGCGCCGGCCAAGCTATCCGCCTGCTCGTAGACCAGGTTCTGGAACTGATCCGCCGCCGCGGCGAATTTCTGCGCTGCCTGCTGGCGCTTCAATTCCGTCTCGATCTGCGCCTTGACGTCGTCGAACGGCTGCACATGCGCCGGCTTGACGCCGTTCACCTTGATGATGTGCCAGCCGAAATCGGTCTGCACCGGACCGACGATGTCGCCGGGCTTCGCGGCGAACACCGCATCCTCGAACGGCTTCGACCATCGTGCCGCGAGCGAAGCTGCCGAGATCGCCGCCCTGCTGCGCCGAGCCGGGGTCCTTCGAGAATTCGCCGCGCCAGGTCGGCGAACTTCGCCGGATTGGCCCTCGCCTTGGCGAGAATGTCCTCGGCCTGCTTCTTCGCCGCCGCCTTGTCGGCGTCGCTGGCGTCGGGCTTCGACGGGAATGAGGATGTGCGAGGCGCTGCGCTCCTCGGCTGTCGTGTATTGCTTGAGTTCGGCGTCGTACTGCTTCTTCACGTCCGCGGCGTCGACGCTGACTCCGCGCGAGCAGCGCGTCCTGCGTCAGCAGCAGGTATTCGATCTTGCGCCTGCTCCGGCGTCTGGAAAGCCGCCAGGTTCTTGTCGTAGAACGCCTTGACCGTCGGCGTCGTCGACCTTCACGTCCTTGATGAACGGCTCGGCATCGACGACGGCGACGGCGACCTCGCGCTGCTGCTCGAGCAGCGCCAGGAATTTCTCCGCGGACGGCGCGCGCGACGATGTTGGCGGCGGCGATCGGCTCCTGCACCGCAGCCAGCATCATGTCCTGGCGCACCTTCTGCTCGAATGCGACGCGGTGTCATGCTCTGCCCGGCCAGTATCAGCTCGTAGCGGTCCTGCGAGAACTTGCCGTCGTCCTGGAACGCCGGGATGGTCGGCGATCGACTTCGCGCAACTGTGCGTCGGACACGCGGAAGTGCTCGTCGCTTGCGCCTTGTTCGCGAGCAGGTGCTCGTTGATGACGCCTTCCAGGACCGCGAAGCGCACTTCGGGATTGTCGAACATCGCCGGATCGAAGTTGGCGCCCGAGCATCTGCCGCGCGCGCTGCTGCTGGTCGCGCAGCGCCTCGTCGAATTCCGCCTGCGTGATCTTGTCCTTGCCGACGGTCGCGACGGCGTCCGCGGTGCCGGCGCCGCGGAAATAGTAATCGACGCCGAAAAACGCGAACGGGATCGTCATCAGGAAGAGGATGACCTGCGCGGCGCGCTTGTGCTTGTGGACGTAGATCGAACATGGAACCCGCTTCGTGGCTCTTTGCGCGGCCGCCTCTGGGCCTCAGCAGAAAGGGCGAACTCGCGTTCGCCCTCGTCTTCTAGGGATTGTGGCGGAGTGGACGGGACTCGAACCCGCGACCCCCGGCGTGACAGGCCGGTATTCTAACCAACTGAACTACCACTCCAGCTAATCAAGCAGGAAAAACGGAAGCGCCCCTGGTGGGTGCTGAGAGGCTCGAACTCCCGACATTCGCCGTGTAAAGGCGACGCTCTACCAACTGAGCTAAGCACCCGAAACTGTCGGACGCGACAACCGCACCGCCCATCCGCGCAAAAGCACCGCGCGCGAGCCTTGAGTCCGGCCGTTTCCGCGAAGTCCGCTAGTTTAACGCATCCTTGAGGGCTTTTCCAGCCCGGAACTTGGGCACTTTGGCAGCGCGGATCCTGATCGGCTCGTTGGTGCGCGGATTGCGACCCTGGCGCGCGGTGCGCTTGCCGACGTAGAACGAGCCGAAGCCCACCAGCGTGACGATGTCGCCTTTCTTCAGCGAGCCCCGGATGGCGCCCACCGTCGCATCCAGCGCGCGGCCCGCGGCCGCCTTGGAGATGTCGGCATGCCGCGCGATCGCATCGATCAATTCGGATTTGTTCACAAGGCGTCCCCTTAACGGCACTAGCGTGAATCGGGAGTGACGATCAATCAGATGAAGGCATGGAATGACAAAATAGAATGGGAAATCGGAGGGCGCGCCGAGCGGCGCTCCGGAGAGACCTTTATAACGCTCGCGATTTCGCAGTGTCAAGGCCAATTGCGCGCGTCTTCCCGCCGGACGACGCCGCGCATTCAAGGTTGCGCGCGAAGATTTCCGCGCAGTCGATTGAAGCATTGCGAATGATGCTGCGCAGCGCAGAAATTTGCGCGAGATCAACGAAGGGAAAAAAACACGCGTGAGCAGTTTCCGTGCCCACGCGCGCTGAAGACCCGTGTCCCGCGGGAGGGACCGCGGTCAGTGCTTTAGTGCCGGCGTCGTGTCGTCCGCGGCGGGTGCCGGTGGAACAGGCGGCGCCTCGACCTTGTCCTGATCGTCGGCAAGCGGCGTCGGGTGTCGCTCCAGCGCCTGCTCCAGCACCTGCTCGATCCAGCGCACCGGATGGATATCCAGACGGTTCTTGATCTCGTCGGGAATCTCGGCCAGGTCCTTCACGTTCTCTTCCGGGATCAGCACCGTCTTGATGCCGCCGCGCCCCGCGGCCAGCAGCTTTTCCTTCAACCCGCCGATCGGCAGCACTTCACCGCGCAGCGTGATCTCCCCGGTCATCGCCACATCGCAGCGCACCGGAATGCCGGTGAGTATCGATACGATCGCCGTGACGATCGCGCCGCCGGCCGACGGTCCATCCTTGGGGGTTGCGCCTTCCGGAAGGTGGATGTGCAGGTCCGTCTTCGTGTAGAAGTCCACCGGGATGCCGAGCGCCTTCGAGCGATTGCGCACCACCGACAGCGCGGCGGCGATCGACTCGTTCATGACGTCGCCCAGCTTGCCGGTCGTCGTGGTCTTGCCCTTGCCGGGCAGCGCCACCGCCTCGATCGTCAGCAGGTCGCCGCCGACTTCGGTCCACGCGAGTCCGGTCACCTGGCCCACCTGGTTCTTCTTTTCAGCGATGCCGTACGTGAAGCGGCGCACGCCAAGGTACTTGTCGAGGTTCTTGGAATTGACGTCGACCGGGCTCTTGGCCGTGCGCGCCTTGCCTTCGCTTTGCTTGAGCAGCAGGCTCTTCACGACCTTGCGGCAGATCTTGCTGATGTCGCGCTCGAGGCTGCGCACGCCGGCCTCGCGCGTGTAGTAGCGCACGATGTCGCGCAGCGCGGTCTCGGCCACGTGCAGCTCGTCGGCCTTGAGCCGTTGTTCTTCATCTGCTTGGGCAGCAGATACTGCTTGGCGATCGCGATCTTCTCATCCTCCGTGTAGCCCGACAGACGGATGACTTCCATGCGGTCGAGCAGCGGCGCCGGGATGTTCATCGTTGTTGGCGGTGGCGACGAACATCACGTCCGACAGGTCGTACTCGACTTCGATGTAGTGGTCGACGAACGTGTCGTTCTGCTCGGGGTCGAGCACCTCCAGCAGCGCCGAACTTGGGTCGCCGCGGAAGTCCTGCCCCATCTTGTCCACCTCGTCTAACAGGAACAGCGGATTGCGCACGCCGACCTTGGTCATGTTCTGCAGAATCTTGCCGGGCATCGAACCGATGTACGTGCGGCGATGTCCGCGGATCTCGGCCTCGTCGCGCACGCCGCCCAACGACATCCGCACGAACTTGCGGCCGGTGGCCTTGGCGACCGACTGGCCGAGCGACGTCTTGCCCACGCCGGGCGGGCCGACGAGGCACAGGATTGGCGCCTTCAGCCTGTCGACGCGTTGCTGGACCGCCAAATACTCGACGATGCGCTCCTTCACCTTCTCGAGTCCGTAGTGATCGGCGTCGAGGATCTTCACCGCGTGCGCGAGATCCTTGCTGATCTTGCTCTTCTTGCGCCACGGAAGGGCCAGCAGCGTGTCGATGTAGTTGCGCACGACGGTGGCTTCGGCCGACATGGGCGACATCATCTTGAGCTTCTTCAACTCGCCCATGACCTTGCCTTCGGCCTCCTTCGACATCTTGGCGGCCTTGATCTTCTTCTCCATCTCCTCCGAGATCGGCGTTCTCGTCGCCCTCGCCCAATTCCTTCTGGATGGCCTTGACCTGCTCGTTCAGGTAATACTCGCGCTGGCTCTTCTCCATCTGCCGCTTCACGCGGCCGCGGATGCGCTTTTCGACCTGCAGGATGTCGACTTCGCCCTCGAGCACGCCCAGCAGGTGCTCGAGACGCTTGCTGACCTCGCTCATTTCCAGGATGTGCTGCTTCTGCTCGAGCTTGAGCGGCAGGTGCGCGGCGATGGCGTCCGCGAGGCGGCCGCCTTCGTCGATGCCCGACATCGACGTCAGGATTTCCGGCGGAATCTTCTTGTTGAGCTTCACGTACTGGTCGAACTGCGCGAGCAATGCGCGCCGCATCGCCTCGACTTCGTTCGCACTGCCCGGGTCGCCCGGCAGCGGCAACGCCCTGCGCGACCAGATATTCGCCGCGGTCTTCCACCGCGCTGATCTGCGCGCGCTGCGTGCCCTCGACCAGCACCTTCACGGTGCCGTCGGGCAGCTTCAGCATCTGCAGGACCGTGGCGATCGTGCCGATTTCGTTGAGGTCCTCGGCCGCGGGGTCGTCCTTCGCCGCCTGCTTTTGCGCGACGAGCAGGATGTGCTTGCCCGCCTCCATGGCCATGTCGAGCGCCTTGATGGATTTGGGCCGCCCGACGAAGAGCGGAATGACCATGTGCGGAAAGACCACGACGTCGCGCAGCGGAAGCAGCGGAAGTGCGGTCAGGTCGGCGGGGAGCGTCGTGTCGGTGGCCATGCGTGCCTTAAGGGACTGAATGCGAGAGGGGGTGGACTCGTCGAGGAGAAAATGGGGGCACCGCGGCAGCCTGTCAAGCCGCCGGTCGCCTCAAGACACCCTTTTCCCTTTGGATTCTGAAGCTTAGCGGACGCAACTGAGAAAATCACGAGTGCGCCGCCGCCATCTTGGGCGGGTCGGCGAACATCAGCAGCGGCTTGCCGTCGTTGGCGATGGTCGACTCGTCCACGACCACGCGGGCCAGGTTGGACAGCGACGGCAAGTCGTACATGACGTCGAGCAGGACCTGCTCCAGGATGGAGCGCAGTCCGCGAGCGCCGGTCTTGCGCGCGAGCGCCTTCTTGGCGATGGCCCGCAGCGCGGGCTCCCGCACTTCGAGCTCGACGCCCTCCATGCGGAACATCTTCTGGTATTGCTTGATCAGCGCGTTCTTGGGCTCGACCAGGATCTGGATCAGCGCCGCCTCGTCCAGCTCGTCCAGCGTCGCGGCGACAGGCAGCCGGCCGACGAATTCCGGTATCAGACCGAACTTGATGAGGTCCTCGGGTTCCGTGCCACGCAACAGCAGCGTGATGTTCTTGCGGTCGTCCGGGCTGGCAACTTCCGCGCCGAAACCGATGCCGGTCTTGGTCGAGCGCTGGCGGATGATCTTCTCGAGACCATCGAACGCGCCACCGCAGATGAACAGGATGTTGGTCGTGTCGACCTGAACGAATTCCTGGTTGGGATGCTTGCGGCCACCCTGCGGCGGCACCGAGGCAATCGTGCCTTCGATCAGCTTCAGAAGCGCCTGCTGCACGCCCTCGCCCGACACGTCGCGGGTAATCGACGGGTTGTCGCTCTTGCGTGAGATCTTGTCGATTTCGTCGATGTAGACGATACCGCGCTGCGCCTTCTCGATGTCGTAGTCGCATTTCTGCAACAGCTTCTGGATTATGTTCTCGACATCCTCACCGACATAGCCGGCTTCCGTCAGCGTGGTGGCGTCGGCGATCACGAACGGCACATCGAGCAGCCGGGCCAGCGTCTGGGCAAGCAGCGTCTTGCCCGAGCCGGTAGGACCGATCAGCAGGATGTTCGACTTGGTCAGCTCGACGTCGTCTTCCTTGGTGACCGACTCCAGCCGCTTGTAGTGGTTGTAGACGGCGACCGAGAGGATCTTCTTCGCGGGCTCCTGGCCAATGACGTACTGGTCGAGGCTCTGCCGGATTTCGTGCGGCGTGGGGAGCTTGTTGCGATCGGCGCGCGCGGCTTCACTGCCGGCACCTTCCTCACGGATGATGTCGTTGCAAAGCTCGATGCACTCGTCGCAGATGAACACCGACGGGCCCGCGATGAGCTTCCGCACCTCGTGCTGGCTTTTGCCGCAGAAGGAGCAATAGAGCAGCTTGTCGCCGGAAGATTTGTCGGCCATTCAATGACCTGTGTCAGGAACCTGCGGGGAAACCTTGAGTCAACTCTACGCGCTCTCGGCCCGGTTCTGCAAGACCTTGTCCACGATTCCGTACTCCCTGGCGGCATCCGCCCACAGGAAGTTGTCGCGGTCGTGGTCCCGCTCGACCTGCTCGGCCGTGCGGCCTGTGAACTTGGCCATCAGCGTGATGAACCGGCGCTTCAAGTCGATCACGTATTGCGCGTGCCGTTCAATGTCCGACACCGGCCCCTGGAAGCCGCCCGACGGCTGGTGGATCATGATCGTCGAATTGGGCAGCGCAAAGCGCTTGCCCTTGGCGCCGGCGGCCAGCAGGAACGCGCCCATGCTGGCGGCCATCCCCACGCACATCGTGGAGACATCGGGCTTGATGAACTGCATCGTGTCGAAGATCGCCATGCCCGCCGACACCGAGCCGCCCGGGGAATTGATGTAGAAGCTGATGTCCTTGTCCGGATTCTCGGACTCGAGGAACAGCATCTGCGCGACGATCAGGTTGGCCGTGGCGTCGTTGACCTCGCCCACGAGAAAGACGATGCGCTCCTTGAGCAGCCGCGAATAGATATCGTAGGCCCGCTCGCCGCGCCCGCTTTGTTCGATGACCATCGGCACCAGTCCCAGGTTGGAGGGTGCGGAAGCCGACTTCTGTGCCAGCGATTCGTACTTCAATGGGGCCTTCCTAGAGCAGTGACTGCAACGTTTGTGGGATACAGCACGAGGACAGCCTTCCTAACCTCGCCGCCGCAAAGATGGGACCGCCAGGCGCCTACGTCAAGCCGTTCCGGCGGAAGAGCGCGCCCGGCCGCGCGCCGCACGACGGCATCAGGCTTTCGCCGGGCCCATCAACGCTTCGAACGTCGTGGGCTTGTCGGCGACCTTGGCCTGGCCCAGCAGCCAGTCGACGACGTTGCGCTCGACCGCGAGCGACTCGAACTCGCTCAACCGCTCGGGCTTCTCGTAATGCCAGCGGACCACCGCTTCCGGCTGTTCGTAGGTCTGCGCGACCTCCTGCACCAGCGCGCGCACCTGTTCCGGCTTCGCTTCCAGGTTCCTCTCGCGCACGATTTCGGCGAGGATGAGACCCAGCGCGACGCGCTCCTCGGCCTGCGGACGGAACATGTCCGGCGACAGCTTCACGTCCTCGGCCTTCATGCCCTGCTGCGTCAGGTTGGCCGCCATCCGGCGCGCGAGCTGCAGCGACTCCTGCTCGACCAGCGACTTGGGCAGCGTCAATTGGGTGATGTCGCGCAGGCCCTTCATCGCCTGGTCCTTCAAGACCGCGTCGACCTTGCGCTTGAGCTCCAGTTTCAGGTTTGCCTCGATTTCGCGGCGCAAGTCGTCGACGCTTCCACTCTTGATGCCGAAGGCGGTGGCGAACGCACTGTCGAGCGGCGGGATGTTGGGCGCGCTGACCTGCTTGACCGTCAGCGAGAACTGCGCGGTCTTTCCGGCGACTTCCTTGCCGTGATAATCGGCCGGAAACGTGAGCGCAAAGCTGCGGCTCTCGCCCGCAGCAGCGCCCTCGAGCGCCGCCTCGAATTCGGGCAGCATGCGGCCCTCGCCGAGCGTGATCGCGAAATCCTTGGCTTGTCCACCGGGGAACTCGACGCCGTCGATGGTCCCGGTGAAATCGACCTGGGCGCGATCGCCCGCTTGCGCGCCGCGCGCTACCGACTCGTACACGGCGCGCTGCTTGCGCAGCACGTCGAGCGTGCGGTCGATGTCCGCGTCCGTCACGTCGACCTGCGGCCGCTCGATCGCGATGGACGAAAGATCGCCCAGCTTGATCTCGGGATAGACCTCGAACACCGCAGAAAACTCGAGCGACTCGCCTGCGGCGCCGGAGCCCTGCCGGGGCTCGATGCGCGGATAGCCGGCGACCTTGAGGTTCTGTTCGCGCACCGCGTCGAAGAAACCGCGCTGCACGGCATCGGAAATGACGTCCGAGCGCACCGACGGACCGTACTGTTTGGCCACCATCTTGAGCGGCACCTTGCCCGGGCGGAATCCGGGCAGCTTGACCGTCTTGGCAAGCTTCGCCAGGCGCTTCTCGATCTCGCCTTCGATCTGCGCGCGCGGGACGGCGACGTTGAGCCTCCGCTCCAGCTGACTCAGTGTTTCGATCGTGGTTTCCAACGCGGTTTGCATGCGCCCTGAATCCTTGCTATTTTGTTCCGGTGGTGCGAAAGGGGGGACTCGAACCCCCACGGGCTGCCCCGCCAGCTCCTAAGGCTGGTGCGTCTACCAATTCCGCCACTCTCGCAGTTTGCTCAGCTGGCCCTGGGTGGGCAATTGAGCGGTTGGCACAATCCGGCAGCTTGCTACGCGGGTTCTGCTTCGGCAGGTTTCAGTACATCCGGCAGCCTCTTTCGCCGAACGGACAAGTATAGCGCAAAGCAGCCCCCCGAGTCACGAATGCCACCGCCGCGCGCGACCCTGCGGCGTGCAACCTTGCCCTTTTGGGACCGATTCGTTCAATTCGCGTGTCCTTAGGCCATTACGAAAATTTTCCCGTCGCGTCGCTGCTCGTGCCGGCGCGGTTGCGGCCGGCGGTCGTCGCCATCTATCGCTTCGCGCGCGCCGCCGATGACCTGGCAGACGAGGGCGAAGCGCCCGCGGCCGCGCGCATCGCCGCGCTCGACGCCTTCGATGCGGAACTCGACCGCATCGAGCGCGGGGAATTGCCCGCCGTCGAGCCGTTTCCGGCGCTCGCGTCCGCTATCCGCGAACACGGCCTGCCCTATCCGCCGTTCCACGATCTGGTCTCCGCGTTCCGGCAGGACGTGACGGTGACGCGCTACGCGAATTTCGACGACGTCCGGGATTACTGCCGCCGCTCCGCCGACCCGGTCGGACGCCTGCTGCTCACGCTGTATCGTGCGCAATCGCCCGCCAACCTGGCGGCCAGCGACGCCGTCTGCACGGGCCTGCAGCTCACCAATTTCTGGCAGGACATCGCGATCGACTGGCAAAAGAACCGTGTCTACCTGCCGCAGGACGACCTGCGCCGCTTTGCCGTCAGCGAGGCGCAGATTGCCGAGGGACGCGTGAACGACGCGTGGCGCGCGCTGCTGCGCTTCGAAGTCGCGCGTGCGCGGAGCCTGCTCGGGTCCGGCCGACCGCTCACGCGCGCGCTGCCGTGGCGATTGGGCCTCGAGTTGTCGGCCATCATCAGCGGCGGGATGCGGATATTGGACCGCATCGATGCCGTCGGCGGCGACGTGTTCGCGCACCGGCCGGCGCTCGCGACCGCCGACTGGTTCGCCGTCGCGTGGCGCGCCGTCTTTCCGGCACGGCCGGCCACCGCATGACCCCCGACGAGTACTGCCGGCAAAAAGCCGCCGCCAGCGGCTCGAGCTTCTATTACAGTTTCCTGTTCCTGCCGCCGCCGCGAAGGCGTGCGATCATCGCGGTGTACGCGTTCTGCCGCGAGGTCGACGATGTCGTCGACGAAGTCAGCGATCCGACGGTCGCGACCGCGAAACTCGCGTGGTGGCGCCGCGAGATCGCGCTGGTCTTCACCGGGCAGCCGTCGCATCCGGTTGCCCTCGCGCTGCAGCCGATCGTGCGCGAAGTCGACCTGCCGGAAGCGCACTTCCAGACCGTCATCGACGGCATGGCGATGGACCTGTTGCAGCATCATTACGTCGACTTCCCGGCCCTCGAGCTCTATTGCCACCGCGTCGCGGGCGTCGTCGGTCTTATGTCCGCGGAAATCTTCGGCTACGCCGATCCGGCGACAAAGGGCTACGCGCGCGACCTGGGTGTTGCCTTCCAGCTGACCAACATCATCCGCGACGTCGGCGAGGACTTTCGGCGCGGTCGAATCTATCTGCCGCAGGATGAAATGCAGCGCTTCGGCGTGACGACGACGTCGCTGATGCGTGCCGAATACACACCCGAGTTCCGGCACCTGATGCGCTTCCAGGTGGCGCGAGCCCAACAGTGGTACGAGCGCGCGTTCGCGCAATTGCCCGCGCAGGACAGGCGAGCGCAGCGCGCCGGGCTGGTCATGGCGGCGATCTACCGGACGCTGCTCGATGAAATCACCGCGGACGGCTTCAAGGTCCTTGATCGGCGCACGTCGCTAACGCCGCTGCGCAAGCTGTGGCTGGCCTGGCGCACATGGCGTTCGGCGTGACGGATCGCCGGAAGACACCGGTCGCGGTCATCGGCGGCGGCTGGGCCGGATGCGCCGCCGCGGTCACGCTGTCGCGCGCCGGCATGCCCGTCGTATTGTTCGAAGCCGGGCCGGTGCTCGGCGGACGCGCGCGCCGCGTCGCCCGCGCGGGCCTGCCGCTCGACAACGGCCAGCATCTGTTGCTCGGCGCCTACGATCAAACGCTGGCGCTGCTCGATCTCGTCCATGGCGCGACGGTCGCCCGCGCGGTGGTTGCGCGCAGTCCGCTGTCCATCGTGCCGCTGGCACAGGCCCAAGCCGGCGCGCTGACGCTGGTCCGCGGCGGCGCCGAAGGCACGCTGGGCCTGCTCACGGGACTCTTGGGCGCGCGCGGACTCACATGGCGGGAACGGATCGCCAACATCGCGTGGATGCGCAAACTGAAGCGCACGGGCTTCGTGCGGCCACCCTATGAAACGGTCGCGCGCATGCTTGCGCCGCTGCCGCGCAACGTGGCCCGAGGATTGTGGGAGCCTTTGTGCCTGGCGGCGCTCAACACGCCGCCTTCAGCCGCGTCCGCGCAGATCTTCGCCAATGTGTTGAAGGCCGTGTTCGCAGGCCGTGCGGAAGCCTCCGACTTCCTGTTGCCGGCGACCGATCTGTCGGCGATGTTTCCCGAAGCCGCGGCGCGATTCGTCGAGATTCGCGGCGGCGTGATACGCACGTCGGCGCCGGCGCGCATCGTGCGTGCCACGCGCGAGGACACGACCGTGCTGACCCGCACGACGCTGCACGCTGCGCGCGCGGCCATTGTCGCCGTCGGACCCCACCAGATCGCGGGGGCGTTCGCGCCCGAAGCGTTGACTGCGCAACCGCCGCTGTGGAAGTTGCTGGAGCAACTCGCCACGCTTGCCTACGAACCGATCTACACGGTCTGGCTGGGCTACGGCGAGGCGCTTCCGCTGCCGATGAAAATCGCACGGCTCGACGACGCACCGGGCCAATGGGTGATCGACCGGCCGGATGTCCTCGCGCAGGCGCAACCCGATTCCGCGCGGCCTCCGCTGCAGCAGTTGCTCGCCGTCATCCTGAGCGCCAGCGGCCCGCACGAGGCGCAGGACCACGGCATCCTGGCGCTCGACGTCGACAACCAGTTGCGACGGCTGCAGCCCGATCGCCCGCCCTGCGCATGGTTCCAGGTCATTGCCGAACGCCGCGCGACGTACGCGTGCACGCCGGCGCTCGCACGGCCGTCCGACCCGCGACTCGCCGAAGGCGTCTATCTCGCCGGGGACTACGTGGATGCCGACTACCCCGCGACACTGGAAGCGGCGGTGCGCAGCGGTATCGTCGCGGCGAACGCCGTGTTGAAAGATCTTGGCCACGGAGGGTCATGATCCCCGACCGACATCGCGCGACCGCGGCGCCTGCTACATGCGCGCGCTGCCGGGACGGTTGCGCATCAGCCGTTGCTGCTCGCGGGCCCACTCGCGCTCCTTGATCGCGTCGCGCTTGTCGTGCTGCTTCTTGCCCTTCGCGAGCCCGACTTCGATCTTGACGCGGCCGTTCTTGTAATGGAGGTCGAGCGGCGCCAGCGTGTATCCCGCGCGTTCGACCTTGCCGACGAGGCGGTTGATCTCCTCACGGTGAAGCAGGAGCTTGCGGGTGCGCGTCGGGTCCGCGTTGACGTGCGTCGACGCCGTGGTCAGCGGCGTGATGTGGGCGCCGATGAGCACGAGTTCGCCGTTCTTGATGACCACATAGGCTTCCTTGAGGTGCGCGCGTCCCGCGCGGATGGCCTTCACCTCCCAACCGGTGAGCGACAAGCCGGCCTCGATGCGCTCCTCGATGAAATAATCGTGGAAAGCCTTCCGGTTTTCGACGATGCTCATTGCAGTTTCCGTTCCACGCCTCGTTGCCCAATGCTTCATTCTAGCAATCGATGCAGCGCGTCCTGAAATCCGTCCTCGTTCCCTACAGCGCCGCGCGCATGTTCGACTTAGTCGACGGCGTCGAGCGCTATCCGGAATTCCTGCCCTGGTGCGGCGGCGCGCAGGCGGTGCGGAACGCCTCCGGACGGCAAGACCGCGCGCATCGACATCGACTATCACGGCGTCAAGGCGCACTTCACCACCGACAACGTCAACCGCGCTCCCGATTCCATCGTCATCACGCTGAAGGACGGTCCGTTCCGCCACATGCACGGCGAATGGCGATTTCGCGCGCTCGGGGATGACGCGTGCAAGGTCGAATTCGAGCTCGCCTACGAGTTCGCAACACATCTGCTCGAAGCGATCGTGGGGCCCGTTTTCGGCCACATCGCCAACACGTTCATCGACGCCTTCGTCCGCCGCGCCGAGGCCGTCTATCCCAAGCCGCGATGACCGGCCCGACTATTTCGGTGACCGTCGCCTACGCGGCGCCCGGCGTCGAGGCGCTCATCGCCGTCGCGGTTCCCGAAGGCGCGACGGTGAACGACGCCATCGTCCAATCGGGCATCGTGGCGCGGTATTGCCTCGACCCCGCGCAGCTCGAAGCAGCAATCTTCGGACAGCGCGCGCAACGCGATACGCCGTTGGCCCACGGCGACCGCGTCGAATTGACGCGGCCGCTCGTCGCCGATCCCAAACGGGTGCGGCGCAAGCGCGCCGCGGACCAGTCGAATCAGAAAGCCGGCGCGCCCGGCGATCCGCGCAAGCGCCGTTCGCCGTGACTTGTTTACCACATCTTGTCGCGTCAGACCGACCAAACCTTTGCTCGAAAATACTAAATGCGAGACAATGGTCAGATGTTTGTCGTAAACACACGTCTTCGAAACAGCGCGCTGGCCGCCGCATTTGCGATGGCCTTTGTGCTGCCGCACGGAGCAAGCGCCCAGTCTTCGGCGCGTGACAACACGCTCGCGCGGTCAGTCAGCAAAGGGACCGCGCAGCCGGCCGACGATACGCTTGCGCGGACGGCCAAGGCGGCCGCAGCCACGGCCTGGAACGGCGCGCAGGATGTCGCGATCTACGCGCTGGGACTCATCGGCGTCGACTATCGATTTGGCGGCGAAACGCCCGAGGGTGGCGTCGATTGCAGCGGCCTCGTGCGCTACGTCTTCCAGCAGGTCACCGGTGTCACGCTGCCGCGCACGTCGCGGGAATTGAGCCGGCTCGGCAACAAGGTCGCCAGCGCTGACTTAGCGCCCGGCGACCTCGTGTTCTTCAACACTCGCAAGTTCCCATTCTCGCACGTCGGCATCTACCTGGGCGACAACCGGTTCATCCATGCGCCGTCCACTGGAAGCGAAGTCGAAATTGCGCGGCTGTCCGAAACCTACTGGCAAAAACATTTCAACGGTGCGCGGCGTTTGGTTGGCGTCTTGCCGTCCCTCTTTCCGACGGCCGTGGCCGCAACGCTCTTGCCGCCGAACGCAGCGTCCAAAGCACCTGACTCGGCCGTCGACGAGGCGCGGCGTCCGCTGGCGGGCGACGGCGACCCGACGGGCACGCCCGCTGCATTTCCCGACGCTCGCTAGTCCTTCAGTCCTTGGCGCCGGCGCGGCGCAACTGCTCGGCCATCGTCTTCTCGTTTCCGCGCAGCGCCCACTCGAGCGCGGACGCGCCGTTCTGGTTGCGGCGATTGACGTCCGCCCCCTTGGCGATCAGCAGTTCCACCGTGCTCCCCTTGCCTTCCCGCACCGCCATCATCAGCGCCGTGGTGCCGTTGGACGACGATGCGTTGATGTTGGCGCCTTCGCCGAGCAGATAGCTGACGATCGCGTCGTGGCCGCCGGTGGCCGCGTAGATGAGCGCCGTCCAACCGGGGTTCTCGAGAGACGCGCCAGTTGCGCGCAGCGCGCGCACGATGGCCAGGTTTCCGGAGAGCGCCGCCACCATGATCGCCGTGTCGCCGAACTTGTTGCGCGCGTTGACATTGGCCTTCGCCGCCAGCAGCGCCTCGACGGTATTGGCGTTGCCGCCGCGCGCGGCCACCACCAACGCCGGATCGCCGATCGCATCCACCGCGTTCGGATCTGCGCCGCGCGCCAGGAATTCCTTCACCTGCGCGACGCGATCGTTCGCGACGGCAATCATGAAATCCTCGTCGAGCGATGCCGCGTCGACATGCGCAAAGCTTGCGGCGGCCACGGCGGCAATGAGCCACCGAATGAAGAACCAGCGACGATCAGTGCGCGCGCGAATCGGCATTACGGGGGATCCTGAACAGGCGAAAGAAGTTGTCGGAGGTGGCGTTTGCGATGGTCTCGACCGGAACATTGCGCAGGCGCGCGACGGCCTCGCCCACATGGCGTACCCACGCCGGCTGGTTGCGCTTGCCGCGGAACGGGACCGGCGCCAGGTACGGGCTGTCGGTCTCGATCAGCATGCGGTCCTGTGGCACGCGGCGCGCCACTTCCTGCAACTCGACCGCATTCTTGAACGTGACGATTCCCGAGAATGAAATGTGAAACCCGAGGTCGAGCGCCGCCTTGGCGACGTCCCACGTTTCGGTGAAGCAATGCATGACGCCGCCCGCCTCGCCCGCGCGCTCTTCGCGCATGATGGTGATCGTGTCCGCGGCGGCCGCGCGCGTATGGATCACGAGCGGCTTCGCGGCCTCCCTGGCGGCGCGAATGTGCGTGCGAAAGCGCTCGCGCTGCCATTCGAGGTCTCCTTGCAACCGGTAGTAGTCGAGACCTGTTTCGCCGATGGCGACCACCTTGGCGGTCTGCGCCATCGCAACCAGGCCGGCGACGGAGGGTTCCGGCGTGTCCGTGTAGTCGGGATGGACGCCAACGGTCGCGTACAGGTTGGCGTGGGTTTGCGCGATGGCGACAACGCCGGGCCACGCCGGCAGGTCGACGCCGATGCACAGCGCGTGCGTGACGCCGTTCTCGCGCATCGCAGACAGAAGTTGTGGCAATTCCGCCGCAAGCTCCGGGAAATCCAGGTGACAGTGGGAATCGACGAACACTACATCGTGTGCGTGGGCCGCGTGGACGCCAGGGTTTCGCCCAGCACCCTTTCGATCGTGGCCCGGGCCGCGGCGCCGGTGTCGTCCTGCGTGAACTGCACGCCGATACCCTGTGTGCGGTTTCCCTGCACGCCTTCAGGAGTGATCCAGACCACCTTGCCCTGGACCGCCAGGCGGTTAGGGTCGTCCATCAACGACAGGAGCATGAAGACTTCCTCGCCGAGCGCATATTGGCGCGACGTCGGAATGAAGATGCCGCCCCCTTTCAGGAACGGCATGTAGGCCGCGTACAGCGCTGCCTTTTCGCGGATGTTGAGCGACAGGACGCCCGGGCGTGCGACGCCAGCGCCTGGTGCAGCCGGGGGTGCCTTGCGATCGGCCATGCTGGATTTCGTTTGCGTCTTCTAGCGAAACAATTCGCGGTAACCGATGAGGAGCGCCTCGGCGACGAGGCGGGGTTGCAACGGATGCGCAACCAGAACCCGTTGCCGGAGCAATGACCGATGATAGCGAAACAGGGGAAGTGGCGCCACCATGGACGCGAGCCGGTCGAAGGCCGCGGCAAAATCGGTGTTGCGCGAAGGCGGCCCGCCCGACGCCACGCGCCCCAGGTCGGCGGTCCACGCAGCGAGCCAATCGATCACCTGGCCCAGCCGTTCGCGGCGCTGGTCCTTCGGCGCCGCTTCGACGCGCGCGGCGAGCGTCACCGGCGACAGCGCCTCCGGCTTGGCCAGCGCCTGCAGCCACACCGCGCGCTCGGCCTGCACTTCCGCGGAAGCCAGTGCCAGCGCCGCCAGCGGCGCCCCTCCGGCCTGCGCCAGCAGCGGCAATGGCGACACCACGCCGCGTCGCTCGAGCCATGCGGCGCGCGTCGGCCGTCGCGGGGCGCGGCGCCGGCATGCGGCGGCAGCGACTGCGCAGCGTCGGCGGCACGCGCCCGGGTTGGTGCGCGACCAGGAAGAGGAACGTCGCTGGCGGCGGCTCCTCGAGCGTCTTCAGCAGCGCATTGGCGGCCGCGGCGTTCATCGCTTCGGCGGGGGCGATCACCGCGACCTTGGCGCCGCCGCGGTGGCTCGTCAGCTGCACCCAATCGATCAGCGAACGGATGCGATCGACCGGAATGGCATCCTGCACCTTGACCTCGCCGTCGTCATCCATCGAGAGCGGTTCGACCAGTTGCAGGTCCGGGTGTTGCCCGGCGATCATGTAACGGCAGCTTGGCACAGGTTCCGCACGCGAAACCGCCGGGACCCGGCGTCTCGCACAGCAACGCGCGAGCGAGATTGAGCGCGAACGTGCGCTTGCCGATCCCGCGCGGGCCTTCAAGCAGGACGGCGTGCGGCCATGTCCTTCGCTCGGCGTGTGCGTCGCGCGCGGCGTCGACCTGCCACGGCAGCAACTCGGGCCAAACGGCGGCGCTGCCACCTTCGTCGCCCGCGGCCATCGTCACCATGCCGCGAGCAGCTGCGCGAGTTCCGCGCGAACTTCGGCCAACGGCCGCGCGGAGTTCACGATGCGAAAACGCTGCGGGCTCCTGCGCGGCGCGCTCGAGATAGGCGCTGCGTACCCGTTCGAAGAATTCAACCTGCTCGCGCTCGAACTTGTCGAGGTCGCGACCCTTGGCCTCCGCGCGGTGCAGGCGCTCGCGGGACACGGCGATCGGCACGTCGAACAGGATGGTGAGATCGGGGCGGCAATTGGCCGGAATGAAGTGCTCGAGTTCGGCGATGCGCTCGCGCGCGACACCGTGCCCTCCGCCCTGATAGGCGAACGTCGCGTCGATGAAGCGGTCGCACAGCACCCAGTCGCCGCGCGCGAGCGCCGGCGCGATGACCCGCTCCACGTGCTCGCGCCGGGCGGCGAACATGAGCATCGCTTCCGTATCGTGCGTCATCGGATGGGCGAGCACCAGCGCGCGCAAAGCTTCGCCGAGCGGCGTGCCACCGGGTTCGCGGGTGGCGACCACCGTCCGGCCGCGCGCCGCGATGGCGTCCTTGAGCCACGCGGCGTGCGTGCTCTTGCCGGCGCCGTCGATGCCTTCGAGCGAGATGAAGCGGCCGCGCGTTGTCACGGGTTGGATGCCTGCGATAGGGGGAATGGCAGCGCGTTCATCAGCGGCCGCCCTTCTGGAATTTTGCCACGGCGCGATTGTGATCGGCGAGATTGGTCGAGAAGTGCGACGAGCCGTCGCCCCGGGACACGAAGTACAGGTATTCCGTCGGCGGCGGATGCAACACCGCGTCGAGCGACGCCTGCGACGGCAACGCGATCGGCGTCGGCGGCAAGCCGTCGCGCGTATAGGTGTTCCACGGCGTGTCGGTGTCGAGGTCTTGCCGGCGCAGGTTGCCGTCGAACCTGTCGCCCATGCCGTAGATCACGGTGGGGTCGGTCTGCAGCCGCATTCCCTGGCGCAGCCGGTTGATGAACACCGAGGCGATCAGCGGCCGGTCCGCGGGGTGTCCCGTCTCCTTTTCGACGATCGACGCGAGAATGAGCGCTTCATCCGGTGAGGCGAGCGGCACATTGGAATCGCGCTTCTCCCAGGCCGCGGCGAGCCTCGATGTCATCGCATCGTGCGCCCGCCGCAGCAACGCTAAGTCGCTGCTGCCGGCGGAGAAGAAATACGTGTCGGGGAAGAACCTCCCTTCCGCACTCTGCCCCGGCGCACCCAGCCGCGCCATCAATTCCGCGTCCGGCGCGTCGAGCACCGTGTTCCGGACCTGGCCGCCGGCGCGCAGCGCACGCCGGACATCCGCGAACGTCGAGCCTTCGATGATGGTGAACGACACCTGCGTCACGTCGCCCTGCGTCAAGCGCGCCAGCAGCTCGCGCAGCGTCAGGTTGGCGTCGATCTCGTAGCTTCCTGCCTTGATCGCGCGGTCCACGCCCTGCACGCGCGCCAATGCGACCAGCGGCCACGCGTGCGGCAGCAGGTTGGCCGCCTGCAATTCGCGCGCGACGGCGGACAGCGTTGCCCCCTGCTTCACTTCGAACTCGAACGGCGTTTGCGGGAGCTTGAGCGGCATCGTGACGACCCACCACGCGAGGCCGGCCGTCCCGATCATGCAGAGCAGGAAGGCGACGGCTAAGTACCGGGCGGCGCGAGGCAGGGTCATGAGGCGTGAAAGGGCGTGCTCGGAAGCGATACTAAGCGACAAGCGCGCTCTCGGCGCGTCGGCGGGGCGGGGCGTACGGCCTAACAAGCGACGCGCAGCGACGCATTATAATCGGCCGATGAACGTCACTCGCGCCAACCGCGCACGTCGATCGGCCTCAGGCTTCACGCTGATCGAGATCATGGTCGTCATCGTGATCCTGGGCGTGCTGGCGGCGCTCGTGGTACCCAAGGTGCTCGAGCGGCCGGACGACGCTCGCGTGATTGCCGCGAAGGCCGACATCGCGACGATCATGCAGGCGCTCAAGCTCTATCGTCTCGACAACCAGCGCTATCCGACGGGCGAACAGGGATTGGGTGCGCTGGTAGCGAAACCCGATGCACCGCCGGTTCCGCCAAACTGGAAGCCCGGTGGATACCTGGAGCGCCTCCCGAAGGACCCGTGGCAGAACCCCTATCAATATCTGAATCCCGGATTGCGCGGCGAAGTCGATGTCTACAGCTTCGGCGCGGACGGGCAGCCCGGGGGTGCCGGCAAAGACGCCGACATCGGCTCGTGGGACCTTTAGCGCACGGCATCGCCCCCACGCGGCCACGCGGACGGCGCGCAGGCCACGCGCATGGTTTCACGCTGATCGAAATTCTCGTCGTCATCGCGGTCATCGCGATTGCCGCAAGCATCGCCGTGGTCGCGTACGATGGTGACGACCGTACTGCCGTCGCGCACGAGGCCAAGCGCTTTGCGGGCGCGATCGAGCACGCCAGCGCGCGAGCGCGTTGGCGAGCCGAGACGCTGGGTGTTTCCGCCGGCGGTGGCGGTTGGCAGTTCTGGCGTCGCCCGGCGGATGCCAACCGCTGGATTCCGGTCGCCGGCGACGACGTCCTGGGTCCGCACACGCTGCCGGCCGGCATCGTGGCCAGTCCGCTTTCGTATGCCGGACAAGCGCTGCCGCCCGACGCGATCGTGCCGCTGCGCGCGTCGGGACACAACGACCCGTTCGCGTTCGTCGTCCAAGGCAAGGCATCGCGCATCGTGCTCTTGTCCGATCCGCTGAACCGGATGACGATGCAGATGGACACGGAGTCGCCGCAGCCATGACGCGGTCCCGCGGCTTCACGCTGATCGAAATCCTGGTTGCGCTGGCGATCATTGCGGTCGCACTAGCGGCGGGAATGCGGTCACTTGCCCAGTCCGCGGACAGTGCGACGGCGTTGAAGGCGCGCACGCTGGCGCTCTGGGTCGCTCAGAACCGGCTCGCCGCTGCGCAGGTCGCAACGCCGTGGCCCGCTCTGGGCAGCTATCGCGGCAGCGCCACGCAGGCCGGCAGCACGCTCTTGTGGCGCGAAGCGGTCACCGCTACGCCCAATCCGTCGTTTCGCAGGATAGAAATCACGGTGGCGGAGCCCGAGCGCCCGGAATACCAGGTCGCGCATCTCGTTGGCTTCATCGGCAATTCGCAGCCGCAATGAAGGGCGAACGTCATGCGACGCGCGATGCCGGCTTCACGCTGGTGGAAGTGCTGCTTGCGCTGGCTATCTTCGGCGTCATCGCCGTTCTCGCCTATCGCGCCACCGCGGCACTGACCGACGGCGAAGCGCAATTGTCCGCCGAAGCGCAGCGATGGCGGACCCTCGAGGGCCTGTTCACGCGCTTCGAAGCCGACATCCGGCAAGCGGTTCCGCGCGGCGCGCGCCTCGGCGCACGCGTCGAGCCCGCGTGGCTGGCGCTCCCCGCGGACGGCGCCGGAAATGCCGCGCTCGTCTTCACGCGCGCCGGCTCCGAATTCGCCGATGAACCGGCGCGTGCCGGCCAGCGGATCGGCTACCGCCTGCGCGGCCATTCGGTGGAAATCGCCTACTGGCCGCAGCTGGACAATGGCGACAACGTGCGGCCCGCCGTCTACACGCTGGCCGACGGTGTGTCGGCCTTTCGCGTCGCGTATTTGAGTCGCGCCGGCGCTTGGCGCAACAGCTGGCCGCAGGAAGGCGAACCGGACCTTCCGCGCGCCGTCCGCGTGGGGCTGACGCTCGACAGCGGCGAGGCGATCGAGCGATGGTTCGTCCTCCGCTGAAGATGCGCGCGCGCGGCGCGGCGCTGGTGCTGGCGATGCTGATCGCGGCTCTGGCGGCGATCGTGGCGATCGCGGTGGCTGCGGAGCAGCAGCGCTGGTTCACCGAGGTGGCGAACCGCCGCGACCAGGTGCAGGCGCAAGCGCTCGCGCTCGCCGGCGTGCAGTGGTCGCGGCAAATCCTGCAGGACGACGCGCGCGGCGGCTCGATCGATCACCTGGGCGAAGCGTGGGCCTTTCCGCTGCCGCGCACGCCGCTCGAGAATGGTTCGATCGAGGGCGACATCGAGGATGCGCAGGGAAGGCTCAACATCAACAACCTTGCGCACGACGACCCGCTGGGCAAGGAGGAGCGCGCGCGCCTCGCGCGCCTCTTCGCCGCGCGCGGCATCGCGTCGCGTGCGTTGGAAGGTATCGCCGCGACTCTGGCGCCGGTTCCTGCGGCCGATGGCGTGCAGACGATCGGCGCGCCGCCGCCCCCGCCGCCATTGCCGGCGAGCCTGCGGCCCGTACGCGCGGCGGAGGTCGCCTCGATGCGTGGCGTCACGCCGCGCGACGTTGCGCTGATGTTGCCGTTCGTCGCGGCGCTGCCCGCGGCGACGGCTCTCAACGTCAACACGGCGCGGCCCGAGGTCCTGGCCGCGGCTCTGCCCGGGTTGTCGGCCGACGGCCTCGCCGCGCTCGTGGCGGACCGCGCGCGCAAGCCATTCGCGACCGTCGCCGAATTTCGCGCGCACCTGCCAAGCGGCGCGACCATTCCGAACGAGACGACGCTTGCCGTGTCCAGCAGCTATTTCCTGGTCAGCGTGCGCGCCCGACAGGGAGAGACGCTGGCGCAGGCGCGGGCGCTGTTGAGACGCGACGGACGCGACTGGCCAATCGTCGTCTGGCAGACGATCGAGTGAGCGCGCGGCGCGCCGCGTGCCGCACCCATTGGGTCGCGTAAACTACGACGACTCCAAACTTAAGCCGCTCGCCGATGTCCACACTTCGCGTCTTGCTCCACGCAGCGCCCGATGCCGATCGCGCCGACGCGTGGGCGCTTTACGACGCGAACGATCGCGCCGTGCGGACGGGACGCGGCGTGCCCTCCGCGTGGCCCGCGGCCGAGCGCAACGAAGCCGTGCTGGCGGCAGCGTGCGTTCGCATCGTTTCCTTGCATCTGCCGCCCATGCCCGCGGATCGCCTAATGGCAGCGGCGGCCTTTGCGCTCGAGGACCAGCTGGCCGGTCCCATCGACGAACAGCACATCGCCGTCTCGCGGCAGCACGCCGACGGGACGGTCGAGGCAATCGTCGCCAATCGCGGCCTGGTCGCCCATCTCGCCGCCAAATTCGATCGCGTGCTGGCCGAACCTGCGCTCGCACCGCTTCCAAGCGGTCGCCATTGGCGCTGGTATGCCTCCGGTGACCACGGAGGCTTTGTCCGCAGGCCGAACGGCAACTCGTTCGCGACCGGCGACACCCCCGGCCTTCCCGGCGAACTCACCCTTGCGCTCGACCATGCGGGACCCGCAGGCGACGGTCCCGTCAGCGTCGAAACGGCATTCGCCGTGGACGCGGCAACCAAGGCCGAACTCGCGCAGTACACCGGCACGCCGATCGTGCCCGCGGCGGCGTGGCGATGGGACGCCGCTGGAAGCGCCGCGTTTGCCGCTGCCACGGACTTGTGCCAAGGAAGCCTCGCGCGCGCGACGCCTGTCGTCGCCAACCGGTCGGCGCGGCTCTTCCGCCTCGCGGCCATCGTCGCCGCGGCCGCGGTCGGCCTGCATGTCGCGGCATCGATCGGCGATTGGGCCGCGCTGCGCATCGATGACTGGCGCGTGAGGTCGGCGCTGGCCTCGGTGGCACGCGACGCAGGCGTCACTGCCGGCGAAGACCCCGCCGCGGGAATCGCCAAACGCCATGCCGAAGCGCGCCATCGCGCGGGACTTGCGGCGCCGAACGATGCGCTGCCGCTGCTCGCCCGTGCCGCGCCGGCGCTCGCCGCAATGCCGGCGGGCGTGATCAAGTCCGCAAGTTACGCCGACGGCCATTGGACGCTGGACCTCGCGAAGGCAGATGACGGTGCGGCCGCGCGCCTGGCACCTCAACTCGCCAACGCGGGATTGACCGCGCTGTCGGCGACCAACGCCGCGGGGACGCGGATCCGCGTGTCGTTGGCACCGGGCGTGCAATGACAACTTTTCCGCTGCGCATGCCGTCCGCGTGGATGCGCACGTGGGATGGCTTGTCGTCGCGCGACCGCCGACTCGCCGCCGGCGTCGCCGCGATCGTCTTGTTTGCCCTCGCGTGGCTCTGGCTCTGGCAGCCTCTGCAGGACGACACGCAACGCGCACGCCGGGATTTGCTGCGCGACCGCGCGATGCTCGCGGCCGCGCGCGCGCAGGCGACGGAGGTCCTGGGACTGCAGCGGGGCGCGCCGAGTCCGACCGCCGGCGATCCGCGCCTTGCGCTCGAACGTGTCCTGGACGAGCGCGCCCTCAAATCCTCGCTGACGTCGCTCGACGTCAAGGACTCGCGCGTCTACGTCACCTTTTCCGCGATCGGTTTCGAGGCGCTGATCGGCATGCTCGACGCGCTCGCGAAAACGGACGGCATGCGGCCGGTTGCAGCGACGCTGACGCCGCGTGTCGAGCAAGGTTCGGTGCGCGCCGAAATCACGCTGGCGCGCTTAAGCGGGCGATGAATCGCCTCGCGTTTCTGGCCGCCGTCGCCTTGCTGCTGCTGGCGGCGTTCGCGGCATTCGCGCCGGCGACGTTGCTGGATGCGAGACTCCAATCCGCGACGGAGGGACGCCTGCGTCTCGCCGACGCTTCGGGAACGGTGTGGATGGGCCGTGGGCTTCTCACCGACGAACTTCGAACGTGGTTCGTTCCGGTGGGCTTTGGCGTCGATCCGCGGTCGATCATGCGCGGCGAAACACGGATGACGCTGCGGGCGCCCGCCGGCGGCGACCTGCCGCGCGGCGACATCGAGTGGCGCGACGCGACGCTCACGTTCGATGGCGTCGCGTTCGCGCTGCCCGCCGCCGTCCTGAATGGCGCGGTCGCGCCGGCCGACACGCTGGCGCTTGGCGGCTATGTCGCCCTCGACGCACGGCACGTTACGTGGAATGGGCAAGGAGGCGAAGGCGCCGCGACCGCGCAATGGAGCGGCGCACGCATCGCGAGCAACGGTGGAACCCTTGCACTCGGCACGGTGACGTTGAACCTGGCGCCGCGCGGCGGCCAGCTCGTCGGTCGCATCGGAAACCAAGGCGGCGACGTGCGCGTCGACGGCGACTTGGCGTGGGGCGTCGACGGAATCGCGGCCAACGTCACGCTAACGCCGCTGCCCTCGACGCCGCCTGCGGTCGCCCGCGTACTCGCTGCGCTGGGCACGCCCGATGCCGTCGGCGCCGTTCGCGTGCAATGGCGCGCCGGCCAACGCTGACGTGGGCCGGAAGAACGCGCGCCGCCGCGAGCATCGCGGCACGCCCTCCGGGGCTCCCCCGGATGCCCACCGCCCGCCGCGCATTCCGGCGCTGGACGCATTGCGCGGACTCGCCATCGTCGCGATGGTCATCTACCACTTCTGTTTCGACCTGCAATATTTCCACGTGACCCGGTGGGATTTCTACCACGACCCACTGTGGCTCAACGCGCGTACGGCGATTCTTTCGTCGTTCCTGCTGATCGCGGGCGTGAGCATGGTGCTGGCCGAACGCGGCGGCTCGGCGCCCGTGCGCTTCTGGCGCCACGTAGGCGTCATCGCCGGCTGCGCCGCCGCCGTCAGCATCGCAAGCTTCGCGCTGTTTCCCCAGTCGTGGATCAGCTTCGGCGTCCTGCACGCGATCGCCGTGTCGCTGGTGCTCGCGCTTCCGCTGGTTCGCCGGCCGCTGCTGGCGCTGATCGTTGGCGTCTGCGCAATCGCGGCGGGCAACCTGCTCTCCAACGCTTTCTTCGACAGCCGTGCGACCAACTGGCTGGGCTTCGTGACGGCCAAGCCGCAAACCGAAGACTACGTGCCGCTGTTTCCGTGGACCGGCGTGCTGCTCGTCGGCATCGCGGCGGGCCACGCGCTCGCTCGCGCTGGCTTCCGGCCCATTGACTTCGCTGGGGCGTGGCCGCGGTGGATGGCGTGGCTCGGCCGCCACAGCCTGGCCGTCTATATGCTCCATCAGCCGCTGCTGATCGGCATCCTGTTCCTGGTGGTCGGACGTTGAAGACTGTTGGCGCGCATGCGGTGACACGCGGCGGGAAAGGCGTTACAATTCAAGGCATCCAGGCGCGTAGCTCAGCTGGTTAGAGCACCACCTTGACATGGTGGGGGTCGTTGGTTCGAGTCCAATCGCGCCTACCAATTACCTAGATTGCAAACTGACGGACGAAACCAAGGCAGGATTCGACATCATGGTTATGACACCGCTGACGTGCAGGGAGACCCGGTAGCCATCCTTAGTGAGCGCGCACGCCCGATCGTCGTCTGACTCAGTGAAAAGTGCGGCTCGCCCGCACTTTTGTTTTTTGGAGTCCGCAAAATGCCTGCGATCAAATTGCCCGACGGTTCTGTCCGCTCGTTTCCCGCCCCGGTTTCCGTCGCCGCGGTGGCCGCGTCCATCGGCCCCGGCTTGGCCAAGGCAGCGCTCGCCGGCAAGGTCGACGGGAAGGTCGTCGACACGTCGTACGTGATCGACCGCGACGCGTCGCTCGCGATCGTCACCGACAAGGATCCCGAGGGCCTGGACGTCATCCGCCACTCGACGGCGCACCTCCTCGCCTACGCGGTCAAGGAACTCTTCCCCGACGCGCAGGTGACGATCGGTCCCGTCATCGAGGACGGCTTCTACTACGACTTCGCGTACAAGCGCCCATTCACGCCGGAAGACTTGGCCGCCATCGAGGCGCGAATGGCCGAACTCGCGAAGAAGGACGAGCCGGTCGTTCGCACGGAAATGCCGCGCGACGATGCCGTCAAGTACTTCGAAGCGATGGGCGAGCACTACAAGGCCGAGATCATCGCGTCGATTCCGTCGAACGAGCCGATCTCGCTGTACGCGGAAGGCGGCTTCACGGACCTTTGCCGCGGCCCGCACGTGCCGTCAACAGGGAAGCTCAAGGTCTTCAAGTTGATGAAGCTCGCCGGCGCGTACTGGCGCGGCGATTCGCGCAACGAAATGCTGCAGCGGATCTACGGGACGGCGTGGACGAAGAAGGAGGACCTCGACGCGTACATCCTGCGCATCGAGGAGGCCGAGAAGCGCGACCACCGCAAGCTGGGACGCGCGCTGGACCTCTTCCATCAGCAGGACGAGGCGCCGGGGATGGTGTTCTGGCATCCGAAGGGATGGTTGGTGTGGCAGCAGGTCGAGCAGTACATGCGCCGCGTCTACCAGGACAACGGCTACCAGGAAGTGCGCGCGCCGCTGATCCTCGACCGCTCGCTGTGGGAGCGCTCCGGACATTGGGAGAATTTCAAGGAGAACATGTTCACGACGGAGTCGGAGAAGCACGACTTCGCCGTCAAACCGATGAACTGTCCCGGTCACCTGCTGATATTCAATTCCGGCATGAGGAGCTACCGCGACCTGCCGCTGCGCTACGGCGAATTCGGCGCGTGCCATCGCAACGAGCCCTCGGGCGCGCTGCACGGCATTATGCGCGTGCGCGCATTCACGCAGGACGACGGCCACATTTTCTGCACGGAAGAACAGATCCGCGGCGAATGCGTCGCGTTCAACCGGCTCGCCATGGACGTCTATCGCGATTTCGGATTCACCGACATCGCGATCAAGATCGCGCTGCGTCCGGAACCGCGGCTGGGCGACGACGCGACGTGGGATCGCGCGGAGAATGCGCTGCGCGATGCCTTGCGCGAATGCGGCGCAGAGTGGACGGAGCTGCCCGGGGAAGGCGCTTTCTACGGACCGAAGATCGAGTACCACCTCAAGGATTCGATCGGCAGGTCGTGGCAATGCGGGACGATGCAGGTCGACTTCCAGATGCCGGGCCGGCTCTCCGCCGAATACGTCGCGGCCGACGATTCGAGGCAGGTGCCGGTGATGCTCCATCGCGCCATCGTCGGATCGATGGAACGTTTCATCGGCATCCTGATCGAGCATTACGCCGGCGCACTGCCTCTGTGGCTTAGCGCCCAGCAGGCGATCGTGCTCAACATCACCGACCGCGCAGCGGCGTATGCCGAGCGCGTCGTCGGGGCGCTGAAGGCGGCCGGATTCCGGGCGTCGGCCGATTTGCGCAACGAGAAAATAACCTATAAAATTCGAGAACATAGCTTGCAAAAGCTGCCTTACCAGCTGATCGTCGGCGATAAGGAGCTGCAGGCCGAAACGGTGGCCGTGCGTACCCGCGGTGGTGAGGATCTGGGGGCGTTTACCCTGGATGCCTTGCTCGAGCGCCTCCGAAAGGAGGTCGCGGCGCGTCACTAAGGCCCTGATTTTCCATGAAAACATGGTTAAATCGGGTCGACGCGCTCCCCGGGGCATGGCCGTTTTTTGTCGTCATTGGAGAATAGACAATAGCCCTCGACAAGCAGCAGCGGATCAACGCGGACATCACCTCTCCCGAAATCCGCTTGGTTGGTGAAGACGGTGAGCAGCTCGGAATTGTTTCCCTTGCCGATGCGCGGGCAAGGGCCGAAACGGCGGAACTCGATTTGGTCGAGATCGCGCCGACGGCCAAGCCCCCGGTTTGCCGGATCATGGATTACGGCAAGTTCAAGTACCGGGAAGCGAAGAAGCAGCACGAAGCCAAGCTCAAGCTCAAGCAGATCCAGGTCAAGGAAGTCAAATTCCGGCCCGGCACTGACGAGGGCGATTACCAGATCAAGCTGCGGAACCTCACCCGGTTCCTGGGCGAAGGCGACAAGGCCAAGATCACGTTGCGTTTTCGCGGGCGTGAAATGGCGCACCAGGAGTTCGGTGTGCGATTGCTGGAACGCATTCGGAACGATCTCGAGCCGCATAGCGTCGTCGAGTCGTGGCCGAGGCTGGAGGGCCGGCAAATGGTGATGCTGTTGGCCCCGAAGAAGGCAGTAGTCGTCGCAAAGCATCCCACCACCAAGCCTGACGCCGGTGCGGCCAAGCCCGCCAAAGCCTCTCCGCCGCAACCCGCGGAGAGCACCGCCGAGGGCAGCAAATGAAAGAAGCGGAAAGGTAACTGAGTCATGCCGAAAATGAAGACCAAGTCGGGCGCCAAGAAGCGCTTCCGCGTGCGCGGAAGCGGCTCGGTCAAGCGCTCGCAGGCGTTCAAGCGCCACATCCTCACCAAGAAATCGACCAAGAGCAAACGTCAGCTTCGTGGCAGCGCCGCCATCCATAGCACCAACATGGATTCGGTCAGGGCCATGATGCCGTACGCATAAGGAGCCACCATGCCCAGAGTCAAACGTGGTGTAACCGCTCGCGCGCGGCACAAGAAGGTCCTGGACCAGGCCAAGGGGTTCCGCGGCCGCCGGAGCAGCGTGTTCCGCATCGCCAAGGAAGCGGTGATGAAGGCGGGCCAGTACCAGTATCGGGACCGCCGCCAGAAGAAGCGCGAATTCCGCGCGCTGTGGATTGCCCGGATCAACGCCGCCGTCCGTGAACTCGGCATGACCTACAGCGCGTTCATGAACGGATTGAACAAGGCGTCGATCGACATCGACCGCAAGGTGCTGGCCGATCTCGCCGTGCACGACAAAGCGGCGTTTACCAAGATCGCGGAGCAGGCCAAAGCCTCTCTGGCCTGATCGAATCCGCCAAATAAAGGGAGGCGTGACCCGCCTCCCTTTTTTTTTGAACGCGCGACAACGAAGAAAATGCCGACTCGATGAGCAACCTCGCAGAAATCGTGGCCCAGGCCCGCGCGGACTTCGAGCGCTGCAATGATCCGGCTTCGCTCGAAAACGCGAAAGCGAAGTACTTGGGCAAATCAGGCGCGCTGACGGAGCTGCTGAAGGGCCTCGGCAAATTGACCGCCGCCGAGCGGCCGGCCGCCGGGGCGGCGATCAACGACGCCAAGCAGACGCTGGAGGCCGCGCTCGACGCGCGCCGTGCCACGCTCGCCGACGCGAAACTCGCCCAGCAACTCGCGGCGGATTCCCTCGACGTGACACTGCCGGGCCGCGGCCGCGGCCGCGGCGGCCTGCATCCCACCACGCGGACGCTGGAGCGCGTCGAAACCCTCTTCCGCTCGCTCGGCTTCACTGTTGCGGACGGCCCGGAAATCGAAGACGACTTCCACAACTTCACCGCGCTCAACACGCCGGAGAACCATCCGGCGCGCTCGATGCAGGACACGTTCTACGTCGAGGGCGGCATGGTGCTGCGCACGCACACGTCGCCGATCCAGGTGCGCTACATGGAAACGCACACGCCGCCGATCAAGATCATCGCGCCGGGCCGCGTCTACCGCGTGGACAGCGACGCGACCCACTCGCCGATGTTCCACCAGGTCGAAGGCCTGTGGATCGACCGCGATGTGACATTCGCCGACCTCAAGGGAACGCTGACCGAATTCCTGCGCATGTTCTTCGAGCGCGACGACATGCGAATCCGCTTTCGTCCTTCGTTCTTTCCGTTTACCGAGCCGTCCGCCGAGATCGACATGGCGTTCGGCGACGACGACTGGCTGGAAATCGCCGGTTCGGGACAGGTGCACCCGAACGTGCTGCGCGCGGTCGGCATCGATCCCGAGGAATACCAGGGCTTCGCGTTCGGCATGGGTCCGGATCGTCTCGCGATGCTTCGCTATGGCGTGAACGACCTGCGCCTCTTCTACGAAAACGACCTGCGCTTCCTGCAGGCAGTTCGCCTGAGCACTCTACTTAACCGGCCGCGATGAAATTCTCCGAACTCTGGCTGCGCACGCTGTGCGATCCGCCGCTGCCGACGGAAGTCGTTGTGCGACCGGCTGACGATGTCGGGTCTGGAGGTCGAGGCCACCATGCGCGCCGCACCGCCGTTTGCGCGCGTCGTCGTGGCGCCGAATCGACAAGGTCGCGCCGCACCCGGACGCCGACCGGCTGCGCGTTTGCACCGTCGATGCGGGCGGCAGCGAGCCGTTGCAGATCGTCTGCGGCGCGCCCAACGCCGCGGCAGGAATGACCGTGCCATGCGCGCTGGAAGGCGCGGCGCTTCCCGGCGGACTCGAAATCAAGCGCGCGACGGTGCGCGGCGTCGAATCGCGCGGCATGCTGTGCTCGGCCAGGGAATTGGGGATCGACGACGACGCGAGCGGACTGCTCGTGCTCGATGCCACGCTCGCGCCGGGGACTTCGCTGCGCGAGGCGCTGGCGCTTGACGACACGCTGATCACGTTGAAGCTCACGCCCAACCGCGCGGACTGCCTGTCGCTCGCCGGCATCGCCCGCGAAGTCGCGGCGATCACCGGCGCGCCGATGCACGTGCTCGACGTTCCGCCAACGCCGGTCACGTTCGAACGGAACGCGCGCCGTACAGGTCATAGACGAGCAGGCGTGCCCGCGCTTCGTCGCACGCCTCATCGACGGCATCGACCCGAAAGCGCCGACGCCGCCGTGGATGAAACAGCGGCTCGAGCGCTCGCGGGATCCGCTCGATCTCCGCCGTCGTCGACATCACGAACTACGTCATGCTGGAGATGGGCCAGCCGCTGCATGCGTATGACGACCGGCTGCTCGACGGCGACATCGTCGTGCGCTTTGCGCGCGATGGAGAGAAGCTCACGCTGCTGAACGGCCAGGTGCTGGAACTCGAACCCGGCCTACTGCTCGTCGCCGACGAAAAGAAGCCGCTGGGCCTTGCCGGCATCATGGGAGGCGAGCACTCCGGCATCGCGGACGACACCACACGTGTCTACCTCGAAGGCGCGTTCTGGAATCCCGCGGTGATCACAGGGCAAGATGCGGCGCCTGGGATTCAGCAGCGACGCGGGCTATCGCTTCGAACGCGGTGTCGATTTCGGCGGCTGCGCGCGTGCGGTCGAGCGCGCGACGCAGCTGATGCTGCAAATCTGCGGCGGCCGCGCGGGTCCGCTCACCGATGCCACCGCCAGCGACGACCTGCCGCGCGCGCGATCCCGTGCGCGTTCGAACTGCGCGCGTGACCAGACTCCTCGGCGTGGCGCTGCCCGCCGATGCGATCGCCTCCACCTTCGCGCGGCTCAAGTTCGCCTTCACGCGCGAGGGTGACGACTTCGTCGTCACGCCCCCGTCGTTCCGCTTCGACCTCGCCATCGAAGAGGACTTCGTCGAGGAAGCGGCGCGCATGCACGGCTACGACGCGATTCCCGCCGGCCCCGGCGCCGCATGTCCAGCACATGCTCGCCGATCCCGAGTCGCGGCGTTCGCCGATGCGCATTGAAGCGCGTGATGGTCGATCTCGACTGGCAGGAAATCGTCACGTTCAGCTTCGTGGATTCCGCGATGGAAGCGGCGCTCTCGCCCGCCGCGCAGCCAGTTCGCGTGCTCAATCCCATCGCCAGCCAGATGGACGTCATGCGCACGTCGCTGCTTCCCGGCCTCATCGCGACGCTGCAAGCAAATCTCAACCGCAAGGAGTCGCGGATCCGGATATTCGAGCTGGGCCGCACCTTCGTCCATGCGGCGGCCGGATACGCCCAACCGGTGCGCTTAGGCGGACTCGCGTACGGCAGCGCCCTGCCGGAGCAATGGGGCGAGCCGTCCCGCGACGTCGACTTCTACGACGTCAAGGGCGACCTGGAGACGCTGCTCGCGTCGCGCGGCATGCGGACCGAACGTGGTGAACACCCTGCACTGCATCCGGGCCGCAGCGCCTCGGTCGTCATCGATGGCGCAGCCGCCGGCTGGCTGGGCGAATTGCACCCGCGCCTAGTCCGCCAATTCGGCCTGCCCCGCGCACCCGTGGTCTTCGAACTCGCCGCAGCGCCGTTAAGCGTGCTCCCGTTGCCGGAGGGCAAGCCCATCTCCCGGCTGCCGATCGTGCGGCGGGACCTGGCGCTGATTGTCGACGAAGCCGTTCCCGTGCAGGCGCTGCTGGATGCACTGGCCCAGGCCAAACCACCCAATGTGGAGGCGCATTCGCCTGTTCGACGTTTATCGGGGCGCCGGGCTGACGGAAGGTAAAAAAAGCCTTGCGATTCTTGTGCTTATGCAGGATACTTCCCGCACTTTGACGGACGCCGACATCGCCGCGACGGAAAGCTGTTTGCTTGCCGTTGCGCGGGAGAAATTCGGTGCCACGCTTCGCCAGTAGATTGTTTGTCCTACAAGCACACTTCCGCGCCGGACGCTTCGAATTTCGCCATCCGAGTTGACAATGACGCTCACCAAAGCCGAACTCGCCGACCTGCTCTTCGAACAACTGGGCCTCAACAAGCGCGAAGCAAAGGACATGGTCGAGCGCTTCTTCGAGGAGGTTCGCATCGCCCTCGAGGCCGGGGAATCGGTGAAGCTCTCCGGATTCGGCAATTTCCAGCTGCGCGAAAAGCCGCAACGCCCGGGTCGCAATCCGAAGACCGGCGAGGAAATCCCGATTACCGCGCGCCGCGTGGTGACCTTTCATGCCAGCCAGAAACTGAAGGCCATGGTCGAAGCCGCGAACCATGCCGGATCCCAGCCGAGTTAATTCCGATCTCCCGCCCATTCCCGCCAAGCGCTATTTCACGATCGGCGAGGTGAGCGACCTATGTGCGGTGAAGCCGCACGTGCTCCGGTATTGGGAGCAGGAATTTGCCCAGTTGAAGCCCGTCAAGCGGCGCGGCAACCGCCGCTACTACCAGCATCACGAAGTCCTGCTGATCCGGCGCATCCGCGACCTGCTCTACGAACAGGGCTTCACGATCAACGGAGCGCGACACCGTCTGGAATCCGAGGCGAACGAGCCGCGGGCTGCTGCCCGGGCGACGACCAGTTCCGCGACGGTTGTCGCGGCGCCTCCGGAGGGCAACCTGGATCCTGCCGATCTGCGGCAAGAGCTCGCGGAAATCCGGCATCTGCTGGGATCGTCCTGACCCCATGAGACCGCCGGGCCGTCCCAAGGTCGAATGCCGAAGCGCGGAGCGCGAAGGCGTGTCTCTCGCGTATAATCGCGGGTTCGGTCGGGGCGTAGCGCAGCCTGGTAGCGCACCTGCATGGGGTGCAGGGGGTCGGAAGTTCGAATCTTCTCGCCCCGACCACTGTCAACCCAACGGTGAGTGGAAGCCGGCCCGGCGTGCTCGGGTCGGCTTTTTTGTCGGGCCACGGCCAAGCGCACCCGGTGCCGCCGCGGCACGCTTGCCGTCCGGAAGCGGCACGGCGACGATGCGCAAACGTGGCCAAATCAACGAATCGCGCGCTATTTCATCCGTTCGCGGGCATCGTTCTTGCTTGTGGGGTGTCCTGGCGTCAACAATGAGTGGAAGGGGGAGCCCATGAGCGCCCAGCCCAGAACTGCCATGCCCGGATCCGGCGTCGTGTCGGAGTTGGCGTTCGCACGCGCGCAACGCAATACGGTGCTGATCGTCGACGACCTGTTCTCGAGCCGCCTGCTGCTGGCCGAAATCGTGCGCCAGATCGACGGCAAGCTGAACCTCGAACTCTTCGACACGCCGTCGCGCGCGCTGGAATTCGCGCGCAACAACCGCGTCGACATCGTCCTCACCGACTACAAGCTGCCCGAGTTCGACGGCATCGAGCTGGTGAAGCAGTTGCGCGCGCTGCCGCATTGCGTGGACGTCCCCATCGTCGTCATCACGGTGGTCGACGACCGCAAGATCCGCTACGACGCCCTGGAAGCAGGCGCTACCGATTTCCTGATCAAGCCGCTGGACGAGCACGAGACGCGCGCGCGCTGCGCCAACCTGCTGGAGCTGCGCCGGCACAAGATCGTGCTGTCCGACCAGGCGCGCGTGCTGCAATACCAGGTGGACAAGTCGGTCGCCGAGATCCACGAGCGCGAACTGGAGACGCTGTCCAAGCTCGCGAAGGCCGGCGAATTCCGCGACAAGACCACCGGCAACCACCTGATGCGGATGGCCAAGTATTCGGCGCTGATCGGCACGCACCTGGGATTGGGCAACGAGACGGTGCACGTGCTGGAAGTGGCGGCACCGATGCACGATATCGGCAAGATCGGCATTCCCGACTCCGTGCTGCTGAAGGAAGGGCCGCTGACGCGCGAGGAGATCGAGGTCATGAAGGCGCATCCGCGCATCGGCTACGACATCCTCAAGGGCAGCCCCTCGAAATACCTGTCGATGGGCGCGATCATCGCGCTCGGGCATCACGAGAAGTTCGACGGCTTCGGCTATCCCAACGGGCTGCACGGCGAGGACATTCCGCTGGTGGCTCGCGTGGTTGCGGTGGCGGACGTGTTCGACGCGCTGGTGAGCGCGCGTCCGTACAAGCACGCGTGGCCGATCGACGAGAGCATCGATTTCGTCAAGGGCCAGCGCGGCAAGCATTTCGATCCGACGTGCGTCGACGCGTTCCTGGCCGACCGCACCAAGATCGAGGCGATCATCGAGGAATTCGGAGACTGAGGCGGCGACAGCTTTCCCCGTGGTTCGGGGCGCCATCCGGCCACGGACCGGGCCCCTCTAGGTAAATTGAAGCCCTGATCGTGCGCCCGATCTTCCAATTCGTTCCCTTAAGCCGGCGGCTACTGCAGATCGTCTGGCCGTTCCTGGCGGTCGTCGTGCTGCTCGTGGTGCTGTCCGACGTGAGCATGAGCATCCTGTCGGCCGCCCGCGCCTACGTCGGAGGCGAGAGCCTGTGGTCGAAGGCGCAGAAGGAGGCGGTCGCCGCCCTCAACCGCTATGCCAGGACCCAGTCGGAGGGCGACTTCCTGCGCTACCAGCAGGCCATTGCCGTGCCGCTGGGCGATCGCCGCGCGCGCGAAGAACTCGACCGGCCGGAGCCGAACTACGCCATCGCGCGCCAGGGGTTCATCGACGGGCGCAACAACCCCGACGACATCGACGGCATGATCATGCTGTTCCGGCGCTTCCGGCATGTGAACTACATGGAGCTCGCGATCGGCACCTGGGCCAAGGCCGACGGCGATATCCGTCTGCTCGAGGACGCCGCTTTGCGCCTGCATACGCTGGTCCAGAGCGGAACACACGACCCGGCCGCGTTGCGACCCACGCTCGACGAGATCTTCATCATCGACGCGCGGCTGACGCCGCTCGAGGACTCGTTCTCCTACACGCTGGGCGAGGCCTCGCGCAAAACCCAGTTGGTGCTGCAAATCATCGCGCTTGTCGGCGCCGCACTGCTGGTCCTGCTTGGTATCTTCCTCTCGCGCCGCATGCTCCATCGAAGCATCGCGCTGGAAAATGCGTTGCGCATTAGTGACGAGCGCTTCAACCTCGCCGTCACCGGCAGCAACGACGGGTTGTGGGACTGGAACGTCCTCACCGGCGAATTCTATTTCTCGCCGCGCTGCCACGAGCTGGTCGGCTATGCCGAACACGAGATGGAGAACACGTCGATGGGCTTCGTGGCACTCCTGCATCCCGACGACCGCGGGCCCACGCGCGCCGCGACGTCCGCGCACCTGCGCTACAACGCGCCATTCGACATCGAATTCCGTTGCCGCTGCAAGTCCGGCGAGTATCGCTGGTTCCGCGCGCGCGGCCGCTCGGTGCGCAACCCGTCGGGCTGGGCCGTGCGGATGGCCGGTTCGGTCACCGACATCACAGACCGCAAGCAGGCCGAGGCGCAGATGTACGCCGAGAAGGAGCGCGCGCAGGTCACACTGGCGTCCATCGCCGACTCCGTGATCACGACCAACGTCGACAGCCGCGTCGAATACTTGAATCCGATCGCCGAGGCGCTGACCGGGTGGAAGATGCGCGAAGCGCGCGGATTGCCATTGTCGACCGTGTGCCCGATGATGGACGAGGCGACGCGCCAGGCCATCGCCGATCCGGTCGCGCGCGTGCTGCGCGAGGATGCCACGGTGCGTGTCACGTCGAACGTCGTGCTGTTGCGGCGCGACGGCCAGGAGATCGCCATCGACCAATCCGCGGCGCCCATCCGCGACCGCGTCGGTACGATCACCGGTGTCGTGCTGGTTCTGCACGACGTGCGGCGCGAGCGCGAGTTCGCGACACAATTGTCCTTCCAGGCCTCGCACGACACGCTGACCGGCCTCATCAACCGGCGCGAGTTCGAGCATCGGCTGGATCGAGCGCTGGCGAGCGCGCGCGAGGAAGGCCGGCATCACGCGATGATGTATCTCGACCTCGACCAGTTCAAGGTCGTGAACGACACATGCGGGCACGCGGCGGGCGACGAGTTCATGCGCCAGATCAGCGTCGTGCTGCAGGAGCGTTTACGCGAAGGCGACACGCTCGCGCGCTTGGGCGGCGACGAATTCGGCGTACTCTTGGAGAACTGCCAGATCGAGCACGCGGTGCGCATCGCCGACACGCTTCGCCAGTCGATTGCGGATTTCCATTTCGTCGTGAACCAGCGGACGTTTGCGGTCGGCGTGTCCATCGGCGTAGTCAACATGGCGGACGGCTCGCTCACGCTGACCGAAGTGCTTTCCGCCGGCGACGCAGCGTGCTACATGGCCAAGGAAAAAGGCCGCAACCGCGTCCAGGTCTACCACCCGAAAGACACGGAGCTCGCGACGCGCCACGGCGAAATGGAATGGGTGGGCCGCATCCAGGACGCGCTCACCGCGGGCCGGTTCTGCCTGTACACTCAGGAAATCGTTCCGGTCGACGCGGGCCAGAAGTCCGCGCGGATGTCCGAACTGCTGGTGCGCATGATCGACGAGCGCGGCGAAATCGTGCCGCCGATGGCGTTCATCCCGGCCGCGGAACGCTACAACCTGATGTCGCAGATCGACCGCTGGGTGACGCGCTCGGCGCTGGCCACGATGGCCGCGCGGCGCATCAAGTCCCGCGTAAACGAGACCTGCATCATCAACCTGTCCGGCGCCTCGATCGGCGACGACCGCTTCCTCGATTTCATCCGCACCGAACTGGACAAGACCTCGGCACCCCACGGAACGGTGTGCTTCGAGGTCACCGAGACCGCCGCGATCGCCAACCTCGCCAAGGCCACCCGCTTCATCACCGAATTGAAGACGCTGGGCTGCCTTTTCTCACTCGACGACTTCGGCTCCGGTATGTCGTCGTTCGGATATCTTAAACACCTGCCCGTCGACTTCCTCAAGATCGATGGCAGCTTCGTGCGCGACATGCTGGGCGACCCGATCGACAACGCGATGGTCGAGGCGATCAACCAGATTGGCCACGTGATGGGCAAGCGCACGATCGCCGAATATGTCGAACATGAGGGCATCCTGGTGCGGCTGCGCGAGATCGGCGTCGATTATGCGCAGGGCTTCGGCATATCGATGCCCAAGCCGTTCGACGCGACGATGGGCGACGAGAACGCGCCGCGCGTCGTATACGTGACCAACTGAGCGTGACCAACTGAGCGTACGGATTGCACGGCGTTTTGCCGGGGCGAACTGACTGCGTGCGCCGCAGCCAGTCGGTCGTCAATAGCGCTTGGTCAGCGTCATGACGCTTCCCTCGCGCTTCATGTTCATTCGGTTGAGGAAGCTCATCCCGAGCAGCGGGTTCGCGAAGCCATCGCCTTCGATCACCACGGCATCCACGCCCTGGACCGTGACGCTGCCGACGCGCACGATGTCGAGCCTGATCAGATAGGCCGGCACGTTGCCGTTGGCCGTGGCGAGCATCGTCTTCTCGCCCTTGCGGTAATCGAGCGCCAGCCGGCGCGCCTGCCCGGCGGGGATCGCGACGTAGGTGGCGCCGGTGTCGACGACGAAGCGGACCGGCGCGCCGTTCACCTGGCCTTCGGTGAAGAAATGACCCTGCAGGTCGGCGGTGAGCACTGCCTGCTCGATCGGCGACGAACTTCCTCCCGTCCGCACGTGGCCCAGCCCGAGCTTTACCCGCTGGCCGTCGAGGTCGAAGGTTGCCGTGTCACCATCCACCGACAGCAGGACGACACCTTCTGCCGTCTTCTGACCGACCGTCAGCGTTCGCAGCGGACCGCCGTCGATCTGCACCAGCGCCTTGTTGGTAAAGAGGCCGGCGACGGTCACGTCGGTGGCACCGGCGCCGGACGCCGCCAGCAGGCCGAAGCCCATCGATGCGAGGAGGCAGTAACGCGTCATGGCGGCGATTCTGCCACGAATCAAAGGCGGTCCCTGGGCGTCGGTCGACAGGCGACGGGTGGGCCCTCATGAACGGCGGCCCGTTGCGCGCGCGACCGTGGCAAACTGGTATCAAGTTTGCTTAATCTAAAGACGTGGATTCGAAACCTCCTTCGCTGCAATTGCTGCCAATGGACGCGCCGGCCCCCACGGCCGGCGCCCGCTCCCCTGGGGGCCCGGACACGGTGCCCGTGCTGCCCGATCTCGTGCCGGATGCGACGAGTGCCGTCGACAAGACGCTGGCCGCGGCGACCACCGAATACGAGGGGGGCTATGTCGACATGCCGCTCTGGGACCGGGCCATCGCGCAGGCCAGCGGCGACCGGGAAGCGGCCATTCCAATCTACTTGCGTGCGCGGGCCACGGCGCTGCAAGTTCTGACCCGGAACCTGCGATCCTCGGGACCGGCGATTCGCGCTGCAGCTCACCGACGCGCCAAACGGTTGACGGAGGACGATGCCCGCAAGGATGCCAGACCCCGCGGGTGGGGCTTTCCGCGGTTCAGCGGCCGCCAACTGGCGGCCATCGCGGCTGCAGGCGCCGGCGTCGTAGGCTGCGCAGTGTTGCTCTACTTCTTCGTGGGTGGGGAGCCGTCCCCGAATCCCGCCGTCGCCTCGAGGGCGACCAATGCCGTCCGGTCCGTTCCGCCGGCGAACGCGAAGAAGGTCGCCGCGGCACCCAGAGTCGCGAACAATGACGCGACGACGTCCGCGCCAAGCCGGGACCTGAAGGCGAAAGTCGAGGAATTGAGGGGCACCGGCAACTTCCCGCTGCTCGTCCTTTTCGCGGTCGAGTGGACGCGGCGCGAGCCCGCGAATGCCGACGCCTGGAACCAGCTGAGCATGGGATACGAGGCGCTGCGGCAATACGACGATGCGACGGACGCCGCCACCAAGGCCGTCGAACTCGCGCCCGGGAATTCGCTTTATTGGCGGAACCTGGGGCAGATGGACCTCAACGCGAATCGGCCGGAGGAAGCTCTGCGCGCGTTCGAGGAAGCGGCCGCGTTGAACGACGCGGACATCCAAAGCCTCGTGCGGGCCGGGATACTGAATGTGCAACTGGGACGGCTGCCGGACGCGAGCCGCGCGCTCGACAAGGCGCTGGCGACAAATCCGGGCGATTCCGAGGCCCTGTGCCTCAAGGCCATGATCGCGCACAGACAGGCTTCGCCCAAGGACACCGGACCCGCCGCGCAGACAACGGGGCCGCGCGACGGCTTGTGCCACGATCCGAACGAGCGGCCCGAACCGGCGGTGGCGGCGGCGCCTCCCGTCGCCAAGCAATCCGTCTTCACCAAGAAGCGCTAGGCGAGCCTTCTTCCGCGCCGTCAATTCCACGGATTGCTGTGGATCCAGACTTGCGCGTTATTGGTCGCGGTGGCCCGGATCGCTTGCGGCAGTATCGAATCGAGCGCCGCCGCGTCGCGGTCCCTGTCGAAACCGGATGAGAATGCGCGCAGACCGTCGGCATCGATGTCGAGTTCGAACGCGACCGTCGGAACGTCCTCCGGGTAGCCGACGTAGACCGGACCGGACAGCGTCCGGAGTTGCACCAGGCTGTTGCCCGCCGTGGCCGTCAGCCGCGTGATGCCAACCGCCCGCAATTGCTGCGCGTAGGACCCCGCCAGCCGGGCCAGATCCGGTTGCGCAGGCATCGTCGCCGGCGGCGCGGAAGCGCACCCGCACAACAAAAGCAACGGGAGGGCCCTGGCAAGCATGGCGACTTCGCATTCTGCGCACCGCGATTGCACGGCGCAAGAACGCGCGCCCCAGCAAAGCAGCGTGCCAACGCGCAGCGACGAAGCGTTCTGCTCATTCCCCATCTCAACATTTGTGTTGGCAGGCGCTTGGTGTACGCTTTGCACCCCGGCGACACCAAGCCGTGTCCGGGAAGGAGGCACGTGATGAGTCAACGTGGCACATGTCGTTTCGCCATCGTCATTGGCACGGCCCTGTCGATCGCGTCGATCGCCGCCCATGGCGCCGGCACCGCCCATGGCGCTGGCGAGGCCCAGTGGTCGTACGCCGGCGCGAACGGGCCCGCCAAGTGGGGAACGCTGGACAAGGGCTTCGCCGAATGCAGGCTGGGCGAACACCAATCTCCGATCGACATACCCGACGCCAGCGCGCGCAAAGGCGACCTGCCTTCACTTCTGTTCAACTACAAGCCCGTGCCGCTGCGGATCATCGACAACGGGCATACGATCCAGGTCAACTACTCGCCAGGCAGCTTCGTCACCGTCAACGGAACCCGCTACGAGCTGGTGCAGTTCCACTTCCACAAGCCAAGCGAGGAGAAAATCGACGGCAAGGGCCACGACATGGTGGCCCACCTCGTCCACCAGGGTCCCGGCGGCAAGCTCGGCGTCATCGCCGTCCTGCTCGATGCCGGCCAGGCCAACGGACTCATCAAGACGCTGTGGGACAACCTGCCGAAGGACAAGGGCAAGGAGAATGCCGTCGACACGGTCATGATCAACGCGCTGGAGCTGATCCCGAAGAGCAAGGGCTACTACACGTACGCCGGATCGCTGACGACGCCGCCGTGCACGCAGGACGTGACGTGGTTCGTGCTGAAGACGCCGGTGCAGATCTCCGCCGACGAGATCGCGCGATTTGCGCGGTTGTATCCGATGAACGCGCGCCCCGTCCAGCCGATCAACAGCCGCGACATCCAGGCGACGCGCTAGGCGGGCGTCCGGCCGCAACGCGGCGGAAACATCTCGCGCAGCGACCGCTCGCCGCGCGGCGAGAACGATACGACGCGCGAGTCCTTGGCGCGTCTTGCCCATCCCAGTTCGATGATGCGCGCGAGCAGCGCCGCGCCCAGCGCGCCAGCCAGATGATGGCGGCGTTCACTCCAATCGAGGCATGCGCGACAAAAAGCGCGCTTCCGGGTCGAAAGCAGGGCGATGTCGATACGCAGATCCCGGAACACGCGCTGGCCTTCCGCGGTCAGCGCAAGTTCACCGCCGCGTTGCACCAGCGCTTGCCGTTCCAACAGGCTTTCATAGACGGAAACGCCGACTTCGCCCGCCAGGTGGTCGTAGCAGACCCTGGCCTTGCGCAACGACGGCTCCCGCGGACTCGCGCGCGCCCGAACCGCGCCGGTACGAAACGCGACGCCCATCAGCGATTCGAGCAGGTGCGCGACGTCCTGGTCCGCCAGCCGAAAATAACGATGGCGCCCCTGGCTTTCGACCGCGACGAGCCCGGCATCGACCAGTTTGGCGAGATGGGCGCTGATCGTCTGTTTGGTCACGCCTGCCACATCGGCCAACTCCGTCGCCGTCAGCGCCCGGTCCGCCATCAGGACGGTCAGCACGTCCGCGCGGGCGTGGTCGCCGATGAGCGCGGCAATGCCGACGATGTTCGGACCGTCTTTCATGGTTCGATCGTAGACGAACCATTCTTTCCGCGCAAGCCCTATGATGGCGCTGTTCTTCCACGACCGGGCCGCACATGGGCATTGCCTGCATGATCCGCTACCAGATCGATCCGTTCCAGCGCGAAGCCTTCGCGCAATACGCGCGCCATTGGGGGAGGATCATTCCCCGCTGCGGCGGCCGGCTCGTCGGCTACTTCCTGCCGCATGAAGGAACCAACGACGTTGCGTGGGCCGTGATAGCGTTCGACAGCCTGGCCGCATACGAAACGTATCGCGCGCGGCTCAAGTCCGACGCGGAGGGAAGCGCGAACTTCGCCGCGGCGCAAGCCCAGCGCTTCATCCTGCGCGAGGAGCGCTCGTTCGTGACGCCGGTCGACGGAACGTATTGCATGGAAGCGCCATCCGATGCGGGAGGACCCGCATGATCGCCGTGATTTTCGAAGCGCTGCCGCACCCGGACCGGAAAGGCGCCTACCTCGACGCCGCGGCGCTGTTGCGGCCGCAACTGGAGCAGATGGACGGCTTCGTCTCGATCGAGCGGTTCGAGAGCCTCGCCACGCCGGGCAAGATCCTTTCGCTTTCCTTCTGGAAGGACGAAGAGGCCGTCCAGCGCTGGCGAAATGTCGACGCCCACCGCGGCATCCAGGCGGAAGGTCGCAAGCGGATCTTCGCGGACTATCGGCTGCGCGTTGCGCAGGTGCTTCGCGATTACGGCCCGAACGACCGGGCGCAGGCGCCGGACGACTCGCGGCACGTCCATGGCGGCTGAACGCGCATGGCGTTCACCCGGTCGCCGTACCGACTACGCGCTGCTCGTCCTGCTCGCGACACTCTGGGGCGCGTCCTATACGTTCATCAAGGTAGCGGTCGCAACCATTCCGCCGGTGACGTTGATTGCCGCGCGCACGACGATCGCCGCAGCCGTGCTGCTGTGCATTCTGCGCTGGCGGGGTCTGGCCATGCCGATGGACCGCCCGGTATGGCGCCGGTTCCTCTTCCAGGCCTGCCTCAACAGCGTGATCCCGTACACGTTGATCGCATGGGCCGAGCAATCGGTGGGCGCCGGCCTCGCGACGATCCTCAACTCTTCCGCGCCGATCTTCGCGTTCGTCATGACCTGTTTTGTGGCGGATCGGCAATCGGCGTCGGGCACCAAGTTGGCCGGCGTTGTTGCCGGAATGATCGGCATTTGCCTCATCGTCGGCGTACAGGCACTGGCGGGCATCGGGGAGCAACTCACCGCGCAGTTGGCGATCGTTGCGGCCACGGTTTGCTATGCGGGCGCGGCCATCTTCGGGCAGAGCTTCAAGGCGCAGGATCCCATGCTGCCCGCGACTGGTTCGATGCTTTGCGGCGCGGCGCTGCTCGTTCCCGTCAGCCTGGTCGTTGACCATCCGTGGACACTCGCGCCTTCCGGCGATTCGCTGCTGGCGCTCCTGTGCCTGTCCGTCTTTTCGACGGCGCTGGCGTTCACCATCTACTTCCGCCTCCTGCACACGCTGGGGCCGGTGGGTACGACATCGCAGGCGTATCTGCGCGTTCCGATCGGCGTCGCCATCGGCGCTGTGTTCCTGGGAGAGACGCTCGCCCCAACCACGCTGGCCGGACTCGTCTTTGTCGTCGCGGGAGTGGCCGCGATGAGCGCTCCGCCAAGGGCAGCGCCCCGGCGCGCCGGCCGGTTGGGTTAGACAACAGGAGACCGTGCGTCGCTACTTCGAAAGTTTCGCTTCTTCGATCAGGACCTTGTAGGTATAGCCTGAGCCGAGATCGCGGTCCGTCGCCACGACGCCTTTCACGAGCACGATATCGCCGACCTTCGTCTCGTCCAGCGTCGTCACGACGACGTCGTTGGTCCCATCCGCGGCCGCACCCGATCCATCGCGCAGATGGACCCAGTTCTTGCCCATCACCGCGGGCGTGAACTTCACGACCTGCCCGCGCACGACAACTGCCTTGCCCTTGAGGTCCGCACCCTTCGCAATGACCTCTGCGACCGTATGCGCATCCGGTCCGGTGGCCTTGGCAACCTTGATGCTCTTGATCTCCACCGGCTTCGCCATCCCCGCGTGCATCGCTGCCATGTTGCCGCCGGTGGTGGCGGCGGGACTCGCGTCCGCCGTCACCAGCGTTCCGAACACGATCCGGTCGAATTTCTTGTTGAGCGTCTTGCTCTCGAAGTTGTTCATGACCATCGCGTTGCCGATTGTGACGTCGGAACCAATCTTCACCGGCGACTTGTTCACCGCCGCCCACGTCTCGCCTTCCTTTGTCTTGAGGCGCAGGTACGTATAGCTGTCGACGTCCTTCACTTCCAGGACCTTCCCGACGAGGGTTGCGTCCGGAGCGGAGCTGGTGGTGTCGGCCGCCCACGCGATTCCAGCAAGGAACAGGACTGCGAGTCCCAACGACAGGTTTCTCATCGAATTCTCCATAACGGGCGTAACCGCCGGTTTGACCGACAATTATTATCATTGCGCGGAACGGCGGGTTGACCTGAATCAACTAGCGAGGATTGGCCCGCCCGGAAGCGACGCGGGCACGCAGATTACTTTCTCGTGGGGTACCCGGGCCGTGCGGCCGCGATCCTCCGTGCCGGTCTATCGAGGCGGCCATGGATCACGCGTCGTGTCTCCCCTTGCCACATGCATCGCCGCCTTCACCAGCAGGTGCGCCGACACCGGTGCGACGAGAAACAGAAACACGGCAATGAGGAACTCGTGCACCGAAATTCCCGGCACGCGCACGGAGAAGTAGATGCACGACGCGATCAGGACGCCGCCCACGCCCAGCGTGGTCGCCTTGGTCGGGCCGTGCAGGCGCTTGAAGAAGTCGGACAGCTTCACGAGCGCCAGCGAACCCACGAGGCCGGAGAAAGCGCTCACCAAGAGCATCGCCGCGATCAGCGCGTCCGCCCAGGCCGGCAGTTGCTCGAGCGCGCTCATTCGATGCTCATTCGATAATATCGCCGCGAGTAACGTACTTGGCCAGCGCCACCGTGCCGACGAAGCCCAGCAGCGCCACGACCAGCGCCGCCTCGAACAGCAACTCCGTATCGAACTGGATGCCGAACAGCATCAGCAGCGCGATGGTGTTCACGTATAGCGTGTCGAGCGCCAGTATCCGGTCGGGCAATCCCGGACCGCGCAGCAGGCGCCACGTGCTGCACAGGAATGCCAGGACGAACGCCGCCTCGACCCACGGCAGGATGGTGGCGCTCATTCGTAGATCTCCTTCAGCGGCGCCTCGTAGCGTGTCTTGATCGAGGCGATGATCGCATCGGCATCGTCCACGTGGAACGCGTGGACGAGCAGATATGAGCGGTCTTCGGCAATGTCGGCGGTCAGCGTGCCCGGCGTCATCGTGATGATGCCGGCGAGCGCCGTGATCGCCCAGTCGTCGGTGAGGTCGAGTGGCACACGCACGAAGCCCGGCCGGATGGCGGACTCCGGCCCCAGCACCCGCCTCGCGACCTCGACGTTGGACACCACGATGTCGCCCAGCACGCGCAGCGCCAGCCTGAGAGCGACACCGGGGCGGCGCAGGTGCGGCCAGGCCCCATCGGCGAGGTGCAGGTCGGCAAGCGGGAGAACCCAGGCCAGCAGCGCGCCCAGCAGGACCTGCCCCGGCGCGACGGTGTTGTTGAGCGCGAGCCACGACAGCCACAGGACCAGCGACAGCAGCGGATGCGGCAGCAGGCGTCTCATGGGGCGTTCCTCGAAGGTGGCGGCACCGGCGATTGGCGCATTACCGCGTCAACGTAGATGCGCGGTTGCGCGAGCTGCAGCGCCGTCGCACCCGTGTATCTTGCCGCGCCTCCGGCGCCGACGACCCAGAAGAGGCCGGCTGCGGCGAGGATCGCGAGCGCCGCGCGATCGCCCGCCGGCATGGTCACCCCAATGGGCGCGCCATGCGCCTTCCAGAATACGCTGCCGCCGGCGCGGGCGAGCGCGAACGTCGCAAAGAGGCCGCTGACCAGTATACCGGCCCAGAACCAGGCCGCGAGCGGCATGCTCGCGGAACCTTGCAGCATGAGCACCTTGCCGATGAACCCGGACAGCGGCGGCAATCCGGCGGCGCCGATCGCGCCCGTCAGGAACAGGAGTCCCAGCAACGCGGGCTGCGCTACCGGCGGCCCGCCGCCGAAGCGATCCGCGCGCATACCACGCTGATCTGCGATCGCGTGGGCGATGAGGAACAATGCGGCGACGGTGAGCGTCGTGTGCACGAGGTAGTACAGCGCGCCGCCTACCACGGCTGGGCCCAGTGTGGAAGCGGCGATCAGCGTGCCGGACGAAATCACGACGAGATAGGCGATCAATCCGGTCAGCCGCTTCGTGGCGAGCGCGCCCAGCGCCCCGAACGCGATCGTCGTGACGCCCAGCGCGAACAGCGCCGGCCGTCCCCATTCGGCGAGCAGGCCGTCGCCGCCGCCGAACACCGTGAGCGACAGGCGCACGATCGCATAGATGCCGACCTTGGTCATGATGGCGAAGAGCGCGGCGATCGGTCCCGGCGCAGAGCCATACGTTTCGGGCAGCCAGAATCCCAGCGGCAGCAGCGCCGCCTTGACGCCGAACACGACGAGCAGCAGCAGCGCCGCCGCGCGCGCCAGCCCGGCGTCCCACTCGGGCAGGATCGGCAGCTTGATCGCCAGGTCCGCGAAGTTGAGCGTCCCCGCCACGCCATAGAGCAGGCTCGCGGCGATCAGGAACAGCGACGCACCGACGAGGTTTATGACGACATAGTGCATCCCCGACCGCAATGCGCGGCCGCCGGCATTGTGCAGCAGAAGCGCGTACGACGCGATCAGCAGCACTTCGAAGAACACGAACAGGTTGAAGACGTCGCCGGTCAGGAAGGCGCCGTTCAGGCCGGCCAGCTGGAGTTGGAAGAACGCATGGAAGTGCGGGCCGCGCCCGGCCATCCGCCATGATGCCGCGAGGCTGGCGAGCGCGATCACCGACGTCAACGCGAGCATCATCGCCGCAAGCCTGTCCAGCACCAGCACGATACCGAAAGGCGCCCGCCAATTGCTGAGCAGGTACACGCCGACGCGATCGGCATCGGCTGCGCCCACGAGACAGAACGCCACCGCCGCAAGCGCCAGCGTGACCGCCAGCGAAACCGGCGCCTGCCAAGCGGGACGGACGCGCTCGACCAGCAGCAGCAGTGCGGCCGCGAGCAGCGGCAGCACGACCGGAATGACGATCCATTGGCCGGATAGCGCGATCATGCGCGAAACGTCCTCGAATACGGTTTCGTCGTCGGCGTCGCAAGCGTCGCCTTCGTTCACGAAGCGCCCCTTCAGCGCCAGCGTCAGCACCAGCGCGGTCATCGCGAACGCAATCACGATCGCCGTCAGCACCAGCGACTGCGGCAAGGGATCGGCGTAAAAGGCGAATGTGGCCGGAACCGCCCTGCCCGACGATGGCCGCCGCGTCGAACGCAAGCCGGCCCATCGCGAAAATGAACAGGTTGACGGCGTAGGAGAATAGCGTGAGGCCGAGAACGACATCGAACGTTCGCGCGCGCAGCATCAGCCACACGCCGCAGGCTGTGAACACGCCGATCGCCGACGCAAAAAAGTACGAAGTCACGGCGCGGGCTCCGAGTCCGTTTCCTCGTCCACCAAGACCGGCGATATCGTCGTCAGCATTGCCGTTGCGACAACGGTCATGAAGACACCGACGTCGAACAACGCGGCACTTGCGATGGGCACCTCGCCCACGACGGGCAGAACCGGATGCGCGAAGGCCGTGGTCAGGAATGGATACCCGGCCAGCATGCTGCCTACGCCGGTCAACGCGGTGACCAGCAATCCCGTGGCAATCCAGGGTTGGTACGGCAGGTGCGCGGGATCCAGGATGGGCCGCCCGCCACCACCGATCCGAAGGACCAGGATGGCGCAGGCGAGGACAAGCCCGGCGATGAATCCGCCGCCCGGCAGGTTGTGCCCGCGCAGCAACAGGAACACCGCCACCAGCGCGGCCAGCGGCAGCAGCACGCGGGTCGTCGTGCGGACCAGCAGCGGATTCCAGTCTTCGGCAACGAGGGCGTCACGATGGTCGCGCTGCACATGGAAGCCCGCCAGCAGCGCGAAGACCAGCAGCCCGGCCGCGCCGAGCACCGTGATCTCGCCGAGCGTGTCGAAGGCACGGAAGTCGACCAGGATCACGTTGACGACGTTGGTCCCTCCGCCTTCGGGCAACGCATGCGCGATGTAGAACGGCGAAATGGACGAGAACGGACGCTCAAGGATCGCGAACGCGATCGCAGCCATGCCGATGCCGGCCGCACCGGCTATGCCTGCGTCGCGCCACTTCTTGCGCGCGTCGCTTTCGACGGGCGAAGCTTGCGGCAGGTAATGCAGAACGATCATCATGAGCGCGATGGTCGCCACCTCGACCAGCAGTTGCGTGAGCGCCAGATCCGGTGCCGAGAACACGGCGAACATGAGGCTCACAGCGAGTCCGGCGGCGCCCAGCAGGATCAGCGCGGTCAGCCGCTGCCGGTAATTGACGGTCGCGGCGATAGCGGCCACGACACCCAGCAGCCATACCAGCGTGCCGACCAGCGGCGGCGGAGAAGTAGCCGATGGCGGCAGCGGCGGCGCCACGCCGAATCCAAAATGGAAGAGCGGCCACGCCATCGCGGCGAGCGCGGTCACGACGATCCACGCAAGATGTCGCGGGAGGCTCGTCGTCGGAAGCCATCCGACGAGCCTGACCGCCAACGTCTCGAGCGCCCCGACCGTGGCGTCGAACGCGTGCTTTCCCGAGACCGGCAAGCGCGTCACCGAATGCAGGTTGATCGTCCGCTGCAGGCCGAAATAGAAAACGACGCCCGCTGCCAGGGCGACTGTGCTCATCAGCAACGGAGCGTTGAAGCCGTGCCAGAGCGCGAGGCTGTATACAGGAACAACACCCAGCGTGCCCTTCGCCATCGCCTCCAGCACGGGTCCGACCGTCCAGTTGGGGACGACGCCCACAACTAGGCATACGACGACCAGGATTTCCACCGGCACGCGCAGCCAGCGCGGCGGCTCGTGCGGCGTCTTTTTGAGCCCCACCGGCTCGCCGTTGAAGAATACGTCGTGGATGAAACGCATGCTGTAGCTGACCGCGAGGGCCGCGGCAATCGTGGCGACGACGGGAACCGCCCATTCGACCAGCCGGTGCGCATCGAGGTCGACCGTTTCGGCGAAGAACATCTCCTTCGACAGGAAGCCGTTCAGCAGCGGGACGCCTGCCATCGCGGCCGAAGCGACCATCGCCAGCGTCCCGGTGATGGGCATGTACTCCCAGAGTCCGTTCAACTGCCGCATGTCGCGCGATCCCGTCTCGTGGTCGATGATGCCCGCCGCCATGAACAGCGACGCCTTGAATACGGCGTGATTCAGGATGTGGAAGAGGCCCGCCACGACGGCCAATTGCGAGTCGAGCCCGAACAGAAGCGTGATGAGACCCAGGTGGCTGATCGTCGAATAAGCGAGCAGGCCCTTCAAGTCCTGCTGGAAGATCGCGACGGCGGCGCCGAACGTCATCGTGACGAGTCCCGTGCCGCTGACCGCGTAGAACCACAGATCGCTGCCTCCCAGCGTCGGGTAAAGCCTCGCCAGCAGGAACACGCCCGCCTTCACCATCGTCGCCGAATGCAGATACGCCGACACGGGCGTCGGCGCGGCCATCGCATGCGGGAGCCAGAAATGGAATGGGAACTGCGCCGACTTGGTGAATGCGCCAAGCAGGACCAGCACCAGCACGAGCGGGTACAGGGGATCGGCACGGACGAGCGCGCCGGCGCCGAGCACGACGTCGAGCGAATAGCTGCCGCAGATGTGGCCCAGCACGATCACGCCACCCAGCAGACATAGCCCCCCTGTGCCGGTGACGGTAAGCGCCATGCGCGCCCCCTGCCGGGCATCCGCGCGATGGGTCCAGAAGCCGATGAGCAGGAACGACGACACGCTCGTCAATTCCCAGAACACGACGAGCAGGATCAGGTTGTCGGCCAGCACGACGCCCTGCATCGCGCCCATGAACGCCAGCAACTGCGCATAGAAGCGCGCCGGCGGATCCGAGGACGACAGGTAGTAGCGGGCGTAGAGGACGACCAGCGCGCCGATCGCGCAGATGACCAGCGCGAACGTCCACGCGAGGCCATCCATTCGGAAGCCGAAGCTCACATCGGCGAACCACGGTATCGATGTACGCAGGATGTCGCCGGCGAAGACGGCCGGCGCTGCGACAGCGAGCAACGCGCACCCCGTCAGCGCGGTAAGTCCGGCAAGCCACGCCGTGGCATTGCGCGCCGTATTGGGCAACGTGGCGCAAACGATGGCCGCGACGTAGGGCAGCAGAACCAGGACGAACAACATCATGCGGCCGATTTCATGCGGGCCACCCGCGCACCCGGCGCGCGGCGACGCGGGTCAGCCGAGAAGCAGGATGTGGACGCGAAACGGTCCATGCGCGCCAAGCACGATCGTCTGCTCGATGTCACCGGTGCGCGAGGGTCCGGAGATCATGTTCATCGCGCGCGGCATGCCGCCGTATTCGGTGCGGACCAGCGCAAACGCTTCCTCCATGCCCGAGACGACGCGGTCCGCGCGTAGCACGGCGACGTGAGTGTCGGGCAGAAGCGCCGTGGCCGTCGGAGTCGCCGCGCCCGTCGTGAAGACCAGCGTGCCGGTTTCGGCAATCGCGCAAAACGAGCCCGTGACGCCGAGCCGGTCCTGGCCGGTCGTGGGGCGCGCCTCGATCTGCAGCCCCGCCCCGCTCCAATCGAGGTCCGCGAACTCGGGCCAGCACACGCCCGCGTGCGACTTTTGAACCGTCAGTTCGGGCGGCAATTCGAGCGCATCCAGGTAGCGTGCCACCGCGGCGGGAATGTCCGCCCGGGATCCGATGCGCTCCACCGTGCTCGCCATGTCCGTCGCGCGCTGCAGGAAGCGGGGGACGAGGTCCGCGGGCATCGCCGGGCGAGGTCCCTGGGCGTGCGCGGCGATATAGGCCTCCGCGTCGCCCCGGTTGCCCGTGCCCGCGCCGGCCTTTCGCAACGCGCTCCGCACGCGCCCCAGGATGGCATCGCGGGACGCGCGATTGGTGGCCACCAACGTCATAGGACCCCCATGCTCACTGCGTTCGAGGCCCCCAGGGGGGCGCGGTTCGCGCCTTGGGACGGCCCGGCGGCGCGTGAACGACCCCCACGCTCACTGCGTTCGCTGCCCCCAAGGGGGGCGCAGTTCGCGCCTTGGGACGGCCCGGCGGCGCTCACGATCATCCGTTGCCCTTGCGGACGAAGTCGGCCAGGCGCGCAATGCCAGTCTCGATTGCCGTGTTGGACGCGGCATAGGAGAAGCGGATGTGCTGGCCGTCGCCCGGAACGCGGCGGCCGAAATGTATATCGGCCAGTACCGCGATGCCGGCCTCGTGCAGCAGGCGCTTGCGAAAGGCCTCCGAGTCCGCGCAGCCCGTGCGCTTGCACGCCTCGGTCACGTTGGGCCATGCATAGAAGGCGCCGCCGGGTGTGGCGCATGTGATGCCGGGGACGTCGTTCAGCAGCCCCACGATGAGGTCGCGCCGTTCGAGGAAGCTTGCGCGCATCGCGTCGGCCGCGTCCTGCGGCCCGGTGATCGCGGCCACGGCCGCCCACTGCGAAATCTGCGACGCGCAGGACTCGGTGTTGGTGATCCACCGCGTGAACACGGGCGCCAGCGCGCGGTTGGCGACATACCCGATCCGCCAGCCCGTCATCGCCCACGTCTTCGACGCGCCGTCGCTGATGATCGTGCGCTCCAGCATGCCGGGACGCGTCGCCAGCGAGTCGAAGCGCCCATCGTACACGAGGCGCGAATAGATCTCGTCGGCGAACACCCAGACCTGCGGATGCTGCCCGAGGATTTCGGCGATGGCGTCCAGGTTTTCGCGGTCGAGAATGCCCCCGGTCGGGTTTTGCGGCGTGTTGAGAATCAGCAGCCGCGTGTTCGGCGTGATCTTGGATTCGAGTTCGGCCGGGTCGAAGGCGAACGCGCGCGATTCGCGCAGGTAGATCGGCACCGGCACCGCGCCATTGGCGTGGATCTGCGATTCGTAGATCGGGAATCCCGGGACCGGGTAGATCACTTCGTCGCCGGCGCCGTAATCGGTGACCGAGGCGATCGTATAGGCGATGAAGGGCTTGGCGCCCGCCCCGACGACCACATCGTCCGCCGAGATATCCAAGCCGCGCCGTGAACCAAGATCGTGGGCCGCGGCCGCGCGCAGTTCGTCGATGCCGGCGCTCGGCGTGTAGCCGTGCTTGCCGCCGCGAATCGCCGCGATGGCCGCGTCCTGCACATTGTCCGGCGTCGGGAAGTCGGGCTGGCCTATGCAGAACGAGATGATGTCCTTGCCCTGCTGTATCAGCGCGTTCACCTCGGCCAATACGACGAACGCGTTTTCGGTGCCCAGCGATTCCGCGCGGCGCGAAAGCCGCGGCAGCGTGTGCGCGGCGCCATGGGGAGCATTCATCGGTTGGCCTCCTTCCGGCGCTGCCGGTGCAGTTGACGGAACGTGCGGCCGACGGGCGCGGGCATGTCGCGCCCGTCCGTCCACCCGCCGCCGAGCGGCAGTCGTCTGATCATGCCATCGCTGCCCGCCAGCAGGCGCAGCATCCGGACTCCCAAGCCGGAAATTATGCCGTAGAGCGCGGGGCGCAGCGCGAGCCACGTCCATAGCCTGAGTCCGGCGCGCTCGTGCCATGGCCGCAGCTTGCGCTCGAACTCCTTTTCCCGAAGCTTGCGCTGCAGGTCGGGCAGCGGGATCTTGACGGGACACACGACGCCGCACTGGTTGCACATCGTCGACGCATGCGGCAGGTCGAGCGCGTTCTCGAGGCCGATGTACATGGGGGTGAGGACGGAGCCGATCGGTCCCGGGTACACCCACCCGTACGCGTGGCCGCCGATGTTCTGGTAGACCGGGCAGTGGTTCATGCACGCGCCGCAGCGAATGCAGCGCAGCGCTTCGCGCACGTCGCTCCCCAGGACCTCGGTGCGGCCGCTGTCGACGATGATGAAGTACATGTGTTCCGCGCCGTGGAACTCGCCCTCCCCTTTGGGACCGGTGAGGACGTCGACGTAATTCGAGATCGATTGGCCGGTCGCCGACCGCGGCAGCAGCCGCATCAGCGTCGCGACGTCTTCCAGCGTCGGGACGATCTTCTCGATACCCGAAATCGCGACGTGCACCTTGGGGAGCGTCGTCGTCAGCGTCGCGTTGCCTTCGTTGGTCACCAGCACCACCGATCCTGTTTCCGCGACGAAGAAATTGCCGCCGGAGATGCCCATGTCCGCGGTGAGGTAATGACCTCGCAGCACGCCCCTCGCTTCGAGGCAAAGTTCCGCGATGCCGTCCTTCAAAGGCGTGCCGTGCTTCCTGTGGAAGAGTTCTGCGACCTCCTCCTTGCTCTTGTGCAGTGCCGGGCCGATCAGATGCGACGGCGGCTCGTAGTCGTTGATCTGCAGGATGTATTCGCCGAGATCCGTCTCGACGACTGTCAGCCCGGCCGCCTCGATGGCGTGGTCGAGCGCGGACTCCTCGGACACCATCGACTTCGACTTGATGATCTTCGAAACCTTGTGGCTTCGCCGCGATGTCGAGGAGGAGCGCGTTGACCTCCGCAGGCGTTTGCGCGAAGAGAACGGTCGCGCCGCTTGCCGCTGGCGTTGCGCTCGAAGATCTCGAGCCAGGTGTCGAGATTGTCCAGCGCGCGCTGGCGCATGGTCCTCGCCGCTTCGCGCGTCCCCTCGAAGTCGTCGAGTTCGACCAGCGACTCCCGGCGCTTCTCGACGAACTTGGTCTTGATCTTCCCGAGGTTGCGCTGCAGCCCTGCGTCGTTCAGCTTGTCGTGCGCCGCTCCCTGAAGTGCATCGAGGCGACTTGCATCGCTAGCCCGCCTCTCCCGCCAGCACTTCGGCGATGTGCAGCACCTTCGTCTTGGTGTCGCCGCGACGGCGCAGCCGGCCCTCGATGTTCAGCATGCATCCGAGGTCGCCCAGGACGACGGCGTCGACGCCCGCATTGGCGATGTTCTGGCACTTGTTGTCGGCGAGGCGCGCCGAGATCTCGCCGAACTTGATCGAGAACGTGCCGCCGAAGCCGCAGCACGTCTCGCACTCGGCCATCTCCGACAGGTGCACGCCGGGCACCTTCGCCAGCAACGCGCGCGGCTGCGCCTTGACGCCCATTTCGCGCAAGCCCGCGCAGCAGTCGTGGTACGTGACCTTGCCCGCGAAGATCGCCGGCAGCGTGTCGACCTTGAGCACGTTGGCGAGAAAGTCCGTGAGTTCGCGAGTATTCGGCCGCCAGCTTGCGCACGCGCACGGCCATGTCCGGGTCGTCGGCGAAGAGCTCGGGTAATGGGTCTTGATCATGCCGCTGCACGAACCCGACGGCGCGACGAGGTAATCGCAATCCTCGAATTCGGCGACGAGTTTGCGCGCCAGCGCGATGGCGTCGGCGCGGTCGCCGGAGTTATAGGCCGGCTGGCCGCAGCACGTCTGCGCGTCGGGGACGAAGATCTCCGCGCCGCTTGCCTCCAGCAATTTCAGTGCAGCGAAGCCGATCGACGGCCGCATCAGGTCGACCAGGCACGTTACGAGGAATCCGACGCGCATGGAGCCGACGTTCGCCATGGCAGAAGTACGCGCGACTGCGCCGCGAGCGCGCGAACACGCGCACAGACCCATCAGCAGATTGCGGCAGGACGCCGAACAGCAGCAGCGCCAGTCCATTGGCCGACATGAGCCACCGCGTGTCGGCGCGCGCGACGATCGGCGAGCGATCGAGCGGCTCGTCGAAATACATGAGCTTGACGATGCGCAGATAGTAGAACGCCCCGACCAGCGCCGCCAGCACGCCGACGACGGCCAGCCACAGGTACCCGACCTTGACCGCCGACTGAAGGACGAGGAGTTTGCCATAGAAGCCGATCGTCGGCGGCACGCCCGCCAGCGAGAACATCGCGAGCAGCATGATGAACGCCCACCACGGCGAGCGCTGGTTGAGGCCTTTGAGGTCGTCGATCCGGTCCGCCTCGAAGCCATCGCGCGACAGGAGCAGGATCATGCCGAATGAGACGAGGGTCGTCATCACGTAGGAGAGGATGTAGAACATCGCCGCCGTGTAGCCGTAGACGTCGGCGCCCAGGAAGCCCATCAGCACGTATCCCATGTTGGCGATGGTCGAGTACGCCAGCATCCGCTTCAGATTGGTCTGCGCGATGGCGACGACGTGGCCCAGCGTCACCGACAGCAGCGAAAGGATCGCCAGCATGCCCTGCCACTGCATCTGCATCTCCGCCCCGCCGAGCGCGCCGGCCAGCAGGCGCAACAGCATCGCGAATGCCGCGAATTCCGGCACGGTGCCGATGAGCAGCGTGATCGCGGTCGGCGCCCCCTGGTAAACATCGGGCACCCACATGTGATAAGGGACCGCTCCCAGCTTGAACGCGATCGCCGAGACCACGAACACGAGGCCGAAGATCAGCAACACCTGGTTGTCGCCCTTGCCGACCAGCGACTGCGCAACCAGGTCGATCTGCAGCGTGCCGGTCGCACCGTAGATCATCGACATGCCATAGAGCAGGATTCCCGATGCCAGCGCCCCCAGGACGAAATACTTCATCGCGGCCTCGGACGGCGCGGCCTCGTCGCGCTGCAGCGCCACCAGCGCATAGAGCGAAAGCGACATGAGCTCGAGGCCCAGGTACAGCGTGAGGAAGTGGTTGGCAGTGATCAGCACCTGCATGCCGAGGAGCGCGAACAGCATCAGGACGAACGTCTCGCCGCGGAACAGGCCGCGAGCGGCGAGATAGGTGCGTGAGTAGAACAGGACGAGCGACAGCGCAACGAAGCTGAACAGGCGCAGCACGTCGGCCACCATGTCGGCGACCACCACATCGTGGAACGCATGGACGATTTCGTCGTGGATGCCGCGCAGCGTGACGCACGCGGCGACGAGCAGCGCGAACTGCGTCAGCCAGTAGCCGAGATGGCGCTTGTCGTCCGGCATCCAGACGTCGAACAGCAGGATGAACGACGCCGCCGCCGCGATGACGATCTCGGGAAGGACGTGAAGGAAGTTTGCGCTCATCGCCGCTAGATCTTGCTTTTGGCCACGTGCGCCAGGAGATCGGTGACCGAGACATGCATCACGTCGACGAATGGCTTGGGCCAAATGCCCATCACCAGCACGGCCGCCGCGAGCGTGCCGAGCAGCCAGAATTCACGCCGGCTCAGGTCGCTGAGCGCGGCAACCTGCGGATTGGCAACGTCGCCGTAGATGACGCGCTTGTACATCCAGAGCGTGTAAGCGGCGCCCAGGATCAACGATAACGCTGCGAGGAACGCGATCCAGAAATTGACCTTGACCGCCGCCAGGATGACCAGGAACTCGCCGACGAAGCCGGACGTCGCCGGCAGCCCGGCGTTGGCCATCGAGAACAGCATGACGAACGCGGCGAACTTCGGCATCGTGTTGGCTACGCCGCCGAAATCGGCGATCAAGTGCGTGTGCATGCGGTCGTACAGCACGCCGACGCAGAGGAACATCGCGGCCGAGACAAAGCCGTGCGAGACCATCTGCGCCAAGCCGCCCTCCATGCCCTGGACGCTGAAAATGAAGAAACCCAGCGTCACGAAGCCCATGTGCGAGATCGACGAGTACGCGATCAGCCGCTTCATGTCCGCCTGCACGAGGGCGACGAAGCCGATGTAGACGACGGCGATCAGCGACAGCGTGACCATGAACGCCACGATCTGCGGGCTCCGGCACGCGTCCGGCAGGATGGGCAGGATGAAACGCACGAAGCCGTACGCGCCAATTTTCAGCGTGATGGCCGCCAGCACCACCGAGCCGCCGGTCGGCGCCTCGGGATGGGCGTCGGGCAGCCACGTGTGCACGGGCCACATCGGCACCTTGACGGCGAATGCCGCGAAGAAGGCGATGAAGATCAGCGATCTGCGACTTGAGCGTCAGCGGCAGCTCGTACCAGTCCAGCAGCGCGAAGCTGCCGGATTTCTGGTACAGGTAGATGAACGCGACCAGCATGAGCAGCGAGCCCAGCAGCGTGTACAGGAAGAACTTGACGGCCGCGTAGACGCGATTCGGGCCGCCCCAGATGCCGATGATCAGGTACATCGGAATCAGCATCGCCTCGAAGAACACGTAGAACAGGATCGCGTCCTGCGCAGCGAATGCGCCGTTGATCACGCCGGACATGATCAGGAATGCCGCCATGTACTGCGCGACGCGAACCGTGATCACTTCCCATCCCGCCCAGACCACCAGCAGCGTGATGAACGAGTTGAGCAGGATGAACAGCACGGATATGCCGTCGACGCCGACGTAGTAGTAGATGTCGAAATACGGTATCCAGTTGCGGTGCTCGACGAACTGCAGCGCCGACGTGGTCAGGTCGAAGTGCGTGTACAGCGGAATGGTGACCAGGAAGCCGGCCAGCGCACCGGCCAGCGCGATCCAGCGCGCCGTCATCGCGTCGCGTTCGCGTGGGATCGCGAGCACCGCCACGCCAGCGATGATCGGCACCCAGATGGCCAGCGACAGATAGGGCGTCATGACGCACGGCTCATCGCGGCACCCACCAGATGAGCAGCGCGAAGAGGCCGATGATCATCATGAACGCGTAGTGGTAGACATAGCCGGACTGGATCCTACGCAACAGCACCGCGATCCGGCCGACCAGCCGTGCCGAGCCGTTGACGATGCCCTCGATCAGCACGCGATCGCCGACGTTGGAAAAGAGGTTCACCTACCCTGCGTGCGCCGCCGGCGAAGAACCATTCGTTGAACTTGTCGAAGTAATAGTTGTTGACGAGGACCGTGTAGACGATGCCGAGCCTCGCGGCGATCCGGTCGGGCATGCCCGGATTGACGAGGTAGAGATAGACGGTGGACAGGATGCCCGCCACGGCGATCCAGAACGTGGCCGAGACCAACCCGTGCTCGATGAACGCACCGATGCCGTGCCACTCCTCGGCCAATTTGCCCAGCACGTCATGCGCCGGAAGCACGACGATAGACGACCCGAAGTAGCCGCCGAAGAGCAGCGGCTCCATCGCGATCCAGCCGGCGCAGACGGAGGGAATCGCCAGCGCCACCAGCGGGACGGTGACGACCCACGGGCTTTCCTTCGGCGGTCCGCCGTGATGCTCGTCGTGGTCCGCGGACGCGGCGTGTCCGGCATGCGGCGTCACGTCGAATCGCGGCGCGCCATGGAACGTCATGAAGATCATCCGGAACGTATAGAAGGCCGTGACGAATACGCCCGAGAGCACGCACATGTACGCATAGGCGTGGCCGGGAATCGTCGACAGGTGCGTGGCCTCGATGATCGAGTCCTTGGAGAAGAATCCGGCGAACGGGGGAATCCCGCACAGTGCCAGCGCACCGATGACCATCGTGACGTAGGTGATCGGCATGTACTTGCGCAAGCCCCCCATGCTGCGCATGTCCTGCTCGTGGTGCATCGCGATGATCACCGAACCCGCGCCCAGGAACAGCAGCGCCTTGAAGAACGCGTGCGTCATCAGGTGGAAGATCGCGCCCGAGTAGGCCGAGACCCCCAGCGCCACCGTCATGTAGCCCAGTTGCGACAGCGTCGAATAGGCGACGACACGCTTGATGTCGTACGCCACGATGCCGAGGATCCCGAGGAACAGCGCGCCCGTCGCGCCGATCACGAGGACAAACGACAGCGCCGTCTCCGATTGCTCGAACAGCGGGCTCATCCGCGCGACCATGAAGATCCCCGCGGTGACCATCGTCGCGGCGTGGATCAGCGCGGAGATCGGCGTAGGGCCTTCCATCGAGTCGGGGAGCCACACATGCAGCGGCACCTGCGCACTCTTGCCCATCGCGCCGACAAAGAGGCAGATGCACGTGACCGTCATCAGCGACCATGGCGAGGCGCCCCAGAGGTTGACCGTCTTGTCCGCCGCGGCCGGTGCGGCGGCGAACACGGCCGCGTAGTCCAGCGTACCGAAGTACGCGAGGACGAGGCCAACGCCAAGGATGAACCCGAAGTCGCCGACGCGATTGGCAAGAAAGGCCTTGAGATTCGCGTAGATCGCCGTCGGGCGCTTGAACCAGAAGCCGATCAGCAGGTACGAGACAAGGCCGACCGCTTCCCAGCCGAAGAAGAGCTGCAGGAAGTTGTTGCTCATGACGAGCATCAACATCGAGAACGTGAACAGGCAGATGTAGGAAAAGAAGCGAGAATAGCCGTCGTCGTCGGCCATGTAGCCGATCGTGTAGATATGCACCATCAGCGACACGAACGTCACGACGATGAGCATCAGCGCCGTCAGCGGGTCGATCAGGAACCCGATCGTCATCTTGAGGTTGCCGACGGCGACCCACGTGTAGATGTCCCCGTTGAAAAGATGGCCCGCCATGACGTCGCGCAGGATGACGAACGAGGCGGCAAAGGAAATCGCCACGGCGGTGATCGTGAGCCGGTGCGACCATGCCCGGGGCATCTTGTTGCCCCACAAGCCGACGACGATGGATGCCAGCAGTGGCACCATCGGCACGATCAGATAGAGTTGTTGCATCGTCATGGCCGCGCCGTCATCCCTTGAGCTTGCCCAGGTCCTCGACGTTGATCGAACCGGCATTGCGGAACAGCAGGACCAGGATGGCCAGACCGATGGCCGACTCCGCGGCGGCGACCGTGAGGATGAAGAACACGAAGACCTGTCCCGCCATGTCGCCCATGTATGACGAAAAGGCGATGAAATTCAGGTTGACCGCCAGCAGCATCAGCTCGATCGCCATCAGCAGGATGATGACGTTCTTGCGATTCAGGAAGATGCCGGCCATGCTGATCGCGAACAGGATCGCGCCCAGCACGAGGTAGTGCGCCAGCGCGGGCGCGGTCAGGAGTGGCACAATGATTCCCCGGTGTATCTCTTGTTGCCGCCGGCAGAGGCTCTGAGCCCCGGCCGGCGGAGTCTTCATTCCCTGTTTTCCGACGGCATGCTGACCATGCGGACGCGGTCCTCGCGGCGAACCTTTACCTGCGCGCCCGGGTCCTGGTGCTTCGATTCCTTGCGGGTCCTATGCGTAAGCGCGATGGCTGCGATGATGGCGACGAGCAGCACAATGGCGGCGATTTCGAACGGATACACGTAGTCGACATAGATGAGGCGGCCCAGCGCGCTGGTGTTGCTGCCGGGAATCGGCGGCGCGGAGGCGACCCCGCCCACGCGTGCGCCGACGATGACCAGCGTCATTTCCAGCAGCACCAGAAGGCCCACGGTGGCGCCGACGGGCACGTAGCTGCGGAAGTTCGTCCGCAGGCTGTCGAAATTGACGTCCAGCATCATCACGACGAACAGGAACAGCACCATGACCGCGCCGACGTAGACCAGCACCAGCGCGATCGCCAGGAATTCCGCCCGGAGCAGCATCCAGATCCCCGCGGCCGTGAAAAAGCACAGGACGAGCCACAGCGCCGCGTGCACCGGATTGCGCGTCGTGACGACGCGCAGCGCGGCGAACACGAGAATCGCAGAGAAGGCGTAGAAAACAAAGGTGGCGAAGGTCATCGGTACTTCGCATCCATTGCACGATCCTGCGCGATCTGCGCTTCGTACCGGTCGCCGACCGCCAGCAGCATCTCCTTCGTGTAGTAGAGGTCGCCGCGCCGCTCGCCGTGATATTCGAGGATCCGCGTCTCGACGATGGAATCCACCGGGCAGCTCTCCTCGCAGAAGCCGCAGAAGATGCACTTGGTGAGGTCGATGTCGTAGCGCGTCGTGCGCCGCGTGCCGTCGTCGCGCTGCTCCGATTCGATCGTGATCGCCAGTGCCGGGCACACCGCCTCGCACAACTTGCATGCGATGCAGCGCTCCTCGCCGTTCGGGTAGCGGCGCAGCGCATGCAGGCCGCGGAAGCGCGGACCCTGCGGCGTCTTTTCCTCGGGAAATTGCACGGTGATCTTGCGCGCGAAGAAATAGCCGCCGGTCAGCCAAAGGCCCTTCACCAGTTCCACCAGGAGCCAGGTGTCGAATAGACCTTTGACGCGAGCGAACATGGTCGGGTTCTGAAGGTCAGTGGAAAAGATAGGCCCAGCGCGTCTGCATCATCGCGCCCAGGAACGCGATCCAGACCAGCGTGACGGGAATGAACACCTTCCAGCCCAGCCGCATGACCTGGTCGTAGCGGTACCGCGGAAACGACGCGCGAACCCACAGGAAGAAGAACAGCACGAACGACATCTTCGCCGCGAGCCAGATGAAGCCGTCGCCGAGCGGCGCCGTGCCGCCCACCTGCCACTCGTTGAGCAACGGCCACGGCGCGAGCCAACCCCCCAGGAACATGAGTGAGCACAGCGCGGAAATCAGAATCATGTTCATGTATTCGGCGAGGAAGAACACCGCAAACGCCACGCCCGAATATTCGACGTGGAAGCCGGCGACGATTTCCGATTCGCCCTCGGCCATGTCGAACGGATGCCGGTTGGTCTCGGCCAGGCCGGCGACGAAATAGACGATGAAGAGCGGGAACAGCGGCCAGACGTACCAATAGGCGGCGCCACCCTCCTGGCCGCGCACGATGTCGGTCAGGTTCAGGCTGTTCGCCGCCATCAGCACGCCGACAAGCGCAAAGCCCATCGCGATCTCGTAGGAGACGATCTGCGCGGCCGAACGCAGCGCGCCCAGGAACGCGTACTTGGAATTCGACGCCCAACCTGCGAGGATGATGCCGTACACGCCCATCGACGTCATCGCCAGGATGTAGAGCAGGCCGGCGTTGATGTTGGACAGCACTGCGCCGTCGGCGAACGGAATCACGGCCCACGCGGCGAGCGCCGGCCCGATCGCCAGCATCGGCGCGATGAAGAAGAGATAGCGGTTCGCGCCCGACGGAATGATGACTTCCTTGAACAGCAGCTTGAACACGTCGGCGAATGGCTGCAGCAGCCCGTACGGACCCACGCGGTTGGGGCCCAGGCGAACCTGCATGTAGCCGATGACCTTGCGCTCGGCCAATGTCAGATAGGCCACACCCAGGATCAAAGGAATGGCGATGGCGATGATCTTCGCGAGCGTCCAGACGGCGATCCACGCGGGACCGAGCAGCTGCTGCACCGGGGCCAGCAATTCGGTCATGCCTGGGCCTCCGGGACGTTCACGCCCGCTCCACGTTCACCGGGCCCGACAGCCCGGCCAACCCGCACGTCGACGGATGCGCGGCGGCGATGCGCACGACACCCGGCGGCACGGCGCTGTCGATCATCGCCGTGAGCACTGCCTCGCCATTACCCTGCGTCACCTTGACCTGGGTACCCGCGGCCAACCCCAGCGTATCGAATAGCGACCGGTGCATCCTCGCCTTCGGCGCGCGGGCATCCATCGTGTGTTGCAGCGACGTGGCACGACGCACCAACGGGTCGGCGAAATAGATCGGCACATCCGCGACGCGTTCGACCGGGGACGCCGCGGTCGCAGGTTTGGCGACCGCCAGCGATGCGGCGTTTGAAAGGCTGGCCGCGATGTCGCCGTTGGCCGGCAGCACCGACGCGCGAACGTCGTCCGCGGTGTCGGCATCGAATCCCGGCAGTCCGAGCAACGTGCCGAGCACGCGCAGCACCTTCCAGCCCGGACGCGTTTCGCCAAGCGGCTGCACGACGCCGTGGAAGCCTTGCGCGCGTCCTTCGCCGCTGACGAACGTGCCGGCGGTTTCCGTGAACGGCGCGATGGGCAGCAGGACGTCGGCGTACGCGGTGCCGTGACGGAACGGGCTCATCACGACGACCAGGTCGGCCTTCTCGAGCGCCGCGCGCGCCCCGACGGCATTGGCGAAATCGAATTCCGGCTCGGCGTGCAGAAGCAGGTACGCGTGGCGGGGGTCCTCGAGCATCGCACGGGCGTTCATGCCGCCCGTCTGCGGCCGCGCCCGCGCCAGATGCGCGCCGACCGTATTGGCGGCTTCGGTCAGGAAGCCCAGCGTCGCGCCGGTGAGTTCCGCAAGCAATTGCCCGAGCGAATGCAGTTGCGACGCTGCGCTGTGCTGCGTGGCATAGTTGCCGAGGAGTATTGCGGTCTTCTTGCCCGACAGGAGGCTTGCCGCGATCGCCTTCGCCGAATCCGTGGACTCGATACCGGAAAGCGCCGAGGGAATGGCCTTGCCGGCAGCCTGCGCGGCGGCGACGACGATGTCCGCGAGCGCGGCCGGAAGCTGCGATGGCGCGACGATCGATCGTTGCGCGACGCGCAACAGCCAGTCGTCGTCGACCGAGTGCAGCATGGAGACCTGCATGCCCTTCTTCGTCGCCTGCCGCAGCCGCTGCGCGATCAGCGGGTGGTCCTTGCGCAGGAAACTGCCGATGACGAACACGCGGTCGAACGCGCCGATCTCGGCCACCGGCAGCCCCAGCCAGGGCGCGGTACCCGCGGGCGCATCGCCGCGGAAATCGCTTTGCCGCAGCCGGAAGTCGATGTTGTCGCCTTTCAAGCCGCGCACCAGGCGCGCGGTCAGCGCCAACTCTTCCAGCGTTGCATGCGGCGAAACCAGCGCGCCCAGCGCCTGCGGGCCATGCTTGGCGACGACGTCCTTGAGACCGTGCGCGACGAACTCGAGCGCCGTCTGCCAGTCGACGGTCTTCCACTCGCCGCCCTGCTTGACCATGGGCGTGGTCAGCCGTTCGTCGGAATTGAGGCCCTCGTAGGAGAAGCGGTCCTTGTCCGACAGCCAGCACTCGTTGATCGCCTCGTTCTCCAGCGGCAGCACGCGCATGACGCGGTTGGCCTTCACCTGCACGATCAGGTTGCTGCCGAGCGAATCGTGCGGCGACACCGACTTGCGCCGCGCCAGTTCCCACGTACGCGCCGAGTAGCGAAACGGCTTGGACGTCAGCGCGCCGACCGGGCAGATGTCGATCGAGTTGCCGGAGAGTTCGGAGTCGACCGTCTTGCCGACGAACGCGACGATCTCCGCGTGCTCGCTGCGGCCGATCATGCCCAACTCCATCACGCCGGCGATTTCCTGGCCGAAGCGAATGCAGCGCGTGCACTGGATGCAGCGCGTCATCTCCTCGGCCGAGATCAGCGGACCCAATTCCTTGTGGAACACGACGCGCTTGGGTTCGCTGTAGCGCGATGCCGAGCCGCCGTAGCCCACCGCCAGGTCCTGCAGCTGGCACTCGCCGCCCTGGTCGCAGATCGGGCAGTCGAGCGGATGGTTGATGAGCAGGAATTCCATCACGCCCTGCTGCGCCTTCACGGCGGAGTCCGAATGCGTCCACACCTTCATGCCGTCGGCCGCGGGTGTGGCACAGGCCGGCAGCGGCTTGGGCGCCTTCTCGACCTGCACCAGGCACATGCGGCAGTTGGCCGCGATGGACAGCTTCTTGTGATAACAGAAGTGCGGCACGTAGATGCCGAGCTTGTTCGCGGCGTCCATCACCGTGGCGCCGTGCGCGACCTCCACGTGCTTGCCGTCGACTTCGATGTTCAGCATGGCCATCGTGATCAGAGGTAGGGCGCGACCGAACAGCGCTTGTGGTCGATGTGGTATTGGAATTCATCGCGGAAATGCTTGATGAAGCTCTTCACCGGCAGCGCCGCGGCATCACCGAGCGCGCAGATCGTGCGGCCGGCGATGTTGTCCGCCACCGACGTGAGCTTGTCCAGGTCCTCGTTCCTCCCCTGCCCGTGCTCGATGCGGTTCACCATGCGCCACAGCCACCCGGTGCCCTCGCGGCACGGCGTGCACTGGCCGCAGGACTCTTCATAGTAGAAATACGACAGCCGCAAGAGCGAGCGCACCATGCAGCGCGTGTCGTCCATGATGATCACGGCACCGGAACCCAGCATCGAACCGGCTTTGGCGATTGAGTCGTAGTCCATGTCGGTGGCCATCATCACTTCGCCCGGCAGCACCGGCATCGACGACCCGCCCGGGATGCACGCCTTGAGCTTGCGGCCGCCACGCATGCCGCCCGCCATCTCGAGCAGCGTGGCGAACGGCGTGCCGAGCTTCACCTCGAAGTTGCCCGGACGCTCGACATCGCCGGATACGGAAAAGATCTTGGTGCCGCCGTTGTTGGGCCGGCCCAGATCGAGGAACGCTTCGCCGCCGTGATTGATGATCCACGGCACCGCCGCGAACGTTTCCGTGTTGTTGATCGTCGTCGGCTTGCCGTAGACGCCGTAGGACGCCGGGAACGGCGGCTTGAAGCGCGGCTGCCCCTTCTTGCCTTCGAGCGACTCGAGCAGCGCCGTTTCCTCGCCGCAGATGTAGGCGCCGAAGCCGTGGTGGTTGTACAGGTCGAACGAAAAGTCGGACCCCAGGATGTTCTTGCCGAGGAATCCCGCGGCGTAGGCCTCGGCAATGGCCTCCTCGTTGCGCAGGTACGTATCCCAGATTTCGCCGTGGATGTAGTTGTAGCCGCGGGTCGCGCCCATCGCGTAGGCGCCGATGGCCATGCCCTCGAACACCGCGTGCGGGTTGTAGCGGAGGATGTCGCGGTCCTTGAACGTCCCCGGCTCGCCTTCGTCCGAGTTGCAGACGACGTACTTGTCGCCGGGAAACTGCCGCGGCATGAAGCTCCACTTGAGTCCGGTCGGAAATCCCGCGCCGCCGCGGCCGCGCAGCGCCGAGCGCTTGACCTCGGCGATCACCTGCTCGGGCGGGATTTTTTCCCGGAGGATTTTCTTGAGCGCTTCGTAGCCACCGCGCTCGACATAATCGGCGAGCCGCCAGTTCTTGCCGGTCAGGCCCGCCATCAGGATGGCATCGGGCCCGTAGTTCAGGAATTCGGAAGGCGCGTTCATTTGCCGCCACCCGCGGAACCCGGATTGCCTTCGCCACGCGCCGCTGCCGAACCGAGCTCCTCCAGAAGCTCGTCGAGCCTGATGGCGGTCATCCAGCTGCACATCCGGCGATCGTTGACGATGAGCACCGGGGCATCGCCGCATGCGCCCATGCACTCGCCTTCCTTCAGCGTGAATGCGCCGTCCGCCGTCGTCTCGTTGAATCCGATACCGAGCTTCTGCTTCAGGTGCTCCGCGGCCGCGGTCGCGCCCTGCAGCGCGCACGGCAGGTTCGTGCACAGCGTCACCTTGAAGCGCCCGACGGGCGTGAGGTTGTACATCGTGTAGAACGACGCGACTTCGTAGACGGCCACCGGAGCCATCCCGAGGTAGGCGGCGACGGCGTCCATCACTTCCGTGGACAGCCAGCCGTGCTCCTCCTGCGCGAGCGCCAGCGCCGACATGACCGCCGACTGCTTCTGGTCGGCCGGGTACTTGGCGATCTCGCGGTCGATCTTCTGCCGTATCTGTGCGTTCAGCATGGCTAGCGGTCGATGGAGCCGAAGACGATGTCCTGCGTGCCGATGATCGCGACCACGTCGGCAATCATGTGGCCGCGCGACATCTCGTCCAGCGCGGCCAGGTGGACGTAATCGGGCGCGCGCAGCTTGACGCGATAAGGCTTGTTGGCGCCGTCGGAGACGATGTAGACGCCGAACTCGCCCTTCGGATGTTCGATGGCAGCGTATGCTTCGCCGGGAGGCACGTGCATGCCCTCGGTGAAGAGCTTGAAGTGGTGGATCAGCTCTTCCATGTTCGACTTCATCGATTCGCGATCGGGCGGCGCCACCTTGTGGTTGTCGACGATGACCGGGCCCGGGTTCTTGTGCAGCCAGTCGCTGCATTGGGCGACGATCCGGTTGGACTGCCGCATCTCCTCGATGCGCACCAGGTAGCGGTCGTAGCAGTCGCCGTTCACGCCGACGGGAATGTCGAACTGCATGCGATCGTAGACTTCGTACGGCTGCTTGCGGCGCAGATCCCACGGCACGCCGGAGCCGCGCAGCATCGGCCCGGTGAACCCCAGCGCCATCGCGCGCTCCGCGGTGACGACGCCGATGCCGACGGTGCGCTGCTTCCAGATCCGGTTTTCGGTCAGCAGCTCTTCGTACTCGTCGACGCATTTCGGGAAGCGCCGGACGAAATCGTCGATGAAGTCCAGGAGCGAGCCCCGCCGGTTTTCGTTCAGCCGCTCCATTGCCTTGGCGCTTTTGAGCTTCGACGGCTGGTATTGCGGCATGCGCTCGGGGAGGTCGCGGTACACGCCGCCCGGCCGGTAATAGGCGGCGTGCATCCGGGCACCCGACACCGCCTCGTAGACGTCGAGCAGGTCCTCGCGCTCGCGGAACGTATAGAGGAACGGCGTCATCGCGCCGATGTCCAGCGCGTGCGCACCCAGCCACAGCAGATGGTTGAGGATGCGCGTGATCTCGTCGAACATCACGCGGATGTATTGCGCGCGCTCCGGCACGTCGAGGCCCAGCAGCCGCTCGATCGCCATGCAGTAGGCGTGCTCGTTGCACATCATCGACACGTAGTCGAGCCGGTCCATGTAGGGCAACGACTGGATGTAGGTCTTGTACTCGGCCAGCTTTTCCGTGGCGCGGTGCAGAAGCCCGATGTGCGGATCGGCGCGCTCGATGACCTCGCCGTCCAGTTCAAGCACGAGACGCAGCACGCCGTGGGCCGCCGGATGCTGCGGCCCAAAGTTCATGGTGTAGTTGCGAATTTCAGCCATGACTTATTGGGGGTCGCCGTAATGCTCTTCGCGGATGATCCGCGGCGTGATTTCCCGCGGCTCGATCGTGACCGGCTGATAGATCACGCGCTTTTGCTCCGGGTCATAGCGCATCTCGACGTATCCGGAGAGCGGAAAGTCCTTGCGGAACGGATGGCCGACGAAGCCGTAGTCGGTGAGGAGCCGCCGCAGGTCCGGATGTCCGTCGAACACGATGCCGTACAGGTCGAAGGCCTCACGCTCGAACCAGTTCGCCGACGGCCATACGTCGACGATGCTCGGGAGTATGGGAAAGTCGTCGTCTTTGGCAAACACGCGCACGCGCAGCCGGTGGTTGTTCGACAGCGACAGCAGGTGATAGACGGCGGCGAACCGCGCGCCGGTCCACGCGCCGTCGCCGTAGGTCGAATAGTCGACGCCGCAGACGTCGATCAGCATCTCGAAGCGCAGTTCGGGCCGGTCGCGCAGCGTGCGCATCACCTGCGCCAGGCGCTCGGCCGGCACGACGGCCGTCACCTCGCCCAGCGCGGCCGTCACGCTCGCAAGCGGCTCGTCGAATGCCGCCTCCAGCGCCGCCGTCAGCGTCTCGATTCTCGTGGCCATCAGCGCGCGATCGTGTTGGTGCGCCAGATCTTGTTCTGGAGCTGCAGGATGCCGTAGAGCAGCGCTTCGGCGGTCGGCGGGCAGCCCGGCACGTAGATGTCGACCGGGACAATGCGATCGCACCCGCGCACGACCGAATAGGAATAGTGATAATAGCCGCCGCCGTTCGCGCACGATCCCATCGAGATCACCCAGCGCGGCTCGGCCATCTGGTCGTACACCTTGCGCAGGGCAGGCGCCATCTTGTTGCACAGCGTGCCGGCGACGATCATCACATCGGATTGGCGCGGGCTTGGGCGAAACACGACGCCGAAGCGGTCGAGGTCGTAGCGCGCCGCGCCCGCGTGCATCATTTCCACGGCGCAGCAGGCCAGGCCAAAGGACATCGGCCACATCGAGCCGTTGCGCGCCCAGTTGATGACGCTGTCGAGCGACGTCGTGACGAAGCCCTTCTCCAGGACGCCTTCAATGGCCATGGGCACAACTCCCGGCAGTCGCTGCCTGCGGCCTCCATGGACCGGACATGCAACGCGCCGGCATGGAGCGTCGGCCGCAGTCAGTCGCGCAGCGGCGCGCGCTTCGGGCCTTGCTCGGCGTTGTCTCGCGCACCGCGCTCATTCCCATTCCAGCGCGCCCTTCTTCCACTCGTACGCAAAGCCGACGACCAGGATCAGCAGGAATACCATCATTGCGGCGAACCCTTCGAAACCGATCTCCGGCAACACGACGGCCCACGGGAAGAGAAACGCGATTTCCAGGTCGAAGAGGATGAAGAGGATGGCGATCAGGTAATAGCGGACGTCGAACTTCATCCGCGCGTCCTCGAATGCCTCGAACCCGCACTCGTAAGGCGAAAGCTTGGCGGGATCCGGACGGTTCGGCGACAGCAACGTGCCGAGGGAGAGGAGGACGAGGCCGAGACCTAAGCCGACGATGATGAAGAGGAGGATCGGAAAATACTGTTCCAGCATCAGTGGCCCTTGGGGCGCCACGCGCGCCCGCTTGCATGCATTCTACCGCTGCGGCGCGGTTGGATCGGCAAATCGCGCTGCCTCGTGTTGCGTCAATCCGGCTTCCGCCGACCGCCGGGCGCGAATATCGCTCGCTGCTTTGGTGCCCACGGGGAGACTCGAACTCCCACGACTTTCGTCACTGCCCCCTCAAGACAGCGTGTCTACCAATTCCACCACGTGGGCGAATTGCTGCTACTTGGGTATGTCTGCCGCCTTCGACGCAGGCGGCGCGACCGCCGGCGCCGGAACCGCAGGCGCTGCGCCTTCGCCGGCCTTCGCCGGCGCTTCCGGCACGACGCCCTGCTGCATGACGCCCTTTCTCACGTGCGTCGTGCCAAGGTACGTAAGGCCGAGGCTCGTGAGGAAAAATACCGCCGCGAGGATGGCCGTTGTCCGGGACAGGAAGTTTGCCGATCCGGCCGCGCCGAACAGGCTGCCGGACGCTCCGCTGCCGAAAGCCGCGCCCATGTCCGCCCCCTTGCCATGTTGCAGGAGGATGAGTCCGCACAGCGAGATTGCCACCAGCACCTGCACGACGAACAGAACATTTTCAAACAATGCCATTGTCCTTGCTCCCTAGCGTCGCCGCCATCTTGTTTCAGGCAACTGCAATCGCCAAAAATTCCTTCGCGTCCAACGATGCCCCGCCGATCAGTGCGCCGTCGATATCGGGCATCGCGAACAGATCCGCCGCATTGGCCGCCTTTACGCTGCCTCCATACAGCACGGGCACATCCGCTGCGCCCACCCCCGCCAGTCTTTGCCGCAGCAAAGCATGGACGTCCTGCGCCTCCGCCGGCTTTGCCGTGACGCCGGTACCGATCGCCCACACCGGCTCGTAGGCCAGCACAACCAACGCCACCTGCCCGCCCAGGACGGCTGCCACGGCGTCGAACTGCCGCCCGATCACGGCTTGCGTCTGCCCCGCGTTGCGTTCGGCGAGCGTTTCACCGACGCAGACGATGGGCGTCAACCCGCCGCCCAGCGCCGCCGCCGCTTTCGCGGCGACTACACCGTCCGTTTCGCCATGCAGCTGGCGCCGTTCGGAGTGACCCACAAGCACGTATCGACAACCGAATTCCGCGAGCATGCCGGCGGAAACTTCTCCGGTATATGCACCGGAAGCGTGCACGCTGACGTCCTGGGCGCCCCAGGCGATCGGCGCTCCACTGAGCGTGTCGCGCACCTGCCCCAGGTACGGGAACGGCACGCATACGCACATTGTCCGGTCGCCCGGCGCTTTCCAGCCCGCCAACAACGCGACCAGCAACGCCGAATTCGCCGCCAACCCACCGTTCATCTTCCAGTTGCCGACGATGAGTTTCCTGCGCATTGGGCGAACCGGGGGAAAAACCTTGCAATTTTACCGCACCGCACCACGTTGGGTCAACGCGAGGGCGGGGGACAGCGCGAGCGGGAGTCCTAGACGCCCAGGGTCAGCCGGATGGAACGGTGGCCTGCACCCGCAGGTGGCTCGCGAGCGTTGCCGTGAGGCGCGCCAGGTCGGCTTCGAGGCGAAGGAATCCCGCATTGGGCAGGAACGTGCGCTCGTCCATGTACAGCGTGCGCTTGATCTCCAGCTGCAGGCTGTGCCGGTTCTCCGCCGGACGGCCATGCCTGCGCACGATTTCCACGCCTTTGTACGGATCGTTGAGCGCGACGGAATAGCCCAGGTGCCGCAGCGTATCGGCGACGAGTTGCGTGAACGCCGGATCGCAGGTCGTGCCGTCTCGGTCGCCCAGCACGAAGTCGGCGCGCTCGCGTCCCGGATCGTCGGCCAGCGCGTCGCCGACGGCGGGCATCGAATGGCAATTCAAGTGCCACACGGCGCCGAAGCGGCCGTGATGCGCATCGAGCACGGCGTCGAGTTCGGCGTGATACGGCCGCCAGTAGCGGTCGATCCGCGATCTCACCTCCGCGCTCGTGAGCTTGCGCTTGTACATCGGCACGCCGTCGGCCGCCAGCCGCCACACGAGGCCTATGCCTTGTTGGGTCTTGCGCGAAGGCGCGAGCGGTTCCGGCCAGCGGTCGGCGAGCAATTCGGGGTCGATGTCGGCAAGTCCGCGGTTCGGATCGATGAAGGCGCGCGGAAAGCGCGCTTCCAGCAATGTCGCGCCGAACGATGGCGCCGCGCGCCAGAGCGTTGCGACATGGGTGTCTTCAGCGCGACGGACGATAGCGCGCGCCGGCGCGTGGTCGAACTCGTGCGGATACGTCGTACCCGAGTGCGGCGAGTCGAGCACCAGCGGAATCGCCTCCCCCGCGGGATCATGGCGCAGGAACACGTTGTTCAAGGTACCCTCAGAACGTTCATGGCGTGTTCAGATAACACGCGGACTTGTGGCCCGGCGCGATCTCGATGAGCGCAGGTGCGGCCTCGCGGCATTTCGGCATCGCGTACGGGCATCGCGGATGGAAGTGGCAGCCCGTGGGCGGGTCCAGCGGCGACGGGATTTCGCCCTTGATCGGCACGAACGTGCGCTTCGCCGGCGTCACCTTGCCCGCCTCCGCGAGCAGTGCCTGCGTGTACGGATGATTGGGCTCCGCGAAGAGCGCCGCCGCGGGCGCACTCTCGACGACGCGGCCCAGGTACATGACGACAACGCGGTCCGAGATGTACTTGACGACGCCCAGGTCGTGGCTGATGAAAAGGTACGTGAGGTTGAGCGCGCCCTTGAGTTCCATGAAGAGGTTCAGCACCTGCGCCTGGATCGAGACGTCGAGCGCCGCCACCGACTCGTCGCAGACCAGGAACTGCGGCTTGACGGCAAGCGCCCGCGCAATGCCGATGCGCGCGCGCTGTCCGCCGGAAAACTGGTGCGGATAGCGGCGCATGAGAGTCGGATCGAGTCCGACGCGGTTCAGCATCAGGCCGACGTATTCGACCTGCTGCGAGTTGCGAATCATCGTGTGCGCCACCGGCGCCTCGCCGACGATGTCGAGCACGCGCATCCGCGGATTGAGCGACGCGTAGGGATCCTGGAAGATCATCTGCATCTTGAGTTGTTGCCGGCGGGCCGTTGCCGCGTCCTGGCCGGCCAGCGACGCGCCCTGCCAGAAACGCTCACCGGCCGACAGCGGCAGCAGCCCGACGGTCATGCGTCCGAGCGTCGATTTGCCGCAGCCGGACTCGCCGACGAGCCCGACCACTTCACCAGGCTTGACGACAAGATCGACGTTGTCCACCGCGTGGACGACTTCCTCCCTCAGTCCGGCACCGAACTTGTTGCCGATCCTGGCGGCCAGGTCGAGCGATTTCACGAAGCGCTTCGAGACGCCCTTCAGCTCCACGAGTGCCGCGATGTCCGCGCGCGAGCTCAATGGACCCCCACGCTTGCGGCCAACAGAAATGAGGCCGCTGTGCTGCCCCCAAAGGAGGCGGAATTCGCGCCTTGAGACGGCCCGGCGGCGCTCATGCTCATGCGTGCACGGGCACGAGAGGATGAAAGCAGCGGACGCTCTGGCCGGGTCCGCCCGCCGGCCGCATTTCCGGCGACACCTCGCATTCGGCCGTCGCAAAGCTGCAGCGTTCGCGAAACGGGCACCCGGGCGGCAGTTCGAGCAGCGACGGCGTCATGCCGGGAATCTGCTTCAAACGCTGCCCGCGCTCGTTGTTCGCCGGCACCGAATCGAGCAGGCCCTGCGTGTACGGATGCGCCGGATGCGAGAGCACCTCCACGCACGAGCCCTGCTCGACGATCCGGCCGGCATACATCACGCAGACGCGGTCCGCGAGTCCGGCGACGACGGAAAGATCGTGCGTGATCCAGATGAGCGCGGTGCCGGTCTCGCGCGTGAGCTTCTGGATCTCGTACAGGATCTGGCCCTGGATGGTGACGTCGAGCGCGGTCGTCGGCTCGTCGGCGATGATGAGATCCGGGCGGTTGAGCAGCGCGATCGCGATGGCCACGCGCTGGCGCATGCCGCCCGAGAACTGGTGCGGGTACGCCTGCAGGCGCTCGTCCGGCGACGGGATGCCGACCTTCACCAGCGCCTCGCGCGCCCGGAGCCGGGCAATCTCCTTGCTCACGCGCTTGTGCGCAAGGATCGCCTCGATCATCTGCACGTCGATGCGCAGGACCGGGTTCAGCGTCATCATCGGATCCTGGAAGATCATCGCGATCCGGTTGCCGCGCATGTGCCGCTGCTGCTCGGCATTGAGCGCGCGCATGTCGATGCCGTCTAAGACGATGCTGCCGGCGACGATCCTTCCCGGCGGATCGATGAGGCCCATCAGCGAATAGCCGGTCATCGACTTGCCGGACCCGGATTCGCCGACCAGTCCCAGCACCTCGCCGCGGCCGACGGCGAACGACACGTCGTCGACGGCCTTGACCACGCCCGCCTTGGTGAAGAAATGCGTGCGCAGACCGTCGACCTCGAGGACGGGTTCGGTCAGCGCTTCCTCGGACGCGATCATTTCTGGAGGCGCGGATTGAGGACGTCGCGCAACTGGTCGGCGACGAGATTGATGCTGACGATCGTGAGCAGGAGCGCAATGCCGGGGAAGAAGCTGATCCAGTACTTGCCGGACAGCAGGTATTGGTAGCCGTTGGCGATCAGCAGCCCGAGTGACGGCTCGGTGATCGGCAGCCCCAGTCCGAGGAACGAAAGCGTTGCCTCGAGCGCGATGGCCGCGGCCACCTGCACGGTGGCAACGACGATCATCGGCGGCAGGCAGTTGGGCAGCAGGTGACGGAAGACGATGCGCGTCGGCGACAGCGCGAGGCAGCGCGCCGCCTCCATGTATTCGCGGCGCTTCTCGACCAGTGCGGCGCTGCGCACGGTGCGCGCGTAGTACGCCCACTGGACCGTCACGAGCGCCGTGATCACCTTGCCCGTGCCCTGCCCCAGCACCGCGATCAGGATCAGCGCGATCAGGATGGCCGGGAAAGATAGCTGAATGTCCACGATGCGCATCACCAACGTTTCGAACTTTCCGCCGAAATAGGCTGCGGTCAGGCCCATTGTCAGGCCGATGATCAGCGCACATACGGTACTGATCACGCCTACGCCGAGCGAAATGCGCAAGCCATAGAAGATCGCGGACAGCATGTCGCGTCCCTGGTCGTCCGTTCCCAGCCAGTAATGTCCGCCGCCGGGCGCGGGCGACCCCGGGGGCAGCCGGCTGTCCATCACGTCGAGCTGAGCCAGGTCATAGGGATTTTGCGGCGAAATGACGGGCGCGAAAATCGCCGCCAGCACGACGAGCGCCAGGAGCCCCAGGCCGAAGATGGCGACCGGATTGGCGAGAAAGTCGCTGACGATGCGCTGCAGCGGCGTTTGCACGCCCCGTGCGTCAGCGCTGGTCGAGAGTGCTGCCGCCACGTCTGCCTATCCTTTGCTGTCGGTGATCCGCACGCGTGGATCGAGCGCGGAATACAGGACGTCGACGACGAGGTTGATGACGATGAACAAGAACACGATGACCAACAGGTACGCGACGATCACCGGCCGGTCCAGGAAATTGATCGAGTCGATGAGGAGTTTCCCCATGCCCGGCCAGGCGAAGACCGTCTCGGTGACGATCGCGAAACCGATCAGAGCGCCGAACTGGAGGCCGATGACGGTCACGATCGGGATCAGGATGTTGCGCAGCACGTGCACGCCGATTACTCGCGAATTGGCGAGTCCCTTGGCGCGAGCGAATTTCACGTAGTCCTGCAACAGCGCCTCGTGCGTCCCCGCACGGGTCAGGCGGATGAGCAGCGCGAGGTTGAACAGCGCGAGGTTCGTGGCCGGCAGGATCAGGTGCCTCAAGCCTTCCCACGTCATGAACGACACGGGTACGACGCCGAACAGCAGCGTGGTCGGCCCGCGGCCATTCGACGGCAGCCAATGCAGCTCGACGGCGAAGACCATGATCAGCATCAAGCCCACCCAGAACGTGGGCAGCGAGAAGCCCAGGATCGATCCGGCCATGATCGTGCGACCGGCAACCCCGGTAGGCTTCAAGCCCGCCCACAACCCCAGGGGGATGCCGAGAATGACCGCGATGATCATCGCCGAGATCGCGAGTTCCATCGTCGCCGGCATGCGCTCGAAGATGAGGCCGAGCGCGGACGTCGCGTGGACGAACGACTTGCCGAGATCGCCGTGCAGCGCGCCGCTCAGGAACGTGAAGTATTGCGCGTACAGCGGCTTGTCGAGCCCCAGCGACGCAATGGCCTGTTCGCGCTCGGCCTGATCCGCCTGCGGATTGATCAGTATGTCGATCGGATTGCCGATCGCGTAGACGCCGACGAACACGAGCAGCGACATGACCAGCAGCACGACCACGCTCTGCATGCTGCGCCGGAGGATGAAGACGAGCATGGTCTACGCTGCCGATCGCCAAACGCTGCTGGTGGTCGTCAACCCTTGACCGGCTTGAACTGGAACGCCAGCGTGTATTCGTCGGTGCGCGGCACGTAGGTCACGCCCTTGGAAGTCGCCCAGATCGTGAACTGGAAGTGGATCGGCATGATCCCCAGGTCCGACATCGCCAGTTCGGTCGCCCGCTGCAGCATGATCCTCCGGTTCTCGTCGTCCACCTGTTGCAGCGCCTGCTCGATCAGGTAGTCGACCTTGGGATTGCTGTAGCGGCCCCAGTTGACGGCGCCCAAACCCTTGTCGGTGTTGTACGTCGCGAGCAGCGAGCGCAATGGCGAGCTGGCTTCGCCCGTCGACGCGCCCCATCCCACCATATGGAAGCTGAATTCCTGTTTCGACGCACGCGACGAATACGGGCCCATCGGGGCGGTCTCGACCTTGGCGCCGATGCCGATGCGCGCCAGCATCTGCGCGACCGCCTGCACGATCTTCTCGTCGTTGACGTAGCGACCGGAAGGTCCATGGATCGTGATGTTGAATCCATCCGGGTACCCGGCCTCGGTCAGCAGCTTCTTGGCGCCTTCCGGATCGTACGCATCGGCCTTGAGGCCCGGCACGTTCCCGAAGAGCTTTTCCGAGACCAGCTGGCCCGACGGAATCGCCTGGCCTTCCATGACGCGCTCGGCGATCGCCGGGCGGTTGATCGCCTTGGACATCGCGCGGCGCACCCGGAGGTCGAGCAGCGGATTCTTGGCGAGCGGCTTGCCGTCTTTCCCGGTGATGAAGGGGCTCACGCGGTCCAGGTGGTCGAAATTGAAATAGATCACGCGATGCGAGATCTTCGACGTCACGTTGAACTTGGGATCGGCCTTGATCCGCGCCAAGTCCGCCGTCGGCACGCCTTCGATGGCGTCGACGTCGCCGGACAGGAGCGCGGCGACGCGTGCCGGCTCGCTCTTGATGATCTTGAACGTGACCTTTTCCCAGACCGGCTTGTCACCCCAATAATTGTCGTTGCGGACGAGCTCGACACGGTCGCCGTTGACGTAGCGCACGAACTTGTAGCGCCCGCTGCCGATCGTCGCCTTGCCGCTGTTGAAGTCTTCCGTGGTGGCGTTGGCCGCCGCCTTCTTCGACACGATATAGATCGTCGACAGATCGTTGGGCGCGAGCGGATACGGCACGGCATACTTCAAGCGCAGTGTGTACGGGTCGACGATCTGCTTCGACACGATCGCCTTGGTGTAGGCCGTGAACCGGCCGGGGCTATTCGGCACCAGCGGCACGCGATCGATAGAGAACACGACGTCCTCGGCCGTCAGCTCGCTGCCGTCGTGGAACTTGACCCCCTTGCGCAGCTTGAATTCCCACGTCGTGTCGTCGATGGTCTTCCACGACGTCGCGATGCCCGGGATCATCTTCGAGTCCGGATCCATCTGCACGAGCTTGTCGAAGATGTGTTCGGCGATGTTGTTGTTCGGGAACAGATTGAAGAAATGCGGGTCGATCGACGTCACGTCGGCAGCGACCGCGATCTTGAGGTCCGCCGCCGTTGCGGACTGGATCGCGGACGGCGCGACGACGAGTGCAGCGCCAACGGCCAGGGCGCCAAGACCGTGGCGGAGCATGGAAATGCGCATGGAATTCACCTTCGGGTAGGAAACGGGTTGGATTCGGAGCATCGAGAGCCATCGCTGCTCCGGCGTGCGCTCGGTGCGCAATCTAGCGCGAAAGCCCTTCCAGCGTCAAAATCAGCCGCGCCGCCCCGGCGGGCGAGGCGGATCGTCAAACGACTTTCACGCTGATATCGGGCAGCCGGTCGATGTGTCCGGTCATCACGTCGTCGGCGCGACAGCAAAGGGTGTTGCCGGTTGTGCCTGCGCCCTGGCCGGCGCATACACGCCCATTCCCGCGGTCATCAGCACCGCCGTCTGCATGAGGTGGCGTCGCTTGCGCGATTTCATGGCTTCCTCCCGTTCGCGTCGCAGGTCGGCGGGTTGTCGCGCACGGCCGTCTCGAGCGCATTGTAGTACCGCTCGTCAGCCGCCCGGTCCTTCCTCGCCATTGCGCGCGCGTCGGCGTCCGGCAGCGGCGCGCCGCGCGCGCCCCAGGCCCGGGCTTCGGCGAGCACGCCCTGGTCGTAGCGGAATTCCGCGCGCGGGCGGCCGTCCGGATACCAGGACCGCGTCGCGCCGGCGAGCACGCCGTTGGCGTACGCGGCCTCGAGCTTCGGCTTCCCCTCGGCCTTCGCGTTCGCCGGCAAATACCAGAGCGCCACCGTGCCGCTCAGGACGTCGTCGTCGAACGGCAGCAACGCAAGACGCGCGCCGGAGGACGACCAGAAGAGGAAACTGCCGATGCGTTTGCCCTGGTTGAACGCGCCGGCGACGCGCAATTGCCCGTTGGCCATCCGCAGCTCGTATGCGCCATGTGGAAGGCCATCGCGGCAATTGCCGGTGACGACGTAGGATTGAGGTGCCGCCGGCTTCGCGGGCGCCGCGGCGGCGAGCGTTGACGCCAGCGCCGCGGCGAGCGCGAGTGCCGCCGCGTTCCGCGTCAACCCTGGCGGCGCGCCCACCACGCCGACAGTTCGCCGACGATGCCCCGGCGGAATGCGAGCACGCAGATGACGAAGATGACGCCGGTGATTACCTTCACCCATTCGCCGAAGTCCGCCAGGTAGCTTTCGAGGCCGATGATCGTGAACGCTCCGACCACCGGGCCGAAGATCGTGCCCATGCCGCCCAGCAGCGTCATCAGCACGACCTCGCCGGACATCGTCCAGTGGACATCCGTCAGCGAGGCTAGCTGGAAGACGATCGCCTTGGTCGATCCGGCGAGCCCCGCGAGGGCCGCGGAGAGTATGAAGGCGATGAGCTTGTATTTTTCCGCGTCATACCCCAGCGACACTGCGCGCGGCTCGTTCTCGCGGATGGCCTTGAGAACCTGCCCGAACGGGGAGTGGACGATCCGGTAGATGAGCAGGAAGGCCGCGATGAAGATCGCCAGCACGACGTAGTACATGACCAGCGTATTGGACAGGTCGAGCACGCCGAACATCCTGCCGCGCGGAACCGCCTGGATGCCGTCCTCGCCATGCGTGAACGGCGCCTGCAGGCAGAAGAAGAACACCATCTGCGCCAGCGCCAGCGTGATCATCGCGAAGTAGATGCCCTGCCGGCGTATCGCCAGCAGGCCGACGACGACGCCCATCGCCGCCGCCACGAGCGTCCCGACGAGTATGGCGGCCTCGGGCGGCCAGCCCCACACCTTGGCGGCGTGCGCGCAGACGTAGCCGGCCGTGCCGAGGAACATCGCGTGGCCGAACGACAGCAGTCCGCCGAAGCCAATGAGCAGGTTGAACGCGCACGCGAAGAGCGCGAAGCACAGCGCCTTCATCAGGAACACCGGATAGACGCCGAGCACGGGCGCCAGCGCCAGCGCCGCCGCCATGACGACCGTGGAAATCAGCATGACCCGCGGGCCGGGCACCGAGGCGGAAGAGGCCACGATCGCCATGGGCGTCCTATTTTTCCTTGCCGAACAGGCCGGCCGGCTTGATGAGGAGCACGATGACCATGATCACGAACACCACCGTATTGGACGCTTCCGGATAGAACACCTTGGTCAGCCCCTCCACGATCCCTAAGCCGAAGCCGGTCAGGATTGCGCCCAGGATCGAGCCCATGCCACCGATCACGACGACGGCGAAGACAACGATGATGAGGTTCTCGCCCATCTGCGGGCTGACCTGGTAGATCGGAGCGGCCATCACGCCCGCGAGCGCGGCCAGTCCCACGCCGAAGCCGTAGGTCAGCGTGATCATCCGCGGCACGTTGATGCCGAACGCCTGGACCAGTTGCGGGTTTTCGGTCGCGGCGCGCAGGTACGAGCCCAGCTTCGTGCGCTCGATGACGAACCACGTCGACAGACAGACGATGACCGATGCGAGTATGACCCAGGCGCGGTACTTCGGGAGAAACATGAAGCCCAGGTTGTACGCGCCGACGAACTCCTCAGGCAGCCGGTAAGGCTGTCCGGAACTGCCGTAGTAGTTGGTGAAGACGCCCTGGAAGATGAGCGCCAGGCCGAACGTCAGCAGCAGTCCGTAAAGGTGGTCGAGCTTGTACAGTCGCGACAGCATCGTGCGTTCGATCACGACGCCGGTGAATCCGACGGCCAGTGGCGCCAGCAGCAGCGACCACCAGTATCCGACGCCCCATTTCTCCAGCAGGAACCAAGCGCAGAACGCGCCCATCATATATTGGGCGCCGTGCGTGAAATTGATGACGTTGAGCAGCCCGAAGATGACGGCGAGCCCCAGGCTCAGCATGGCGTAGAACGCGCCGTTGATGAGGCCGATCAGCAGTTGCCCGAAGAGGGCCTGCATGGGAACGCCGAATATCTCTGGCATGGTCTCGGTTGGTGCCTTTGCGCGAGTTGGAACGGCGCCTCAGGCGCCGCTCAACTCGCTCGGTCTGTCCATTGCGCCTGACGCGAAGCAGGGGTTCACGGCGGCGCGATGGAAAACCGCTACTTCACCAGCGGACAGCCGCCATCGGCGAGCGGACGGAACGCCTGCTCGGCCGGAATCGTCGCCACGACCTTGTAGTAGTCCCAAGGTCCTTTGGATTCCGCCGGCGTCTTCACCTGCACCAGGTAGGCCGGGTGAATCTTGCGGCCATCGATGCGGATCGTGCCCTTGCCGAACAGCGGGTCGTCGGTCTGCAGCTCCTTCATCTTGGCGATGACCTTGGTACCATCATCGCTCTTCAGCGCTTCCACTGCCTTGAGGTAATGCAGGATCGACGCGTACACGCCCGCGTGCACCATCGTCGGATAGATGCCCTTGTCGAGTGCAGAGAAGCGCTTGGCAAACGCGCGCGACGCGTCGTTCTGGTTCCAGTAAAACGTTTCCGTGAATTGGAGGCCCTGGGCCGTCTGCAGACCCAGCGCATGGATGTCCGTCAGAAAGACGAGCAATCCCGCCATTTTTTGCCCGCCCTTGGAAATCCCGAATTCAGCCGCCTGCTTGATGGCATTTGTCGTGTCGCTGCCTGCGTTGGCAAGGCCGATGATCTTGGCTTTCGAAGCCTGCGCCTGCAGCAGGAACGAACTGAAGTCCTGTGTGTTGAGAGGCGCCTTGACTCCTCCGACCACTTTGCCACCATTGCGTTGGACCGCCGCCGCCGTATCGCGCTCGAGCGCTGCGCCGAAGGCGTAGTCCGCGGCGATGAAGAACCACGTGTCACCGCCCTGCTTGGTGATTGCCGTGCCCGTGCCGTTCGCCAGCATCCACGTGTCATAGGCCCAGTGAATCGTGTTCGGAGAACATTTGGAGCCGGTCAGGTCCGATGACCCCGCGCCCGACGCGATGAACGCCTTGCCCTTGTCTCTCGTGATCTGGCTGACGGCGAGCGCCACGCTGGAAGTCGGCACGTCGACGATGAGATCCACCTTTTCGGCGTCGTACCACTTGGTTGCGATCGCCGATCCCACGTCCGGCTTGTTGAGATGGTCTGCCGAGACGATCTCGACCTTGTAGCCGCGTTTTTCGATGCCGGAATCCTCGACCGCCATTTTCGCGGCCACTACCGATCCTGCCCCCGCCAGGTCCGTGTACAAACCCGACATATCCGACAGAACGCCAATCTTGATCATGCCGTCGGAAACCTGCGCTTGCGCCGTACCGAGCGACACGGCGGCCGCGACCGCCATACCGATCATCGTGCGTTTGAATGCCTTCATCGTGCTCCTCCGTTGGAAATGACTGCCGCGGCTGCTACACGCCGAGATACCCGTGGAGCTTGGCCATGTTCGCTTCAAGGTCGGCATTGCGGATCATGTCCACGATGCGACCGTGTTCCATCACGTAATGCCGGTCCGCGACGGTGGCCGCGAATCGGAAATTCTGTTCGACGAGCAGGATCGTGAAGCCCCGCTCCTTCAGTTGCGCGATCGTGCGCCCGATCTGCTGGACGATCACCGGCGCCAGGCCTTCCGTCGGTTCATCCAGCAGCAACAGGCGCGCGCCGGTGCGCAGGATGCGGCCTATCGCGAGCATCTGCTGTTCGCCGCCCGACAGTTTCGTGCCCTGGCTGGTCAGCCGCTCCTTGAGGTTTGGAAAAAGCGTGTAGATCTCCGCGAGCGGTAGCCCTCCTTCGCGCACCGTCGGCGGCAGCATCAGGTTTTCATAGACGTCGAGGCTCGCGAAGATTCCCCGCTCCTCGGGGCACCATGCGATGCCGCGCCGCGCGATGTGGTTCGACGTGAGCGAGATCGTCTCCGCGCCTTCGTACGTGATCGAGCCCTCGCGCCGGGGGCCCGCGCCCATGATCGCCTTCAACGTCGTGGTCTTGCCCGCGCCGTTACGGCCGAGAAGCGTGACCACCTCGCCCGCCGCGACATCGAAGTCGACGCCGTGCAGGATGTGCGATTCGCCGTACCACGCCTGCAGGCCGCGCACGGCAAGCAGCGGCGCTCCCACCGCGACCCTTTGCGCGGCCCCTGCGGCGGCCGCGTCAGGCATGTCCGGATCCCAGGTAGGCCTGCACGACTTCCGGGTGCTTCGACACCGTCGCATAGTCGCCTTGCGCGAGTATCTCGCCCCGCGCCAGCACGGTAATGTGGTCCGAAAGGGTGGAGACGACCGAGAGGTTGTGCTCGACCATCAGCACTGTTCGATTGGCCGCCACCTTCCTGATCAGCGCGGCGATCCGCTCGACGTCTTCATGGGTCATCCCAGCGGTCGGCTCGTCCAGCAGCATCATCTCGGGGTCGAGGGCCAGCGTGGTGGCAATCTCCAGCGCCCGCTTCCGCCCGTAGGGGAGTTCCACCGCCTTGGTATGCGTGAACTCGGTCAGGCCCACGGCTTCGATGAGTTCCGCCGCGCGGCCGTCGAGCTGCGTGAGTGCGGCATCGGAGCGCCAGAAATCCAGCGAGTGGCCCTCCTTGCGCTGCAATGCGATACGCACGTTCTCGAGGACGGTGAGGTGCGGAAACACCGCGGAGATCTGGAACGAGCGCACGAGGCCCATGCGCGCGATGGCCGCCGGCCGCGAGCCCGTGATTTCGCTGCCGTTGAAAAAGATTTGGCCGCGCGTGGGCGTAAGGAAGTGCGTGAGGAGGTTGAAGCACGTCGTCTTGCCCGCGCCATTGGGGCCGATAAGCGCGTGGATGCTGCCCCGGCGGACAGACAGACTCACGTCCTTGACCGCGACGAAGCCCTTGAATTCCTTGGTAAGGCCCTTCGTTTCGAGAATCGTGTCGTCGGCCATTCACCGCGCGGGAGCCCGAGGCAAGGCGCCGCAATTCCTCCAGTGTGGCGGATTATGCGAGCATCGTCGCGTATCGTGCAACACATAGATCGTGCGGACCGTCCCGGCTCGACTGCCGCCGGCGCGTTTCCGGTCACTCGCCTCAGTACTCGATGCGGGCGAAATAGGTCCTTTGCGAAGCTTCGCGCGCTTCCCCCAGCGTCCGGATTCCCTGTTCGGCGAGCAGGGGAATCATGCGCAGGAAGACCTCGGCGGTCATGATTGCGTCGCCCAGCGCCGTGTGCCGCCCGATGGGATTCACGCCCATCCGCTCGGCAATCGCCTCCAGGCGGTGCGATTCGAGATCCGGGTGAATCACCGCCGAAAGGAGCAGCGTGTCGAGGACCGGCTGCGCGAAGCGCACGCCCGTCGCCTCCTCCTTCAGGCGCAGGAATCGCATGTCGAACGCCGCGTTGTGGGCGACCAGCACGGTGTCCTCGCAGAACTGTGCGAACGCGGGAAGCACGCGATCGATCGTTGGCTGGCTCTCGAGCATCGCCGCGTCGATGCCGGTGATCCTGCCGGCCTCCGGGGACATGCCACGGCGCGGATCGACGAGCTGTTCGAACACTTCGTGCTCCAGCAATCGGCCGTTGACGATGCGCACGGCGCCGACGGAAACGATCTCGTCGCCTTCGGACGGCTTCAGCCCCGTCGTTTCCGTGTCGAATACCGTGTAGTCGAGACTGGCGAGCGGCCGGTTGTCGAGCTCGGGCGTCTGCCCGGCTTGGTGGAATAGGTCGAAATCGTAGTACTCCGGGCGGCTCTCGACGACCGGTGGAGCGCCCGGCGGAGCTTCCTCCGGCCGGGTGACCGGCATCGCAATGCGAAAATATTCGCGCTGCGACGGCTTGTCGATCTGGTACCAGATCTCCGCGTTGTGCCGCTCGACGATCTGCTTCAGCGTGAGCGGACACGCCTCCCCTCCCAGCTCGAGCGAATCGGTCTGCCACGCCATCGTGGTCTCGGACCCCAGCGGCGCGCCGGTCCAGATGAGGTCGAGATGGGCGAGCCGGCCCGCGACTTCCAGGCCAAAGCGGACCTCCCGGATGCCGAACTCGCCCTGTAGCCGGCTCACGACGTAGGTGATGGCCTGCATGAGCGAATAACTGTCCACCTTCATCCAGATCGACTCGTCGACGGACTCGAGCTTCGTCGGCAGCCCAAGCCTGCCTTCGATGCGGCGACGCGCGGCGCCGATGAGGTCGGCGCCGCGCATGTCCTCGAGCGGCCATTCGGTGAGCAGCGAATCGGCGAATTCGATGGCGGCCCGATCGAGGCCGGCGCTCATCCGCTGTGCTTCCTCGCCGATGATGCCGATGAAACGGCTGCGCGACTCGTTATCCATGCCGGGAAAGGACGCGACCGTCTCCACCGCCGCGCGCACGCTGGCGAGCGACGCGCGTGTGCCCTGGGTCAGCGTCTGGAGCAACGTGTCGCGGCGGTTGCCCGTCTCGATCCGGCGCGTGATGTTGTCGAGCAGCATCACGAACCCGGTGATTCCCTCCGGTGCAACCTCCGCGGCATCGCCGGTTTCCGCCCCCAGGACCGGCGCGATCTGCACGCGGACGAGCTGGCCCGCCGGGGCGGTGGTGACGAAGCTCGCGACCCGACCGCGCGCGTCCTCGCGCATGCGGTCGCGGATGTTTTCGAGCGCGTGGATGATGAGGTTGCGGTCGAAGACGCCAAAGATCGAGCGCCCCAGCCCGACCAAGCTGTGCGCCTTTCCCGCAGCGGCTACCCCTTCGAGAGGCTTGCGCAGCAGCCGCATCGCCCGCGAGTTGTAGAGCAGAATCCGCCCCTCGACATTGCAGACGATGACGCTCTGCGCGAGCTCCGACATCAGGGCCGCGAGCCGGTTCCGTTCCTGCTCGATGCGCGCGTTTGCCTCGCGCACCTGCCGCTCGACGTCTTGCTTCAACAGCGAATGCGCTTCCGCGAAACGATTGAGCTCCACGGCAAGCCGCTGCACTTCCCCCGACCCGCGCAGCTTGGCGCGGTGCTCCGGATTGGCGGAGAGCATCACGCGCGCGTCCTCGGCGAGCCGGCGCGGTGCCGCAACGTAACGCCGCAGCAGCGTCCTGACGCCGAACCACAGCGGAATCCCCAGCAGGAATGCCGCCTCTGCGAAACCGGCGGCGCCGTCGCGCAACATTGCCGCGAATGCCGAACGTTCCGACTCGCCGAGCTCGACAGCGACAAGCAGCAGGGCCGCGCCTATCGCGGCCACCATGGCCACCCATGCGACGACAAACGTCAATGCGACGCGCATCCGCGACGGCATCACTCACGCATCCAGCATTTCGCCGACCTTCGCAATCAAGTCCTTGGTCGAGAAAGGCTTTGTAACGTAGGCGTCCGCGCCAACCGCAATTCCCTTGTTCATTTCGACGTCGCGCCCTTTCGCCGAGAGCATGATGATTCGAATGTGCTGCCAGGCGGGATTCTCGCGTACCTTCTGGCAGACGTCATAACCGTTCATTCGCGGCATCATCACGTCAAGCAGGATCAAGTCCGGCCCGAACTCGCCCACCGCACGCAGCGCGTCCTCGCCGTTGGCCGCGACCCTCACCTCGTAGCCCCTTTGCTTCATCAGGAACTCGAGCGAGACCACAATGTTGGGCTCGTCGTCCGCAATCAGCACCTTCTTGACCATCTGGTCCTCCTCGCAGCCGGCGCTCGATTCATCTCGGCGCCGTGCCCGTTCATCCGTTTCTCGCCGCGGCTGCCGACGCGGCTTTCGCGCGCTCGGCCGGCGGGATTTTCGGCAATTCGAAGATGAAGGTCGCTCCCTCGCCCGGAATGCTCTCGACCCAGAGCCGTCCGCCGAAATACTCGATGATCTGTCGGCTGATCGGAAGCCCGAGCCCGGTGCCCTGCGGGCGATCCGTCATGACGTCACCCGCCTGACGGAATTTCTCGAAGATGATCTTCTGGTCCTCGGCGCGCACACCGGGCCCGTTGTCGGACACCGCCACGCGCCATGAGCCGCCGACCGCCGCGAGCTCGACCACGACGCGCCCGGTGTCCCCCGGCACGAACTTGGCGGCATTGGAGAGCAAATTTATCAGCACCTGCACCAACCGGTCACGGTCGGCGTTGACGACAAAGGCGCCGCCGGGCAGCCGAGTCCTGAGGCCGACATTTCGCGCGCGGAAGAGTTGGCTCGTAGCGTTGATCGAGTCCTCGATGACGGCCTTGAGGTCGATTTCCGATACTTGCCATTCGGCGCGGCCGGAATCGAGCTTCGCGAGATCGAGCACCTGATTGATCAGGCGCGTCAGCCGCTCGCTCTCCTGGATGATGATCGTCAGGAATTTCTCCCGCTCCGCCGCGTCGAGTCCGGGATTGTCATGCAGGATTTCCGTGAACGCGCGGATCGACGTCAGCGGCGTGCGCAGCTCGTGCGTAACCGTCGATATGAAATCGTCCTTCATCCGGTCGAGCTCCTGAAGGCGCTCATTGGCGGCGCGCAGCTCCGTGGTCGCCTTCATGAGCTCCTGCGATTTTTGCTTGAGCTCGTGGCTGTATGCAATCACCTGCGACGCCTCATCCAGCATTGAGCGAACCTCGTCGAACGAGAGCACGTCCTCCTTGACGGTGGAGGCGACCATGATGCGCGCCGATGCTCCACCGATCGTGCCGGCAAGCGTCGTTTCAGCGAACTGGACAAGGCCCGCATCCGCCGGGACCTCCGATGGCGCGGCAACGCCGCGACGACGGGCATATGCGGCAAAGGCTGCGCTTGCCCGTTCCGCGCCGAGGAAACGCGCGAGCAGCGCCTGCAGGTCAGGCGCCGACGCCGTGCCCTTCCACACATGCACGTCGGGACCTTCGCCGCTGTGTCGGAACACGTCGACGAAGCGCGCCGCCTGTGCCTGCTCGGCCACCGTCTGCCGCGACAGGGTGGAGACGACAACGAACGCGCCAATGTTGGCGATCATGCTCCAGAGCATGGCATGAGTGATGTCGTTAAGGCCCTCGAGGCCGAACAGCGCATAAGGTCGAAGCAGCGCGATTCCAAAAGGCCCGTCATCCAGGAAGCCGATCGGCAGCCAGCCCGACTTCGCGAACGACGGCAGCAGCAGCGTGTACATCCAGATGCCGAATCCGGCGAGCAGGCCCGCAAGCGCGCCGGAGCGGGTTGCCCCCTTCCAGTAGATGCCGCCGATCGCCGCGGGCGCGAACTGCGCGACGGCGGCAAATGAAATGAGGCCGATCGCAACGAGCGCATAGGCTTCGCCCGCGAGGCGGAAATAGACGTAGCCCAGAAGGATGACCGCGACAATCGCCCCGCGACGGATTCCCAGCAGGAGGCCGGTGAGGTTGCGTCGCTCGTGCAACCGCATCGACCGCATCCGCAGCAGCACCGGCATGACGAGGTCGTTGCAGACCATTGTCGAGAGCGCGATGGTTTCCACGATCACCATGCCGGTGGCGGCCGACAGCCCGCCGATGAACACGAGCAGTGCCAGCCCTTCCCGCTTTTCGGCCATGGGCAGCGTGAGCACGAACGTGTCCGAATCGACCGGGACCCCGGAAAAATGCAAAAGTCCGCCGAAGGCCACCGGCAGCACGAACACGTTCATCGCCAGCATGTAGGCCGGGAACAGCCAGATCGCCTTTGCGATGTGGTTCTCATTCACGTTCTCGACGACGGCGACCTGGAACTGCCGCGGGAGGAACATGATCGCCAGCATCGACAGCACCGTGAGCCATGCCCAGCTCGTGTAACTTCCTGCGCCCGCAAACGGCGCGAACAGCGTCGCAAGCCGCGGTTGCGCGCCGGCGCGCGCGAAGATGTCCGCAAAACCATTGTAAAGGCCCCACGTAACGAAGACACCAACGGCGAGGAAAGCGAGCAGCTTGACGAGCGACTCGAACGCGATCGCCGCGACCAGCCCCTCGTGGCGCTCCGACGCATCGAGATGCCGGGTGCCGAAGAGGATGGTGAAGATCGCAAGCAGCACGGCCATCCAGAACGCCGTGTCGGCATGGACCGGCACCGCTTGGCGCGGCACGGACGCCACAATCTCCGGATATCCGACAAGAATCGTGAAACTGCCCGACACGGCCTTCAGCTGAAGCGCGATGTAGGGCACGATGCCTATCACCGCGATGACGGTAACAAGCCCGGCGACAAGCGCGCTCTTGCCGTAGCGTGACGAAACGAAGTCGGCGAGCGACGTGATGCGGTTGGTCTTGCTGATGCGGATGATTTTGCGCATGACCAGCCACCAAAGGGCCATCATCAGCGTCGGTCCGATGTAGATGGGCAGGAAGCCTACGCCGTCGCCCGCCGCGCGCCCGACGCTGCCGTAGAACGTCCAGGCGGTCGCATACACGCCGAGCGACAGCGAATAAACGTATGGATTCGCGATGATCGAGCGACCTTCGTCGGCGCGCTTGTCGCCATACCGGGCGATCGCGAACAGGACACCGATGTAGCCCAGCGCGGCAGGTATGATCACCCAGCTCTGGAGCATGTCCGCCGTCCGGCCTGGTCGCGCCGCTAGCGCGAGCGCTCGACGATGAGCGCGAAGAGCGCGATCAGAGTCGCCCAGGCGACGAAGATGTACGCGTAGAGCACCGGTATCCCGAAAACGCCGGCCGCGCGATTGAAGAGCGCCAGCAGCGGGTAATTGAACAGTGCCACGCCGATCAGGAACACCGCCACGAGACGCTGGTTCCTGACGATTGACTGGTACATTGGCCGCCTCCTCCCTTCGACTCGCTGATGCGACTTCGTGTCAACAAGAACGCTGCGGCGCCTGGCCTCCCGACACCCAGCGCTTCACAGCCGATACGTCAGCCTCAGCCGCTCCTGCAGTTGCTTCGCCTGCCGGAGTGCCTCCTTCAGCATTCGCTGGTCGATGTCGTTCAGTTCATAGGGGTCGATGCGATTCGGGTCTTTCACCGCCCCGGGTTGGTCCTGCTGGCGCAGGCGCAGCAGTTGCAGGAAATGGAATGCCTCGACCGTCGCGTCGACGTGGCGCGGCTGGACCCCGAGCTGTGCCGCGGCGAGCCGCAGCCGTGTGGCGGTGCCGGTGTCGGCGATGCCATGCGCAAGCGCGAAGACCCGCGCGCAGTCGACGAACAGCCGAGTACCGCGAGTCTTGAGGTCGATCGTGCCCTTGACCCCGGGATCGTCGTCGACCGCAAACGTCCGGATGAGTCCCAGTGGCGGCTCGACGTCGAGCGCATTCTGCACGATCAGGCGCAGAAAAAGCGAGCTCGACTTCGTGTAACTGAACAACCAGACGCGCATCGCGTCGCATAGCGTCGAGTTCCCGTAGAGCGCCCGGAAGTCGAACATGATGTTCGCCCCGAGGAGTGCCGCCGGAGTAGGCGCGCGGATCCAGCCCAGGAACTTCTCCTTCCACTCCTCCATCGTCAGGCAATATTCGGCGTTTCCTGCCATCACGTTGCCCTTGCACAGCGGAAAGCCCAAAGTGTCGAGGGTGGCGTTGACTTCCTGGGCGAAGGCGATGAGCCGCTGGCGGCGCTCGGTCGCCTGCGTCGCGTCGACAGCGGAATACAGTAGCGCGTTATCCTGATCCGTGGCGAAGGTCTGCTCGCCGCGCCCCTCGCTTCCCAGGGCCAGCCAGCACCAGTCGAATTCGCCGATATCGTGCCGAACGACAACAAGTTCGATCGCACGGCGCGACAGTGCGTCATTCAGCGCGGCGATCGTCCGAGTGACCGCCTCGGCGCCAACGCCCTGCGCAAGCAGATTCTGCGTCAATTGGCGAATGTCGTCGGCGGCGCGCTTCAAGGTGGCGACGCTGTCGGCGGATTGAAGGCCCTCGTTGACCTTCTGCATCGACACCCGCTGCAGAGCAAAGAGATCGCGTTCGTTGACCACGCCGCAAACCTGGCCGTTCTCCACCACCACAACCTGACGAATGCTGCGCTCGGCCATCACGTGCATCGCTTCGTAGGCGGTCGCCGATGCGGGCAAGGCGACAATGGGCGAGGACATTGTCTCGGCAACCGGCTTGTCGAGCGCGAGGCCGGGCAGCACGACGCGCTCGAGCAGATCGACCAGCGTGAACATGCCGATGGGAGCTCCGGCGGGTTCGAGCACGATGATCGTGCGCACTTTCGCTGCCGCCATTTTCTGCGCCGCCTCCCGCAAGGTGGCTGTGGCGAGGCAGGTAACCGGCGGATTGCGAACGAGCTCCTTCAGCGTACGGGCCAGGGTCTGTTGCTCGGCCACACGCTGGCTGTACTGGCTGTGCAGACTCTCCAAAGACTGCTTCAGCGTCTCGGTGATCGCGTGCATGCAGTAGCGTTCGAATTCGGGCGACACCTGGCGCAATTCCAGGAAATCCTGGCGCGGAAGCAGGTAGCAGTCGGTGTTCTTGAGTGCGTGGAAGACCTTGGTTGTCGTGCCGCCGGCCGACAGCGCGCCGATGGGAAAGAGGTCGCCTGGGCCGAGCGTCCGGTCCGGCTCCGCCTTTGCGCTGTTTGGCCGGCTGCCGACAAGTCCCCGCAGCACGATGTACAGGTGGGCCAGAGGTTCACTCTGCGTAGAGAGGATTTTCTCGTCCTTCGCAAAATGGACGAGCTGCAGCCGCGGCACAAGAAACGCGAGGGCCGAGTCGGTCATGCGGTTAAAGGGCGGGTGTCGACGCAGGAAATCGCTCGTCGCTTCGGCGCTTTGGGCTGTTGCCGGCATGGCGCACATCACCTGACCTGGGAATACCGCATCATGAAGTACGCTGGTCGCGACGCGCAAGCGACGATGCCCCAGTCGACGACCTCGCCCTGCCAAAAAATTGGCCGCCAAGGCAATCCCGGGCGGCCAATCCTCCGACAACGAAGGTTTCGTCTAGTGGGCCGACGCAACCTCGGAGCCCAGACCGGTTTCGGAACGGACCTCCTGTGCGGCGAACAATGCGCGCTCCTTGTCCGCGCTGGCGCTCCTGTCGGTCACCGACGCAAGGTAGGCGACGATCAATGCCGCCGGCAGCACGACGAAGGTCGGGAAGTCGTACGGGAAGATTGCCGGCCCCATGTTGAGCACCTTGGTCCAGACGGTCGGACCGATGATCAGCAGGCCGATCGACCCGAGAATCCCCGTATATCCGCCGAGTACCGCCCCGCGCGTCGTCAGCCCTTTCCAGAACACCGCCAGAACCAGGATCGGGAAGTTCGCACATGCAGCGATCGAGAACGTCAGCGCAACGATGTAGGCAACGTTCTGCTTCTCGAAGGCAATGCCCAGGATCACGGCAAGAATCCCCAGGCCGATCACGCAGATCTTCGACACCCAGACTTCCTGCGCCTCGCTGGCCTTGCCCTTCATGATCACGTTCGCATAGATGTCGTGCGACAGTGCCGAGGCGCCCGCAAGCGTGAGCCCCGACACCACCGCCAGGATCGTGGCGAAGGCGACCGCGGCGATGAAGCCGAGGAAGAAATCCCCGCCAATCGCGTGCGACAGATAGACCGCCGGCATGCTGCTGCCGCCCTTGAGGTTGAGCACGTTCTTGGTGACGTCGACGACATATTCCGGATTGCCGGCGACGAGCACGATAGCGCCGAACCCGATGATGAAGGTCAGGATGTAGAAGTAGCCGATGAAACACGTGCCGTAGAGCACCGACTTGCGTGCCGCCTTGGCGTCCCCGACGGTGAAGAAGCGCATCAGGATGTGCGGCAGGCCGGCGGTCCCGAACATCAGCGTCAGGCCGAGCGAGATCGATTCGATTGGATTGGCCTTCGCCCCGATGGGCACCACCGACTGCATGATTTCAAGGTGCTTGGGATGGGCTGCGACAGCGTCGGAAAAGAGCTTGTTGAAGCTCCAGCCTTCGTGCGCCATGACCCCGAGCGCCATCAACGTCGCGCCGCCAAGCAGCAGGGCCGCCTTGATGATCTGCACCCAGGTCGTGGCCTTCATGCCGCCGAAGGTCACATAGATGATGATCAGTGCGCCGATGATGACGATTGAGATCCGGTAGGATATCTGCGGAACGAGCGTATGCAGCAATTGCCCGGCCCCCACCGCCTGCCCGATCAGGTACCAGATCACGACGATCAGCGACCCGATCGCGGCCATCGTGCGGACCGGTCCCTGCTGGAGCCGGAACGAGACGACGTCGGCATAGGTGAACTTGCCGAGGTTGCGCAGCCGTTCGGCGATGAGGAACAGGATGATCGGCCAGCCGACCAGCCAGCCCACCGAAAAGATCAGGCCGTAGAAGCCATTGAAATAAACGAGCGCGGCAATGCCCAGGAATGAGGCCGCTGACATGTAGTCGCCAGCGATGGCCATCCCGTTCTGCAGGCCGGTGATGCCGCGGCCGGCCGCATAGAAATCGGTCGCGGTCTTGGTCCGCATCGCCGCCCAGTACGTGATGACCAGGGTAATCGCGACGAAGATGATGAACATGATGACCGCGTGCCAATTGACCGGAACCTCCGCCGCGGGCGATACGGCATCCGCCGCCAGCGCCAGTTGCGATGCCAGCAACGCGACCAGGCCCGCGAAGGCGCTGAAGACCGTCTTTATCGTTGTCATTTGGCGGACTCCTGGATGATTTCGCGAATCAGCGGGTCGAACGTGCTGTTGGCGCGGTACACGTAGATGCCCGTTAGCACGACCGACCCCACGATCACACCGACGCCGACGAGCATGCCGACCGGGATCACGCTGGTGGCCGAAATGGGCTGTGTGAGGAACCCAGGGGCAAAGGCAACCAGAAGGATGAAGCCGAAGTAAAGGATTAGAACCAGCACGGTGAGAGTCCAAGACAGCGAGTCCCGCTCCTTGATCAGCTGGTGGTATTTCGGATTGCTCTGAATCTTGGTCGATGATAGCTGTTCAGACATGGCGGTCCCCCATTCGTCCAATGGCCAGCACGTCGATCCGGGGGCCGGCGGCACTCTTCGGCCGGCTCGGATGGGTCGAGTCTCTCATGCATCCTCCTCTAGTCGTGACGTTCAAGCTCGTTCGGCCCACCGCGCGCAATTCTGCGGGCCGGGCGTCTGATTTTGTGCTCCGGATCGCCGTCCGGTTACATCACTCGGATTTCCGCATTCCAACGTTGCTTCGCCGCTGATTTAGATCAACGCGGGACCGGGCTGGCAGTAAAAGCGTGGCCGCCCGATCCCGGATACGTTAGCCGACTTTCGCCGGCAGGACAAATCCGGCCGTCCCCGGGGCTGGTCCCGCGTCGACTGCAGCGAGGATGGCCGCCCCGTTTTGCGCCACCACGCGAGCCTAGTCACTCCAGCTGGGCTTGCGCTTCCCGACGAATGCGTCGATCCCTTCGGCAGCGTCCGGCTCCAGCAGATTGCAGGCCATGGCTTCCCCCGCGCGGTCGTAGGCCCCGGCGAGTCCGAGCTCGATCTGTTCATAGAACGCCCGCTTGCCGAGCGCGATCACGCTTCGGCTGCGCGCGCGGATGATTCGGGCGAAATACTGCACTGCAGCGTCGAGCTCCGCTGGCGGGACGACACGGTTGACGAGGCCCCAGTCAAGCGCCGTGGGCGCGTCGATCAGTTCGCCGGTGAGGAGCATCTCCATCACCCGCTTGCGCGCCACGTTGCGCGCCACGCCGACGGCCGGCGTCGAGCAGAAGACGCCCACGTTGACGCCCGGCAGCGCGAACTTCGCGGTGTCGGCGGCCACCGCGAGGTCGCACATCGACACTAACTGGCAGCCCGCGGCCGTCGCGATGCCGTGCACCCTGGCGATCACCGGCTGTGGCATGCGCGTGAGTTTTTGCATCATCCGCCCGCACGCGTCGAAGAGTTCGCGCTGCCACGGAAGATCCGGATGCGCGCGCATTTCCTTCAAGTCGTGGCCGGCGCAGAATCCCTTGCCGCTGCCCGCGACGACGACGGCGCGGACCGAGGCATCCTGCGCCAGCGCGTCGAACTCCGTTTCGAGCGCGGCGATCATCGACATCGACAGCGGATTGAAGCGATCGCCCCGATTCAACGTCACCGTGGCCACCCCCTCGCGAACTTCCACCAGCACGTACGGTTGCAGCACGACGTCGACGGAGGCGTTCATGGCGATCTCCCGCGGGTTTGGATCCGGCGGCCACCGGAGCATCGGATGTCGTTCCGATGCGCGCGGTACTTCCTGCCGCGCGAGCCGGTATGATACGCCGCCCAGCCGGTCACTCTTAGGAAGCCGCTCCGGGAACATCCGCGCCGCACGCCGGCCATGAGCGATACACGCACCCCTCTTTGCGTTCCCTATAGCACAGCCGCCGCGCTGCGCGAGCGAATCGCGTCGGACTATCGGCGCGACGAACCCGGCGCCCTGCTGGCCCTGGCCAGCGAAGCCGCGCTGACGCCGGAACAACTGGCGACGACCCAGAAACTCGCCACGACGCTGGCCGAGGGCGTGCGCGCGTCGCGCACCAGGGCGGGCGGCGTCGATGCGCTGATGCTCGAATTCTCGCTCGACTCGCGCGAGGGCATCGCGCTCATGTGCCTGGCCGAAGCCTTGCTGCGCATTCCGGACGCCGCCACCCGCGACCGCCTGATCCGCGACAAGATCGCGCAGGGCGATTGGCGCTCGCACGTCGGCCGCAGTCCATCGCTGTTCGTCAATGCCGCCGCATGGGGACTGCTCGTCACCGGCAAGCTCGTCGACTCGCGCAGCGATTCGGCCATGGAGCAGGCCGTGGCGACGCTGCTGCGCAAAGGGGGGGAGCCATTGATCCGCAAGGGCGTGGACCTCGCCATGCGACTGCTCGGCAGGCAGTTCGTGACCGGCCGGACCATCGACGAAGCGCTGGTCAACGCCCGCTCGCGCGAAGCACGCGGTTATTGCTATTCCTTCGACATGCTGGGCGAAGCCGCCCTGACCATGGACGTCGCCCACGATTACTTCGCGGCGTACATGAATTCCATCAACACCATCGGCAAGGCCGGCCGGGGCGCCGGCGTCTATTCCGGCCCCGGCATCTCGATCAAGCTGTCGGCGCTGCATCCCCGCTATTCCCGCGCGCAGCGTGCGCGCGTACTCGCCGAACTTCTTCCATCGGTCACCCGGCTCGCGCAACTGGCACGCGGCTACGACATCGGCTTCAACATCGATGCCGAGGAAGCCGACCGCCTCGACCTGTCGCTCGACATTCTCGAAATGTTGAGCGGCGATCCCACGCTCGCGGGCTGGGACGGCTTGGGCTTCGTCGTGCAGTGCTACCAGAAGCGCGCCCGCGCCGTCGTCGACTGGCTCGTCGACCTTGGCCGCCGGCATCGGCGGCGATTCATGGTGCGGTTGGTGAAGGGCGCGTACTGGGATTCCGAAATCAAGCGTGCGCAGGCCGACGGTCTCGCCGGCTACCCTCTTTTCACCCGCAAGGTCCACACCGACGTCGCCTATATTGCGTGCGCGAAAGCCATGCTGGCCGCGCCGGATGCGATCTATCCGCAATTCGCAAGCCACAACGCGTTCACGATTGCGGCAATCCATACGCTGGCGGGAGATCGCGACTATGAGTTCCAGTGCCTGCACGGCATGGGCGAGAGTCTCTACGACCAGATCGTGGGACCCGAACGCTGGGGCAGCGCCTGCCGCATCTACGCGCCTGTCGGCTCGCATGAGACGCTGCTGGCCTACCTCGTGCGAAGGCTCTTGGAAAACGGATCCAACTCGTCTTTCGTGAATCGCATCGTCGATCCGACCGTGAGCATCGCCGAGCTGGTCGCCGATCCCGTCGCGCGCGCCCTTGCGACCGGCGGCACGCCACACCCGCGAATTCCATTGCCGATCGATCTTTATCCCGACCGCAGGAATTCGCAGGGCATCGATCTTTCCGACGAAATCGCACTGCGCGCGATCGACGCCGACTTGGGCACCGTGCCGGCGCAATTCGAAGCAGCGCCGATGGACGCCGTTGCCGGCCGGGCAACGCCGCGCGAACGGTTGGCGGTCACCAATCCCTGCGACCGCCGCGACGTCGTCGGCACGGTCATCGAGGCGACCGCCGCCCAAGTCACGCAGGCCGTCGGCCGGGCGGTGACCGATGGCGCGGCATGGTCCCGCGTTGCGGCGGCCGAACGCGCGGCGTGCCTGGAACGCGCCGCCGATCTGCTCGAAGGGGAGCGCGCGACGTTCATCGTGCTGGCCACGCGTGAGGCCGGCAAGACGCTCGGCAACGCCGTCGGCGAAGTGCGTGAGGCCGCCGATTTTTGCCGCTATTACGCCGCGCAGGCGCGGCGCGAGCTCGGCGGCGCGAGCGCGTTGGGCCCGATCGCGTGCATCGCCCCGTGGAATTTTCCGCTGGCCATTTTCGTCGGCCAGGTCAGTGCCGCGCTGGCGGCTGGCAATCCGGTTCTCGCCAAGCCGGCGGAGCAGACACCATTGATCGCGGCCGCCGCCGTTCAGCTCTTTCATCGCGCCGGCGTGCCGCCGGCGGCCTTGCAATTGCTGCCGGGGAGCGGCGAGACGGTCGGCGCGGCACTGGTCGCCGATCCGCGCATCGCCGGCGTCCTCTTCACCGGGTCGACCGCGGTGGCCCAGTCGATCAACCGGACGCTCGCGCTGCGTACCGACGACGCGTTGCTGGTGGCGGAGACCGGCGGCCAGAACGCGATGATCGTCGACAGCTCCGCGCTGTCCGAGCAGGTCGTGACCGACGCGCTCGCTTCCGCCTTCGACAGCGCGGGCCAGCGCTGTTCCGCGCTGCGCATCCTGTGTCTTCAGGATGACATCGCCGATCACGTGGTCGCGATGCTGAAGGGCGCGATGCGGGAACTGCGCATCGGCGACACCGCCCTCCTCGCCACCGACATCGGACCCGTCATCGACGCCGACGCGCGGGCGATGCTCGAAGCCCACGTGGCGCGGATGCGTGCGGCCGGTGCCGACGTCTTCCAGTTGCCGCTGCCCGCCGAATGCGGCCACGGAACGTACTTTCCGCCCACGCTCATCGCGCTGTCCGATCTGCGCGCATTGACGTCCGAAGTCTTCGGACCGGTCCTGCACATCGTGCGCTTCCGCCAGGGTGAGCTTACGCAACTGCTCGATGCGATCAATGCCACCGGCTATGGTTTGACGCACGGCGTGCAGACGCGGATCGACGAGACCGTCGAGGCGGTCTGCGCGGGCATTCGCGCGGGGAACATCTACGTCAACCGCAATATCATCGGCGCCGTCGTCGGCGTGCAGCCGTTCGGCGGCGACCGGCTGTCGGGCACCGGCCCCAAAGCGGGTGGCCCGCACTACCTGTGGCGCCTCGTCGCCGCCGCGCCGCCGCCATTGCCTGCCGACGTCAATGCCGGAGAGGAGTTGACCGGACCCACCGGCGAAACCAACACGCTATATCTGCGCCCGCGCGGTCGCGTCGCGTGCATCGCCGAAACCGAAGCCGATCTGGCCGAACAAGCGCGCGCGGCGACCGCGACCGGCAACGTGGCGCTGCTGGCGGCCGCGGCACTCGGGAATCGCGTGCGCGGGAAGCCCGGCATTCGCGCCGAACTCGTTCCCGATCCGCTGGCCGCCCTGCCCGATGCGGTCCTGTTTTCGGGCACGGCCGATGCCGAACGCGAGTTGCGCCGAAAACTGTCCGCGCTCCCCGGACCGATCATCCCGCTCGTGGTCGCCAGCGCCGGTGGTTACGATCTCACGCGCCTCGTGACCGAGCGCACGATCACCATCAATACGACGGCGTCCGGCGGCAACGCGTCGCTCCTGTCGCTGGCCGAAGCGCCGGATTGATGCACCACTTCGACGCGGAGGCCGTACGCGCGCGCCTGCCGTGGCCGCGTATGCTCGCCGCACTGGACGAGGCGCTGCGCGCCGATGTCCATGCGCCGCTGCGCGCCAATCATGCGATCGACGTGCCAGGCGAGCCACCGGCATCGCTGCTGTTGATGCCGGCGTGGCGCACCGGCCGGCACATCGGCGTCAAACTCGTCACCGCATTTCCCGGCAACGCCGCGCGCGGCCTGCGCTCGGTCGCGGCCGTCTATGTGCTGTTCGACGCAACCAATGGCGTTCCGCTCGCCATCCTGGACGGCGAAGAGCTGACCGCGCGCCGCACGGCCGGCGCATCGGCTTACGCGGCGGACAAACTCGCGCGCCGCGATGCGCGACGCATGGCGATGGTCGGCGCAGGACGCCAGTGCCGCGGCTTGATCGAAGCGCACCGGCACGTGCGACCGATCGATCACGTCACAATTTGGAGCCGCACGCCGGCGCACGCGGAGCGAGCGGCGGCGGAATGCGTCCGCGACGGCATCCCCGCCCAAGCGACGGCCGATCTCGAGGCCGCCGTTCGCGGCGCCGACATCGTGTCGTGCGCGACGCTTTCGACGCTGCCGCTCGTCCTCGGCCGCTGGCTCAAGCCCGGGATGCATATTGACCTGGTTGGCGCATACAAGCGCACGATGCGCGAGACGGACGATGGGGTCATGCAGCGTGCGCACATCATTGTCGTGGACAATCGGGAGGGCGCGATGGCGGAAGGCGGCGATGTAACCCAGGCCATCGCGAGCGGCGCCATTTCTGACACCAACATCGTCGCGGAATTGCGCGACTTCGCGCGCGGGTCGCATCCTGGCCGCACGCGCGACGACCAGATAACCGTCTTCAAGTCGGTCGGCTTCGCGCTCGAGGACCTCGCGGCGGCGGAGGCCGTCGTCGCCGATGACGCACCGGCGACCGGCTACTCGAATCGCTTCCGCCGACTTCACCCGTTTGCGGAGCAGGAATTTCTGGACCTTGCCGGTCGATGTCTTCGGAATTTCGCCGAAGACGATCTTCTTCGGCACCTTGAAGCGCGCAAGGTGCTGCTGGCAGTGCGCGATGAGTTCCGCCTCGGTAGCCGTTCCGTCCGGCTTCAATTCCACGAACGCGCACGGTGTCTCGCCCCATTTGGGATCGGGTTGCGCGACCACGGCCGCCGTCAGTACGTCCGGATGGCGATAGAGCGCGTCCTCGACTTCGATCGAGCTGATGTTCTCGCCGCCGGAGATGATGATGTCCTTCGAGCGGTCCTTGATTTTCACGTAGCCGTCAGGCTGCATCACCGCCAGGTCGCCGGTGTGGTACCAGCCGCCGGCGAACGATTCGGCCGTCGTGTCCGGATTCTTGAGATAGCCCTTCATCGTGATGTTGCCGCGGAACATGATCTCGCCCATCGTCTCGCCGTCCCAAGGCACCGGCTGCATCGTCAGCGGATCCAGCACCGTCATGCCTTCCTGGCACGTGTAGCGCACGCCCTGCCGGCCGTTGCGCTCGGTCCGCGCAGCGATGCCAAGCGCATCCCATTCCGGGTGCTTGGCGCACACGGACGCCGGCCCGTATGACTCGGTCAGGCCGTACACGTGCGTGATGTCGAAGCCCATCCGTTCGGCGCCTTCGATCATCGCGGCCGGAGGTGCTGCCGCCGCGACCAGTCCATGCACCTTGTGCGTGATCCCGCGCTTCATCTCCTCGGGCGCGTTGATCAGCAGCGAGTGCACGATCGGCGCGCCGCAATAGTGCGTCACCTTGTGCTCGCGGATGGCGTCGAATATCGCCTTGGCCTCGACGCGGCGCAGGCACACGTTCGTGCCGGCGTTGGCGGCCACCGTCCAGGCGAAGCACCAGCCGTTGCAGTGGAAGAGCGGCAGCGTCCACAGGTAGACCGCATGCCGCGGCATGCTCCAGTCGATGATGTTAGACAGTGCATTGAGGTACGCGCCGCGATGGTGGTACACGACGCCCTTGGGATTGCCGGTGGTGCCCGACGTGTAGTTGAGCGAAATGGCGTCCCATTCGTCGGCCGGCGGTGCCCACGCGAATTCCGGGTCGCCCTCGGCAAGAAGCGCCTCGTAGTCGGTTTCACCCAGCAGTTCGCCGCCGGGACCGCTGAAATCGACGATGTCGACTACGAGCGGCTTCTCCTCCAGCAGGGCCAGCGCCTTCGCGACGATCGGAGCAAACTCGGTGTCGGTCAGCAGCACCTTCGCCTCGCCGTGCGCCAGCATGAACGCAATCGCCTCGGCGTCCAGCCGGGTATTGAGCGTATTGAGCACGCCACCCATCATCGGCACGCCGAAATTCGTCTCGATCATCTCCGGCGTGTTGGCGAGCATGACGGCGATCGTGTCGCCCTTTCCGAAGCCGCGCCGCGCGAGAGCGGACGCGAGCCTGCGCGAGCGTACATAGGTTTCGGCCCACGTGTACGTGCGCTCGCCGTGGATGATCGACGTGCGGTGCGGCCAGATGTACGCGGTGCGCGCGATGAACGACAACGGCGTCAGCGGCGCGTAGTTGGCGGCATTGCGGTCGAGGTCCTGTTCGTAGGGGTTCATGGCGGTCCTTCACCGGCGACAAGCCGGATGACCATGCTAGCAAAATCGGCGGGCGCGCATCCGTACGCTTGCCCACCTGTGCCGATTTCGCTACCCTCGATCGACAATTCTTAGGATCCGTAGGGCGCCAAGAAAAATGGGGCATCGCCTGTCGAAGATCGTGACGCGCACCGGCGACGCCGGGGAGACGGGCCTGGGCGACGGTTCGCGCGTGCCGAAGGATTCGCCGCGGATCGAGGCGATCGGCGCCGTCGACGAGCTCAATTCGGTGATAGGCGTCCTGCTGGCGGAGCCCCTCCCCGACGCCGTCGCGAGGTGTCTCACCGCTGTCCAGCACGACCTTTTCGATCTCGGCGGCGAATTGTCGATCCCCGGGTATGCGGCGGTCACCGAAGCTCACGGTCTGCGCGTCGAGCAGGAGGTCGAGGCGTTCAATGCCGGCTTGGACCCGCTCAAGGAATTCATCCTGCCGGGCGGCACGCGCGCGGCCGCGCTTGCCCACGTCGCGCGCACCGTATGCCGGCGCGCCGAGCGCTCGCTGATTCGCCTCGCGGCGGTGGAACCGGTCGGCACGCATTCCCGCATCTATCTGAACCGCTTGTCGGACCTCATGTTCGTCCTGGCCCGCGCGCTCAACCGCGCCGGCGGCCATGCCGACGTTCTATGGCAAAAAGGCCGCACGCAGCATGGCTGACGCCCCGCAGGGCCCCGACCGCACCGCCCGGGTGGCGGCCCTGCCGTAACCGGTGCCAAAGCCGTGGGGCTCCCACCGGGGTGCCGACCGGGCCTGTGCTCTACACCGGCAAGGTCGAGCGGTTCTACTGATCGTTCGCCGATCGTTTCTCCGTCCTCAAACTGTAGTCTAGTATCCGGATTCAATTCCGCTCGGGTATCCGCCACGCGCTTTGGGCCCTTCAAGTCGGCCCGCGCGGCCGGTACCTGGCTGCCGAAGCCGTAAATCAGGGAGCTCTTGCCGCTCATGCCACGCAAGCCAGCAAAGAAGAAGCCGAGTCGAACGGCGGCGCCGGCGGCGCCGGCCGCGCCATCCGCGATCGCGGCAACCCTGCAGCAACTAGGCGACTTGGCGTGGGCCGGCCGGCAAGCGCAGGCGATCGAAATGGCGACTGCCGCGCTGGCCAGGCGCGGCTTGACCGTCGCCAGCCGCATCGACCTACTCGATCTGCGCGCCGAAAGCTTCATTGCCCAAGGCGATGCCGGCGCGGCAGCAGAGGACGCGAAGGCGATGCTCGAACTCGCGCGCCGCGCGCGCAAGCCGGCTCTCGTTGCGCAAGCGCTCAATCGCCGGGCCATCGTGGAATTCCGCACCAGAAATGCGCGTGCTGCGACGGTGACCGCAGACGAAGCGTTGCAGGCCGCGCGGCAAAGCAAGCTGCCAGCGCTCGAGGCGGCCAGCCTGTACCGGCTGGCCGAAGCGCAGTTCCGCGTCCTGAACAACGAAAAGGCCGCGAAGACCGCCACGCAGGCTGCGCGGCTCTTCAAGTCCTTGGGACAGCCGGTTGGCGAGGGACGGGCGCTGTGGGCTCTGGCGTGCGCACGCAGCAATCAGGGTCGCGTCGCCGAGACCAATGCCGCCGCGGGACAAGCGCTGGCGTTGGCGAGGCGCACTGGCGACCTTTACGGCGCGGGGAACGCGATCAACATCATCACGTTCAACGAGCCCGACATCGCGACCAGCCTGCGCCTGCTGCAACAATCGCAGGCTGCATTCGAGGCGGCGGGCTACGTCGAGCGCAAAGGCGTGGTCACGCATAACCTGGGTCTTGGCTACTCCAATCTGGGGCTGTACCGGCGTGCCCGGCGGCTGTTTCTCAACGCGACCGACATCTATCGCCGTACGGGCGCGAGCGCGATGCTGACCATATGGCTGTTGGCGCTCGCGGAATTCGAAATGGGGCATGTAACCGCCGCGCGCGCCTATGTACAAGAAGCGCTCGGGATGCAGGAGGGTCGCCTCCCTGCGTTCCCAAGCCTCCTGCACGGCCGGCTTGCCTGGTGGGAGGGCGACGTAGCGTCGGCGGTGCGCCACTTCACCAAGGCAGCGCAGCTGCTGCGCGACGCGGACAACGACGGGCTGGAGATCGCCACGCTGGCGTGGCTCGCGCGAGCCTACCTGGCCGCGGGAGATGCCGCTGCCGCGCTGGCGGCCACGCAACGCGCCGTCACGATCCACAAGGCGCATGGCCTCGTGGAATTGGAGGCCATGGACAGCCGGATGCTGTGGTGGGAGCACAGCCGTGCGCTCGCAGCCAACGGCAAACACACGGCGGCGCGCTCGGCGCTGGCCACCGCGTACCGTTTCCTCGTCAGGCCGATCGCGGGCATGAGCGACGAGGGCCTTCGCCGAAACTATCTCAACAAAATCGACGTGCATCGCGCGATCGTCGCCGCGTGGCTCAAGGACGCCGGCAAGCGCGGTCGTGCGTCGAAGCAGCGCGTCGCACACCTTACCGGCAGGACCAGCCTGCGCGAGCCGTTCGAGCGGCTGGTCGACACCGGCTTGCGTCTCAACGAACTGCGCAGCGCCCCGGAACTGCACGAGTTCTTGATCGACGAGGCGACGGAACTTTCGGGCGCCGAGCGCGTGCTGCTCGTCCTGGAGACACCGACGGGACTGCATCTCGCGGGTTCGCTGGTTCCGCGCGGCGAAGAGGCGCAATCGCTGCTGGCCGACGTCACGCCGGAATTGGTGCAGGTGCGGCGCACGCGCGCGGTCGCATTGATGCATGGCCCGGACGGCGCGCCTCCATTGAAACAGCGTTCGCGGATCATCGCGCCGCTGATCGCGCAGAAAGAGCTGCTGGGTTATCTCTACGCGGACATCGAGGGCGCGTTCGGCCGCTTCCACGATGCCGACCGCGACCTCCTGGGCATGCTCGCCAGCCAGGCGGCTGTCGCACTCGACAATGCGCAGTGGTCGCGGGGGCTCGAGCAGAAGGTCGCGCAGCGCACCGAGGAACTGCACGCGTCCAACGCGGCACTCGAGCAGCGCGCCGCGGAACTCGCGATCATCAATACGGTGCAGCAGGCGCTCGCCGGCGAGCTCAGCCTGCAGGGGGTCTACAAGACCGTCGGCGACAAGCTGCGCGAAGTATTCCACGGCGCCTACGTCGCGATCCGCATCTACGATCCGCGGACCGGGATCATGCATTACCCCTATTCGTACTACGACGACAAAGAATACGACAACGTCCCGTCCGAGCCGCTCGGCGACCAGGGATTCGGCGCTCATGTGATCCGGACGCGCAAGACGCTGCTGATCGACGAAGACCTCGAACGGCAATCGGATCGGTTCGGCTCGCACATGCTGGTCGACGCGCCGTCGCCGATGACGCAGCTGATGGTCCCGCTTATCGTGGGGGATGAGGCACGCGGCGTGCTGGTGCTGACCGACATGCAACGCGAGCACGCCTACGGCGAATCCGACGTGCGGCTGCTGGAGACGCTTGCGAGCAGCATGAGCGTGGCGCTGGAGAATGCGCGTCTCTTCGACGAGACCCAGCGCCTCCTAAGCGAGACCGAGCAGCGCAACGCCGAGCTGGCGGTGATCAATAGCATCCAGCAAGGGCTGGTGGCGCAGCTCGACCTGACGGCGATCATCGACCTGGTGGGCGACAAGCTACGCGAAGTGTTCGACACCGGCAACGTGAGCATCGCCTGGTTCGACGAGCAGACTTGGGTCGTCACACCGGTCTACAGCTACGAGCATGGGCAGCGGCTGACTGGCGTGCCACCCGGAGAGATTTCGCGCAGCGAGCGGAACCTGCGTGTCGTGCAGGAGCGTGTCGCAGTGGCCATGAAGGCCATACCCGCCGGTGCCGCGCCATATCCGGGCACCAGCATGCCGAAGTCCGACGTGCGGGCACCCGTTGTTGCTGCCGGCCGGGTCATTGCCCTCGTGAGCCTCGACAATTTCGAACGCGAGAACGCTTTCAGCGACGACGACGTGCGCCTGTTGACTACCGTGTGCACGGCGATGGGCATGGCGCTGCAAAGTGCGCGCCTCTTCGACGAGACGCAGCGGCTGCTGAAGGAGACCGAGCAGCGCGCAGCGGAACTCGCGATCATCAACAGCGTGCAGGAAGGCCTGGCTTCGAAGCTGGAGATGCAGGCGATCTACGACCTGGTCGGCAACAAGATCCGCGAAATATTCGACGCAGATGTCGCCGCGATCAGCCTTTACGACGCGGATGCTCACCTGGCCCGCAGCGTTTTCCTGCTCGATCATGGCGAGCGCTTTCATCCGGAGCCGACGCCGCCCAAAGGGTTCACGGCGGAAGTCCTCCGGACGCGGCAACCCATCGTGCTGCACACCGCCGAGGAGATGAACCGGCGGATGGTGGAATTGGGCTCCACCAACGTCGGTGGCGCCATCCAGGACAGTTCCTTCATCTTCGTTCCCATCCTCCGCGGCGATGTCGCGAGCGGCATGATCTGCGTTGGAAAGCAGCGCGAACACGCGTTCGGCGACTCGGACGTAAGCCTCTTGACCACTCTGGGCAACGCCATGAGCGTGGCCCTGGAGAATGCGCGCCTCTTCGACGAGACGCAGCGCCTGTTCAAGGAGAGCGAGCAGCGCGCGGCGGAACTGGCGATCATCAACAGCGTGCAGCAGGCGCTCGCCGCAGAACTCAACATGCAGGGCATCTACGATGCCGTCGGCGACAAGATCCGCGAGATCTTCAGGAAGGACGCGGGCATTCGGATCTTCGACCCGAAGACGGAAATGGTCCATGTTCCGTATGTCTACGAGAACGGGAAGCGGATCGCCGTCGAGCCTTACCGGCTTCCCGAGACCGGATTCGGCCGGTATCTCGTGAGCACGCGCGAGACGCTGGTCATTAACGAAAACATGGCGGAGGCGGTTCGGAAATACGGCAGTGCGACGATGCCCGGTTCGGCGTTGGAGAAGTCGGTCGTCCTCGTGCCGCTGATTGCCGGCGACCAGGTGCGCGGGGCGATCGACGTACACGACATGGAACACGAGCACGCTTTCAGCGAGTCGGACGTGCGCCTGCTCCAGACGCTGGCCAACGCGATGAGCGTGGCGCTCGAGAACGCGCGCCTCTTCGACGAGACGCAGCGGCTGTTCAAGGAGAGCGAACAGCGCGCGGCGGAACTGGCGATCATCAACAGCGTCCAGCAGGCGCTCGCCGCCGAGCTGAAAATGCAGGGGATCTACGACGCGGTCGGCGACAAGATTCGCGAGATCTTCCATCATGCAGACCTGAGCATCCGTATCCATGATCCTCAGACGAATTTGCTCCATTTTCCGTATCACTGCCAAAAGGGAAGGCGGATTGCAGTCGAGTCAATGCCACTCGGCACCAAGGGATTTGCCCACCACGTCCTGCGCACGCGCGAAACGGTGGTGATCAACGAGAACATGACGCTGCAGGTCGAGAAATTTGGCAGCAGCGTGCTGCCCGGGACGGAGATGGAGAAGTCGTCCGTGTACGTGCCGCTGGTCGCGGGCGACCAGGCGCGCGGGCTGATCAACCTGATGGACATGCACCGAGAGCATGCGTTCAGCGAGTCCGATGTGCGCCTGTTGCAAACGCTGGCCAACGCGATGAGCGTAGCGCTCGAAAACGCCCGGCTATTCGACGAGACGCAGCGGCGCACGCGCGAGGCCGCCGCGCTCGCCGAAGTCGGCCGCGACATTTCGTCGACGCTGGACCTGCCGACGGTCATGGACCGAATCGCCCGCCATGCCAAGGACCTGCTCAACGCCGACAGCAGCGCCATTTTCCTTCCCGACGCCGGCACGGAAAACTATCGCGCGATCGTCGCTGTCGGCGATATCGCCCAAGCCCTCGAGGAAACGGTCATCCAATCGGGCGTGGGCATCATTGGCAGCCTCGTGCAAAGCGGCCGCGCCGAGTTTATCAACGACACACAGAACGACCCGCGCGGCGTGCAGATTGCCGGCACCGAGCAGGCCGAGGACGAGCGGCTGATGGTGGCGCCACTGCTGGCCGGCAAGAAGGTCAAGGGTGTCATGGCCGTGTGGCGCACGTCGGGCGAGCCCTTCAACGAGAGCCAGCTGGAATTCCTAGTGGGCCTGTCGCTGCAGGCCACGGTGGCCATCGAGAACGCGCGGCTGTTCGCCGAATCGGAAAAGCGCGCGACCGAACTGGCGACCATCAACACGGTGTCGCAACAGCTCGCGGGCAAGCTCGACTTGGCCCCGCTGCTCGACCTGGTGGGCGAGCAGATCCGCACGGTGTTCAAGGCCGACATCGCCTATGTCGCGCTGTACAACCCGCAGGCCGGCATCATCGAGTTCCCGTACCAATACGGCGATGAATTGAAGCCGCTCAAGTATGGCGAGGGTCTCACCAGCAAGATCATCAGTTCAAGCAAACCGCTGATCATCAACTACGAGGCGGACCGGCGCGGCCTAGAACTGGGCGCCAAGGTCGTCGGCAAGCAGGCGCTGTCCTATCTGGGCGTGCCGATCCCGGTGGGCGGGTCGAGTCTTGGCGTCATCAGCGTGCAGAGCACGCAGAAGGAAGGCATGTACGGCGCCGACGACGAGCGGCTGCTGTCGACGATCGCCGCCAACGTCGGCGTGGCGCTTCAGAATGCCCGGTTGTTCAACGAAACGCAGGAGGCGCTGAGCCACCAAACGGCCACCGCCGACATCCTGCGCGTGATCAGCAGTTCCCCGACGGACGTACAGCCCGTGTTCGACGCGATCGTCGGCACGGCGCTCAAGCTGATGGCGTGCGATTTCACCGCGCTGCTCCGATCCGACGGAGGCACGTTCTCCCCGGTCGCCTCGGCCACGCCCGGCGGCGTGCCGATGTCTCTGGGCCAGAAAATCGTGCCCGTCGATCCGGCGGCGAACTTCCCGTCGCGGGTGATCCTCAGCAAGAAGATGCTGCACATCCCCGACTGGAGCGCGATCGACGTGCCGGTGCACGAACAGCGCGTTCGCGAATTAGCCGGGATCAGCGCTTCACTCATGCTGCCGCTCATGCGCCAGAACGAGTGCATCGGCGTGCTCGCCCTGGCGCGCGACAAGGCCGGCGCGTTCAGCGAGAAGGAAATCGCGCTGGCGGAGTCATTCGTCGACCAGGCGGTGATCGCCATCGAGAACGTGCGGCTCTTCAACGAGACGAAGGAAGCCCTCGAGCGGCAGACAACTACGGCGGCGGTGCTGCAGGTGATCAGCGGATCGATGGCCGATCCCAAGCCCGTATTCGACAAGATCCTCGACAGCTGCGAGCGGCTGTTCGGGGCGACGGACATGTCCGTGTGCCTCGTCGACGGCGACCAACTGCAGATCGGAGCGTACCGCGGCGGCTTCAACGACGAGGTGGTGCGCACGTTTCCGCGGCCACTCGCCGGCACGATCAGCGACATGACGTTGCGGCAAGGTTCCGTCCTGCACCGCGACAGCGTGGCGGCCGCCATGGACCTGCCGGAGTACGCACACGAATTTGCGCGCAAGGTCGGCGACTTTTCGGTCGCCAATGCGCCGATGTGGTGGGAAGGCCGCGGCATCGGCACGATCGACATCGCCTGCCGTCCGCCGCGGCCATTTTCCGAGGCCGAGTTGGCGCTGCTGAAAACGTTCGCGGACCAGGCGGTCATCGCGATCCAGAACGCACGCCTCTTCAACGAAACCAAGGAGGCGCTCGAGCGGCAGACGGCCACGGCCGAGGTGCTGAAGGTGATCAGCGAATCGCCGACTGACGTCCAACCTGTGTTCGACGTAATCGCCGAGCGGGCGGCGAAACTCACCGGAGCCGACTATGGCTGGGTGCTTCGTTTCGACGGCGAGTTGATCGACGTGGCGAGCGCCCACGGAGTGAACCCGCGGGGCCTCGAGGCCGCACGGCGCGCATTTCCGATGCCGCCAGGTGAAGGCTCGGCTGCTGCACGTGTCGTGCGGGACGGCATGGTCGTCAACATTGCCGACGTACGCGACGAAGATGCGCGGTACCAGGCCCGTGCGATTGCCGAGTTAGCGGGCTACCGGAGCCTTCTCAGCGTGCCGATGCGGCGCGACGACCACATCGTCGGCGTAATCACGGTCACGCGCGCGGCAGTCGGGCAATTCGCAGACAAGGAAGTTGACCTGTTGCAGACGTTTGCGCGCCAGGCGGTGATCGCCATCGAGAACGTGCGGCTGTTCAACGAGACGCAGGAGGCGCTCGCACGGCAGACCGCGACGTCGGACGTGCTGCAGGTGATCAGCGAGTCCCCCACCGACGTCCAGCCGGTATTCGACATCATTGCCGAGCGCGCCGCGGCGCTGACCAACGCGCGTTATTGCCTCGTGACGCGGCTCGACGGCGACATGATGCAGCTCGTGGCCCTGCACGGCGTCAACGAAGCCGGCAGTGCTGCGCTGCGTGCAGCCTGGCCGCAGCACCTTCAGCAGAGTACGGCGATTGCTGCGCGCGCAATCCGCGAGCGCCGCGTCATCAACGTGGCCGACCTCCTTGCACTGTCCGACGAAGAGTACGCGCCGGTCATGAAGCGTGCCTGCGAACTCGCCGGCTTCCGCAGCGGGCTTTCGGTGCCGCTTCTGCGTGATCAGCAGGTCATCGGCGCCATTACCGTCAATCGCGCCGAGACGGGCCTCTACGTCGACAAGGAGGTGGCGTTGCTACAGACCTTCGCGCGCCAGGCGGTCGTGGCCGTGGAAAACGTGCGCCTGTTCAACGAGACGAAGGAGGCGCTGGAACAGCAGACGGCCACCGCCGAAGTGCTGCAGGTCATCAGCGGCTCGGTGGCCGACACCGCGCCGGTGTTCGAGAAGATCCTCGACAGCTGCCAGCGCCTCTTTGCGAGCGAACAGCTCGCGGTCATGCTGGTGCGCGAGGACCTACGAGTCTATCCGACCGCGTGGCGCGGACCGGCGTTCGACATGCTCGTCCGTGACGTCGGATCGATGCCGCTGGAAGCCACCATGACGGGCCAGGCGATCCGCGAGCGGCGCACGGTGCAGGCTGACGACAACGTGGTAGCCGGCGCCGCGCAACCGGCAGTAAGCAAGCTCGCGAAGGCGATCGGACCCTACACGGCCATCTACAGCCCACTGATCTGGGAAGGCCAGGGCATCGGTGCGATCTGCGTCTTCCGTCAGCCGCCGCGCCCGTTCAGCGACAAGGAGGAGACGCTGCTGCGGACCTTCGCGGACCAGGCGGTCATTGCCATCCAGAACAGCCGACTGTTCAACGAAACGAAGGAGGCGCTGGAGCACCAGACCGCAACAGCGGAAGTGCTGAAGGTGATCAGCGAATCGCCGACCGACGTACAGCCGGTTTTCGACGCCATCGCCGAACGCGCGAAGGTTCTGTGTGACGCCTACACCGGGGCCGTGGCGCAATTTGACGGCAAGTTAGTGCACCTCCGCGCATTCAAGGGCACGTCGCCGCACGCCGAAGAGCCAATGCTTTCGGTGTACCCCATGACGCTCGGACGCGGCACCGGGAGCGCACGGGCAATCCTCGATCGCAAGCCGGTTCAGATCCCCGATGTTCTCGAAGATCCCGAATACGAGCTCAAGGGCGTTGCGCAGGCGGCAGGCTTTCGAGCCAACCTTGCCGTGCCGATGCTGCGCGAGGACCAGGTCATCGGCTCGATCATCGTGACGCGCCAGGAGCCGGGCACGTTCCCGGAAAAGCTCGTCGTGCTGCTGCAAACGTTTGCCGACCAGGCCGTGATCGCCATCGAAAACGTGCGTCTGTTCAACGAGACCAAGCAGGCGCGCGCCGCGGCCGAGGCCGCGAACGAGGCAAAGAGCTCGTTCCTGGCGACGATGAGCCACGAGATCCGCACGCCGATGAATGCCGTCATCGGCATGAGCGGATTGCTTCTGGACACCAAGCTCGATACCGAGCAGCACGACTACGTCGCCACGATTCGCGACTCCGGCGATGCGCTGCTCACCATCATCAACGACATCCTCGACTTCTCTAAGATCGAGGCCGGGCGGATGGACATCGAGGCACAGGCGTTCGACCTGCGCGAGTGCGTCGAGTCCGCGCTGGACTTAGTCAGCGCGCGCGCGACCGAGAAGCACCTCGACACCGCCTACGTCTTCGAGGGCGACGTGCCGCAAGCCATCGTCGGCGACGTGACGCGGCTGCGCCAGGTTATGCTCAACCTCCTGTCCAACGCCGTGAAGTTCACCGAGCACGGCGAGGTCGTTCTCACCGTAACCGCGGCGCCGGCGGCGGCCGGCCGCGTTGGATTGACGTTTGCCGTACGCGATACCGGCATCGGCCTGTCGAAAGAGGTCATGGGCCGGCTGTTCCAGTCGTTCTCGCAGGCGGACTCGTCGACGACGCGCAAGTACGGCGGTACGGGGCTCGGCCTAGCTATCAGCAAGCGGCTGAGCGAGCTGATGGGCGGCCACCTGTGGGCGGAAAGCGCGGGTCCCGGCAAGGGATCGACATTCCTGTTCAACATCGAAGTCCCGACCGCGCAACTGGCTCCCGCGCGTTCGCGCGACTTCGTCGGCGTGCAACCGGTGCTCGAGGGCAAGCGAGTTCTCATCGTCGACGACAACGCGACGAACCGGCGCGTGCTCAACCTGCAGATGGGCAAATGGGGCATGGCGTGCCGCGACACCGAGTCGCCGGCAGAAGCCTTGCGCTGGCTCGACGACGATGCTGCGTTCGATCTCGCCATCCTCGACATGCACATGCCGGAAATGGACGGCCTCGCGCTGGCGCGGGAGATTCGCCGACGCAAGCCGGCGCTGCCACTGGTCCTGTTCAGCTCGCTCGGCCGGCGCGAGGCGGGCGACACCGAACACCTGTTCAGTGCCTATCTCGCCAAGCCAATCCGCCAGTCGCACCTGTACGATGCGCTGGTGGGACTCATGACGCTCGATGCCGCGCCGAAGGCGGCCGCCGCGGCAAAACCCACGCTCGATGCGCAGATGGCCGCGCGCCATCCGCTGCGCATCCTCCTGGCCGAGGACAACGTCGTCAATCAGAAGCTGGCACTCCGGCTGCTGCAGCAGATGGGGTACCGTGCCGACCTGGCCTCCAACGGAATCGAAGCCGTCGAGTCCGTGCAGCGGCAGACATACGACGTGGTATTGATGGACGTGCAGATGCCCGAGATGGACGGTCTCGAGGCGTCGCGCCAGATCTGCGCGAAACTGGCTGCGCGCAGGCGCCCCCGCATCGTCGCGATGACCGCCAACGCGATGCAGGGCGACCGCGAGATGTGCATCGAGGCCGGGATGGACGACTACCTGACCAAGCCGATCCGGGTGGACCGGCTGGTCGAGGCGCTGAACCAGGTGCCCGCACGCGAGGACCGCTGACATGGCCGCACCGACAATCGACCTGCCCACGTTCGAGGCGCTGCAGGAGACCGCAGGCGCCGAATTCGTCGTCGAACTGGTCGACACCTTCCTCACCGAAGCGCCCCTGATGCTCGCGGACCTGCGCGATTCGCTGGCCGCGCGCGATGCCGACCGCTTCCGGCGCGCCGCGCATTCGCTCAAGTCCAACGGCAACACGTTTGGCGCACGCACGTTAGGCGCGATGGCGAGAGACCTCGAGCTGACGGGCCTGGACGCGGCGCTCGCCGCCGGCGGCCGGCCGCTGGATGCGCTGGCGGAGGAATACGCGAAGGTTGCCGCCGCGCTGACGGAGCTGCGCAATGGCTGAGACGCGCAACGCGGCCCGCCTCCTCGTGGCGGACGACAACAAGGTCAACCGGCTCTTGCTGACGCGCAGCCTCGAACTGCAGGGCCACCGCGTGGCTTCGGCCGAGAATGGCCGCGTGGCGCTGGAAATGCTCAGGAGCGAACCGTTCGACCTCATGCTGCTCGACATGGAAATGCCGGAGATGAACGGCTTCCAGGTGCTGGAACAATTGCTCGACGACGCGCAGTTGCGCGACCTGCCGGTCATCGTCACGTCGTCGCTGGAAAGTGTGGACACCGTCGTCCGCTGCATCGAGCTGGGCGCCGCAGATTACCTGACCAAGCCGGTCAATCCCGTGCTGCTCAAGGCTCGCATCGACGCCAGCCTCGAGAAGAAGCGGCTGCAGGACCAGCTGAAGGAGATGGTGCGGCGGTTCGCCACACCCGAAGTCGCGCAGGACCTGCAGAAGTCCGGCTTCTCGCTCGGGGGCAAGCGTGTCACGGGCACGGTGATGTTTTCGGACATCCGCGGCTTCACGCCACTCGTGGAGTCGCAGCCACCCGAGGAGACGATCGACCTCCTCAACACGTATTACACGCTGATGTTCGACGCGATCAGCGGCCACGGCGGCATCGTCAACCAGATGGTCGGCGACGGGCTGATGGCGATCTTCGGCGCGCCGCTGCCGCTGCCCGACCATTGCGGCAGCGCGGTGCGCGCGGCGCTGGAGATGATCGAGATGGTCGACATGTTCAACCTCGAGCGAGCGGCCGCCGGTAAACCGCAGATCAAGATCGGCATCGGCATCGCTTCCGGCGAAATGGTCGCCGGCTACGCGGGCACCAGCAAGCGCGCGGCCTACACGTGCATCGGCGACACCGTCAATCTCGCAGCCCGCCTCGAGGCGCACACGAAGGCCGCCAAGCTTCCGATCCTGATCGACGGCGCAACGCGCGCGCCGTTGAGCGAACGCGTGCAGGTCGAATCCCTCGGTCCGGTCCAGTTCCAGGGCAAGTCCGCGCCGACGGACGTGTTCTCGGTGACGGTCGGCCAGAAGATCTAGCGCTCGGCCGATTCATCGGCGCCTGGCGCGCCAAACGCTCCCCAATGAAAAAAGGCCGGACGTCGCACGACGCCCGGCCTTCGCTTGCCCCAGGCTGGCTGGGGTCAGCCCTTGTGCCTGAAAACCGCCGGAACGACCCAGCGATCGTGCGCAGCGGTCTTCGCCTCGCGCACGCCCACCACTTCGATGGCGGGCAGCGTCACGACTTGCATGTCCGCCGACTGCGCGGCGGCGGCGGCCGAAACCAGGGGCTCCGTCGGCGTGAGATTCGCCGGCAGCAGCACCGCGATTCCCATCGTCACGGCGGTGGCAATCACCGCGGCGACGCCGAAGAGCGGCGACCTCGCGCGGTCGAAATTGCGATTCATCGTGGCGTTCGTCATGGTGTCCTCACTTCGTCCTGCTAGCCTCCCGCAGCGGGCGGGCCCGTCTTCCCTCGGAGTGACGTGCCGGCACGTCGCACCCGGCATATCCACTCGGCATGACCCCTTTGATGCGGCGATTCCGGCGTTTGGATTCAACCGGTCACGCTTAGGGGGCCGTTGCTGTCAGGGTGGATCCTAGGCGGGGCCGCTGTCGCCCTCAACGGCCACGCGACGAAACGGGAGATTTGCCGCCCCAACTGGCGGCGAACGCGACAAAGCGCACGAACCGGCGCGCGGTTGCGCACGCGGCGAGGCGAAGGCGAGGGCTAAGGAGGCTCTTGTCAGCGGCCCTTGCGGACCACCTGGTCGATGGCGCCGAAGATCGTCCGTCCGGCCTCGTCGAACATCTCGATGCGCACACGGTCGCCGAACTTCATGAAGGGCGTGGACGGCTTGCCTTCGAGGATCGTTTCCACCGTGCGCTGTTCGGCGATGCACGAATAGCCGCGCCCGCCGGCCGCGGCCGGACGGCCCGGTCCGCCGTCTTCCTTGTTGGAGACGGTGCCCGAGCCGATGATGGTGCCGGCCTCGAGGTCGCGCGTCTTCGCTACGTGTGCGATCAGCGTGTCGAAGTTGAACGTCATGTCGGTGCCGGCGTCGGGCTGGCCGAAGAGCTTGCCGTTGAGATGCGACACGAGCGGCCGGTGCACTTTGCCGCCCTCCCACGCCATCCCCAATTCGTCCGGCGTCACCGCGACGGGCGAAAACGAGGACGCTGGCTTCGACTGGAAGAATCCGAATCCCTTGGCCAATTCGGCGGGGATCAAGTTGCGCAAGCTGACGTCGTTGACGAGCATCATGAGGCGGATGTGCCGGCCGGCGTCGGCGGCCGAAGTTCCCATAGCGACGTCGTCGGTGATCACCGCGATTTCGGCCTCGAAGTCGATTCCCCACGCTTCGTCGGCGAGGACGACGTCCTCGCGCGCGCCCAGCATGTGGTCCGACGCGCCCTGGTACATCAGCGGATCCGTCCAGAATTCCGGCGGCATCGTCGCGCCGCGCGCGCGCCGCACGAGTTCGACATGATTGACGTAGGCCGAGCCGTCGGCCCATTGGTAGGCGCGCGGCAGCGGGGCCATCGCGTGCGCCGGATCGAAGGGCTCCGCATCGGGCATCCGGTTGGCGTTCAACTCGGTGGCGATCGCGTGCAGCCCGGGCGCGGCAGTGGCCCACGCATCGAGCGCGGCCTGCAGCGTGCGCGCGATCTCGGGAACCGCCACGCACCGCGACAAATCGCGCGACACGACCACGAGGCGGCCGTCGCGCGAATGATCGGTGAGCGTTGCGAGCTTCATTCGGTCACCCCCTGCGTCCCCTTCAGCCGCTTCAATTTGTAGCCCTCCCCCAGGTCCTCCATCTCCCACCCGGCGGCGGCAAGGGCGCCGCGCAACCGGTCCGCCTCGGCCCACGCCTTGCTGGCGCGCGCCGCGGCCCGCGCGTCGGCCAGCGCCTGCACGTCGGCGGGCACGGCCTCCTCCACCGGCTTCCACGCCGCGAGGCGCAACCCCAGAACCGCGTCGAACTTATCGAGCGTCGCGCGCCGGATCGCGGGGGGCAGATCGTCGCCGCGCAGCACCTCCCAGGCCACCGCCAGCGCGCGCGGCACGTTGAGGTCGTCGTTGATCTGGTCGGTGAAGCGCGCGACGTACGACGGGTCCGGCTGCGCCGAGGTTTCCACGGGGAGCGCGTAGAACCCCTGGCGCATGCGATCGAGCGCCGTCGCCGAACCATCCAGCGCTTCCCACGAGAAACTCATCTGCGTCCGGTAATGCGCAGTAAGGCACAGGTACCGGTAGGCGAGCGGGTCGTATCCGCGCTCCTGCAACAGCGAAAGTCGCAGAAATTCGCCGGCCGACTTGGCCATCTTGCGCGTCTTGGCTCAACAGAAAGTAGCCGTGCATCCAGAAATTGGCGAGCCGCGTGCCCACACGCGCCTCGGTCTGGGCGATTTCGTTCGTGTGGTGGACCGGAATGTGGTCCTCGCCACCGCAGTGGATGTCGAAGAAGTCGCCCAGATATTCCTGCGCCATCGCCGAGCACTCGATGTGCCAGCCCGGGTAGCCGCGGCCCCATGGGCTGTCCCACTCCATCTGCCGCTTCTCGCCGGGCGCGGTGAATTTCCACAGCGCGAAGTCGGTCGGATGACGCTTGTCGCCGACGTCCACGCGCTTGCCGGCCTCCTGGCCCGCGAGGTTGAGACGTGCGAGGTACCCATAGTCCTTCTGCTTCGACGTGTCGAAGTACACGCCGTCCGCCGTGAGTACGCGAAGCCGTTCTTCTCGATGTCGGCGATGAATTCGATCTGTTCGCGAATGTGGTCGGTCGCGCGGCACAGGACCGTCGGATTCTCGATGTTGAGGAGCTCCAAGTCCGCCAGGAACGCTTCGGTGTAGAGACGCGCGATCTCCCACGCCGTCTTGCCTGTTCGACGCGCGCCCTTCTCCATCTTGTCCTCGCCGGTGTCGGCGTCGGATGTGAGGTGGCCGACGTCCGTGATGTTCATGACGTGCCGGACTGTGTAGCCGTTCCACTCGAGGACCCGCTTCAGCACATCCTCGAACAGGAACGTCCGGTAGTTGCCGATGTGCTGGTAGTCGTAGACCGTCGGCCCGCAGGCGTAGAATCCCGCGCGGCCGGCGACGAGCGGCTCGAATCGGCGCAGCGAGCGCGTGTAGTTGTCGTAGAGCTGCAGCGGGGCGGCCATCGGCTTGGATCGCGTTACGAGGTGCGACAAAAACCGGTCGATGTTATGCGAGAACCGCGCTTGCTGGCAACCGTGGGACGCTCGGAGCGGCGCCAAGGGTCCGTTTGCCGGCACGAAACGGCGCGACGAATGGCGTGCAATGTAGAATGCGGAGGCCGTTTGCCGAGCGCGGACGAAACTCCCGCGAACCAACCCGCAATGCTTGCCTCCCTTCCCCGTTCCGCTTGGTGGCTGCTCGCCGCCGCGCTGACTCTCGCCTGGTTCTCGGGCATCGCGGTGCGCAAGCTGCAGCATCCCGACGAGGGACGGTACGCGGAGATCGCGCGCGAAATGGCGGTTTCCGGGGACTGGGTGACGCCGCGGCTGAACGGCCTCAAGTATTTCGAGAAGCCGCCGCTGCAGTACTGGGCGACGGCCGCGACGTTCAATGTGTTCGGCGTGCACGAATGGACGGCGCGGCTCGTGCCGGCGGTCGCCGGCCTCCTCGCCGTGGTGATCGTGGGCTTGACCGCCGCGCGCCTGGATGGACCCGTCACGCGGCGCGTTCGCGGCACTGGCGCTGGCGGCAAGCGTGTGGCACTTCGCGCTATCGCAGTTGCTGACCCTCGACAGCGTGCTGTGTTGCCTGCATCGACGGCGACGCTGTGCGCCTTCCTGCTGGCGCAGCGCGACGGGCTATCGCCTGCCGCCCGACGCAACTGGATGCTCGCGGCGTACGCGGCGGCGGCCGGCCGCGACGCTGACCAAGGGCCTGGTCGCGCTGGTCATTCCCGGCGCCACGCTCGTGCTGTATTCGCTGGCGACGCGCGACTGCGGGGCCGTGGAAGCGGCTGCATGTCGTTACCGGATTGGCGCTCTACTTCGTGCATGACCGCGCCGTGGTTCATGCTCGTGTCGCGCGCCAATCCGGAGTTCGCGCACTTCTTCTTCATCCACGAGCACTTCGAGCGCTTCCTGACGACGGAACATCGCCGCGAGGGCAGCTGGTATTACTTCGTCCCGCTGCTCTGCGCGGGTCTCCTGCCCTGGCTTTTCGTGCAGGCGTGGACGCTCATACGCAGCTGGCGTGACGCGCCCGTCGCAAGCAACGGGTTCGCGTGGCCGAAGTTCTGCCTGGTCTGGGCGGCGTTCGTGTTCGTGTTCTTCAGCCTGTCCGGGTCGAAGCTGCCTTCGTACATCCTGCCGATGTTTCCCGCGCTGGCGCTCGTGCATCGGCTGGCAACTGACGCAACTTCCCGCCCGCAGCATCGCCTTGCTTGTCGCGCCGGTGGCGCTCCTGTATTCGCTGCTCTTCGTCGGCGTGCTCGCGGCACTCAACCAGTTCATCCCCGAGCTGGCGGAAGGCGCCACGCCGGCCGAAGTCTTCCGCGCTTTCGCGCCCTGGGTCAGCGTCGCCGTCGGCATTCTGGCGGCAAGCGCCGCGGCCTCAGTCCTGCTCCTTCGCCGCAATATGCCGGCCTCGAAAACACTTGGCATTGTCGTGCTCTCGCTCGGAGCGATGATTGGATTGCAGACCGGCCTGATCGGTTACGACGCGTTCCGCACGACGCGTTCCGCGTACGATATCGTGCGCGCCGCCGAGGAGGCCCAGGGTGGCGCGCTCGATCCGGCGATCCCGGTGTTCCAGGTCCGCACGTACGACCAGACGCTTCCCTTCTATCTCGGCCGGACGACGACGCTCGTCGACTACCGCGACGAAATGGCGCTGGGCCTGGACGCCGAGCCTTCGCTCGGCTTCGCGACGGTAGCCTCGTGGATTCCCGCCTGGAAGTCGCTGCCGCAAGGCTATGCGCTGATCCGGCTCGACGATTATGCCGCGCTGGAGGCCCAGTCCGTTCCCATGCGCGTGATCGCACGCGACCCGCGCCGCGTCTTCGTCGCGAGGCGCTAATGACTGCTTCGGCATTCGCCTTTCTCCTGACCGGCGTCGTGCTCAATGCCGGCGCGCAACTGCTGCTCAAGGCGGGCACCAACGCGCTCGGCGTCATCACGCTCACCCGCGACAACTGGTGGGACATGCTGTGGAGAATGGGAACGCAGGGACATTTCGTCGCCGGCGTCGCGTGCTACATGGTGAGCCTGCTGGTATGGATCATCGGCCTGTCGCGCGTGCCGGTCTCGGTGGCCTACCCGATGCTGTCGCTGGGTTACGTGATCAACGCGGTCGCCGCGTACTACCTTTTCGGCGAAACCGTGACCGTCGCGCGCTGGCTGGGCATCGGCTTCATCGTCGTCGGCGTGTGGCTGGTCGCCAGACGCACGTGAACGCGCTGCCCTACCTGCAGTTCGCGCGGCCCACGCTCGACGAGGCGACGATCGCCGACGTCGCCGAGGTGCTGCGCTCCGGGCTGGATCACCAGCGGGCCGAAGGTCAAGGCGTTCGAGGCCGCGCTGTCGGCGTATGTCGGCGGCCGGCCCGTGCGCTGCGTATCGTCCGCGACCGCCGCGCTGGAACTGGCGCTGCACGGTGTGCGGCATCGGCCCGGGCGACGAGGTCATCACGGCGGCGATGACGTTCTTCGCGGCGCCGAACATGATCGTCAAGGTCGGCGCCACGCCGGTGTTCGTCGACGTCGAGCCGGGCACGCGCAATCTCGACCTGGCCGCCGTCGAGGCGCGCATCGGGCCGCGCACGCGCGCGATTCTGCCCGACGCATTTCGCCGGCCTGCCGTGCGACATGGATGGTCTCTACGCGCTGGCCGCGAAGCACAAGCTGCGCGTCATCGAGGATGCGGCGCTGGCCATTGGTTCGTCGTGGCGCGGCAAGCGCATCGGCAGCTTCGGCGACATCTGCGTCTTCAGCTTCCACCCCAACAAGAACATCACCTCCATCGAGGGCGGCGCGCTGGTCATGGGCGACGAACGCGAGGCGCGCGAGATCGAGGTGCTGCGCTTCCACGGCATCACCTATCTGCCCGACCGCACGCGCGACGTCGCCGTCGCCAGCGGCAAGTTCAACCTGCCGGACGTCAACGCGGCGGTGGGCCTCGCGCAACTGGCGCACCTGCCCGGCTTCAACGACAAGCGCCGCGCACTCGTCCGCCGCTATTTCGAGCGGTTCCGGACCGAACCGGCGTGCGAGCTGCCGCACCCCGGCTACACGGGCGACGAGGAGGGTCACAGCTGGAACATGTTCGCGCCGCTGCTGCCGTTGCCGCAGCTCACGCTCTCGCGGCGGGAATTTCGCGATGCGCTGGAGCAGCGCGGCATCGGCACCGGCGTGTCGTACGAGGCGACGCACATCGCGACGCTCTATCGCCGCTTCGGCTATCATCGCGGCAGCCTTCCCCACACCGAGCGCATCGCCGACACGACCGTGACCCTGCCGCTGCACCCTTCGTTGTCCGCGGCCGATGTCGACCGCGTGTGCGCCGCATGCGCGGAAGTCCTGGCGGCCTCAGTTTCGTCGTCCGCGCGTTGAGCCGTCGCCAAAACGCACCACGCCATGACCGCACCCGAACTATCCGTCGTCATTCCGGTCTACAACGAAGAGGCCGGCCTTCCCGCGCTGTTCGCCCGGCTGTATCCGGCGCTCGACGGCCTACGTGTTCCGTATGAAGTCATCTTCGTCAACGACGGCAGCCGCGACCGCTCGGCGGCGCTGCTCAAGGACCAGTTTCTTGCGCGACCCGATGTGACGCGGGTCGTGCTCTTCAACGCGAACTACGGGCAGCACCTCGCCATCATCGCCGGTTTCGCGCACGTACGCGGGAATCGCGTCGTCACGCTCGACGCGGACCTGCAGAATCCGCCGGAGGAAATTCCGCGGCTGCTGGCGGCGATGGACGCCGGCCACGATTACGTCGGCGGCGTGCGGCGCACGCGCGAAGATGCATGGTGGCGGCGGGTGGCGTCGCGCGCGATGAACCGCCTGCGCGAGAGGATCACCCGCATCCGGATGACCGACCAGGGCTGCATGCTGCGCGCCTACAGTCGCGACATCACCGACGCGATCGCCAGCGGTCCCGAGGTCAGCACGTTCATCCCCGCGCTCGCCTATACGTTCGCGCACAGCCCGACCGAGGTCGAGGTCGATCACGAGGAGCGAGCCGCCGGAGAGTCGAAGTATTCGCTATACCAGCTCATCCGCCTCAACTTCGACCTGGTCACCGGCTTTTCGCTGGTACCGCTGCAGATCTTCTCGGTGTTCGGCATGCTCGTCTCGATGGGCGCCCTTGTAACCTATCTCGGCGTCATCATCTATCGTCTGACCGTCGGCGAATGGCATGAATGGCACGGCGCGCTCAACGCGCTGTGGGACCGCGACATCCTTGCCTTCTTCCTCCTCGGCATGGTCCTGTTCGGCCTGGGTGTCGTCGGCGAGTATGTCGGGCGCATCTACCAGCAGGTGCGCGCGCGGCCGCGCTACACGATCAAGGCGGTGCTGGAGCAAACGCAGGCGGAAACGGCGCAGCCGCGACTGTGACGCGCGCCGTCGTCTTCGCGTATCACAACGTGGGCGCGCGCTGCCTCGAGGTGCTGCTGCGGCACGGCGTCGACGTGCCGCTGGTGGTCACGCACGAAGACGATCCGGCCGAGCCAGCCTGGTTCGACCGCGTAGCCGACGTCGCAGCCACGCACGGGGTGCCCGTCATCACGCCAGCCGACCCGAACGCGCCGGAGGTCGTCGAGCGCATACGCGGATTGCATCCGGATTTTCTGTTCAGCTTCTATTACCGGCGGATGCTGGCGCCGGCGCTGCTGTCTATTCCGGCGCGCGGCGCACTCAACATGCACGGGTCGCTGTTGCCCAAGTATCGCGGCCGGGCACCGGTGAATTGGGCGGTGCTGCACGGCGAGCGCGAGACCGGCGCCACGCTCCACTACATGACCGAGAAGCCCGATGCGGGCGACATCGTCGCGCAAACGGCGGTGCCCATCCTGCCCGACGAGACCGCGGGCCAAGTCTTCGCCAAGGTGACGCACGCGGCGGCGGCAACGCTCGACCGCGCGCTGCCGGCGCTCATCCATGGAAACGCACCGCGCATCGCGCAGGACCTCGCCCGAGGCTCGTATTTCGGCGGCCGGAAGCCCGCGGACGGCCGTATCGACTGGTCGCGAACCGCGCGCGAAATTCACGACTTGGTCCGCGCCGTCGCCCCGCCCTTCCCCGGCGCCTTCGCAACCTTGGGAAAGCGCGAATTGCGCGTATTGCGCACGCGCGTGGTGGAACAAGCAACGCCCGCCGGCCCCGCACGCCTGTGGACCGACGGTGCGCGGCTGCTGGCCGACTGCGGCGGCGGTGGCCGTCTGGAAATCACGTCGGCTGAATGGGCGGCGGCGCCCCTTCGATGCGTCGGCATTTGCCGCAACGTTTGACGGATTCGTAATGCTCGCCGACATTGAGCGGCTTGAGGACGGCAAGCGGTCGCGGAAGCCGGCCGACAGGTAAAATGACGGATTGTCAGCTTGCCGCCAACCAATGAAAAGAATTCTCATCCTCGGCGTCAACGGCTTCATCGGCCACCATCTTTCGCAGGAGATCCTCCGGTCGACGGACTGGGAGATCTTCGGCATGGACATGCAGACCGACCGCATATCGGACCTGCTCGACGTGCCGCGCTTCCACTTCTTCGAAGGCGACATCACGATCAACCGCGAGTGGATCGAGTACCACGTCAAGAAGTGCGACGTGGTGCTGCCGCTGGTCGCGATCGCCACGCCGGCCACCTACGTGCGCGAGCCGCTGCGCGTTTTCGAGCTCGACTTCGAGGCGAACCTGCCGATCGTGCGCGCGGCCGTCCGCTACAGGAAGCGCATCGTCTTTCCGTCGACGTCCGAGGTGTACGGCATGTCGCCCGACAGCGAATTCGACCCCGAGACCTCCAACCTGGTGCTTGGGCCGATCAACAAGCCGCGCTGGATCTACGCGTGCGCGAAGCAGCTGATGGACCGGGTGATCCACGCCTACGGCATGGAGCAGGGCCTCGACTACACGCTGTTCCGGCCGTTCAACTGGATCGGCGCCGGGCTCGACTCGATCAACACGGCGAAGGAAGGCAGCTCGCGCGTCATCACGCAGTTCCTGGGCCACATCGTTCGCGGCGAACCCATCAAGCTGGTCGACGGCGGCACGCAAAAGCGCGCCTTCACGTACATCGACGACGGCATCGGGGCACTGGTCCGGATCATCGCCAACAAGAACGGAATCGCCACCGGCAAGATCTACAACATCGGCAATCCCGACAACAACTGGTCGGTGCGCGAACTGGCCGAGAAGATGCTGGCGCTCGCAAAGCGGTATCCCGAATATGCCGAGAACGCGGCCAAGGTGACGATCACCGACACCACGGCCGCCGGCTACTATGGCGCCGGCTACCAGGACGTGCAGAACCGCGTGCCCAAGATCGCCAACACCTGCGCCGACCTCGACTGGAAGCCGAAAGTCGGCATGGAGGACGCGCTGACGCGGATATTCGAGGCCTACCGCGGACAGGTCGCCGAGGCGCGGCATCTGGTCGACTGAGCTTGTCAACCGAGGGTCCCTTGCATCTCGCGCTCAAGATCGATGTCGACACGCTCCGCGGCACGCGCGAAGGCGTACCGAACCTAGTCGAGATCCTGCGCAAGCACGGCGTCGCCGCCACGTTCCTCTTCTCCCTAGGGCCCGACCATACGGGGCGCGCGATCAAGCGCGTATTCCGACCCGGCTTTGTGGGCAAGGTGCGCCGCACGTCCGTCGTCAAGCACTACGGGGTCAGGACGCTGCTCTACGGCACGCTGCTTCCTGGCCCCGACATCGGCCGCCGCGCGACCGACGTGATGCTGGGCGTGCGCGATGCCGGCCATGAAACGGGCATCCACTGCTGGGACCACATCCGGTGGCAGGACGGCGTCGCCGACGCCGATGAGGCGTGGACGTTCGAGGAGATGCAGCGCGCGTGCTCGCGCTACGCCGATATCTTCAAGGCGCCGCCGTCCACGCATGGCGCCGCCGGCTGGCAGATGAACCGGCATGCGCTGCGGCTGACGCAGCAGCTGGGTTTCGACTACTGCTCCGACGGCCGCGGCACGCATCCGCACCTGCCGGTGTGGAACGCGGAGCTCGTCCGCTGCCCGCAATTTCCGACGACGCTGCCCACGCTCGACGAGCTGATCGGCGTCGACGACATCACCGAGGACAATGTCGCCGCGCACCTGCTCGAAAGGACGCTGGAACCAGCACCCGCCGGCCATGTCTTCACGTTGCATGCGGAACTGGAAGGCATGCGGCTGGCGCCGGCCTTCGAGCAGCTGATCGTCGGCTGGAAGGCGCAAGGGTGGACATTGGGACCCACGCGCACTCTGTTCGAGTCCGTCGAGCCCATGGCGCTGCCGCGCTGCACGACCGGCCCGGGCACGATCCCGGGCCGCACCGGGACGCTGCTGCTGCAGGGTCCGGAATTCCTGGCCGACGTCGACTTGGCTCAGGCGGCGTGAACAAGGAAAATGATGGAGGCCTCGATGCTCGGAAAGAAAGTTGCCGATTTCAGCGCGCCGTCCACCGGCGGCACGTTCAAGCTGTCGGACCACCGCGGCGAGTCCGTCGTCCTCTACTTCTACCCCAAGGACAACACGCCGGGCTGCACGACCGAGGGCCAGCAGTTCCGCGACGCGTACAAGAAATTCCGCACGGCCGGCGCGATCGTCGTCGGCTGCTCCCGCGATTCGCTCAAGTCGCACGAGAATTTCAAGGCCAAGATGGGCTTCCCTTTCGAGCTCATCTCCGATGCCGACGAGAAATTGTGCGCCCAATTCGGCGTCATCAAGATGAAGAACATGTACGGCAAGAAGGTGCGCGGCATCGAGCGCAGCACGTTCCTCATCGACGGCGCCGGCAGGCTCGTCAATGAATGGCGCGGCGTCCGCGTTCCCGGCCATGTCGACGAAGTGCTGGCCGCGGTTCAGGCACCGATCTGAGCGCGCTAGCCGAGCCGCGACTGCGGCTAACGACGACGAGCTGGAAACGTATCAGCGCCCGCCGCGCCACTTGATCGAGCAGCCGATCGACGCGTGTTGCACCGCCGGGCCCTTGCCGCTGCGTGCGATTTCCGTCATCGCCGAATAGAGCTCGCGCGGAGCCGCGGGATCCGGCGAACGGCCGGAGCTGTCGAGGCGTCCGCGATAGGCAAGTTCGAGGTCTGCGTTGAAGCCGAAGAAGTCCGGCGTACAGACCGCGCCGTAGGCCTTCGCCACCTGCTGCGACTCGTCGAAGACATAGGGAATCGCCAGCCGGTGCTGCTCCGCGAACCGCTTCATGTTCTCGAACGAGTCTTCCGGATAATCGACCGGATCGTTGCTCGAGATCGCGATGCTGCCCACGCCGTGCGCGGCGAGTTCCGTCGTGTCGCGCACGATCTTGTCGATCACCGCCTTCACGTAGGGGCAGTGATTGCAGATGAACATCACGACGATCCCGTTGCTGCCGCGAGCAGACGCCGGCGAATGCCGGCCGCCGTCGACGCCGGGAAGGTCGAAAGGCGGTGCCCGCATGCCAAGCTGACCCGCGTGGGTCGCGGTTTCGTTCATGGTCGTCTCCTCGCACCTAAGCCGGCGCTCAAAGCGTAACGAAATCGTAGCATCGCGCCGGGCAGCAAAGACCATGCATGCCGTGTGGCGGCGCCGTCCGACGCGGTTCCGGGCGCCGCGCCGCTGACGCCGCGACGCGCCTGTCACTGTCCCGTTTCCACCACAACGGGTCGCCCCCGCACGGCGCCGGCACCACTAGGGCTTGTGCCAATGCCTTTTCTTGGGGCACGATAGGGGCGACAGGTCCGCCCGCGACCCCTTCCGCTGGAGTCCCATGGTCGAACGCAAGCTGCGCCCCGCTCCTTCCACGCTGCACCTCCTCCCCTCCCGCAAGCCAGCCAAGACCGGTTCTGCGTCCGCGACGAAGCTCTTCGTTCTCGACACGAATGTACTGATGCACGATCCGACGAGCCTCTTCAGGTTCGAGGAGCACGACGTCTACCTGCCGATCCTCACGCTCGAGGAACTCGACAACAACAAGAAAGGCATGACCGAGGTCGCGCGCAACGCGCGCCAGGTGAGCCGCTTCCTGGACGAACTCGTCACCGCCGCCGGCGAAACCGGCGATGCCATCGCCAAGGGTATCCCCCTCTCGGACAAGTCGAGCGGCGCGGCCACGGGGCGGCTCTTCCTGCAGACTGAATCCATCTCGACGGCGTTGCCCGCGTCGCTGGCCGGCGGCAAGGCGGACAACCAGATCATCGCCGTCGTGATGCACCTGTCGCAGAACCAGCCGAAGCGCAGCGTGATCCTGGTGTCGAAGGACATCAACATGCGGATCAAGGCGCGCGCGCTTGGGATCGCCGCCGAGGATTACTTCAACGACAAGGTGCTGGAGGACTCGGAACTCCTCTATTCAGGCACGCGCGAACTCCCCGGCGATTTCTGGGACAAGCACGGCAAGGGCATGGAGTCGTGGCAGCAGGGCGGCCACACGTATTACCGCGTCTCCGGTCCGATCATCGCGTCGCTGTTGCAGAACGAGTTCCTCTACCAGGAGAAGAAGGACGAGTCGGCGTTCTACGCGATCGTGAAGGACATCACCGGCAAGACGGCGCTCCTGTCGACGCTCAAGGACTACACGCACCAGAAGAACAACGTCTGGGGGATCACCGCCCGCAACCGCGAGCAGAACTTCGCGCTGAACCTGCTCATGAACCCAGAGATCGACTTCGTTACGTTGCTGGGGCAGGCCGGCACCGGCAAGACGCTGCTCACGCTCGCGGCGGGCCTCATGCTGACGCTCGAGTTCAAGGTGTACACGGAGATCATCATGACCCGCGTCACCGTCCCGGTGGGCGAGGACATCGGCTTTCTCCCTGGCACCGAGGAGGAAAAGATGAACCCGTGGATGGGCGCGCTCGAGGACAACCTCGACGTGCTCAACAAGACCGACGACGAGGCCGGTGAATGGGGCCGCGCCGCGACGCGCGATCTTATCCGTTCGCGCATCAAGGTGAAGAGCCTCAATTTCATGCGCGGCCGCACGTTCATCAACAAGTTCCTGATCATCGACGAGGCGCAGAACCTCACGCCCAAGCAGATGAAGACGCTGATCACGCGCGCAGGGCCGGGAACCAAGGTCGTGTGCCTGGGCAACATCGCGCAGATCGACACGCCGTATCTCACCGAGGGCAGCTCCGGTCTGACTTATGTCGTCGACCGCTTCAAGGGCTGGGGACATTCGGGCCACGTCACGCTGCAGCGCGGCGAGCGCTCGCGGCTGGCGGACCACGCGGCGGAGGTGCTGTAACGCGGCACGGGCCGCGCGACCCGGCACCGGCAATCGCGTAAGATGCAGCCGGGCGCCTGCGGACGCAATGCAAGGGGAGGCCCGCCGCGACCCCTCTCGCCCGCACCACGTTAGGGTACGGCAATGTCGGATACAGAGTTCGGCCCGTTGCTCATCGCCGATGCGGTCATCCCCACGACCAACATCGTGGAGCGGATCCTCGCGGACGCCTTTCAGCGGCAGGTCGAGTTTCGGTTCACGCGGGACATTCAACGCAGGAGCCAGCTTGCGCGCAGGACGATCGTGCTGTCCCGCGTCGGCGATCCGCAGCGTGGCGGAATCCTGCATCTCCTGCGCTTCCCCGCCAGCCTGCGCTACGCGTATTTTGTCGACGACAATTTCTGGGAAATCCAGCACTCGGGGGTGCCGCAAGCCCTGATCGACTACCACAGCAATCCGGCGCTCGTGCAATCGATCGATGCGTATATCGCCAGCGCGGCGGTCGTGATCGTGCCTTCAGAGAATCTGCGCGCCTATCTGGCCGCCAAGTTTCCCGCGGCATCGATCAGGTACATTCCAGCCGCGATCGATCACAGTCTGCTTGCAGGTCTTCCCAATCCCCCCGCGCGCTCCGCACTGCCGCTTCGCATCGGTTATGCGGGGTCTTCCCGCATTGCAGAGGAGACCTTTCTGGTTCCGGCGATCGAAGATGTTCTGTCCAGGCATGCCGGAAACGTCGAATTCGAATTCATCCGATGGCATCCGGAACGACTTGCCGGTCGCCCTGGGGTGACCTGCTTTCCGGTGATCGACGATTATCGAGAGTACCTGGAGTTTCAGCGAGCCCGCGACTGGGACATCGGATTGGCGCCGCTCGGCGCCAATCCGTTTGCCGTGGCCAAGACCAACAACAAGTACCGAGAGTACGGAGCGCTTGGCATTCCGGCCGTCTATAGTCGCGTGGCACCGTATGTCGATTGCGTCAGAGACGGTGAAACCGGTCTGCTGGCCGACAATTCCGTCGAACACTGGATTGCGGCGCTCGAGCGGCTTATCGCGAGTCCGGAAACGCGCATGCGACTGTTGGCCGCAGCACAATCCGACGTCCGGGCACGTCATGACCAGCGAATCGTCGCAGCTCAGTGGCGGACCGTGCTGGAGACAATCGCGAACGATTCACGTCAGCTTGCCGCCGCCGCGTTTTCCATGGCGTGAATCGCGGCCATTCCACGTTCGCCGCAAACTCGCGCCTCACCGACTCCTCGGCCGGCACGCCCGCGCCACCCGCGTTGCACCCGGTAGAAGCAGAACGGTGGCGATCAGGCCAATGCCAGCTGCCGCATTGTGTCGGCGTCGAGAATTCCGCCCATTCCGCCGGAGAATATGGAATTCGTGAAAAGGCGGCCCCAGGTCGAAATCGCGGGCGCGAACGGATTCCCGGGATTGGCCTCGGCGCGCGCCCACGCGACGTAGTCGGTGCAGACTGTGAGCGCCTCGGCGCGGGCGCGCTCCGCCGACTCGTCTATCGTGTTGGCACCGTGCAGCCGGTAGCAATAGAGCGGCTCCGGGACATATACCGGCTCCTCCAGCCTGAGCGCACGCAGGCAGAAGTCCCAATCGTGGTTGTAGCGGAAACTCCGGAAGCCGCCCAGCCGGTCGAACAGCGAACGCATGACAAACAGGTTGCCGGTGGAGACTGCAACGTTATCGGTGAGAAACATCATTCCTGTCGTTTCGCACAAGGGGATCCCGCCGATCAGGCATGCCAGATCGTAAGCGCGGCGGTTGCGCATCAGATCGACAGGCTGGTCATCCGCATCGCGGAAGTCAATCGCCGAGAATCCCCAGCCGCATTCAGGATCGGCGATCTCCGAAACCATGCGCCCAATCCTCTCCGGCGCAAGCCAGTCATCGGAATTCAGGAACTGCACGAATTCCCCTGCGGCCAGCGCCACGCCCTCGTTGAGGGTTGCGGGCGCGCCGCGATTCTCCCTTGCAATCAAGCGCTGCGGAAAGGGCGAATCGCGCAGATACTCGCGAATCAGGTCGGCTGACCCGTCCTGCGAACCATCGTCGATCACGATGATTTCGACATTGCGATATGTCTGGCAGAAGACCGAGCGCAGCGTCCGGTGGATGTACCGCGCGTGATTGAATGACGGGACGACGACGCTTACCAACGGATTGGAGGTCCGTCGGCGGCCGCGCCGCGCGGCCATATATTCGCGGTATCGACTCACCAGCGAATTGCGTGCGCTGTCGTCGGAGTCCGTATTCAGCTTCGACAGCACCAATCCCAGATTTTGGCGAATCGCGGGAATGCGCCATCCGGTCAGGTCGAGCGCGCGGACCATGAGGGTCCTGGCCTCCGCATAGTCGCCCCATTCGTAGCGGATGACTCCCAGCATGTGCAGCGCATCGGGCTCATCCGGAATCATGGCCAACGCGGACCGATAACCTTGCTCGGCCTCGTCGAGACGACGAGCCTTCTGGTGCGCAAGGGCCTCCATCATCAGCTGCCTGCAGGACTCCCGCACTGCCTGGTGGGGGTCCGCGACAGCAGGCGCACCCGCAACCTTGCCATGGCAGTCCTTGTAGCGCCGGCCGCTGCCGCACGGACAGGGCTGGTTGCGTGACGGCGAATCCATTTCTAGATCGCCGTCACTGCGGACAGCACCGCCGCCAGGCGCTCGCCGCTATGGCGCAAGTCGCGGTGCGCCCGCATGTCGGCCAAGGCCGCCTCCATGATGTCGCCGCGAAGGCGCGGGTCCCCGATCAGCCTCTCCAGCGCCGCGATCCAGGATCGGGCATCGTTGTCCACCAGGATTCCGGTGCGGCCGTCATCGACGGCTTCGGCGTACGGCGATACGCGACTGTAGACTCCCGGCACGCCGAAGGTCGCGTACTCGCGGTACTTGACATCTGTCTTGAACGCCTCGAACGGGAGACCGATCAGCGGCGCGAGACCGATGTGCCATCGGCGAGAGAGCACGAATTCGAGATACTCTTCGTAGTTCGCCATGTGGGGCGTGAGCGTGACGTGCGGCGCGTTTGCCAGCGCCTCTGGCATCCACCCGACGAATTCGAACTGCACGCGATCGCCGTGCCTGGCGCCGAGTTCTCTGACGACGCTCGTCAGCAACGGCGCGACGGGTGCCTTGCGGCTCGAAGGGTAGCCGATACGGACAACTCCATCGTGCGCAACCTGCCTGGCCGGCCTCATGGCATCCACCTGCATCACGTCGACGCCGCACTGCACGAACTCCACGCGCTTTCCGGGAAATCGCTCACCGACATACTTGCGCATCCGCTCCGACCACACGATGACCACCTCGGCGCCGCGCACGAATCGGTCGAGCGCCGCCAGCACGGCAGGATTATTGTAGAAGGGTGCCAGGTGGATATCGACCTCCGGCGTGAGCTCCCAGAAATTGTCGTCGAGCGAATAAGCGTACCGGTAGCCGCGTCCGTTCAGATAGTCCGGAAGCCAAGAGAAGCTGGGATGGCACATGCGTGAAAGCACAACGGGCCGCCCGGCGAATTCGGTTCCAAAAAGTGATTCCGGAACCCTGACCTCGACGCGGGGAAACACGACCCCGAGTTCCCGCACCAGCAGTCGTGTGGTCGCGATGTCGCCGTCGGCGACGATCAGCGGCACGGGCGAGTCGGACGTCACGATCCGTGCCTCTCATCACTAAACCGCATCGAGATCGGCGCGACTGCGCAGCACGTGTTCGCCGGGTGAATCGCGAAAATCCTGCGCAAACAGCGCCAGCAACACGACATCGAGGTAGCGGCCCGCCTTGTAGACATGCTTGTGCAGGACGCCCTCTTCTTGGAAGCCGAATTTTTCATAGAGCCGTCGCGCCGGCGCGTTTTCGGCAATGACTTCGCACACGACTTTGTGCACGTTGAGGTGGGCAAACGCATAGTCGAGCGCGAGATAGGTCATCTCCCGACCGAAGCCGCCTCGGCGCAAGTCCTCCTTGCCGATCAGCACGCGCCCGAGTTCGGCGCGACGGTTGCGCCCGTCGATGTGGACGAGGCTGATGGTACCGACCAGCATGCCGTCGAGCGTCGCGACGGCAAAGTTGATCTCCCGCGGGTCGCCGCGCTGCCCGTCGAACCAGGCTTTCTGGTCGGCGAGCGAGATCGGATGAAATTCATGGAAGTAAGGGTATGCGGCCGCGTCGGAGCGCCAGCCGGCAATGACCGGCAAGTGGGCCTCCTCGATGGCTCGCAGCACGACTCTCTTTCCCTTGAGCATGGTCATTTGGCGTAGCGAATCAGCAGTTCGGCAATCGTTTCCACGTCCGACCGCGTGAGGCGCAAATGCAGCGGCAGCGACAGGATCTCCCCGCTCGCCGCATGCGCGCTGGGGCAGGAACCATGCGCGTGCGCATACATCCTGTATTCGGTGTTGTCGCGATAATGCACGCCGGGGTAGACCTCGTGTTCGTTCAGCTTCAGGATCAACGGGTCGCGGTTATTCACCCTTATCTGAAAGAGATGCGTGGCGGACTCGCAGCCTTGGGGACTGGGGATGAGACGGATCTGCGCGCTGCCAGAGAGAGCCGCGCGGTACCATTCCGCGATTTGGCGCCGATAGACGTTGTCCTGCTCGACGTACTTGAGTTGGACGAGACCGATGGCCGCCATGATCGAGTTGCCATGGTATTTGTAGCCGACGTATTCGACGTCGTACATCCATTTGTACGCTTCCTGGGACATCGTGCGCGCGTACGTGTCCTTGTTGATGCCAAGCCACGTGAGTTTGCGCGCCATTGCGTCTTCGGCGGCACCGCTGAAACAGATCATTCCGGAATCGGCGGTCGGGAGATTCTTGACCGCCTGGAAGCTGAAGATCGCCGCGTCGGCATCGCCGCCAATGTGCGTGCCGCCATACCGGGTTCCCGCCATATGCGCGGCGTCGAGGATGAGCGTCAGGCCCTTCTCCCGGCAAAGCCTCAGAATATCCGGATATCGGCCGACATTGCCGCCGATGCCGACGAACATGACTGCACGCGTGCGCGGCGTGATTCTTTGCGCCACACTGACCGGATCCAGGCATAGATGCTCGTCCACGTCGGCAAATACCGGGGTGAGGCCCGCATGAAGGATCGCGTGATTGGTCGACACAAAGGTAAGCGGCGTGGTGACGACTTCGTCGCCCGCGTTCCATCCCTTCCGCAGCTTGAAGACTTCGAGTGCAAGGTGCAGTCCAACGGTGTTGGAATTGAGGAAATGGGCATGCGGAAGTCCCGTGTATTGTTTCCACGCGGTTTCGAATTCGACCGTCTTGAAACCCAGCCCCGTCCAACCTTTCTCTAGGCAGACGCGAATTTCCGCGAGACACTCGTCAATGCGGAAGGTCGGAACGAAAAGCTGGATAGCCATGGCGAACGGAGTCCTTGTTTCTGTGGCTGGGGATGGCTGCAGCAACGGCAGGTCAAGTGAATTGCCGAAGGCAACTCAGTAGCTTCCCGCCGACGCGAAGTTCTCGAACCGCGTGTGCTCGCCCAGGAACGTGAGTCGGATGGTGCCGATCGGTCCGTTGCGCTGCTTGCCGATGATGATTTCGGCCACGCCTTTCTCCTGCGTGTCCGGGTTGTAGACTTCGTCGCGGTAGATGAACAGGATGACGTCGGCGTCCTGCTCGATCGCTCCCGACTCGCGCAGGTCGGACATCACCGGGCGCTTGTTCGGCCGCTGCTCGAGCGAGCGGTTCAATTGCGACAGCGCCATCACCGGCACCTTGAGTTCCTTGGCGAGCGACTTCAACGCGCGCGAGATCTCCGAGATTTCCGTCGCGCGATTCTCTCCGGATGTCGAGGCCTGCATCAGCTGGATGTAGTCGACGATCACGAGCCCCAGCTTGCCGTATTGCTTGGAGAGGCGCCGCGCGCGCGACCGCACTTCGATGGCATTGAGCGACGGTGTTTCGTCGATCATCATCGGCGCCTCGCTCAAGCGTCCCAGCGCGCTCGACAAGCGTTCCCAATCATCGGGACCCAGTCGCCCCGTGCGCAGCTTGTGCTGGTCGAGCTTGCCGACCGACCCGATCATCCTCAACGCGAGCTGCGACGAGCCCATTTCCATCGAGAAGACGGCGACGGGAAGCTTCAGGTTCAACGCGACGTGCTCGCCGATATTGAGCGCCAGCGACGTCTTGCCCATCGACGGCCTGCCCGCCACCACGACGAGGTCGCCTTCCTGCAGGCCGGACGTCATCCGGTCGAGGTCGGTGTAGCCCGTGGCCACGCCGGTGACGTCGGATGGATCGTCGCGGTTGTAGAGCGTCTCGATGCGGTCGACGACGCCTGTCAGCAGCGTGCCCAGGCGCTGGAAATTCTGCGCGCCGCGCGAACCCTGCTCCGCGATGTGCAGCACCTTGGCCTCGGCCTCGTCGAGGACTGCCTTGGCGCTTCGTCCCAGCGGGTTGTAAGCGGTGTCGGCAATCTCGCCGGCCGTGGCCGCCAGCTGCCGGAGGATCGACCGCTCGCGGACGATGTTCGCGTAATGCCGGATGTTCGCCGCCGTCGGCACGTTCTGCACCAGCGCGCCCAGATAAGCGAGCCCGCCGACGTAGTCGAGTTTCTGCACCGACGCCAGCGACTCCGACAGCGTCACGACGTCGACCGGCTTGCCCTCGCTTCCCAGCTGGCTGACGTGCCGGTAGATGAGGCGATGGGCGTCGCTGTAGAAGTCGTCCTCGGCGACGACGTCGCCGATGCGGTCGGCGGCCTCGTTGTCGAGCAAGAGACCCCCGAGGATGGACTGCTCCGCCTCCAGCGAATGGGGCGGGAGCTTGAGCGCGTCCAGTTGGGGATCGTCGGGCATGGGAAGGGTGATGGGCGAAGGTCGATTTTACTGCGCCGAAGAAGGCTTGAGGGGTCGTCCAAAAGCAAAAGGCCGCGCCATTGCCACGGCGCGGCCCTCATGCGGCCCTCTCACGGCCCGACCGAGCCGGTTGTCGCCAAATGCTTGCTGTCGTTCAGCCCTGGACCGTCTCGCCCAGCACGGTCACCGTGATGTTGGCCACGACGTCGTGGTGCGGCGCGATCACCAGCGGATAGTCGCCGACAAGCTTGAGCGGGCCCGCGGGCATGCGGATCATCGCCTTTTCGATTGCGAGACCCTGCGCCTCGAGCGCCTCGACGATGTCGACGTTGGTCACGGAGCCGAAGAGGCGGCCATCCACGCCGGCCTTTTGCGTGATCTTGACCATCAGCCCTTCGAGCTTGGCACCCAGCGCCTGCGCGGCCTCGAGCTTGGCGTTGGCGGTGGCTTCGAGTTCCGCGCGCTTCTCCTCGAGCAACATGACGTTGGCCTCGGTGGCGCGCTTGGCCTTGCCTTGCGGGATCAGGAAATTGCGCGCAAAGCCGTTCTTGACCTTGACGATGTCGCCCAGATTGCCGACGTTCGCGATCTTTTCGAGCAGGATGATTTGCATGGTCTGCTCCTATCAGTGGCGGTCGGTGAACGGGAGCAGCGCCAGGAACTGCGCGCGCTTGATCGCCGTGCCGAGCTGGCGCTGGTAGCGGGCTTTGGTGCCGGTGACGCGCGCCGGCATGATCTTGCCGTTTTCCTGCACGAAATCCTTCAGGACATCGATGTCCTTGTAGTCGATCTCGACGACCTTCTCGGCCGTGAAGCGGCAGAACTTGCGGCGCTTGAAGAGCGCATTGCCGCGATCGCGCTTCTTCAGGTCCTTCTTGTTCTTGCCTTTACCTCTTCCGATGGGACGGGGCATGTCGTTTCCTTTTCTCTCTATTCCAGATGCGTTATGTGCAGCGCGACGGTGATGCCGGTCCGGTAGCGCCGGGCGAGGAACCCCTCGCAACTAAGGGCACTGCCGACGGGCAGCGTGGCGAGCTTCCGGGCCACGTCACCGAACGCCACCGCGGACAGTTCGCATTCGACCTTGCGCTCGCCACCGGCTTCCGCCTGAACCGATTGGTGGTTCAAGCGGCATTCGATTGCCGGAATCCCGGCGGGCGTATAGCGAAGGTCGCCGCGTTCGGTCAGCAGGGCATCGAGCGTCAACCGGTTGGTGCCCGGCACGTCGCGCCGCCAATGGTGCACTTGAGTTGTCAGCCGGCTGCGACGTCGGAGACCGGGGAGACTTCGGCGGGGGCCTCGATGCGGGCCTCGCTCCTCGTCTCGCCATCCCTGCCGGTACCACCGGCAAGCGACCGCGACTTCTCTTCCTTCATCATCGGCGACGGGGCGACCTTCGCTTCCGTCATCGCGACGATGAGGTGGCGCAGTACCGCGTCGTTGAATTTGAACGCATGTTCGAGCTCGCCCAGCGTTTCCTGGTCGACTTCGATGTTCATGAGGACGTAGTGCGCCTTGTGCACCTTCTGGATCGGATAGGCGAGCTGGCGGCGGCCCCAGTCCTCGAGACGGTGAATCAGGCCCTTGCGGCCCGTCACCATCGTGCGGTACCGCTCGACCATCGCGGGCACTTGCTCGCTTTGATCCGGGTGCACGATGAATACCACTTCGTAATGACGCATTGGCAGAGCACTCCTTTCGGTCGGTTAAATGGCGGCCCGCTGTTCTCTACCGCTTATGCGAACCACCGGCGGCCTCCCCGTCTGCGGCAGGTGAGGCAAGGGAACCGTTAATTATAAGGCAATTCGCGTTATCGATCAACGATATTGCCTAATCCATCGTCTTACCGGCGGTCATCGGATATGGGTGCCGTGGCGCCTCCTTATTCTGGTTCAAAAACAGTGGCTTATCCCGACGATATCGCACAATGCCGCCATGCGATAATTGCAGCCGTCCGGCGTGAGCGATCGCGTCGGCGAGGTCCCCCGTCGGTACCCAGCACCGGGAGCAACGCATGAACGAACTTGCGGTATTTGGCGCCCGGGGCCACTCGCGGGAAGTCATCGCGCTGGTCCGTGACCTGAGTGCCGCGGGAGCGCGCTGGTCGCTTGCGGGCGTCCTGACGGACCGCCCGGAGTGGACGCTTCCCGAAGGTGTCGGACTGTCACGCTTGGGTGGCATCGAATGGCTGGCCGGACAGCCGGCATGCCATGTAGTCGTCGCGGTCGGCAACCCCGCGTCACGGCGGGAGATCGTACAGCGCATCCGTGCCGCGGTTTCCAACCCCTTTGCGACGCTCGTTCACCCGCGCGCCTGGATCGCCGAGCGCGTATCGCTTGGGGAAGGCACACAGATTTTCGCGGGAGCGCTCATAAATGCGGATGCGTCGATTGGCGCGCACGTCATCCTCAACCTCGGGTGCCGCGTAAGCCACGACGCGGTCATCGCGACCACGCGACGCTGGGACCCGGCGCAACGCTGTGTGGGGGTGCGTCCGCCGGCGCCGAATGTGAAATCGGCGCGGCAGCGTCGTCCTTCCGCGCGTCGCCATCGGCGAACTCTCGCGCCTCGGCGCAGGCGCCGTCGCGACGCGCTCCATTCCTGCCGGGGCGACCGCGGTGGGCATACCCGCGCGTATCCGTGTAAGCGTTTCTCCTATATCCCGCCAGCGATGAACCCCGGCGCCGCCTCGAACCTCTACTCTTCGTCGACGCGGCCAACCCCGCACCGTTTCCGGATCCCATCTACGTCACGCGTCCGCTGCTGCCGCCGCTCGACGAATATGAGGCGCGGCTGCGCGAAGTTTGGAAGGCACAGTGGCTGACCAACGGCGGAGCGCAGCATCAGGAACTGGAGCGCGCGCTGGCAGCGCTCCTGGACACGCCGAACCTGTCGCTGTTTGCCAACGGTACACTCGCGTTGCTGGCGGCTTGCCGTGCGTTTCGCCTCGAGGGAGAAGCGATCACCACGCCGTTCACATTCCCGGCAACAACACACGCATTGCATTGGGCAGGATTGACACCCGTGTTTGCCGATATCGATCCGTCATCGCTCACGCTCGACCCGGCAGCCGCCGAGGCGGCGATCACAGCGCGCACTTCGGCAATCGTCGCCGTCCACGTCTACGGCATCGCATGCGACGTGGCAGCCCTTGGCGAAATCGCCGCACGCCACGGGCTGAAACTGATATATGACGCCGCGCACGCGTTCGGAACAATATACGAGGGCCGCCCTCTCGCTTCGTTCGGGACGCTTCCATGCTTTCCTTCCATGCCACGAAGCTCTTTCATACCGCCGAAGGCGGCGCGCTGATCGTTGGTGACGCGGCGACCAAGGCCAATGTCGATCTGCAGCGCAATTTCGGAATCGCCAGCGAAACCGAAGTCAGGCTGCCGGGCATCAACGCCAAGATGAGTGAGCTTTCGGCGGCGCTCGGATTGACCGTGCTTCCGCACCTCGCGGGCGAGCGCGAGAGTCGAGCGCACGTTGCGACCATCTATGACCGCGAGCTCTCGCTGCTGCCGGGTGTCGCGCCGGTCCGACCGTCGCCTGCGTCGTCCGACAGCCTGCAGTACTACGTCATCCGCGTCGACAACACGCGTGCCGGCTGCACGCGCGACGAATTGTACGAGCGGCTCAAGCAATTCAACGTGCACACGCGCAGGTATTTCTGGCCTCTCTGCAGCGAGATTCCTCCGTATCGGGACTTGCCCAGCGCCCGGCGGTCGCAATTGCCTGTCGCCCATCGCTGCGCTGGCGAGGTGCTGTGCCTGCCGCTGTACGGCGCCCTGACCGCAGCGGACGCCATGAGCATCTGCGCAATGATCCGGCATTGCCTCGGGCACCACTGACCATGCCCAAGGTCAGCGTCGTCATCGCGTCCTACAATCACGAGAAATATGTGCGCGCTTCACTCGACAGCGTGCTCGCTCAGTCGTGTCAGGACTTTGAAATCCTCGTCACGGACGACGGCTCGTCCGACGCCACGGCGGCACGGGTCCGCGAGTGCGCGATCCCCGCATCCGGCTCAACGTGTTTGCGCAGAACCGAGGCGCGTGTGTCGCGCTGAACGACGCGATCACCCGCGCCGCGGGTGAATACATCGCCGTGCTGAACTCCGACGATCTCTTCCTTCCCGGCAAGCTCGCCGCTCAGGTGGCCTTTCTCGACGCCCGGCCGGACGTGCTTGCGGTATTCGGACAGGTCGAATTCATTGGAGAAGACGGCGGTCCGCTTGCAGGCAAGCATTTTGCCTCCGGACAACTACGCAAAGGCAATCAGAGCCGCTTCGCGTGGCTTAGGGAGTTCTTCTTCACGGGCAATGCACTGGCGCACCCGACCGCGATGATCCGCCGGCACGTCTATCGCGACGTCGGCGCTTATGACCCTTGTTTCGCGCAGCTCCCCGATTTCGACATGTGGATACGCTTGTGCCGGCGCGGCGAAATCGAGGTGCTGCCGCAAGCGCTCAGCGCCTACAGAATTCGCGATGGGCAGTTGAACGCCAGTGCCGTGAAGCCGGAGACCCGGAGTCGGCACGCGTGGGAGCACCGCCGCATCCTCGACCGATTCCGCGGCCTGGATCGCGCAACGCTGATCGCCGTCTTTCCCGAACTGCGCGATGCGGATCCGTCGCTCGATCCGGACTGGCATGTGGCGCAGCTCGCCTATCGCGTCGGGAGCCCGACTCACATGGCCTTCGCGCTCGACACGATGTACGAGGTGGCGTCCAAGGCGGGAGATGCAGCACTTTGCCGCCAGGTCATCGCGCTGACAGGAAGCTACGATATCTACGGAATACTCGGCGGGCCGCAACGCAAAACTACCGCTTCGCCGGTGCCACGCGTCGTCTTCGAAACACCGCCGATCCGTTTTCGCGCCAAATGACCGCGGTGGACAAGCGGGCCGATATGGGTGCCTGCGTTAGCCGGTGCGTACGAACTGCTCGTGAAAGAGACCGAACCATGGCGGCGGGTTCCTGTCGCCTTCGGGTACATTCCAGAATACGGCGTAATCGTTGGCGGGATCGACTCGCTGAAACAAACGCGTCATCCGCGAGGACGCCAGGTCGTAGGCCGGCTTGACGGAGTCCCACGAGACATCGTCCATGACGAGTATTCCCTCCCCATCAAGAAGCCGCATGGAGTCCAAGACGTCCTGTACGACGATGGCGGTGTCGTGATTGCCGTCGACGTGAATCAGGCCAAACGTCTGACCCATCTCCCGGAATTCCGCGATCGCGGCGGCCGACGTCTTGCGTACCAGCACGCAATTCCTCTCGACGGCGAATTTTCTTCGAAGTTCATCCACATCGCGGTGTATCGCTTCGAAATCGGTCGTTTCGACGAAGCGATCGAGCGCGGCCTTGAGCGCGGCATTGTCGGCTTGCATGGCCTCGTCCCTCGACCAGGGATCGACGCCATAGGCGACGCCCCCGGTGTAGCGGCGATGCGCCAGGGCCTGGGGCAACAGGCTGCGACCCCTGTACACACCGATATCCAGCGACGCATGGATGTTTCTTTCCCGGATTAGGCTAGCCATAACGTATGCCTTGCTCGCGCTGCACCCGCCACCGAAATCCATCGGAATTTGCGCCAGAAGGTTGGCGATCTGGGTCCGGAGCGTGCTCATCGACGCATTCTAGCCCGTCCGTCCAGCCGGCATGCCAGTGATGACCTGGTCGTCGGCAAACTACAACGTCAAGTTCCAGTTCAACAGTAGCGCCCCTGCGCCGAGCGGATGGGTTGTCCTTGACGATTTCTTCCCGAACCTGCTCACCGGCTTCCGCGTCGCCGAATACAACGCCTATCTTCGGCGATTCGCGCGGCTCACCGTCCTGTCGACGCTGCCCGACTTCTCCGTGCAGGCGCGTCCTTATGCGCGCGCCTATCCGGAACTCGCAGACCGGGTCCGGCATTTTTCGATCGCCGGTGCCGCCGGCGCCCGCTTTGCCTATCTCAACTTCCTCAACAACGCCTACGCCTTTCTGCCTTTTCTCGAGCGGCACGCCATTCCGTTCGTGCTGACGCTGTACCCCGGCGGAGGATTCGGGATCGACGATCCCGCCAGCGACGCCAAGCTTGCGAAAATCTGCGCATCGCCCTGTCTCAAGCATGTGATCGTCACCCAGAATCGGACGGATACCTACGTCTCCGCGCATCATCCATCCGTGCCCCGAACGTTGATATACGGCTGCGTCATCAATCCGATGTATTTCGCCGACGACGCCGCTGTGCGATCATGGTACGGAAAGGGCAAGGCCACCTTCGACATCTGCTTTGTCGCGGAAAAGTACATGCCGCATGGACGCAACAAGGGATATCCGGTGTTTGTCGACGCAGGACGGAGAATCCTTGCCGCGATTCCGGCGGCGCGGTTCCACGTTTGCGGCGGCTTTGGGTTGGACGACTGGCCGCTTGCCGAACTGGAAGGCAGGACGCGCTTTTACGGCCGGCTCGCGACCCGGGAGTTGCGCGAGTTCTTCGCGAATATGGACGTCATCGCGTCACCCAACGTCCCATTTACGATCAGCCCGGGCAACTTCGACGGCTTCCCGACAGCCAGTTGCACCGAAGCGTCGCTGTGCGGTGTGGCCATGGTGGTCAGTGACGTGCTGGGGCTCAATCACTATTTCGACGCCGGGCGCGAACTCGTGATCGCGCCACCGGAGCCGGAGGCGTTTGCGGAAGCCGTCATTGCGCTGGGTCGCGATCCGGACCGTCTCCGCGCTGTCGCGGTCGCCGGGAAGAAGAGGTCCGTAGAGCTCTTCGAGCCGCAGCGGCAGATCGAGCCGCGCATCGCAGTGCTGGAACGCGAGGCAGCCTCGATTGGCGTCGCCTTGTGAGCCTCGTCGCGCCGGTGGGGAACGACGCATTCCGTTTAGGGGCGCGGCGGCCGCGGCGTGGGTGCCCTGCTACGAGCCTGCGACGGCCGGCTTGCTTTCCGATAGTCTGTCCAGCAGCGCGTCGCGCTCGACCTTGGGCAGCGCGGCGATTTCCTTCACGCGCGCGTAGAACCGCGGCAGGCTGCCGCCCTCCTGCGCCAACAGCGCGCGAAAGGCGGGGACATCCGCCGTGTACAACGCGACCGACGTGAGGCTTGCGTTGTTCGGCCCATGGTTGTTGAATCCGGCGAACCACCGGTCGTAGCCGGCCATGCTGGGGTCCGCCGTCTTGGCGCGGTCATAGGCTTCGCGCATGGCGGAGAAAGCCGCGGCCTTCTCGGCCTCCTTGACGTCATCCGGCGCGTCGCTTCCATACACGGCGGCCAGGCGCGCGCGCGTTTCCTGGATCAGCCCGCGGAACATCGTGCGCTGCCGCTGCGTTCGCGCGAATTGCGCGTCGAGCTGCGGGTTGCCCTCGGCCTTGAGCCAGCGCTCGACACCAGCTTCCTCGACAGCCACCGCGAACGACTCGTTGAACACGGAATCGTCCTTGACGTAGACGATCTGGTGCGCGAGCTCGTGGAAGACGAGCCGCGCGAGTTCAGGTTCCGGCCAGCGGACGAACGTGGACAGCACCGGGTCCTCGAAGTAGCCGAGCGTCGAGTACGCGGGAACGCCGCTGACGAAGACGTCGTCTCCGCTTGCGGCCAGCCGCGCCGCTTCGTCCCGCGCCTCGCCTTCGCGAAAGTAGCCGCGGTAGTTGACGCACCCGGCGACCGGGAAGCACCACTGGCGCGCGGCGAGCGACAGCGGTGGCGTGGCGAATACGTTCCAGACGACGAAGGAGCGGCCCAAGTCGCTGTAGCGCGTGTAGCTGCGGTTGTCGGGCAAATCGAGTTCGCGGCTCGCATAGGCGCGGATCGCCTGCACGCGCTCGAGCCGCTTGGCCAATGCGGCGTCGTCGCCCTGCGCGATCACGTCGTCGATCGGCCTGGCGCGGGCGAGGATGTCCATCTGTCCGGAGGCGCCCTGCCAGTAGTAGTCGGCCGCCTCGAACGCGCTGCAGCCCGCGAGCAGCGCGCCGGCCAATCCGGCCAGCGCCAGCCTCTTCACGTCAGCTCCCGAGGAAACCGGCAAGACGCGCGACGCCGTCTTCCAGTTTCTCCCGTGCGATCGTGTAGGCGAAGCGCACATGCTCCGCGGCGCGGTGGCGGCCGAAGTCCAGTCCCGGCGTGATGGCGACGCCCGCGCCTTCGAGCACCTCACGGCAGAACTGCTGGCTGTCGTGCGAGAACTTCGAGCAGTCCGCATAGACGAAAAAGCCGCCGGTGGGCATGACCGGGATACCGAAGCCCAGCGCGCGCAGCGCCGGGACCAGGTAATCGCGCCGCGCCTCAAACGCCTTGCGGCGTGACTCCAGGATTGCGAGCGTTTCGGGTTCGAAGCAGGCAAGCGCTGCGTGCTGCGACGGCGCCGCCGGCGAGATGTAGAGATTCTGCGCGAGCTTCTCCAGGTCGCGCACGTGCCGTTCGGGCGCCACCACCCAGCCCAGCCGCCAGCCGGTCATGTTGAAGTATTTGGAGAAGCTCGAGATGACGAAGGCGTCGTCGGCAAAGGCCAGCACACTGCGCGGTTCCTCCCCATAGGTCAGGCCCAAATAGATCTCGTCGACGATCAGGCGGCCGCGCCTGGCGGCGACCGTCGCCGCGATCCGGCGCATCTCGTCGTGCGGCACGACCGTTCCGGTGGGGTTCGACGGCGAGGCGATCAGCACGCCGCGCGTGTCCGCCGTCCAGTTGCGCTCGATCAGGCTCGCGGTCAGTTGATAGTTCGAGTCCGGCCCGACAGGAATGTTGACCGGATTGCCCTCGAGCACGCGCACGAAGTGGCGATTGCATGGATAGGCCGGGTCGGGTAGCAGGATTCGCTCGTCGCGGTTGACGATCAGCGCCAGCACCAGCAGCAGCGCCGCCGACGAACCGGCGGTGACGATGACGCGTTCCGGCGCGACGTTGACGCCGTAGTGGTCGGCGTAGTGACGCGCGATCGCCTCGCGCAGCGACGGCAGGCCCAGCGCGGACGTGTAGAAGATTCCCCCGTCGGCGATGGCCCGCTGCGCGGCGGCGATGACCGGCGCCGGCGTCGGGAAGTCGGGCTCGCCGATCTCCATGTGCACGATCGTGCGCCCCGCCGCCTCGAGCGCGCGCGCCGCCGTCTGCACCTCCATCACGTGGAAGGGGGCGATCTCGGCAACGCGGGAGGCCGTCTCGATCCGGGCATCCATCGAAGGTCGTAGTCCACGGCGGGTGGGAAAGCGCTATCGTAACGCCTGCAACCCAAAGACAGACCAACGCATGCGCGCTTCGTTCCTCGCCACACTCGCCGCAACGCTTGCCGCCTGCCTTCCCGGCAACTCGGCCGCAGTCATCTACAAGTGTGTCGGCGAGAACGGCCAGCCCGTCTACCAGGACAGCCCCTGCCCCGCAGGCAAGGAGCTGCGCAACTTCGACACGGATCCGGCGGAGGTCTCCGTCATCCCGTTCCGCGCGGTGCCCGGAACCACGACGACACTGCTGGCTCCCAAAGACGCGAAGCCGCCCCACAGTTCCAAGTCCGACAAGAACAAGGAAATCGCGGCGAGCGCCGATATCGCGCAGCGCAAGTTCATCGTACCGGGCATGAGCCAGGGCGAGGTGGTCGCCAAGATCGGCAATGCCGACATGACCAGCGGAGGCAAGGGCCGCAAGACCGAACGCTGGAGCTACTTGCCGGCGGCCGGCGACGCCAACACGATCACCACGGTCGTCTTCGACTACGGCAAGGTCGTCGAAGTCGAGCGAAAGGTTGTCAAATGAGACCACCGCCGCGCGTCGTGCCATGAGAGCCCGGCGTTGAGGGCCATCGTCCAGCGCGTGCGCGAAGCCAGCGTCACGGTCGGCGGACGCGTCGCCGGCGCCATCGGCCCGGGACTGCTGGTGCTGGCAGGCGTCGGCCAGGACGACGCAACGGACGATCGCGAATGGCTCGCGCGCAAGATCGCGCAACTGCGCATCTTCGACGACGATGCCGGCGTGATGAACCTCTCGGTTGTCGAAACCGGCGGCGGCGTGCTCGCGGTCAGCCAGTTCACACTTTATGCGTCGACGCGCAAGGGCAACCGGCCGTCGTGGTCGACCGCGGCGCCGCCGCTCCTGGCGCAGCCCGCGTTCGAGGCATTTGTCGCGTCGCTGGCGCACGCGCTGGGCCGTCCAGTGGCCACCGGCGTATTCGGCGCCCACATGGACGTCGCGCTCGTCAACGACGGCCCGGTGACGATCTGGCTCGATTCGCGGGCGCGGGAGTAGCGATCACACCCGCGCGCGTCGTTTGCCGCGTCACTCGCGATCGATGCTGTAACGGCCAGGTCCGAACGCGAAGACCATCAGCATGCCGCCGATGACCGCGGTGTTCTTGAAGAAGAACAGCGTGTTGGTCATCACGGCGTCACCGTGCATCGCCCAGAAGTTGTGGAAGACGAGCGAGGCCACCAGCGTGAATGCCGCCAGCGCCAATGCCGCCCAGCGCGCCTTCCAGCCGACGATCAGCGCGATGCCTCCGCCAAGCTCGACCAGGATCGTGAGCGGCAGCAGCACACTCACCATGGGCAAGCCCACGCTCGCCATAAAACCGGCGGTTCCGTCATACCCGGTGATCTTGCCGTAGCCCGCGGTGACGAACATCACCGCCAGCAGCACGCGGCCCACCAGCGCCGCAACGTCTTTTCTCGAATCCATGTCTACCCTCGTTGGTTGAAATCGCTCGGTTGATATGCGGTCCACATTCAGTTTGCTTCAGGCGAAGTCAATGCTCAGTTCAAGTCGAACACCAGCACTTCCGCGCCGCTGGCTTCGGCAAGCGTGACCCGCGCCTCGTCTTCGACGCGGGCTGCGTCTCCCGCCGTCAATTCCACGCCATTCACATGCACCGAGCCACGCGCCACATGCACATAGGCCCGGCGACCCGGCGCAAGCGTCAGCGCCGCCGACTCGTCGCCGTCCAGCAGCGTGGCGTACACGCGCGCGTCCTGGTGGATCGTCACCGCCGCACCGGAACCTTCCGGGCCGGCGATCAACGCCAATTTGCCGCGCTTGGCGTCCGCCTCGACGCGGCTTTGTTCGTACGACGCCGGAATGCCGCGCACGCCGGGCTCGATCCAGATCTGCAGGAAATGCACCGGATCGACTTTCGACGGATTGAATTCGCTGTGCAGCACGCCGCGCCCCGCGCTCATCCGCTGCACGTCGCCCGGCGCAATGATCGAGCCGTTGCCGATGTTGTCCTGATGCGACAGCTCGCCGTCCAGCACGTAGGAAATGATCTCCATGTCGCGGTGCCCGTGCGTGCCGAAGCCCATGCCCGGCTGCACGCGGTCCTCGTTGATGACGCGCAGCGGCACCGAATCCCATGTGTTGCTCATCGTAGTAATCGGCGAAGGAAAAACTGTGGAACGAATCAAGCCAGCCATGGTTTGCGTGGCCTCGTTCTGCCGCCGGACGAAGCGTAATCATTCGAATCTCCTGGTGAGGCGGCCGCAGTCCGGAATCCGGCCCAGCGCCGCATAACGTGTGCACAAGATAGGGGTTGGCTTCGGCAATGGAAGCGGTCTATACTGACACAAGTCATTCAATTATTTTGAATATTTTCCGCGAGGCGAGCCATTGACGAACCTCGAAGCGTTGGCGGTGCTCGACGCCATCGACCGGCGCGGCAGCTTCGCCGGCGCCGCGGTCGAGCTCGACCATGTGCCTTCGGCCATCACCTACACGGTTCGCAAGCTCGAGGACGAGCTCGATGTGCTCTTGTTCGACCGCACCGGCCATCGCGCGCGGCTCACACCGGCGGGACGCCTGCTGCTCGAAGACGGCAGGCGGCTGCTACAGCGGCCGCCCTGGAAGTCGAACAGCGCGTGCAGCGCGTGGCCACCGGCTGGGAGACGGATTGCGCGTCGCGGTGGACACGCTCGTTCCGTTCGCGCGCGTGTTTCCTCTCGTCGCGGCGTTCTACGCGGAATGCCGCGCGCGCAGCGCCGCGCATACCCGCCTCAAGCTCTCGCGCGAAGTCCTGGGCGGAGCCTGGGACGCGCTGGCGGACGGGCGCGCCGACCTGGTGCTGGGCGCGCCCGCCGATCCGCCGGCCGGAGGCGGCTACCGGCTGCGGATGCTCGCGGAGACGACGATGATCTTCGCGGTCGCTCCGCAGACATCCGCTTGCCGGCGCGGCCGAGCCGCTTGTCCGAAGCGCAGATCGCCGGGTACCGCAGAGTCGTCGCCGCAGACACGTCGCGACGCTTGGCGCCGCGAACCGTGGGACTGCTGGCGGGCAGGACACGCTCACCGTGCCGGACATGGATGCCAAGCTCGCCGCACAGGTCGCGGGACTGGGATGCGGCTTCCTGCCCGCGTTCATCGCGGCACGGAAGTCGCGGCGGGCCGCCTCGTCGTCAAGGCGGTCGAGCTCCGCCGAAGCCACCTTTGCGCCTGAATGTCGCATGGCGGGACGCGCGGCCGGGTCGCGCGCTGGCGTGGTGGATTGCCGCGGTGACCAGCGACGGACTGGCGATTCTTGGCGCTCGGCCCAACGTCTCGCACGCGCGGCCGGCCGCAGCTACCCTTAATCGCCGAGCCGCGGCGCGCTCATCCGCATAACGCCACGCTAGAGCTTGTACGCCGCCTTCGCCAGGCCATAGGCGAGCAGCGGCGCCAGCTCGAACGCCTCGTCCTCGCCGATCTTGTGCTCCACCGCCAGCGTGGCCAGGAAGCGGCAGTCCATCCGCCGCGCGACATCGTGCCGCGCGGGAATCGACATGAACGCGCGGGTGTCGTCGTTGAAGCCCACCGTGTTGTAGAAGCCCGCGGTCTCCGTCACCTGTTCGCGAAAGCGCTGCATTCCCTCGGGACTGTCGTAGAACCACCACGGCGGGCCAAGCTTCAGAACCGGATAGTGGCCCGCGAGAGGCGCCAGCTCGCGTGAATAGCTCGTCTCGTCGAGCGTGAACAGGATGATGCGTCAGGTTGCGCTCGTTGCCCAATCGATCGAGCAGCGGCTTCAGCGCACGGACGTAATCGGTGCGCGTCGGAATGTCCGCGCCCTTGTCGCGGCCATACTCGCGAAAGACGAGCGGATTGTGATTGCGGAAGCTGCCCGGATGGATCTGCATCACGAGACCGTCGTCCACGCTCATCGCTCGCCATCTCGGTCAGCACCTGGCCGCGGAACGTCTCGGCCTCGTCGGCGGAAATGACGCCCGCCAGCGCCCGATCCAGCAGCCGCTGGCATTCGGCGGGCGCCAAGTCCGACGTGCGCGCCGTCGGGTGGCCGTGGTCCGTCGATGTGGCGCCCTGCGTCTTGAAGAACGCGCGGCGCGACCTGTGCGCGGCGAGATAGCCGTTCCATGTCGCCGTGTTCTCGCCGGTGAGCGCGCCGAACTGCGCGACGTTGGAAGCGAATCCCTCGAATTCCGGATCGACGACGGGGTCGGGACGGTACGCAGTGACCACGCGACCCTTCCAGCCCGACGCGCGGATCTTCTGGTGGTGAACCAGCGGATCGAGCGGCGATTCGGTTGTCGCGATGACCTCGATGTTGAAGCGCTCGAACAGCGCGCGCGGGCGAAATGCCGGTTGCGCGAGGCACCCGTTGATGCGATCGAAGTAGCGATCGGCGGACTCGACCGTCAGCCGCTCGTCGATGCCGAAAACCGTGTTGAACGCGTGATCGAGCCAGATGCGCGTCGGCGTGCCGCGGAACAGGTGATAGTGCGACGCGAACGCATGCCAGATCTTTCGCGGGTCCTGCTCCGCGCGCCTTCCCTCATTTGCGTCTGTCCGTCGGGGTATGCCGAGATCCTCGAGCTTGAGGCCCTGGCTGTACAGCATGCGGAAGACGTAATGGTCCGGCGTGATGAGCAGCGCCGACGCGTTGGCGAACGGCGCGTCGTCGGCGAACCATTGCGGATCGGTGTGCCCGTGCGGACTCACGATCGGCAGATCCGAAACCGAAGCGTAGAGACGGCGCGAGAGATCGCGCGTCGCGGCGTCGGCGGGAAAGAGCCGGTCGGGGTGCAGGTTCATCGGAATGGCCATCGTGGTTCCTTGAAAGTTCGCTCGCCGGTCACGCGACGTGAAGGTGCCGCGCCAGCGTCGTGCGCGTCCCGTCCCGGAATAGCGCCACGACGTTCCTGCGCACCGCCTCGCGAAACGCATAGTGCGCCACGAGATCGGCGCCGAAAACGGGCTTGAGATCGAGGAACCCGTCGGCAATGGCGCCGGGGTCACCGAGCGCGTCGCCGACGATGCCCGCGAAGGCTGGCGCCAGCGGGTCCGCGACGTCGATGCGGCCGCCCTGCTCGTCGGAGCCGCTGGCGTAACGAATCCATCCTGCGATCGCGAGCGCCAGATGCGCATAGGAAGCACCGGCGCTGATGCGGTCGCGAACGGTCCCCAGCAGCCGTTGCGGCAGCTTCTGCGATCCGTCCATCGCGATCTGCCGCGTGCGATGCGGCAGTGCTGTATTGCGAAAGCGCTGCATCAGCTGGCCGCCGTAGACGTTGAGGTCGGTGCCTGGCGGACGGGCGAGTGTCGGCGCGATCTCCTCGACCATCTGGCGTTCGACGAGCGTCGCGAGCAGCGAGTCGGAGGCGGCCTGCCACACGAAGTCGTGCCGCATCAGGAAGCCCAGATAGGCAAGTGTCGAGTGACTGCCGTTGAGCAAGCGCAGCTTCATCGTTTCGAACGGCGCGACGTCGGCGACGAACTGCCCGCCGGCCTCCTCCCACGCGGGACGCGCGCCGGCGAAGCGGTTCTCGATGACCCACTGCCCGAATCGCTCCGCGACGACCGGCGCGGCGTCGTGCACGCCCAGCAGACTGTCCGCTTCGGCCAAATCGGCGTCCGTGGTCGCCGGCACGATGCGGTCGACCATCGCGCACGGAAACGTCACGTTGTCGCCGATCCACCCGGCCAGCGCCGCATCGCGCTCGCGCGCGAAGGCCGCCACGATGCCTTCCACCATCCGGCCGTTGTGCGGCAGGTTGTCGCAACAGACGAAGGTCAGTGGCCCGGCGAGTTTGCCAAGATCGGCCGCGCGCCTGGCGGCCAGTCCCGCCGTCAGGATGCCGACGGCCGATTCCGGCGCGTCCGGGTGCGCGAGGTCGTGGACGATGTCCGGATGCGTGCGATTGAGTTCTCCGGTTGCCGGATCGTGGCAATAGCCCTTTTCGGTCACGGTAGCCGTCACGATTGCGATGCGCGGATCCGCGAAGCGTGCGACGAGGCTCGCGCGGTCCGCGCCGGCGAAAAGCGTTTCGCGCACGCTTCCGATCACCCGGCATTCGGTGCCGTCGCTGCCTTTCGTGAGAACAGAGTAGAGGCCGTCCTGCGCCGCAAGCGGTTCGACGGCGCGCGGCGTCTTGAGCGACACGCCGCAAATTCCCCACCGCGGATCGCGCGCGAGGACATCGTCCGTGTAGACGGCCTGGTGCGCGCGATGAAACGCGCCGAGCCCCAGGTGCAGGATGCCGACGGCCACGCGCGACGGGTCGTAGCCAGGCCGCACGACTCCGCCTGGCAAGTCCGCCATCGTGCGCAGGGACAGGCGGTTCATGCCGGCTGCGGGTGCTCCTTGACCCGGCTCACCAACTGGGTCGGGTTGACGAAGCGCAGCGCGATCAGCAGCCACGCCAGCGTCACCAGCATGTAGACCATCGCCATCGCATCGACCGATTGCGGCGCGCGCACGCCGGCGGCGAACACGGCGTAATACAGCGCCACGACGAGCGTCTGCGAATCGGGTCCGGCCGTCAGGAACGTGAGTTCGAACAGCGCGATCGTGCGCACGAGGACGAGCAGCGATGCGGCAAGTATGCCCGGACCCAGCAATGGCACCAGGATGTGCCAGAACATCCGGCTCGTGTTGGCGCCGAAGACGCGCGCCGCGGATTCGAGATTGGGATCGATCTGCTCGATGAAGGGCGTCATCACGAGGATGACGAACGGCGCCGCGGGAATCAGGTTGGCGAGGATCACGCCGTAGATCGTGCCCGCGAGCTGCGCCTTGTACAGCACGGTCGCCAGCGGAATGCCGTAGGTGATGGGCGGCACCATCAGCGGCAGCAGAAACAGGAGCATCAGCAGGCGCTTGCCGGGAAAGTTGCGGCGCGCCAGCGTATACGCGGCGGGCACGCCGATCAGGAGCGCCAGGAACACGACCGCGAACACCACCTGCACGGTGACCCAGAGGATCTGGTCGAGCTGGAACTCCTTCCACGCCGACGTGTACCACATCGTCGTCCATCCGTCGGGCAGCCAGGTGCCGAGCCAGCGCCTGGCGAACGAATTGGTCGCGACCGCGGCGATCATGAGGCCGATGTTGACCAGGAACAGCGTCATCAGGCCCCACAGGAAGCCCGACCACGCCCGCTCGAGCCAGCGGTGATCGCGAGCATCGGCCGACGCGCTCATATTGTGTGCCCCCACGCTTGCGGCTTCGCCGCTGCGCTGCCCCTCGAGGGGGAGCAATTCGCGCCTTGGGGCGCCCCTGCGGCGCTCATCCCTTGCCTCCGCTCACTGGACCCCGGTACATGAGGTTGCGGATGCCTAGCACGGCGGCGACGATGATGAGCTGCACGAAGCCCATGATCATCGCGATTGCGGACGCCAGCGAGTAGTCGTACTGCTCGAATGCCGCCTCGTACGCGGCGATGGAAATCACGCGCGTCGGGCCCGCGGGCGAACCCAGCAGCACGGCCGACGGGAATACCGAGAACGCCTGGACGAAGGCAAGGCAGAAGCACATTGCGAGGCCGGGAGCGAGCAAGGGCAGATAGATCGTGCGGAACTGCGCCCGCGGATTGGCGCCGAGCGTGGACGCCGCCCGCGCGAGCACCGGGTCGATGCCGGTAATGTAGGAGAGGATCAGCAGGAACGCGAACGGAAAACCCGAGATCACCAGCGAGATCAGCACGCCCCAGTAATTGTGCGTGAGCCGGATCGACCCTTCGTACAGGTGGAAGAACTGCAGGAACTGCGACAGCCAGCCTTTCGGTCCGAAATACGTGAGCATGCCTTCGGCGATCAGCACCGTCCCCAAGGTGATCGGAATGACGAGGATCGTCGTCGCCACGCGCTGGTACGGCGACTTGAGGCGCATCTTGAAGGCGATGGGCAGCGCGAGGCCGACGTTTATCAGCGTGGCCGGGAGCGCCAGGCGCAGCGTTGTCCAGATCGTCGGCCACAGGTTGTCGGTCGTGAAGAAATGCGAATAGTTTGCGAGAGCCCCGCCCTCCTTGGGATTAAACGACAGCGCGAGCCCGTACAGGAACGGATAGACGAAGAGCAGAAGCATGAACGCCGCCGCGGGCACGACCAGCAGCAGCGTGCGGTCGAAGGGCGCGCTCGGAGCGTTCAGCGTTGCCGTCGCGTTACTCATGCGGATAGACCAGCGTGCGCTCGACCGGGACATGGACGCGCACCATGTCGCCCAGCACCGGCGTGCCCGTCGCGCGAACGTGCAGCAGCGTGCCGGATGCGGTCACCACGTCCACCAGCGAATCGCGCCCGCAATATTCGACGTTGTCGATGCGTCCGGCAATGGTGTTTGCGCCGTTCGGGCTCTCGCCCAGCTGAAGCTCTTCCGGCCGCATCGCGACCACGGCGCGCCCGCCCGACAACGGTTGCTTGCGCACGCCGGTCAGGCGGATGTCCGGGCCGGTAAGCGTGACGTGATCGCCGGTCTCGCGCTCGACGGCGAGTTCGAAAACGTTGCGGTAGCCCATGAACCGGGCGACGTGCAGGTTGGCCGGCTGGCCGTAGACATCGTGCGGTGCGGCGATCTGCTGCACGACGCCGTCCTTCATCACGACGATGCGGTCGGCCAGTGAGAGCGCCTCGTCCTGGTCGTGCGTCACGTAGATCGTCGAGCGGCCCAGTTCCTTGTGGATGCGCCGGATCTCGGCCCGCGTCTCGATGCGCAGCTTGGCGTCCAGGTTGGACAAGGGCTCGTCCATCAGCACCAGCGGCGGCTCGATCACGATCGCGCGCGCGATGGCCACGCGTTGCTGTTGTCCGCCCGACAGCTGGCCGGGGAGCTTGTGCTCCTGCCCGGTTAGCTGCACGAGCTTCAATGCATTCGCGACCCGCGGCGCGATTTCGGCGTCCGGCAATCCGCGCATCTTGAGGCCGAATCCGATGTTCCTGGCGACCGTCATGTGCGGAAACAGCGCGTAGTTCTGAAACACCATGCCGAAGCCGCGCCTTTCCGGCGGCAGGGTATCGATGCGCGTCTTGTCGAGCCAGATGCTGCCCCCCGACAGTTGCATCAGGCCGGCGATGCAGTTGAGCGCGGTCGACTTGCCGCAGCCCGAAGGCCCGAGCAAGGCAATGAACTCGCCGCGCTGGATCGTGAGCGTCAACTCGTTCAACGCGGCAAACGCATGTCCTCCGGCGCCGGCGAAGCGCCGTGTCACGCGGTCCAGTCTCAATTCGTTGAAATCGTGATTCATCGCAGGTTCCAGAAGCCTCGATCAGGTCGGCGCGGGCGACGGTCGATCGTTCCGCGGGATTTGGATCAAATCGAATCCCGTTCGAGGTAGTCCGGCGGACCGCTCTCCCCGGCCGCGACGCGCGCAACCGGGAAGACCGGCAATCATGTTTCCCCCGCCACCAGGACGGGCGTACCGCTTACTTCGTCTTTTGCGCGCCGACCTGCTGGTCCCAGATCCTGAACGCCTCGACCTGCGCGGAAGGTGGCAGCGACTGGGTGTGTGGGAATTCCTTGAGCCACGCTTCGTACTCGGGACGCCCGAATTCCTTGATCACGTCCTGCGACTCCTTCGGCGCCATCGACAGCGGCACGTTCTTCACCGCCGGGCCCGGGTAGAAATAGCCCTTGTCGTACGTGTAGGCCTGCGCTTCCGGCGTCAGCAGATACGCCATCAGGTCGAGCACGGCCGAGACCTTTTCTGGCGCCACGCCCTTCGGGATCGTCATGTAGTGCGCGTCGTTGACCCAGGTCATGCCCTTGAACGGAGCGACCTTGAAGTCCTTGGGCACGATGCCCAGCGCGCGCGGATTGATGTCCCAGCCCGTCATCGTGATCGTCATGTCACGCGAGCCCTCGCCCAGTTCCTTCATCACCGCGCCGGTTCCTGTCGGGTAGTACTCGATGCAGCTGTTGAGCTCCTTCAAATACGCCCAGGTCTTGTCCCAGCCTTTCACCGGATCCTTGGGATCTTTGTCACCAAGGATGTAAGGCAGCCCCATGATGAACGTTCGTCCAGGACCCGAATTGGCAGGTCGCGCGTAGATCAAGCGGTTGGGATTGGCCTTGCACCACGCGAGCAACTCCGCGGGCGTGGTCGGCACCTGCTTGACCTTCGCCGGGTTGTACTCGACCAGCGGGCCGGCGGGCATGAACACGACAGTCGATGCCGTAGTCTTTGCGCCAGTTCCTGCATCTTCGCCGCTGCCGGCTGGTAGTTCGCCGTGAGGTTCGGAAACTTGGCCGCGTGATCGGGAAGAATCTTGATCAGCTCGCCCTGCTCGATGCCAGCGGCCAGGAAATCGGTTCCCGTGAGGACGAGGTCGATATCGCTGCGGCCCGCGCCCTGCATCGCCTTCAGCTTGCCCGGAAGTTCCGGCGCCGTCGTCTTCGTATAGGTGACCTTGGAGATCTTGTCCGGGTGCTTCTTCACGTAGTGCGTCGATGGCGTCCTGCGTCAGCGCGAGATTGCCGGCGACGTCGACGATGTTGATGGTCACCGGAGCTGCCGCCGCCGGCAGCGTGCCGGCGCAGACCAGCGCGGTGGTGCCCAGCGCAGCCGCCAACACGCGCAACGCATGGCGACGTCCTCCAACAAACAACAACTGTTTCGATGCACTCATTGTCACTCCTCCTTCGTGGTTCAACTTCGGTCGCCGCAAAACGCTGCGACCCCGTATCCTTTCCTGCCCTTCAGGCTCGCGCGAACGTCCGCGGACTGCGCTTGCGCGATGCCGCCGCCCGCCTTTCGGCAGCCTCCGGCGTGTCGTTGACGCCGCGCTGGAATTCGCGCACGACGCGGTCTAGGTGGCGATGCATCGCGGCTCGCGCCGCCTCGGGATCGCGCGCGACGATGGCGGCGAGTATCGCCGCGTGATCGTGGATCGTCCGCCGCGCCAGCGCCTTGGTGTGGAAGTGCCGCTGCATCCGGCCCCAGAGCTCGGCGCGCTGGTTCCACAGACCCTCGACGACCAGCTCCAGCGAGCCGTTGCCCGTGGCCTTGGCGATACCTTGATGGAAGTCGCGGTCGGATTCTTCGCGGATCGCGAAGTCGTCGACATGGGTCGTCATACGCGCGATCGCCTGCCGCAGCGCTTCCAGATCCTCGGGTTTGGCCGTGACGGCCGCGAGGGCCGCGACCTCGCCTTCGACGAGCGTGCGCGCGCTCAGCAATTCGAAAGGCCCCGGACCCTTGTCGTCCGCCATCGCCGCCGCCGGAGAACCCGCGGTGACGAATACGCCAGCGCCGACCCTCACTTCAACCAATCCGCCGATTTCCAGTGAGATGAGCGCTTCGCGCACCGACGTTCGCGAGACGCCGAGCAGCGTGGCCAACTCGCGCTCCGCGGGCAGGCGCGAACCATGCGCGAATTCGCCATTTTCGATGAGCCCGGCGATCTGGTCGGCGATCTGGCGATAGAGCCGGCGCGGTTCGACGGTCTGCAGCGGCAAAGCGACTCCCCTCGAAGCGCCGGGTGGGTTCCCGACGCATTGGCCCTTCGTGGCCCCGGTCCGGACGTGACCCGCGCGGCCGAAGGATGTACAGCATGGTAGACCCGCGTCTACAATCTGGTCAAGTGGTCCAACCACCGGTCCACGAACAGGGCAGCGCCGCCGGTTCGCCGCCTCCCCCCACTTCTGTGGACGCCGCCATGAAGATCACGCACGCGCGAGTCATCGTCACCTGTCCCGGCCGCAATTTCGTCACGCTGAAGATCCAGACGGACGACGGGCTCACCGGCGTCGGCGACGCAACGTTGAACGGCCGCGAACTCGCCGTCGCGTCCTATCTCACCGATCACGTGCTCCCGACGCTCATCGGCCGCGACGCCCACCGGATCGAGGACACGTGGCAATACCTGTACCGCGGCGCGTATTGGCGCCGCGGCCCGGTCACGATGACGGCGATCGCCGCCGTCGACACCGCCCTTTGGGACCTCAAAGCCAAGGCGGCCAACCTGCCGCTCTACCAGCTGCTGGGCGGCCGCAGCCGCGATGGCGTCATGGTCTACGGCCACGCCAACGGCAGCGACATCGCCGAAACGCTCGACGAAGTCGCGCGCTACGTCGACATGGGCTACAAGGCGATTCGCGCGCAATGCGGCGTTCCCGGACTGCCGTCGACGTACGGCGTCGCCAAGGACAAGCTCTACTACGAGCCGGCCGACTCGGCGATCCCGACGGAAAACGTGTGGTCGACGGCCAGGTATCTCGACCACGTGCCCAAGCTGTTCGAGGCGATCCGTGCGCGCGTAGGCTTCGACCATCACATCCTCCACGACGTGCATCACCGGCTGACGCCGGTCGAAGCGGCGCGTCTGGGCAAATCGCTGGAACCCTTTCGGCTTTTCTGGATGGAGGACCCGACCCCCGCCGAGAACCAGGCCGGATTCCGGCTGATTCGCGAGCACACCGTCACGCCGATCGCCGTCGGCGAAATCTTCAACACAATCTTCGACTGCCAGCAGTTGATCAGCGAGCAGCTGATCGACTACATCCGAACCACCGTTGTCCACGCCGGCGGCATCACGCATCTGCGGCGCATCGCGCAACTGGCGGACCTTCACCATGTGCGCACCGGCTGCCACGGCGCAACCGACCTCTCGCCGGTGTGCATGGGGGCCGCGCTGCACTTCGACGCGTGGGTGCCGAACTTCGGCATCCAGGAATACATGCGCCACACGGCGGAAACTGACGCGGTGTTTCCGCACGCGTATGCGTTCCGTGATGGCTACCTCCATCCGGGCGAGACGCCCGGACACGGCGTCGACATCGACGAGAAGCTCGCCGCGCGCTATCCGTACAAGCCGAGCGCGCTGCCAGTAAATCGTCTCGAGGACGGCACGCTGTGGAACTGGTAGCGCGAGAAGGCTGATCGCGCTCGGGAGAAAGCTGGGCGCTATTCGACGGCGATGTAGTGTCCCGATTTGCCGCCCGATTTTTCGAGAAGCCGAACGTTCTCGATGCGCATGCCGCGATCGACTGCCTTGCACATGTCATAGATCGTGAGCAGGCCGGCGCAGGCGGCCGTCAGCGCCTCCATCTCCACGCCGGTGCGGCCCAGCGTTTCCGTGGTTACTTCGATCGCCACGCCGGACCCGTCGGCGATGAAGGTGAATTCCACGGCCACCCGTGTCAGCGGCAGCGGATGGCACAACGGAATGAGATCGGCCGTCCGCTTGGCCGCCTGGATGGCGGCGACGCGCGCAACCCCCAGGACGTCGCCTTTTTTCGCATTTCCGCTGCGAATCAGCGCCAAGGTTGCCGGGCGCATGACAACGCAGCCACCGGCTCGCGCCACACGTCTGGTTACATCCTTGGAAGCGACGTCCACCATGTGCGCCTGACCTTGGGCGTCGAAGTGGGTAAAATGGCGATCGCGCACCTCTTCCGCGGGCCGGCGAACGGACCCTTTGGCCGCTCTTGCCTTCGCTGCGCCGGATTTCGCCGCCGTTGCCGGCGTACGCGAACGTGCCACGGGAGACGTCCTTCGTTGAACTTGAGTGTTCGACGGGAATCTTAGCATCATCACATGCCGCCCAATTCCACCGTAACGCCGTTTGAAGTCGCCTCCACCGGGCGATGCGCGGACGCGCGCCCGCGCCACTGCGCGCGGGCGTCGACGGCGATGGTTGTAGCAGTTGCGATGGCGGTTGCGCCCATGCCCATGCCGCCGCTCGTGACCTCGGCGATCGCGCAGACGGCCACCGACCCGGGCGACCTGCGCAAGTACGGATCGATACCGCCGGTCCCGGCCACGCCCGTGCCCGATTGCAGCGACATCGGCAAATACGGTTCGCTGGGAAGCACCGCGGTGCCGCTCTCGCCGGCGCAGAAGCTGCCCGACCTGGGCGACTCGTCGCAGACGATGTTGTCGCCCGCGCAGGAGCGCAAGCTCGGCGAATACATCGTCCGCCAGATTCGCGCCGGTGGCGGTTACCTCGACGACCCGGAAGTCAACGATTACCTGAACGAAATCGGCAACCGCCTGGTCGCCGCCACGCGGGACGTGCGGCAGGACTTCGTTTTCTTCGCCGTCCCGGACCCGCAGATCAACGCGTTCGCGCTGCCCGGCGGATTCGTCGGCGTCAACACCGGGCTCATCCTGCTGGCGCAGAACGAATCGCAACTGGCCAGCGTGCTCGCGCACGAAATCTCGCACGTCACGCAGCACCACATGACGCGGATGCTCGCCAACCAGCAGAACGTGCTGATGACCACGCTCGCGGGTCTCGCACTGGCCATCCTGGCGGCGAAGGCTGGCGGTGGTGGCGGCGCGGGCCAGGGCGCGCAGGCCGCGATTGCCGGCTCGCAGGCACTGGCCGTCCAGCAGCAGCTCAACTTCACGCGCGAGAACGAATACGAGGCCGACCGCGTCGGATTTGCGCGCCTCGTCGCCGCGGGCTTCGACCCGAATGCGATGGCGTCGTTCTTCGAGCGGCTGCAGCGCGCCAGCCGCTTCGTCGAAGGCAACGCGCCGTCGTACCTGCGCGACTCACCCTATCACCTACGAGCGCATCGCGGAGGCCAAGGCGCGCGCGCAGGATCTTCCGTACAAGCAGGTGCCGGATTCGCTGGACTTCCACATGGTGCGCGCGCTGCTGCAAAGCTACCAGGGCGATCCGCTCGAGCAGGTCGCCAATTTCGACCGCGCCATCGCCGAGAAGAAATACAACAACGAGATCGCCGAGCACTACGGACTGGTCGCGTCGCTGTTGCGCGCCAAGGACACGACTCGCGCCAAGGTCGAGTTGGCCAAGCTCGAGAAGATGGCGCCACCGCATCCGATGATCGAGGCGATGGCCGGCAACGTGCTCATGGAAGCGGGGGAATACAAGGCCGCCGTCGCGCGCTTCGAATCCGCGCTGCTCCGCTACCCGAACAAGATGCAGCTCATCCACGACTATCCCGAGTCGCTGATCAAGGCTGGCCGCCCGGGAGACGCCGCGGCATTTGCCGAACGCGAACTCGCGCGCTTTCCACAGGAAGGACCGCTGCACGAAATCGCCGCGCGCGCTTACGCCGCGCAGGACAAGCGCCTCAAGTGGCACGAGCATCAAGGCGAGTACTACGCGTGGATCGGCAACCTGCCGCTGGCCGTCGACCAGTTCCAGTTTGCCGCCAAGGCGGGCGACGGCGACTTCTACCAGTTGTCGGTCGTCGAAACGCGGCTGCGCGTGCTGCGGCAGGAGATGGCCGAGCAGCAGAAGGTGGGGTTCAGCCGGTCGGGGTAGTCCCCGAGCGCTCAGCGCTTCTCGCCCAGGTTGTCGGCCAGGAATTTCGCGACGCGACGATAGAAGTCGAAGCGGTTCCTTTCCAGCAGGAAGCCGTGACCCTCCTCCTGATAGACGACCCACTCGACGGGCGTCCCTTGCTTCACCAGCGCATCGCGCATCTTTTCGCCGTGGATTATCGGGACGCGACGGTCCTGCAGGCCGTAAGCCATTAACACGGGCCCCTTCATTTTCGTCGCATTCTCGAGCGGCGACGCCGCCTTCAACATTGCCGCGTCCTTGTCCGGGTCACCGATCTGTTCCTTGGCCGCATATTCAATCCAGTAGCTCGTAGGCGTAGTCGGACCATGTCACGTCGAACATCAGATTGATGTCGGTGACTCCCACGTAGTTGATGCCGCAGCGCCAGCGCTCGGGGTCGCGCGCCAGGCCCATCATGACCGCGTAACCGCCATAGCTGGCGCCCATGATGCACGCGCGCTTCGGGTCGCCGATGCCTTCCTTCGCGAGCCAATCGACGCCGTCGTTCAGGTCGTCCTGCATTCCGCGGCCCCATTGCTTCCAACCCGCCATCTGCAGCTTGCTGCCCCAGCCGGCACTGCCGCGAAACTCGGGCTCGAGCACCGCGTACCCAAGGGACGCAAGAAATGCCGGTTCCGCGCTCCAGCCCCAATAGGCTCCTCGCACGAATGGACCACCGTGCACATACAGCACAATCGGCAGGTTCTTCGCCTCCTTGCCCTTCGGCAGTGTCAGGTAGGCGGGAATCTCCAGGCCGTCGCGCGCCACATAGCGGACGGGCTTGCGTGCGGGCATCGCCTCCGGCTGGATCGACCTGCGCGAAATTGCGACCAACTCGAGTTTCTGCTTTTCCGCGTCGAGCAGATAGTACGCACCGGGATCCGTGTCCGAGTAGGCATACACCAAGGCTCGCGACGTGCCGCCGCTGATCACGTTCATGTGCCCCGGCAGTGCCATGTCGACCGTCTTTTGCAGCCGCGCCCAGTCCGCATCGAACCAGGCGGCGCCAGGCGTGGCGCCCTGGTACCTGGCGCCGACCACCCGGTTCTTGGAATAGTCGAACACCACCCCTCCGGTGATGTCCGCCTGCGGCTGCGCGACGAGTTCCTCGCCAAGCGCCCTCTTTTCGGCATCGAATCGATAGAGCGCAAAGGTGTCCCGGCCGATGTTCGAGGCGACGATAAGCGTGCCGTCGCCATCGAAGGCGACGGGGACAAAGCGCGATTCGCCCAGCCGAAATTCCGCGAGCTGCACCCACTTCGCGTCCCCACCTGCTCGCCAGAAAACCCGCGATGCAAGTGACTTTTCATCGGTTACGGCTGCTCGCGCGACTCCTTTGCGGTCAACAACCCAGCGCACGACGTCGCCGGGCTTGTCGAAGGTCTCCAGATGGGCCCTGCCTGTCTTGGTGTTCAGCCGGTACAGGTTCGGATAGCGGCGGTTGAACTTGTAATCGGCAACAAGAATGTCGTCGCTGCCGTCGCGAATCAACGAATAGAACGGACGCGACAGCCTTACCAGATCGGAGCCGTCGGCATTTACCGCAACCAGCCCCGTGCCACGCTGGTTCTCCACTCCCGCGCGAAAGCTCACGCCTTCGAACACAAGGCGATTGTCGTTGACCCAGTCGAACCGCACGATGTCGCCGCCATCCATCGTCGCGACGACGCGGCCCGATTTGGCATCGAGATCGATCACCTTGAGACTGACGTGTCCCTCCACGGGCACCAGCACGCCAATGTACTTGCCCGATGGCGACAACTTGAGGCCGCCAAAGTCGCTGTAGCTGAAGAAGGGTTCGGGACGGACTTGCGCGACGTCCTCCGCGGCAGCCGCGACAACAATGAATGTGGCCGCAAGCCAGGTGAGGAGTCTTGCGATCCGGTAGGCGAAATCCATGGCGTAAGTTCGGATGCCGCATTTGAATATTGCGGTCGCCGGAACCCTACACCTGTTTCGCTTACAGAAGACTTATCGCGACGGGGAGATCGCGGTCTGCGATCGCGGAATGCGCGGCGACTGGCGCGCCCACCTCGTTTACGTGCCAGCACCTAATCCGCTGATATATTTGAATTTTCGGCGTTGATTGCCGGTTAGGCTGAAACGCGCGTTTTCCCGCCGAGCGGGAATAGTCGGCTTGACTTCGCGCGTCGTTGGGCGCAATTTTTTTCTCACATCTTGGTCGCTGGGCGTCACGATCGTGTCGCCCCGGGAGAGAAGATCGTGCGCGCTCGTACCCGCCTCATCGCCGCCTGCGCAACCCTGCTTTGCGAAACCGCAGCCTGGGCCCAGGCAAATCTGGTGGACGTGATCGAGTTCTACAACGCCGGGCTCGACCACTACTTCGTCAGTTCGCTTGCCGCCGACATCCAGGCGCTCGACAGCGGAAGGTTCGCAGGCTGGGCGCGCACCGGCTTCACCTTCAAGGCGTATGACGGACCCATGGCGGGAATGAGCCCGGTATGCCGGTTCTATATCCCGCCGGCGCAGGGCGATTCGCACTTCTATTCGGCGTCGCCCGCGGAATGCGCGGACGTGCGCACGAAGTTTCCAACCTTCGACTACGAGTCGCCGGCGGTGATGTACGTCGGCCTGCCGGATCCGACCACAGGCGCCTGTGCCGCCGGCCTGGCGCCGGTCTACCGGCTCTGGAACCAGCGTGTGGATTCGAACCACCGGTACACCACCGATTTCAACGTGCGCGCTTCGATGATTGCGAAGGGCTATTTGCCTGAGGGCTACGGGCCGGACGGCGTCGCGATGTGTGCCGTGCCTTCGACTACCTCGTTCGACGTGACGGTTTCGCCGTCATCGGCACTGCTGTTGCCCGGCGGCGGGCGCGACGTTTACGTCATCGTCACGCCGCATGGTTCTACCGTGGGCCAAGTGTCCATCACTGCAACCGGAATACCCGACGACGTAAGCGGGCAAATCGCCGCGAGCACACTTGATGTCGGTCCGTCGGCGACCGCGACGATTCTGCACATCGCCGCGTCCGCCTCGGCCGCGCCCACTGCGCTGCCGGCCGCGATCAGCCTAAGCGCGACCGACAGCGGAGGAACGGTGGTCTCGGCGAACCTGTCGCTGACCATTGGTGCCGCGGGCGACCCGGTTGCCACCAATTTGGCGGCGATTGCGGCGGTCGAAGCGTACGCCATGACGCCTGTCGTGCAAGCGATGTCGCAGGTGAATCAGGTACAGGCCGTCGCCGCGTTCATGTCATCTCGACCCGAATACGCGGACTCCGGCGTCGATCTCGACATGTTGAACGCGTGGGGCGACTTCAAGGACGGAAGCGGTCATATCTTTGCCTTTGACCGTACTCCCGTAGCTGGCGGTACGGCATCGACGCTCAGGAAAGGCTATGCCAAGGACGGCGCGGCACTGTCAGATACCCCCCGGTACCGGTTGCTGCAATCGTTCGCATCGGAAGACGCCCAGAGCCCGATCTACGAGATGGCTAACTATTTCGATGCCACGGGCTGGACCGGGACAGTGGGTGCGACGGCAGGCGTCGATGCGCTCAAGCAGGTCGGCGGCGATGGGTTCTTCTACTTCAACACGCATGCAGGTCGCAAGGAACTGACCGTCTCAGGCGTAGAACCGGAAGACAAGATCTACGCGATCCAGTCCTCGACCGTTGTGAGCCAGGACCTCAACACGAGATACGCCGACGACCTGGGTGCCCTCCGCCTGATGGAAATGACCGCCAGCCAGGGCACTGTCGATGTACCGGGACAAGGCCAGGTCGAGTTGAAGGACACCCGGTACGCCATCACGTACCGTTTCGTGCAGTCCTACATGAGCTTCGCGCCCAACAGTGTGGTGATGGTGAATGCATGCTGGAGTTCGCTGAACGAGCGATTCCGCAACACGATGCTCGGAAAGGGCGCGGGCGTCTATCTCGGTTGGTCGGACAAACTGTCGCCGCAGGGTGTGGCCAAAGCCTCGCCCTACCTCGTGGACCGCATGCTCGGCGCCAACATGAATCCCGACAAGGAATCGCCTCCGCAGCGCGCATTTCCATACGACCAGGTCCTGACGGACATGCACAAAAAGGGCCTCGATACCGATACCCATGGCGGTGGCAAGGGTCCCGCCGTTCTGGGGGCGTTTGAAAATGCGGCTCTTGGGCACAAAACCATTTTTGCGCCGAGCATCCGGCGCGTATGGGTGCAGGAAGCCGACGGGACGCTGAACCTCGAGGGTGATTTCACTTCCGATCAGTCGCAGGCCCCGAAGGTCACGGTAGGAGGTTCCGGTCTCGCCGTCATCGACTGGGCCCCCGACCTGATCCGGGCCCAGTTGCCCGGGCCGACCACGAGCGGCGACGTCATCGTCGAGATTCGCGGTGTCAGGAGCAACGCACGCCAACTCACCGAGTGGTCGGTCCCGGTGACCTACACGTGGAACCCGGCCCTCTTCCAAGGCTTCAAGATGCAAGGCAACGGTACGATTCGCCTCCGCGCCGACATCGCCGGCTACCGAACGGAGCCCGCCGGTATGCTCACCTACCTCTACACGGGCGGCCTTACGACGCAGGACAGCTCGCTGCAAATAACGGGATCCGGCTCCTACGATCAAGGCGGAGGCTGCACGGCGACATTGAGCGGCACGCGCAATTTTGTGACCATTCTCTCTGGGGGAATCCCGCAGACGATCCTCGGCGCGTTCTTCGGTATCGACGGCAACCTCAGGCAGGGCGCACTGTCGATAACCCTCGGCGCGACGGCCTTGGCCGGCTACTTCGTGGAAACGTACTCGGGGAACTGCAGCACGCCTCCCGATTCATTCGTGGCGGCCGTCGGCGTGCAGGACGGAGCTGTCTCCGTTCCTTCCGACCCGTCGGACAACCCCCAGACCCTGGCGCTGCCACAGGGGCTCAGGCTCCAGCTCGACGCCAACTACGGGATAGCGCCGGTCAACAGGGGCTCGCTACCCGCGCCCGGAGTACAGAATGGCGGGATGGTGGTGTATTCGTGGCCGTTGGTGCCCGCCAACGCTCCTCCGCGCGACACCGACGACTCCGGAAAGTAGACGGCGGGCGCGACGCACCGACGGCCGCAAAACTGTCGGAAATGACAGTTTCGCCGCGCCCCCTGTTCGCCACTAGAGTGATCGCCTGCGCGCAGGGTGGGAGTCCCTCGCGCGCCACCACGGGAGGGGGCGCCGTGAAAATACTCATTGTCGACGATCACCCGCTGATATTGCAGGCGCTGGAGCAGGTGCTGCCGCAGTTCGACCGCAGGCTCGAGGTGTTCGGCGCTGCTGATCGCGCGCAGACGCTGACGCAGCTCGCACGTCATCCCGATTGCGCGCTGGTGCTGCTCGATTTGACGCTGCCCGGCGCGCGCGGCCTCGATCTCCTGGCGGAGTTGCGCCGCGACCGGCCGCTGCTGCCGATCGTCGTGCTGTCGGCGACGCACGATCGCGCGACGGTGGGCGCCGCCATCGCCGCGGGCGCGCGCGGCTTCATCGCCAAGACCGCAAGCCCCATCGAGCTCCTCGATGCCATCCAGACGGTTCTCTCGGGTGGCCAGCACGTGACCACCGATCTTCACGGTGCACCGCGCGCGATAAACGGCGTCCCCATCAACGCGCTCGGGTTGACGCAGCGGCAATCGGATGTGCTGCAGCTTCTGGTGCAGGGCAAGCCCAACAAGCTCATCTGCCGCGACCTGCGGTTGTCCGAAGGCACCGTCAAGGTCCACGTCAGCGCCATCCTGAGAGCGCTGAACGTGCATTCGCGCTCGGAGGCGATCGTCGAACTTGCGCGCCGCGGCATCAGCGTCGAGGGGACCAAGGCGAGCTGACAGGCCGCTCCTCGTCGCGGAACCTTTGCCGTGTCCCCGCTCGCCGGCATCGCTCCCTCGCTGATCGCGCGCGCCCGCGCCGACCAGGTCGGGGACTTGTACGCGGGCTGGCACCGCACATCGGCGTCGATGCTTCTCGGTGCAGCGCTCCTCTGCGCAGCGATGTGGGGAGAGGCGCCGTCGTGGCTGATGGCGTGCTGGGTGATGCTCATTGTGGCCAACCAGGCCTGGCGCGGCATGCTGGTCAGGGCATGGCATCGCGCGCAGCCCGGACTGGCCGCGGCCCCGCGCTGGGGACGCTATTGGGTCGTCGGGTCGACACTGGGTGGTGCGCTGTGGGGCATCGCCGCCGTCGCGATGTATCCGCACTCGCCGCCGCACCAGGCGTTGCTGATCGTGTGCCTGTTCGGCGTCGTCCTGGGCGGGTTGAACCTCACCGCCGTTTACAAGCCGTCGTTCTACGGCTTTGTCATTCCCGCGCTGGTGCCGCTCATCGTTCGCGAAGCGCTGGTCGCCGACCAGGTGCACACATTCACCGCGCTGGTGATGACGGTTGTCTTGGGCTTCGTGCTCGCATTCGGCCACCACTTGAACGACGTGCTCACGCGCTCGCTCGCAATCCGCTACGAGAACATCGACCTCATTCACGGACTGAAGAGCCAGACCCGTGCCGCGCACGAGGCACGTTCCGCGGCGGAGGCCGCCAATCGCGCGAAGAGCCAGCTGCTCGCGGCGGCCAGCCACGACTTGCGCCAGCCGCTGCACGCGCTCGGACTCTATACGGCGGCGCTGGCAGCACGTGCACGCGACGCTTCGTGGCAGCCGCTGATCGCCAACATCCAGAACGCCGTCGACGCGCTCGAGACGCAGTTCGCGCAGCTGCTCGACCTGTCGCGGCTGGAGGCCGGCGCGCTCACGCCCGAGCGCTCCCGCGTCGCACTGGGTCCGCTCTTCGCGCGCGTGGCGTCGGAATTCCGTCCGCAGGCGGCGGCGAAGGGGCTGGTGCTGCGCTGCGCAACCACGCGCCTCGCCGTCGACAGCGACGCGGCACTGCTCGAGCGCATGGTGCGCAATCTGGTCGCCAACGCCGTCCGCTGCACCGCGCGCGGCGGCGTCCTCATCGGCGCGCGGCGCCGCGGCGCAAAGGTCTCGGTCGTTGTCGTCGACACCGGCATCGGCATCGCGCCGGAGCACTGTGACAGGATCTTCGAGGAGTTCTACCAGGTGCGTTGCGGCGGCACGACGACAGCGGCGCCGAGAGGGATGGGGCTGGGACTCGCGATCGTCCGCCGCCTCGCGAAATTGCTGGGCCACGAAGTCGCGCTGGCCTCGCGGCTCGGCGCCGGATCGTGCTTTCGCATCGACGCCGTGCGCGTCGCCGATGCCGCGCACGCATTCGCCGGGCACGCAGCGGGCATGCGTTCCGCCGGTCGCGCGTCGCTCGATGGAACCTTGGTGGCGGTGGTGGACGACGATCCCACGGCCATCGACGCGATGACCGAATTGTTCTCGCTGTGGGGCGCGCAAGTCGTCGGCGGCAGCGATGCACGGACGCTGCTCGACGCACTGGGACGCCGGGCCCGCTATCCGGACCTCGTCGTTGCCGACCTGCGGTTGGGTGACGGCGCGAGTGGCGTCATCACCGTTCGCGCCCTCCGCGATGAATTGGGATTCGCCGTTCCGGCATTGATCGTCTCAGGCGATACGAGCGCGGCCGCCGAGCGCGCCGCCCGCTCAGCGGGATTGACACTTCTTCCCAAGCCCGTCGTTGCCAACGTCCTCGAGGCGGTTGCCACGGCGCTGATCGCGCGCGCGGTGCCGCGCGCTGCTTGATGCGGCAGCACTCGCGGCAATCGAATCGCGCATAAAGAGGCGCCGGTACAGATCGCGGCGCAAGCGACCCGACCGGCGGTCGGAGGAGGAAAGGTGGCGGTCCCGCGCCGGCGTCGCGGGGGGATGCGGCGCCGGAGTCGTTTAACGCAGGACCGTCATGGTCATGTGCGGCCGCTGCGTGGCGGCCGCGTTATCGTCAACCCATGAATCCCAGATCTGCGGTCGGGAAGTTCTTGAGATTCGGGAATACCTGCGCGATATCCACCGCCGGCATGCCGAACCATTTCGCCAGCGTGCCACCGACCTGATCGACGGCCGTGGTCGGAATCCACGCGCCGTTGTTGCCCGAGTCGTCCGGACCCTTGACCGTGAGGTCCGGGAACGTTCCGTACATCTTGCCGCCCTGCACGGCGCCGCCGAGAACGAGATGGTGGCCACCCCACGCGTGGTCGACGCCCGCGTTGCCGTTGCCGATGAATGTGCGGTTGAAATCCGAACTCGTGAACTGCGTCACCATCGTGTCGACGCCGTCGGCAACCGTATAGTCATAGAACGCCTTCATTGCCGGCGCCAGCTGGTTGAACAGCGTTGTCTGGCTGTTCACGGTCGTCGAGTGCGTGTCGTAACCGCCCATGCTGACGAAGAAGAACTGGCGTCCCGTGGTCGAGCTGCCGAGCTTGTTCGTTTGCGCCCGCGCGTTGATGATCCGCGCCACCTGCTTCAACTGCTGCGCGATGCCGGTGTTGAGCTGCGCACCGCCGACGGTGAACGCGTTCGAGATCACCGGCGGCAGCGTGGCGGACAGGATAGGATTGACCGTCGCATTGGCGAGAAGCGCCGTGTCGAAAATCGCCGACGCGCCGGCAACTACGGAGTTGGTCTTGCCCGTACCGAGCAGCGCCTGCAGCGCAGTGAAGCGCGCCGCCGCGTCCGCGCCGTTCTGAGCCGACACCGAAACGCCTCCGTTCTGCGGGAGCACCAAGGGCGCCGACTTGGCGCCGATGGTGAAGAGCTGCTTTCCCGAGATCGACATTGCCACGGGAATATTGGATTGCGCATTCGCCAGCGCAATGCTTGGGGCATCCGCCGAACGACCGCCCCAACCCGTGAGCACCGTGGCACCCGGGAGCTGACCCATCCACGCATTCTGCTGGTCCGAATGCGAAAACAGGTTTTGCGGCCGGCCCGTCCCCGCCTTGTACTGCGCCTGCGTGAGGGGCTGGATCAGCGTTCCGGCATTGGCGATCACCGCAAGTTTCCCGGACGCGTAGGTCGGCGCGATCGACGCGAACGACGGATGGAATCCGTACTGGGCCCCCCCACCGTTGAACGGCAGCAGTTGCGCCTGGGTAATGGCCACGTTCGACGCTACGGTCCGCGTTGCCGCGTACTGCGCGTAGTTGGTGATCGGGATGATCATGTTGTTCGAGTCGTTGCCGCCGAACAGGAACACGCACACGAGGGCCTTGTAGCCACCCATCGCCTGCGCTTCGGCGCTCTCGACCCCCCAGCGGAGCATGGTGGCCGCGGCCGCGCTCGCGGTGAGCGCGGTAGTCGACGTCAGGAATTTCCGGCGATTGGTATTCATGTTAGTGCTGCACCTGGAAGTGATAGGACGAAAGGATCAGGAATGCCCCCATCTGCGCACGAGCCAAGAGTTGCGCCGCCGTGGGCGTGGCGCTGACCGGTACCGCAGTGACTGCAGTTACCACGAGCCCCTGGGCCACCGGGTCGAGTTGTCCGCCAGTCAGGACGTCGCTGTACTTGCTGACCATTGCGGCAGGGTTGGCCGCCAATGCCGCAAACTGCGACAGATCGAGCTTCGTACCGGTCGAACCGACGATGGTCGGATCCGGCGCATAGCCGCTGTAGACCAGCGTGTAGAACAGGTTGGAACGCGCCACGGCGGAGTTCGTCGTGTGGATGGCGAATTCCGGTGCCCGCGCCGACGTTCCCGGAATGGTCGCGTCCGGCGGGAAGTAGTTGAAGACGGTCGGCGAGAAGTACGGGTTCTGCCCGAGGTTGCTGGCAGCGCCCGGCAGCCGATTCCCGTCGGTGATGCCGTTCAGCGCACGGATTGCCGCGGTTAGCGCGAGGACTGGTTCACGCAAGGTGCCGAACGTCGGATCGGGGTTGCCCGGGCCGCGCGCTTCCGGATCCATCAGGATCGCCTTCACGACCGCCTTCAGGTCGCCGCGCACGCCGGACCCGTTGTTCTTGAACACGTTGGAGATCCGTTGGACGTACGCCGCCGACGGATTACCGGTGACCAGGCGCTGGATCAACTGCCGGCCGACGTAGGCGGGTGTGTTCGGATGGTTGAACACGTTCGCCACCGCACTGTCGAGGTCCTGCTGCGGCGTCTGGTTGGCATTGACCAAGCCCGTCGTACCCGGATACACCAGCAGTTGCTTGCTCGACGTCTCGTGGCCCGAATTGGCCGTGGTCGGATAAGGCACCATGTCCGCGGCGTAGTACGGCGAGTTCTTCTTCGTCGCCGGCGCCGTGGGGTTCGCCGGATCGGCGTACGTATAGCCGGTGAACACCTTGGCGAACTCCTTGATGTCGGTCTGCTGGTACGTCGGGATCGGAACACCCATGGCGTCGTTGATCGTCGAGCCGTCGTCGTTCAGCTCCTCGAGTCCGATGGAAAATAGCTGCTGGATTTCCCGCGCATAGTTCTCGTTGGGCACGCGGGCACCGCTCGCCCTGTCGTTATTCGCCATGGTCAGGTAGTCGCCCATGGCCGGGCTCACCGTGATCTGCTGAAGGATCGTCTGGTAGTTGCCGAACGCGTTGTTGAACAGGATGTTCTGATAGCGCGCCATGATGTGCGCGAACGCAAGCGTCTGATCGGCACCCGAAGTCACCACGATCTGCGACAGCGCCCAGGCCACGCGCTGGCGAAGCTGATCCGGCGCGCTTATTGCGTTGGTGAACACGTCGCGCTGGATCCCGGCCAGCGTCAGCTGATCGCGGTAGCAGATCGCCTGCGGAGAGTCGGCCGGATACGCCTTGCCCGCCGGGTCGGTCTGGGTGCAAGTCGGCGTCGACTTGAGCGAGATCACGTTGTACTTCGAGTTCGGATAGCCCGAGATAGGCTGGGTCATCTGGTCGTTGATCCAGCCGGAGATGCCCAGGCTCAATACCCTGGCCGCCTCCTGCTGCGACGCGCCGAACGTCGCCTGGTTCAGCAGGCGCCACACGTCGGCGCTCTGCGTCACCACCGGCGGCGGTCCCGAGAGCGCCACGACGTTCTGCGTCAGCGTTGAAGTCACCGTGCCCAAGAGGTCCGTCGCCGTCGCATAGATCACGTGCGTACCCGCAGGTAGCGCCGCCGTGGTGAACGTGTACGGAGTCGTGGTCAGGTCCGTGAGCTTGACGCCGTTCAGGTACAGCGACACCTTGGCGATCGTGCCGCCGGTCTCCGTGGCCGTCGCGGTGATCGTCACCGTCGAGGGCGCAGTTATCAGCGTGTTCGACAGCGTGAACGCCACCTTCGGCACCAGCGCCGGGGGTGTGCCCGTGATCGTCTCGGTCAGCACCGCGCTGGTCGATGTCGCGTTGGTCGCGTCACCTGAATATTTCGCCGTGATGTTGTGGGTAGCCACGGTCAGCGTCGATGTCGTGCATGCCGCAGTCTTGGAGTTGCCGCTGCCCGTCAGGTTCACGACAGCGCAGTTCGATATCGACGCCAGGCCACCATCCATGAAATTGACGCTTCCGGTCGGATTGGTACCCGTCACCGTAGCCGTGAACGTGACTGCCGTTCCGCTTGCCGCCGGATTGGACGAGCTGACCAGCGTGGTAACGGTCGACCCTGCTCCACCGCCGCCCGAATTGATCACTTCGGTGAGCATGCCGCTCGACATCATGTTGTTCGCGTCGCCGCCATAGCTCGCGACGAGCGTGTGCGTGCCCACGGCAAGTGTGCTCACCGAACAGGAGGCTGTGCGCGAGTTGCCAATGCCTGTCAGCGCGACGCCGGTACATCCGATCGCGGTGCCGCCGTCGGTGAAGTCAACCGTGCCCGTGGGTGCGTTGCCCGCAACGGTTGCCGTCAGCGTCACCGACCCGCCCACCGTCGCCGGATTGGGCAAGCCGGACAACGTCGTTATCGAAACGCCGGCGCCGCCGCTGCCGTTGATCACTTCGGTCAGCGTGCCGCCGGACGATGCGTTCGCCGCGTCTCCGCTATAGCCGGCCGCGATGCTGTGGCTGCCCACAGTCAATGTCGCGGTCGTGCAGGCGGCCGTAGCGGTGTTGCCGCTCACCGCGACTGCGACTCCCGTACAACCGCTGATCGCCGCACCGTTGTCGGTGAAGCTCACGCTGCCTGTGGGCGCATTACCCGACACGTTGGCCATGAACGTCACGCTGGCGCCGACCATGGCCGGATTCGCCGAACTGGAAAGTGCAGTCGTTGTCGCTGTCGGGCCGCCGCTGCCGCCACCACCGGATGGCGTGGCATCCGCGAAGACCTGGTACGCGACGCCCTCATAGGTGAACCAGGGCCACGTCGCCGAAACGTGGTCGCGTTCGGTGGCGCTGGTCGTATAAAAGTGGGCGCCGGTCCTCGTGTTGTAGAACCGGTAGAGATCCTCGCTGCCGGTCACCGGCGTGTTCATCGCGTAGTACACCGGCCCTTCGTAGACGAAGACCGGGTAGTTCTGGATGACGAAATCCTTTTCAGCGCTGACGATCGTGTAGAAGTGCGTACCCGTCTTCGTGTTGAAGAAGCGGTAAACCGGCTGCGATCCGGCCGTTTGCGTCTTGTAGGCGTAGAACTGAACGCCCTCGTAGTCGAACCACGGATACTGGTTCAGGACCTTGTCGCGTTCCGCACTGTCGATCGTGTAGAAGTGCGTGCCCGTCCTCTCGTTGTAGAAACGGACGACCGGGTAGGCCGGTCGGCGTAGGCGGCTTGCGCCGCGAGCCCGAAGCAGAGCACAAGAATCGCCCCCACATCTTTGAGCCAGCCACGCGTACGCGGCACCACATTCTTGGACCTGCTGAATTCGCCCTGCATCACCAGCCTCCGGACTTTGGACGATGGATATTCGTGGTCGGCTCGTTCGGAGGGTGCACGCGCGCCTTTCATTCAAGGCCCTTGTGGACGCCGGAACGCTCCCCTGTGCCGCGATTATTCATGGGCAAGTTACATATTTCAAGTCTTTTTTATATTTGGCGACAAACGGCATTTTTGAATATTGTTTTATGCGCATGCCATGTTAAGTATATTCTGTATCATATTGATTTTATTACATATCGTTAAATACATATGACGCTGTCTTGTTGCATACGTCGCATCTTAATGACATCAGTATGTACGCCCGGCCGGGGATACGACGCGGATTCGTCGTCCGCGGGGCTGGGGCTTGTGCCCGATTTTTGGCGACGATGTCTGCCGTCCATTCATCCGGCTGCTTTTATGACGTAGGAATGGCGAGCGGCCGACCTTCCCTGCCGGCCTAGTCAACTCATGAAGCCCAAATCGACACTGGCAAAGGCCCCTAGATTGGGAAACACCTGCGGGAGCGCCGATGCCGGCACGCCGAACCACCGGGCCAGCGTCGCGCCGTACTGCTCTATCGATGTCGTGGGTATCCACTGACCGTCGTCGCCCGCGTCATCCGGGCCACCCATCGCGAGATTGGGGAACCGGCCGTAGAACGCGCCGCCGCGCACGCCTGCGCCCAGCACCAGATGGTGGCTGCCCCAAGCGTGGTCGCTGCCGGCATTGGCGTTGATGCGGAACGTCCGGCCGAAGTCCGACAACGTGAACGTCGTGACTTTGTCCGCGAAACCGAGCGCCTCCATCGCGTTCTCGAACGCGGCAAGCGCAGGCCCGAGGTCGTTGAAGCGCGACGCCTGCTCGCCGCTTTGCGCGTTGTGAGTGTCGAAGCCGCCCATCGACGTGAAAAAGCCGTGGCGCGCGACGCCCAGTTGCGAATGCGCCGCGACCAATTTTGCGCACTGGTAGAGCTGGTCGCCAAGACCACCATTGACGCCCTGGAAAGCCGTGTCGATGGCGCTGTAGGCAAAGTTGAGCGCGTCGGACAGTGCCTCGCTGCTCTTCACCGCCAGCGCCATCACGTCGGCCGCGCTTGCCTGAAGCTGGTTGTCGCGATCGAGCGTGAGGATCTTCGTCATCGCGTCGTAGCGGACACGGCCGGTGTCGCTGTAGCGGTCACCGGCTAAGCCCAGCGCGCCGTTTTGCGACAGCGCCACGGGCAGCGACGTTTCGCCGATCGTGTACAGCGCGTCGCCGGACAGCGAAACCATGCCGGGAATGGCGAGGTCCGGATTGCCCGCGCCGGTGACGTCGACGATGCGGCCGCCCCATCCGCTCGTTGTGGCTTGTCCGGGCACGAGCCCCTGCCACGTCGACTGCTGGTCGCTGTGCGAGAAGAGGTTGCGCGGATGCGGCTTGTCGGACAGGTAGTCGGCGCGCGTGAGCGGCCCCGTCAACGCGCCGACGTTGGTGACGACGGCAAGCTTGCCTTGGGCGAACAGCGGCGCGAGTGCCGACAGATTGGGATGCAGCCCGTATTTCGGCAATCCCTTCGGAGCAATCTGCACCAGATCGCCGCGGCTGATCGCGGCACCCGTGGCGTCGCTGCGTCCGGCCGCGTAGCTCCCGTAGTCGTCGTAGGGAACGATCATGTTGTTGCCGTCGTTGCCGCCATACAAGAAGACGCAGACGAGCGCGCGGTAGTCCGCGGCCTGTGCCGCGACCGAGGGAGTCCAGGCGGCGAGGGACGGAAAGAGCGCGCCCGCCGAGAATGCGCCCGAGGCACGCAGAAAGCGGCGGCGGTCGAGGCGCATCGTCATCGCACCACCTGATATTGGAAGGACGTCGTCGCGAGGAAAACCGCCGTGCGCGCACGCTCGTCGGGATCGTCCGCAGGCAGGAGGCTCACCGCATCGACGAGCGCTGCCTTCATCTGCAGCGGCATTCCGCCATCGAACAGGCGGTCGTTGATCATCGCGACGAGCTTCACAGGATCTCCGGCGACGCCGGCGAACGGCCCGAGGTCGACGTGGGTGCCGATCGCGTTCGGCACGTCGCCATCCGCATCGTAGCCGCCGTTGTAGATCAAGTCGTAGACGAAGTTCATCCGGTGCAGCACGGTGTTGGTATTGTGGATGCCGAACTGCGGCGCGACCAGCGAAGTCCCCGGAATCCGGAACTCCGCCGGGTAATAGTTGAAGACCGTCGGCGAATAGAAGACGTCCTGGCCCATCGCCCGCGCCGGCTGGTCGAGATCCGCGCCGTCGCTGCGCGCGCCCAGCTGGCGCAGCACCGAAGTGACGTAGAGAACCGGTTCCTTCAGCATGCCGTAGCCCGCGTCCGTCTTCACGCCGCCGCGCGCTTCCGCATCGAGCAGCACCGCCCGCAGCACGGCCTTCATGTCGCCGCGCACGCCGCTGCCGTTGTCGTTGAAGGCCGCAGCGACACGGCCGACGTAGGCCGGCGACGGGTTGCCCGTGACCAGCTGGCGTATGAGATGCTTGGCGAAGAACGGGCCCACGTTCGGATGCATGAAGACGTTGTGGACGGCTACCGCCAATTCCGCTCCGGGCTCCAATCCCGCGGGCACGGTCCCGCCTTTGAGGAGGACCTTGGCGCCGGAATCGTGGTCGCTCGGCACGTTCACCATCGGCTTCGCGAAATAGCGTCGGTCATCGGGCCCCTTCTTCTGCGGCGCGTCGTACGGCGGATACGTCCAGCCGGTGAAGACGCGCGCAAAGGACTTGATCTCCGGCTGCCCATAGCTCGGAATCGGCTGGCCGGCGGCATCGAGCACCGGCGTGCCGTCCGGCTTGAGTTCGTAGACGCCGATCGAGAAGAGTTGCAGCAGTTCGCGCGCGTAGTTCTGGTTGGGCTCGGTGCCTGCGCCGGGATCAGCCTTGGCGTTGTCCACCATGTCGAGGTAGTGCCCCATCTGCGGCGACAGCGTCACCTTCATCAACAGGTTCTCGAAGTTCCCGAAGGCCTCGCTGAAGAGCATCTGGTGGTAGCGTGCCTGCACGTAGCCCGCCTCCATGTCCGGATCCTTCATCGCCGAGATGACGAAGAACTGCGACAGCGACCAGGCGACGCGCTGCCGCAACTGGTCGGGCTTCGTGAGCGCATTGGCGAAGAACTGGTTGCGCAGCTTGAAGAGCGTCAACTGGTTGATGGCGCAGGCGTAGGCCGGTCCCTGGCGCGGCGCTCCGAAAGAACAATTGTCGGATTCATCGAGCGACAGGTAGTTGTAGTCCGCATCCGGATATCCGCTTGGAGCTTGCGCAAACTGCTCCTCGAGGTACGCGGGCACGCCGATGGCCTTGACGCGCGCGAGCGTCGATGGCGTCGGCCCGAACGACGTCTGCTGCAGGAAGCGGAACCCGTCCGATGCTGCGATCACCACCGGCGGCACAGGAAGATTGGCGGCGCTGTAAACGTAGAACGCCACGCCCTCGTAGACGAACTGCGGCAGCGTCGCCAGCACCTTGTCGCGTTCCGTCGTCGACGTCGTATAGAAGTGCGCGCCGGTCTTCGTGTTGTAGAAACGGAAGAGTTCCGTGCGGCCGTCGCTTCCCGCATCCGGCATCGCGTAATACGCCGTACCTTCGAAGACGAACTGCGGCCAGTTCGCGATGACCTGGTCGCGTTCGGTCGGCGAATTCGTGTAGAAGTGGGTCCCGGTCCTGGTGTTGTAGAAGCGAAAGACGGGCAGCGCGCCGGCGGCGGCTTGCGGCAGGGCCGCGAATGCCGGACCTTCGTAGATGAACTGCGGATACGACCCGATCACGTGGTCGCGCTCGGTGGCGACGATCGTGTAGAAATGCGTTCCGGTTTCCTGGTTGTAGAAGCGGAATACCGGGTTCACGGAGGGCGCGGCGCCCACCAACTGTGCCAGCGCGAACCAGAGCAGGACGACCAGCGCGCAGCGCAACGGCGCACTCCACGCTTGCAGGACGTCGCGCAACACGTGCGCGAACCCCATGACCGGCAGATCCGGTGCGACCCGCATGGCCCCTTCCCTCGCGGCGGAACGCCACGGGCGCTCCATGACGAAAGCATATCACAACCAATGCCATTGTCATGACAACGGCGGGGCAATCGCGTCAAGCCATTGAATTCATTGCATTGTGCATTTCTGCACCCGTAGCTTCCGCCATTCGCCATGGCAAAAAAAAGGGCGTGCAGCGCACGCCCCTGTCCAAGGAGAGCGTTGAGATCTCCGGCTGCCGTGCAATGGGATCCTTTCGGCGCAACCGGAGCGTTTTTTGCGTCAGCCGCCGCCCTGGAACCGCTGCTGCATCTTCGCGCGTCTCGCATCCATCCGCGCGACGCGAGTCAGGAGTGCGGTGCGCACGACCGCCTTCTGCTCGGGCGTGAACGTGCCGTAGAGCTGGAGCCACTGGTCGCGCACGCCGTGGCGCAGCGTCTGGTTGCTGGTCTGGGCACTGTCGGCCATCGCCGCCACCGCCGCGAGATCGGGCTCCGGCTTCGCGAGCTCGGCCGTCAGGGCGTCATGGACTTTCTGCATGTTGTCGCGTCCCGATGCGCGGGCAGCGTTGGTTTGCGCGACGGCGCTGTCCCACATCAGCTGCTGCGACGTGTTGAGGTTGAGTTGGCCCTTGACGGCGCCCAGCACGTGCTCGATCTCGATGCCGGCTCCCGGCCCGCCTCCGCGCATGTGTACGGGAACCGGCTGCGCCAATGCGGCGACGCCGGTCAGCGCCAGGACGGCGGTTGCGGCAACCACGGCCAAGCGCGATGTGTTGCGGGGCAATGTGCGTACGTTCATGTTCATTCCTCTTTCAGCGTTTTCCTGTCTGGTTGTCACCGTCGATTCCGTGTCACTTCGGAACGGCCGATGTGATGCTACGAGAGGCATTGTCCGCGCATCGTTCGACGTGGCGGCCGGGGGATTGCAACCGGACGTTGCGCCCGCGCGTCACGTTACAATTGCTTACACCAGCGTCGCGACGAAACGTGCGTCCAGCCGTTCTAATGGCACACATGGTTACAAAGTCCGCCCCGCCGAAAATTCTTGTCGTCGACGACGACGTCCGCCTGCGCGACCTGCTCACCCGCTATCTGGGCGAGCAGGGATTTCAGGTCTCGGCGCTCGCCGACGCTCGAGACATCGACAAGAAACTGCAGCGCGACCCGCCTCACCTGCTCGTGCTCGATCTCATGCTTCCCGGCGAGGATGGGCTCTCGGTGTGCCGGCGGTTGCGTGGCGCGGGTGAGTCGGTTCCCATCATCATGCTCACCGCCAAAGGCGAGGAGGTCGACCGCATCGTCGGCCTCGAGATGGGCGCCGACGACTACCTGCCCAAGCCGTTCAATCCGCGGGAGCTGGTCGCGCGCATCCATGCCGTGCTGCGCAGGCAGGTCGAGCGGCTGGCGCCGGGTGCTCCGGGCGATGAAGGCAGCGTGCCCTTCGGACCTTACTCGCTCGACCTTTCCGCGCGCGCGCTGATTCGCGACGGCAAGAGCATCTCGCTCACGACCGGAGAATTCTCGCTGTTGAAGGTGTTCGTGCAGCACCCCCGGCAGCCGCTCGCCCGCGAAAAGCTGATGATGCTGGCGCGCGGTCGAGACCATGAGGTGTTCGACCGCGCCATCGATGTCCAGGTCTCGCGGCTGCGCAAGTTGATCGAGCCCGACCCCGCCAATCCGCGCTTCATCCAGACCGTCTGGGGCTTCGGCTATGTGTACGTTCCCGACCTGGCGGCGCCCGACGGTGACGGACAGCCAGCTGCCGTCGGCGACGGCGAAGGTGCGGCGTGACACTTCTGCCGCGCTCGCTGTTCGGGCGCCTTGTGATGCTGCTGGTCACCGTGGTGGCGCTGGCGGTGCTCACCAGCATCGTCATGTTCCGGCACGACCGCGCAGAACTTCTCATCCGCCAGTTCAGCGACACCAAGCTGGCGCAGCTGCAGGCGCTGCGTGCCGCGCTCGAAAGCGCTGACGGCCCGCACCGGCGGGAGACATTGCTGCGCCTCAATCGCGAATACGGCGTGCGCATCGTCCCGGAAGAGGAGCGCCCCAACGTCGGCCAGCCTGTCATCGGTCCGCTGTTCACCGATCTCGAGGATCGCCTGCGCACGAAGATGGGGCCCGACACCGAAGTGCGCGTGGCGCCGCGCGCGCGCCTGCTGCTCGTGCGCGTCAATGCCGGTGGCGAAGGCTACTGGGTCGGCTTCCCGATGCCCGACCGGCCGCAGGCCGAGGACATTCCGTCACGCGCGCTGACGTGGACGCTGGTCGTGCTCGCGTTGCTGCTGGCGGCCGCCTTCGTCTTTGCGCGTTTCCTCGCGCGCCCGCTGCGGGAGCTCACTGGCGCCGTCGACCGGGTGGGACGCGGCGAAACTCCGCCGCCGCTGCCGGAGTCGGGGCCGACGGAAATCGCCGCCGTCAACCGTGGATTCAACGCAATGCTCGCCAACCTGCGTCAGATCGAGCGCGACCGCGCGGTGCTTTTAGCCGGCGTATCGCACGACTTGCGGACGCCGTTGTCGCGGCTGCGCCTAGGCATCGAACTCGGCACCCGTGACGACGGCACGCGCGCCGGCATGGTCGCCGACATCGAGGAGATGGACCGGATCATCGGACAGTTCCTCGATTTCGCGCGCGACGATGCCGCGACGGCGCTGGAGCCCGCGGATCTCAACGCAATCGTCGGCGCGTGCCTCGAGCGGTACGTCAAGGCGGGCCAGCCCGTGACGTTCAAGCCGGGAACGATCCCGCAGATGCCTCTGAAGCCGACGACGATTTCACGGCTGGTCGCCAATCTCGTCGACAACGCGCTCGCCTACGGCGCCCCGCCCGTCGAGGTCACGACGTCGCAGTCCGGCGCTTCCATATTGCTCGACGTGGCCGATCGCGGCGACGGCATCCCGCCGGATCAGGTCGAGCGGCTGAAGCAGCCGTTCACGCGGGCATCGGCCGCGCGGGCGCGCGACGACGGCGCGGCGGGAGCGGGACTGGGACTGGCGATCGTCGACCGCATCGCGCGCATTCACGGCGGAACGTTCGACTTGGCGCCGCGCGACGGCGGCGGCACCATCGCGCGTGTCACGTTGCCGATTCCGGCATAGTCCTCGCGGGATCGTTACGGCCCCGCGTTCCGATCGCGCATCCGCAGCAGCACGTTCGCCAGCACGGCGATGCCTTCCTCGCGGCCGGTGAAGCCCAGGTTCTCCGTCGTCGTCGCCTTCACCGAAATGCGCGCCTCGTCGCAATCGAGGTCGCTCGCCAGATTGGCGCGCATCGCCGCGACGTGCGGCGCGATCCTTGGCGCCTGCGCGATGACCGTGGCGTCGAGGTTGCCGATCTCCCACCCGGCATCGAACGCAAGCGCGAACACGTGACGCAGCAACTCGCGGCTGTCGGCGCCACTCCACTGCGGATCGGTGTCGGGAAAGTAGAGGCCGATATCGCCCAGCGCCAGTGCGCCCAGGATCGCGTCGGCGATCGCGTGCAGCAGGACGTCGGCATCGGAGTGGCCGGCCAGGCCGCGGTCGTGGGGAATGGTGACGCCGCCCAGGATCAGCGGGCGATCCTTAGCAAATGCGTGGACATCGAAGCCGTTGCCTATGCGCATGTTCATGATGCGTTCTCGCCTTCTGCCTGCGACGCCAGAATGGCCGCCGCCAGTTGGAGATCATCGGGAAAGGTGACCTTGAGATTGGCCTGGCTGCCGCGCACGAGCCGTGGCGTCAAGCCGATCATCTCGACCGCCTGCGCTTCGTCCGTGCAATGGCGCGCGGCAGGGTCCGCGCATGCCCGAACCAGCACGCCGTAGCGGAACATCTGCGGCGTTTGCGCCTGCCACAAGCCCGCGCGGTCCTCGGTGCGCAGCACGCGCGGAACGTCGACGTCCCCGTCGCCCCGTTTCAGCGTGTCGGCGACCGGAATGGCAAGCAGCCCCCCTGTGGCGTCGTGCTCGAGTTGCGCGACCAGACGCGCCAGCGCATCGCGCGGCACGCACGGACGCGCCGCGTCGTGGACCAGGATCCAGTCGTCGTCGCGGCACGTTTCCGCGAGCAACTGCAGCGCGTTGCGAACCGTGTCGCTTCGCGTGGTCCCGCCGGCGCGCAATACCGTGACGCCGTCGCGTGAGCCGATGGCCCGGTCATAGTGCAGGTCGGCAGGCGCGATGGCCACGGCGATTCCATCGAGGTCGAGCGCATCGCGCAGCCGGTCGAGCGTCCGCGCTAGCAGCGGACGTCCCGCCAGCAGCGCATATTGCTTGGGCAGTGTCACGCCGAAACGCGAGCCGCCGCCGGCGGCCGGAACCAGCGCGAACAGCCGCGCCCTGCGAGCTGCCGTCACAGCAGCATCGCGATGCGCTCTTCGTCGAGCGGCCGGAATCCCATCCGCTCGTAGAAGCGCCATGCGCGCTCGTTGGCGCGGTGGCATCCGCAGTCGATGCGCGACAGGCCCTTTGCGCGCAGCTCCTGCGCCAGCGCCGACAGCATGCCGCTGCCCACGCCGCGCCCCTGCCAGTCCGCGCGAATCGTGACGTCGTCGAGCTTGGCGACGACAGACCCGCGCGACGTCGAGATCGCGTAGCAGACGACGCACGCGCCCGCCGTCACGAACGTCCGGCCGTCGCTCGCCCGGGCGAGCCACACGAATCCCAAATCGGGGCGCTCCAGGAACAGGTCGAGCGCTCGTTCGAGCGCGGCGATGCCGCCGTCACCATAGGCTTCGGCCGATGCGCGATAGTGTTCGTCGCCGGCGAGGAAGGCGCTCAGCAATGTGCACGCGTCGCCGCGCATGGCGGGTGTCATTGCCGCACAATTCATTGCCGGCGGCGCGCTCACGGGGAGACCACCAGGGGCGCCAGTGCGGCACGGATGCGTGCCGGTACCGGCACCGGCCGCTGCGTCGCGCGCGAGACCCACACATGGACGAAGCGCCCAGTCGCCGCGGGCAACTCGTCATCCGCGCGGAACAAGCCGATTTCGTACGTGATGGACGAGTTGCCGACCTTCACTACGCGCAGGCCCGCGTCGACGGTGTCGGGAAACGACAACGGCCGGTGGAAGCGGCAGGCATTCTCGACGACCACTCCGATGGCCGGCGCGCGCTGAATATCGTGACCGCCCGCGCGGATCAGGTGCTCGTTCACGACCGTGTCGAAATACGAGTAATAGGTGACGTTGTTCACGTGGCCGTAGACGTCGTTGTCCATCCATCGCGTCGGAATGGCCAGGAAGTATCGGTAATCGGCGCGCCGATCCGGCCGCTCCGGCGTCTGTGCGGCGGCACTCACGAATGACGGGCAGGATTCATCATGCGATTGTCGAGGAGTTCGACCCAGTGCCGCACCGGCGTCCGCGTTCCCGATTCCAGGTGCGTCATGCAGCCGATGTTCGCCGTCGCGATCACGTTGGGCCGCGAGGCTTCCAGCGCGCGCAATTTGTTGGCCTTGAGTTCGCCGGCAAGTTTGGGTTGCAGTATCGAATACGTGCCCGCGGACCCGCAGCACGTGTGCGCATCGGCTACCGGCAGCAGCGAATGTCCGAGCGCCAGGATGATTTCCTCCACCTGGCCGCGAATCTGCATGCCATGCTGGAGTGTGCAGGGAGGATGGAACGCGACGCGTTGCGGCCCCTGGTCCATCGCCACCAACGGCGCGATCTTTCGCCATTCCGCCGTCACGATCTCGATTGGATCGCGCGCGAGTTCCGCAATGCGCGACGCCCTCGCCGCGTAGGCGGGCTCGTGCGCGAGAAAATGTCCGTAATCCTTCACCATCACGCCGCACCCGCTGGCCGTCACGACGATCGCCTCCACGCCCTGCTCGACGTGCGGCCACCACGCGTCGATGTTGCGGCGGACGATGGCGTGCGCTTCATCGCCGGCGCCAAGGTGATGCGACAGCGCCCCGCAGCATCCGCTACCCGGCGCACGCGTGACCGATATCCCGATGCGGTCGAGGACGCGCGCCGCGGCGGCATCGATGTTGGGTTTCAGCGCCGGCTGCACGCAGCCTTCCATCAGCAGCATCCGGCGCGCGTGCCTCGGCGCGGGCCATGCGCCGGCGCGCGACGCCGCCGGAATCCGGTCGCCGAGCTCGCGCGGCAGCAATCCCTTGACCATCCGCGCGGACGATAGCGCCGCGGCGAACAGCGAACCCGACATCAGCGCGCGGCGCAGGCTCCAGCGCTGCGCGGCCTCCGTCGGCGTGCGGCCGACCTTGCGCTCCACGATTGCGCGGCCGATGTCGAGCAGGCGTCCATATTGCACGCCGGACGGACAGGTCGTCTCGCAATTGCGGCACGTGAGACAACGGTCGAGGTGCAGTTGCGTCTTCTGCGTGACGGCTTCGCCCTCCAGCACCTGCTTGATGAGGTAGATGCGGCCGCGTGGCCCGTCGAGCTCGTCGCCCAGCAGCTGATAGGTCGGGCAGGTCGCCATGCAGAACCCGCAATGCACGCACGCGCGCAGGATCGGGTCGGCCTCGCGCCCCTCGGGAGTGTCGCGGAATTCTGCGGAAAGGTTGGTTTGCATCAGCCGCGCTCGGGATCCGGATACAGCCGTCCGCGGTTCAGGATGCCATGCGGATCGAACGCCGCCTTCAGCCGCTGGTGCAAGGCGCTCAACGTCTCGCTCAGTGGCTGGAACGCGTCGACACTCTTGTCGGTCGCGCGAAACAGCGTGGCGTGGCCGCCGTTGGCCGCTGCCCACAGGCGGACGCGCTGCACATCGGTGCGCTCGCCCGCGGCAAGCCACCGCAGCGCCCCGCCCCACTCGATCAGCTGCTCGCCGCCCAGATCAGTGTACGGCGCGGTCGACTTGACGGACAGCCGCCATAACGGCACGTCGGCGGCGCGTGTCCCGGCAAAGAAAAGATGCGTGTGATCGCGCAGGCCGGCCCAGTATCCGTCCGCGTTCGCAACGCGCTCGCCGCCCAATTTCGCTATCGCGGCGGCCACGGCGGGCTGCGCGCCCGACAATCGGACGCGCAGGTGTCCATGGTGGAAGCACGTCGCCGACACCGGCAGCGGTTGCGTGCCCCATTCGTTCGCCCTGCGAATGGCTTCGTCCGCCGAACACTCGAAGGCAAGCGTGCCTTCCGACTTGGGAAGCGGCAGGCACTTGAGCGAAACCTCCGTGATGACGCCGAGCGTGCCGAGCGCCCCGGTCATGAGCCGGGCCACGTCGAAGCCCGCGACGTTCTTCATGACGCGGCCGCCGAACGACAGGTCCTGGCCGGTCCCGTCGAGAACCCGCACGCCCAGCACTGAATCGCGCACCGCGCCGGCGTAGGGTCGGCGCGGTCCCGACAAGCCGCTGGCGACGACACCGCCCAATGTCGATCCCTCGCTGAAATGCGGCGGCTCGAACGCCAACATCTGTCCGCGCGCGCGCATGGCGCTCTCGACCGCCGCCAGCGACGTGCCGGCGCGTGCCGTGACGACGAGTTCCGTCGGGTCGTATTCGACGATGCCGGCGTAAACCTGCGTTTCGAGGATGTCGCCTACCGGCATCCCGCCGTAGAAATCCTTGGTTCCACCGCCACGGATGCGCAGCGGCGTGCGCTCCTCCCCCGCCGCACGAATCCGCTCCTGCAACGCCTCGAGCGCCGGGTCCATCTCCGTCATCGGAGGCGTCCCGCGGCCGCGAGTTTGTCGCGATAGACGAGGCGCGGCTCGTCGGCATCGACGATGGCGGTTTCGGCAAGCGCAGCCCGTTCCCATTCCTGCACGTATGGGTGCGCAAGCAGTGCCTTGAGGTACGTTCCCGCCGTGCCCGCCGGCTGCACGCCGTAAGTCTGGAAGCGGAACGCGACCGGTGCGTAGAACACGTCGGCGAGCGAGAAAGCCCCGCAAAGGTAGTCGCCGTCCGCGCCAAAGCGCCGCCGCGATTCGGCCCAGATCTCCTCGACGCGCGCGATGTTCGCCACCAGCGCGTCCGACCACGGGCGCACGTCGACGCGTTCGCGAATGCACACGGTCATCTCGTTGCGAAGCGCCGCAAAGCCGGAATGCATCTCGGCCGCGATCGACCGCGCCCACGCGCGCGCCACCGGGTCCGCCGGCCACATGCCCGGATGCCGCTCGGCTAAGTATTCGGCGATCGCCAGCGAATCCCACACCATCGTCGTGCCGTCGTGCAGCGCGGGCACCAGCGCCGTCGGCGAGAACGCGCGGTTGTCCTGGTTGTATGTTCCGCTGAGCTGAATCATGACCTCGCGAAACGGCGCGCCGGAAAGCTTGGTCGCGAGCCAGCCGCGCTGCGACCACGACGAGTAATTCTTGTTGCCGATGTAAAGCGTGTACACGGAAGTGAGCCTGTCAGGGAGGCACCGTCTTGCCGGGGTTCATGATGTTGCGCGGATCGAGCGCGCGCTTGATCGTCTGCATCAATTCGACGGCCTCGCCATGCTCGGCTACCAGCGCTCCCAGTTTGTGCACGCCGATGCCGTGCTCGCCCGTGCACGTGCCGCCCATCGCGATGGCGCGCAGGCTTACGCGCTTGGCCAGCCCCTCGGCCTTCGCCCGCTCCTCGGGCAGCTTGGGGTCGAACAGCACGGTCAAATGGAAATTGCCGTCGCCGACGTGGCCGACGATCGGCGAAACGAGACCTACCGCATCGGCGTCGGCCTTCGACTCGAGAACGCAATCGGCTAGGCGCGAGATCGGCACGCACGCATCGGTCGCGAACGCCTGCATGCCGGGATAACAGGCCTTGGATGCGTAGTACGCCGCGTGCCGGGCCTTCCACAGCCGACCGCGGTCCTCGGGTCGCGTCGCCCATTCGAAGGCGCTGCCGCCGTGTTCCGCGGCGATTCCCTGCATCATTTCGGATTGCTCCTTGACGCCGGCGTCCGAGCCGTGAAACTCGAAGAACAGCGTGGGCGCTGCCTTGAAGCCTTCGAGCTTCGAGTACCGGATGCAAACGTCCATCTGCACGTCGTCCAGGAGCTCGATGCGCGCGACCGGGATGCCAACCTGCATCGCGACGATCACGGTGTGGACCGCCGATTTCAAGTCCGGAAATTGGCAGACCGCGGCGCTGATGGCCTCGGGGATCCCGTAAAGGCGCAACTGGATCTCGGTGATGATGCCGAGCGTGCCCTCCGCCCCGACGAAAAGACGCGTGAGGTCGTAGCCGGCGCTCGACTTGCGCGCGCGGCCGCCGGTCCGGATGATGCGCCCGTCCGGCGTGACCACCGTCAACCCGAGCACGTTCTCGCGCATCGTGCCGTAGCGGACCGCGTTGGTGCCGGACGCCCGCGTCGAGGCCATGCCGCCGATCGTCGCGTTGGCGCCCGGATCGATCGGGAAGAAGAGTCCAGTCCCCTTGAGTTCGGCATTGACCTGCTCGCGCGTGACGCCTGCCTGAACACGGCAGTCCAGATCTTCCACGTTGACTTCCAGCATCCGGTTCATCTGCGACAGGTCGACGCACACGCCACCGTACAGCGCCGCCACGTGACCCTCGAGCGACGTGCCGATGCCGAACGCGATCACGGGAACGCGCGCCGCATGACACAGCCGCACGATCGCCGCCACCTCCTCGTTGGTGTGCGGGAACACGACGACGTCGGGCAACGCGGCGTCGGCCATGCCCTCGCCGTGCCCGTGCTGCTCGCGGATGGCATTGCTGGTGACGGCCCGATCCGCGAATTCCTCCGTCAGGCGTTCGACGACGCCGGCGACATCGGCCTCCGACGGACGTGCGCGCAGATCGGCGGGAGCATTCATGGCGAACCTCCACTCATTGACGTGCCTCGCTTGCGTGCCTCAATTGCGTACCTCGTTTGCCTGCACTAGAAACGCGGAATGTCGGGATGCAGCACTTGCCCGGCGTGGACGTGCTGCTTGCCGAATTCGCCGCAGCGCGCGAGCGTCGGGACGGCCTTGCCCGGATTGAGCAGGCCGTCGGCGTCGAACGCATGCTTGATCGCGTGGAAGCGCGTGAGCTCGGCCGAGGTGAACTGCACGCACATGGACGAGAGTTTCTCGACGCCGACGCCATGCTCGCCGGTTATCGTGCCGCCGACGTCGATGCACAGGCGCAGGATGCGATCGCCGAACTCGATCGTCCTTTCGGACTCGCCCGGATTGTTCGCATCGAAAAGTATCAGCGGGTGCAGGTTGCCGTCGCCGGCGTGGAACACGTTAGCGCAGGTGAGGCCGAACTCCTTCGACCATTCGGCGATCGCGTGCAGCACGCGCGGCAGCGCGGCGCGCGGAATCGTGCCGTCGATGCAGTAGTAGTCGGGAGAGATTCGCCCCACGGCCGGAAACGCCGCCTTGCGACCCGACCAGAAAAGGAGCCGCTGCGCTTCGTCCTTCGAGAACCGAATTTCGGTGGCACCGGACTCGGTCAGCACGCGCTTGATCTCGGCCATCTCCGCCGACACTTCGTCGCTGGTCCCGTCGGACTCGACGAGCAGCACGGCGGCGGCGTCCAGCGGATAGCCGGCATGCACGAACTGCTCGACCGCGCGCGTCGCGGGCTGGTCCATCATCTCGAGGCCGGCCGGAATAATGCCAGCGGCGATGATCGCGGCCACGGCGGCTCCCGCCTGCCCGACATCGGCAAACGCGGCGAGCGCGACCTGCGCGTGCTGCGGCTTGGGAAGCAGCTTCACGGTGACCTCGGTGATCACCGCGAGCAGGCCCTCGCTGCCGGTGATGAGTGCCAGCAGGTCGTAGCCGGCGCTGTCCAGCGCCTCGCCCCCGAACTCGACGACTTCGCCGGTGATCAGCACGCCGCGGACACGGCGCACGTTGTGCACGGTCAATCCATACTTGAGGCAATGCACGCCGCCCGCGTTCTCCGCGACATTGCCACCGATCGAGCAGGCAATCTGCGACGAGGGGTCCGGCGCGTAGTAGAGGCCGTACGGCGCGGCGGCCTCGGAAATGGCGAGGTTGCGCACGCCGGGCTGCACGGTGGCGGTGCGCGTGAGCGGGTCGATCGCGAGTATCCGGCGGAACTTGGCCAGCGACAGCACGACGCCGCGTGGATCCGGCAGCGCGCCTCCCGACAGGCTGGTGCCCGCGCCGCGCGCCACGACCGGAATCTTCGCCGCGAAGCACGCCTTGAGGACCGCGACGACCTGCGCCTCGTTTTCCGGAAGCACAACGGCCGCGGGGCGCTCGCGAAAGAGCGTGAGCCCGTCGCATTCGTACGGTCGAGTGTCCTCGGGCGAGGTCAGCAACGCAGCCGGAGGGAGGATGGCCGCGAATTGCGCGTGCACGAGATCGTCGAGCATGGGACGGTACCCGCAATGGCGGTGGGTCTGGCAGCGGCCGGGTGGCCGCATCTGTCCGATTATTTCACAAAGCGGTCGCCTTCGGGTTCGGCCTTGGCGCCGGCTGTCCTACACGCGCTGCCGGCAACGTGCCCGCCGATGGCCAGCGCTGGTGCGCGGGCGGTATGATGCGCGACGCGCGCATGGCATCGACAGACGCGGCTTAAAGCCACGGGCAACGCGAAAAATGAATCTGGACGAAATCTACGTCAAGACAGAACTGGGTACGAAGGAACTCGTCGAACGGAAAATGGGCCTCGCCATCGATGTGCGGCGGCTGCTGATCCTCGTCGACGGCAAACATACGGTCGCGCAGATCCTTGCGCGCGGCCGCGCCTTTCATGCCGATGCCGCGGCATTTGCTGACCTGGAGCGGGCGGGCCTGGTTGCGCGCCTCTTCAGCGCGCGTTCAACCGCGCAGGTGCAAGAAGGACCGGTGGAGCGCAGCGCCGACGAGGTCGAGCGCTTCATCGACGCGCAAAAGGCACTCAGCAACGCGATCAACGAACATCTCGGATTTCGCGGCTACGGTCTCATGATGCGCCTGCAGAAGGCGGAGAACCTTCGCGACCTGCACGAAATGCTGCCGGATTTCGCGCAAGCGCTGGTCAAGCGCAAGGGCATGGAAGCCGCCACGCCCATCGTCACGGCGCTGGAGCAGATGACCGTTCGCAAGGTCTGATGCAGCCCCGCTCGAGTTCTGTCTAGACGCAGCGGCCGCCGTCGACCTCGAGGCAAGCGCCGGTGACGAAGGCCGCCTCGTCGGACGCGAAGAACACGGCCGCCGTGGCGATATCGGAGGGCTGCGACAGGCGGCCCAGCGGAATCGACGCAACGAACTGCGCGCGCCGCTCCGGCGTGTCCTGTCCCATGAAATCCGCCAGCATCGCCGTTTCTCCCGCCACCGGATTGATCACGTTGACCCGGATATTATGGGGCGCCAATTCCGCCGCCATCGAGCGGCTGGTCACGATGGCCGCACCCTTGCTGCCGTTGTACCAGGTGAGGCCGGGCCGCGGCCGCACGCCCGCCGTCGACGCGATGGTGATGAAGACGCCGTTCTTCTTCGCGCGAAAGTGCGGCACCGCGTGCCGCGCCGTGAGGAACAGGCTCTTCACGTTGACCGCATAGATCCGGTCGAACTGTTCTTCGGAGACATCCAGCATCGGCTGGTTCCTGTGCGTCGTGCCGGCGTTGTTGACGACGACGTCCAGGCCGCCGAACGCCGACAACGCGAATTCGACCAGATGCTTGACGTCGGCGTCCTTCGACACGTCGCCGGCGCAAAAGCGCGCGGCCCCGCCCGCTTCCACGATGTCCTCCACCGTGTGCTCGCCGTTCTCGGCATTGATGTCGTTGACGACGACCTTCGCCCCCTCGGCGGCAAAGCGCATCGCAATGCCGCGGCCGAAGCCGGAACCCGCCCCGGTGACAATGGCAATCTTGTTCGGGAGGCGCAAGGTCTATCCGTGCCTGATCACAACGGTCTTCACCGCGGTGAAGCCGTACAGCGCCTCGACACCCTTTTCGCGTCCGTAGCCCGAGTGCTTGACGCCGCCGAACGGCAATTCGACACCGCCGCCCGCGCCATAATTGTTGATGAACACCTGTCCGCTCTCGACAGCGCGCGCCATGCGCAATTGCCTGCCGCCGTCCTGCGTCCACACGCCGGCCACCAGCCCGAATTCGGTGGCGTTGGCAAGGCGGACCGCGTCGGCCTCGTCGGCGAACGACATCGCCGCCAGCACCGGGCCGAACACTTCGTCGCAGGCCAGCCGGTTGTCGACCGGGACATCGCGCAGCAGCGTGGGTTCCGCATAGAACCCGCCGGGCGGTGCGTCGGCGACGATCTTTCCGCGGGCGACGACGGCGATGCCATCCTGCTGCGCATCCGCCAGGAACTTGCGCACGCGCTGCAGTTGCGAGCCGCGGATCAGCGGGCCGCAATCGAGGTCGGCCAGCGCCGGCCCCGTCTTGAGCGCCGCGAACCGCTCGCCCAGGCGGACCAGCACTTCTTCGTAGCGCGAGCGCTCGACCAGCAGCCGGCTGCCCGCGGAGCAGGTCTGGCCGGCGTTCTGGACGATCGCGTTGACCAGCGCCGGCAGTGCCGCGTCGAGGTCGGCGTCGGCAAACACGATCTGCGGCGACTTCCCGCCCAATTCGAGCGTCACCGGGCAATGCCGCTTGGCCGCCGCCGCTCCGACCCAGCCACCGGTCGCCGGCGAGCCGGTGAACGACACATGGGCAACGCCCGGATGCTCGACGAGCGCGGCACCCGCCTCATTGCCGAGTCCCGTGACGATGTTCAGCGCGCCGGGAGGCAGCCCGATTTCGGCGGCGAGCGCGGCGACCCGCAAGCACGGACAGGCACGCGTCCTCGGCGGGCTTGACCACGCATGCATTGCCCGCCGCGAGCGATCCGCCCGCCGAGCGCCCGAAGATCTGCAGCGGATAGTTCCACGGAATGATATGGCCCGTGACGCCGTGCGGCTCGCGCCACGTCAGCACGGCGAACCCTTCCGGATAGGGGATCGTCTCGCCGTGCAGCTTGTCGCACGCGCCGCCGTAGAACTCGAAGTAGCGCGCGCACGCTGCGACGTCGGCGCGCGCCTGCGCGAGCGGCTTGCCGCAATCGCGCGCCTCGATCAGCGCCAGTTCCTCGGCGTGATCGAGAATGGCACGCGACAGCTTGCCCATCAGCCGTCCCCGCTCCGCGGGCGACAGCTTCGCCCAGGCGCCATCGCGGGCGGCCCGGGCCGCGAGCACGGCGGCATCGATGTCGGCCGCGTTGCCGCGCGCGATCGACGCAAACGGCGCGCCGTCGGAGGGGTCGATCATCGGAAGCTCGGCGCGCCCTTGGGGCGCGTGCCAGCGATTGCCGATGAAATGCTGTGCCGGCGTCGTGATGGCCGGCCACATCGTCTGCGGTGCGTTCATGGTTTCTTCGGAACGAATTTCCATGCAAGCGTGTTCTCGTCGGTGCGCGGCACGTACGTGATGCCATCGCGCGTCGCCCACAGGTTCACCTGGAAATGCAGCGGAACGATACCGGTGTCGGTGATCGCCAGTTCGGTGGCGCGCTGCAGGTACGCCTCGCGCTTCACGTCGTCGACGGTCTGCAACGCGTCCTCGGTGAGGGCGTCCACCTTGGCGTTCGAATAGCGGCCGCGATTGGCCGTGCCGTAGCCCTTGTCCTTGTTGTAGGTCATCAGAAGCGCCTTGAGCGACGACGACGCTTCGCCGGTCCCCGTGCTCCAGCCCAGCAGCATGAAGCTGAACTTCAGGTCGGTCGCCTGTGCGAAGTACGTCGCCGACGGCATGGCCACGACCTTGGTGTCGATGCCGACGCGCGACAGCATCTGCGCGACGGTCTGCGCGATCTTGGCATCGTTGACATAGCGATTGTTGGGCGCGTGGATGGTCAAGCCGAATCCGTCGGGATATCCGGCGTCGGCGAGCAGCTTCTTCGCCCCCGTCGGGTCGAACGCCTCGGGTTTCAGGTTCTTCGTGGAACCAAACAGGAATTCGGGAACCAGCTGCCCCGACGCCACGGCCTCTCCTTCCATCACCTTCTCCACGATGGCGGGCCGGTTGATCGCCTTCGATATCGCGAGACGGACCCGCGGGTCCTTCAGCGGATTCTTGTCGAGCGGCTTGCCCGCCTTGTCGGTGACGAACGGCGAGACGTCCCGGTTGCTGTCCAAATGGATGTAGATGAGGCGGTCGGCGACGGTCCGGTAGACGTTGATGCGCTTGTCGCGGCGCAGGTTGCCGACGTCGGCCGGCGGCACGCCTTCGATGACCTGCACGTCACCCGACAACAGCGCGGCGACGCGCGAAGCATCCTGCGGCAGGAGGCGCAACGTGACCTTTTCCCAGGGCGTCTTGCCGCCCCACCACGCATCGTTGCGCTGAAGCTCGATCCGGTCGCCCTTGGCGTAGCGCACGAGTTTGTACGGACCGGTGCCGATCGCGGCCTTGCCGGAGTTGAAATCCTCCGTCGACGCCTTGGCGGCGGCCTTCGAAATGATCGCGATCTGCGTCATGTCGGAGGGCATCAGCGGATAGGGCGTAGCCGTCCTGAAGCGGATCGTGTAAGGATCAACGACGATCATTTCCTTGATCTGCTTGCTGTACGCGGTGAATGGCGACGGGCTGTTCGGCACCGTCGGCACGCGATCGATCGACGCGACGACATCGGCGGCCGTGAACTCGCTGCCGTCGTGGAATTTGACACCGCGTCGCAGCTTGAATTCCCACGTCAGCGGATCCACGGTCTTCCACTCGGTGGCCAGCGACGGCTCGAGCTGCGACTTCTCGTTGCGCTGGACCAGGAAGCCGAAGATGTGCGCGGCGACGTTATTGTTGGGCGTGACGTTGTGATAGTGCGGGTCGAGCGCCGTGACGTCGGTGGCCAGGCCGATGGTCAGGTCGGCTGCCAGCACTTGCCCTGCCAGTGCGAGGATGGCAGCGGGGAGCCCAAGAACGGGTAAGCAACGCATCGGGGAGTTCTCCAGGGAAGCGAACCTGCAGTTTAATAGGTTTCCATATGTAACAAACGCTGGCGGCCGGCCGACTCCGGTCAACCCCTGGTCCCGCGGTCGCGTTCTTGGAAGCACGACGCCCCGCAAACTGTGCTGAAGGTCCGCGGTGGCGCTCTCTTGAAGAGGAGAACCCCATGAACCGTCGCATCCTTTCCACCCTCGCGGCCTGCGGCGCGCTGCTCGCCGCAGCGGCATACATTCCCGTTGCGCAAGCCGGCAACGTCGCCTGGAGCGTTTCCGTGGGCGGCCCCGGCTTTGCCGTGTCCGCCGGCCAGCCCGGCTTCTACCGCGGCTACTATCGCGCGCCGTATCTTCGTCCGATTGCACGCCCCTACTATCGTCCGTGGTATGGCGCCGCGCTCGTCGTACGTCCGGTGGCCCTCGTGCGGCCCCGGGTGATTTATCCGCATTACGCGCCCGCGCCGGTCGTGTACGCGCCGCGCGGAATCGTCTACGCGCAGCCTTACGGCTACGGTTATCCGTACTACGCTCCGGGTAGCGGGTCGTACTGAGGTTCCTGCTGAGGGATCCTAGGGACGAGCGTCACCCGCGGTAGCGGATACGGTAGATGGCGCCTGCATAGTCATCGGAGACCAGCAGCGAGCCGTCGGGGGCGACCAGCACATCCGCCGGGCGCCCCCAGACATTCTGGGTGCCGTTATCGAGCCAGCCTTCGGCGAACGGCTCGTAGGACAACGCGTTGCCGCCGGCGTCCAAACGGACCAGCGTGACGCGATAGCCGATCTTCCTGCTGCGGTTCCACGAGCCGTGCTCGGCGATGAACACCTGGTTGCGATAGGTCGCAGGGAACTGCGTGCCCGTGTAGAAGCGCATCCCCAGCGATGCCACGTGCGGACCGAGCGCTTGCGCCGGCGGCACGAATTTGCTGCACGGGAACCTGTCGAATTCCGGGTCGCGGATCGTCCCGCCGTGACAATACGGATAGCCGAAGTTCTGTCCCGCCCTGGTGACGTGGTTGAGCTCGTCGGGCGGGATGTCGTCGCCCAGATTGTCGCGGCCGTTGTCGGTGAACCACAGGTCGCCTGTCACCGGATGCCATGCGAAGCCTACCGAGTTGCGCACGCCGCGCGCCACGATCTCGCGGTCGCTGCCGTCCGGATTCATCCGCGTGATGATCGTATAGCGCTCGGGGTCGGGCGCGCAGATGTTGCAGGGCGCGCCGACCGGCACGTACAGCTTGCCGTCGGGTCCGAACGCGATGAATTTGCGGCCATGATGGCCTTCGGTCGGGAACGAGTCGGTCACGACCACCGGCGCGGGCGGATTGTCGAGCTGTCCCTCGATGCCGTCGTAGCGCAGGATGCGGCTGATCGCCGACACATACAGCGCGCCGCCGCGAAAGGCGACGCCGGCCGGCTCGCGCAATCCTGAGGCGATGACGCGCACGGATGCGCCACCCCCGGCCAGCGTCACGGCGTAGACCCTGCCTTCCACCGAGCCGACGAAGAGCGTGCCGCGCTCGCCCCAGGTCATGCCGCGCGCACTGGGAACGCGCGCGACCATTTCGATGACGAATCCTGGTGGCAGCTTGATGCGGTCGAGGGGCAGGTTCTGTTGCGCCACGGCCGGCAGCGCGCCCGCCGCCATCACAATGAACGCCGCTGCGGATTTCCGCTTCAATGCACCGATCATGGAGTCGCTCCGGGGTTTCGACACTGGGGCTTGGATTGTCGCGCATCCCCTCAGGTTCATCGCGCCAACCCCAATCCTGGGGCGACGCCCACGACTTGGGACGGATTCGTTGCGGTGCTATCCTGACCCTTTAGGACGCAGGAGACCTGCCATGAACGCTCCCGCCACGCTGGCGCAGGTCCGCCCCAACGACGGCCCCGTGCGCGCGGAAGAACTCGTTTCGCTCGAACTCATACGCAAGCTCGTGAGTTTCGATACGACGAGCCGCGATTCCAACATGGCATTGATCGACTGGGTGCGCGGATACCTGGGCGGACACGGCATCGCATCCACGCTCACGTTCGACGACGACGGTCGCAAGGCCAACCTGTTCGCGACCCTTCCCGCGAAGGACGGCAATGCGACGCAAGGCGGCATCGTGCTCTCCGGCCACACCGACGTCGTCCCGGTCGACGGCCAACCGTGGGAGACCGACCCGTTCGACGTCACGTTGAAGGGTGACCGGCTGTACGGGCGCGGCGTCACCGACATGAAGAGCTTTTCGGCGGTGGGCCTGTCATTCGTGCCGGAATTCGTTCGGCGCGGCCTGCGCAAGCCCATCCATTTCGCGCTGTCCTACGACGAGGAAGTCGGCTGCATCGGGGTGCGGCGCCTCATCGCCGACATCGCGGCAAAGGGAATCTCGCCTTCCGGCTGCATCGTCGGCGAGCCGACCGGCATGCAGCTCGTCGTCGCGCACAAGGGCAAGAAGGCCTGGCGCTGCCGCGTGCGCGGCCACGAGGCGCACTCGTCGCTGACGCCGCACGGCGTCAATGCCGTGCAGATCGCCTGCGAAATCGTCGCGGCAATCGCGCGCCGCGCACGCGAGTTTCGCGACGCCGGCCGCAAGGACGAAGGCTACGACGTACCGTACACGACCGTGCACGTCGGCACGATCCGCGGCGGCACCGCGCTCAACATCGTGCCGCGCGACTGCGTGTTCGACTTCGAGATCCGGCATCTGCCGTTCGACGATCCCGACGCCTTCTTTGCCGAAGTCCGCGCGTTCGCCGACGCGTTCCTGCCGGCGATGCGCGCGGTGTCGCCGCATACGTATATCGAATTCGATCATATCTCGACGCTGCCGGGCTTCGACACACACGAGGGCAGCGAGATCACGCGGTTGGGCGGCGCTTGCAACGAGACGCAGGCGTTCGGCAAGGTCTCGTTCGGCACCGAAGCATCGCTCTTCCACGGCGCCAATGTGCCCACGGTCATCTGCGGCCCGGGCCACATCGCGCAGGCGCATCAGCCGAACGAATGGGTGTCGCTCGATCAGGTTGCCCGCTGCGAGGCGTTCATGCGCCGCCTCGCGGACCAGGTTTGCGTAGAATGACCGTCGTGGACGCGCGCAATCCGCTGCCGCCCATCGAGGTCGAGTTTCCCGATGTCGAACGCTGGGAGGCCGGCAACACCGGCATTCCGTATGTCTGGACGTTTCCGTCGCAACGCCCGGGTCCGCACGTCACCATCCAGGCGCTGACGCACGGCAACGAAGTGTGCGGCGCCATCTGCAACGACTGGCTGTTGCGCGAAGGCTTCCGGCCGACGCGGGGAACGCTGACGCTCACGTTTGCCAACGTGACCGCCTACCGGAGTTTCAACGCCGCCGACCCCTTCACGTCGCGCTGCGTCGACGAGGATTTCAACCGCCTCTGGACCGTCGAGGTCCTGGACGGTACGCGGCAAACGGCCGACCTTGTGCGGGCGCGCGAGTTCCGCCCGGTGTACGACGCCACCGAATACCTGCTCGACCTGCACTCGATGACGGACAGTTGCGTGCCGCTGGCGCTTGCCGGCCAGCAGCAAAAGGGCCTGGAACTCGCATTCGCGATCGGTGTCCCGGAGCACGTCATCATCGACGGCGGCCACCGGGCGGGCCGCAGGTTGCGCGACTACGGCGCCTTCGACGATCCTGAAGATCCGCGCAACGCGCTGCTGCTGGAATGCGGCCAGCATTGGGAGCGCGCCGCGCCCGAAGTCGCCCGGCAGGCGAGCTTGCGCTTCCTGCGCCATTTCGGCATGGCGGACAGCGCCTTCCTCGATGCGAATCTCGATTCGGCGCCACTGCCCAAGCAGCGCGCGATCGAAATCACGCACGTCGTCACCATCGCCTCGGACGAGTTTCGCTTTGCTCCGGCCGGTGGAAGGTCTCGACGTCATCGCCAAGGCCGACACGCTGCTGGCGAACGACGGCGATATCGAGGTGCGCACGCCTTACGAGAACAGTGTGCTGGTCATGCCCACGCGGCGGCCCAAGAAAGGTGAAACCGCGGTACGCATCGGGCGTTACGTCAGCTGATCGGCATTGCCGCCGGTCGCAATCGAGGTGGCGCTACCTTGCCGCGGCAGACACCGCCGCCTGTGCCGCGTCGACCAAGTCGGCGCCGACCGCCGCACTCCACGTCGCGATTGCCGGTTGCGCAACGGCGCGCAGTGCCGCGCGCTGTGTCGGCGACAGCCGCACGATTGTCACGCCCTCCTTCGTAAGTTGCGCGAGTGCCGCATCTTCGCGCGCCAGAGCATCGGCCTCGCGCGCCGCCTGTTCCGCCGCGGAGCGCACCAGCGTGCGGCTCTCCTCCGGCCACGCGTCCCAGCTCGCCTTGCGCACGGCGAACACCATGACATCCGAGAATGCGCCCCAGCGCGTGACGAACTTCTGGCCGGAGGCATAAGCGCGGGTCGCCGACCAGCGTCGTCGCCATCGTATCCTGGCCGTCGAGCGTGCCTCCGGACAGCGCCGCCTGCGCCTGCGCATAGTTCATCGATTGCGGCAGCGTGCCCAGCGCCAGAATAGAAGTCGAGGACCGGACGGATCGGCGTAATGCGTATGCGCATGTTCTTGCAGTCGGCCGGCGTTTCGACGGGGGCTTTCGTGGTCGCGATGACGCGTTCGCCCAAAGGCGCGATTGCAAGTCCCACGACGCCCGCTGCTTCCATGCGAGCGAAGACTTGTTCCCGCAGCGTCGCGTCGGCGGCAAGCGCCTCCTGCTCGCGCGCGTCCGGCGTCAGCCAGGGTATCGCGTAGACGCCGAGCGGCGGAAATTGCGCCGACCATGCAAGCGCCGACCCGACGGCTAGTTCGGACAGCCCTTCCTTCAGGGCGCCGAACTCGCGCGCCGGATCGCGCTGCGCCAGCGTGGCACCCGGATATTGCCGAACTTCGAAGGCGCCCCCCGCCCCTTCGTTCACGAGTTGCGCCCAGCGTTCCCCGGCGTGCCCGAGCGGATACGAGGGCGAGAGCGCCGTCGACAGCCTGACTTCCGCGGGGGCCGGCGCGTCTGCCGCCAGCAGCGGCGTCAGGCCGAGGGCTGCTCCAAGAAAGGCCACGACCCAGCCTGCATAACGCGCCATGCGCGCGTGATGGGAGAGTACAGCCATTCGCACGGAGTCTACACAGCGCACGGTAGCGGTCAATCAGCCCAGTCTCATCGACGTATCTATATACAAATGCGAATCGTACTATGTGGCGGCCGACGCCGTGCAGTCGCCGTTCCTGCGCTGGTCGCACGTAGCCGCCGGCTTGCTGCTTCCTCTCTGGCTCGCGCTGCACATCGTCCGAGGAAGGCGCGTGACGCGGCACTCCTGATCATTCGGTGGACGGAGGCTCCCCATCCGCGCGCGAGGGCTGCGGCACGTCCATCCAGTAGCGGCGTCGCTGGTCCCGCGCGGCCACCGGCACCAACGGCGCGCCGGGCGCGAACGACAGGGTCACCGCACCCTCGAAGTCGGTGCGGGTCATCCGGATCGATTGCGCTTCGTAGCGCGCGACGATGTCCGGCCGCGGATGGCCGAACCGGTTGCGATAGCCGCACGCGAACACGGCGACCGAGGGCGCGACAGCGCGGATGAACGCCGGCGTGGACGACGTCTTCGACCCGTGATGTGGCACGACCAGAACGTCCGCGCGGAGCACCGAGGGATCGGCGTGCAACAACAGCGCTTCGGATTTCGCCTCGAGATCGCCGGTGAGCAACGCGCTGCCATACGCGGACTCGATGCGCACCACGCAAGAGCGATCGTTGGTCTTCGCGCGCGGATCTGCGTACTCGGCGTGCGTCGGGTGCAGCACAGTGAAGCGCACGCCGTCCCAGGTCCAGCGCTGGCCAGCCAGGCACGCCATGACCTCGTTTCTCACCTCCTTACCCGCCTTCGCTTGCGCCCGCGCACGCACTACAATCGGATGCTCCGCCGGCAGCGACGACGCGAACCAGCCGACCGGCGTCGCCTGCATGAGGGACAGCGTTCCGCCGGAATGGTCGAGGTCCTGCGTGACTGATGATGAGCCCATCCACCCGGCGCAACCCCGCGGCGCGCAGGAACGGCGCGACGATGCGGCCGCCCGCGTCGGCCGTTTCGGTGAAGCGCGGCCCGGTGTCGTAGACCAGCGTGTAGCGATGTGTTTCGACGACGACGGAAAGACCCTGCCCGACGTCGAGCACGGTCAGCCGGAACGCGCCGGGCGGCGGCGGTTCTGGGCGCACGACGAAGAGCGGCAGCAGCCACAGCAGTCCCCACCCGCGGCCGGGGATTCCGCGCGGCGCCACCAGCCACAGCGTGCCGACGATGCCGGCCCCCACCGTCCACGCCAGCGGCGCGTGCTGCTGCCACGTCGCGTCGGGCAGCGCCGCCAGCGCTTCGAGGAAGCGCATCAGCAGTGCCAGCACCGCGTGCGACAACTGGAACAGCAGATCGACCGGCAGCGCGATTCCCGTCAGCGCCAGCGGAACGACACCCAGCGTGACGACCGGAATGGCCACGGCATTGGCGACGGGCGCGATGAGCGACGCCTGCTGGAACAGTGCCAGCGTCATCGGCGCTAAGCCGAGCGTCACGACCCATTGCGCGTGCGCGCCTTCGCGCAATGCTTCGGCCAGTCGTGCGCGCCATCCGGTGCCGCGTGTGACCCGCAGGCGTCCCACCGACGCGTAGAGCAAGAGCCCCACGGCGCCGAACGACAGCCAGAAGCCGGGTGTCAACGTCGCCCACGGATCCCACAACAGGACCCCTGCGAGCGCCCACAGCCAGACGATGCCGGCGGTACCGGGACGGCCCCACCACAGGCCGCAGGCGGCTATCGCCAGCATCGCAAACGTGCGCACGGCCGGGACTTCCGCACCCGCCAGCAACACGTAGCCTCCGGCCGCGACGACACCGACCGCGGCTGCCAGTTTGCGTGCGGGGATGCGCGCGGTCAGTCGCGTGCTGCGCCGGGCCAGCGCATAGGCGATGCCGCCGGCGAACGCCGCGAACACCGTCACGTGCAATCCGGAAATGCTGACCAGGTGGGAAATCCCGGTGCGGTTGAACACCGTCCATTGGGCTTCGGGAATGGCGCGCTGGTCGCCGATGGCGAGCGCGACGATCACTCCTGCATACGGCGCGCCGGCAAGCGCGTTGACGATGCGGTCGCGGATCCGCTCCCGCGCCCGCTGCACGTAGTCGCCGGGCCGCCCGGCAAAGAAATCGCGGCGCGCGTTGAATCCTTCTGGATTGACGTAGCCGGTCGCGCGCAATCCCTGCTGCAGCAACCACGCCTCGAGGTCGAATCCGCCCGGATTGACGGTGCCGTGCGGACGCTTGAGCCGGACGGTCAGGTACCAGCGCTCGCCGGCGCGGACGACAGGCGCCTCGTCGTCTGGAAAGGTACCATGCACCGGCGCATACCATGCGAGGGACAGTCTCGCGGGCACGCGGGCGCGCGGGGTGAGAACGCGTTCGACGGCGAATGCGAAGCGCACGCCCTGGCTGGAAGCCGCCGGCAGGTCGTCGACGACGCCGACGATGTCGATGTCCTCGCCCTCCCACGCGCGCGGCAATTCTTCCGCCATCCGCAGGTCGGCACGCCACGCAGCGTAGCCGAAGCCGGTCAGCGCTGCGGCGGCGAGCGCAACCGCCAATGCGGCGGCGCGCCCCAGCCTTCCGCAACCGGTGACACCTAGCGCCAGCGCGCAAGCGCCCGCGCCGGCCATCCACGCGGGATGCGCCGGCAATGCCGCGCACGTCTGCAGCCACGCGACACCGCAGGCGAACGCGACGAGTACGAGGCCGACAGTCGAGCGCATCGCAACGCCCGCGCGCCAAACGCGGCGGGCGATGTCGACTCTAGGCGAAAGAGTTCGTTGGCGCGATGCGTCGTTCGGATGAGGACCGCGAACCATTGCGCAAACGCGGCGAACTGTCGTCTAATGGCCTCGTCGATACCTCACGGGAACGTGGAACGTGCGCCAGGATGCCGTCGATAGTTCGAATAGCGACCTCAGCGCAGGGAAACGCCGCCAGGGCAAGCCTCGCGGCGTGTTCGTCCCGGCGCTGACGCCGTTTCGCGCGGATCTATCGGTCGACGCGGCGCGCCTCGTCGCGCATTGCCGGTGGCTACTCGATGAAGGCGCCGATGGCCTTGCCGTGTTCGGCACCACCAGCGAAGCCAATTCGCTCAGCCTGCCCGAGCGGATGGAGGCGCTCGATCGCCTGATCGACGGAGGTGTGGGCGCGGATCGCCTCATGCCCGGCACCGGCTGCTGCGCGTTTCCCGAAACGGTTACGCTCACGCGGCACGCGGTCGAGCACGGATGTCTTGGCGTGCTGCTGCTGCCACCCTTCTATTACAAGGGCGTCAGCGACGATGGCCTCTTCGCCGGCATCGCCGAGGTGATCGCGCGCGTCGCCGATGCGCGGCTGCGCATTTATCTTTATCACATTCCGCCAATGGCCGGCGTCGGCTTTTCGCTGCCGTTGATCGAACGCCTGCGCCGCGATTATCCGGACACCGTCGTGGGACTGAAGGACAGCTCCGGCGACTGGAAGAATACGCAAGCACTGCTGCGGGCGTTCCCGGGATTCGAAGTGTTCCCCGGCAGCGAAACGTACCTGCTCGACGCGCTGCGTCTCGGAGGCGCCGGCTGCATCTCGGCCACCGCCAACGTCAACGTCGCGGCCATCCATGCGCTCCTGCAAGCGTGGCAGACGCCCGCCGCGGATGCGATGCAACAGCAGTTGACGGCCGTGCGCGCCGCCGTCCAGAAGTTTCCACTGGTCGCAGCGAACAAGGCGATCCTGGCGCGCTGGCAATCCGCGCCCGAGTGGAACACGGTGCGGCCGCCGCTGGTTCCGCTGACCGGTGAATTGCGGACGCAACTCTTCAGCGCGCTCGACGCAATCCACTTCGCGCCCAGCACGACGGCTACGCCTGCATGAGCGGCGGGATCCGCCGCGGACTCACGAGTTACGGCGACGCGGAGTTCTCGCTCTTCCTGCGTCGCGCGTTCATCAAGGCGATGGGCTATTCGGACGACGCGCTCGCGCGGCCCATCGTCGGCATCACCAACACCTACAGCGACTTCAATCCGTGCCACGCGACGGTCCCGCAGCTCATCGCGGCCGTGAAGCGCGGCGTGATGCTGGCGGGGGGACTGCCGCTCGAGTTTCCTACCATCTCGATCCACGAGTCCTTCGCGTGGCCGACGAGCATGTACCTGCGCAACCTGATGGCGCTGGACACCGAGGAAATGATTCGCGCGCAGCCTGTCGACGCCGTCGTGCTCGTCGGCGGTTGCGACAAGACGATCCCCGCGCAGATGATGGCGGCGGCGTCGGCGAATGTCCCGGCGATCGTGCTGCCGACCGGGCCGATGTTGACGCGCACACATCAAGGCGAGCGCCTCGGCGCGTGCACCGACTGCCGGCGCTACTGGGCGCGCTACCGCGCCGGCGAAATCGACACGGCGGAAATCGGCGCGGTCAACGAACGGTTGGCGCCCACGGCCGGAACGTGCATGGTCATGGGAACGGCGAGCACGATGGCGTGCATCGCCGAGACGCTGGGCATGAGCCTTCCCGGCGCCGCCGCCATTCCCGCCGTCCATGCCGAGCGCTTTCGGTTGGCCGAAGCCACCGGCACGCAGGCGGCGCAGATGGCGAGCAGCGGCACGACGCCCGCCTCAATACTCACAGAGCAGGCGTTCACCAACGCGCTCACCCTCCTGCATGCGATCGGCGGCTCGACCAACGCGCTGATCCACCTGACCGCCATCGCGGCGCGATGCGGCGTGCGCATCGACCTCGACCGCTTCGACGCGCTGGGCCGCGGTGTGCCGGTGCTGGTCGACTTGAAGCCCACCGGGCAACACTACATGGAGCATCTGCATGAGGCCGGCGGCGTCAACGCCATCCTGCGCGAGTTGGCGCCGCTCTTGCACCTCGACGTGCCCACGGTCACCGGGAAGACGTTGCGCGATGTCATCGCCGCGTCGGAGGTCGTTTCGGCGCAAAAGGTGGTCCGCCCGCTGCGCGACCCGATCTTCCCGAGCGGCGGCATCGCCGTGCTGCGCGGCAACCTGGCGCCTGGTGGCGCGGTGATCAAGCATTCGTCGGCGACGCCTTCGCTGCTTACGCACACGGGTCGCGCGGTCGTGTTCGATTCGCTCGACGATCTTGCGGCGCGCATCGACGATCCCGATCTGGACGTACTGCCGGACGATGTCCTCGTGCTGCGCAATGCCGGCCCGTGCGGGGCGCCCGGCATGCCGGAGGCCGGCTACATTCCGATCCCGAAAAAGCTCGCGCGGCAAGGCGTCAAGGACATGGTGCGCATCTCCGATGCGCGGATGAGCGGCACCGCGTTCGGCACCGTCGTCCTGCATGTCGTGCCGGAGGCGGCGGTCGGCGGACCGCTCGCGCTGGTGCGCACAGGGGACCGGATTCGCCTCGATGTCGGCACGCGCGCGTTGGAGCTGTGCGTGCCGGCGGAGGACCTCGCGGAGCGCCGCGCGCTAGCTGTCCCTGACGTTGCCGGACGCCGTTGATTCGGGCTATCGGCGTCTCTATCTCGGCCACGTGCTTCAGGCCGACGAAGGCTGCGACTTCGACTTCATGACGCCGCGGTCCATCGAAGGCGTCGCGCCGGTGGATCTGCCGTAAGACGATCGCCTGCCGGTTTGCCCGCGCTTAGGCGTGCCTTACGCTTTCCTGGGCCAGATCACGAGCTGCGTGCAGCGGAAGAGCGCCAATTTCCTGCCGTCCGACTTGCGCGTCACGACGGCATCCCAGATCTGCGTCGTGTTGCCCAGGTGCGCCGGCGTCGCCGCGCACGCGATCGTCCCCTCCGTCGTCGTGCCCAGGAAATTGGTCTTGAGCTCGATCGTCGTGAAGTTGGCCGCGCCCGGCGGCAAGTGCGCGAGGCATCCATAGCCGCACGCGGTGTCGGCCAGCGCGATGACCGTCGCGGCGTGCAGATAGCCATTGGGCGCGACCAGGTCCGGCCGGATGTCGAGCTCGGCGGAAACCTTGCCCTCCTCGAGCGCGACGACGCGGTAACCGACGAGCCCCGGCAGGCGCCCTTTGCTGCGGGCGTTCAGGATCTCGACGGTCTGGTCGGGGCGAAGGGGCATGGGCTCGTCCTTCAGGAACGCAACGCAGCGCGCAGGTCGGCGGCAAAGGCGTCGACCGTCGCCGGCGTCGTGTCCCACGAGCACATCAGGCGCACACCGGTCGCACCGACGAAATTGTAGAACCGCCAGCCCTTCGCGCGCACATCCGCGATTGCGCGTTCAGGCAGGTCGACGAACACGCCGTTGGCCTCGACGGGGGCCAACAGGCGTGTGCCGGGCAAGCCGCCGATCGCGTCGGCGAGCTTTCGCGCCATCGCGTTGGCGTGCGTCGCGTGCCGCAGCCACGCGCCATTGGCCAGCACGCCGACCCACGGCGCGGCGAGAAAGCGCATCTTCGACGCAAGCTGGCCGCCCTGCTTGCGGCGGCGCGCGAATTCCTCCGCCAGCGCGGAATCGAAGAAAAGGATCGCCTCGCCGAAGGGCAGGCCGTTCTTGGTGCCGCCCAGGCACAGCACGTCCACGCCCGCGCGCCACGAGATGTCCGCCGGCTTGCACGAAAGCGATGCCACGGCATTGGCGAATCGCGCGCCATCCAGCTGCACCTTCATCCCGAGTGCGTGCGCCGTCGCGCACAGGCGTTCCAGTTCCTCCCGCGAGTAGAGGGTGCCGAGTTCAGTGGCCTGCGTCAGCGCCAGCGCGCGCGGCCGCGACGAATGCTCGTCGTGCGGCGTGACGGCCAGCGCCTTGACCGCGTCCGGCGTCAGCTTGGCGTGCGGCGTGTCGGCGGTCAGCAGTTTGGCGCCGCCGCTGAAGAACTCGGGCGCGCCGCACTCGTCGACGTTGATGTGCGCCATCGCGTGACAGACGATGGCGTCGGTGTTGCGGCAGATGGCGCTCAATGCCAGCGCGTTGGCCGCCGTGCCGTTGAACACGAAGTAGACGGCGCAATCGGTCTCGAAGGCATCGCGGATCGCGTCCGCTGCCGCCGCAGTCCAGTCGTCGGCGCCGTAGCCCGGCGCGTGACCGGTGTTGGCCGCTGCCAGCGCCGACATGGCTTCCGGACAGACGCCCGCGTAATTGTCGCTGGCGAACTGCGGCGAAAGCGCGGCCGGTGCGCCTTGGGGCGGCCGGTCGGCGCTCACATTCACAACCGTTGCTCGACGAACGCGCGCACCGACGACAGCGCCGCCGGCAGCCCCGCCGGATCTGTTCCACCCGCCTGCGCCATGTCGGGCCGGCCTCCACCCTTGCCGCCGACCTGCTGCGCAACGTGGTTGACGAGTTCGCCTGCCTTGACCTTGGCCGTCAGGTCGCTCGTCACGCCGGCGATCAGCGTCACCTTGCCGTCGGCAACGCTGGCCAGCACGATCGCGGCGCTCTTCAACTTGTCTTTCAGCTTGTCCATCGTCTCGCGCAGCGCCTTCACATCGGCGCCGTCGAGCGCAGCCGCGAGCACCTTAGCGCCCTTGACGTCGACGGCGCTGGTCGCCAGGTCGTCGCCGGCGCTGGCGGCCGCCTTGGCTTTCAGGCGTGCGAGTTCCCGCTCGGTGGCTCGCGCGTGCTCCAGCAACTGCGCGATCTTCGCTTCGACCTCGCCCGCCGGGGCCTTGAGCAGCGCCGCGGCTTTCGCCAGCGTGGCGTCGCGCGCCTGCACATAGTCGAGCGCACCCTTGCCGGTCGTCGCCTCCACGCGGCGGATGCCCGCGGCAACGCCACCTTCGCCGACGATCTTGAAGAAGCCGATGTCGCCCGTGCGCGCCACGTGCGTTCCGCCGCAGAGTTCGCGCGACGTGCCGATGTCGAGCACGCGGACCTCATCGCCGTACTTTTCGCCGAACAGCATCATCGCGCCCAGCTTTTGCGCGTCGTCGATGGGCATGACACGCGCCTGCGTCGGCACATTCTCGAGAATCTCGGCGTTGACGCGCTGCTCGACGCGCCGGATCTCGTCGTCCGTCATCGGCGCGTCATGCGCGAAGTCGAAGCGGGTCTTTTCCGGATCGACGAGCGAGCCTTTTTGCTGGACGTGATCACCCAGCACTTCGCGCAGCGCCTTGTGCATGAGGTGCGTCGCCGAGTGATTGCGCATCGTGCGGCCGCGCGCGTCGTGGTCGACGTTCGAAGCAACCGTTTCGCCGATCCGCAATTCGCCGGTCTTCACTTCGCCCACGTGGCCGAACACGTCGGGCTGGATCTTCTGCGTGTCCTCGACGGCGAACAGCGTGAGGCAAGTGCCGCCCTTCGACAACTCGCCGCGGTCGCCGACCTGTCCGCCGGATTCCGCGTAGAACGGCGTGCGGTCGAGCACGACGACGCCGCGCTCGCCCGCGGCCAGCACATCGACCTTGGCGCCGTCCTTGTACAGCCCGACGACGCGGCCTTCCTCGGAGAGCGAGTCGTAACCGCGAAACGCCGTCTTCGGTCCCGCGTAGTCGAGTTGCGCGCCGGATTTGAAAGTGCTTGCCGCGCGCGCACGGCCGCGCTGTGCCTCCATCGCCGCCTCGAAGCCCGCCTCGTCCACGGTAACGCCGTGGCCGCGGCACACATCGGCGGTGAGGTCGAGAGGAAAGCCGAACGTGTCGTACAGCGTGAACGCCGTTGCGCCGTCGAGGGTCTTGCCGCCGGTCTTGGCCAGCGTGTCCAGCGCGCCGTTCAGGATCTTCATCCCGTTTTCGAGCGTTTCGCCGAACCGCTCCTCCTCGGCCTTCAGGACCTGCGCAACCTTTGCCCTCTCCTTCCGCAGTTCCGGATACGCGTCGCCCATCTGGCGGTCCAGGTCGTCGACCAGCTTGTGGAAGAACGGCCGCTTCTGCCCGAGCTGATAGCCGTGGCGGATCGCGCGCCGGATGATCCGCCGCAATACGTAGCCGCGGCCCTCGCTGCCTGGAATGACGCCGTCGATGATCAGGAACGAACACGCGCGGATGTGATCGGCGATGACCTTGAGCGAAGGATTGTCGAGGTCCGTCGTGTGCGTTTCGCGCGCGGCGGCGCGGATCAGATCGGCGAAAAGGTCGATCTCGTAGTTCGAATGCACATGCTGCAACACCGCGGCCAAGCGCTCCAGGCCCATGCCGGTGTCCACGCACGGCGCGGGCAATGGCGTGAGGATTGCCCTTCCGTCCGCGCCCATTTGCCTGTCGAATTGCATGAACACGAGATTCCAGATCTCGATGTAGCGGTCGCCGTCCTCGTCGGCCGATCCCGGTGGTCCGCCCCAGATTTCCGGACCGTGGTCGTAGAAGATCTCCGAGCACGGGCCGCAGGGGCCGTGGTCCGCCATCTGCCAGAAGTTGTCGCTCGCGTATTTGGCGCCCTTGTTGTCGCCGATGCGCACGACGCGCTCGACCGGGAGGCCGATTTCCTTCGTCCAGATGTCGTAGGCCTCGTCGTCGTCGATGTACACGGTCGCCCACAGTTTTTCCTGCGGCAGCCCGTAGACATTCGTCAACAGCTCCCATGCGAAATGGATCGCCTCGCGCTTGAAGTAGTCGCCGAACGACCAGTTGCCGAGCATCTCGAAGAACGTGTGGTGACGCGCCGTGTAGCCGACGTTCTCCAGGTCGTTGTGCTTGCCGCCGGCGCGCAGGCAGCGCTGGACGGAGGTTGCGCGAACGTAGCCTCGCCTTTCGGTGCCGAGGAACGTGTCCTTGAACTGGACCATGCCCGAGTTGGTGAACAGGAGCGTCGGGTCGTTGGCCGGGACGAGCGGCGAGCTCGCGACGAGCGTATGGCCGTTGGCGACGAAAAAGTCGATGAATTTGCGGCGTATTTCGGCGACTTGCATTGGGGCTCGTCCGGTCGGCCGCGACGGCTCTAGCGCGGCAAAACGCGTCAAGGAATCAAAAGCTTAGATTCTAACCCGATTTCCTTGCCTTGCCGCGTGGTGCGCTGCGCCCGAAGTCCGACGGGAGCGACAGCGAAGCGTTACAAATCCTAGCAAATCGGCAAAGGCTACTTGGTGAGAATGACAACGTGCGGGGCTATCCGAGGCCCCCGACGCGCGCGACGCGGCGCGCCGCTGGCGCCAGGCCCGCGATCGTCGACATGCGACTGGTATGCGCGGCGATCAGGTGTCGTCGTCCGCCGGCGACCCCGCGGCGCGAAGCACGCGCAACGCGACGGAAAGACCGTAACCCCGCGACAACAGGAAGCGCACTTGCCGCGCCTTTTCGCGCGGGTTGGAGGGCGCCGTCCCGAATCGTTGCTGCCATAGCGCTGTCGCGTCGGCGACTTCGTCCGTGCCGGTCAGCGGCGCCATGGCCGCTTCTGCATCAGCCGCGTCGATGCCCTTTTCGCGCAACGCGTGCGCGATGGCGCGCTTGCCGTAACGGCCGCTTCGCTGCGCGACCATGGCGTTGGCGTAGCGTGCGTCGGACAGATAGCCCGCCGCCGTCAGTTCGTCCAGCGCGGGCTCGATTGCGTCGCGCGCGATGCCCTTGCGCGCGAGCCGCTGCGTCAGTTCCGCGCGGCTGCACTCGCGCCGCGCGAGCATGCGAACCGCCATCGCCTTGGCCGACGGTGGCGACTTGGCTGCCGGGCCGGCCGCATCCGCCGCGGCGGCGCCGCGCGCCTTGCGGCGCTGACGCATCACGGGCGTCCTTCAGCGCCGAAGGCTCCCGTCACTCCTCGGCGTCGGGCATCGGCGTAATGCGTCCCGGCGTGGGAACGTCCACGGCTGCGCGTATCTTCGCCTCGATTTCCGTCGCGAGTTCCGGGTGCTCGCGCAGGAACTCGCGCGCGTTGTCCTTGCCCTGGCCGATTTTCTCGCCGTTGTAGGCGTACCACGCGCCGGACTTCTCGACGATATGGTGGGTGACGCCCAACTCCACGATTTCGCCTTCGCGCGAAATGCCCTCGCCGTACAGGATGTCGAACAGCGCCTCGCGGAACGGCGGGGCGACCTTGTTCTTGACGACCTTGACGCGTGTCTCGTTGCCCACGACCTCCTCGCCTTTCTTGATCGAGCCGATACGCCGGATGTCCAGCCGCACGGACGCGTAGAACTTGAGCGCATTGCCGCCGGTGGTGGTTTCGGGATTGCCGAACATCACGCCGATCTTCATGCGGATCTGGTTGATGAAGATGACGAGCGTGCCCGCGCGCTTGATATTGCCGGCCAGCTTGCGCAGCGCCTGGCTCATGAGCCGCGCCTGCAATCCGGGCAGCTGGTCGCCCATCTCGCCTTCGATTTCAGCCTTGGGCACCAATGCCGCCACCGAGTCGATCACGATGACGTCCACGCCGCCGGAGCGCACCAGCATGTCGGCGATTTCGAGGCCCTGCTCGCCGGTGTCCGGCTGCGAAATGAGCATGTCGCCGACATTGACGCCGAGCTTGCCGGCATAGACGGGGTCGAGCGCGTTTTCGGCGTCGATATAGGCAGCTACGCCGCCGGCCTTTTGCACCTGCGCCACGACCTGCAAGCAAAGCGTGGTTTTGCCGGATGATTCCGGGCCGTAGATTTCGACGACGCGGCCGCGTGGCAAGCCGCCCACGCCGAGCGCGATGTCGAGACCGAGCGAGCCGGTGGAGACCACCGAGAGGTCGCTGGCGATCTGGGCGTCGCCCATTTTCATGATCGAGCCCTTGCCGAACTGCTTTTCGATCTGCAGCAGCGCTGCGGCCAAGGCTTTGCCTTTGTTGTCGTCCATCGTGGAGGTCCTGGAGTCGAGGGGCATGGTTTAACCTTTGCGTAGGATAAGGGAAGGCGGCTGCGGGTACGCCTTCGAACGCCGTCCGTCGCACTTGCCGTTGGCCGCTAACGGCAAGAAACTTGTTCCACTAAGAACGGACGTTCTATACTCGTGGGGCGATTATGCATGGAACGATCGTTCGATGCAACGCCCCTTTTGACCTAGTTTGGGGGGCCCAGGCAGTCGATGAGGCCCTGCAGCGCCAGGACGACCGACGCCCGGCGGACGGCCCCCCTGTCCCCGGGAATCTGGTGGGTGGCCGAGGCCGTCGCCCCACCCCGCATCGCCCATCCGAAGCACACCATGCCCACCGGCTTGGCGTGGGTGCCGCCGGCCGGTCCGGCAATGCCGGTCACGGCCACCGCCACGCTCGCCCGGCTGCGCAGGATCGCACCATCCGCCATCGCCAGGGCGGTCGACTCGGAAACCGCGCCATCGCGCTCCAGCGCGGCCGGATCGACACCCAGCATGTCCACCTTGGCCTCGTTGGAGTAAGTGACGAAGCCGCGATCGAACCAGCCGGAACTGCCGGCGATCGCGGTGATGGCGCCCGCCACCAGGCCACCGGTGCACGATTCCGCCGTCGCGGCCAACAAGCCGCGCGCCGCGAGGCGGCGTCCCAGCTCCTCGGCGAGCCCCGCAATTTCACTGTCGATCAGTGGCATTCGCCGGGTCGTCCGCGGTAGTGGTACGTGTAGCCGTCGGCGAAGCCGAATTTGCGATAGACGGCGATCGCCGGGCTATTCACGGCGTCGACCTGCAGGTACGCGTGCGTCGCGCCATGCTCCCACGCCCACCGCAGCATCGACGCCAGGATGGCCGTGGCGATGCCGCGTCCGCGGACCTCGGGCGCAGTGCCCATCGTGAACACGCCGGCGAGCCCGTCCTCGAGCATGACGGTGCCGGTGCCCACCGGCCGCCCGTCCATCACGGCGATCACGTTGCGCGTCGGCAGCGGCGAGTGCATCAGCCGCTCGAGATACGCGGCGCGCTGTTCGGCGGACGTTTCCTGCAGCTCGCCCACGGCCTCCGCAAACGTCGCCGGCGTGGGCGTCATGAAATCGACTCCGGCGACCGGTGGCGATTCCGGCGGATGGTCGAGCCGCGCGAGCTGCACGAGCGTCGGCTGGAAGGCGTCGTAGCCGCGCGCAGCGAGCTCGGCGTCGAGATCGCCGGGCTGCACGAACGGCGTGACGCGAAACAGCACCGGCAATCCGCGGTCGGAAAAGATCCTCTCGCAATAGGCAATCTTCTGCTTGAGCGGCAGCGTCGAGCCGAAATGCGCGTTCACGCTGCGCGCGCGCTTGGCCTTGCCCGGCGACACGCGCAACAGCCAGCCGTCGTAGAACAACTGGCGCTGCGTTTGCAGGCCGTTGAGGCCGATTTCCTCGACCCGTTTCAGGTCGAGGCCGTCGAAGCGCAGTTCGCCGCTCATCCGAACGCGCGCTGCCCGAGCGCGAACACGATGAGCGTATAGCCGGCGGCAAGGAGGTCGTCCAGCATCACGCCGACGCCGTTCTTCATCGCCTCGTCGAGTTGCCGGATCGGCGGCGGCTTGACGATGTCGAAGAACCGGAAGATCGCGAACGCGAGCACCATGCGGATCCAATCCGTACCCACGAAGTAGAGCACCAGCAGGAATGCGGCGACTTCGTCGACGACGATGGCGCCGTCGTCGGGCACGCCCAGATCGCGTCCGGTCACGTGCGCAGCCCATGCGCCGGCCGCGAAGAGGATCACGATGACCGCGACGAATTCCAACCCGCTTGCGTACGCGCCAAGCAGTACCGCGATGGGAATGGCAACCAGCGTCCCGAACGTTCCGGGCGCCACCGGCGCAAGGCCCGCGCCGAAACCCAGCGCGAGGAAATGCGCCGGGTGGTGGAAAAGGAAGGCGACGGTCGGACGTGCGGTCATACCTTCAGCCGAAGTGATCGAACGAATGCGGCAGCTTGGTCATCGGCGTACCGCGCTCATCGCGAACGACGAGCGCATCGCCCGCCGTCACCGTGCCGATGCGGGCCACGGGTACGTCCACGTCGCGCGCGATTGCCGCAATGTCCTCGCGCATCTTCGCAGCCGCCGTGAAGCAGAGCTCGTAGTCGTCGCCGCCGGCGAGGAGGCAGCCGAGTCCCAGATCGCGGCCTGCGCCGTCGACCAGCGTCGCGAGCGGCGGCGAGCGCGGGATCTGCGCCACGTCGACCGCCGCGCCGACGCCCGAACGCTCGAGAATGTGCGAAAGGTCGCCGGTCAGCCCGTCGGAAATGTCGATCGCGGCTGAGGCGACGCCGCGCAGCCGCTCGCCCAGCGCGACGCGCGGCTCGGGCAAGTCGAGTCGCGAACGCAGTGGCGCAAGCGGCGCGTTGCCCGGCGCGATCCTGCCCTGCAGCACCGCCAGCGCGAGCGCAGCGTCGCCCAGCGTGCCCGACACGTAAATGTCGTCGCCAACGCGGGCGCCCGATCGCGTCAGCGCCGTGCCCGCCGGCACCTCGCCGATGATCGTAAGGCACAGGTTGCGCGGCCCGCGCGTCGTATCGCCGCCGATCAGCGCGACGTCGAAGCGCGCCGCCAACGCGAACAGGCCCTCGGCAAACTCCCCGAGCCAGCGTTCGTCCAGGTCGGGCAGCGCTCCCGCCAGCAGCGCCCATCGCGGCTTCGCCCCCATCGCCGCCAGGTCGGACAGGTTCACGGCCAGCGTCTTGTGTCCCAGCGACGCGGGATCCGCGCCGGCGATGAAGTGGCGGCCTTCGACCAGCATGTCGACGGAAAACACGAGGTCGCAGCCGGGCGCCGGCGCGACAACGGCGCCGTCGTCGCCGATGCCGATCCGCACGGCGGAATCGTGGGTGGCGCGGCGGAAGAAGCGGTCGATGAGCGCGAACTCGTTCATTCCACTTTGCGACGCTTTGCGACCGAATTCCGGTCAGGCGGTCGTCGCGCCGCGCCGCATCGCCGCAATTTCCGGCGCACGCACGTTGGCGGCAAGCTTGTCGAGCACGCCGTTGACGTAGCGGTGCCCGTCGGTGCCGCCGAACGACTTGGCGATTTCCACGGCCTCGTTGATGACGACCTTGTACGGAATCTCCAGCCGGTGCGCCAATTCCCACGCGGCGATGACGAGGATGGCGCGCTCGATCGGCGAAAGCTCCGCCGGTCGGACGATCGAGGTGCGGCGACAGCGCCGCGAGCAGCGCGTCGTTCTCGCGCGTCACGCCGTCCCACAACTCGTCGAAGTACGGCTGGTCGGCGCGCACGTAGCCCTGGCTCGCGGCCAAGTCCGCGCGCACCGCGTCGGCGTCGTTGCGCGACAGCTGGCGCTGGTAGAGCCCCTGCAGACCAGCTCGCGGGCGCGTCGGCGCGGTGTCGTTCGCATTGCGACGAAAGCCTAGTCGTCGAGCGCGATGAAGAGATTGGCCATTTCCAGCGCCGCCTGCGCGGCCTCGAAGCCCTTGATGTCCATCCGCTCCTTCGCCTGCGCTTCGGTGTCGCACGTCAGGATGCCGTTGCCGATCGGGATTCCGAATTCGAGGGCAACGCTGGACAGGCCGGCCGCCGACTCGTTGGCGACGATTTCGAAGTGGTACGTGTCCCCGCGAATGACTGCGCCGAGCGCGACAAGCGCGTCGTAGTCGTCGGACTGGGCCATCCTCTGCAGCGCGAGCGGCGATTCCAGCGCACCGGGCACGCTGACGACGGTGATGTCGTCGTCGTCCACGCCAGCCTCCTCCAGTGCGCGCAGCGCGCCGGCCAGCAGCCCGTCGCCGATCGCGGCGTTGAAACGCGACAGCACGATGCCGACGCGAAGGCGTTCACCGTCGTGGCTTGTGGGAATGCGTCGAATGGGCATGGTTCGTGAGGAGCCGTGAATGAAAGAACGGGTGCCGCGCCGGAGCGCGAAGGCGGCATGGTGACGGGCAGGTCAGGAACTCTTGCGCAACGGCGGCTCGCTCTCGTAGCCCGTCACCTCGAGGTCGAAGCCGGACATGCTCGGCATCTTGCGCGGCTTGGCCAGGAGGCGCATGCGGCCGACGTTCAGGTCGCGCAGGATCTGCGCGCCGATGCCGTAGTTGCGAAGGTCCATTTTGGATGGCGACGGCGCGCTGTCGGCAACGGCGCGCTGCCGCAACTCCAGCGCCGATTCCGGACGATGCAGCAGCACGACGACGCCGCGGCCCGCGGCGACGATCGCACCCAGCGCCTCCTTGATCGTCCACGAATGCGACGCACTCTCGACGTCGAGCAGGTCCATCACCGACAGCGGCTCGTGCACGCGCACGAGCGTCTCGGTATCGGGCGAGATCGGGCCGCGGACCAGCGCCAGATGCGTGGCATCCGACAGCTTGTCGCGATACACGACCAGACGAAACGCGCCGTGGGCCGTGTTGAGTGGGCGCTCGGCGATGCGCTCGACGATGCGCTCCGTCCGGCTCCGGTGATGGATGAGGTCGGTGATCGTGCCGATTCTGAGAGCGTGTTCGGCCGCAAACGCCAGCAGGTCGGGCATGCGCGCCATCGTGCCATCGTCCTTCATGATCTCGCAGATCACGGCCGCCGGCGTCAGCCCCGCCATTCGTGCCAGATCGCACCCGGCCTCGGTGTGGCCGGCGCGCACCAAGACGCCGCCTGGCTGCGCCATCACCGGAAAGATGTGGCCCGGCAGCACGATGTCCTCCGGCTTTGCGTCAGGCGCCACGGCGGCGCGAACGGTGCGCGCACGATCGGCCGCGGAAATGCCGGTCGTCACGCCTTCGGCCGCTTCGATCGACACAGTGAAATTGGTGCCCTGGCCGGAGCGGTTAACCGAGACCATCAGCGGCAGCGCGAGCTGCCGGCAACGCTCTTCGGTGAGCGTGAGGCAGACGAGGCCGCGCGCGTGGCGCGCCATGAAGTTGATCGCCTCGGGAGTCGCGAATTCCGCCGCGATGACGACGTCGCCCTCGTTTTCGCGGTCCTCCTCGTCGACGAGCACGACCATGCGGCCGGCCTTCAGCTCGGCAATGACTTCGGGTGTGGAGGCAAGCGTCATTGGGGTGGCAATTTCGGGATGTTCACTGTGATGCGATGATACAGGAGGCGACGCACTACCCGCCGCGGGCTCCACTAGGGCCTAGTTCGTCAGCAGGACGGCGGTCTTGCGGTACTCGTCGGAGGCAAGTTGCTCGACGATGAATCCCGCCACGTCCGCCCGCGAGATCTTGCCGGCCGTGACGCCCTCGAGGTTCGTCAGCACGCGCGTCAAGCCCGTTGCGGGTCCGTTGGTAAGAGTGCCCGGCCGCACGATGGTCCAGTCGGCGTCGCTCGCGCGCAGTTGCGCTTCCTGGCGATCCTTGTCCTCGTACACGGTCTTCATGAACAACGGCTGCAGGATCCGGTCGTAGAGGAACCCGCCATGGCCGCGACTGTCACCCGCGCCGACGCCTGTCACGCAAACGAGCCGCCTGACGCCGTGCTTGGTCATCGCCGCCAGCAGGAACTGCGTGCCGCGCGAAAAAAGGTCGACCGGCCGGCGCGTGGGCCCGACGCCGACCGTCCACACCACCGCTTGCTGTCCGGCAACGGCGCGTTCGATGTCGGCCGCGTCCCCCGCATCGCCAGCCACCACGCGCACGCCGGTCACGGGCAGTGAAATCCGCTCCGCGTTGCGCGCGAGCAGCGTGAGCTCGTGCCCGGCCGCATGCGCCGCCAGGACGACCTCGCGTCCGACGCCGCGCGTGCCGCCGACGATCAGGACTTTCATCGCGCCGCCGATGCTCGCTCGACCGCCCCTGCCCACAACGTGCGCAGCGCGCGATCGAGTTCGCCGGCGTATTGCCAGCCGAAGACCTCGGGATCCGCGACCTTCGGATCCGGCGCGCAGCCGCCGCCTGCCGCGTCACCGGACATCTGCCACAGCCCGATGATCAGCGCAAAACTGTGCCGCAGCAGGCCGACGCCTTCGCCGGCCGCGAGCTGCGGAAAATGGCGTTCCAGGCCTGCACCCGCGCGCTGCAGGCGCTGCGCCATCCGCTGTTTGAACGCGAAGGCGGCCTCGGGCGGAACACCCTGCCGCATCATCCCGAAGCATCGCGCGGCGAGCGGAAGGAACAGCGGCGGGTCCAGGACGTGCCTGTGGGTTAGCGCGATGATGTCGTCGATGGCGACGGCGCGGTCGCCTTCGAGTCGATCGATGAGCGCGCCGAAATAGCCCTCGATGTTGCGCTCGTGGACCGCCAGCAGCAGCTCTTCCTTGCTCGGGAAATAAAGGTAGACGGTGCCCTTGGCGAGGCCCGCCTCGTCGGCGACCTCGGACACGCTTGCCGTGCGGTCGCGTTCGCGGCACAGCACGCGTTCCGCGGCGTCCAGAATCGCGTCGTGCCGCTCCTGCTTGGCCTCGGCCTGGATGGCCCGCTGCCGAATGACCATGTGCAATCGTCCCTGGATGAAGCGACCCTTAAATGACTACGGGTCACTTGGAGGGCAGATTAGATGGCCATGGGTCAGTCGTCAATAGACGCCTTGAGCCAAGGCGGCGGCCCTTTAGGGGGCCCCGATCAGCGAAAAAGGGCCAGCGTCGCCCGGGTCAACTCGCTTTGCGAGTCGGCGTAGTCGGCGACGACGTTGAAGTGATGCTTGCCTGCGATGATGAGAGGGCCGGCGGCGGGCTGGGCGTTGTCCGGCCACGCGTCCCACATGAGCTGCGACTGGCGCACGAATTCGGTCGTCTCCGCGCCGCCTACCGCGATCAGCAGCGGGGCCTGCGACAGGCTGACGTGGTTGACCGGCGACACACGCGCAGCCTCTGCGTTGGTCAGCCGCAGATCCGCGTTGTACGAGGACAGGACCAGGGGTTTGAGATCGTGGACGCCCGAAAGCGTCACGCCTGCCACGAACGGATCGCGGGAGAGGCCCAACGCTTCCCAGTCGGTGGCGAACATCATCGCGGCGAGTTGTCCTCCCGCCGAGTGGCCGCCGACGACGACGTTGTCCGCCGGTGCGCCGTGGCGCGGCCCCTCCTTCGCGACCCACACCATCAGCCTGCAGCATTCGTCGACGATCTTCGCGATCGATACGGCCGGGCACAGGTCGTAATTGGCGACGACGACGGCGATCCCCTTCTCGACCATCGGCGCAGCGACGAATTGGAAGTCGGCCTTGTCGAGCGCGCGCCAGTACCCGCCGTGGATGAACACGAACGTGCCGCGCGGCGGACTCTCGGGCAGAAAGAGATCGAGCGTTTGCAGCGGCGCGGAGCCATAGCGCAAGTCGAGCACGTGCCGATGGCGATCCCGCGCCGCAGCCGAAAGCTCGACGTACTTCGTGAACCACACCGGGTGTTCGGGCACCGCGGCGCGGTTGTTGTAGCCGCGTTCGACGACCTCGGGCGTCAAAGCGGGGACTGTGCTCATGCGATGACGATGGACAGCGGCGTCAGGCCGTCGATGTGCGCATCGAGACGATCGCCCGCGACGACGGCGCCAACGCCCGCCGGCGTGCCGGTGAAGACGAGGTCGCCGGGCATCAATTCGTAGTATTGCGAAAGGAAGGCGAGCATGTGCGGGACGTCCCAGATCATGTCGGCCAGGTCGCCCTGCTGGCGCCGAACGCCATTCACGTCGAGCCATATTCCGCCGCGCGCGAGAATTCCGGTCTTCGCCACCGGATGGATCGGCGCGATGGGCGCGGCCTGCGCGAACGACTTGCCCAGGTCCCAGGGCCGCTTCTTTTCCCGCATGTCGTTCTGCAGGTCGCGGCGCGTCATGTCGAGGCCGGTGGCGTAGCCGAAGACGATGTCGTTGGCGTTCTGCGCCGAAAGCTGCACGCCGCGTTTGCCGATGGCCACCACCATCTCGATCTCGTGGTGGAAGTTCTTCGTGGCGAGCGGGTAATGGACGATGCCGACGGCGGGCGCCACGACCGGCGTCACGGCGTCGGCCGGCTTGCAGAAGAAGAACGGCGGCTCCTTCGTCGCGTCGCCGCCCATCTCCTTCGCGTGTTCGGCGTAGTTGCGGCCGACGCAATACACGTGCCGGACGGGGAATGACAGGTCGGTGCCGGCGATGGGCACCGCGGGCAGGTCCCAGGCGGGAATGGCATATTTCATTCGGGCGTCCGGTGGTTGGATCGTTTATTCGGCGTCAGGCTGCCGCGATGGCGCCGCGTCGGCGAAGGCGGGCAATGCGATGCAGGCTGACTCGATCCGGGTGAGCGTCGGGAACGGCGCGACGTCGACGTTCATCCGCCGCGCGTTCGCAAGCTGCGGGACGAGGCAGATATCGGCGAGCGTGGGCGCGTCGCCGTGGCAGAAGCGCCCGGTCGCGGACTCGCGCGCGAGACGCGTTTCGAGCGCCTCCAGACCGACGTCGACCCAGTATTTGTACCACGCGTCCTTCTGCTCGCCGGAAACGCCCATCGTGTTCTTCAGGTACAAGAGCACGCGCAGGTTGTTGAGTGGATGGATGTCGCACGCGATCGCGAGCGCTAGCCCTCGCACTCGCGCACGCTCGGCCGGCGTGTCGGGCATCAGCGGCGGACGGGGATGCGTCTCGTCCAGATACTCGATGATCGCGAGCGATTGCGTCAGCACATCGCCGCCATCGGTCACCAGCGCGGGCACCAGGCCTTCCGGATTCACGGCGAGATACTCTTCGCTGCGCTGGGCGTTCTTGCGCAGGTGGACGAACTCGCGTGCGGGAGCAAGGCCTTTGAGGTTCAGCGCGATGCGGACGCGATAGGCAGCCGACGACCGGAAGTAATCGTAGAGTTTCATGGCCAGCGAGCGTAGCGAGCGTGGGGGTCCATTCTAGAAAGCCGAGATGCCCGTCTGCGCGCGGCCGAGGATCAGCGCGTGCACGTCGTGTGTGCCCTCGTACGTGTTGACCGTCTCGAGGTTCAGCACATGGCGGATCACGTGGAATTCATCGACGATGCCGTTGCCGCCGTGCATGTCGCGCGCGGTCCGCGCGATGTCGAGCGCCTTGCCGCACGAATTGCGCTTGAGTATCGACGTGATCTCCGGCGCCGCCGACCCTTCGTCCTTCATCCGCCCGAGCCGCAGGCATCCCTGCAGGCCCAGCGTGATCTCGGTCATCATGTCGGCCAGTTTCTTCTGGATGAGCTGGTTCGCCGCCAGCGGCTTGCCGAACTGCATGCGGTCCATCGTGTACTGGCGCGCCGCGTGCCAGCAGAACTCGGCGGCGCCCAGCGCGCCCCACGCAATGCCGTAGCGGGCGCTGTTGAGACAGCCAAACGGCCCCTTCAAGCCTTGCACGTTGGGAAGGAGGTTCGCTTCCGGCACGAACACTTCGTCCATCACGATCTCGCCGGTAACAGATGCGCGCAGGCTGAACTTGCCTTCGATCTTGGGCGCGGACAATCCCTTCATGCCGCGCTCCAGGATGAAGCCGCGGATGATGCCCTGGTCGTCCTTGGCCCACACGACGAACACGTCGGCGATCGGCGAATTGGAGATCCAAGTCTTGGCGCCGGAAAGGCTGAAGCCTCCGCCGACGCTGCGCGCCCGCGTGACCATCGAGCCCGGATCGGAGCCGTGATCGGGTTCGGTCAGGCCGAAGCAGCCGATCCACTCGCCGGTCGCGAGCTTCGGCAGGTACTTCCGGCGCTGCGCTTCGCTGCCGTACGTGAAGATGGGAAACATGACGAGCGAACTTTGCACGCTCATCATCGAACGGTAGCCCGAGTCCACGCGCTCGACCTCGCGCGCGATCAGGCCGTAGCAGACGTAGTTGAGTCCCGCCCCGCCGTAGTCGGCCGGCAGCGTCGCGCCCAGCAGTCCCAGCGCACCCATTTCGCGGAAGATCGCAGGATCGGTCTTCTCGTGCCGGAATGCCTCCAGGATCCGCGGCATCAGCTTGCCCTGCGCGTACGCGTGCGCGGCGTCGCGGACCATCCGCTCCTCCTCGGTCAGTTGCGCGTCGAGGAGCAGCGGATCGTCCCACTTGAAGACGGCCTTGGTGGAGGCGGCGACGCGTTCGGGAGCGTTCATGACGAACTCCGGGAATGATCGTGGTGCGGGAGCGATGCTGCCTTGAGCGGCCCTGTTCCGGGCCTTTGCAACCTTGGGCAACGGCGATTATCGCGCGGCGAGACGCCCCGGGTCCAGCGAACCCTGCCTCGCGCGCCGCGAAGAACGCGACCGCGTCACAGGTCGGGAACGACGGCGGTAGCCTCGATTTCGACCTTGGCGCGGTCTTCGATGAGCGCGGTCACCTGCACGGCGGTCATGGCCGGGAAATGGCGCCCGATCACGTCGCGATAAACAGCGCCCAATTCGCGGTAGCTCTCGATGTACTCGCGCTTGTCGGTCACGTACCACGTCATCCGCGTGATGTGCTCCGGACGCGCGCCGGCCTCGGCCAGGACCGCCAGCACGTTGCGCAGCGCCTGGGCGGCCTGCGCGACGAAGTCGTCGGACTCGAACTGCTGCCGGCCATTCCAGCCGATCTGGCCGCCGACGAATATCGTGGTGCCGCGCGCGGCGACGCCGTTCGCGTAGCCCTTCGGTGGCGTCCATGATGGGGGTTGCAGGATGCGCATGAGAGGCTTCCTAAGGTTGGCGACGCGGCCCGCAATCAGCGGGCATTCGCGCGGCGATTCTCGTCGTTCATTGCTTTCAGCCGGAAGCGCTGCAGCTTTCCGGTTTCCGTGCGCGGCAGGCTCGCGATGAATTCGATCGCGCGCGGATACTTGTACGGGGCGATGGACCGCTTCACGTATTCCTGGAGTTCGCCGGCCATCGCGTCCCCCGCGTCATGGCCGGGTTTGAGGACGACAAAGGCCTTGACGATCTGGCCGCGTTCTTCGTCGGCGACGCCGATCACGCCGCATTCGGCCACGGCGGGGTGGGCGAGCAGCGCGCCCTCCACTTCGGGACCCGCGATGTTGTACCCCGCACTGACGATCATGTCGTCTGTTCGAGCCTGGTAGACGAACCAACCGTCCTCGTCGACGAGGTAGGCATCTCCGGTGTAGTTCCAGCCGTGCTGCACGTATTGGCGCTGGCGGTCGTCGGCTAAGTACCGGCAGCCCGTCGGCCCCTTCACGGCGAGCCGGCCCACCTGCCCCGCCGGCAGCGGATGGCCGGCGTCGTCCATCACGCACGCCTGATAGCCGGCAACCGCCTTGCCCGTGGCGCCGGGTCTCGCATGCGATTCGTCGTGCGAGATGAAGATGTGCAGCATCTCGGTAGCGCCGATGCCGTCGATCATCTCGATGCCCGTCGCTTCCTTCCACAATTTGCGCGTCGCGGCGGGCAGCGCTTCGCCGGCCGACACGCATTTGCGCAGCGACGACGTGTCGAACAGCGGGACCTGTGCCGCCATCGCCCGGTACGACGTCGGCGCCGTGAACAGGATCGTCGCGCGGTGCGTCGCGATCGCCTGCAGCAGCGCTTCCGGCGTCGCCTTCTCCAGCAGCAGCGTCGCGCTGCCGGCGCGCAGCGGGAACAGCAGCAGCCCGCCCAGGCCGAACGTGAAGGCGAGCGGCGGGCTGCCGGTGAAGATGTCGTCGCCCGTGGCGCGCAGCGTCGAGCGCGGCCAGCAATCGCAGGCGGCAAGCACATCGCGATGAAAATGCATCGTGCCCTTGGGCTGGCCGGTCGTTCCCGACGTGAACGCGATCAGCGCCGTGTCGTCGGCGGCGGTATCGACGTTCGCGAAATCGGGTCGCTTCGTGCCCGCGCGCGCCTCCACGCCGTCGGGCGCCGCGGTTTCGAAATGGGCGATGGTGGAGAGCGTCGGGCACGCCGGCGCGCGCGACATCGAGATCGGCGGCCAGGCGCGCATCGCACAGCGCATGCGTGATCTGCGCCTTGGTGACGACGTCGGTCAACTCCTTCGCGCGCAGCAGCGGCATCGTCGCCACCGCGATGCCGCCCGCTTTCATCACCGCGAACCAGCACGCCGCCATCATCGGGCTGTTCGGCCCGCGCAGCAGCACGCGGTTGCCGGGAACGAGGCGCAGGTCTTCCGTAAGGACTCGCGCGATCCGGTTGGCGTGTGCCGTGAGATCGGCGTAGGACCAGCGCAATCCGCCCGGCGTGAGGATCGCCGTGCGCTCGCCCCATCCACGCTCGAGCGCCCGGTCGAGGAGTTCGGTTGCGCAGTTCTGCCGCTCGGGATAGCGCAGTTCGGGCAGGTCGAACACGAGGTCGGGCCACTGGTCGCGCGGCGGCAGGTGGTCGCGCGCGAACGTATCGACGTGGGCGGTGGCGGTCACGCTACTATTTCTCCTTCAGGATTTCGCGGCCGATGATGAGCTGCTGCACCTCGCTCGCGCCCTCGTAGATGCGCAGCGCGCGAATGTCGCGGTACAGCCGCTCGACGATGTGTCCGTGCGTGACGCCCAGGCCGCCATGCAACTGCACGGCGGCGTCGATGACGCGCTGCGCCGATTCGGTCGCGGCGAGCTTGGCCATCGCCGCCGCCTTCGTCGTCTTCGCGTTCCCGACGTCGCGCAGCCACGCGGCGCGATAGGTGAGAAGCGCCGCGGCATCGGTGTCGACCGCCATGTCACCCAACTTGGCCTGCGTCAGCTGCAGGTCCGAGAGCGTCGCGCCGAACATCTTGCGCGATCGCGCATGCGCCACGGCCTCATCCAGCGCGCGGCGCGCGAAGCCGACCGCGGCGGCGGCCACCGACGCGCGAAAGATGTCGAGCGTGCGCATCGCCAGCTTGAATCCGTCGCCCATAGTACCCAGCAACGCGTCGCCCGGCACGCGACAATGGTCGAATGCAAGCCGCGCCAGCGGATGCGGCGCGATGACATCGATGCGCTCGGCGACCGTCAGGCCGGGCGCCTCGGCGGGAACCACGAACGCGGAAATCCCGCGCGTGCCCGGCGCGTCGCCTGTCCGCGCGAAGACGCAATAGAAGTCGGCGATGCCGCCGTTGGAGATCCACGTCTTGCAGCCGTCGAGCACCCAGTCGCCACCGTCGCGCCGCGCGCGCATCGCCAGCGCCGCGACGTCCGACCCGGCGTCGGGCTCGGATAACGCAAATGCCGCGATCGCTTCGCCTCGTGCAACGAGAGGTAGCCAGCGGTCGCGTTGCGCGGCACTGCCGGCAAGCGTTATCGCGCCGCTGCCCAATCCCTGCATCGCGAACGCGAAATCGGCGAGGCCGTCGTGATACGCGAGTGTTTCGCGCGCGACGCAAAGGCTGCGCGAATCGAGCGCCGGCAGCGCACCGCCGTGGGCCGCCGGGACGCAGTAGCGCAGCCAGCCCGCCGTCGCCCAGCGCGCGCACCCATTGCCGGCACGCGTCGTCGACGTTGCGTGAAGCTTCGGCCCGCTGCGGCAACGCGGCGCACCAGGCAGCCAGTCCGGCGGCGAGTTCGCGCTGCGGGGCGTCGAAGAACGGCCAGTCGAAATGCGCGCGCTCCACGTCAGTTACCTTCGAATTTTGGCGTCTTCTTCGCGGCGAACGCCGCGAACGCGCGATGGAAATCCTGCGTCTGCATGCACAGCGCCTGCGCCTGCGCTTCGGCCTCGATCGCCGCATCGAGGTCCATCGCCCATTCCTGATGCAGGAGCTTCTTCGTCATCGCATGCGCGAAGGTCGGCCCGTCGGCCAGCGTCCCGGCGAAGCCCTTCGCCTCGGCGAGCAGTTTGCCGGCGTCGATCAGACGGTTGAAGAATCCCCACGCGAGGCCTTCGTCGGCCGTCATCGCTCGGCCCGTGTACAGGAGCTCGGACGCGCGGCCCTGGCCGATCATCCGTGGCAGCAGCGTGCACGCGCCCATGTCGCAGCCGGCCAGCCCGACGCGCACGAACAGGAATGCGGTCGTCGCGGCCGGCGTGCCGAAGCGGATGTCGGAGGCGAGCGCGATCATCGCGCCGGCGCCCGCGCACGTGCCGTCGACGGCCGCGACGATGGGTTGCGGACACCGGCGCATCGCGAGCACCAGGTCGCCGGTCATCCGCGTGAACGCCAGCAGTTCGGGCGCCGCCATCTTCGTCAAGGGTCCGATGATCTCGTGCACGTCGCCGCCCGAGCTGAAGTTGCCGCCGGCGCCCGTCACCACGACGCACTTCACGTCGCTCGCGTAAACCAGGCCGCGGAACAGGTCGCGCAGCTCGGCGTAGGAATCGAACGTCAGCGGATTGCGGCGCGCCGGGCGATTCAGCGTGATCGTCGCGACTTTCGCGCCGGCGTCGACATCCCACCGGAAGTGTGTCGCGCGATAGGTGGCGAACGGGCGCCGGTGTTCGTTCATGCTCATGTCCGTGCTTTCCTCCCGCGGACGCCGTCTTCGGCGGCGCGCATCGTTGTCTTGAGCCGGCCGAGCAGCGCATGCAGCCGATCGCGGTCGCCCTCCGACAAGCCCGAGAACATTTCGACCACCCAGCCTTCGTGCTCGGCGGCCATGACGTCGAATGCGCGCTTGCCCTTGGCCGTCAGCTTGATGAGGCAGGCGCGGCGGTCGGCGGGAATGGGCGTGCGTTCGACCAGGCCTTCGCGCACGAGCTGGTCGGTCAATCCCGTGACGTTGCCGCTCGTCACCATCAGCCGGTGCGACAGCTCGCCCATCTTGAGGCCTTGCGGATTGCGCTCGAGCTGCGCCATCAGGTCGAAGCGCGGCAGCGTCATCGCGAAGCGCTCACGCAGGCGCGCGCGCACGCGCCGCTCGATCGTCAGCGTGCACGTGAGGAGGCGCAGCCAGAGGCGCAGCGATTCGTGATGCGCGTCGTGCAGCCGCGTCTCCGGGTCAGGCGCGGCGCTCATCCCCTGGGTCTTATCCATTCGCCTCCGGAACCTCGGTCGCCTGCAAAGCGGCCCGCGCCAGATTGCGCTCCATCTGGTCGCGGCCCGCGCGGTATTGCACGGGCCACTCGACGCCGTGGTAACCCAAGCGGGCAGCGGCGTGCAGCGTCCAGTAAGGGTCCGCCAGGTGCGGCCGGCCCAATGCGCACAGGTCCGCGCGTCCGGCCATGAGGATGCTGTTGACGTGGTCGGTCTCGAAGATCGCGCCGACGGCCATCGTGGCGATGCCCGTCTCGTTGCGGACGCGATCGGCGAACGGCGTCTGATACATGCGGCCATAGACCGGCTTCGCTTCGCGCGTCGTCTGGCCGGACGACACGTCGATGAGATCGGCGCCTTCCGCCTTGAACATCCGCGCGATCGCGACGGCGTCGTCGGGCGTGTTGCCGCCGGGCGCCCAGTCGTGCGCGGAGATGCGCACCGACATCGGCCTGTCCGCGGGCCACGCGGCGCGCATCGCGCGAAACACCTCGAGCGGAAAGCGGCAGCGATTTTCGAGCGTGCCGCCGTACTCGTCGTCGCGGCGGTTGGTCAGCGGACAGATGAACGCGGAGAGGAGGTAGCCGTGGGCGCAATGCAGTTCGAGCCAGTCGAAGCCCGCATCGACGGCCCAGCGGCCGGCGCGCACGAATTCGACGGTCACGCGGTCCATGTCGGCACGGGTCATCGCGCGCGGCACCTGGTTGTTCGGCCCGTACGGAACCGCCGACGGCGCGATGAGCGGCCAGTTGCGCTCAGTGGCGTCATCCGGCAGCGGCTCGTCGGCTGCCTCCCACCCCAATTGCGTCGAGCCCTTCGGCCCCGCGTGACCCAACTGCAGCGCGATCTTCGCGCAGGTCCGCGTGTGCACATAGTCGACGATGCGTCGCCAAGCCACGGCGTGCTCCGGCGCATACAGGCCCGCGCATCCGGGCGAAATGCGCGCGTCGGGCGCCACGCACACCATCTCCGTGAACACGAGGCCCGCGCCGCCGTGCGCGCGGCTGCCCAGATGCACGAGGTAATAATCGTCGGGCATGCCGTCGCGGCACGAATACTGCGCCATCGGCGACACGACGACGCGGTTTTGCAGCGTCAGTCCACGCAACTTAAAACGGGTGAACATCGGCGGAACGGCAATCGCGCCGCCGCCGGCGCGCGCGGCAAACCACGATTCCATTCCCGCCACGAATTGGCTGTCGCGCAGCCGCAGATTTTCGTGCGAGATGCGCTGGCTGCGCGTCAGCAGGCTGTAGGCAAACTGCTCGGCCTCGAACGCCGAATAGCGCGTGACGTTCTCGAACCATTCGGTCGAATTGCGCGCGGCATTCTGGATCTTGAGGACTTCGACGGCGCGCTCGGCCTCGTAGGCGGCCAACGCGGCCGGAAGATCGGCGGGATCGGACAATGCGCGGGCGAGCGCGATGGCGTCTTCCAAGGCGAGCTTGGTGCCCGACCCCACCGAGAAATGCGCGGTGTGCGCGGCGTCGCCGACGAGGATCACCGGCACCGGCTTGCCGTCGCGTTCGGTCCAGTGCACCCATTTGCGGCAGACGACGCGCGGAAAACGGATCCAGATGGCGGACCCGCGCAGGTGCGACGCGTTGCTCATCAGCGCGTGGCCGGACAGATAGGGCGCGAAGAGGCGTTCGCAGAAGGCGATCCCCTCCTCCTGCGACATCGTGTCCAGTCCCGCGGCACGCCACGTTTCCTCGGGCGTTTCGACGATGAACGTCGACGTGTCGGCGTCGTACTGATAAGCGTGCGCCTGGAACCAGCCGTGCGGCGTTTGCTCGAACGCGAACGTGAACGCGGGAAAGCGCTTTTTCGTCCCAAGCCACACAAAACGGCAGCGGCGCAGGTCGACGTCGGGAACGAACGTGCCGGCGTAGCGCGCGCGAATGCGGCTGTTGAGTCCGTCGGACGCGATCACGACATCGGCGCCGAACGCGCGCGCGGCGGCGGCGTCATCGGCGATGTCGTCCTCGAACGTGAGTTCCACGCCCAGCGCTTCGCACCGCGCCTGCAGGATGTTGAGCAGGTGCTTGCGGCCGATACCACAAAAGCCGTGGCCGCCGCTCTTGATCGTGCGGCCCTTGAAATGGACGTCGATGTCGTCCCAGTGGTTGAAGGAGTCGGCGATGTTGCGCGCGGTTTCCGGGTCGGCTTGGGCCAGGTTGCCGAGCGTCTGGTCGGAAAACACGACGCCCCAGCCGAACGTGTCGTACGGCCGGTTGCGCTCGGCTACCCGGATGACGTGCCGGGGATCCGCCTTCTTGAGCAGCAGGGCGAGATACAGGCCCGCCGGACCGCCGCCGATGCATAGCACACGCATGTCGTTCTCTCTGGTCGAGCGGTCGCGGCCACCCGCGTCCACCTTAAATCAATGATAAACAGTATAGATCTAAACTAATTGGCGTCAACGTTCGCCCATCCGCCACCGTCAATGACCCGGGCGGACTACGTCAAAGGGTGCATAGGCCGGCGGGGGCGCCGCTTCATAGCATGGTCGCCTCCTTGGGAAACGCGACGAGGCCATCATGCGCGGCAAGCGCGTCGGGCACAGGCGATCGGGATTCTCGCTGGTCGAGTTGTTGATCGCGGCGGCGCTGGCGTCGCTGCTGCTCGTACTGGCCATGCCCGCCTACACCGACTGGATTCGAGGCTACCGGCAGTTGAACCAGGCCCAGGCGCTGGCGCGGGCGCTCGAACTCGCGCGCTCGGAGGCGATCAAGCGCAGCGGGCGCGTCAACGTGTGCAAGAGCACCGATTGGAGCGACTGTGCTCCACAAGGCGGCTGGGAGTCCGGGTGGCTCATCTTCGCCGATGCCGACGACGACGGACATCCGGGCAGCCCGTCCGCCATTCTCGGCAAGGAGCCCCCGGCCCCGGGCCAGATCACCATCGTCGGCAACGCCCCGGTCGCCAACTATGTGTCCTACACCAACCTGGGCACGGCGCGCACCCGGAGCGGGGCGCTGCAGATGGGCACGTTCTCCGTGTGCACGACCGGCCAGAAGGCGCTGCACGTCATCCTCGCCAACACCGGGCGGGTCCGCATCCAGCGCACCGCCGTCCCCTGCCCCTGACCGTCCGTCTCCTGGACTGCCCGAGCGGACGGCGCCACGAGGGCAGCCCACGGATCCTGCTCACCGTCCGTTCCCCATCCCATGCCTTTAGTCGGGCGATGTTTGCGGCGCACCCCCCGTATTCACTAGGATGCAAATCGTCCAGCAAGGAGAAGCGTCATGGCAACGCACACCAGCATCCGCGGAAGGCGTTCGGGCTTCACGCTGATCGAGCTCATGGCCACGGTCGCGATCGTCGCGATCCTGGCGGCGCTCGCGTATCCCAACTACACGGCGTATCTGCAGCGCGGCCGCATCATGGATGCGACGACGAAGATGAACGACTTCCGCGTCAAGATGGAGCAGTACTACCAGGACAACCGGACGTACATCAATGGTGCGGTTTGCGGCGTCGCGGACCCGGTGTCGACCTCCACCGACAGTTTCGACGTCAAATGCGACCCGGCCAAGGTCACGGCGACCAGTTACACGATCGACGCCTTTGGAATCCCCGCCAAGAACATGACGGGATTCACTTACGAGTTGACAGTCGATGTCACCGGCCTGTCCAAGACAACAATCGCCGTGCCCCTCGGCTGGAACAAGCCGGTGCCGAACAACTGTTGGGCTACCCGCAAGGACGGAATGTGCAGCTAGTGCTTCCCCGCAGGCAAGGCTTCACGCTGGTCGAACTGCTGATCACCATCAGCATCGCGGGGCTCTTGCTGGTACTCGCGTTGCCAAATTTCCTGCAATTCTTCGCCAACACCAACATCCGAACCGCGGCCGAGACGATCAACAATGGCATGAAGCAGGCGCAGGGCCAGGCAATCAAGTTGAACACGCCGGTGCAATTCGTGCTGGATTCGTCGGCGGCGCCGACCAAGTACATGATCCTCGATTCCAACGACGTCCAGCTGGACCAGGCCATTTTTCAGGCGGGGTCCAATTCCGCGACGTTCGTCGTTACGCCGGCCGGCGCGACGCGGACGACGTTTTCCGGTCTGGGGCAGATCATGGCGACCAACCCGTTCGACCCGATCACGCCCGGATCGGCCGGGATTACGCGCATCGACGTCAGCGCGCCGTCTTCGGGCAGCGTGCGCAAGCTCGCCGTGGTTTCGGATGTCACCAAGGGCATCAAGCTGTGCGACCCGGCGTTTGCCGTCCCCGATCCCAAGGCCTGTCCATGAACGACGTGCGCACGGCCAGAACCCGCTTTGCGCGCCGCGGCGGCACCGCCCAGGGGGGCGCGTTCCTGCTTGAGGCGCTGATCGCCATCCTCATCTTTTCGTTCGGCATCCTGGGCCTCATTGGCGTGCAGGCACAGAGCATGCGTTACGTTTCCGATGCGCAATATCGCGCCGAGGCTACCTATCTCGTCAATTCGTACATCGCGCGGATGTGGTCGGCCGACCCGGCGCTGTGGGCCACGCAATACGTCGACCCGTCGATCCCCGGAACGCCCGCCGAGGCGTTCATGCAGACGCTCACGCAAATGCCCGGCGGCCTGCCGGGTGCGGCGGTGATTGCCAACAACCCGACGATCACGCTGACGCCCGGACCCGGAACCGTCGGAACGATCAACCTGTCGACGCGCTCGAGCCTGGTCGTGATCACCGTATGGTGGTTGGCCCCTGGCGAGGTTGCCGCCGACGTCGACCCTGTCAACGGCAAGGGCCACTCGTATACGGCGACGGCCGTCATCGGAATGAACGGCTGATGCGATCCCTCCATCGCACCTGCAGTCATGTTTGTGAATCGCTCCGCGCGAGGAAGTCCCGCGGCTTCAGCCTGATGGAGTTGATGGTAGGTGTCGTCATCGGCTTGATCGCGACGCTGATCATCTTCCAGGTCTTTGCCGTATCGGAGGGCCTGAAGCGCAACACGACGGCCGCGGGGGACGCCCAGACCACGGGACTGATCTCGTCGTTCATCCTGGGGCAGGAGTTGGGCAACGCCGGCTCCGGCGATGATGGCGGCGCCAACGACCTTTCGACGTGCACCCCCAGCGGCGTCATTCAAGACCAATCTGCGTCCGGTGCCGGTGGTCATCTATGACGGCGGCGCCGACGATGTCTCGGATAGCGTCGACGTGGCCTACAGTGTGGCCCGCTCGCTGATCTCGCCGGCGCCGTTCCTAGCCCTGTCGGCGCGCCGGGTACCGATTTCATCGTGCAAAGTCCAACCAAGATCGTTGCTGGCGTCTCGCAGGGAGGCTTCAACGTCGGGGATCTGGCGATTGCAATCCAGGACTCTGCGCCTGGCGACCCCAATGCGGCTCTTCCGCCTGCACCTACCTGCGAACTGACACACGATTACCCAGGCGAATCCGGACCCGGACCTCAGTGGTCTTCTCCCAACGGGAACAACGGGCAAAGTCACGCTCAAGCACTCAGCGGTCATCAATAATTATGGTGCCGGATCCGAATAGGCGGGGCTGATGCCTTTGGGCCCTGTCGGCTCAGTGCAGAAGATGCACTACGACGTCACGCCGCCTACCGATCCGGTAAGCCCCAACGTGCTGCGCTGCCAGTCGCTGCTGGATCCGCTTACCGGCATGCCCGATCTCGCCGACGTCCAGCCCAAGAATCCGATCGCCGGCAACGTCGTCTTGATGAAAGTGCAATACGGCATCACCAACGGCTTCGGTCCGGCGGCGTACCTGGACACGTGGGTCAAGGCATCCGCCCGTGGGACCCGGCCACGATCCTTGGGGACTGCCGGGAGTGGCTAATTCGGCCATGGATCCGATTCAACTCGATCGCATCAAAGCCGTGCGCATTGGCATCATCGTGCGCAGCGACCAGCCTGTGGCGGCACTGGATGCGAATGGCAGCGACTTCGAGAAGTACGTCACCAACGGCTTCGACTGGGTGCTGTTCGACTGTCCGGCCGTCGCCAAGGCGAGCTGTCCCGGAAGACTCACTGGGCACCTGGGCCCCTACAACGGGCAGTTCTACCGCTATCGCATCTACGAGCAGGAGATCCCCCTGCGGAACGGCCTATGGAACGTCAAGCTGAAGCATAAGCGCAATCGTGCGCGCGGTTCGCGCCGCGTCGCGCTCGGCGCAGGACGGCGTCGTGCTCTTCGTGGCGCTGATCGTCATGGTGGCATTGAGCCTGGCCGGCGTCGCGCTGGTGCGGTCGGTCGAGTCGACCACGCTCGTTGCCGGCAACCTTTCATTCCGCCAGTCCGCGGTGCCGATCGCCATGTCCGCGGTCGAGCAGGCCATCATCGACATCGTCGAGAACCAGTCGACGAATGTGCCGAACCTGGACTTCGACACGGTGCCCAAGAACTACTACGCATCTCGGCAGCCCGGCGAAGACGCGTATGGCATTCCGCTGGCGTTGCAGGGAAACCTGGCCGCCTACCCCGTAGCCGCCCAGAAGATCGTCGATCCCGCAAGCGGCAACACCGCGCGTTACATCATCGAGCGGGTTTGCCTCATGTCGGGGCAGCCGGCCGCGTCCTGGAACTGCGACCTGATGGAGCCCAAGCAGGCGCCCGGTACCACCACGGGCAAGATCATTCCCATCCAGCTTCCGAAGGTGCCCTTCTACCGCCTCACCATCCGCGTGGATGGACCTCGAGCCACCGTCGCATACTCGCAGGCCACGCTTCGCTAGCCCGCATTCCGGGCAAGGGACCCATACCATGAACAAGCATGAGAGCCTCCGCGTCCGAGTGTTGCAAGGCGGCGGTATCGCCGCCGCGATCGCATTCGCCGCGATGGCGATGCCCGTGTCCGCCGCGCTGACAAAGCTCTCCGACAGTCCGCTGAACGCGACGATCAAGGCGTCACCGAACGTCGTGTTCACCGTCGACGATTCGAGCAGCATGCTGTCCGACTTCCTGCCCGACCTCGTCGTGATCGGCACGACCAGCACGTACTGCCGAGGCCCGGCGGGCATCATGAACGCCGCATGCGGCAGCGTGGGCGGTTCGAAGCAGCCAGCCTACATCTACAGCGGCAACGCCATACCCTGGGGCATAACGGCGAATGTCAGCTACGCGTCGGGCAACCCTCCGAACGCGTTCAACTATACGGCCAGCGCAATTCCCAATACTTATCAGTTCTGGCCTGCGCCCGCGCACGCCAGCGATTTCAATCTCCAGTATTACAACCCGCGCCTGACCTACCAGCCGCCGATCAACGGCGACGCCGCGCGCACGCCATTCCCGACATGGAATTCCGCGGCCGGCACGATCAAGAGCTGGAAGGACGTCCTCACCGATCCGTGGTACGCGGCGATGGGCAACACCAAAACGACCGTCAACATGCAGACCGCGGTGACCGTGGGCGTCTGGTGCAACAGCGATTGGCCGCTCGACATCACGACGCCGGCCAGCGGCATTGCCGTGACGGGAGCGGGGGATGTGGCGGGCAGCGGTGCGGACTGCCGGATGAACGGCACGGTGTACGACGCGTCGCTGCGGACCGGCGCGTCCAAGGCGAACGGCGACTATCAGTACCCGTTCGGTTCCACCGTCGGCGCGGACAACTTCTTCCGCAGCAACGTGCGCACCATGTGGTGCGACAAGACGCTCGGAAAGCTGCCCTACGCATGGCCGCAGTCGTGCGTGGGCAACGGCACGTGGGCCTGCACGCTGGGTGGCATGGTGATCTGGCCGGCAACTCAGCCGCAATCGTGTGTATTCACCACCTTCAAGACGGGCGCCTGTGTCCCCACGTACACGCCCGCCGGATGCAACACCGATCCGACCTACGACCTGGGCGGCTGCACAGGCTCCGAGTGCAAGGTGTGCACGAACAACGGGTGTGTGAACCCCAAGACGGGCCAGAACGGCGCGTGCCATCTCACGTCGACAGGAACCGGCGGCAGCGGCACCGCGTCGTGCAACTGCTTGGGACCGAACGGTGTTTGCACGCTGGCGTGCACGACCGGCGCGCCCAATTGCGTCGCCGCCAGCCAAACCTGCGTGGACTACCAGCCGCCCCCCACGGGCTGCACGGTCGGCGTGCTCACGCAGAACCAGACGTGCACGCAAGTCGGGGCGCCGGCCTGCTCGGCCGTCCTGTGGGATACGGCGGCGAACGTGCCTTCCGGTACGCCACCGTCAGTGTTGCCCGCGCTGACGATGTACAACGATTCCGGCAAGACTCCCATACCAGTAGCCGGCACCGGGAATGGCTACGTCTGCCGCCACAACAACATGGTCTATCCGACAGCGCCCGGCACCACGGTGGCGATCAACAACTTTCCGACAGGCGTCTTTACCACTTCGGTCGGCGCGACCGGCTGCCAGGCAGCAGTTTCGACTGACACGATCCCGCGCCACTACTGGAAGACCAGCGTCGAGTGGTGCACGGCCAAGATCGCCACCGCCGGCGACAAGTGGCAGGGCTTCGGCAAGCCTGGAACGTGCCAGGACATACACGACGCGACGCACATCTATCCGCGCTTCTACAAGTTCGGCGTCGACAAGACCGATCCGGCGTATCTGGACAACTACGCGTATGCCAACCCGGCGTTCGAGCGCGTCACGTTCGACTTCACCAAGATCGGCTCGGCCCCCGTTTGGATAACCCACACCTGGGTGGAAAACGGCACGACGCGGACTGCGGCACGCACGTTCGACCAGGAAATGGAGAACTACGCCAACTGGTTCGTCTACTACCGCACCCGCATCAACGCGCTGAAGTCGTCCGCGTCGCTGGCGTTCCAGTCCGCCAACCTCGACGACTTCTTCCGCATCGCGATGCAGACGCTGAGCAACGGCCAGCCGCAGTCGCAATTCCTGAACATCGGGCTGTTCGACACGACCACCGGAGCACAGCGCCAGGCCTTCTACGACACGCTGTTCAAGATCAACATCCGGTTGGGCATCGATACGCCCAACCTCGACGCGATCGTGCGCGTGGGCGACTGGTTCGTGAACGGCAGCAGCGGCACGCTCGCCGGCGCGACCGATCCGCTCGACGACCCCAAGGTGACGTGCCAGAAGAACTTCCACATGCTGTTCACGGACGGGATCACCAACCAGGCAGTGGCGCCGACGTCCATCGGCGACTTCGACAACATCGTGGGCAACCCCGGCCCGCTGTTGCCTGTGGCGATCTCCGTAACGCCTCCGATTGTGAATGGCAGCCCGTGGCCGCCGTTCTACGAGCAAGGCGCGGTGCAGAGCGACACGGCCGCGGACTATACGACGAAATACTGGATTACGGACATGCGGCCGGGCTGGACGGACAACGTTCCGAACGACCTCTCCGGCGCTCGTGGCAGCGATCCGGCGTCCTGGCAGCACGTGAATTTCGCGGCGCTGGCGCTTGGCACCGAAGGCACGTTGCCGGCGGCGTCGCCGACGGCGACGGAGATCCAGATCGAAGCCGGGACGCTTACGTGGCCGAAGGTCGTCGGTCCGCCGGCGTGCGTGGGCGTGGCCTGCGTGCCCAATACCAAGCAGCCCAATCCGACAGGTGTCGACGACCTGTGGCACGCGGCCGTCAACGGTCGCGGCGCGTTCGTCAACGCGTCCAACGCCAAGGAGCTGCGCAACGGCTTCGAGAATATCCTGACGAGCATTTCACAGGTCGGCGGCGCGCGAACGGGTGCGGCGAACCCCAACCCGAACTTCTCGTCCACCAATGATTTCATCTATCGGGTGAAGTTCGAAAAGGGCTGGGCAGGATCAGTGCAGAAGATCCAGATCGATCCGGCGACCGCCATTCCGCTGCCTTCGCCGCCCAACCCGATCTGGGAAGCGGCCAATCAGCTCGACGCCGCGATGGCCCTGCCCGGTACGCCGTGGTACACGTCGCGCAACATCGTGACCATGGACGACAACGCGGTGCCCTTCAAGAACGCAGTGGCCTTCCGCGCGCCGGTCACGCCGCCGCCGCCCAACACGCACATCACCGCGGCCCAGTACAACACGCTGGGCGGCGACGACCCGACGCGCACGGCGGTGCTCGAGTACATTCGCGGCAGCACCGCCAACGAAGGCATCGGCGTCAACTCGTTCCGGCAGCGGCCCTCGCCGCTGGGCGACATCGTCAACTCGCAGGCCTCGGTGGTCGGACCGCCGATGGCGCCCTATCTGGACATCTGGGATCCGGGATACTCGGCATTTGTGGCTGCGTATGCCGCCCGGTCGACCCGCATCTACGTCGGCGCCAACGACGGCATGCTGCATGCGTTCAAGGACACGACGGGCGACGAGGCCTGGGCCTACATCCCTCACGACTTCACGACGCGCGGCCCGATCGCGACCGACGGATTGGCCGGGCTATCCGTGCAGCCGCTGTTCGCGCACCACATGTACGTCGACGGTCCCACCAAGGCAGGCGATATCGCCTTCGGGCTGACGGGTCTCACGACGTGGCACACCCTGCTCGTCGGCGGCCTGGGCAAGGGCGGCAAGAGTTACTACGCGCTCGACATCACCGATCCGGACGCCGTCAAGGACGAAGACACGGCTCGCGCCGCGGTGCTGTGGGAATTCCGCGACGATTCCGCCGGCGCCAACAAGCACGATATCGGCTACACGTACGGCAAGCCGGTCTTCGGCAAGCTGCGAGCCTACGGCTGGGTCGTCATCGTCAGCGCCGGCTACAACAACGCGTCCGGCGTGGGCAAGCTCTACATCCTCGATCCTTCCAACGGCAACCTGCTGGAGACGCTCACCACGGGCTCCGGCATCCCGGGCTCGCCCAGCGGCCTCGTCCAGTTCGCCGGCTACACGCAGGATCTGCGCAACCAGATCATCGAGCAGATCTATGCTGGCGATCTCAATGGCGACGTGTGGCGGTGGGATGTCAGCAGCGCGACAGCCTCGGATTGGAACGCGACGCCGGCAACCAAGATCGCGCACCTGACGGATTCGGGCGGCTTTGCGCAGCCGGTGACCACGGCACCGCAGATCGAGATCGACATCAGCACGGGCGTGGACCGCTTTGTGTTCATCGGAACGGGCCAGTTGCTGGACGACAGCGACCTGCTCACCACGCAGACGCAGACGATGTACTCAATTCGCGACGGCAGCAATCTGGCGCCGTCGGTAATCGCGTCGCCACTCTTGCGCGACGTGAACATGCAACCGATCGCCGCCACGAACACGGCGGGCCTGCCTACCCAGCCGCAATATGGCTGGTACCAGGACCTGACCGACGAGCCCGGCAGCCGCATTGTCGTGCCGCCGGAAGCCGATATCGGCCTGGTCGCGTTCGTTGCCACCATTCCGTCGAACGACGTGTGCATCATCGGGTCGCCGGCACGGGTGTTCGTGCGGACGTTCGCGACCGGTGAGTCCAAGTTGAACGACCCAGGCGGCGGCCCAGGGATAGTGCCATCGTGGTACATCGCCGAAGGCGGCGCCGGCGTGTTCTTCGGTGCCCTGGAAAAGGCGGGATCGACCCCGGGCACGTACATCCCGGACCTGCGGCTCATGGTGACGACGGCCAAGGACGGACAGGTGTTCACCTACAAGGTCCAACCGCCGAACCTCGTGGCCGCGCACCGGATGTCCTGGCGGCAGTTGGGTCAGTAGCGCGCTTCCGCATCGGGCTGCCTCGATTCGGGGCCGCCTTGGCGAATCGGCCGTTTCGCACCGGGACGGCCGATTTGCTTTCCGCACTGAGTGCGCATGGTGCCCTGCACGTGAACCGCGCCTTTGTCGTCGGCCACCCGCGTCAATCCGCTCGCTACAATGCCGAATGTGCGCCAACGCTTACGCGATGCCCTACCCGCGCCATGGCGGGTGCGCATCGGCGCATCGATGACCACCGGCGCGGACGGCGACGACGCGGCGAGAACACTCGCGGTGGCGCTCGTCGCTTCGATCGCATGCCATGCGCTGCTGCTGGCCGAATGGCGATGGAACTCGCTGCCAAGTTCGCTGCAGCCCAACTTGTTCTACGGAATGGGGTCGATTGCCGCCGGGCAGGACGCCTCCCTGCGCGTTGAATTGGTCAGCGCGCGAGACAGCGACGTGACGGCGGAGGCGCGCCCCCCTGCCGCGGCTTCAGGTACCGCCAACGACATCGCGGCGACGCCCGCGCCGGTCGCACCGGTGCGCAAGCGGCCGTCCGTGCTGCCGCCCCCGGCCCCGCCTCTCCCCGCCGATCAGAAGGGCCTCGTCAACGTCGTCGAATTCGACGACATCGGCGCCGTGGACAGCACATTGGCCGATGCGATCGCGGCCGAATTTCCCGATCCCGAGACGACGCGTCCGCAGTTGCAGCAGCCACTCGCCGTCGCCTATCCCGAGGATGCGCTTCGCGCACACCGCAGGATGGTCGTGGGCGTGCTGGTGGTCGTCGACGAGCAGGGAAAGATCGAGCGGACCGCCAAGTCGTTCGATGACTCGGTGTTCGCGCCCGCCATCGACGCGGCGCTGCAGACGGCACAATTCAGCCCCGCGCTGCGCGACGGCCACCCGGTGCGCTTCTGGACCGTGCTGGTCTTCGACTTCACGATCCAGGGACCGCCGATCTTCCCCTAGCCGTTGACCGGCATGTGGAACCCCGGCGCCGCGCTACCGTCGTCTGGCCAGCGCGTCGTCAGCGTCTTGCCGCGCGTATAGAAGCGCACGCCGTCCATGCCGTGGACGTTGAGGTCGCCGAAGAGCGAGTGCCGCCAGCCGCCGAACGAATAGAACGCCATCGGCACCGGAATGGGGACGTTGATGCCCGCCATCCCGACCTCGGCATCCTGCTGGAAGCGCCGCGCCGCGTGGCCGGATCGCGTGAACAACGCCGCCCCGTTGGCATAGGGGTTGGCGTTGATCATCGCGATCGCCGCGCTCAGCGAATCGGCGCGCAGCACGCAGAGCACCGGGCCGAAGATCTCGTTGCGGTAGATGTCCATCGCCGGCGTCACGTGGTCGAAAAGCGTGGGACCAACGAAGAAGCCGTCCGGATTGCCGGGGACGCTATGCTTGCGGCCATCGACCACCAGCCGCGCGCCCTCGGCGACACCGCGGTCGATGAAACCTTCGATGCGTGTCTTCGCCGCGCCGGTGACGACCGGCCCCATCTCGATCTTCGGCGCGTCGCCCGGGCCGACCGTCACGCGGCGCGCGCGCTCGGCAAGTTGCGCGACCAGCGCATCGCCCACGTCGCCGACCGCGACGACGGCCGATATCGCCATGCAGCGCTCGCCGGCGGATCCATAGCCGGCGCCGATGATCGCCTCGGTCGCGAAAGGAACGTCCGCGTCGGGGAGCACGACGGCGTGGTTCTTGGCGCCGCCCAACGCCTGCACGCGCTTGCCGTGCCGCGCGCCGGTTTCGTAGATGTATTTGGCGATGGGCGTCGAACCCACGAACGAGACAGCGGCAATGCCGGGATGCGCGAGTATCGCGTCGACGGCTTCCTTGTCGCCGTGGACGACGTTGAAGGCCCCGTCGGGAAGGCCCGCCTCGCGCAGCAGCTCCGCCATCCGCAGCGAGAACGTCGGGTCGCGCTCGGACGGCTTCAGCACGAACGTGTTGCCGCATGCGAGGGCGACGGGAAACATCCACATCGGAACCATCGCCGGGAAGTTGAACGGCGTGATGCCCGCGCACACGCCCAGCGGCTGGCGCAGCGAGTAGCTGTCGATGTCCGGCCCGACGTTCTCGCTGAAGTCGCCCTTCAAGAGATGCGGGATTCCCGTTGCGAATTCGACCACTTCGATGCCGCGCGTGATCGAACCCTCCGCATCGGTCAGCGTCTTGCCGTGCTCCTGCGTGATGATCTTCGCGAGTTCCTTCTTGTTCGCGTCCATCAATTCGCGGAAGCGCATCAGGATGCGCGCGCGGCGCAGCGGCGGGTGGGCGCGCCAATCGGGGAACGCGCCTGCCGCCGCGCGCACGGCACTGTCGACGTCCGCCGCGTTGCCGAGCGGCACGTGGCGGACAACTTCGCCGGTGGCGGGGTTGGTCACTTCGCCGTACCGCGTCGTCTGCGCCGCGACCGCGCGGCCGCCGATCCAGAGCGGCAGCCGTTCCAATGTCGTCAGGTCCATGCTTCCTCCGTTGCCGTGGCGCGGGCGCAGCCCGTCAGGCCGGAAACTCGGTGAGGCGCGCCACATAGCGCGCGACCAGGTCGACCTCGAGGTTGACGGCGGCTCCCACGGCCAGCCGCTTCAATGTCGTCACGGCGAGTGTATGCGGGATCAGGTTGACCGCAAAGCGCGCACCCGAGACGTCGTTGACGGTGAGGCTCACCCCGTCGATCGCGATCGACCCCTTGGGCGCGATAAAGCGCGCCAGAGGCGCCGGCGCCTCGACTTCCAGCAGCCAGCTGCCGCCCGCGTCGCCGGCGATGGCGGCAAAGCGCGTCACGGTGCCGACGCCGTCGACGTGCCCCGACGTCAGGTGGCCGCCCAGCCGGTCGCTCAGCCGCAGCGCCAACTCGATGTTCACGTCGCCGGCGCGATCGAGGCCGGCCGTGCAGCGCAGCGTCTCCGCGGACACGTCGAACTCGAGCGACGCGCCGTGTATCGCCACGACCGTAAGGCAGCAGCCATTCACGCACACGCTGTCGCCGACCGCGATGTCGGCGATCTCGTGCACGCCCAGATCGACGGCAAGCCGCAGGCCATCGTTCTCCTTGGCGACATGGGCGATGCGGCCGACCGACTGCACGATGCCGGTGAACATCAGGCGCTTACTCCGTTTTTTACACGGGCAATGACGCGCAAGTCGGCGCCGACCCGCTCAACGCTGTGCCACGCGACATTGGTCTTGTCCGCGAGTGCGCGCAGCGGCGCGGCGCGCTCGAACATGCCTCGCGCCGGATCGCCGATCAGCGCCGGTGCGATGTAGAGCAATAGTTCGTCGATCAGCCCGGCCGCAAGCAGCGCACCCGAGAGCTTGGCGCCAGCCTCGACATGCAATTCGTTGATGCCGCGCGTCCCCAGCGCGCGCATCAGCGCTGCCAGGTCGACACGGCCATTCGCGTCGGGCAGCGCGAGGACTTCGAGTTCGGCCGGCCACGCGGCATTGCGCTCGCCATTGGTGACGATCAGCACGTTGTTGCCGGCCACCACACGCGCCGATGCGGACGTCTGCCCATGCCGGTCGACGACGATCCGCAGCGGCTGGCGCGGCGTGTCGATCGCCCGCACCGTGAGTTCCGGATCGTCCTGCATTACGGTGCCGAATCCCGTCAGGATCGCGCAGGCCCGCGCCCGCCATGCGTGTCCGTCGGCCCGCGCCTCCGCACCCGTGATCCACTGGCTCTCTCCGCTTTCCAGCGCCGTCCGTCCGTCGAGGCTCGCCGCCAGCTTCGCGCGCACCCACGGGCGCCCGCGCGTCATCCGCGAGACGAACCCGACGTTCAATTCGCGCGCTTCGTCCGCGAGCAATCCGAACGCGACGTCGATGCCCGCGGCGCGCAAGCGTTCGCCGCCTTTCCCCTGACCGGGATTGGGGTCCTCGACAGCCGCCACGACGCGGGAAATGCCGGCCGCGACGACGGCGTCGACGCAGGGCGGCGTGCGGCCGTGGCTGTTGCAAGGTTCCAGCGTGACGTACATCGTGGCGCCGCGCGGGTCGGCGTCGCGCGCGCGCGCGTCGGCCAGCGCGTTGACCTCCGCGTGGGGCTCGCCCGCGCGGACGTGGAACCCCTCGCCGATGACCGCGCCGTCCTTGACGATGACGCTGCCCACGCGTGGATTGGGTGTGGCCGTGAAGAGGCCCCGCTTGGCCAGCGCGAGGGCGCGTGCCATGTGTTCGCGATCGGTCGCGGTGAACGCTGGCATCGGCCCGCTAGCGGCGCGTGCGGCGCGGTGCGGCGGGCGGCGCCTCGACTTCCTTCAGCGCATCGCGAAAGTCGGAAACGTCCTGAAAGGAGCGGTAGACGGAAGCGAAGCGGATGTAGCCGACCTTGTCGAGCTTGTGCAGTTCCTGCATGACCATTTCGCCGATCTGCCGCGATGGAATCTCGCGCTCGCCCAGCGACAGCACCTGCTGGACGATCCGGTCGATCGCCGCGTCGACGTAGTCGGTCGGCACCGGCCGCTTGTGCAGCGCCCGCTGGAAGCCGACGCGGATTTTCGCGGCATCGAAATCGGAGCGGTTGCCGTTGGTCTTCACCACCTGGGGAAGCCGGAGTTCGACGGTTTCGTAGGTCGTGAAGCGCTTCTGGCAGGCGATGCAGCGGCGGCGGCGGCGGATGGAATCGCCGGGCTCCGACACGCGCGAATCGATGACCTGCGTATCGACGCTACCGCAGAAGGGGCATTTCATCGCCGGTGCCTGGATTGCCGGCCGCGCCGCGGCGTCACGGCCGGTAGACGGGGAAGCGCGCCGTCAGCGCGGCCACGCCCTTGCGCGCGGTCGCGATCGCGGCGGTGTCGTGCGGCGCATCGAGCACGTCGGCGATCAGGTGGGCCAGTTCCTCGCTTTCGATTTCGGTGAACCCGCGCGTCGTGATCGCGGGACTGCCCAGGCGGATGCCCGACGTGACGAAGGGCTTTTCCGGATCATTGGGAATGGCGTTCTTGTTCACGGTCATGTGGGCGCGGCCGAGCGCGGATTCGGCATCCTTGCCGGTGATCTTCTTGCGCCCGCAGGTCGACCAAGAACATGTGCGAGTCGGTGCCGCCCGAGACGATCCGCAAGGCCGCGGTCCTGCATGCACCTTGGCCAGGACGCGCGCATTGTCCAGCACGTGCTCCTGGTAAAGCTTGAAATCGCGCTGCAGCGCCTCGCCGAAGGCGACGGCCTTGGCGGCGATCACATGCATCAGCGGCCCGCCCTGCAGGCCCGGGAACACCGCGGAGTTGATCGCCTTCTCGTGCTCGGCGCGCATCAGGATCAAGCCCGCCGCGTGGGCCGCGCAGCGTCTTGTGCGTCGTGCTGGTGACGAAGTCCGCGATTCCGACGGGGCTGGGATAGAGGCCCGCCGCCACCAGTCCGGCGTAATGCGCCATGTCCACCATCAGCAGCGCGCCGACGCCATCGGCGATTTCACGAAAGCGCTTCCAGTCGATGATCCTGCGAGTAGGCGGAGGCCCCGGCGATGATGAGGCTGCGGCTTGTGCTCGTGCGCCAGGCGCTCCGCCTCGGCGTAGTCGATGAGTTCGGTCTCAGGGTCGAGCCCGTACGCCACGACCTTGAACCACTTGCCGGAAATGTTCACCGGCGAGCCGTGCGTCAGGTGGCCGCCGTGCGGCAGGCTCATGCCCAGGATCGTGTCGCCGGGCGAAAGCGCCGCGAAGAACACCGCCTGGTTCGCCTGCGCGCCGGAATGGGGCTGCACGTTGGCGGCCTCGGCATGGAACAGCTTCATCGCGCGCTCGAGCGCGATCCGCTCCACGATATCGACGAATTCGCATCCGCCGTAGTAACGCTTGCCCGGGTAGCCCTCGGCGTACTTGTTCGTGAGCTGCGACCCTTGCGCGGCCATGACCGCGCTGCTCGCGTAATTCTCCGAGGCGATCAGTTCGATGTGATCTTCCTGCCGCTTGTTCTCGGCGGCAATGGCCGCCCACACCTCGGGATCTGCGTCGGCAAGCGTTCGGGACCGGCTGAACATGGCGGGAAGGAAGGTGCGTGGCGGGGGAAGCGGCATTTTAGCATCGGCCCGATCGGCTGCTGCCCCCGGCCGCCCTTTCCGGGCGCCAAGGCCCGCGACGCACCGCGCGCCCGGCCTTATTCCCCTTATAATCCGGCCACCATAGCGCGGGAATCGGCTTGGGTTCCCGTCCAGATCGACGGATGTTCGCGCCGCTCGGGTTTTCGGCCCGGGATGCCGCGACGTTTGAGCCGGAAGGAGGACGCTTGAACGCACTGCTCGCCCTGTCCCGCGCGATCGACGCAATCAGCGAGCGCGTGGGTCGAACCTTCTACTGGCTGATCCTCGCCGCGGTCCTGATCAGCGCCGCGAACGCGACCGTCCGCAAGATCTTCAACTACAGCTCGAACTCGTTCCTCGAGATCCAGTGGTACCTGTTCTCGCTGATCTTTCTGTTCCTCGCGGGCTATACGCTGAAGCACAACGAGCACGTCCGCATCGACATCATCACCGGCCGGCTGTCCGCGCGCGCGCGGGCGTGGATCGACATTTTCGGCACCGTGCTGTTCCTGCTTCCGATGGCGATCCTGATCATGTACCTTTCGTGGCCCGTCTTCGTCGATGCCTACGAGCGGCACGAGGTCTCGACCAACGCCGGAGGCCTCATCATCTGGCCCGCGCGGCTGATGGTGCCGGTCGGCTTCTTCCTCCTGATCGTCCAGGCCGTGTCGGAGGTCATCAAGCGCTTTGCGTTCCTGCGCGGAATGATCCCGGACCCGGGCGAAAAGCACATCGAAAAGACGCCCGAGGAATTGCTGGCTGAGGAGATCGTGCGCTCGCGCGGCGACCTCGCGCTCGCCGAGAATATCGAGGGTATCGGCGTCGGCCGGAAGGAGAAGCCGTGAGCGCCGCCGGGCCGTCCCAATGCGCGAATTGCGCCCCCTCTGGAGGCAGCGCAGCGGCCGAATTGGCCAATGAGGCCGCACGCGTGGGAGCACAATCATGACCGCCTTCCTGATTGCGAACATCGCCCCGATGATGTTTGCGTCGCTGGTGGTCGTTCTGCTCATCGGCTACCCGGTCGCCTTCTCCCTGGCAGCAGTCGGCATTGCCTTCGGCGTCCTCGGCATCGAGCTCGGCCTGCTCGACGCCTCGCTGCTGCAGGCGCTGCCGGAGCGGATCTGGGGCGTGATGTCCAACGACACGCTGCTCGCGGTGCCGTTCTTTACCTTCATGGGGCTGATCCTCGAGCGCAGCGGCATGGCCGAGGACCTGCTCGACACGATCGGCCAGCTGTTCGGACCGATCCGCGGCGGACTCGCCTATGCCGTAATCTTCGTCGGGGCGCTGCTCGCCGCGACCACGGGCGTCGTCGCCGCGTCGGTGATTTCGATGGGCCTGATCTCGCTGCCCATCATGCTCCGCTACGGCTACGACCGCCGTCTGGCGTCGGGCGTGATTGCAGCGTCCGGCACGCTCGCCCAGATCATCCCGCCGTCGCTCGTGCTGATCATCATGGCCGACCAGCTCGGCAAGTCGGTGGGCGACATGTATGCGGGAGCCTTCCTCCCCGGCCTGACGCTCGCACTGCTTTACGCCCTCTACGTAATCGGGGCTTCGGTCCTCAAGCCGGATTGGGCGCCGGCCCTGCCGCTGGAGGCGCGAACCATGCGCGAGCCCGACGGCTCGTCGGGCAACCGTTCCCTGCTCGTGCTGACCACGCTGTCGGCGGCCGTCGCCGCTGCGTGGTGGTTCATCTACTACGACCGCTACAATCCTGACACCGCCACCGACGAGCGCGTCGTGATCACGATGGCCGTCGGCGTCGGAATCGCGTTCTTCCTGTCGGTCATCAACAAGGTGCTGAAGCTCGGCCTGCTGTCGCGGATCGCCGAGCGGGTGACGTTCGTGCTGATCCCGCCGTTGGCCCTCATCTTTCTCGTCCTCGGCACGATATTCCTCGGCGTCGCAACCCCGACAGAGGGCGGCGCGATGGGCGCAACCGGCGCGCTGATCATGGCGCTCGCGCGCCGGCGGCTCAGCGTATCGCTGCTCAAGCAGGCGATGAACACCACCGCCAAGCTCTCCACGTTCGTCGTGTTCATCCTGATCGGCGCGCGGGTATTCAGCCTCACGTTCTACGGCGTCAACGGCCACGTGTGGGTCGAGCATCTGCTCACGGGGCTTCCGGGTGGACAGCTGGGCTTCCTGATCGTGGTCAACATCCTCATCTTCGTGCTCGCGTTCTTCCTCGATTTCTTCGAGCTTTCGTTCATCATCATCCCGCTCATCGGGCCGGTCGCGGACAAGCTGGGAGTCGATCTCATCTGGTTCGGCGTGTTGCTCGCGGTCAACATGCAGACGTCGTTCATGCATCCACCCTTCGGCTTCGCCCTCTTCTTCCTGCGCAGCGTCGCACCGGCCAAGGAATATACGGACCGGCTCACCGGCCGCAGAACGGCGCCGGTGACCACTGGCCAGATCTACTGGGGCGCGGTCCCGTTCGTGCTGATCCAGGTCATCATGGTCGGGTTGATCATCGGATTCCCCAACCTCGTCTCCGGCGGCCTGGCCAAGAAGGAAAAGATCGATACCCGGAGCATGCATATCGAAATTCCGAGCGACAAAGGAGCGGCCGGAGGCACGAGCACCGAGCAGGACGAAGCCGCCAAGGCGCTGGAGGGGGCCATGAAAGGCGAGACGGCGCCCGAAAAGTCGCCGGACCAGGACGATGCGGCGAAGGCGCTGGAGCGCGCGATGGACGGTGACAAGGCGGGAGGCTCACCGCCTGCGGAGAAGAAATAAAAGGCGCGCCGGCAATTGATTCGCAGGGCGCGCCGCGCGGCGGTCCCCGCCGGGAACCGCCGGTCGTCACGTCGGGCTACTTCTTTCTCTGGGACATCCGCTCGGCGGCGATCATGAAGTTGTCGAACCGGTTCTCGGCGATGCTGAACCATTCGACCTCGGTCCCCTTGAACGCCTTCCACGGTTCGTAGATCTTCTTGAACTTGTCGTTCTTCGTGGCGATCTCGTCGTAGACCTCCTGGGTCGCCTTGTAGCAGGCGGCCATGATGTCGTTGCTGAACGGCAGTAGCTTGACGCCGTTGGCGATCAGCCGCTTCAGCGCCGGCGGATTGAAGGCGTCGTACTTCGCCAACATGTCGATGTTGGCCCCGTCGCAGGCCGTTTGCAGGACCGACTGGTATTCCTTGGGCAGGTCGGCGTACGCCTTCGCGTTGACGAAAAGGTCGAGCTCGGGGCCGCCTTCCCACCAGCCCGGGTAGTAGTAGAACTTGGCGACCTTGTAGAAGCCGAGCTTCTCATCGTCGTACGGCCCCACCCATTCGGCGGCGTCGATCGTGCCCTTTTCGAGGGCTGGATAGATATCCCCGCCGGCGATCTGCTGCGGCACGACCCCGAGCTTCTGCAGCGGCAGCGCGCCGGTGCCCCCAATGCGAAACTTGAGGCCCTTCAAGTCGGCGACAGACTTGATCTCCTTGCGGAACCAGCCGCCCATCTGGGCGCCGGTGTTGCCGGCGCCGAAGCTGACGATGTTGTAATCCTTCACGAACTCGTTATAGAGCGCGCGGCCGCCGCCGTGCAGCATCCACGCGTTCTGTTGTCGCGCGTTCATTCCGAACGGGATGGCGCAGCCGAAGGCGAAGGTCGGGTCCTTGCCGAAGAAATAGTACGGTGCCGTGTGGCAGCACTGGACCGTCGCATTCTGCACGGCGTCGACCACTTGAAGCGCAGGCACGATTTCGCCGCCGGCGAAGACCTGGATCTGGAACTTGTTGTTGGTCGCCGCGGCCACGCGCTCGGAAATGTACACGGCGCCGCCGTAGATCGTGTCCAGTGCCTTCGGAAAGCTGGATGCAAGGCGCCATTTGACTTCCGGGGCGCCCTGCGCAAAGACGGGCGCGCTGCCGGCGGCTAGTATTCCAGCCAGGCCGCCATGTTTGATAAAGGAACGTCGCTTCATCGATACTCCTCCATAGAAGCCAGGCTCTTGGCTGGCATTAACGGCCGGGCCGGTCAACGCACCGGACACGATCCCCCCGGTGCCGGGGCACGGGATGAGACTCCCGGCCGGCGCTGGTTCGCGGTCGATTCTAGCGGAAATTGCGGTCGCGTAACCGGGCCCTTCCAACGTAGTGCACAACTATGGTTCGGCGGACGCCTACGAAGACAGCTTGCGAACCGCCGTGAACAGCGCCCACGACCATCCGCTCTGGCGCTCCAGCGTCTGCGTGAATCGGATGAGATAGCGGGCATTCCCGGTGTCCAGTTCGACCATGCCTCCCGGGATGAACTTGTCGTCGGGCCCGATGATGCTGCGCTGCGCGGCCTGGCGGTTCTCCGGATGGGCCGGCAGGTAGATACCGAAGAACGGGCGGTCCGCGCGCGTGCGCCCGGCATCGGAGGGCGTCACCCAGCTGCGCATCAAGACGCGCACGAGCCGCCGGGCAATGACTTCGACACCGACCGTCACCTGGTCCACCTGCTGGCGCTGCATGCGTCGAACGACTGCCAGCATCCACTGGTCGCCGTCCTTAATCGCGAGGATTTCGCCGAGCTTGGCCGGTGCGTCCTTCGCAGGCGCCAGCAGCCGGCAACCGGACTCGCTGCGATCGGTCAGCTTCCACGTCGTGCCGCGAATCCGCCGCGCCACCGATTCCGGGTTCGCCGTCGGGTTCACGAGCTGTGTCACTTCGTCGTAGCTGGTCGCAACACCCGGCGTGCGCGCCTGCTCGGGCAGCCGGTCGATTTCCGCCACCGCGCGCGTCAGCGCCTGCAGCCCGACGACCACGCGCATGTCGCCGTCGGTAGGGAAGCGCGCGGCGCGCGGCGCCTGGGCGATGGCGTCGGGCCCGAACAGCGACGCCAGGCGCATCAGCAGCAGCCGCTGTTCGCGCGACGGAAGGTCGCCCTGCTTCTGGACTTCCTCGTCGTGCTCGGGAAGCCAGCGCATCCGCTCGACGATGCGCGCGTAGACGGGGCTCGCGTCGAGGAACAGCATCCGTCCGCCGGTGTGCGGCCGGTCGCGGCGGCGAAGGCCGGCGTTGCCGGAGAGGTCGACGCAAAACGGCGCGCCCTCCGACGGCGGCGGCGTGAGGGCGAGCGTAGGCGTCCAGTCCTCCAATTGCCGCGACACCCATTCGACCTGATCGGGCGTGAAGTTGCCCGAGTCCAGGCGCATCAGCAGCAGTGTCTTCAGGTATTCCTGCTCGAACGAGACGCCCGGCTTGGAAAAGCCACCGACGCCGTAGATCAACTGTTCGCGCTGCCAGCCGCGCATGCGCGCGAACTCGTAGAGCTCGTGGAATTCCCGCCACTGCGCCGGAATCCAGTGGCTGTACCGAAACAGCCGGAACTTTCCATCGAGGCCCTTGTAATGCGCGAGCCGAACCAGCACCCAGGGCAGCGTCGCCCGCCAGCGCTTGCTTTGCGTACGCGGATATCCCGCCTTGAGCGCTATCTGGTATGCCGCGGTGAACGCCTTCACGAGATCGAATACCGAGTGCCACAGCCGCGACTCCACCGCCGTGCTCTTCTGGTAGTTGATAGTGTATTGCTGGGTGAGTTGCGCCACGACCGGCTCCAGGCGTGCATCGATGCGCAACAGCGCCTCGACCTGACCGGGGCCGGGTTCCTTGCGCGAACCGGGAAAGCCCGAGACCAGCTCCAGCGCCTCGCGCTGGATGGCGATGGCTTCGGATGCGGGCAGTTGCGCGATCCACCGCCCGGCATGCTTTGCGCTGGACAGCGGGTCGTACAGCGAGCGCAGCCAGTCGAGCGCGCCGCCGATCATCGCTGTCCGCCGGGAGTTCTGGCGCTCCGCATGGCTACTGACCGGCCACAGTCATGCGGCCGACGAGAATCGATCCGGTATGGCGCGAACCGCGAGTGTCGACGTCGTTGCCGACGGCGACGATGTCGCGAAACATGTCGCGCAGGTTGCCGGCGATCGTGATCTCCTCGACCGGATACGCGATCGCGCCGTCCTCGATCCAGAAGCCGGCAGCGCCGCGCGAATAATCGCCGGTCACCGGGTTGACGCCCTGCCCCAATTGTTCGGTCACGAAGAGACCCCGTCCCATCCGTTGCATCAGCGCCGCCAGGTCGTCGGCGCCGTGCCCGAGTACCAGGTTGTGGCTGCCTCCGGCATTGCCTGTCGACGCCATGCCCAGCTTGCGCGCGGAATAGCTGCCCAGGAAGTAGCCCTGCACGACGCCGGACTTGACGACGTCACGCGGCTTCGTGGCCACGCCGTCGCTGTCGAACGGGGCGCTGCCGCGGCCGCGCGGAAGGTGCGGCTCCTCACGCAGATCGATGTGCCGCGCGAAGACCTCCTTGCCAAGGGAATCGGGCAGGAACGAGGACTTCCGGTACAAGCTCCCGCCGGAGACCGCCTGCACGAAGCAGCCGATCAGATCCGCTGCCTCGGGCGCCTCGAACAGGACAGGGCATTCGAGCGTTCCCAACTGACGCGCGTTCAACCGCCGGGCCGTCCGCTCACCAGCGATGCGGCCGACGGCGTCCGCCGACATGAGGTCCGCCGGCGCGCGCGCGGCGGTGAACCAGTAATCGCGCTGCATCGCAGCGCGATCCTCGCCGATCACCGAGCAGTCGATGTGGTGGCGCGAACTGCGGTAGCCGCCGGAAAAGCCCAGCGAATTGGCGTAGACGAACTCCGACTCGCCGCGCGCGACCGTGGCGCCTTCGCTGTTCGTGATCCGCGGATCGACGCGAAGCGCGGCCGCTTCGGCTTCGCGTCCCAGCTCGATCGCGCGCTCCACCGTCAGGTCCCACGGATAGTAGAGGTCGAGGTCCGGCCAGTCGTGTGCCAGCCGATCCGGGTCGGCCAATCCGGCCGCGTCGTCCTCCGCCGTGTAGCGCGCGATCGCCAGCGCCTTGTCGACCGTCGTGCGGATCGACTCGTCCGAGAAGTCCGCCGTGCTGGCATTGCCGCGCCGCTTGCCGACGAAGACGGTGACGCCCAGCCCCTTGTCGCGGTTGTAGGCGATGGTTTCGACCTCGCCCTTGCGCACGGTGACGCTTTGTCCGACCGCCTGCGAAACCTCGGTCTCGGCCGCCGTCGCGCCGCCCGCCTTGGCCGCCGCCAGGATAGCCGCGGAAACGCGTTCGAGTTCATCCGTGGTAACGGGAAAGTGGCCGTCGGTTGCGACGCCGTTCGCACCTTGGTGCGCGGGCTGCGTTTTGCCAACGTCGAGTGATGCGGTCATGGGCGGCAGTTTGGGGCCGGCGCATCGCGGTTTGGTACTTAGGTACTCTACCCGCGGGGCCTTGAGGGAATCGGTCGGTTATCATAACAAACGCCTGTCTGAAGGCACCCTTCTTGCGCACCCGACCGACCGAATGATCTCCCGACCCGACGAGCAGCACGACGCGGACTCCCCCGCCTTAGCCGCGCCGTCGAAAACCCGGCGCAAGCATGCCAGCCATGCGTTGCAGGCTTTGGGCGAGGCGCTGGTCGCGCTCGATCCACGGCGCCTGCGCGAACTTGTGTTGCCGGAGCGGCTCGCCGACGCCATCCTGCAGGCGCGCGGCATTCGCGCGCACGAGGGCCGCCGCCGCCAGATTCAATACGTCGGCAAGCTGATGCGCGACGTCGACCCCGTCCCCATCCAGCAGGCGCTCGAGCGATGGGCCAAGGGTCCGAGGGAAGAGAATGCCCGCTTCGCCGCCGTGGAACGCTGGCGGGACCGGCTGCTGGTCGAGCCGGCGGCGCTCGACGATTTCGTCGGTGCCTACCCGCAGGCCGATCGCCGCCATCTCGAGTCCCTCATCAACGATGCGAACCTCGAGCGCACGCGCGGCGGACCGCCGCATCGCTATCGCGAATTGTTCCGGCAGTTGAAGGCCGCGGTGGCCATCGAAGAATGACGAAGAACGCGAATGCGATGCCCGACACGCTGACCATCGGCCTCGTGTCGATCTCCGATCGGGCCTCCGCGGGAGTCTACGAGGACAAGGGATTGCCCGGGCTCACCGAGTGGCTCACCGCCGCATTGAAATCGCCATGGACGGCGCTGACGCGCCTCATTCCCGACGAGCAGCCCGTCATCGAGCGCACGCTCGTCGAACTGGTCGACGTCGCCGGCTGTCAGCTCGTATTCACCACGGGCGGCACCGGCCCGGCGCCGCGCGACGTCACGCCCGAGGCGACGCTGGCCATCGCCCACAAGGTGATGCCCGGATTCGGCGAACAGATGCGCCAGGTGAGCCTCAAGTACGTACCCACGGCCATCCTGTCGCGGCAGGTCGGCGTGGTTCGCGGCCACGCGCTGATCCTCAACCTTCCCGGCCAGCCCAAAGCCATCAAGGAAACGCTCGATGGCGTGTTCCCGGCCGTGCCCTACTGCATCGACCTGATCGGCGGGCCTTACATCGAAACGCACGACGACGTGTGCCATGCATTCCGCCCGAAGAGCGCCATTCGTCCCTCGGCCTGAACGCCGCCCATCATGGCCTTCTACTCTTCGAGCAATAGTTCCGTGCGCGCCGCAGGCTCCTGCCGGTAGAAGCGCGCAAATTGCTGGTACACCGCCACATATTCGTGGCGCAGCAGCGCGGGATCCACGAAGAATACTTCCGACAGCACGGCGAAGAACTCGGCAGGGCTCTCCGCCGCATATGGATCGATGGCGGTGCGATCCCCGCGCGCCACGCGCATCTGGAAGTGCTCGTACGCGCCGAGCATCGTTTTCTTCCATACGTGCGGCGGCATCTCGGCAGGGAGCGGCGGGCAGCCGTTGGCAACGCCATTGCGCATGTCGAGCTTGTGCGCGAATTCGTGGATCGCGAGGTTCATGCCTGCCGTCGTCCAGTCGGAGCTGGCCTCGACGTCGGCCCATGACAACACGACCGGTCCTCCTTCCATCGCTTCACCGGCCATCGGGTCCTCGTTGCGATGCACGACGCCAGCCTCGTCTTCCCACTCCCAACCGGGGACGAATTCGTCCGGATAGATGATGACGTTCTGCCACCCGTCATAGAAGCTTATGTCGTGGTTCAAGATCAGCACGCATGCCTGCAGCGCGATGACCACGCGCTGCCGCGGCGTCACACGGTGCCCGCGCGCACCGATGATGTTCTTGGCATCCAGGAACAACACGACCTTGTCGCGCAGGCGCGCCAGTTCCTGGTCCGTGTAGATCGCGAGGAAGGGCAGCGACTCCAGCGAGTCGCGCCATAGCGCCTCGGGAATGGCCTGCGATCTCAGTACTCGTTGCTGCCGCCAGCGCCGTAGGGTTGCGAACATGGAAGCGGCGCCGTGCTATTTCGTCTCGGGCGGCGTTTCGTCGGCATCCGGCAGCAGGATCTGGGGCAGCACACTCCGCGATTCGGCCTCGGGCAGCGATTCCACCTTTCGCAGCTCGCGGACGATTGCGCGGCTTCGCACGCCGGTTTCGTCGAGCGTCCGGCTCGCCTGGTCGAGCTTGTCCTTGGTCTTGGCGATGACGTCGCCGAACTTCGCGAACTCCGTCTTCACCGCGCCCAGCACCTTCCAGACTTCGCTCGACCGCTGCTCGATGGCGAGCGTGCGAAAGCCCATCTGCAGGCTGTTGAGCAGCGCCAGGAAATTCGTGGGCCCGGTCAGCGTTACGCGGAATTCCCGCTGCAGCATCTCGGCGAACCCGGCGCGCGCCATCATCTCGGCGTAGAGCCCCTCGGTGGGCACGAACAGGATCGCGAAATCCGTGGTAAACGGCGGAGAGACGTAGGATTCGCGGATCGTCCTGGCCTGCGTGCGCAGGAACTCGGCCAGCGCCTTGCGCGCCATGTCGGCCGCGGGCGCGTCGGCGCGCTCCAGTGCGTCCTGCAGCTTTTGCCACTCTTCCAGCGGAAACTTGGCGTCGACCGGCAGCCAGCATGGCCGTCCGTCATCACCCCTTCCCGGAAGGCGGATCGCGAACTCGACGCGCTTGCCGCTGTTGGGCACCGTTTCCACGTTGGTGCCATATTGATGTGGCGTCAACACTTCCGCCAGCAGCGCCGCTAGCTGGACCTCTCCCCACATGCCGCGCGTCTTCACGTTGGAGAGCACGCGCTTCAAGTCGCCCACGCCGGCCGCCAGCGACTGCATCTCGCCCAAACCCCGGTGCACCTGCTCCAGTCGGTCCGACACGATCTTGAACGATTCGCCGAGGCGCTGCTCGAGCGTGGCCTGCAGCTTTTCGTCGACCGTCGCGCGCATCTGCTCCAGCTTGGCAGCGTTGTCGACGCGCAGCGCATCGAGCCGCTGCTCGACTGTCTGGCGCACCGCGTCCAGCCGCTGCTCGTTCGAAAGTGTGAGTTTGCCGAGCTGCTCGCCGAATCCCTGCAGTTGCCGTTGCTGCAGGCCGGCCATGTCGGTCAGCTGCTTCTGTGTGGCTTCACGAAAGGTGCCGATCGCGCCGCCCACCTCGGTGCGCAGCCCGGCGGCCGTGCCCGCCTGCTCCGTGCGCGCGTTGGCCAGGTCCTGGCGGACGTCGGATTCCGTGCGCGCGACCTGCGTCCCCAGCGCCGAAATGCGCACGAGTGCGACGACGCCCAGCAACAGCAGAACGACCAGCATCACCAAAAGGATGATCGTGAGCGTTTCGGCCATGGCGCGGGAAGTCTACTGGGTCAAGGCAAGGGTGGCAAAGGTGGCGAGCCAGTGTTCGCCCATGTAGTCGCCGCCCGCCAGTCCGGCCATGCCGGCGCGTACGTGCACGGCGCTGGCTTCGCGGAGAATCTCCGCGCGCGCATCGGACGCGGGCAACGCGGACGCGATGCCGCGAAGACACCATGCGCGCGAAAGATTGAGACCATCCAAGTGCACGATGAAGGGATCCGTGCGATCGGCCACCTCCGCAGGCACGAAGAGCGTTGCCGGCTCGCGCGTGCGAAGTCCCGGCAGAAATGCGTCGAGCCACGCCGCAAATTGCCGCTGCGAAAAGATGCGTCGCATCAGTTCGGCTTCGATCAGCGCCGGGGACAGGAAGTCGGCGCCGGATGGCTCCCACGCAGCGGGCACATCGCGATCGTTGCCGAACCACGTTTGCGCGCGCTCGACACACAACCCTTCGAGCGCCGTCTCGCCCACGGCGCGCCCGTGATCCAGCGCGAACAGCAAGCCCGAACGCGCTGTTCGAATGCGCGCCGACGCGCAGCGGATACTGCTGGCTGGGCAGGTAGTCGATGTAGCGGCGGACGAATGCATCGGCCAGCGGCCTGAGCGTCGCGGACCAGCGGCGCGACGCCGCATCGGAACCGCGGCGCAGTTCGGTGGCAAGCTCGAGGAACCACGCCCAGCCGTAGGTCCGCTCGAACGATCGCGATTCCGGGCGGGCGAGATAGTCGCACTCCGCGGCGATGTTGGGCTCCGACAAGTGGCGGTCGAAAACGGTCTCGATGGATTCGCGCTGCGGCAATTCCGGGAAGAGTCGCCGCAGGCGCGCCAGCAGCCAGTGCATGTGCACGCTACTGTGCCAGTCGAAACTGCCGTAGAACGCCGGGTGCAAGTCGCGCGGGCGGCGCGCGTCCTGCGCCGCGCCCATCGCGTGGTCCGGCTTGTTGGGGAATTCGCGGACGACGTTGGCCAGCGCGATGTCGGCGAACGCGGCCGCGAGTTCGGGCGTGAGAGTCGGGACGTCGGGCATGGCGAGCCTTCGTGACGACTCATTGTCGCGTTCACACTCTTCCGCGGCAAGCGAGAGGCCCAATGCAAAGGGCCGCACGACGGCGGCCCTTCGAGCGGCAGAATCTCCGGCTAAGCTGCCTCGCGGCTGGCCTTCTTCCGCTCGTGTTCCTTGAGGTGCCGCTTGCGGATGCGGATCGACTGCGGCGTGACTTCCACCAGTTCGTCGTCGGCGATGAATTCCACCGCGTATTCGAGGTTCAGCTGGATCGGCGGCACCAGGCGCACCGCTTCGTCGGTGCCGGACGCGCGCACATTGGTGAGCTGCTTGCCCTTGATCGGGTTGACCACGAGGTCGTTGTCGCGGCTATGGATGCCGATGACCATGCCTTCGTACAACATTTCGCCGGGCGACACGAACATCCGGCCGCGGTCCTGCAGCTTCCACAGCGCGTAGGCGACGGCGGGACCGTCTTCGGCCGAAATGAGCACGCCATTGCGCCTTTCCGGAATCTCGCCCTTGACCGGAGCGTAGCTGTCGAACACGTGGCTCATGAGCCCGGTGCCGCGCGTCAGGTTCATGAACTCGCCCTGGAAGCCGATAAGGCCGCGCGCGGTGATGCGATAGTCGAGCCGCGTGCGGCCCTGGCCGTCGGACTCCATGTTGGTCAGATCGCCGCGGCGCGCGCCCAGCGCTTCCATGACCGCGCCCTGGTGCGTCTCTTCGACGTCGACCGACAGCGATTCATACGGCTCGCAGGAGACGCCGTCGACCTCGCGCAGCACGACGCGCGGCCGCGAGACGGCCAGTTCGAAGCCTTCGCGGCGCATGTTCTCGATCAGGATCGTGAGGTGCAGCTCGCCGCGGCCCGACACGAGGAAAGCATCGGTGTCGCCGGTTTCCTCGACGCGCAGCGCCATGTTGGTCAGCATCTCCTTCGCCAGCCGGTCGCGCAGGTTGCGCGACGTCACGTACTTCCCTTCGCGGCCGGCGAGCGGCGACGTGTTGACCTGGAAGTACATCGACAGCGTGGGCTCGTCGATCATGATCGGCGGCAGCGCCTCCGGCGTGTCGACCGACGCCAGCGTGGTGCCGATCGACAATTCCTCGACACCCGTCACCAGAACGATGTCGCCGACTTCCGCGGTCTCCACCGGCACGCGCTCCATACCCGAAAACGAGAAGAGCTGCGTGATCCTGGCCTTCTTCGGCATTTCGCCTTCGGCCAGCGGACCGTTCAACACCGCGACCTCCTGTCCCGGCGCCACGCGTCCGCGGCGGATGCGCCCGATGCCCAGCCTGCCTACGTAGCTCGAATAATCGAGCGCCGAAATCTGCAGTTGGAACGGACCGTCGGAATCGCCGACCGGCGCCGGTACGTGCTTGATCACCGTCTCGAACAGCGCGCGCATGTCGCCGCCCTCGGGCGCGACGCCCGCCTTGGCGACGTTCACGTCCAGCGTCGCCCAGCCATTCAACGCGGACGCATACACCACCGGAAAGTCGAGTTGCTCCTCGGTCGCGCCCAGCTTGTCGAAAAGATCGAACGTCTGGTTGACGACCCATTCCGGCCGCGCGCCGTGGCGATCGACCTTGTTGACGACGACGATCGGCTGCAGGCCCTGCTGCAACGCCTTCATCGTGACGAATCGCGTCTGCGGCATCGGGCCCTCGACGGCGTCGACCAGCAGCAGCACGCCGTTGACCATGCCCAGGATGCGCTCGACTTCGCCGCCGAAATCGGCGTGGCCCGGCGTGTCGACGATATTGATGCGCACGTCGCCGTAACGGATCGAGCAGTTCTTGGCCAGGATCGTGATGCCGCGCTCGCGCTCCAGGTCGTTGCTGTCCATCATCCGTTCGCCGATGTGCTGGTGCTTGGCGAACGTTCCCGCCTGCACGAGCATCTTGTCGACGAGCGTCGTCTTGCCATGATCGACGTGGGCGATGATGGCGATGTTGCGCAGGTCCTGGCGCGGCGTGGTCATGGTGGGCTCATTCGTTCCGTTGGTTCATTGTGCGGGGACGTCGCGGGATCATTGAAGGAACTTCCGCGCTGCACCGCAGCAAAAACGTTCAATTATACAACAAAGTAGGCGCGTTCGGCCACATTTATTTTGAAAAATCCGCGACTTAGGCTATAATGTCAATTCGGGCGGCCGTTCCGGTCACCGCCCACCAGAAGCAGGATGGATGCCGCCCCATCGAGGGCGAACCCCCTGCCCTTACCAAACGCAACGTCGTTTGCGCTGCCTGGACCGGAAACCGCCGACGGCGGTAGGCCGCAACAGGAGCAATTCATTCATGAGTGCCACGAGCTTCAACGAGCTCGGACTCAGCCCTGAAATATTGAGGGCCGTGACCGAAGCCGGCTATACCACACCCACACCCATCCAGGCGCAGGCCATTCCCGTCGTCATGGCGGGCCTCGATGTCATGGGCGGCGCACAGACCGGCACCGGCAAGACCGCCGGATTCGCGTTGCCAATATTGCAGCGGCTGCAGCCGCAAGCCAATGCCAGTCCCTCCCCCGCCCGCCACCCGGTCCGCGCGCTGATCCTGGCCCCGACCCGCGAACTCGCGATCCAGGTCGAGGAAGCGATCAAGGAATATGGCAAGTACACCGGCATCAGGTCCACATGCGTATTCGGCGGCGTGGACATCAAGCAGCAGCTCGCCATCGTCCGCGCGGGCGTCGAAATCCTGGTCGCCACGCCAGGCCGGCTGCTCGACCACATCGAGCACAAGAGCGTGAACCTGGGACAGGTCGAGATCTTCGTGCTGGACGAGGCCGACCGCATGCTCGACATGGGCTTCATTCCGGATATCAAGCGGATCATGGCGCTGCTGCCGGCGACGGCCAAGCGCCAGAACCTCCTGTGGTCGGCGACATTCAGCAACGAGATCAAGAAGCTCGCCGATCAGCTGTTGAACGAGCCGCAACTGATCGAAGTGGCGCGGCGCAACGAAGCCGCGGACACCGTTACGCAGCGTGCCTACAAGTGCCCGCAGGACGCCAAGCGCGCGCTGCTCACGCATATCGTCAAGTCGCGCAACGTCTGGCAGGTGCTGTGCTTCGTGCGCACCAAGCACGGCGCGTCGCGGCTCGCGCGGCAACTCGAGAAGGACGGCCTCGTCACCGAGGCGATCCACGGCGACAAGACGCAGCAGGCGCGCCTCGAGGCGCTGTCCAAGTTCAAGGAAGGCAAGCTGCAGGTCTTGGTCGCCACCGACGTCGCCGCGCGCGGCCTCGACATCGACGACCTGCCGCTCGTCGTCAATTACGAGCTGCCGCACACGCCCGAAGACTACGTGCATCGGATCGGCCGCACCGGCCGCGCGGGAGCATCGGGCGAGGCCATCTCGTTCGTCGCACCGGAAGAAGAAAAATACCTGGCGGAAATCGAGCGGATGCTGAAGAAGAAGGTGTCGGTGGAATACGTGGACGGCTTCGACGCCGCTACGGCCGCTGCGCGCACCCCGCGCGAGCGCAGCGAACGCAGTGAACGCGCCCCCCGCGGCGAGCGGCGCACGCACTCGCGCACGGAAACGGCGCGCCCCGCCGCGGCCGCGCCAGCGGAACACGGCGCCATCGCGCGCGTTCGCGAGCGCGGCGAAGGTCACCGTGATGACGGACGCAACGAGCGCGAGCGGCAACGCGACGCGGTCTACGCCAACAATCCCGACCAGCCGGTGGCGCATCGTCCCGCGGGCGAGCAGGCGAAGGCCGCGCTGATGCACGGTTCCGGCGGCCATCGCCACGGCGCCAGCAGGCAGAAGCCCGTTCCCGCCCTGCTCATGAAGCGCCGCGCGACGGAACCCGAGAACGCCTGACGCCAAGCTTCGGGCGGCACGCGCTGTCGCCCGGGCGCATTCCCACCTCGACGATGACGACGGGCGCTCACGCGATCGTCGCGTTGTGCCGCGCGGGCTTCGAGCCGGAATGCGCGCGGGATCTCCTGGCGGTTGCGGATTGCCCGGGCGCGGCCGATGACCCGAGCCCGATTTCTTCGCCAGGGCTCGTGACGCTGCCGTTGGCGAAGCCTCTCGACCCGGCGCGGATGTCTGCAGCGCTGGCACAGCATCCGCCCGTCTTTGCGCGCGAAATCTCGATCGGGAGCGGTCCGCATGCGTTGGGCGAGCGCGACCGCATCACGCCGATCGTCGACGTCGTCGCCAAATCGGCGTCAAATGCGGATCGCTGTGGCTCGAATTCCCGGACACCAACGACGGCAAGCAACTGTCTCCGATGTGCCGCCGGCTGGAGCCGCTACTTCGCGACGCGTTGCTCGACGCCCACCTGATGACCGCCGCCAACCACCCGCGGTTGCCACGGCTGCATGTCGTATTCACGTCGAAGCAGCACGCCTATGTGGCGACGAGCGCACCCGGCTGGAATTCCGCGTGGCCAATGGGCATTCCGCGCCTGAAGGTGCCGCGGGACGTGCCGTCGCGTTCGACCCTCAAGCTAGCCGAAGCCTTCGCCACGTTCCTGACCGAGGACGAGCGATTGCGGCTGTTGCGGCCAGGACTACGCGCCGTCGACCTGGGCGCGGCGCCCGGCGGCTGGACCTGGCAGCTCGCGCACCGCGGAATTCGCGTGACCGCCGTCGACAACGGCCCCCTGAAAGGCGCCGTGGCGGACGATTCGCTCGTGACGCACTTGCGCGAGGACGGAATCGCGTGGCGCCCGAAACGAGCGGTCGACTGGCTCGTATGTGACATCGTGCTGCAGCCGATCCGCATCGCCGAGTTGGTCGCGCGCTGGATCGCCGACGGCGCCGCGCGGCGCGCGATCTTCAACCTGAAGCTGCCGATGAAGAAGCGCTACGACGAAGTGATCCGTTGCAGGGCGCGCATGCGGGAGATCGCGGACCGTGCCGGCGTGAGCGTCGATCTGCGGTTTCGGCAGCTCTATCACGACAGGGAAGAGGTCACCGGATATCTGGCCAGAATCGATTGAGTATCGGTAAGCCTAATCGGCCCCGGCAAAGGAATCCTCGGATGGAGCCGGAGCCGAGAGATCCATAGTCACCGGATTGCGCTGCAGCAGCGCGCGGCACTCGAGCCACTGTTTGGCCCAAAGCTGCACGTGGCAGCCCGCGAGTTCGACGCCAGTCTCGGGGTCAATGCCGCGAGAGCGCTGCGAGAATCCGAATCGATCGTAGAACGTCCGCGATCGATCGATGGCGTAAAGGACGACCATGCAATAGCTGGTTGGCTTCGGGAGCGACGCGAGGCGTGCCAGCAGCAGTGCCGTGCCATAGCCTTTCCTGTGATCGTCCGGGTGAATCATTCCAAACACCAGTGTCGCGATCTTGGCGGATTCGGATTTCGGCACGACGATGCCGCCAAACCCCCGGACGGCGCCGCCGATTTCGATGACGACAAATTCCGCCATGCGGGCGCGCACATATTTCTGAAACCGCTCGAAAGCTCCTGCGGGAAGATGTTCCAACTCGTTCAGCCGATAGATCCGGTCGCACGCATCGAAGTCGGCCTCTGACATGCGGCGGACGCGACATGGGGGGAGCAGCGTGGTTGACTTGGGAATGCGGAAGCGCTGGCTGCGGAGGTCCACTCCCAATAAATATAGTGCAGCCCCAGACGGCAGGCAGAAGCAGATCAGGAACAACCCGAACGCCGGAGCGCCGGACCCTCGCGCGGGGCCGAACAACGCGAACATCGCGGAACAGTAGAGCCAGACGATAACAAAAGTGAGCGCAGTGGCGGCGACAGGCGAGCCCCAGATCCCGGAACGATTACTCGCAAGTCGTGCGCATGCCGCATATGTCGCAAGACCACCGAGCGCAAATGCGAATGCGATTACCAGCGTATTGATCATGTTCATGCCCCGGTTTTCTCCGCGAATCAGGTGCAGTTGGCTCGTTGCCCTTCAACTGGTTTCCCGGCTAACGTCCGATCCGCGTGAGGGGCGGCGCGTCGGGGCCACCGTCAGCCAATTTCTTCAACGCTGCCACAACTTCGCGGTAGTGCTCTGGGAAGACGTTGTAGCCGGAAGACGAAAACGATCGCGCGGAAGTGGTGATGGCGAAAGTCCACGCGACGCCATCGGTGGACGTGTTTTTCGTGTCGACCACGGGCGGCCACGACCACACTCCGAGCGCGCGCAGTTCCGCATCGAGCGTTTTCCATGCGTTCGCCGTGGGGACGACCCTGCGCTCCTCAAACACCTTGCCCTGTTGCGGGCCGAAGCCACCCACCGACCGGAGGGTGAGCACGCCGTCCGACCAAACGATTTGCGTCACGACCGAGCCCCCTTCGGAGAATTTGAAGCTTGTGGGCGGCGGGCTGACTGACAGCGGTGCGGCAATTCCCACCACGGACGCCGGCGTGGGTCGCGGGTTGCAGGGAGGTCCCTTGAGGTCGGGCGATTGCTCGCACATCTGCATGAGTATTTGCCGCGCCCCGGCTGGGTCGCGCAGGTAGCTGCCTATGATGCGCGACGCGGCAACGCATTCGGTTGGAAACCGGCGGCATACGTCGCGCGCATCGGCCCGCACCTTATCGTCCGAGACGAATTGATGTTCCAGCCGGAGATATTCGCTGCACGTCGAGCTCTTCAAATCGCAGCCGCGCCGGAGCGCCCAACGCGCGTCGGCATCGTTGTGGTCCAGGCCGCTCGCGAGCGCCTCCCCCATACTCGTGCATGAATGGGCCTGTCCGTTCATGCAGCTTGTCCGAAGCACATCCAATCCGGCGTCTTTGCGTCCGTTAGAAATGAGCCAATTTCCGTATAGCCTGCACTCCGATTCGGGACTGCTGCGGCAGGCCAACTGGGACGTCTTGTCCATGCTCTCGACGTACTTGGCCCGCTGCAGGGCGACGATCAGACTCTCGCAGTAGAAGCGTTGATACGTCCCGGCCCCGCATACCTCCTCGGCGGTCGCGTCGATGCGGGCGGTCGCGTGCAAACGGATCAGCAGCTCGATCCGGGCTCCCCAGTTCCTGTCGACGCCGTTGGGACGGGTCGCCAATAACTTGTCTTTGTATCGCTTCCAGAGATCGTCGCGAATCTCCATGGCACGCTCGAGCTCGCCGCGGTCGACATATCGCTGCGCCACCTTGCCACAGATTCGCTCATTTTCGTCGTAACTCCACGCATCGGCGAAGCGGCAAGGACTTTCGTTCCAGAGTTTCAGCTTGACATCCTTCGCCGCGACCGCCAGGCACGCCGATGCATTCCCGCCGTGGCACATGATGTCGTCGCCAAGCAGCGCGCGAAACGTAACCCCGGCAATCAGCAGCACAAGCAAGACCAATCCCACGCGCCGTATCCGGCGATTCACCGGGGAGCGGACAGCGATCTCCCCGGCTTTAAGCGGCGTGGACTCGACGTCGGTCATCTCCTTGGCCGCATCGCGGCCGAACGCCGGCCGCAGGACGCGGCGCGATTGGACATAGGCGACAACGTAGAGGATTGCCGGAATGGTCAGGATATAGGCGACGATTTCTACAACACCCCGGCTGACGGGCCCAAACGACTTCACGAACGCAAAATAATTCAACACCAGGAAATACCAGCAAATCGCCCACAGCAATAGCGTGACCGAGCCCACAGCCAGGTGGAATCTTTGCGGTGTGCTGACCGGGCGAGTCGGCACCCCTTGCCGATCGGTCGCGACCGCGGTTTGCGATGGCGCATTCGGTGCGACGGAAGCCGCGTCGGCGCGGCGCCGCCGTCGACGCTGGCCCAGCCACCCGGCGAAATCGACGGCGTAAGCGATCACGGGGGGGAGCAAAATCCCCCCGACGAACACTTCGAGGTATCCCATGATTCCGCCCGTGTCGACCCAATGCAGATACCCCGTGAGATGCAATGCCAGGTCGATCATCGCGGCGATCCAGATCAGGACTATCAGCGAACCCAGGCCGACATGAACGATGCGTAGAGCGATCCCTCCACCGAAGAACTTGCCCCAACTCGCAAAGAAATTAACCGCCGCCAAGACGGCCGCGAAAATGCCGAGGTTGCCGGCCCTGATCGCGAGGAATGTCCAGGCAGCGCCGAACAACAGGTAGAAGACGCCAAATAGGAGGTTCATAGGTCGGGTCTCATCCGCCGAGTATCCGGGAACTGCATTTGGGATAGCATGAACTCAAGGATCCTAATGCAACACCTTGTGGTTCAAAGTAGCGCCCCAATAGGCTCCGTCGTATCGTTTTTTGATACTATCGACAAATGACAGAAACCCAGCAGATCCTCGCAGCGGTGAAAAGGGAATTGCGGGCACGCCACTTGACCTACCGCGACGTAGCCAAGGCCATTCACCTCTCGGAGCCGAGCGTGAAGCGCCTGTTTTCGAGCGGCCGATTGACGCTCGAACGCCTGGCCCAGCTGACGTCCTTCCTGGGCTTGACCCTGGCTGAAGTGATGCAGGGCATTCCCGGCAGGGCGCCGGAGCTCAGTCGGTTGAGCGCGGCGCAGGAAACCGAACTCGTGTCGGACCCCAAGCTGCTGCTGGTGGCGGTGTGCGCTCTCAATCATTGGACCGTTGCCGACATCCTTGCTGCCTACCGTTTGAGCGAACCGGAATGCGTCCAAAGGCTGCTACGACTCGATCGACTCCGATTGATCGACTTGTTGCCTGGCAACAGGGTACGGCTCAACGTGGCGCGAGACTTCGACTGGCTGCCCGACGGTCCCATTCGCAACTACTTCCGCGAATGTGGCGAGAGTGATTTCCTGAATGCGCGATTCGACGGCGCGGGAGAGATGCATGCGTTCGTGCACGGCATGTTCACCCGCGCGGCCGCCGACGAACTCCATGCGCACCTTCGTCGCCTGCGAACGCAATTCGACGAACTGCATCGGGAAAGCCTTGCCCAACCGCTCGGGCAGCGTCACGGTACCGGCCTGCTTTTGGCGGTTCGAGAATGGGAGCTGAGCAGCTTTTCCGCGCTGCGGCGCTTGCCACCAAGCCGACCATGAGTTGACCGCGCACCGATAGGAAGTGCGGGGTACCCGACGCCTTCCGACTGACGATCGCTAGCCGCGCAGCAGGTCGATCTGTGACTGGATGCGGTCACGCGTGACCATGAAGGAAGCGAGCCGCTCGCGCTCCTGCGCCACAACTGCGGCAGGCGCGCGCGCGACGAAATCTTCGTTAGCAAGCTTCGCCTGCGCCCGCGCAATTTCGCCGTCGCAGCGTTGCTTCTCTTTTCCGAGGCGTTCACGCTCGGCAGCAGGGTCGATCTTGACATCCAACATGATGCTCAGCTTGTCGACCTCCTCGACCGGTGCATCCGTCGGCGGCAGCTCGTCGACGATCCGGTAGTTGGAAAGGCGGGCCAGCGCCGAGACATACGGCGCAAATTTGCCGGCTCCGTATCCCGCGACGGGGCCAGAAACCAACAGATCGACCTTCACCCCCGGCGAGATCCCCATCGCGGACCGAAGTGACCTAACCCGGTCCACGATGCTCTTGATCATGTCGACCTGCATGGACTCCGTCGGCGCGCGCGACTGATCGTCCGGCTCCGGATACAGCTCCAGTTGTATTGTTTCGCCGGTCTTGCCCGCCAACGGAGCAACGGACTGCCACAACTCCTCGGTGATGAACGGTATGAACGGGTGCGCCAGACGGAGCGTCGCTTCCATAACCTGGATGATCGTTCTGCGCGTGGCGAGCTGAACCGCTGGATCAGCGTCAGCCAGATTGACTTTCGCCAATTCGACGTACCAATCGCAAAGCTCGTTCCACACGAATTCGTATAGCGCCTTCGCCGCAAGGTCGAAGCGATAGGCGTCGATTTGTTCACGAACTTCGCGGACGGCATTCTGTAGTTCGGCAACGATCCATTTGTCGATCATGCCTGGCTCTGGCTCGGGTCCGTCCGCCCCGACATCTTTTCCCTCGACGTTCATGAGCACGAAGCGCGTCGCGTTCCACAGCTTGTTGCAGAAGTTCCGGTAGCCTTCGCACCGGTCCATGTCGAAGTTCAGCGTGCGGTTGAACGTCGCCAGCGACGCGAACGTGAAGCGCAGCGCGTCCGCGCCCACCGAGGGAATGCCGTTCGGGAACTGCTTGCGCGTGCGTACTGCGATCGACTCCGCCTGCCGCGGGTCCATCATGTTCGACGTGCGCTTCGCGACCAGCGTCTCGACGTCGGTGCCGTCGATGAGGTCGAGCGGGTCCAGCACGTTGCCCTTCGACTTCGACACCTTCTGGCCGTGCTCGTCGCGGACCAGCGCGTTGATGTAGACGTCGCGAAACGGGATGCGCCCGGTGAAGTAGGTCGTCATCATGATCATCCTCGCGACCCAGAAAAAGATGATGTCGAAACCCGTCACGAGCACCGACGAGGGCAAAAAGGTGCGCAGCTCGGGCGTTTGCTCCGGCCAGCCCAGCGTCGAATGGCACCACAGCGCCGACGAGAACCACGTGTCGAGCACGTCGTCGTCCCGCTTGAGCGGTCCTGGATCGCGTCCGAGCGCGGCATGCGCCTTCGCGCGCGCCTGGGGTTCGCTTTCCGCGACGTAGATGTTTCCCGTGTCGTCGTACCACGCGGGAATGCGGTGGCCCCACCACAGTTGGCGCGAGATGCACCAGTCCTGGATATTGTCGATCCAGTGGTGGTAGGTCGACAGCCACTCGCCCGGGACGAAGCGCACCTGCTCGCGCTCGCCACTCGCTGCCGTCGTGATCCCGTCGCCCACCGCAGCGAGGCAGAGATCCTGGATGGTCTTGCCCGGAAAATAGGGATGCGTTGCCGGCGCGGGCGTGGTCATCGCCACGAACCACTGGTCGGTGAGCATCGGCTCGACGACCTCGCCCGAGCGTCCGCAACGCGGAATGGTCATCTTGTGCGGCTTTTCCGAGACCAGCAGGCCGGCCGCGGCCAGGTCCGCCAGCACCGCCTTGCGCGCGGCGTAACGGTCGAGGCCACGATACTTGGCCGGGGCGTTGTCGTTGACTTTCGCTTCCAGCGTGAAGATCGTCAGTGGTACCAACTTGTGCCGCTGCGCGACCTGCCAGTCGTTGAAGTCGTGCGCGGGCGTGATCTTCACCACACCCGTGCCGAACTCGCGCTCGACGTAGTCGTCCGCGATGACGCGAATCCTGCGGCCCGCCAGCGGCAGCGTGACTTCCCTGCCGATGAATGCCGCGTATCGTTCGTCGTTCGGGTTCACCGCGACCGCGACGTCGCCCAGCATGGTCTCGGGGCGCGTCGTGGCGACCACGAGGGACCCGCTCTTGTCAGTGAGCGGATAGCGAATTTCCCAGAGCTTTCCGGTGACCTCCTCGTTCTCGACTTCGAGGTCGGACACAGCCGTGCCGAGCTTGGGATCCCAGTGGACGAGGCGCTTGCCGCGATAGATGAGTCCATCGTCGTGCAGACGGATGAAGGTCTTGAGGACCGCTGCGGAGAGGCCCTCGTCCATCGTGAAGCGCTCGCGCGTCCAGTCGGCGGAAGCGCCCATCCGCCGCATCTGACGCGTGATCGTGGAACCGGACTCCTCCTTCCACGCCCACACCCGCTCGACGAACTTCTCGCGGCCAAGATCGTGGCGCGACTTGCCCTCGGCCTTCAGCTGCTGTTCGACGATGATCTGCGTGGCGATGCCGGCGTGATCGGTGCCCACCTGCCAAAGCGTATTGTCGCCGCGCATCCGGTGGTACCGGACCATCACGTCCATCAAGGTCTGCTGGAACGCGTGGCCCATGTGCAGCGAGCCCGTGACGTTGGGCGGCGGCAGCTGGATGCAGAACGCCGGCGCGCCGGCATTCAGCGACGGCTTGAAGTAGCCGCGCGCCTCCCACAGCGGATACCACTTGGCCTCAATGGCGTGGGGATCGAAGCTTTTGGAGAGTTCCATGGACGATGACAATGCGCGCGCCTCCGTTCGCACAACTGGCGCGCAGGAGCGTGCAAAAGCTGGAAATTATAGCGGAACGCAGCGGGCGAACCGCCGGTGTTCGGTCAGCGCGGTGCCGGCGCCTCGTCGAGGCGGGCCGCGCCGGTCATCCGGTACAGGATGCCGTTCGAATCATCCTTCACGACGGAGAAATTTCCGCCGATGACGATCGGATCGAACGTGTAGGCAACCGGCATTTTCGCCTCGACCTCGACGATTTCCTCGGGCCCGGCGGGAAGACAGAACTGGCAATGAGGAGGAACCGCGGACAGAAGAAAGCGCTTCTGCTTGTTGCCGATGTCGAGCGGAATCATGAAGCCCTGCACCTTCACGTCGGTGCGATCGAGTCCCAGGATGTCCTTGGAGAAGCTGGGAATCATCTTGCCGTCCTTCTTCACCGGCTCCACCTGGGCGAGCGTCTTCCACGACACGACGCCTGCACGCTCCGGAAGGAGGCCGGACGCGTAATTGGCGGCTGTCGGCAATCCGCTGCCGGGAATGTTGGTATTGAGCGCGACAGCCGGGGCGGCGGCCAGGAGGGCAACAAAGAGGGGCGCGAACTTGCGATGCATCGATTCAACCTTCGGCAAGCGTGGCGGCGACATCCAAGCGATACGCCCGCCATGCCGGCCACAACGCCGCGATTATACCCGCGGCCAGCGCCAGCCCGACCACGGCCCACTCCTCGGCCATGAAGCGGCGAGCGGCGTTCGCCAGCGGTGCCGCCTGCGGCAGCCACCATCCGATCGCGGCCGCGGCAATGTGGGCAATGGCCAGTCCCAGCACGGTTCCGGCGGCCGCCAGCATCAGGCTCTCGGTCAGCAGGACGGTGGCCACCTGCGCGCGCGACGCGCCCAGCGCGCGCATGATGGCCAGATCGTAACGCCGCTCGTCCAGCGCCTGCGCGAGCGCCACGAACAGCATCAGCGCCGACGCCGCGACCAGCAGCAGCGCGAACGCGCGGATCAAGTCGATGCCGGCGCCGAAGACGGTGAGAAGCCTCGCCGTTTCGTAGGCAGGGGATGCCGCGACCAGTTCCGTTTCCTTGTTGATCGCGCGGGGAAGGCTCGCGGCGGCCAGCGGCGTCCGGTATTTGACGAGCGCCAGCGTCACTTCGCGGCCCGGGACGACCTCGGCTTGCGCCGGCGCGGCCGAAGCGCCTGGCGCACGTTCCGCATCCTTCGCCTGACCCGCCTTCCCCGTGGCCTTCGCGGATGCGCCAGCTTTCGCATGGTCGGCATCATTTTCGTCATCGTCGTGATGATGCTCATGCACGAACCACACGCTGGCGACCGACGTCAGCACCAGCCGGTCGAGCACGGTATCGGTGGGCGCCAGCACGCCGGTGACCGTGTACCGTGCATCACCGTGCTCTCCGCCGCCGGGCGCAAGGCCATGAGAGCCCACGAACCTGTCGCCGACGCGCAATTCCGATGCGCGCGCGACATCGCTGCCGAGCACGGCATCGAGCGGCATGCTCCACAATGCTCCCTCCGCCAGCATGCCGCCGTAGTGCGTGACGAGTTGCGGTTCGGTGCCGACGATGCGAAAGCCCTGGAAGCTGTCGCCAAGCGCCAGCGGAATCACCTGCGCGATCAGCGGATTCCTGCGCAGCGTTTCGATGGCCGCCAGCGGAATGTTGCCCGGCGGGACATCGGCGTGATACACGCCCGCCAGCACGATCTGCAGCGGACTCCCCTTGGCGCCGACGACCAGGTCGATACCCGCGGCATCGCGCGTCAGGCGTGCCTCGAGTTCGCGCGTGATGAGGAGCGTCAGCGCAACGGACGCGACGCCGAGCGCCAGCAGCAGCACGACCAGCAGCGTCGACAGCGGCCGGCGGAGCGCGTAGGCGAGCGCGAGACGAAAGACGCTCACTGGATCCCCACGTTCCACGCAGGCAACATGAACGTCTGCGGCAGCAGCGATTTCACGCGGGCGTCGTGCGAGGCGACGACGAGCGTCGCGCCGGCCTCGATGGCCTGGCCGCGCAGCAGTTCCAGTGCCTGCGCCGCGTGCGCGTCGTCGAGATTGGCCGTCGGTTCGTCGGCGAGAACGAGCGCCGGGCGATTGACCATCGCCCGCGCGATGGCCACGCGCTGTGCCTGCCCTTGTGACAACTGCGAAGGAAGGCGCTTCGACAATTCGAGGACGCCGACCGCTTCCAGCAGCGCGATGATGCGGGGTTCGTCCACCGGCAGTCCGGCCAGCGTATTCGCCAGCCGCAGGTTGTCGCGTACAGTGAGCGCGCCGACAAGGTGCAGGCGCTGCGGCACCAGTCCCACCGTGCGCCCGCGCCAGCGATCTCGTGCGCCTTCGGAGAGCGCGGAGACGTCGGTCCCGTTGACGATCACCGATCCCACCGTGGGCGACGTCAGGCCAGCGAGAATGTGCAGCACAGTCGACTTGCCGCTTCCCGATTGGCCAGCGAGCAGCCACGCTTCGCCGGCGGCGGCGCGCCACTCCGGAACCTCGACCGCGATCACGGCGCCGTAGCGATGCAGTATGCCTACCAGCTCGAACATGGGTTCAATCTAACAGGTCTCCCTTTGGACGCCCGTTCAGACAAGCCCCACTGCGGATACGTTCCTGCGATTGACCTGGCCCTGACGCCGGTCCAGCGGGCGCCCGACGGCCTGCGCGACCGCTTCCAACTTGACCATCAGCGCGCTGAATTCGGACGGCGTCAGTGCCTGGTCGGCATCGCACCATGCCTCGGGCGGATTCGGATGCACTTCCACCAGCAGGCCATCGGCGCCGGCGGCGACCGCCGCGCACGATAACGCAGACACCATCCACGCCTTGCCGCCGGCGTGCGACGGATCGGCGATGACCGGCAGATGCGTCTCGCGCTTCAGCACGGCAATCGCGGTCACGTCGAGCACGTTGCGATAGGCGGTCTCGAACGTGCGGATCCCGCGTTCGCACAGCACGATCCGGTGGTTGCCGCCGGCTGCGATGTATTCGGCCGCCATCAGCCATTCGCTGATCGTCGCGCTCATGCCGCGCTTCAGGACCACCGGCACGTCGACGTGGCCCACCTCCTTCAGCAGGTCGAAGTTCTGCATGTTGCGCGTGCCGATCTGGATGACGTCGACCTTCTGGGCCAGAAACGTGTCGAGCATCCGCACGTCCATCAATTCGGTGACGACCGGAAGATCGTGGCGCGCGGCGGCATCCTTCAAGAGCTTGAGGCCGTCGACACCCTTGCCCTGGAACGCGTAGGGGCTGGTGCGAGGTTTGAATGCACCGCCGCGCATCAGGCGCGCGCCTCCTGCCGCGACGGCATCGGCCGCGGCGGTCATCTGCGCCTCCGTCTCGACCGAGCACGGTCCGGCGATCATCTGCACGGCGGCGCCGCCCAGCGGAACGCCGCGCACGTCGATGACGGTGTTCGCCTTGTGCCATTCACGCGCGACGACCTTGTACGGCTTGACGATGTGCATCGAGCGCTCGACACCGGGAAGCGTGTCGAACATCTCCGGGTCGAGCTTGCGCTCGTCGCCGATGGCACCGATCGAGCGTGCGTTCGGTGCCGCGCGAAATGTGCACGCCCAATCCCTGCGCGCGAATCCTCGCCTCGACGGCGGCGATCTCCGCGTCGCCCGCGTCCGGCTGCATCACGATGATCATGGTGAGTCTCCTCTTCCGTGCGTTGACGAGCTCAAAAACAACTCGGGCGACCCTTTTGGGGGCCGCCCGAATCGTGGAATCCTGTTCTGTTGCGAAGGAATCTACGGTCGCGTCCGGTCCCCCAAGGGGCTACCCCGGAAATAGAAAAAATACGCGTAGCCATACGGCCGCGCGGCGCGAAGGGAAGGCGACGACCCGGTTGACGACGATTCCATGTTCTCAGTCTAGCACGAGCGTGGTTACGGATTGCGCCAGGCGGCACCCGCGATCAGTGATCGCGCCGCCAGCGGTCGATTTCTCGCTCGATCGCCTCCGCGACGTAGGCGCGCAACAGTTCGCCGACATGCTGGTTGATCGTGGCGACCAGGTCGGCACTTGCGCGATCGACGATCGGCTGCAGTCGCTCGCCCAATTGCGTGCGCAGGCCGGTGTCCGTGAAGAGGTCGATGCGCTGGAGTACCTGCATCCGGATTTCCTCCGCCATCGCTTCCCAATGGGCGGCATCCGGGGCCGCCGGAGCGGCGGGCGACGGCGCGATCGCCGCTTGCGCGGGGGCCGGGGCCGCCACGGGCGGCGCCGTTGTGGCCGATTCGGGCACCGCCGGCGCGGGAGCGGCGGCGACCGGCGCCTTCGCCGTGTCTCCCTGCAACAGCGCCGCGGCGCCTCCGGCAATGACCGCGGGCGACTGCGAAGCCGCAGTTGGCGGCGGAAGCCCTGGCGTCCGGCACGACGTTCTTGACGGCGGGGGGCCGCAGCGTCTCGTCTTCGCGGGGCGCGGCCGCGATCGCCGCGGCCAGCTCGTCGTCGAGCTCGTCGATCTCGTCCAAGTCTGCCGCGGAAGGTGGGCGCGCCAGATCCACCGGCGGCACGATCGCAATCGAGTCGGGTGCATCGCCGATCACCGACGGCTCGACTCCTGGAAGTCGAGCCATACCGAGGGCTCGCCCTCGCCCACCGCGGGGCCGAGCGCCGCCGCCTCGATTACCTCGACCTCGTCGGTCAGCAGCGGCACGTCGTCGGGTTCAGCGCGGGACGGCGGGACGGCGCGTGGGTTCGGCGCGAAGCGCGACTTCGCCTCCTGCGCGGAAGGGACGGCATCGGTCAGCACCGGAATGTCGTCGTCGGCGCCTGCGCGATTGCGGCGCATCAGCGCATCGGCCTGCTCCAGCAGTTCACGTGCCGTCGGCACCGATCATTCCTCTTTGCGAAAGGTTGTGCGACCGCAGTTCGTAACCGCGCTCCTTGTAGAACTTCCAGCGTTCGCGCCCGGCAGCGGCGTCGTCGGCGTCGGTCCCGACGATTTCCGCGAGGCGCTCGAAGCGGCTGAAGAATGGAGGCGGCGCCGGGTGCAGGTTGACGAGCACGGACGCGGGGCCTGCGTGCTCGAGCGAGTGGCCAATCCAGATCGGCGTGTCGGCGGCGAGCGGGCTGTCCATCCGGCAATGTGGAAGAAAACTCGTCGGCGGCGAGAGCCACAGCCTTCGGTCGAGCGCGTCCGTGGCCGCGGCGTCGGGCGTCAATACGCGAACACTGCCGTGCGCCGCGTGCGCCTTGGCGATGATTCGCGCCGCGATGTCGAACCGGTCCGGGACGTGCGTGTAGAAATCGATCGTGGTCATCTGCTTTCAAGCGCGCATGACGCAGCGCTGACCGGGTTTCGCGCCGCTGTCACGCGGGCGCGGCTTCCTGCGCGAGCAGCCAGGTGGCGAGCAACGCCACCGGCCGGCCGGTGGCTCCCTTTTCCTTGCCGTCCCTCCACGCGGTTCCGGCGATGTCCAGGTGCGCCCAGTCGAATTTCTTGGCAAAGCGCGACAGGAAGCACGCCGCCGTGATGCTGCCGCCGGCTCGTCCGGCGATGTTGGCGAAGTCCGCGAAATTGCTGGCGAGCCCCTCCTGGTAATCCTCCCACATCGGCAACTGCCATGCGCGGTCGTAGGCGTCGTCGCCCGCCGCCAGCAGCGCGCGCGCCAGCGTCTCGTTGTTGCTGAAGAGCCCGCTCGCCACGTGCCCCAGTGCGATGACCATCGCGCCGGTCAGCGTGGCGATGTCGACGACCGCCTCGGGCTCGTAGCGCTCGGCATACGTCAACGCGTCGGCGAGAATGAGGCGGCCTTCGGCGTCGGTGTTGAGCACCTCGATCGTCTGCCCCGACATGCTGGTCACGACGTCGCCGGGCTTGGTCGCGCGCCCCGACGGCAGGTTTTCACAGGCGGGGACGAGTCCGACCAGGTTCACCGGCGCTTTCATTTCCGCGATGGTCCTGAACGTGCCGAACACCGCCGCCGCGCCGCACATGTCGAACTTCATCTGGTCCATGTCCGCGGCGGGCTTGATCGAGATGCCGCCGCTGTCGAACGTGATGCCCTTGCCCACGAGCACGCACGGCCTGGCGCTGCTCTTCTTCGACTGCATGTATTCGAAGACGATGAACCGCGGCGGCTGGTCGCTGCCGTTGGTCACCGACAGGAACGAGCCCATGCCGAGTTCCTCGCATTCCTTGCGCTCGAGGACCTTGACCTTGATGTCGGGGAATTCCGCGCCGAGTTGCGTCGCCCGCTCGGCCAGGTAAACCGGTGTGCACAGGTTGCCGGGCATGTTGCCCAGGTCGCGGGCCATGTCCATGCCGTGCGCGATGGCGAGACCGCGCGCCGCGGCGGCCTCGCCGTTGGTGAGGTCGGAGCGCTGCGGCACGGACAGCGTCAGCTTGCGCAGCGGCCGGCGCACTTCGGTCGGCTGGCTTTTCATTTGCTCGAAGCGGTAGACCGCTTCCATCGCGACCACGACCGCGTGCTCGACGCGCCAGGCGACTTCCCGCCGCTTGACTTTTTCTTCGGTCAGGTAGACGACGGCTTCGTACGAGCCGGTCTCGTTCAGCAGCTTGACAGCCGAGCGGATGGCCGAGCGGAATTCGCGGTCGCGAAAGTCGCGCTCCTTGCCCAGGCCCACCAGCAGGACACGGTCGGCCAGCGTGCCGCGGACGTTGTGCAGAAGAAGCGTCGCGCCAAGCTTGCCCTCCATGTCGCCGCGGCGGATGATTTCGCTCACGTAGCCGTTGCTGGCGCGGTCGATCAGTTCCGCAGACAGGGAGAGTTTGCGGTTGTCGAACACGCCGACCACGACGCAGGCGCTGCGCTGCTTCTCGGGGCTGCCGCTTTTTATGGTAAATTCCATCGCGATCCCTCGTCTAACGTCTCGCCGTATTGTTGCCGTTTGGCGACCTGCCGCGCATTATCGGCAAATTCGCCCGAAAAAGTCAAAACATTTCCTTACGTCATGATTTTCCGGAGAAGCCTCGTACGGGAGCTGACCGCCACGACAATCGGCCTGTTCGTCGTCCTCTTGGCCATCCTGTTCACCCAATCCGTGATCCGCATCCTGGGGCGCGCGGCGGGTGGTTCCATCGCTGCCGATGGGGTTCTCGCGCTGATCGGCTTCAACGCGATGTTCTATTTGAACCTGCTGCTGTCGGTAGCGCTCTTCCTGACCGTATTGCTCACGTTGTCGCGCTGGTACCGGGACAGCGAGATGGTCGTCTGGTTTACGTCGGGGCAGTCGCTGACCGCCACGCTGAAGCCGATCATCCTGTTCGCGGCGCCGTTCCTGGTGGCGATCGTCCTCTTGTCGCTGTTCCTGTCGCCGTGGGCGGAGCAGCGCAAGCTCGAGTTCGAAAGGCAGATGGAGCAGCGCGACGAGGTCGGCGTGCTGGCGCCCGGCCTCTTCAAGGAATTCAAGCGTGCCGGCCTCGTTGTCTATGTCGAAAGCCTGAATCCGATCGACGGGCGCATACGCAACGTATTCCTGCATTCGGTCGACGACGCCAAGGACACGACGACGGTCGCGCGGCTGGGCCATCTCGAGGAGCTGCCTAATGGCGACCGCTTCGTCGTGCTGGAGAACGGCAGCCGCTACGAGGGCAAGCCCGGAACCGCCGAGTACCAGGTGATCGCCTTCGACAAGCTGGGCCGCCGCATCGAACCCGCCGAGGCACGCGAAATTCCCACGACGAACAAGGCGATGCCGACCACCTCGCTGGTATTTCTGGATGGGCCGAGCGAGCGCGCCGAGCTCTTCTGGCGCCTGTCGGTGCCCATCCTCGCGCTGATCCTCACGTTCCTCGCGATCCCGATGTCCTACGTGAACCCGCGTATCGGCCGCTCGCTCAACCTGGTCGCGGCGGCGTTCCTGTACATGGTCTACACCAACTGCCTCAACATCGTGCAAAGCATGATCGCGCAGGGCCGGATCGGCTTCTGGACCGGGCTCCTGCTCCCGCACGCCGGCGCCGCGTTGCTGGTCTTCGTGCTGTTCCGGCACCAGTTGTCGATCGCCGGGCTCTTCAAGCGCGCGCCACGCGCCCCCGTACCCCACCTGCCGGCGGCCTGACGTGCGCACCCTTACCCGCTACGTGAGCCGCGACGTGCTGTTCTCGACGCTGCTCATCTTCACCGCGCTGCTGATGCTGTTTTCGTTCTTCGACCTCATCAACGAAATGCGCGATGTCGGCAAGGGCAACTACACGCTGACGGCGGCGCTGCTGTTCGTCACGCTGAACGTCCCGTCGCGCCTCTACGAGCTCTTCCCGGTGGCGGCATTGATCGGCACGCTGTTCGCCATCGCCCAGCTGGTCGCCAACTCGGAATGGACGGTGATGCGCGCGTCGGGCGCGTCGGTCGTGCAGCTGGGATGGGCGGTCGTGCGCGTGGGCATTCCACTGGCGCTGGCGACCTTCCTGGCAGGCGAATTCGTGGCGCCTCCGGCGGAACGCCTCGCGCAGAATCTGCGCGCGTCCGCGCGTGGCGATTCGACGGGGATGGTCGCGCAGCAATTCGACTCCGGCTTCTGGTTCAAGCAGGACCTGACGTTCGTCAACATCCGCACGGTGCTCGCCGACATGAAGCTGGTCGGCATCCGCATCTACGAGTTCGACCGCGACCTCTCCCTCAAGACGGTGCGCAGCGCGGAGTCCGGCAGTTATGCCGGCGATGGCACGTGGAAGCTCGAGCAAGTGAAAGTCACCGAATTGCAGAACAACGGCGCCAAGATTTCGAGCGTGCCGGTGTGGACGTGGGAGACGGTGCTGAAGCCGTCGATCCTGACCGTCTACCAGGTCGCGCCCGAGCGGCTGGCCATCGCCACGCTCTACGACAACATCCGCGTGCTGGGCAGCAGCCAGAAGACGTCGCGGTTCGAGATCGCGCTGTGGGGGAAGCTCTTCTACCCGGTGACCGTGCTGGCGATGATGATGCTGGCGCTGCCGTTCGCGCAATTCCAGCGTCGGCAGGGCGGCATGGGATTCCGGCTGTTCGCCGGCACGATGCTGGGCCTCACGTTCTTCCTCGTGGGCCGGCTGTTTTCCTATCTGGGCGTCCTCAACGCGTGGCCGCCGATGTTCTCCGCACTCTTCCCGCTGGCGACGTTCACCGTGCTGGCGCTCGCGATGCAGTGGTACATCGAGCGGCGGTAAGCCAAGAGTGGAGCGGACCATCCGCTCGCGTCCGGATTGCCTGATTGGTGCACCAGCGCGAAGCGGGCCATCCGCCTCGGGCTCAGCTGTCGCCAAGCGTGTCGTCCCGTGCGTGTTTCGCCGCGCGGCGGGCAGTCAACACACGACTACCCGCCGCGCGCCGCACGCATCGCGCCGACGGCGACAGATTCGCCCGTGGCGGATGGCCCACTCGGCGCTGGCGTCGCGTGACGTCACCGGACATCGCGGCGGTTGGGGCCGCATAGGCGCACGGAAGTCGCGCCGGCCTGCGGGTCGGCAGCGAGCTCGTCGACGAGCTCCGCGCCGGACCCGCGACGGCGGCGCGACTCCGTGCGCCTATGCGGCCCCAACCGCCGCGATGGATGCCGAACTGGACGATAAAAACCCCGCAGGGCTCGCGCGCTGCGGGGATTTCTTGGAGCGTGATCCGGTACTAGGCGGCGGCGGGTTCTGCCGCTGCCACGACGTTCGCGTACTTGTCCTGCTTCGGTCCCTTGGTGCGGAATTCGACGTGGCCGTCGACCAGCGCGAACAGCGTGTGGTCTTTGCCTACGCCGACGTTCACGCCAGGGTGGATCGTGGTCCCGCGCTGGCGAATGATGATGCCGCCGGCGCGAATCACTTCGCCGCCGTAGACTTTCACGCCCAGACGCTTGGAGTGCGAGTCGCGCCCGTTGCGCGAACTGCCGCCTGCCTTTTTATGTGCCATGAGTGATTCCTCGTTACCGCTCAGTTACCCTGATATCGCTTCGATCTTGAGTTCGGTGAAGTTCTGGCGATGTCCCTGGTGCTTCTGGTAATGCTTGCGGCGGCGCATCTTGAAAATCTTCACCTTCTCGCCGCGACCGTGCGCGACCACCGTCGCCGTCACCGTCGCGCCGGCGACGGTGGGTTGACCCAGACGGACGCTATCGCCCTCGCCGACCATCAACACCTGATCGAGGATCACACTTGCGCCCACATCCGCCGGTATCTGTTCTACTTTGAGTTTTTCGCCGGGGGCAACCTTGTATTGCTTGCCGCCGGTTTTTATGACCGCGTACATGAGAGACTCCGCTTCCTGGTTTTGGTTACATTCTTTCCCCGCAAAGAACCGGGAAAAGCCTTGAATTATAAGGGCGAACTGCCATGCTTGTCAAAGCCCGGCGGCAACCCCGGAAAGGGCCCGTCCTTGCGGGATGAAACCCCCCGATCCACGTCCTCCGGTATCTTCGCATCCTTCCCGCGTCGGGCAGACCCCCAGCCTGACTCGACCCTGTCCTCCCATCGACCGCTCCCGTCCCTTCCGTGATCATCGAATTCCTGAAAGCCACCATCGGCGCGGACATGGCCGCCGTCGATCGGGTCATGCGCGAGTCCCTTTCCTCCGAGGTCGTGCTCATCCGCCAGGTGGCCGAACACATCGTCGCGGGCGGCGGCAAGCGGCTGCGCCCCGCGCTGCTCCTGCTGACTGCAGGCGCGACCGGCTATTCGGGAACTGATCACCATGCGCTGGCCGCCGTGATCGAAATGATCCACACGGCGACGCTGCTGCATGACGACGTCGTCGATGAATCGGACCTGCGCCGGGGCCACGCGACGGCCAATGCGCGGTTCGGCAACGCCGCGTCTGTGCTTGTCGGCGACTTCCTCTATTCGCGCGCTTTCCAGATGATGGTCAGGCAGGACCGGATGCGCGTGCTGCAAATCCTGTCGGACGCCACCAATGTCATCGCCGAAGGCGAAGTGCTGCAGCTGATGAACGCCGGCAACAGCGACCTTGGCGAACACGCGTACATCGAAGTTATACAGCGCAAGACGGCGAAGCTCTTCGAGGCGGCCGCGCGCTTGGGCGCGGTGCTAGGCGAGGCGCCCCCCGAGCGCGAAGAGGCGCTTGCCCGCTACGGCATGCACTTGGGCACAGCATTCCAGTTGATCGACGACGTGCTGGATTATTCGGGCACCGCGGATTCGATCGGGAAGAATCTGGGCGACGATCTCGCCGAGGGCAAGATGACGCTGCCGCTGATTCGCGCGATGGCGACGGGCAGCGCCGACGATGCGGCGCTCATCCGCCACGCAATCACGGGAGGCGGCCTCACCGATTTCGCGCCGGTGGTTGCGGCCCTGCAGCGCACCGGCGCCCTCGCCTATGCCAGGGGCTGCGCCGAAGGCGAGGTGCGGCGCGCGGCCGATTGCCTGGAGGGGCTAAGCTCCTCGCCGTACAGGCAAAATCTGCTAGAATTGACGACCTTCGCAGCGCAGAGAACGTATTGAGACTGCACTGAGGAGACTGCACTGAGTTGGTGGCGTTGCTGCGGTGCTGGATTCGCGAAGCCGTTTCACTTCCCGTCGCGGACCGCGTGTGGTCGAGGACAATTCGGGGTGTAGCTTAGCCTGGTAGAGCGCTACGTTCGGGACGTAGAGGCCGGAGGTTCAAATCCTCTCACCCCGACCAGATTTCCAACACCTGGCGGCGGCTCGATGCCGGGTCGCTGTCCGTGACGGCGCGACTCCGCGCACTTGCGCCAAGCTCGAGACGCTTGCCGTGGTAGGCCGCGAGCCCGCTGCGGTGCCCGACGCTCATCAGTGCCGCGTGCGGCAGTCGCTGCCTGACGAGGTTGTAGAGACGGGCTTCACTCCCCTCGTCGAGCGCGGCGGTCGCCTCGTCGAGAAACAACCATTGCGGACGTTGCAGCAGCGCACGCGCGAACGCGATGCGCTGCTGTTCTCCCGGGGAGAGCTCGAGCGCCCAGTGACGCGACTCGTCGAGCCGGCCAACAAGGTGAGGCAAGCCGCAGGCAGCCAACACCTCGCACACCGAATCATCATCGAACGCCGCCGCCGGTTCGGGGTAGCTCAGCACGCTGCGAAGAGTGCCGATTGGCAGGTACGGTTTCTGCGGCAGAAACAACGTTCGTGCTTCGCATGGAATCTCGATGCTCCCCCGTCCGAACGGCCAGATGCCGGCGATCGCGCGCAGCAGCGTGCTCTTGCCGACGCCAGTCGGGCCCGTCACCAGCCACGACTCACCCGGATGGACCTCGGCGTTGATGCCTGTCTGCAATGGCGCGCCGTTGGGGAGATCGAGCCGCAGGTCGTGAAGCGCCAAGGCCGATTTTCCTGTCGCTGTTCTTGCGATACGGCTCGTTGCCGCAGGCTGCTTCGCCGCACTCATCGCCGCGCGGAACCTGGTGAGCCGATCGGTGGTCGCCTTCCACTGCGCGAGTTGTCCGTACGCGGTTTCGAACCAGCTCAGCGCGCCCTGCACCTGGCCGAATGCCTGGGCGGTCTGCATCAATCCCCCCAGCTGGATCGCTCCGGAGAAATAGCGGGGCTCGGTATTCTCGCGCAGCCGCACGAGCGAGAAGCGGAAGTTCGCCTCGAACTGCTGCTGCTGAAAGTTGAGCCCGATGAGCGGCCGGCCGATGCGATGCGTGAGCCAGGTGCCAACACCGCATAGACGAGCGCCGCCCAGACCATATAGCCCGGGATGGCCAGATGGCCCGCCCCCAGCGGGACGTCGATGGTTCCGGACAGCCGCCACAGAATCGCGGCGAACGAGGCGAGCGTGACGACAGAGCTCAGGAGCCCAAGCGTCAGCGCAAGCGTTGCCTCCACGAACAGCTGCAGGTCGTTGGCGATCCGCTGGTCCGGGTTGTCGCTTCGGTACTCGCCCAGCTGGAGGTGGTAATACGCATGTCCGCCGAGCCATTCTCCGAGACATCGATCGGTGAGCCAGCGTCGCCAGCGGATCTGCAACACCTGCGTCAGGTACGTCTGGTAGACCGCGATGACGATGAAGGCGGCCGCCAGCACGCAGAAATACGCGAGCTCGTGCGAGAAGCGGGTGAAGTCGCGCACCTGCAGCGCGTCGTAGAAGCGGTTGTTCCAGTTGGAGAACAACACGTTGACGTAGACGAGCCCGAGGTTCATCGCGACGATGACCCCGAGCAGACCGCGTGCGCCCCACCGCTCCTCCGAAGACCAATACGGGCGAGCGAGGCCGACCACCGCGGCCATGAATTCGCGCGTTCTCTCTAACATCGATCGATCGAGTCAGGGCGGCGCCTTGCGTATGTTCCATTAGGTAGCCGTCGAACGGCCACGCTGCAATTACAGCGGCTCAGACAACCTTGCGAGCGTCCGCTATCCCAGATCGATTCCGACGAACATCTTTTCGTTGTCGCGCTGCACCTGCAAGGCGACCGACTTGCCCGCCTTGGCGACGAGCGAGCGCAGCTTTTGGGGGCTCGTCACGTGAGTTCCGTTCACGCCGAGGATAACGTCGCCTGGCTCGATGCCGGCCACGGCCGCGGGACCGGAAGAATTCTCCACGATCACGCCTGCCGAGACATCGAGATTACTCTTCTCCTCCGGAGTCAGAGGACGCACGGCCAATCCCAGACGGCCCGCCTGAGGCCCCGTCGAGTCCGCAGACGCAACCTCGGACGAAGCCAACCGGTCGAGCGTGACGTTGAGGTGCTCGCGAGATCCGCCGCGGAGAATCTCCAGGGTCGCTTGCGACCCCGGCTTTGCGCTCGCCACCAGCAGCGGCAAGTCGGACGACGTTGCAATGTCCCGGTCGTTGAACTTGACAATGACGTCTCCCGGCCGCACACCCGCCTTCGCCGCGGGCCCATCCTTCTCCACCGAGTTCACCAGCGCGCCCTCCGGCAGGCCAAGCTTGAACGCATTTGCGAGCTTCTGATCGACCTCCTGCACCGTCACGCCGAGGTGACTGCGGGTCACATGGCCCGTGGCCAGCAGCTGATTCTCGACCTGCATCGCGACATCAATCGGGATTGCGAACGACAGACCTTGGTAGCCGCCGCTTCGGGAGTAGATCTGGGAGTTGATACCGATTACCTCGCCCCGCGTGTCGAACAGCGGGCCGCCCGAGTTCCCCGGGTTGACGGCGACATCCGTCTGGATGAACGGGATGTAGTTTTCCTGAGGCAGCCTGCGCAGCTTGGCGCTTACGATGCCGGCGGTGGCCGAGTTCTCGAAGCCGAACGGAGAACCCAGTGCAACCACCCACTCGCCGACTTTTACATCGGCGGAATTACCCACATTGACGGTGGGGAGGTTGGTCGCGTTGATCTTCAGCACCGCGATGTCGCTCTGCTTGTCGACGCCAAGCACCTTGGCCTTGAATTCGCGCCGATCAATGAGCTTCACCGTCACGTCCGATGCGTTGTCCACCACGTGGGCGTTGGTGAGGATTACCCCGTCCGGGCGCACGATGAAGCCGGACCCGATTCCCTGCAGCGAATATTCATGCGGCGCGGGCATCGGCAACTGCCGGAAGAACCAGTAGAACGGATCGTTCCTGTCGAGTCCGTGGGGCTCCGGACTCATGGCCGCCGTCTTTTCAGTCTCCGTGACGCTGATGTTGACGACCGCCGGTCCATACTTGGCGACGAGAGCCGAGAAATCCGGCAACGACGCGACGGCGATTGGCGATGTGGCGGGCACCGGTTGTGTCGTCACCGAGGTAGCGCCGGCGGTACCCACGAACGGATGCTCGCCGGAGTACCACGCGATGCCCGAGGCAATGAGTCCGGCGCTGACAAGGGTGATAGTGATGACCTTGAGCTTCATATGCCCTCCTTAAGGATTCCCGATACCTCGTTGTCGCGATTGCCGAATGTGGACGGCCGCCCCCGCCTCTTTAGATCAGCGCAACAACCTGGACGCACTTTAGATCGCGCTCGCACCCCATCCGTTCATTCATCTGAGGATGGCGGTGGCAGAGGTCGAACCATCATGAAATTCAAACGCATACCGCGCCGTTCGGTTTACCCCGAAGCCTCCGCGCCTTATACTATTTGGCAATATTGCTTTAGCCCATAGTAAAAGTTGCCAGGTTTCCGCCGTCGGCCCGGAACACCGCTCTTCCCAGCCTGTCAAATACGGTTGTCCAATCATCGACGGATTGGCTCGCGCCTATGCCAATCAAGGCCAGAAGGCAGCGAGACCTTTACCCGAACGCAAGTTCCCGTCAGCGCGCCGCCGACAGGATCCGATGCTCAGCTGGTTTTGCAACGGCATCCAGCACGACGTTCAAAGTGGCGACACGGCTGCCGACCGGAGGGCGTGCACCGAGGCTTTCATCAGATCGTCGATGACGACCTCGTCGGGAGGTACGGATTCCCTGCCGCATGCCGGGCAGTGGAACTTGGGTACCCCGACCCACACGCCAAACGCATAGTGTCCGTTCAGCTCGAGAACGCGCTTGGCTTCGATGCGACTGTTCGCCCCACCCTCGAGCGGCTTGCCGCATCCGGGGCAGGCATAGCGCTCGCGTCGCGGTCCCCGCGACGCCGGGCTAACCGGGACGAGACGCTCGTCCTTCGACAGAGCTTCCACCAGCTTTGGCGCAAAATCCGGTGCCAGGAAACGCCGGTGACCACCGGGGCACTCAAGCACGGGCAACCCTTCGATCTGCACATGCAGGCCGTGCACGTCGCCCTCCACCGGGTCGAGCCTGCATAGCGACATCTTTCGGCCGCATGCTTCGCAACGGATGGGATTCGGCTTCATTGGCTTCTCCTCCGGGCATCCGGAAACCCGTCCTCATCCGAAGACGACCGCAAGCGGGCGCGTGGGTTCCGCAAATTGTTCCGGATTCGATGGAAAATGCCTGACCGGCGCATGCGGCGCCCGGCCCTCGGCCCCGTTTCAAGGGTTGCGCAGCGCAAGCGGAGCAGCGACCGATTCGAGCGGGCGCCGTTCGGCGTCGACGGCGAGGAAGGCGGCGACGACCGCGGCGGAAAGCATCAGACCGCCGCCCAGCGCATAGCCGACGAACACGTCTGTCCGTTCGCCGGTAGCGATCAGGCGTCCGAACACAACCGGTCCGGCGATGCCGCCGAGCGCCGTCCCCGCGGCATAGAACCAGGCGATCGCGCTTGCGCGGACCTCGAGCGGGAAGCTCTCGCCCACTGTTAGATACGCGGAACTCGCGGCGGCCGACGCGAAGAAGAACACGACACTCCAAGCGACCGTCTGCGAGAGCCCCGTGAGCACGTCGGCGACGAACAGGCCACCGGTCGCCAAGATCAGCGCGCCGGTGACCGCATAGGTGCCCGTAATCATGATCCGGCGTCCCACGCGGTCGAACAGCGGGCCGAGCAAGAGCGGCCCGAGAAAGTTCCCTGCGGCGAACGGAAGCAAGAACAGACCCACGCGGGATTCGCTCACGTTGTAGTAACGGGTCAGCACAAGCGCGTAGGTGAAGAAGATCGCGTTGTAAAGGAAAGCCTGCGCGCTCATCAGGCTCACGCCGAGTATGGCGCGCCGCGGGTAGCGCCTGAGAAGCACGCCGAAAAGGCCGAACCAGCCGATTCGCCCGCCTGGGTCGAGCACGATCTCAGGGTGCGGCTTGCCTTCCGCGGATGTGGGGGTGTGCTCTTCAATGTGGGCAACGACGCTTTCGGCCTCGTCATGCCGGCGCTGCACCAGGAGCCAGCGCGGACTCTCCGGCACGAAGCGGCGCAGCGGGAGGATGCCGAGCGCGAGCGCGCCGCCGCCGATGAAAGCGATTCGCCAACCCCACTCGGGGGAAAACAGCCCCGAGTCGAGCACGATCACGGCTCCGACAGCACCGGCCGCCGCGCCAACCCAGAAGCTGCCGTTGATCGCGAGATCGACGCGTCCGCGCAGGCGTGCCGGGGTGAACTCCTGGATCGCCGAGTTGATCGCCGCGTACTCGCCGCCGATTCCCGCGCCGGTGAGGAATCGCAATGCCGCAAACACCGGAAAGTTCGGCGCGAAGCCCGAGGCGACGGTCGCCGCAGCGTAGAGGCCAAGCGTGACAAAGAACAGCTTGCGCCGACCGTGCCGGTCAGCGAGTCCACCGAACACGATCGCGCCGATCACCGCGCCGGCGATGTACCACCCTGCCGCTTCGCCAACCTGCGCGGCGCTTAGGCCAAGCGCCGTCGGCAGTGTCAGCGTGCTCGCGAGCGCGCCTACGAGCGTGACTTCGAGCCCGTCGATGATCCAGCCTGTGCCAAGTGCCGCGACGAGCAGCGTATGGAAGCGGCCCCAGCTCAGGCGGTCGAGCCGCGCGGGAATGTCGGTGTGAAAGGGGCCCCCGGTTTGGGCGCGCTCCCCAGGCGGCCGGCTACCCATATGAGTCAAGCGAGGCGATCGCGCGCAGTCGTCACGTCAGGGTTCGCCGATTCCGGACGGAAATGCGGAGGCGTGGACCCCGCATCGCGCCTATTTCACCTGTAACGTCGACACGACCCCGTCGACGCCGTCGGTCTCCAACGCCAACGTCATTGCTCTTCCGATGAGATCGGGAGATGCGACCGTCCCGGCCAGCGTGACGCGACCGGCCGTCGTATTCACCGAGATGCCGAGCGCCGAAAGCTCGGGATCGGCCGCCAGCTTGGCCTTGATCGCAGCGGAAATCCGGGCGTCGGCCGTTGCATCGGCAACAGCGCTGCCAAGATCGCGCGCCCGTCGGCGCACGACCTTCCCCGTGTCCGCGAACTCCTTCCTGATGTCGTCGGCACGCAGCTCCAGTGCGTCCAAGGCTCCAGGCAATCCGCGCTTCGCCTGCTCGGCCGCATCCTGCGCCGACTCCAGCGCCTTCCCCGCCTGCACGCCAGCGCGCCGCTCTACCTCGTGCATGCCCGGAATCGGGTGGGAGTTGCCGTAGAACCACAGGGCGCCGGCACCGACAAGGATACCGAGCAGCAGCCCGTTCAAGAATCGTCTCATTCCGCACCTCCGGCCTCAATTCGCTCGCGTTGCCGCGCGATCGGTCCCTCGTCGAGCGCTACCCGCGCTCGAGGAAGGCAATCGGGATAACTCTGCTGGATGAACTGAATCAATCCTTCGCGCACTTTGCAGCGAAGATCCCAGTTGAGTCCAGAATCGGACGAACTGACCAGTGCACGCAGCTGCATCGCTCGCTCGGACGTTTCGGTCACCTGGAGCACGCAAACCCGATGGTCCCATTCCGGTGCTTCCTTGCACAGGCGCTCCAACTCGGCCCGCAGCGGCGCCAGCGGCAGGCGATAGTCGGCCCATACGGACACCGTGCCGATGATCTGGGCCGACGTGACCGTCCAATTCTGGAACGGATGCTCGATGAACCATTGGAGCGGCACCACCAGCCGGCGCTCGTCCCAGATGCGCACGACGACGTAGTTGCCACCGATTTGCTCGATTCGTCCCCACTCGCCCTCGATGACCACGACATCGTCGATCCGTATGGGCTGTGCAAACGCGAGCTGAAGACCCGCGATGAGGTTTCCGAGGACGGGACGCGCCGCGATTCCAATGATCAGACCCACGACTCCGGCGGAGGCCAGGAGACTCGTGCCGATCGTGCGCACGGCAGGAAACGTCATGAGACCCACCGCGATGCCGACGAAGAGGATGATCCCCATTACCGTCCGGGCAAGGACCTGCGTTTGCGTTCGTACGCGGCGCGCGTGCAGGTTCTCTGCACCTTCCAACGGATTCAGCTGGATGACCACGTCCGCGAGCGCGGCGACGCCACGTATTCCCAGCCAGGCCAATGCGGCAATCAGCGACAGTGTAGTGAAGCGCTCGACCGTGACGATCCGCGGCAAATCGTCCGGTGCCGCGTTCCAGACCAATTGAAGGGCGATCAGCGCAAACACCACCCGCGTCGGATCGCGGGCAAAACCCATGACGCGGGTTGCGAACCGGTGGGAACGTGTCAGCCGCGAAACCAACGCCCACGCGAGGCGATGTCCGACAAGCGCCACCAACACCGCCGCCAGCGCAGTGGCAAGCGTGATGAGCCAGGCCGCCAGGGAGGGGTAATCCGCCGCGAACGCCTTCAGGTCTGCGAATAAGGTGAGCATTCCGAAGCCTCGCGCCTACTGCGCCCGTTCCATTGCGCCTATCCTCGTGGCGTCGGCTGGCGGCCTGAAGCCGGCGCCGCCGCCGCTCCCGCAGTCACCGACGATTCGGTTCGTTCGCGCACCAAGCGCTCTACCTCGGCCCGGTCCATGACCTCGCGCTCCTGCAACGCGGCCGCCACCGCCTCGAGCGCCGCGCGCCGCTCGGACAAAATGCCGCGCGCGCGCGTTTGCCCTTCTTCGACCAGCGCACGCACCTCGGCATCGATCATCCGTGCCGTGTCTTCGCTGTAGTTGCGTTCCTCTTCGCCTACGACGCCGAGGAAGGCAAGCTGCCGTCGCCGGCCGTACGTGAGCGGGCCAAGCTTCGGGCTCATGCCGAGTTGCGTAACCATGCCGCGCGCGATCTCGCTCGCGTGCTCGAGATCGTTGTGCGCGCCGCTCGACACGTCGCCGAAAATGACCTCCTCCGCGACGCGGCCGCCGAGCAGGATGGCGAGCCGGTCCTTGAGCTCCTGCTCCGTGGAGAGGAATTTTTCCTCGACCGGCAGCTGCAGCGTGTAACCCAGGGCGGCCACGCCGCGAGGGATGATCGATACCTTGTGCACCGGCTCGCCGGTCGGAACGCTGAGTGCGACCAACGCATGACCTGACTCGTGGAAGGCGACGCGGCGCTTCTCCTCCGAGTTCAGAACGCGGTTCTTCTTCTCCGGCCCGGCGATGACCCGATCGATGGCTTCCTCGAAGTCCGACATGGTCACCGCCTGATGCTCGTGCCGCACCGCGCGTATCGCCGCCTCGTTGGCAATGTTGGCCAAGTCGGCGCCCACGAATCCCGGTGTGCGCTGCGCCACTACACGCAGGTCGACGTCGGTGCCGAGCTTCATGCGGCGGGTATGCAGCCGCAGGATCGCTGCACGTTCCTCGAGGTCCGGCTTGTCCACCACGATCTGGCGATCGAAGCGCCCGGCGCGCAGCAGCGCCTTGTCGAGGATCTCGGGCCGGTTGGTGGCGGCCATCACGACGACGCCGGTCGAAGGATCGAAGCCATCCATTTCGGAGAGCAGCTGATTCAGGGTCTGTTCGCGCTCGTCGTGACCGCCCAGGCCCGGTCCGATGCCGCGCGCACCGCCGATCGCGTCCAGTTCGTCGATGAAGATGATGCACGGCGCCTTCTGCCGCGCCTGCTCGAACAACTCGCGCACCCGCGCCGCGCCGATGCCCACGAAGAGCTCGATGAACTCCGATCCGCTCATGCTGAAAAAAGGCACACCGGCCTCGCCCGAGACGGCTCGCGCCAGCAGCGTCTTGCCGGTGCCCGGAGGGCCGACCAGGAGCACGCCTTTGGGCATGCGCCCGCCGAGACTCTGGATGCGGGCCGGGTCTTTGAGGAAATCAATCACCTCCTTCAACTCCTCCTTCGCTTCCTCGGCTCCGGCGACGTCCTCGAAGGTCACGCGCACGCCGGTTTCCGCGTGGATGTGGACGCGGTTGGCCCCGAGATTGAGCAGGCCGCGATTTCCCAAGCGTTGGGAAAGCCAACCCCAGAGCAGGAACAGCGCTGCGAACGGCAAGACCCAGCTGAACAGGAACGTGCTCAGCCAATGCGTCTGGTGCACGACGTTGAACTTCACGCCGTGCTGGGAGAGCGATTGCGCGAGTGCATCGTCTTCCGGCCGCTGGGTCAGGAATGTCCGCGGCTGATGCGTCTTGGCGTCCGTCTCGCTGAGCGTCCCGCTGATAACGTGGTCCGTCAACACGGCATCCTTGACCTCGCCCTTGTCCAAGTGCTGCAGGAACTCGCTGTAGGGAATTTGCTCCTGGGCCAGCTGCTGGGCGCCTTGCCAGAACCACAGCGACACCAGCATCGCCAGCACGTAGATCCACCACATGCTGCCGGGGCTCTGCCAGAAGCGCCCGGCGCCGGGCTTGTTGATCTCCAGTTCGGGCTTCTTCGAACCGACACCGAAGGTTGTTCTTCGCGGTTCAGTCACGGTGTGGACTCCTGGAAGCAAATCGGCCGAGGCATGGCGAGCGTCTGCGGACTCCTGTCATTCGACGACAACCGGTGTGTTGGGTTCCGGTGATGCTCTTCTCCAGTACATCGTGGTTCTCGATTTCAGATCAAGTGGCCTCGACTCGCGAGCCCGGCACAACACGCGAGACGCACGCGGCCGATTTTGCGCACTTCTACCCGCTGCAATCCCCGGAAACTGCTGGAAGTCTCCGGAAGGCGTGTGCTAACCTGTTGACTTATATAGAGGCGCCCCGTCGGCGCCGGGGCGAGCGCGTGCCCGTGCATGACTTGCCGGAGCTCGAAGAACTGCTGGCCGAAGCCGCCGCCGCGGCGGAATCGGGACGCACCGATAAAGCGCTGGACGCGTATCAGCGTGCGTTGGCCCTTTCGCCTGCGAACCCTCATCTGCACCACAACGTCGGCGTGCTGCTGGCGCGGCGCGGCGATGTGCACGGTGCCGAAGAGCGCCTTCTCGACGCGGAGCGGCTAAGTCCGCGTTCCGCCGTCTCCTCCCTCGCGCTTGGGCACGTCTATTTCGGCGCGGCCCGGGTTGCCCAAGCGGCGGCGGCATTCGAGCGCGCTTTGCACCGCGCGCCCGATTCGCAGGAAGCCGCCGACAATCTCGGCCTGACACTCCATGCGCTGGGAGAATCGGTGCGCGCGCTGCCGTTCCTTGCGCAGGCGCGCTCGCGGCGACCGTTCGCCGAACCGCTCTTCCGCGCACAATTCGAAGCGCTGCAGGCACTGGGCAGGCTCGACGAGGCGGACCGGGAATTCATGCAATTCCAGGCGGGCGCGGAGCCGTCCGCCTGGCTGGCCGCAACGGGATTGCGCTGGGCGCGCACGAGCGTCCATGCGGAATTCGAAGCAAAATACGTGGCGATGGCCGCAGGATGGCCATTCACGTTGCCCGACTTGCCGTGGCTCAAGAAAATCGTGGGTTCGATGCAGTACTTCGACTTCAACCGCGAGGAATTGGCAAGGCTGTATCGAAGCTACAACGCGCTGATGCAGCAAACTGTGGGACACGCTGCGTCAGGAGCGCAGCGTTCGCCGCGGCCGGCAGGCGTCCTGCGGATCGGGTACCTGTCGAGCGACTTTCGCCGGCACGTGATGGGCGATCTCATGCTCCAGATATTCGCCCGCCACGATCGCGGCCGTTTCGAGGTGCTCGCCTATTCGTTGTTGCCCGAGACACTCGAGGATGCGACTTCAGCGCAGGTCCGGAGCCGCTGCAAGAGCTTTGCGACGCTGTCGGCGCTCGACGATTCCGTTGCCGCCGCGCGCATCGCCGCGGACGGCCTGGATGTGCTCGTCGACTTGTCGAGCCAAACGCCGCAAGCGCGGCCGGGCATTCTGCTGCGGAAACCGGCGCCGGTGATCGTCGCGCACCTGGGCGACCACGGCACGATCGGCCTCGAGCAGGTGGATTTCAAGCTAACCGATTCCATCGCCGATCTCCCGGACGCCGCGCACTTCCAGATCGAGACTCCCCTGGCGATGGATGGCTGTGTCATGCCCTTTCGCCGCGTGGCGCCGGCTCCGGCCGACCCGGGCATGCGCGCGCGGCTGGGCGTTCCCGCCAACGCCGTCGTCTTTGGCGTGTTCGCGGGCGCCATCAAGCTGTCTGCGCGCAGCCTTGAACTGTGGCGCCGGATCTTGGTCGCCGTGCCGAACGCGTACGTGGCGCTTTCGCCGTTCACCAAGGCGGAACTCATCCGGTGCCTTGCACGCTTCACGTCGGCGAGCATTCCTCCCGACCGAATCGTCGTCGTCCCGCCGAGCGCCGACGATGCCGTCAATCGCGCGCGCTACCGGCATATGGACGTGCTGCTCGACACGCTGCCCTACACCGGCGGCGACTCGACGGTCGCCGCGCTGGACATGGGCGTGCCGGTGGTCACGCGCGCAGGCGAGCGCCAGGCTGAGCGCATGGGGCTTTCCATCCTATCGCACATCGGCGTCACCGACACGGTGGCGACGTCCGACGACGACTACGTCGCCATCGCCTGCCGCCTCGCAACGGAATCTGCGTGGCGCATGAAGCTGTCGGGGCGCATCCTGGAGCGAATCGCCGCGTCTGGGATAGCCGACTTCGCGCGCTACACGCGCAGCCTCGAAGGCGCGCTCGAGCGCGCGGTTGCGCTCAAGCGCGCGACGAGCCGATGACGTTCTCGCAAAGCTGCAGGACTTCCTTGCGGTCGAGATGCTTCGCAATGGCCGCCTTGCGGCTCGCGGGCGCAAAGTTCGGCAACCGTCCCTGATACTTCCGCATGAACTTGTCCGCGTACGGCGTCCAGTCGTCGCCGAAATTTCCATACGACTGGTGGACGATCAGGATGTCCTTGAATACCGCGACCCTGAATCCGGCCAAATGGGCCGCATAGGTGAAATCGATATCGTAGAGATGGAAGCCGTCGAACGTCGCCTCGTCGAAGCGGACCGCGTCCAGCACGCGCCGATTGGCGGCCAGGAAGAGGCCGTCCAGGGCCTGGATTCCCTCGACGACCGCGCGATCGAATCCTCCCCAGACGATCGTGAAGAACCGGTTCGCAGGCCAGGCATCTTCTTCGGGATACGCGACGATGCCGTGGATGAAAGGGTCGCCGGCGTAGGCCCACTTGCTGTCGATCAGGCAGCTCGTGCCGGCGCAACCGACTACGTCATAGGCTTGCAGATGTCTTCGGATGCGCGAAAGGAAATCAGGCGTGAGTATCTCGATGTCATCGTGGCAGAAGATCAGGATGTCGCCGCGGCTTAGCGCCGTGCCGCGGTTATATCCCTCGGACAGCGACCGGGCGTCGTGGATGCCGATGATCTCGAATGCGGCGTCACCCATGCGATCCGCGAAGTTCTTCGAAACGGCCGCGAATTTTGCCGGGTTGATGCTGCAAATGATGATGGAAATCATGTCGGGTTCGGCGCCCATGGTACTGATATTGCTAGGTTTATTCAAACTCTGCCCTGGGCACCTATAATCGCGGCATCAAGCGGCGATGTTCGCCATTCTCGTAAGGAGTCCCTCATGTTCCGTCGTAGCCTGTCCGCAGCCGTTGCGCTGTTCGCCTCCGTCGCATTCGCCCAGTCCGCTCCGCCCGGTTATCCGGCCGATTACGCGCAGACTATCGCCGCCGCCAACAAGGAAGGCAAGGTCGTCATCTACAGCGCGCTCGACACCAAGGCCGCACAGCCGCTGATCAAGGACTTCAACGCGCTCTATCCCAACATCAAGGTCGAGTACAGCGATCTCAATTCGACGGAACTGTACAACCGCTTCATCGCGGAATCGGCATCGGGCCAGGGTTCGGCCGACGTGATGTGGAGCTCCGCGATGGACCTGCAGGTCAAGCTTGTCGACGAAGGCCAGGCGCTGACTTATCTGTCGCCGGAGGCGTCCAAGCTGCCGGGCTGGGCGGTGTACAAGAACCAGGCGTACGGCACGACCTACGAGCCGGCAGTCTTCATCTACAACAAGCGGCTGCTGACCGGCGATGAAATCCCGAGGACCATGCTTCCTTTGCCAAGCTGATCAACACCAAGGTCGACAAGTTCAAGGGCAAGGTCACGACGTACGACATCGAGAAGAGCGGCGTGGGCTTCATGTTCGTCGTGCAGGACACCAAATACTTTCCCGGCATGAAGGACCTCGAACACGGCTTCGGTGCGTCCAGCTACCGCGTCTACGGCAGCACGGGCAACATGCTGGAAAAGGTCTCGTCCGGCGAGCACCTGCTAGGCTACAACGTGCTGGGCTCCTACGCGCTCGTCCGCGCCAAGAAGGACCCCGCGCTGGGCGTCGTGCTGCCCAAGGACTACACGCTGGTGCTTTCGCGCGTGATCTTCATCGGCAAGCAAGCGAAGAACCCGAACGCCGCGAAGGTGTGGGTCGACTACATCCTGTCGCAACGCGGACAGAAGCTGATCGGCAGCGACGTCGAGCTCTTCGTCGATCCGCAACGACGTCGACGCCGAATACACGGCGGCATCGCTCACCAAGCAACTCGGGCCCAACAACGTGAAGCCGATCCCGGTGAACGCCGAAATCGTCACGTACCTCGACCCCAAGAAGCGCCTCGACTTCCTGAATGCGTGGAAGGCCGCGCTCGCCGCCGGCGCCGCGGGCAAGTAACACGGACGTGCCGGAGAGGCGCGGCTCGAAGCGCGCCTCCGGTTCTCGCGACAGCTCCTTCGACCGTCGAGATCCCATGCGCACCGCGACGCCTGGCCGCCGTTCCGCGCAGCCTGACGATCCTGGTGACGGCCGCGGCGGTGCTGGCGCCGCTGCTGCTGATCCTCTACCAGAGCTTCCTGACCGCGCCATTCTTCGATGCGCGCAAGACGGTCGGCATCGGCGCCTACGAATTCATCTTCGCCGATTCGGATTTCTGGCAGGCGTCGCTCAATTCGGTACTGATCGCCGCCGCCATGGTCATCATCGCGGTGCCTCTGGGCGGCCTGCTGGCGTTCGTCATGGAGCGTACCGACCTGCCGGGCAAGCGCTGGATCGAGCCGCTGATCCTCGTCCCGAGCTTCGTGTCGCCGATGGTGCTGGCGTTCGGGTTCGTCGTTGCCGCCGGTCCGGTCGGCTTCTACACGGTTTGGGCAACCGAGATGTTCGGCGGCGCGCCGTGGGGGATCTATTCGCTGACGGCCATAGGCGTCATCGCCGGCCTCTTGCACGTGCCCAACGTCTATGTCTATGCGTCGGCGGCGCTGAAGAGCCTGGGTTCGGACGTCGAAGAGGCCGCGCGCGTCGCGGGCGCTTCGCCGTTTCGCGTCGCGGCGACGGTGAGCCTGCCGCTGATCATGCCCGCGCTGCTGTTCGCCGCGGTGCTCGTCTTCTTCCTGGGCTTCGAATTGTTCGGGCTGCCGCTGGTGCTGGGCGATCCGGAAGGCCACCTCGTGCTGTCGACGTACCTGTACAAGCTGACCAACAAGCTCGGGACACCGTCGTACCACCTGATGGCAGCGGTTGCGATCTGCATCGTCGCCGTGACGTTCCCCCTGGTGCTGCTGCAACGCTACCTGCTGCAGAACGCGCGCAGGTACGCGACGATCAAGGGCAAGGCCGGGCGGATGCGCGAGCTGCCGCTGGGCAGGTGGAAGTGGGTCGCCGCCGCGCTGATCGGCATCTGGCTCTTCGTCGGCGTGATCGTGCCGCTGTCGGGCGTTGCGCTGCGCGCGTTCGTGTCCAACTGGGGCTACGGCGCCAAGCTCGCAGAGGTCTTCACGCTCGAACACTTCCAGTCGGTTTGGGACGAGCCCGTCCTGGTGCGCGCGATCTGGAACACGATCCTGATCGGCACGGTCGGCGGCGCCATCGCGGTCGCGTGCTACACGGCCATCGGCTTCGCCACGCACCGCCGCATCGACGGCTGGTCGCGCTTCGTCGATTACCTGGTGCTGGTTCCGCGCGCCATACCCGGGCTGCTGGCCGGCTTGGCGTTCCTGTGGGTATTCCTCTTCTTCCCGCCTCTGCAGCCGCTGCGCACGACGATCTTCAGCATGTGGCTCGCGTACACGGTCGTCTGGCTCGCGTACGGCATGCGGCTCATCTCGTCGTCGCTGATGCAGGTGTCCACCGAGCTCGAGGAAGCCGCGCGCACGGTCGGCGCCAGCCGCGGGCAGATTTCGCGGCAGATCACGCTGCCGCTCATCCGCCACGGGCTGATCGCATCGTGGCTGCTGGTGTTCATGATCTTCGAGCGCGAATACTCGACCGGCGTTTACCTGCTGGCGCCCGGCACCGAGGTCATCGGCGCGCAGCTGGTTTCGCTGTGGCAGGGTGGCGCGATCGACGTGGTCGCCGCGCTGTCGCTCATCAATGTCGTCCTGGTCGGTGTCGGATTGGCTCTCGCGCTGCGCTTTGGCGTCAAGCTGCGCGACTAGTGTCAACCTGAGGTGAAGAAAAGGAAACGCGTCATGGCTGAACTCACCGTCGACAACCTGCACCTCGCTTATGGCGACAACCCGATCCTGAAGGGCGTGTCGCTGACGCTCAATCGCGGCGAGGTCGTGTCGCTGCTGGGGCCCTCGGGCAGCGGCAAGACGACGCTGCTGCGCGCCGTGGCGGGTCTCGAGACGCCGCACGAAGGCACGATCAAGATCGGCGACAAGATCGTATTCGACGGCGCCACGCGGACCGACATTCCCGCCGAGGGCCGCAACCTCGGCCTCGTGTTCCAATCCTACGCGCTGTGGCCGCACAAGACGGTGTTCGACAACGTCGCCTATGGGCCTCAAGCTGCGCAAGATCGGCAGCGGCGAGATCAAGACGCGCGTCAGGACCGCGTTGGGGCAGCTTTCGCTCGGGCACCTGGGCGAGCGCTTTCCGCACCAGCTTTCCGGCGGCCAGCAGCAGCGCGTCGCGCTCGCGCGCGCGCTGGTCTACAACCCGCCGGTGATCCTGCTGGACGAGCCGCTGTCGAACCTCGACGCCAAGTTGCGCGAAGAAGCCCGCGCGTGGCTGCGCGAGTTGATCGTCCGCATGCAGCTTTCCGCGCTGTGCGTGACGCATGACCAGGGCGAGGCACTGGCGATGTCCGACCGCATTCTGCTCCTCAACAACGGGCGCATCGAGCAGCAGGGAACGCCGCAGCAGATGTACAGCGACCCAATCACGCTGTTCACCGCCGATTTCATGGGCAGCAACAACAAGCTGACCGGACGCGTCACCGAAGTGCGCGGCGGCGCCGCGCTGCTCGAAGGCGACGGGTGGAAACTGTGGGGCGCGGCGCGGCAAAGCGCCAAGGCAGGAACGGACGGCACTGCGATGATCCGCCTCGAGCGCATCGAGCTGACCGACGGCCCCGGCGACAACCGCCTCGAAGCCGGCCTCACGACATCGATGTACCTGGGCGACAAGTGGGAGCACCTGTTCGCGCTCGGCGAATCGCGGTTGCGTGCATACGGCGACAGGCCGCTCGCCAGCGGCCGGCATTGGTTGCATGTGCCGCGCGAAAGCCTCTGGGTCTTTTGAGCCGTACGTTCTATCGTTTGCCGAAACGTTCGAACGCGTATGCGAGTTCCGGGCCCCCTTTCCCTCCATAGGCAAGTTCCGCAATTAGGAGGGCGAACGGTTCGCTGTATCGCGCCATCCGCAGCGGACCCGCGTCAACGGGCTCGAAACCCACGTCGCGTATGAGCTCGACGGCCACCTCCTTGCCGGCCTGATCGTCGCCGCAGTACACGAGACTCGGCCAGCGTGCCTTCCGCTTGGCTTCGTACACGCCGAACAGAACTTCGCTCGGAACCGTATTGAAAGCGGACACGACGCGGGACTTCGGAAGTCTCGTCTTGAGTTTCTCCGCGCCTGAGGACGTATGGCCGATGACGAGCCCGGTGTCGTCGTCGTTCATCGGGAGCGAGCAGGTAATGACCGTCTTTCCCGACAGATCGCCTGCCTTCTTCAGCACGTCGTCGACGCGGGACCAATGGACCGCAAGCAATATCGCGTCCGCCTGCTGCGCGGCCTCTCGCGGTGTCCCGTAGGTTGCGTTGCCCCTCGCGTTGCGGGCCAACGTCTTCAGCTTCTGCTCGCTGCGAGCGTAGCTGAACGTCACGTCGTGTCCGGCACGCGCGAAGATCGTTCCCAGCTTGCCGCCCATCAGTCCCGAACCCAGGATGCCGACTCGCATGGCTTCAGCGACCGACCAGTTGCTGCAGATGTTCGGGGTATCGGGCTCCCTGAAGAGTGATCGTCGAGACGGCGCTTTCGATGATTTGAAGCTCCTCGGCCGTCAGTTCGACGGCAGCCGCGCCGATGTTTTCCTCCAGCCGATGAAGCTTCGTGGTGCCGGGGATCGGAACGATCCACGGCTTCTGGGCCAGCAGCCAGGCAAGCGCGATCTGCGCGGGTGTGACCTTCTTCTGCGCCGCGATCTCGCCCAGCAAATCGACCAGCTTGTGGTTCGCCTTGCGCGCCTCCGGCGTGAAGCGGGGAACGATGTTCCGGAAATCGGTGCTGTCGAACGTCGTGTTCTCGTCGATGGCGCCGGTGAGGAAGCCCTTGCCCAGCGGGCTGAAAGGGACGAAGCCGATGCCGAGTTCCTCGAGCGTCGGCAGGACCTCCTGCTCGGGCTCTTGCCAAAACAAGGAGTATTCGCTCTGCACCGCAGCGATCGGCTGGACCGCGTGCGCCCGCCGGATGGTCTGCACGCCGGGCTCGGATAATCCGAAATGTCTGACCTTGCCTTCGCGGATCAGGTCCCTGACCGCGCCGGCGACATCCTCGATCGGCACGTTCGGGTCGACACGGTGCTGATAGAAGAGATCGATGACGCCGGTCTTCAATCGCTTCAGCGACGCCTCGGCCACCTGCCTTGATGTGCTCGGGCCGGCTGTTCAAGCCCCGCTGCTTTCCGTCCTTGGGATCGATGTCGAAGCCGAACTTGGTTGCGATCACCACCTGCTCGCGGAACGGGGCGAGCGCCTCGCCCACCAGCTCCTCGTTGGTGAACGGGCCGTAGACTTCGGCGGTGTCGAAGAACGTGACGCCGCGTTCGAACGCCGACCGGACGAGCGAAATGCCCTGCTGCTTGTCGACGGCGGGACCGTAGCCGTAACTCAGTCCCATGCAGCCCAGTCCGATGGCCGAAACCTCGAGTCCACTGTTTCCAAGCGTGCGCTTCCGCATATTGCCCTCACTTTCCCTGACGAAGATTCAAGAACGATCGGTGCATGATGCGCGTTTCGACTCTGTTGATAAATACGTATAATGCGAATGAGGTATTGATAAAATGTCAGGAATAAACCGGGAAGACTGGGGCAGCCTGGCGGCATTTGCCGTCGTGGCGGAAGAGCGCAGCTTCACTCGCGCCGCCGCGCGTCTCGGCGTGTCGCCGTCGGCGCTCAGCCATACGCTGCGGCGCCTGGAGGAACGCCTGCACATCCAACTGCTGGCCCGCAGCACGCGCAGTGTTTCGACAACGGAGGCCGGCCAGCAGTTGCTCGCGCGGCTCCGCCCGGCGATCGACGAGATATCCGGCGCGGTCGAGGACCTGGGGCGGCTCGTCGGCCGACCCTCCGGACAGGTCCGGATCACGGCGTCGAGAACGGCCGCGCGGATGGTGATCACGCCCATCCTGCGCCGATTTCTCGAGCGCTATCCCGAGGTCGTCGTCGAGGTGCTGATCGAGCCTGGCTTGACCGACATCGTCGCGCGACGGTTCGACGCCGGCATCCGGTTGGGCGAGTCCCTCGAAAAGGACGTGGTTGCCGTTCCGGTGACGGGCCCGCTTCGCTTCGTCGTGGTCGGATCTCCGCGGTACTTCGAGGCGCACGCGAAACCGTCGACGCTTCAGGACCTGCGCCAGCACCGCTGCATCAACTTCAGACTGCCGTCGGCAGGCACGATCTACAAATGGGAATTCCAGAAGGGCAGCCGCAAGATCGAGGTAGGCGTCGACGGGCCGCTTGTCTTCGACGATGAGGGAATGGTCGCCGATGCCGCGCTGGACGGATTAGGCCTTGCGTACCTGATCGAGGATCAGGTTGCTCCGCTCATTCGCGACGGCGCGCTATCGGTAGTGCTCGAGGACTGGTGTCCGATGTTTCCCGGGTTCTTCCTCTACTACCCGGGCCGGCGCCAGGTATCGCCCGCGCTCACGGCGCTCATCGACACGATCCGGGTCCCCGCAAAGGTCAGGAAGGGCCGTTGACCGGCGGTCGGTCGAATCTCGCGGCGCGTGTCGCATGAGCGCGCCGGCAGCCTCAGCCGTGCTGCATCGGCAGGTTGAGGCCCTTCGCCTTGGCGACCTCGATCGCCTTGGCGTAGCCCGCGTCCGCGTGCCGCATCACGCCGGTTGCCGGATCGTTCCACAGCACGCGCGCGATGCGCTTCGCCGCGGCTTCCGTGCCGTCGCAGACGATCACGACGCCCGCGTGCTGCGAGTAACCCATGCCGACGCCGCCGCCGTGGTGCAACGACACCCATGTCGCGCCGCCGGCCGTGTTGAGCAGCGCATTGAGCAGCGGCCAATCGGAAACGGCATCCGAGCCGTCCAGCATCGATTCGGTTTCGCGGTTGGGGCTCGCGACGCTGCCGGTGTCGAGATGGTCGCGGCCGATCACGATCGGCGCTTTCAATTCGCCGCTCGCCACCATCTCGTTGAACGCGAGACCCGGCGCGATGCCGTTCGCCCAACCCCAGCCAGCAAATGCGCGCGGGCAATCCCTGGAACGCGATGCGCGAGCGCGCCATGTCGAGCCAGCGATGCAGATGCGCGTCGTCGGGGAAGAGCTCCTTGACCTTGCGGTCGGTCTTGTAGATGTCCTCGGGGTCGCCCGACAGCGCCACCCAGCGGAACGGCCCCTTGCCCTCGCAGAACAGCGGCCGGATGTACGCAGGGCACGAATCCCGGGAAGGCGAACGCGTTGGCGAGCCCTTCGTCGTGTGCGACCTGCCGGATGTTGTTGCCGTAGTCGAATGTCGGAATGCCCTGCGCGTGGAAAGCGAGCATCGCCGCGACGTGCGCCTTGCACGACTGTTTCGCGGCCGCGACCAGGCCGGCATGCTGCGACGGCATCCTGTTGCGCGGCGCGCCATCGCTCGACGGTCCAGCCCGCCGGCAGATAGCCGTAGACCAGGTCGTGCGCGGACGTCTGATCGGTCACCATGTGCGGCTTGCACGTTGCGTCGGACCAATTCCGGCAGGATCTCCGCCGCGTTGCCGACCAAGCCGACGCTCACCGGCTTCTTCGTCGCGCAGGCTTCACTGATGATCGCCAGCGCATCGTCGAGGTCCTTCGCCTGCCTGTCGAGGTAACGCGTGCGCAAGCGCATTTCGATGCGCGACGGCTGGCACTCGATGGCGAGCATCGACGCGCCCGCCATCGTCGCCGCGAGCGGCTGCGCGCCGCCCATGCCGCCCAATCCCGCCGTCAGAATCCACTTGTCCGCGAGGTTGCCGCCGAAATGCTGGCGGCCCGCCTCGGCGAAAGTCTCGTACGTGCCCTGCACGATGCCCTGGCTGCCGATGTAGATCCACGACCCGGCCGTCATCTGGCCGAACATCATGAGGCCCTTGCGGTCGAGCTCGTTGAAGTGCTCCCACGTCGCCCACTTGGGCACGAGGTTCGAATTGGCGATCAGCACGCGCGGCGCGTCGGCGTGCGTCTTGAACACGCCGACCGGCTTGCCCGACTGGATCAGCAGCGACTCGTCGTCGTTCAGCTCGCGCAGCGCCGCGACGATGGCGTCGAAGCATTCCCAGTTGCGCGCGGCGCGGCCGATGCCACCGTAGACGACCAGTTCCCGCGGATTCTCGGCCACTTCGGGATCGAGGTTGTTCATCAGCATCCGCAGCGGCGCCTCGGTGAGCCAGCTCTTTGCGGTGCGTTCGGTGCCGCGCGGCGCACGGATCACACGGTCGGCGCGGCGCGTGCCTTGTGCCGCGGCGAGGGTCGAAGGATTGTCGCGATGCATGAGGATTCTCCGGTCAGTGCGCCTTCGCGTACGCGTCGATCTTCGCGTTCCATGCCATCTTATCCCCATCCGGCAGGAACGACGCGGCGAAGGAATTGCGCGCCAACGTCACGATGTCGTCGCGGGACAGTCCGAGCGCTCTTTGCGCGGCCACGTAGTTGTCGACGACGTAGCCGCCGAAGTACGCGGGGTCGTCCGAATTGACGGTGACGGCGAGGCCACGGTCCAGCAGGCGCTTCAGGTTGTGCTGCTCCATTTTCGGGAACACGGCCAGCTTGACGTTCGACAGCGGGCACACGGTGAGCGGAATGTGTTCCGCGACCAATCGCCGGCACAGCGCATCGTCGCTCTCGCAGCGCACGCCGTGGTCGATGCGCTCGACGTGCAACAGGTCCAGCGCCTCCCAGATGTAGGCGGCAGGGCCCTCCTCGCCTGCGTGCGCCACGGCACGGAAACCTGCGTCCCGGGCCGCGCCGAAACACGTCGGCGAATTTCGACGGCGGGTTGCCGACCTCCGAGGAGTCGAGCCCGACCCCGTGGATGGCCGCCTTGTAGGGCAGCGCTTCCTGCAACGTGCGCATCGCATCGTCAACCGGCAGGTGGCGCAGGAAGCACAGGATCAGCCGGCTGGTCATGCCGAACTCCTGCTTACCTTGTTCAAGCGCCGACGTGATGCCCGCCATCACTGTCGCGAAGGGAATTCCGCGCTGCGTGTGCGTCTGCGGATCGAAGAAGATCTCGGTGTGGACGACGCCATCGGCGTGCGCGCGCGCAACATACGCCATCGTCATCGCGTGGAAGTCGGATTCGTCGCGGAGCACGTCGGCGCCCGCGTAATAAATGTCGAGGAATGACTGCAGGTTGTGGAAGTCGTACGCGCGCCGCAATGCCTCCACCGACGGATACGCCAGCTTGACCTTGTGCTTGGCGGCCAAGCGCGAACACCAATTCAGGCTCGAGCGAACCCTCGATGTGGATGTGCAACTCGGCCTTGGGCAGACCGCGAATGACATTCTGGTGTCCATGCAGTATGTACGATTCGATCAGTCTGCGTCGAACAGCTCGCCCACGAAAGGCATGAAGTCGCCGGCCTCGACGCGGCGGCGCATCGCCGCGAGATCGGGCGCGAACGCGCGGTCGCGGTCCCAGAAGGCGCGCCTCGGCGCGAACCATGGCGAAGGCTTCGGCCAGCTTCGGCGATGTCTTGAGTGGCGAGCGGAATTCGATGCCCTGCGCCGCCGCCAGCAACTCGATCGCGACGATCGCCGACGTGTTGCCGGCCATTGGCGTCAGTCGCCGCGCCGCGAACGTCGCCATGCTGACGTGATCCTCCTGGTTGGCGGATGTGGGCAGTGAGTCGACCGACGCCGGATGCGCGAGCGACTTGTTTTCCGACGCCAGACGCCGCGGCGGTCACCTGCGCGATCATGAAGCCCGAATTGACGCCGCCGTCCTTGACCAGGAACGGCGGCAACTCCGACAGGTTCGTGTCCATCAGCAACGCGATGCGGCGCTCCGACAGCGCGCCCGTTTCCGCGAGAACCAGCGCCAGGTTGTCGGCGGCGAACGCCACGGGTTCCGCGTGAAAGTTGCCGCCGGAGAGAATCTCGTTGGCGTCCGCGAACACCAGCGGATTGTCGGACACTGCGTTGGCCTCCGTGAGCAGCACGGCGGCGACGTACCGCCACTGATCGAGGCAAGCGCCCATCACTTGCGGCTGGCAACGCAGGCTGTACGGATCCTGCACGCGATTGCAGTCGACGTGCGACGCGCGGATGGCGCTGCCGGCCAACAGGTCGCGATAGACGCCGGCGGCGTCGATCTGTCCGCGATGGCGCCGTACCGTGTGAATTCGCGCATCGAATGGCGTGTCGCTGCCGAGGCACGCGTCGACCGTCATCGCGCCGGCGACGAATGCGGCGGACATCGCGCGCTCGGCCGCGAACAGGCCCGCGAGCGCCAGCGCCGTCGACACCTGCGTGCCGTTGAGCAGCGCCAGACCCTTCCTTCGGCGCCAGCTCGATCGGCTGCAGCCCGGCCAGCGCCAGCGCTTGCGCGCCCGGCACGATGTCGCCGTTGATGCGCGCTTCGCCTTCGCCGATCAGCACGGCGGACAAGTGGGCGAGCGGCGCCAGATCGCCCGACGCGCCAACCGAACCCTGACCCGGAATGCACGGCACGATGCCGGCGTTCATCGATATCGACCAGCAGCTCGATCACCTCCCAGCGCACGCCGGAGTTGCCTTGGCTCAACGACGCGGCCTTGAGCGCGATGACAGGCCGACGACCTCGTCGTCCAGCAGCGCGCCGGTGCCTGCGCTATGCGAGCGCACGAGCGCGCGCTGCAATTCGCTCAGCCGCGCGCCGTCGATGCGCGTGCGTGCAAGCAGCCCGAATCCGGTATTGACGCCGTAGACGGTGCGACCTTCGGCGATCACCTGCGCGACGGTCGCGGCAGCCGCGTCAACGCCAGCCTTGGCGGCCGGATCGAGCGCCAGCGTCGGACGCTCGGACCAGATGCGGCGCAGGTCGGGCGGCGTCAGGCGGCCAGGTCGGAGCTGCAAAGAGGACATGAATGTCGCGCGGATGCCGTCGGGCACCGGGCCGGAGACGGGAATGGGCGATTCTACCGCCGACGGACGACGGACCTGCCGGTCAATTGCGGGGCGGACTGTCCACCGGCGCCGCACCTTTCCTCGGCGGCGCACCGGTCTTCGGCGACGCTTTCTCGGCCAATGTGTTGGCGCACTGGATGTTCTCGGGCGATCCCAGGTCGAAACCGGCGATCGCGCAGTCGCGCTGGAAGTTGCGCATCCGGTATTCCGCGTTCGCCTCCGGGGAATTGCCCCGCGCCGTGCATTGGAAGTCGATCGTGTAGATGTGATGCGCGGGCATGTCGGCGTTGGTGCGCTCGATCGCGATGAACGCGCTCTGCCCCCTCTTGGCGCAAAAGTCGTTTGCCTGGGCCAGGCCGACGCGCGCCGCCCCGAACGCCGTGTAGTCGATCGCGGTCACCTGCCACGCGTCGCCGCGCAGGTTGACCGGGCCGCCGGCTGATACGCAGCCCAGCAGTACCGCTGCGCATACCAGTCCGACGCAGACATTGATGCGGGAATCCACGCTGTCCCTTTTTTGCGGCAGAAGACCGAATCTTACCGGAACGAAGGCTTCGCCAAGGCACCCGCTATCATTGCGGTTGATTGAGGACATGCTCTTCCCTCGAACGTGACCAAACACCGAACCGGCAAGGACGATCTCCGGGCCATCGCGCACGAGGCGATGCTCGAGCGTGGGCTGCTGCCCGATTTTTCCGCCGCGGTACTTGAGGAAACTCGCCGGATCACAGGCGCGGCTCCGGTATTGGGCGCCGCATTTCGCGATCTGCGCGGTCTTCCATGGTCATCGATCGACAACGACGACTCGCGCGACCTCGATCAGCTGTCGGTCGCCGAGGCAACGTCAGGCGGCGCGGTGACGATTCAGGTCGCGATCGCCGACGTCGATGCGCTGGTGAAAAAGGATTGCGCCGTCGATGGCCACGCATGGACCAACACCACGTCGGTTTACACGCCTGCCGAAATCTTCCCGATGCTGCCGGAGAAACTGTCGACCGACCTCACGTCGTTGGCCGAAGGGCAGGACCGGCTGGCGGTCGTGGTCGCAATGGTGATCGCCGACGACGGCTCCGTGAAGACGTCGGACATCTATCGAGCCGCCGTGCGCAATCGCGCCAAGCTTGCCTACAATTCCGTTGCCGCGTGGATTGACGGCGCCGCGCCGCCACCTCCGAAACTCGCGGCGGTGCCCGGCCTCGATGATCAGCTCCGCATGCAGGATCGCGTCGCGCAGGCGCTGAAGCGCGTGCGGCACACGCAGGGAGCGCTGCACCTGGAGACACTGGAAGCGCGGGCCGTATTCGACGGCACCACGCTGACCGACATGGTGCCGGACACGAGAAATCGGGCAAAGGAACTGATCGAGGACTTCATGATTGCCGCCAATGGCGTCACCGCGAGATACCTGGATGCGAAGGGCCGGCCCTCGCTGCGCAGAGTTCTGCGCACGCCGAAGCGCTGGGATCGCATCGTCGCGCTGGCGTCGGAATCGGGCACCCGTCTCCCGCTGACGCCCGATGCGGCCGCGCTGGACAACTTTCTCACCGAGCGCCGCGCGGCCGATCCGGTGCGCTTTCCCGACCTCTCGCTGTGCGTCGTCAAGCTGCTGGGCCGGGGCGAGTACGCGGTCGAAATTCCCGGCCGGCCGTCCGAAGGTCATTTCGGCCTGGCCGTGAAGGACTACACGCATTCGACGGCGCCGAACCGCCGGTTTCCCGACCTCGTCGCGCAACGCTTGCTGAAGTCGACGCTCGAATCGCAACCGGCACCTTACGACATCGATGAACTCACGACGCTGGCCGGTCACTGCACCGCGCAGGAGGACAATGCAGCCAAGGTGGAACGGCGCGTGGCCAAGTCCGCCGCGGCGCTGCTCCTCGCCCCGCGCCTGCAGCGCCCGCTTCGACGGCATCGTGACAGGCGCCTCGGACAAGGGAACCTGGGTGCGCATTTCCAACCCGACGACTGAAGGTCGGGTCGTCCGCGGATTCGAGGGGCTCGATGTTGGCGACCGCGTGCGCGTCGAACTCGTCCACACCGACGTCGCGCGAGGATTTATCGACTTTGTGAAGGCTCCACCGCGGCCATGAAACCAATCGACCCCCAGCACAAGCCCCTCGCCTACAAGGACGAGGAATTCCTCGACAGCGACGACGCGCGGCCGCTGCGGATCCTTGCCGAATATCTCGAGCCGATGGAGGTGTTCAGCCGCGAGCACATTTGCGACACCATCGTGTTCTTCGGCTCCGCGCGCCTCAAGCCGGATGGCCCGTTCTCCAAGTACTACGACGCGGCGCACGAACTCGCCCGCATGGTCACCGCCTGGTCGAAGGATCTTCCATCGCACGCCCATCGGTTCGTCGTGTGCACCGGCGGCGGCGGCGGAATCATGGAGGCGGCCAACCGCGGCGCTTTCGACGCCGGCGGCAAGACCATCGGCCTCAACATCGGGCTGCCGCAGGAGCAAATGCCGAATCCGTACGTCACGCGCGAGCTCACGTTCGAGTTCCACTATTTCTTCATGCGCAAGCTGTGGTTCGCGCATCTCGCCCGTGCGCTGGTGGTGTTTCCCGGCGGCTTCGGCACGCTCGACGAGCTGACCGAGATCCTCACGCTGATGCAGACGAAGAAGATCGAGCGCCGCATTCCCGTCGTGCTCTATGGATCGAGCTACTGGAAGGAGATCATCAATTTCGAGGCGCTGGTCCGGCACCAGATGATAAGTCCGGAAGACCTGGCGCTTTTCGCGTACGCCGACGATCCGGCCACGGCATTCGCGCTGCTGCGGGAGGGGATCAAGGTCGAGCCCGCGGAGGCCCCGGCGATCGCGCATTCGCGAACAGGTCGATCGCGAGATAACAATCGCTGTTGAGTCTGCCTTTTCGCCGATCTTCGTGCGGCGTCGATAAAAAGGCCCCTTTCGCTATCGGCGCAGCACCGGATGTTGCCCTTGATCAACACAGATACCTCGCAACCGGCCTATCGTTAGCATCGATTCCTGTCCGTTGCTTCTGCGGGCGCCGGGATCGCACACGATCTCGCCATGGGCAATATCGATTTTGCCGAACTGCGCTCCGCCATGGTGGACGGCCATATCGCCCGCCGCGGCGTGCGCTCGCATCTCGTTCTCGAGGCAATGCGCACGGTGCCGCGCGAAGCCTTCCTGCCGGAGTCGCTGCGGGAATTCGCCTATGAGGACGCTCCGCTGCCCATCGCCGAGAACCAGACGATCTCCCAGCCGTACATCGTCGCGCTGATGACCGAGGCCCTGGCGCTCGAGGGCGGCGAGAAGGTGCTGGAGATCGGCACCGGCTCGGGTTACGCGGCAGCCGTCCTTTCGCGAATCGCCAAGAATGTCTATACGGTGGAGCGCATCGGCCAGCTCGCCGAGAAATCCGCCTCGGTCCTGGCCGGCCTCGGTTACCGGAACGTCCATGTGCTTCATGCCGACGGAACCCGCGGATGGCCCGATCACGCGCCGTATGACGCCATCGTGGTCGCGGCAGGCGGCCCCGAGATTCCCGAATCGCTGAAGTCCCAGCTCAAGGTCGGCGGCCGACTGGTCATCCCCGTCGGGAGCAACACGCGCTACCAGGAATTGATTCGCGTCGTGCGCGTCTCGGAGCATGAATTCAAGACGGAAGACTTGGCGGATGTCCGCTTCGTTCCTCTCGTCGGCGAAGAAGGCTGGCCTTCGGAAGACAGCCATTACGTCCCGGCGGAATCGCGGCCGGCAGCCAGGACGTCCGACCAAACGCCGGCAACGATCGCCGCATCCTGCGAAACGTTCGGCGCCATTGATTCGGCCGACCTGGGACCCCTGCTGGATCGCATTGGCGCCGCTCGCGTCGTGCTGCTCGGCGAGGCGACGCACGGCACGTCGGAGTTCTACCGGATGCGCGAGCGCATCTCGCGCGAACTGATCGAGCGCAAGGGCTTCAGTTTCATCGCCATCGAGGGTGACTGGCCCGACGCCGCACGCATCGACCACTATGTGCGGCACGCCAGGCATCCACCATCGGAATGGACGGCCTTCGCCCGCTTCCCCGTCTGGATGTGGCGCAACCGCGAGGTAAGGGCCTTCGTCGACTGGCTGCGGCAGCACAATGCCAAGGTGGACGATGCAGAGAGGGTCGCGTTCCACGGCCTGGATCTTTACAGCCTTTACAACTCGATCCGCTCGATCCTCAAGTACCTGGACGACGTCGACCCGCAAGCGGCAGCGGTCGCGCGTCAGCGCTATGGATGCCTGACGCCGTGGCAGGCTGATCCGGCCACGTACGGCCACGCGACGCTGACCGGCGCCTACGAGACCTGCGAGCATGAGGTCGTTTCCATGCTCATGGATCTCATGAAGAAGCACACCGCTTATGCCGAGCACGATGGCGAGCGGTTCCTGGACGTCGTTCAGAATGCCCGCCTCGTCGCCAATGCCGAACGCTACTACCGGACCATGTACTACGGCTCCCGCTCTTCCTGGAATCTGCGTGACAGCCATATGTTCGAGACCTTGCAGACGCTGCTCAATTTTTACGGACCGAAGGCCAGGGCGATAGTGTGGGCGCACAACTCGCACGTGGGCGACGCCAACGCCACGGAAATGTCGTTGCGCGGTGAATACAACATTGGACAGCTGTGCCGTGAGGAATTCGGCGATGCGGCCTACCTGGTCGGGTTCGGAACGAACAGCGGGACGGTCGCTGCGGCATCGAACTGGGACGAACCCATGGAGATCAAGACGGTCCGCCCGGCGCTGCCCGATAGCTACGAGCGGCTGTGTCACGAGGCGGGCAAGTCGCAGTTCCTGCTGCCCTTGCGCAGTCCGCATGCGGCCGATCTCAACGAACGGCTGATGAAGCCGCGGCTCGAACGCGCCATCGGCGTTATCTACCGGCCGGACACGGAACTTCAGAGTCATTATTTCCAGGCGGTGCTGCCGCGGCAGTTCGACGAGTACATCTGGTTCGACGAGACACGAGCCGTGACGCCGTTGAAGACGGAAGAGGTGGAAGGCCTTCCGGACACCTATCCATTCGGCGTTTGACGCCAACCATGGCCGCATGCAGCGACACGCGGTACGTCGTGGACAAGCTGGCCTGGATGCGCGTCGAGGGCATCTGGCCGAACGGTCTTCGATACCTTTGGACGGATGCCTTCGGCGTCGTTCTCCTCACCTCGCTTTATGCCGCGCTGGATGAGCGGCGATACCTGGACGAGGCGGAACGGCTTGTCGGCGAGGTCGACCGCGTACTCGGCCGTCCTCGCGGCCTCCGTATTGGCGAAGCGCCCGATCGCGACGGCCAATACTTCCATTACCTCGCCATGTGGCTCTATGCGCTCTCCGTCCTCGGCCGCCACATCCCGGACTACAGGCAAAAGGGCGTGGAGCTCGTGCGCCAGGTTCACGACGCCTTCGTCGTGCCGGGCCGCGGCGTCGCATGGAAGATGAGCGAGGATCTCTTGAGCCCCTATCCGGGCTTCGGATTCGGCGCGCTCGATGCCTTCGACGGCTATGTCTCGTACCGATTCCTCGACGAACAGGCGCTTTCGCGCGAAATCGCCGACATGCGGCTTCTGATCGAGCAGACCGCATCCGATCTCGTCATCACGCAGGATCTGGGTCTCGGCATGATGCTGTGGATGACGCACTTCTTCCCCGGTGAAGACTGGGCAACGACCCAGAGAACGCAATGCCTGTCGATGCTCGACCGGATGTGGGTGGATGAAGGCTACTTCTGCCGCGAGCCGCGGCTTCGTCAGGTCAAATTCGCGTTCACCAATTACGGCTGCTCGGTCGGCCTGCAGGCAGCGAAAGCGACACCCGAGCGCGTTCGCACGCTAAACGCCTTTTTCGAGAACTACCACTCGGGAGACGTCTACGACCGGGAAGCCATCACGCACGTCATGGCCTGCAGTTCGCATTTTCCCGGCTACCTGCTGCGGGGCTTTGGCTGACCTAGGGCGAGCGGCGCACCGCAATTCCGGATCTCCGTTGGTGCCGATCAAGCGCTTCTCCGTTGCGCGGCGTATGCTTTTGCCATAGAGGCAGCGAACCGACCGCACCGGCGACAACGAAAAAGGGCAAATGAAATCCATCATCGCTCAGGACCTTCAGCGGATAGGCGCCTCCTCGCCGGTGGCATTCGAAGTGACGTTCGCGGATGGCGAGACGTACCGCAACCAGGCTGGAGCGCCTGCGTTCTCGCTGCGCTTTCGAAGCCGTGCGGCCGAGATGGGAATCGCGGCGTTCGGTCACATCGGCATGTGCGACGCCTATTTCGACGGCGATCTCGACGTCGATGGCGATCTCCGGGCGGCGTTTCGGGCCGGAATGGGGAGCGGTTTCGATTCCGCGAATGTGCTGGTCGCGCAACGCAATCGCTGGCACGAGTTTCGCCACTCGAACGCGAGTCACGAGAACGCGAAGGAGAATGCGCGAGCGCACTACGGATTGGGCGCCGAATTCTATCGTATCTGGCTCGACGAGCCGCTGATGATGTACACGTGCGCCTACTGGCCGGAGGGAACTGCGAGCCTCGAGGAAGCGCAGGTCAACAAGATCGAGCACGTCTGCCGCAAACTGCGCTTGCGCAAGGGAGAAACCGTTATCGACGTCGGATGCGGATTCGGCGGCTTCATGTTCCACGTGGCGCCGCGATATGGCGTCCACATCACCGGGACCAACACCACGACGGAACAGGTCATGACGGTCCGCAACGACATCAAACGGCTCGGGCTCGAAGCGCAACTCGATGTGATCGAGGCGGACTTTCGCGAGATGCAGGGCCCGTTCGACAAGGTCGTCTCGATCGGCGTGCTCGAACACGCCGGGCGCGACCAGCTCGACGAAGTCGTCAAGGCCCATGCCGACTGCCTGAAGCCGGGAGGCCTGGGGATGCTCCACTTCATCGGTCACGTCGGCCGCCGGGAGACCGAGTTCTTCATCCGGGAACATGTATTTCCCGGGGGCTGGATTCCCAGCCTGGCCGACGTCATTGTCGCAATGGAAGCCAACGGCCTGGAAGTTGTCGATATCGAGAATCTGCGCCGTCACTACGCTCTCACGCTCGATGTCTGGGCCGACCGCTTCGATCGCCGCTGGCACCAGATCCACGCACTCGATCCGGCGAAATTCAACGAGCGCTTCCGGCGCATCTGGCGCACCTATCTCATCGGGTGCGCCGAGATGTTTCGTTCGCCGAATGAGCACACGCACCTGTTCCAGATCGTGTTCAGCAAGGGCAACATCACACGCGACAGCTATCCCATGAGCCGCGATTTCCTGTATTTGAATTCCGCAGGTTCGCACCGGTGAACGCATGTCCGTCCAATGATGGTCAAGGCGCCGCGCCGACGCGCGGCGACGCCGGCCATGCTGCCAGACGCGAACAACTTCTCGGCCAGCTTCGCGACGTCGACAAGGCGAAGGGAGGCGGACGACTCGGCTTGCGCAAGGACACGTCGAACCTCTTTCGCGATCCTTCGCCCGCGAAGAAGCAACGGCTCGACATGCGCGGATTCAACCACGTCATCGCCGTGGACACTGTGGAAGCGTGGATCGAAGCGGAGGGCATGACCACCTACGAGGATCTCGTGGCGGTCACTCTGCCGCACAGCACACTGCCGCCGGTCGTCCCCCAACTCAAGTCGATCACGCTGGGCGGGGCCGCCGCCGGTGTCGGCATCGAGGCCTCTTCGTTCAAGTACGGGCTCGTGCACGAATCTCTCCTCGAATTCGATCTGCTGACCGGTGGCGGGCGTGTGTTGACCTGCGGACCCGATAACGAGCATCAGGACCTTTTCTTCGGCTTCCCGAACTCGTATGGCACGCTGGGGTACGCACTCAAGCTCAAGATCAAGGCCATCGCGGCCAAGCCCTATGTCGAAATCGCGCACCGCCGATTCAGCGACATGGCGAGTTACTTTGCGGCGATCGAGGGTAATGGCGGCGACGGCGCCGATTTCGTCGACGGGGTCGCCTTCGGCCCGGGCGAGTACTATCTCACCACCGGCCGCTTTGTCGAATCCGCGCCCTACAGCAGCGACTATACGTTCGAGCACATCTACTACCGGTCGATCCGAGAGCGCGAGGTCGATTATCTGGCCACACTAGATTTCATCTGGCGATGGGACACGGACTGGTTCTGGTGCTCGAAGAATCTCGGCGCCCAGGTCCCCTGGATCCGCCGCCTGTATGGCCGCAAACGTCTGGGTTCGCGAACCTACCAGCACCTCATGCGCTGGAACAGCCGCTGGGGCATTACCGCCAAAATCGATCGCCTGCGCGGCGGACACGCGGAGTCGGTAATCCAGGATGTCGATATCCCGATCGCCCATGCCGCGGCGTTCCTCGACTTCTTTCAGCGGGAGATCGGCATAGCGCCCGTGTGGATATGTCCGCTTACCGCCACCGAGCGCGCCAACCGGTTTCCACTCTATCCGCTAAAGCCGGGCCAGTTGTACGTGAACTTCGGGTTCTGGGATGTCCTGCGCCGCCCGACGCGGTTCGCGCCGCACCGCTTCAACCGTTTAATCGAGGAAACGGTCGCGGCGTTTGAAGGCATCAAGTCCCTGTACTCGGAGAGCTTCTTCGATCGCGATGCGTTCGACCGCACTTACGGCGGCGGCGAATACCGGAAACTGAAGGCAAAATACGATCCCGACGGGGAATTCCCGGACCTATACGACAAGTGCGTGCTGCGCCATTGAGCCGCTGGCACGCAGCGCCACAATATCAATGACCCCATTCTCGGTTCTTGACCTCGCCCCCATCGTTCAGGGCAGCGACGCCGCGCAGTCGTTTCGCAACACGTTGGACCTGGCGCGTCATGCTGAACGCTGGGGCTACCGACGCTACTGGCTGGCCGAGCACCACGGGATGCCTGGGATCGCGAGCGCCGCCACGGCGGTGCTGATTGGGTACGTGGCTGGGGGTACGTCCAACATCCGCGTCGGGGCGGGCGGCATCATGCTTCCCAACCATTCACCGCTCGTGATTGCCGAGCAGTTCGGCACTCTTGAGTCGCTCTACCCCGGGCGCATCGATCTGGGCTTGGGCCGGGCACCAGGCTCCGATCAGATGACCGCACGAGCTCTACGTCGCGACTTGTCGTCGGACGCGCGGGAATTTCCGCAGGATGTGCAGGAACTCGCGGATTACTTCTCTGCAACTCCCCGGCAGCCGGTACGCGCAGTGCCCGGCGCCGGATTGAACGTACCGCTGTGGATTTTGGGATCGAGCCTGTTCGGGGCCCAACTTGCGGCCGCGCTGGGCCTGCCCTTTGCCTTCGCGTCGCACTTCGCGCCGGCCCAAATGCTGCAGGCGATTGCCATTTACCGCAGCACCTTCCGCCCTTCCGCGCAACTGGCCAACCCCTACGTCATGCTTGGCTTCAACGTGTTCGCCGCCGAGACCGTGGAGGAAGCGCGATTCAGGGCAACCTCCTGGCAGCAGGCCTTTATCAATCTGCGCAGTGGCCGTCCTTCGCAGCTCCCTCCTCCGCTTGACGGCTACCTCGATCGCGTTGGCCCGCACGAGCGGGCGCTGCTCGACGATGTCCTGTCGTGCTCGGCTATTGGCTCTCCGTCCGTCGTGCAAGCTGCTCTGCACGCTTTCATCGGACGCACTGGTGCGGACGAATTGATGATCGCGTCACAGATCTTCGATCACGCTGCGCGATTGCACTCCTATGAGTTGACGGCGCTGGTACTCACGGACCGAGTTCCAACAAATCGCCCTTAGTTCCTGGTCCTTTGCTCAAGCGTCCGGAGTGGAGATGGCCCCCGCCCGCGTTCTTGAAGAACGTGATGTCTGAAGATGATCTACGACCGACCACGCCTATGCCTTCGTGCCGACGAACTTTGTACCCGTGCGATGAAAATTGGCGCTACTCCGTTTTCGCTTCGCTGCTGTCGATGACCGAGGGCGAGCGCGCATTTCCAGCGGAAGTCGAGAATCTCGACGTCGCGATCTGCACGACCAGCACGGCCAGCGTCAGCACGAAGATCGATCCGGTCACCGCGAGCACGCTCTCGAGAGAGAGGTCCTTAACGTCGATCGCCAGAAAGCGCGTGAGCGCGGTGATGGCAACGTAGAGCAGAAAGAGCACCGGCAAGCGATCAGTCTTGAAGTAGATCCCGACGATAGTTCCCAGCTCCAGATAGATGAAGAGAAGCAGGATGTCGTCAAGCCTGGCCCGCCCCGCCTGAATCATCCGGATGTAGTCGTGCGCCGCCGACCAGACGATGGTGGCACCGATCACGAACAGAGCGATCACTTGGAAGGCGCTGACGAGCGCGTTACCCAGCCGGTCGAGGCTATCCTTGATGTTTTGCTTGGCCATGATTCTGTCCTGTTCCAGACGCAGTTTAGCCGCTGTGCCAACAGGGGGACCGGCGCGAGCGCCGATGAACTATCACTTGATCGCCGTTTCGGCCTGCAACAGCGACCGTGGGACTACGAGTAAGGTCGGCCGAAAGGTAGCCTATTCGAGCGGCCTTGACCACCCGCCGCGCTTCGGCGGCGTGCGGTGCGAGAAGAACGCTCTGGTGGCCGTCAGGAAGTCCTGCGCTCGACCCCGTGCATCCCGATACTCCCCAAGGGAATACCGCCGAAAAGTCTACGCATGATCGACTCCGTGGATCCGACGGCCGTCCAACGGCTGCTCTCAGCAGATTAGCCATCCGGCTGCTTCTGGGCAACGGACGGCCTGAATACTTGTGTCAGGAAACATGCGCCCCGGTAAGATAAGCGGCCCCGCACATGCTGCCTGAGAACCTATACCAGAATCCGTCGATGCGCACGAACAAGCATCAACAACGGTGAACACGAAGCTACACACGCGCAGTATCTATCTTCGTTCAACCTATTGACGCATATGGTGTTTTCTTCGAAGAAATCTGGATGAAACAGGGAGTTCCTCGCGCTGATCTGGCGCAACATACGCCGATGATGCAGCAGTATCTTCGCGCCAAGGCGGAGCATCCGGAAAAGCTGGTCTTCTACCGGATGGGCGATTTCTACGAACTCTTCTACGCCGACGCCGAGCACGCGTCGCGGCTTCTCGACATCACGCTGACGTCGCGCGGCCAATCGGCGGGCGCGCCCATCCCGATGGCGGGCGTTCCCTACCACTCGCTGGAGCCGCACCTCGCGAAACTCATGAAGCATGGCGAGTCGGTCGTCATCGTCGAGCAGTTCGGCGATCCGGCAACGAGCAAGGGCCCGGTCGAGCGGCGCGTGGCGCGCATCGTCACGCCGGGCACGCTCACGGACGCAAACCTGCTCGACGCGAAGCGCGACTGCCTGCTCGCCGCATTCCTTCCGCAGGGCAAGCGGGCCGGCATCGCGTGGCTCAATCTCGCGTCCGGCGCGTTCACGCTGACCGAAGTGCCGCTGTCCGAGGCGGCCGGCGTGCTGGAGCGCATCGCGCCGGCCGAACTTCTGCTCCCCGATGAAATGCCGGCGCCGGCATTGCGCGGCGGCATGCCGCCGGTCCGCTCACTCGCGGCGTGGAAATTCGACGCGGCCGCCGCGGCACGCGCGCTGGCCAAGCAGCTCGGCACGTTCGACCTCGCCGCCTATGGCGTGGACGAATCGCTGCTGGCCGTCGGCGCCGCCGGCGCGCTGCTCGACTACGCGGGCGCGACGCAACAATCGGCGCTCGCACACATTCGCGCGCTCACCGTCGAAACCGCCAGCGAATTCATCGGGCTGGACCCCGCGTCCCGCCGCAACCTCGAAATCACCGCGACCCTGTCGGGCGACGCGTCGCCGACGCTGTTCTCGTTGCTCGACGGCTGCGCCACGGCGGCCGGCAGCCGGTTGCTGCGCGTGTGGCTCACGCAGCCCCTGCGATCGCAGGACAAGGCTGCGGCGCGCCACGACGCAACCGACGCAATGCGCACCCACGCACCGTGCACGCGCACGCTCGTTGCCGGATTGAAGAGGACCATCGACGTGGAGCGCGTCGTCGGGCGCATCGCTTTGCGCAACGCGCGCCCGCGCGACTTGGCCGGCCTGCGCGACACGCTGGCGCGGATCCCCGACCTGCGTGACGCCGTCGCCGGCGTCGATTCGCCGCTGGTGCGCGCCGCGATCGCCGATCTCGATGTCGATGCACGGTGGCACGAATTGCTTGCGCGGGCCATCGCGCCCGAGCCCGCGGCGCTGGTGCGCGACGGCGGCGTCATCGCGGAAGGCTTCGACGCCGAGTTGGACGAGCTGCGCGCGATCGACGCCCACTGCGGCGAATTCCTCGTAGCGCTGGAAGCGCGCGAGCGCGAGCGAACCGGCATCGCCAACCTCAAGGTCGAGTACAACCGCGTGCACGGCTTCTACATCGAGGTCACCAACGCGCACGTCGAGAAGATCCCCGACGACTACCGCCGCCGGCAGACGCTCAAGAACGCGGAACGCTACATCACGCCGGAATTGAAGACCTTCGAGGACAAGGCGCTCTCGGCGCAGGAGCGCGCGCTGGCCCGCGAGAAAATGCTGTTCGAACGGCTGCTCGACGACCTCGCACCGGCGATTTCGTCGCTGCAGGCGGTCGCCGCGGCGCTGGCCACGCTCGACGTACTGGCCAATCTCGCGGAACGCGCCGATGCCCTGCGCCTCACGCGTCCCTCCTTCACCGTGGCGCCGGGCATTGCGATTCGCGGCGGCCGGCATCCGGTGGTCGAGCAACAAGTGGACAGCTTCATTCCCAACGACGTGACGCTGGCGCAGGACCGCCGGCTGCTGATCGTCACCGGTCCCAACATGGGCGGCAAGTCGACGTACATGCGGCAGACGGCCGTCGTGGCGCTGCTCGCGTATTGCGGCATCGGCGTGCCGGCGGAAGCAGCGGTGCTGGGGCCGCTCGACGCCATCTACACGCGCATCGGCGCCTCGGACGATCTGGCCGGCGGCCGTTCGACGTTCATGGTCGAGATGACCGAGGCCGCCTACATCCTCAATCGCGCGACGCCGGAGAGCCTCGTGTTGATCGACGAAATCGGCCGCGGCACGTCGACATTCGACGGCCTTGCGCTCGCGTGGGCGATCGCGCACCGGCTGGCCGAGCGCAATCGCTGCCTGTCGCTGTTCGCGACGCACTACTTCGAGTTGACGGCGCTCGCCGCCGAACTCGAAGGCTGCGCCAACGTGCATTTCGACGCCGCCGAGCACAAGGACGGCATCGTGTTCCTGCATGCCGTCGCGGATGGCCCCGCGAATCGCAGCTACGGCTTGCAGGTCGCGAAATTGGCCGGCGTGCCCCCGGAGACGGTCCGGCAGGCGAGGTCCTACCTGTCCCGTCTCGACCAGTTCTCCGCGCGCAACGCGACGCAGGACGATCTGTTCGGCTCGGCGCGGCAGCCGGGACCGCAGCTGGCAGCCGCAACCGATCATCGCGCCGCCGACGTGCTGGAGCAAGCTGCTCGCGCTCGACCCGGACGCGCTGTCGCCGCGCGAGGCGCTCGAGGCCCTCTACGCGCTGAAGAAGCTCACCGAGGGTTGACGCCGCCTCCGGGCCTCAGTGGTGGTGATGCCCACCCGCACCGTGCGCGTGTCCGTGCGCGATTTCGTCCGGCGACGCGGCGCGAACCTCCAGCACATCGCAATCGAAGCGCAGCCGCTGGCCGGCGAGTTCATGGTTGCCGTCGAGCACCGCCTTGCCGTCGGCGATTCCCGTCACGCGCCAGATGACCTCGTCGCCGTCCAGTTCGGCGACGAGATAACCGCCGATCGCTATGTCGGCGGGCAATTCCGCCACCGGCTCGATGCGGATCATCTTGGCGTCGTATTCGCCGAACGCGTCCGTGGGCTCCAGCGTGACGGAGATCTTGTCGCCGACCTTCTTTCCTTCCAGCTTTTCCTCGATCTTGGGGAACATGCCGGAGTGCGTTCCATGCAGGTAGACAACCGGCTCGGGCGACTCCTCCAGCAATTGGTTGCCTGCATCGAAAAGCTTGAACGAGATGGTGACGACCATGTTGGCGGCTATGTTCATCGGCGGCTCGCGACTCTCAAGGAAGGGAAGGTCGCACGGTGCGGAATAGGACCGGGACTTGAAGCGTCGACGGGCCTGGCGCACGGCAGCGGCACCCGATTGTAACGGATCGCTCGTGGACGGCGGCTCCGGATGCTAACCTCGCGCGAATGGCGTCCGCGATCGCCTCGACGAAGACCCTGCTGGGCGGTCACACGCCGGGCGCCTTTCTGCGCCGATTCTGGCAAAAGGAAGCGCAGCTCGTGCGCGGCGCGATGCCGGGATTTGCCGGCGTGTTCACGCGCGAGGAACTCTTCGCACTGGCCGCGCGCGACGATGTCGAGTCGCGCCTCGTCGTCCAGGAAACGCGGCTGTTGGACCCTCGACGCACGGCCCGTTTCGCCCCGCGCAGTTCAAGACGCTGCCCGCGACGGGCTGGACGCTGCTGGTGCAGGGCGCCAACCTGCATTCGGATGCCGCCGACGCGCTGCTCCGGCGCTTTTCCTTTCTTCCCTTACGCGCGCTTCGACGACCTGATGGTGAGCTATGCGGCACCCGGCGGCGGCGTCGGGCCGCACTTCGATTCCTACGACGTATTCCTGCTGCAGGGCGACGGCCGCCGCCGCTGGCGATACGGCCGCCAGGACGACCTTGCGCTGCGGCCCCGCCTTCCGGTCAAGATCCTGCGCCGGTTCACGCCGACGCACGACGTGATCCTGGCGCCCGGCGACATGCTGTACCTGCCGCCCTCCTATGCGCACGACGGCGTCGCGCTGGACCCGTGCATCACCTATTCGATCGGCTTCCGCGCCGCCATCCCACATGGAATCGCGCAGGCGTTCCTCGACCATTTGCGCGACGGCGTGGCACTCGAAGGACGTTACGGCGATCCCGATCTCAAGCCCTCGAGCGAGCCCGCGCGCATCGGCAAGGCGATGCAGCGTCGCGTCGAGGCGCTGTTGCGGAAAATCACATGGAATCGCGCCGCGACGGCGCGCTTCCTCGGCGCGTTCCTGTCCGATCCCAAGCCGGACGTCTACTTCGACCGCCTCCGCAGGCGCCGGTTTCACGCGCGGCATTTGCAAAGGCCGTCGCCAAGCGCGGCGTGGCGCTCGACCGGCGCACGCAATGGCTCTACGATGACGATGCGATCTACGTCAACGGCGAGGCCCACGCATGGCCCGGCGACAGCCGGGCAACCGCTCGCCGAACTGGCCAACGCGCGCACGCTCGCGGCGCGTGACGCCGCGTCGCTGTCGCCCGCCGCACTCGCATTCTCTCCACGACGGATACACGCATGGATTCCTCCACGTCGCCTGAATCCGCCGCGCAGCCCGCTCCCCGCGAAGTCCGTCTCGACACGGTCGCCGCGCAGACCGCGGCCATCGACGAGCTGATCGGACTGGCGCGACAGTCGCTCAGGGTATTCGACATCGACCTGTCGCAAACCGGCTGGGATACCGCGGCGCGCGCCGCCAACCTGACCTCGTTCCTGCGCCGCGCACCGGCCGCGCGGTTCGAGCTCATCGTCCACGACACGCGCTGGATGGAAGGGTCGTGTCCGCGCCTGCTGAACCTGCTGCGGTTGTATTCCACGGCCATCACGGTCTACACGACAGGACCCGAGGCGCGCATTGCCATGGACCCGCTCGTCATCGCGGACGGCAGGCATTTCCTGCATCGTTTCCACATCGATCAGCCGGGCGCCTCGCTCGTGGTCGAAAATCCGCAGTTGGCCGGTCCCCTGGTCACCCGCTTCGAGGAGATATGGGCAACCGGCGAGCCCGGCGTCGCGGGCACGGTGCTGGGACTCTGATGCACCGCAAAGCGAGCGCCGGCATGGGGCACCCCTTTGAATTCAATGGTCTTTGTGGTATGATTATGCGCCTCGGTTGTTGCATGTGATCGAGCAGAGCGCTGCGCTCGCTACCCCTTCCATCCATTCGTCTCAAGGACGCCTACCATGTATAAATCGATCGTTCTCGCCGCGCTGGTCGCGGTCGCATTGACGGCCTGCGGTCAAGACAAGAAGCCCGCCGCGCCTGCTCCCGCGCCCGCTCCTGCCGCTGCGCCCGCACCTGCTCCCGCGCCGGCGCCCGCGCCCGCCACGGACTCGATGAAACCCGCTGCGGATGCGATGAAGCCCGCGGACGCCGGTGCTGCGCCTGCCGCCGATGCGGCGAAGTCCGACATGGCCAAGGACGCGGCCAAGGATCAAAAGAAGTAAGCCGAAGAAATAATCGGCAACAATCGCTGCAATCGATCGCAACTAGCAAAAGGCCGACCCGCGGGTCGGCCTTTTGCTTGCCGCAGTTTGCTTCCGGGCGTCAACTCACAGCGGTGCGCCGATGCGCGTGGCGACCTCGCGATAGTGCTCGATCACTTGCCCCAAGTCCCGGCGGAAGCGATCCTTGTCGAGCTTTTCGCCGGTCTTCGCATCCCACAGCCGACAGCCGTCGGGCGTGAATTCATCGCCCAGCACCAGTTCGCCCGCAGGGTCCTCCGTCGGGTGGCCGAACTCGAGCTTGTAGTCGACGAGGTCGATGCCCGCGGCGCCGAACAGCGGCTTCAGCACGGCGTTGACCCTAAGCGTTAGCGCCTTCATCTGCGCGATCTCGGCAACGCTCGCCCATCCCAGCACGCGAATGTGGTCGTCGTTGCACAGCGGGTCGTGCAGCGCGTCGCTCTTGAGGAAGAATTCGAAGATCGGTTCGGGCAACTTCCGGCCCTCGGGAATGCCGTAGCGCTTGGCCATCGACCCCGCGCACACGTTGCGCACGACGCACTCCACCGGCACCATCTTCATCGCCTTTACCAGCGACTCGCGCTCGTTCAGCATTCGGACGAAATGCGTCGCAACGCCTGCGGCGGCAAGCTTGCCCATCACGTAGGCGTTGATCTTGTTGTTCGTCTCGCCCTTCAGATCGAGCTTGGCCAACTTGGCGCCGTCGAACGCCGAGACGTCGTCGCGATAGTGCATGATGAGCCTGTGCGGGTCGTCTGTCGCGTACACCGTCTTGGCCTTGCCCTTGTACAGTTCGCCACGCTTTTCCGGCTGTTCCATCCGCCCTCCTGATCGCATTCGGTCACGCAAATTCGCGCCAGGCGAAGCCTTCCGCCTGGTTGGCGATGCCGATCCAGTCGCCGGCGCAGTTCAGCGCCTCCGCAAGCGCCGCGCGCGCCAGGTCCGGCGTATTGTTCTGTTTCGAAAGATGCGCCGCCACGATGTGCTGAAGCAGGCTGTTGTCGAGCGCCGACAACAGCGCGCCGGCACCCTCGTTGTGCAGATGGCCGAAACGGCCGGCGATCCGGTCCTTCAATGCGCGCGGATAGTCGCTCGCCTCGAGAAGGCCGAGGTCGTGGTTGCATTCGAGCACGAGCGCGTGGCACCGCGTGAGGCTCGCCTCGACGTACGGCGTCGATGTCCCGAGGTCGGTCAAGACACCCAGCCTCCACACGCCGTCGCTGACGACGAATTGCACGGGCTCGCGCGCGTCGTGCGGCACCGGAAACGGCAACACTTCGATGTCGCCGACGACGAACCGGTCGTGGCTGTCGAAGCCGTACACGCGCGGGACGTTGGCGAAGCGTTCGCCGACTGTCGTCAGCGTGCCGAAGGTGAGCCACACCGGAATGTCGTGGCGCGCGGCGAACGCAGGAACGCCGCCGACGTGGTCGGCATGCTCGTGGGTGACCAGGATCGCGTCGAGAGAGTCCGGGGCGAGACCCAGGCGGCCGAGGCGCGTCGCGGTGTCGCGCACGCCGAAGCCGCAGTCGATCATGATCCGGGTCGAGCCGGCTTCGACAACGAGGCCGTTGCCCTCGCTGCCGCTGCCGATCGACGCAAACCGCATTACTTCAACTGGTCCTTGAGCAGCGAGAGTATCTTCTCGCTCGCCGGCGTCTTGTCGGGGCTGCCCCCCGGATCCTGCACGCTGACGACGCTGTTCTGCGCCGTCTCGGCGACGACGATCTGGTACTGCTCCGGCTTGTTCTTTTCGTTCTCCTTCCAGAACTGCAGCTTGGACCACAGGCTCTCGCCGCCGGTCTGGGGCAGGCTGTCCGGGTCGCCATAGCGGACGAAGTACACGCCGCGCGAACGGTCGCGGTCGACGACGGTGAAACCGATGCGGTCGAGGGCCAGGCCGACGCGACGCCAGGCGCGGTCGAACTGATCGTCGACCATGAGCTTGTACGTGCCGTCGGCGTTCTTCTCGACGCGGGCCTTTTCCGGCGCGCTGGCGGCCGCTGCGACGGCCATCCGCGCCGTGGGCTCGGGCGTGCCAAATTTCATCATGAGCCGCGTCAGCATTTCCGCCTCGACCTCGGGCGATGGCGGCACCGCTGCCCACACGAACGCCGCGCCAGCGTGGTCGATCGTCGTCGTCGGCACCTGCTCCATCGCGCGCGCCGAGATGAACACCTCGACGGTGCCGGGCTCGACACCGCGCTCGATGCGCGTGCGGAACTTGTCGCGTCTGTACGTTCCACCGAAGACGTCGGCGACCTTGCCGATCGTGCGCTGCAGGAAGTCCTGCGGCGCGTTGACGCGATTTTCCGCCCAATCGGTTTCCATGACGCCGGCCGCGGGCTGGTCGACGGCGATCACGAAGCCGTTCTCCGGCCAGAACGACCGGACGGTGTTCCACGCCTGCTCCGGCGTGGCCTTGACGACCAGCCAGCGCTCGCTGCCGGCGCGGACGATCTTGGCGTCGGGAACGGTCGGCAGCAGGTCGCCGCGGCCACCCTTGCTGGCATTCTGCGCGGCCAAGCCCGATGCGGAATTGACCTGGTAGCGATCGTCGTAACGCGGCGTGGTGAGATCGGGCGGCAATTCGAGCGATGGCGTACTCGACGCCGACTTGTAGTCGATGCGCTTGGTGAGCGAGATGTCGCTGGACGAGCAGCCGGCGACAACGAATGTGAGCGAAGCGACGAGGACGGGCAGCAGCCCGGGCGTGCGTGACATGGATTCCATAGGCTAAGGACCTCTTGCGTCAGGCGAGACAGCCGGCTTCGCGCAGCGCGTCGCGGACAGTCTGGTGGAATTGGGTGGACAGCGGCACGAGCGGCAGCCGGAGTTCGTTGCGAAGGTAGCCCATCTCCGCGAGCGCCCATTTGGTTGGAATGGGATTCGCCTCGACAAACAGTTTGCGATGCAGCGCGAGCAGGCGGTTGTTGCACTCGCGGGCAGTGATGATATCTCCCGCCAACGCGGCGGCGCACATCTGCGCCATGAGTTTGGGCGCCACGTTGGCGGTGACCGAGATCACGCCGTGGCCGCCCATCAGGATGAGCGGCAGCGCCGTGAGGTCGTCGCCGCCGTAGATCGCGAAATCGCGGTGGCCGGCCACGGCAAGCGCCTTGATAAGTTCACTGCTGCGTCCGACATCGCCGGTTGCGTCCTTGATGCCGACGATGTTGGGAACGTCGGCCAAGCGCACGGTGGTCTCGGTGCTCAAGTCCGCGACGGTGCGGCTGGGGACGTTGTAGACCACCATCGGCAGCGCGGCGGCCTCCGCGATCGCGCGGAAGTGCCGGTACAACCCTTCCTGCGTGGGCTTGTTGTAGTAGGGAACGACCGAAAGGTGAAAGTCGGCGCCGACCTTCTTCGCATATTGCGCAAGGTGAATGGCTTCGGCGGTCGAATTCGCACCGGTGCCGGCAATGACCGGGAGCCGGCCGGCCGCGTGCTCGACGGCAGTCTTGATTAGCAGGCAGTGCTCGTCGGTAGTGACCGTCGGCGATTCGCCGGTCGTGCCGACGATCACGATGCCGGACGTGCCGTTCGCGATGTGGAAATCGATGAGCTTGCGCAGCGCAGGCAGGTCGAGCGCGCCGCCGTCCTGCATGGGCGTTGCGATCGCGACGAGGCTTCCGGTCAGCATTGTTGCTTCGCTTACGAAAAATAGCGCATTTTACTCCAATGGCCGCGCTCGAAGGGTCTTCACGTCGGCCGCGCCTTTCCCTAGCTATTCAGACGCCGGTGGCCAGGGCCGCGCCGAGCCCACGGCCGCGAGCCGTTGCAGCACCGCCGGGCGGTCGCCGATTACAGTCAGCCCCTGCTCGAAGGCCACGACGGTGAGTGGCCGAGGGGTGGCAGCAAGTTCGAGGAGTTCGCCTTGCCGTAACAGGAACGCCGGATTCGACGGCCGACCGTACGCCTCGTTGCCTTGCGCGAACGTTTCGTAGAGCAGCGCGCCGTCCTCGGCAAGCGCGGCGCGCAAGTGCGGGAACAGCGGCCGGTGCAGGTAGTGGCTGACGACGATCGCATCGAAGCGTTCGCCGTCGAGCGGCCACGCGCCGCCCTCGAGGTCCGCCTGCCGGGTTTCGATACCCGCGCTGCCTGACAGCGTGGCGAGTGCCGCCGCGTCGCGGTCGATCGCCACGACGCGCGCGCCGCGCGCGGCGAAGACCAGCGCGTGCCGGCCGTAGCCACTCGCGACATCCAGCACTCGTGCGCCCGCGGGCACCAGATGCGCAAAGCGCACGATCCATGGCGACGGCGACGACACGGCGTGCGGATTCGACGGCGTGTTCATGACCGGGCTTGCCAGCGCGATGGCGCTGGCTTGGCCGCGGGAGCCCGGACCTTTGCGTCCGGCGCCCGGTCCGCATGCGACTGCGCGGCAGCCTCGCGCCGCAGCCAGTCGACGAACGCGGCAACGTCGGCGCGGTCCTTCGCATGCGGTGCGACGATGACGAAATAGCTGCGCGGCGAATCGTAGCGCTTGGGAAACGGTGCGACGAGCCGGCCGTCGCGCAAAAGTTCGGAGATCAGCGGAATGCGTCCGAGCGCCACGCCCTGCCCGCCGAGCGTCGCCTGGATCACCTGGTCGTACAGCGAGAAGCGCAACGACCCCGCGGGCTTCAGGTCGGGCTGGCCATTCGACGTGAGCCACGCCGGCCAGTTGAGCCACGGCATGATGCCGCCGGGATCGTCGAGATGGATGAGGACGTGCCGCGCGAGGTCGGACGGCTGTCGCAACGGCGCTCCGGCGCGCTTCTGCAACGCCGGGCTGGCCACAGGCAATAGCCGCTCGCCAAAGAGTTGCGCCGCGCCGGGCGGCGCGCTGGCGTCGGACAAATAGCGGACCGCCACGTCGACGTCGCCGCGCGTCAGGTCGACCATTTGATCGTTGGCCGACACGTAAACCTCCGCCGCGGGCTGCGCGGCGCGAAAGGAGGCGAGGCGCGGAATGAGCCACAGCGCCGCGAACGACACCGTCGTCGACACCGTCAGGCCGGGTTCGCGTTCCTGTCCGCGCACCGACTCCGCGGCCAGCGCGATTTCGCGCAACTGGACGGATACCTGGCGATGAAACGCGGCGCCGGCCTGGGTCAGCGCCAGCGCGCGGTGACGGCGCTCGAAAAGCGGGACGCCCAGCGCGTCCTCCAGCGCCTTCACCTGCCGCGACAGCGCCGACTGCGTGAGGAAGAGCTCCTCCGCCGCCAGCGTGAACGAGAGCCGTCGCCCTGCGGCCTCGAAGCCCCGAAGGAAATCCAGCGACGGCAGCCGCCGCAACGTCTTATGCATTCCCTGGACTCATGCGTGGCATTCCCATCGGCCGTTTGAACTCCCGGACCTCCGCTACGACAATCGAATCAAGCCCGAAGCAAGAGACCGCCCGGGCCCGGCGTCCGGAGCACCATCCCGGATCCGCCAACGGTATGCATTGTACGCATGCGACTGGAGAACCACCATGGCCTGCTTCGAACACGGAACGATAGTCGAACTCAAGACCCGGGAAAACGTCACGCTCCCCGACATGCGGGGCACGATCGTGCGGGTGACCCGCGGCACCGTCTGGATCACGCAGGAAGGCGACCCGACCGATGTCGTGCTGCGCACCGGCGACACGTGGGTCGTCGAACGCGACGGCCTCACGATCGTCGAGGCGCAGGACGATTCGATCTTCTGTGTCGTGGGCCGGCGCGTCGAAGGGCTGATCTCCGGACGCCAAGCGGCGCTGCCGTCGGTATGGACGCGAACGCGCGACGCCCTCGCCGGCTTCTTCGCCACACCCAGGCGCGGTCCCGTGCCGTACGTGTGACGGAGGCTCCATGCCGCTCGTTACCCTGACCGTCCTGGCACCCAAGACCGCGGCCTTCAAGACCGCGGTCTTGAGCGCCGTCCACCGCTCGCTCGTCGAGTCCGGCGTGCCGGACACCGATCGCTTTCAGCGCGTACACGAGTTGTCCGCGGACGATTTCCGCTTCGACCCACGCTATCCGGACCTCGAGTCCGACCGGAGCAACGCGTTCGCGCTGATCGAAATACTGTGGTCGGTAGGCCGCAGCGTGAAGGTAAAACGCAAGGTCCTTGCCGATATTCTGGCGCAACTGGCGCTCGACCCGGGCCTCGACCCCGAACACGTGATGGTCGTGTTCGAAGAAACGCAGTGGGAGAACTGGGCGTTCGGCGCGGGCCGATTGCCGCATGCCTGATCTGATTGGCCCGCCCGCGCGGCGCGCATTCCCATCGTGGAATGTCGCGCCGCGCCGTGTTCCGGCGACGCATCGCGCGCGCCGGATAAACGGAATGCTACACCCACCGCGTTACGTCGCGATTACGCCTTGGCGAAGACGATCTGGCCGCCCTTCTCGCGGACATGGACCGTGTCGCCCGGTCCATAGTTTCCGGACAGGATCTCCTTGGCCAGCGGATTCTCGATCTGCTGCTGGATCGCGCGCTTCAACGGCCGCGCGCCGTACACCGGATCGAACCCGGCCTGCGCCACCACCTTGAGCGCGGCGTCGGTCGCGACCAGCTTGATCTCCATCTTGGCAAGACGCGTTTCGAGCGCCTTCAGCTGGATCTTGGCGATGTGCGCGATCTGCGCCTCGTCGAGCGGCGAGAAGACCACGATCTCGTCGATCCGGTTGACGAATTCCGGACGGAAGCTCGTTTTCACCTCCGCCAGCACGGCCATCTTGATCATCGCCGTATCGTCACCGGCGTCGGTCATCTGCTGGATCCGCTGCGATCCCAAGTTCGACGTCATCACGATCACCGTGTTCTTGAAGTCCACCGTGCGGCCCTGCCCGTCGGTCAGGCGGCCGTCGTCCAACACCTGCAGCAGCACGTTGAACACGTCCGGATGCGCCTTCTCGATTTCGTCCAACAGGATCACCGAATACGGCTTGCGGCGCACGGCCTCGGTCAGGTAGCCGCCTTCCTCGTAGCCGACGTATCCCGGCGGCGCGCCGATCATCCGCGCCACCGAATGCTTTTCCATGAACTCCGACATGTCGATGCGGATCAGCGCGTGCTCGGAGTCGAACAGGAACTCGGCCAGCGCCTTCGTGAGCTCCGTCTTGCCGACACCGGTGGGGCCGAGGAACAGGAACGATCCGTAAGGCCGATTAGGATCCGACAGACCCGAACGCGACCGGCGGATGGCGTCGGACACCAGCCGCACCGCCTCGTCCTGGCCGACGACGCGGCTGTGGATCTTGTCTTCCATCGCCAGCAGCTTGTCGCGCTCGCCCTGCATCATCTTCGACACCGGAATGCCGGTGGCGCGCGAGACGACCTCGGCGATCTCCTCCGCCCCGACCTGCGTGCGCAGGAGGCGTGGCTTCTTCTTCTCCTCCTTGTGCAGTGCGGTGTCCGCCTTCTTGAGTTGCGCCTCCAGCTGGGGCAGCTTTCCATATTGCAGCTCGGACATCTTCTGCCAATCGCCGCGGCGCTTGGCCTCGTCCATCTGCAGCTTGATCTTGTCGATCTCCTCCTTGATGTGCTGGGTGCCGACGACGTCGGCCTTTTCGGCCTTCCACACCTCTTCCAAGTCGGCGTACTCGCGTTCCAGCCGCTTGATTTCGTCGTCGATGACGTCGAGGCGCTTCTTCGACGCCACGTCCTTTTCCTTCTTGACGGCTTCGCGCTCGATCTTCAACTGGATCAAGCGGCGGTCGAGCTTGTCCATCGCCTCCGGCTTGGAGTCGATTTCCATGCGGATGCGCGCGGCGGCCTCGTCGATCAGGTCGATCGCCTTGTCGGGCAGGAAACGGTCGGTGATGTAGCGGTGCGAGAGTTCCGCTGCCGCGACGATCGCCGGGTCGGTGATTTCCACGCCGTGATGGATCTCGTAGCGCTCCTGCAGGCCGCGCAGTATCGCGATCGTGCTCTCGACCGACGGCTCGTCGACCAGCACCTTCTGGAAGCGCCGCTCGAGGGCGGCATCCTTCTCGACGTACTTCCGGTATTCGTCGAGCGTGGTTGCGCCGACGCAATGCAGCTCGCCGCGCGCGAGCGCGGGTTTGAGCATGTTGCCCGCATCCATCGCGCCTTCGGCCTTGCCGGCGCCGACCATCGTGTGCAATTCGTCGATGAAGACGATCGTCTGGCCCTCGTCGGCGGCAATGTCCTTCAGCACGGCCTTCAGCCGCTCCTCGAACTCGCCGCGGTACTTGGTGCCGGCGAGCAGTGCCGCCATGTCGAGCGAAAGCACGCGCTTGTTCTTGAGCGTTTCCGGCACTTCGCCGTTGACGATGCGCTGCGCGAGACCTTCGACGATCGCTGTCTTGCCCACGCCGGGCTCGCCGATCAGCACCGGGTTGTTCTTGGTGCGCCGCTGCAGGATCTGGATCGTGCGGCGGATTTCGTCGTCGCGGCCGATCACCGGGTCGAGCTTGCCTTCGCGGGCCCGCGCGGTCAGGTCGATCGTGTACTTGGTCAGCGCCTCGCGCTGGCCTTCGGCTTCCTGCGAATCCACACCTGCGCCCCCGCGCACCGCGTCGATCGCCGCTTCCAGCGCCTTGCGGTTGAGCCCTGCTTCCTTGGCGATGCGCCCGGTGTCGCCTTTGTCGCCGGTCAACGCGAGCAGAAAAAGCTCGCTGGCGATGAACTGGTCGCCCCGCTTGGTCGCTTCCTTGTCCGTCAGGTTGAGCAGGCCGTTGAGATCGCGCGAAACGGTGATCTCCCCGCCCTGGCCCTCGACCTTGGGCAGCCGGTCGATCGATGCCTTGAGCGCGGACTGCAATTTGGGGACCTGCACGCCCGCGCGGGCGAGCAGGGACGTGGTGCCGCCGTCCTCCTGCGCGAGGAGCGCGGCGAGCAGGTGCTGCGGCTCGATGAAGCCGTTGTCGTTGCCCAACGCCAGGCTTTGGGCGTCCGCGAACGCCTGCTGGAACTTGGTCGTCAGTTTGTCGAAGCGCATGGAAAAGCCTCCAAATCGGAATTAACCGGCAGATGGGGCGAAAACCCTGCCATTTCAATGGGTATCAGCACCGAGCCCGCCTGCTGTTAAGCTCAACGCGGATCGGCTTCTCGACGGGCCCGTCCTCACGCTACCACCATGCCCGAATCCCCGCCTCGACCCGGATCAAACCCAGCGCCTGCGCCGATGCGCCCGAGCTTCCTGCGCATCGTGCTGGCTGTCTTCTGGAGCTTTTTCGGCGTCCGCAAGGGCCGCGACCTGCTGGCCGACGCGTCGAGCATCAAGCCGCAGCACCTGATTGTCGCCGGATTGCTGGGCGCGCTGTTCCTGGTCGTTTCGCTGCTGCTGCTGGTGCGTTTGATCATCAAGAGCACGGGAGCCTGAGCGGTCGGTCGATGGGGCACAGCATCGACATCCGGGAAGAGGCGGGGATCCGGTACCTGCATTTCGGCACGGACTGGGTGCAAGGCGCGATGCGCCTGTCCAAGCCTTCCCGCCTGGTGCTCGTCTACACGCAGGCGATGCTCGCGTTCCTGCTCTTCCGGCCGCCGCCGCGCAGCGTCCTGATGATCGGCCTGGGCGCCGCCTCGCTGGTGCGCTTCTTCCGTCACGCAATGCCCGAAACGCACGTCACGGTGATCGAGATCAACCGCGACGTCATCCAGGTCGCACACCAGTTCTTCAGGCTGCCGCAGGACGACGACCGGCTCGACGTGCAGGTCGGCGACGGGCTCCACTACGTGCAGCAGACGAAGCTCGCCTTCGACGCGATCATGGTCGACGGCTACGACCATCGCGCGCGTCCCGGCAAGCTCGAGTCGCTCGAGTTCTACCGTGCCTGTCGCGAGCGGCTCGCGCCGCAGGGCGTGCTGGTCGCGAACACGTTCGGCCGCGTGCGCGGTCACGGGCAGACCAAGCGTCATTTGCGCGACGTGTTCGGCGATGGCCTGGTGCTGCTGCCATCGCTGGACTCGAAGAACGTGCTGGTGACCGCGTTCGCGGATCCGCCGGCGCCCGCCACCGCGGCACAACTGCGCAATCGCGCCGCACGACTCAAGGGGCGCTACGAACTGCCCTTCGGCAAGTGGGTGCACGAACTGCAGCGAGCCAATTCGCCGCTGCAGCAAACATTGATTCGCTAGCTAAGCGACGGCCACCAGGCGATCGACGGCCGTGGCCAGTTCGTCGCCGGTGGAAAGGATGTCGGGACAGAAACGAAGGCAGGGCCCGCGCGCATCGGCGATCACGCCGCGTTCCCGCAGCGCGTGCGCGAGAGTTTCGGCGCGCGGGTCGGTCACCACGACGAACGCGCCGCGGTCCTCGCCTCCCCCTTGCGCCACGAAACCGCGACTCCGCAGCAGGCCCGTCAACCGCGCCTGCATCGCCAGCGAATGCGCGCGCAGCCGATCCACACCCAGCGCCAGCACCAGGCGCTGTCCCGCGCGGGCCTGATAGAACGGCAGAATCGGCGGCGTGGATTCGAGGAAAGCGTCGCCGCCCGCGGCGTACTCCGGCGGATCCGGACGAACATAAGCAAACGGATCGCGCTTGGCGAACCAGCCGGTGTCGAGCGTGCGCAGCGAGCCGTCGAGGTGGCGTGGATGCAGGTACAGGAAGCAGGCGCCCGGTCCTCCGCGCAGGTATTTGTAGCTGCCGCCGACGGCGAAGTCGATGTCGGGGGCGCTCACGTCAACCGGAAACACGCCAAGCGAATGGTAGACGTCGAGCAGCACGCGCCCACCGGCCTTGTGCGCCGCTGCGACGATGCCCGCTATGTCAGCCAACCGCTGCCCGGTATTGAAGATCACCTGCGAGACCACGACGAGGTCGGCGCGCTGGCCGATCGCCGCGACGATATCGGCGGTGTCGAAGCGGCCCTCGTTGCGCGGCTCGACAAACGTGAGTGCTATGCGTCCGCGCCGCGCGTACTCGCGCAGGATCACGTCGAGCGAGTCGAACTCGCCCCGCGTCGCGACGACGCGTGGCACTGCATCGAACGTGTTGAGAATGGCGCGCAATCCCTGCCCGGCGCTGGTCTTGGGGACGACACAATCGTCGCGCGGCGCATGCAGGAGCTGCGCCAGGCGGCCGCGATACGCGCGCATTTCCGGCTCCCACACGTCCCACGCGTCGCCCAGATGCATGAACCAGGCGGCCGTGGCCTCGCGAATGTCGTCGTCGACGGCGTCGAGCGGACGCCCCAGCGAATGGTTGGCCAGGTAGATGCGGTCGCGGAATGCCGCGCGCACGCGCGAAAAGAGTGGCGCGACGTGGCGCTGCAACGCCGCTTCGGTCAGCGGGCCCGCACCCAGCGCGGCCACGGCCGCCTCGACCGGCGAATCGTGCCGCGAATCCGGTGCGTTCACGACGGCGCGCCGATGACGGTCCGCACGTCGATCAGTTCCGGAAAAAACGTCTGGTCGAGCGCCTTCTTGAGGAAACTCACGCCCGACGAGCCGCCGGTGCCGGTCTTGTGCCCGATGATCCGCTCGACGGTCTTCATGTGCCGGAAGCGCCACAGCTGGAAGCCCTCCTCGATGTCCACCAGCTTCTCGCACATGTCGTACGCATCCCACCACCGCTTCGGATCCTCGTAGATCGTCTTGAAGACCGGCACCAGGTCGGGATGTCGCACGTAGGGCTGCGTGAGGTCGCGCTCGAGGCAGGCCGCGGGGACGGGCAGCCCGCGGCGCGCGAGATGGCGCAGGAATTCGTCGTACAGCGACGGCGCGCGCAGCAGCGCGTCGAGTTCTGCGCTGGCCGCGGCATCGTGCCGGAACACGTCGAGCATCCTCGCGCTCTTGTTGCCCAACAGGAATTCGATCGCGCGATATTGCGCCGACTGGAACCCGCTCGAGCTGGCGAGCGCGGGTCGAAACGCCTCGTATTCGGACGGCGTGAGCGTCTCCAGCACCGCCCACTGCTCGAACAACTGCTTCTGGATGAGCTTCACGCGTGCCAGGATCTTGAAGCTCCCGTCCAGCACGTCGGCGCGCACGTGGCCGATCGCCGCCTTCAATTCGTGGATCATGAGCTTCATCCACAATTCGGACACCTGATGCTGGATGATGAACAGCATCTCGTCGTGGCGAGGCGATTGTCCGCCGCTTCCCGAAAGCGGTTCCTGCGCGGCGAGCAGGCGATCGAGCCGGAGATAGCCGCCGTAGGAGAGCCGATCGGCCAGGTCGGTGACGATGCCGGGTTCGAGGTCGCGCGTGCTCATGCCTTAAGTCTCGCTGGAATTGGAAAGTATACGCGGCGGAAGCCGCCGCGACGCCGGTTCCATGCCGCGAAAGCCCCTCGCAATACGGGCGTTTCCAAGCGTTTGTTACCATTCGCCGCCATGCCCCTCCGAATATTCGTCGCCTGTCGCGCGGGCCTGGGTCTTGGCATCCTGTCCGCCGCCATCGCGCTCGGAGGTTGCGGCGGCGACGCGGCCCGTGCGCGAAGCCTCAAGCTCTCCGAATGCCGGCTGCCGAACTTGTCGACGCTCGCGCAATGCGGCGAGATCGAGGTCCCGGAGGACCGCGGCAAGCCGGACGGCCGCAAGATCAAGATCTTCGCCGCCGTGCTGCCGGCGAACACGCTGTCGCCGAAAGAGGACCCGCTGCTGATCCTCGCTGGTGGACCCGGGCAGGCGGCATCCACCTTAGCCCCCTTCGTATCCCGGCTGAACGAAGTGAGGCGCTCGCGTGACGTCGTCCTCGTCGACCAGCGCGGAACGGGCCGCTCGTCGCCGCTCGACTGCGCGGCATTCAAGCCCCGCGATGACGACGCGCTCGAGACGGATCCGGTTCCGCACGCGCGGCAATGCGTCGAGCAGTTGCGCGCGCAAGGCGTGGACGCCGCGCAGTACACGACGACCGCGTGGATCGCCGACCTGGAGGCGATGCGCGCCGCGCTGGGCTACGCGCAGTGGAACCTTTGGGGCGGAAGCTACGGCACACGGGTCGCGCTCGAATACCTTCGCCGGCACCCGGAGCGCGTGCGGACGATGACGCTGGACGGCGTAGCCCCGCCGTCGATGATCGTCACGCTCGACATCTGGCGCACGCGGCAGGCGACGCTCGACGCGGTCTTCCGCGCGTGCGTCGAATCGCCGGCGTGCAGACAGGCCCACCCGGATCCCGCGGCCACGCTCGCGGAGATTTCCCGGTCGCTGGGACCGACCGGGCGCGACGTCGACGGCGTCAACCCGCGGACCGGCAAGCCCGTCCGATTGCACATCACGTTCGACGTCGTTCTCGCATTGCTGCAGCCGCTTACCTATGCGCCGGAGCTGTCGAGTCTACTGCCGGAAATGCTGGGGCTCGCCGCCGCGGGCAATTACGGCCCGCTCTTCTCGGCCACGCAATCGTTCACCACGAACATCGCCGAGCAAATGAACGCGGCGCTGTATTATTCGGTCACCTGCGCCGAGGACATTCCTCGCATCACGCCGGCGATGCAGCGCAGCGCGCTGGCCGGCCTTCCGACGCGCAACATCGCCGACAACGCGATCGCCGTGTGCGACGTGTGGCCGCGCGGCACGGCACCCGCGGATTTTGCGCAGCCAGTCGCAAGCAACAAGCCCACGCTTCTCTTCTCGGGCGGCATGGACCCTGTCACGCCGCCCGCCTATGGCGACCTGGTGGCGAAGACCCTTTCCAACAGCAGGCATATCGTCGCCGCCGGCTACGGCCACATCGTATCCCCCAACGTGTGCGGGCCGAGGCTCATCTCGTCGTTCGTCGACGAAGCCGGATTCGGCAAGCTGTCGGAATCGTGCATCGCCTACTTCGAGAAAAGCGCGCCGCCGCCTTTGTGGCCGGACCGTCTGGAGCCGCAGCCATGATCCGCATCGATCGCGTGTCCAAGTCGTTCGGCAAGCACGGAGAAGTCCATGCCGTGCGCGACGTGTCCTTTGCCGCGCCCGACGGGGAAATCACCGGACTGCTGGGGCCCAACGGCGCGGGCAAGACGACGCTGTTGCGCATGCTGGCCACGCTCATCATCCCGGATGCGGGCAGCGCGTCCGTCGGAGGCCTCGATGTCGTGCGCGACCGCTACGCGGTGCGCGAGAACATGGGCGTGCTGTCCGACGCGCGCGGCCTCTATCCGCGGCTCACCGCGCGCGAGAACATCCGCTACTTCGGCGCGCTGCACGGACGCTCCGGCGCGCTGCTCGAATCGCGCGTCGACGCCCTCATACACACGCTGGGCCTCACCGCGCTGGCCGACCGCCGTACGCAGGGCTTTTCGCAGGGCGAGAAGATGAAGGTCGCCATCGCCCGTGCGCTCGTCCACGATCCTTCGACGATCCTGCTGGACGAGCCCACCAACGGCCTCGACATCATGAGCGTGCGCGCGCTGCGCGAGCAGCTGCGGCAGCTGCGGGGCGAAGGCAAGTGCCTGCTCTTTTCATCGCATGTGATGCAGGAAGTCGCGGCACTGTGCGACCGCATCGTCATCCTCGGCGCGGGCCGCGTGGTCGCGGCCGGGACCGCGGCCGAACTCATCGCGCAGACGGGAGCGGCCACGCTCGAGGATGCCTTCGTGTCGCTGCTCGGAACCGGTGAAGGGCTGGCGGCGTGATGCCCAACCGTCCCTCGGCTACGCCTTTCGCGCGCATCCTGACGGTGACGCGCAAGGAGCTGCTCGACACGTTCCGCGACCGCCGCACGATGCTGATGACGCTCCTGCCCGCGCTGGTCGCGGGACCACTGGTGCTCATGCTCATGTTCTCCGTCATCGCGAGCCAGATGGACAAGGTCCGCGAGTTGAAGCTGCCGACGGTCGGCAAGGAGCACGCGCCGGCGCTGGCCGCGTTTCTCGAGCGGCAGCAGGTGACGCTGACCACCGCACCCGCCGATTACGAGGCGAAGATTCGCGGCGGCGAGGTGGACGTCGTGCTCGTCGTCGACGACAAGTACGAAGCCGACGTGGCCGAAGGCAAGGCCGGCACCGTGCGGTTGGTCTACGACCACTCGCGCGATCGCGCGCAGGCCGCCATTCGCGAGACCGAATCGCTGCTGCGCGCGTACAACCGACAATGGGGATCGCAGCGCCTGCTGCTGCGCGGTGTGGCGCCCACCGTCGGCAACCCGCTCAATGTCGAGAACATCGATCTCGCCACGCCGCAGCAAAGCGGTGCATTCGTGCTGTTCTTCCTGGCCTACTACGGCCTCTTCGCCGCGGTCATGGGCGGCATGGCGGTCGCGCTGGATGCGACGGCCGGCGAACGCGAGCGGCAATCGCTCGAGCCGCTGTTGATGACGCCCGCGCGCCCCGGCGAGCTCGTCGTCGGCAAGTGGCTGGGCGTCGCCGCCTTCGATGCGCTGGTCGTGCTGATCACACTGACGGGCTACTACCTGACGCTGCGGTTCGCGCCGCTGCCCGCCGTCGGCATTCCCTTCCTGTTCAGCACGCGGGAACTCGCGTGGTTCTTGCTCGTGCTGGTGCCGCTGATCGCGCTGCTGCCGGCGGTGATGCTCTTCATGGGCGCGCGCGGGCGCACCTTCAAGGAAGCGCAGGCGAGCGTCTCCCTGGTCGTCTTCGTCGTTTCGATCATCCCGGTCGTGCAGCTGGTGCAGCAGAAGAAGGACCCGGACTGGATTGTCTGGGTCCCGATTTCCGGCCAGTTTTCGCTGATGGGCCAGGTTCTGCGCGGCGAGAGCATTCCCCTCGTTCAGCTGCTGACGTCCTTCGCCGTACCCTTGGCGGTGACGGTCGGCGTGCTGCTGCTGATCACGCGGATGCTGTCGCGCGAGTCGATCCTGGCCGGCAGGTAGCCCGCTCGTGGCAGAATTGCGGCGTGCCGCGAACGAATCCCCCGAGATTATCCAGCCCGGCGCGCACGCCTGCCGCCGCCATGATGGATACGCATGAAGTGGCGGCCTATCTGCGCCTCAAGGAGCGTCGCGTCTATGACCTGGTGCGCGCCAACGCGCTTCCGCACATTCGCGCGACCGGCAAGCTGCTCTTTCCCAAGGCTCAGATCGACGCGTGGCTCGCAAGCAAATCGGGCCAGCCTCCGGTGGATGCGGCCGCAGCCCCGCCGATCGTCGCCGGCAGCCACGATCCGTTGCTCGAATGGGCGTTGCGCGATTCGCGGTGCGGCCTGGCCATGCTGGCCTGCGGCAGCAGCGCCGGCCTTGAGCGCCTTGCGCACGGCGCGGCCACGATCGCCGCGATGCACTGGCTGGACCCGGCGACGGGCGAATACAACGTGCCGCTGGTGCGCGAGCGGCTGGGTGCGACGGAAATCGTCGTCATCGAATGGGCCAGGCGCGCGCAAGGCCTGCTCGTCGCGGCCGGCAATCCGTTGCGAATCAGGTCGCTCGGCGATCTCGCGAAGCGGCGCGCGCGGGTCGTGCCGCGCCAGGCAGAGGCCGGCAGCCATCACCTGTTCGCGCATCTGCTGAAGCAGGCGAAACTCGACTCTCGGAAGCTTGCGTGGCTGCCGCGGCCGTTCAGCGCGGAAACGGACCTTGCCGCGGCAATCCACGAAGGACAAGCCGATGCCGGCGTGGCAATCGAGGCGGCCGCGCGCGCGCATGGCCTGGACTTCATTCCGCTCGCCGTCGAGCGCTTGGACCTTGTGCTCGGACGCCGCGACTATTTCGAGCCGCCGGCGCAAGCGCTGCTCGCGTTCGCACGCACCGCCGCGTTCGCCACACAAGCCGGAGTGCTGGGCGGTTACGACATCTCCGGGCTGGGACGCGTCGTGTTCAACCGCTGATCCGCCACACTCAAGGCACGTCGATCAGCAGCGCTTGGCGCCGGCACTCCGACTCGAGTACCGCGCGACCACACAGGCCAAGCGCCATGATCCGGCGCGCAATTCAGTCGATCGCGACGACGACGTTGCTCGCCTTGATCAAGGCGTGAACGGGCTTGCCCACGGCGAGGCCGAGCAGCTCGGCAGAGCGGGTGCTGATCGTCGCAACGATGTCGACGCCGGGAGCGACGGCGATCGTCACTTCCGCCGAGACAGGGCCCTTGAGAATATCCTTGATCTTACCCGTGAACTGATTTCTGGCGCTGGTTCTCATGCCCATGCTCTCCGTTGAAAAAGTCGATATGCCGATGCAGCGCCCTATGCGGCAGACCCTTGCGGTTTCACCCATTGGCGTTGGGGAAGAACAATTGCTCGCCGCCGATCTTGTAGCCGGCGATGGCTTCCTGGCCTCGCGGGGAGATGAGCCAATAGATGAATTGCTGGCCCAGGTCCGCCTTGACATGCGGATGCTTCGCCGGATTCACGAGCATCACGCCATACTGATTGAAGAGCCTTTTGTCGCCTTCGACGAGGACGGCAAGATCGCCGCGATTCTTGAACGATAGCCACGTGCCGCGGTCGGCCAGCACGTAGCCGTTCATCGACGACGCCGTATTGAGCGTGGGGCCCATGCCGGAGCCGGTGTCCTTGTACCACGTACCCTTCTTCGCCTCGAGGTCGACGCCGGCATCCTTCCAGTACCTCAGCTCGGCCGCATTGGTTCCGCTCCTGTCGCCGCGCGACACGAACGGCGCCTGCGCCTGCTGGATCTTGACCAATGCTGCGAGGATGTCCTTGCCGCCGGCGATCTTGGCCGGATCGCTCCTGGGTCCGATCAGCACGAAGTCGTTGTACATCACCGGATAGCGCTTGACTCCGCTGCCCTCCGCGATGAATTTTTCTTCGGCGGCCTTGTCATGGACGAATGCCACGTCGGCGTCGCCGCGCCGTGCCAGATCCAGCGCCTGTCCGGTGCCGAGCGCGACGACGCGGACCTTGATCCCCGTGTCCTTTTCGAAGATCGGCAGCAGATAGCCGAAGAGGCCCGACTGCTCGGTCGACGTCGTCGACGCGACGACGATGTATTTCTCCTCTGCGGCGGCCGGCCGCGGCCACAGCAGCCACAGCATCGAAAGCAGCGAGAGCAGCGCGAAGGCGGTGAATTTGAGGCGATTCATAGTCGTTCTCCTTCAAGAAATTCGGCGCCCTCGGCTGACTTTGGCGCCACGAAAAATTCCCCGGCGGGCGTGCGCTCGGTCACGCGGCCCGCGTGCAGGAACAGGATGTCGTCGGCGAAGCGCTTCGCCTGCACCAGGTTGTGGGTGGTCATGACGATGGTCGTGCCGCGCGCGTGGATGTCGGCGACGATCTGCTCGACCGAGCGCGCCGCCGCAGGGTCCAGGCTCGCCGTCGGCTCGTCGAGGAAGAGCACTTCGGGACGCAGCGCCCACACGCGCGCAAACGCAAGCTTCTGCTGCTCGCCGCCCGACAGCACACGCGCGGCGCGACCGGCCAGCGCGGTCAGGCCGACTTCGTCGAGCGCCTCGGCAATGCGCGCGTCCGCTTCGGCACCGTGCACGCCCGCCAGACCCAGCGCGTAGCGTACGTTGTCGGCAGCCGAACGACGGAGCAACACTGGCCGTTGGAACACCATCGCCTGGCGGCGCGGCCTTGTATCGGAATTACCCCACGCTATGCTTCCTGCGCTGGGCGGAATCAATCCGTGAAGCACACGCAGCAGCGTGCTCTTGCCGGCGCCGTTCGGGCCGAGAAGCACCGTGCGGCCGCGCGCCGTAATGACGAGGTCGATACCCGACAGCACCGGCGCACCGCCCGGGGCGGCGCCAACCTGGTGCAGGCGAATCGGCAAGCCGGTGGCGAACTCAGCCAAAGCGCGCCTTTGCCCATTCCCGGGTCATCTGCGCCAACGCGTTCAGCAACAGCACGATCGCGATCAGCACCAGCCCCAGCGCCAGCGCCAACGGCAGGTCGCCCTTGCTCGTCTCCAGCGCGATCGTCGTCGTCATCACGCGCGTGATGCCGTCGATGTTGCCCCCGACGATCATCACGGCGCCGACTTCGGCGATGGCGCGGCCGAAGCCCGCCAGCAGCACGGTGGCCAGCGAATAGCGCGTATCCCACAACAGCGTCATTGCCGCGCGTCCCGTGCCGGCGCCCAGCGATGTCAGCTGCTCCTTGTATTCGGCCCAAGCGTCAGCGACGACCTGGCGCGTGAGCGCGGCAATGATCGGCGTGATGAGGATGGTCTGCGCGATGACCATCGCACCCGGCGTGAACAGCAATCCCAGTTCGCCCAGCGGTCCCGCGCGCGACAGCATCAGGTAGACGACGAGGCCGACGACCACCGGCGGCAACCCCATCATCGCATTGAGCACGACGATCAGCGACGAGCGACCGGAGAAGCGTCCGACGGCGATCGCGGCGCCCATCGGCAGGCCGAGGCAAGCGGACAAGAACGTCGCCGTGAGGCTGACGCGAAGCGACAGCGCCACGATGTCGACCAAATGCGCGTCGAAATGGGTGACGAGGCCGGCGGCGACCACCAGGCTTTCGGAAAGGGTGTTCATGCGGGTCTCGAGGGTGCAAAGTGTGCACCAGGACTGCAAAAACATGCAATCTTTGCTATTCCGGCTCAAAAAAACGCCGCCGCGCCGCGGACGACCACTTTCCAGGAGCGGCGGCGGTCGTCAGCCCAGCTGACGAATCACGGTAAGCGGTGACGTCCGCGCCGCGCCGCGCGTGCCCAGCCAGCCCGCCAGCGTCACCGCCAGCGCACCGCCGAACACGCCATAGATCCATACGAGCGCGCTGGCCTCGAAAGGGAACTTGAACACGCGCTCGGCCAGCGCCCAGCCGATCACCGTCGCACCGGCCGCAGCGACCAGGCCCGCCAACGCGCCCAGCAGCAGGAACTCCGCGATTTGCGCACTCGCCAGCTGCCGCCGCGATGCGCCGAGCGTGCGCAGGATGGCGGCGTCGAACTGGCGCTCGTCCTGGGTCGCGGCGATGGCCGCCTGCAGCACCAGCAGGCCGCCGGCCAGCGTGAAGAGGAACACGAACTCGATCGCGCGCGACACGCTGTCGACGATGCCTTGTACCTGGCGCAGGATTTCGCCGATGTCGATGGCGAGGATGTTCGGATTCTTGCGCAGCAGCGGCGGAAGCCAGGTGCTGCTCGCGGCCGGCGCGCGGAACGCGGCGATGTAGGTCGCCGGCAACGCGTCGAGCGGGCCGGGCGGAAAAAGCGCGAAGAAATTCACCCGGAAGCTGTCCCAGTCGACCTTGCGCAGACTCGTCACCCGCGCCGAAACCTGCGTGCCCGCGATGTCGAAGGTCAGCACGTCGCCCAGCTTCACGCCGAGCGTTGCCGCGATGCCCTCCTCCAGCGACATCCCGAGGTCGATGCCGGTCGCACCCGGCTTCCAGAATTCGCCCTGCGCAATGGTGTTTCCTTTCGGCAGTTCATCGGTCCACGACAGGTTGAACTCCCGCTCGGCGAGCCTGCGCGCACGAATATCCGAGTATTTGGAGGTGTCAAAGGCGGCGCTGTTGACCGCGACTAAGCGGCCGCGCACCATCGGACGGAACGCCACGTCGGCGCCGACGCCCTTCGCGAGTTGCGCGCGGGCGTCGTCAACCTGGTCCGGCAGGACATTGATGAGGAACTGGTTGGGCGCGTCCGGCGGCAGGCTTGCGCGCCAGTCGCGCATCAGGTCGCCGCGGACTATCGTCAGCAGCAGGAGCGCCATCAGGCCCAGCGCCAGCGCGCCGATCTGAAGGCTCGATGCCAGCGCACGCCGGCGCAGATTGGCCACGCCGAATCGCCACGTCACGCCCCGCTGCGGCAACCGCCTGAGCAGCGCGAGCAGCGCCCACGCGGCGATTGCGGCAACCAACAAGAGCGCGGCGACGCCACCGACCATGATGACGCCGGCTCGCACATCGCCGGCCTGCCATCCGATGAGCAGCGCGATCGTGGCCGCGCCAAGCACGTAGGCGAGAACGCCGCCGGCGCGCGGGCGAGGCAGGTCGCGCCGCAACACCCGCAGCGGAGGCACGCGCGCGAGCGCCACCAGCGGCGGCAGCGCGAAGCCGAACAGCAGCAGCAATCCCGCGCAGAACGCAGCGACGCCGGGCGCCCATGCGGGAGGCGGCAAGTCGGTGGCGACCACGGACGCGAGCAGAGACACCAGCACTTGCTGCCCAGCGAGCGCCAGCGCCAGGCCGGCCGCGCTGGCGACCACGCCCAGCACAAGAAGTTGGATGGAGAAGAGCGCCAGCGTTTGCATGACCTTCGCCCCGAAGCAGCGGAACATCGCCGCCGCGTCCAGGTGCCGCCGCAGATAGCGCGAGGCGGCCAGCGCCACGGCCACGGCGGCGAGGAGCACCGCCACCAGCGCCGCGAGCCCCAGGAATTTTTCCGCACGGTCCAGCGTCTGCCGCACTTCGGGACGCAAGTCGCGCACGGTTTCCATGCGCTGGCCCGCCTTCAATTGCGTCGCCAACTGCTCCTGATACCTGTCCAACTCGCCGCGTCCTGCGCGGTCGGCGACAAGCAAGCGCCACGTCGCGCGATTGCCCGGCTGCAAGAGGTTCGTCGCCGGGACATCGTCGATGTTGAGCAGGAGTTTCGGTCCCAGCGCCAGCATTACACCCTGCACTTCCGGCTCGTCCTGCAGGATGGCACCGACCTTGAGTGTCGCCTCGCCGACCGTGAGGGGATCGCCCACGCGGAGTCCCAGTCGTTGCGCCAGGTGAACGTCCGGCCACGCTTCACCGCGCCCGGGAATGCGCCGCGTCGGAGCGCCCTCGGGCTCGGCTGAATCCACCAGCTTGATCGTGCCGCGCAGCGGATAACCGGCGCCGACGGCTTTGACGTCGGTCAGCACGGCGACCGCGTCGGGACCGGACGCCGCATTGGGCTGCACCATGCTGTTGAAACGGATGACCGGCGTCGTCGCAAGGCCGCGCGCACGCGCGTCGTCCGCGAATGCGGGCGGCAGCGGACGGTCGCCCGAAATCATCACGTCGGCGCCGAGCAGAAGATTGGCTTGCCGGGTGAATCCGCCCTTGACGCGGTCGGCGAAGAATCCGACGGTGCCCACACTGCCGACCGCGAGGATGAGCGCCGCCATCAGCACGCGCAGCTCGCCGGCCCGCCAATCGCGGCGCAGCAGGCGAAACGCGAGGCGCAGCGTGTTCAAGACAACGTGGCCGACAACGTGTTGCGCTCGTCGCCGACGAGGCGCCCGGCGGCGAGCGACAGCCTTCGGCCGCAACGTGCGGCGAGGCTCGTCTCGTGCGTGACAAGCACCAGCGTCGTGCCGTGCTCGCGATTCAGGCGGAACATGAGGTCGGCCACCTCGACGCCGGTGGCGCCGTCCAGGTTGCCGGTCGGCTCATCGGCCATCAGCAGCTTGGGTTCGCCCGCGAATGCGCGCGCAATCGCAACGCGCTGCTGCTCTCCGCCCGAAAGCTGGCGCGGATAGTGCGTCGTCCGCGGACCAAGGCCGACACGCTCGAGCCAGACCCGCGCGTTGGCAAGCGCGTCCGCCGACCCGGCGAGCTCGAGCGGCAGCATCACGTTTTCCAGCGCCGTCAGCGCCGGCAGCAGCTGGAACGACTGGAACACGAATCCGAGCAGGCGCTGGCGCATCGCGGCGAGCGCATCCTCATCGAGTGTCGACAGCGCCGCGCCATCGATGTGGATTTCTCCCGAAGTGGGCCGGTCGAGTCCTGCGAGCAAGCCAAGCAGCGTGGTCTTGCCGGAGCCGGACGCGCCGACGACCGCAAGGGATTCGCCGGCTTCGACTGCAAAGGTGGCACCGTCGAGAATGGTCAGTGGAGCGTCGCCGCTGCGGACGATCTTGGTCACCGCTTCGGCGCGGATGATGTATTCGGGCATGGGGGCGCATTGTAGCCTGCGTCATCGCGCCGGCCGCCCTCAAGGGGCGCCACGTTACAATCGCGCAATCCGCAACCGGGTTCTATTTCCATGGCGTCGCGCAGCATCCGTTTTCTGGTCCTTGCGTTGCTCGCGCTGGGTCTTGCGCTGGCGGGAACCGCGCGCGCCGCAACGCTTCCCGTCCTGCTCGTTTTCGGCGACTCGATTTCCGCAGGCTACGGACTCGCCGCCGGCAAGGGTTGGGTGACGCTGTTGTCGGAGCGGCTCACGGCGGAAGGCTATCGCTACTCGGTGGTCAACGGATCGATCAGCGGCGACACGACGGCCGGCGGCCGCGCGCGCTTGCCGGCATTCCTGGCCGAGTACAAGCCGACGATCGTCATCCTGGAGCTGGGCGGCAACGACGCACTGCGCGGTGGCAATCTCGCTGCGACGCGCACCAATCTCGAGGCCATGGTCGCCGCCGCGGAGGCCAGCCGGGCCAAGGTGCTGATCGTCGGCATGCAGCTTCCGCCCAACTACGGTCCCGTTTACGTTCGCGATTTCAACGCGCTGTTCACGGACGTGGCCAGGGCGAAGCGGGTCCCGGTCGTCCCCGCGTTGTTTGCGGGCTTCGGCGACGACTTGACGCTGTTCCAGCCCGACCGCATCCATCCGACCATGGCGGCGCAGCCCAAGCTGCTCGACAACGTCTGGCCCGCATTGCAACCGTTGCTCCACAAATGAATCGTCCGGCTCCACGGCACGGTCCGGGCACGAAGGTAGGATTGGCATCGCTGCCCGCCTACCCCGAGCGCATCGACGTGCGCAGCCCGGCCGAGTTCGCCGTGGACCACATTCCGGGCGCGGTGAACCTGCCGGTCTTGACGGACGAGGAGCGCAAGCAGGTCGGCACACTGCACTCGCAGGAGTCGGCGTTCGCCGCGCGCAAGCTGGGCGCGGTGCTCGTGGCACGCAACATCGCCGGCATCGTCGAGACGCATTGCCGCTCCAAGCCACGCGACTGGGCGCCGGTCGTCTATTGCTGGCGGGGCGGCAAGCGCAGTGCGTCGCTCGCTCACGTCCTCAATGAAATCGGCTGGCGCGCCGTGCAGCTGGACGGCGGGTACCGCACCTGGCGCAGGCATGTCGTCGAGGCGCTGACGCGAGTCCCGGCGCGTTTCCGCTACGTTGTCGTGTGCGGCCTCACCGGTTCGGGCAAGAGCCGACTGCTCGCCGCGTTGCGCGACGAAGGCGCGCAGGTGCTGGATTTGGAGCACCTCGCGCGGCACCGCGGCTCGCTGCTGGGCGACCTGCCGGGCGATCCGCAGCCATCGCAGAAGGCCTTCGACACCGATCTCCTCGGCGCACTGGAACGCATGGACCCCGCGCGGCCCGTCTACGTCGAGTCCGAGAGCCGGAAGATCGGCACGGTACAGGTTCCCGATGCGCTGCTCGAGGCGATGCGTGCGGCCATGTGCGTGCGCGTGGACATGCCGCGGGCGTTGCGCGTGGCATTGCTCGAGGACGAATATCAACACCTGATCGCGGACCCGGCATCTCTGGCGGACAAGTTGGAGCCATTGGTTCCGCTGCACGGCCGCAAGGTCATCGAGCGCTGGGTCGCAGCCGCGGCCGCCGGTGATTTCGCGACGCTCATCGACGAACTGCTCGCTACGCACTACGATCCGACCTATGGCCGTTCCATCCTGCGCAACTTTCCGCGCCATGCCGACGCGATTGCCGTGACGCCCCACGCCATCGCCATGCCGGCGTTCCGTGCGCTGGCTCGCGACCTCGATGCGCGGGTCAACGCGTCGCTCGCCGTTCCCGCCTAGGAATCGTGCATGCGCCAATTCGACTTCCGGATCGTCAACGTGTTCGCGGAGAGCCCGCTCGCCGGCAATCCACTGTGCGTTTTCGAGGATGCGCGGGATCTGGACGACTCGATGATGCAGGCGCTGGCGTTGCAGTTCAACCTGTCCGAGACGACGTTCGTGCTGCCGTCGACGCGCGCAACGTCGCGCGTGCGCATCTTCACGCCGTCGTTCGAAATGCCGTTCGCCGGACATCCGACACTGGGCACCGCGCACGTGGTGCGCGACCTGCTTTCAGCCGGCGATGCGCTTTCGCTCGAGATGCAGGCCGGCGTCATTCCGGTCGCGGCCGATGGCGACGTCTGGACGCTGCAGGCCAACGCGCCGTCGCAGCGCGCGCCGTCCGCGTCGCGACCGGAACTGGCGGCGATGCTCGGCCTCGACGTCGCCGACCTGGATAGCGCGCCGCCGCTCTGGGTGGACACCGGATCCGACCAGTTGATCATTCCGCTGGCGTCGTTCGCCGCCGTTCGCCGCGCGAAGCCGCGCGCCGACCTGATCCTGACGCACGGCAGCAATGGCAAGCGCGCGCTGGCCTACGTGTTCGCCCGCGAAGGCACGCACGTCCTGTCGCGCTTTTTCTTCGACAAGTACGGCTCGGTCGTCGAGGATCCTGGCACGGGTTCGGCCTGCGCCAATCTGGGCGGATGGTTGCTCGCGACCGGCGTAACGCTCCCGCTGAAATTCACCGTCGACCAGGGCGAGGCCGTGGGCCGCCCCTGCCGCTTGGGGCTCGAGGTCACGGCCGACCGGCAGATCGAGGTCTCCGGACGCGTCATCGAATTCGCACGCGGTACCGTGGCGTTGTAGCGTACGTGCATCCCAGGACCCTCGTCTTACAGCCTGTTACAGCTCGATACCGCCATCGCGTCAACAATCGCGCCCGCTGACGCGTTGATGCCAGGAACGGCGGGCCGTCGGGCCCTAGCCGCCCGTCAATCAGGTTTTACCTAACGGACAACCTCATGGGCGCACGCATTTTCCTGCTCGCGCGAGCGCTGGCGCTTACGTCGCTGACGGCGATGTCACTGGCGGCACGGGCTGCCGCGCCGATGGGTTACGACGACGCGCGGCATCTACTGGCCCGGACTGGATTCGGCCCTACCGACGCCGAAGTGCGAAAGTTCGCCGCTCTGCCGCGCAATGAGGCCGTGGCGCGCTTCATCAACGATGCGCGAACGACTGCGGTAACGCCCCCGCCGGACTTCGCCGTCGGCACCGGTCCGTTGCGCCGGCCGGGACCCGCTGCGACCGACGACGAGCGCAAAGCCTTTCGGCAGGAGCAAATCCGGCACGGATTGGAACTGCGCGCGTGGTGGGTGCAGGAAATGGTGGCGACGCCCTCGCCGCTGACCGAGCGGATGGCGCTCTTCTGGCACAACCACTTCGTGTCCAGCCAGCAGAAGGTGCGGTTCGCCCGGCTGATGTACGGGCAGAACGCCATGCTGCGCGCCAACGCGCTCGGCAACTTCGGAACGCTGCTGCACGCGGCGTCGAAGGACGCGGCGATGCTCGTGTACCTCGATAGCGCGCAGAACCGCAAGGGACAGCCGAACGAGAACTTTGCGCGCGAGGTCATGGAGCTCTTCACGCTCGGCGAGGGCCACTACACCGAACAGGATGTCAAGGAGGCGGCGCGCGCGTTCACCGGATGGAGCCTCGATCGCGATACCGGCCAGTACGTGTTTCGGCCGCGCGTCCATGACCAGGGCAGCAAGACGGTCCTCGCGCGATCGGGCAACTTCGATGGCGACGCGGTGCTCGACATCCTGCTGGCGCAACCGGCGACGGCGGAATTCATCACGGCCAAGCTGTGGCGCGAATTCGTCTCGCCCGATCCGGATCCGCGCGAGGTGAAGCGCATTGCGCAGGCGTTCCGCGGTTCCGGCTACGACATCAAGGTCGCGCTGCGCGGGCTCCTGCTGAGCGACGCATTCTGGGCGCGCGAGAACCGCGGCACGCTGGTCAAGAGCCCTGTCGAGTTCGTCGTCGGCACGCTGCGGCAACTCGAGATCGCGCCGCCGTCCGGGTTGCCGTTCGCCATCGTGTCCGCGGGGATGGGCCAGAACCTGTTCTCGCCGCCCAACGTGAAGGGCTGGCCCGGCGGCAATGTCTGGATCGACGCCAACACGCTGCTCGCGCGCAAGCAATTCGTCGACCGGCTGGCGCGCGCCGACGAGGCACCGATGTCGATGGCGACCGCTGCGCCGACGCAAGCTTTGGCGACGGACGACAAGGCACGCGCGCAGCGCCTGGGCGTGGTCGCGGACCGTGGCCTGCGCAAGCTGCACTTCGATGCGGCGACGTGGCTCGCATCGCGGTCGGGAACCACCACGGAAGACAAGGAGCACGCGGCGCAGGCGCTGCTGCTGGCGTTGCCGCCACAATCGCCGCCCGCGTCGCGGGACGACGCGCTGGCCTTTGTCCGAGCGACGCTGCAGGACCCGGTCTACCAGCTCAAGTAACCGCCGCGCCACGCCACCGGAGAGCCGCATGGACCGCCGCACCTTCCTTCGCACCGCCGCCGCGCTGCCCGCGGTGCAAGCGCTCGGCACGGCCATCGCGACGTTCGGTGCGGCGCAGGTCGCGGTCGCCGCGGCGCCCGCGCTGGCCAAGCCCAACTACGACCGGATCCTAGTCCTGGTCGAGCTGAAAGGCGGCAACGACGGGCTCAATACGCTGGTCCCATACGCGGACGCGAACTATTACGCATTGCGCCCGAAGCTCGCCGTCAAGCGCGACGACGTCGTGCAACTCACGGATCGCGCCGGATTGCACCCGTCGCTGGCACCGCTCGCCGGCCTCTGGCGCGACCGGCAACTGGCGGTCCTGCAGGGTGTCGGCTATCCGGAGCCCAACCTCTCGCACTTTCGCTCCATCGAGATCTGGGACACCGCGTCGAAGAGCGCCGAATACCTGCAGGACGGCTGGCTCACCCGCACGTTCGCCATGCAGCCGACGCCGCGTGCGTTCGCCGCGGACGGCGTCATCATCGGCTCCAGCGACTTGGGTCCGCTGGCCGGCGGCGGCACGCGCGCGATCGCGCTGGCCAACACCGAACAGTTCCTGCGCCGCGCCAAACTCGCCCAGCCAGCGCCGATTTCCGGCAACGCCGCGCTCGCCCACGTGCTCAAGGTCGAAGCCGACATCGTGCAGGCGGCGATGCATCTCGACGCGCGGTACGCCTTCAAGACGGAATTCCCCGCCGGCAATTTCGGCAGCGCCATACACACCGCGTGCCAGGTCATCGCGAATCCGTCGGGCGTGGCCGTCGTGCGCGTGACGCTCACGGGGTTCGACACGCACACCAACCAGGCGGGAACGCAGGCGCGCTTGCTGAAGGACGTCGCCAACGGGCTGGTGGCGCTGAAGAGCGCGCTTGAGGAGCTCGGCAAGTGGAACGACGTCGTGGTGCTCACTTATGCCGAGTTCGGACGCCGGCCGCGCGAAAACATCTCCGGCGGCACCGATCACGGCACGGCCAACGTTCACTTCGCACTTGGCGGCCGCGTTACCGGCGGCTTGTACGGCGTAGCGCCGGATCTCGCGCGCTTGTCGACGGACGGCAATCCGGCCTACGCCCTGGACTTCCGAAGTTTGTATGCGACGGTGCTCGACCAGTGGTGGGGCGTGGATTCGCGCGCGGCGCTCGGCGGGCGCTTCGACTCCGTGCCATTCCTCAAGGCGTAAGGCGCGTCGTCAGCTCGCCGCATTCCACGCGGCCATGAACGCCTGCCAGTGCGGCGCCGTCGACGCCGACACGCGTTCGCGCGCGAGCGCGATCTCCTTCGCGTATTCGCCCGCGCTCAGTTCACCGCGCATCAGCCGGAACCGCTGGTACACGAGGTACGTGTTGAGCACGTCGCACTCGCAATAGTTGCGCACGTCGGCCAGCTTGCCGGCCGCCACGGCCGCCGCGACTTCGCTGCCGTCCATCCCGAGCTTGCCGGGAAAGCCGCACAACCGCGCGATCGCGTCGAGTCCCGCGCTGGCACGCGGCTGGTACATCGCCAGCACGTCCATGAGGTCGAGGTGGCGCGTGTGGTACCGGCCGAGGTAGCTGTTCCATTTGAATTCGCGGTCCTGGTCGCCCCAGTCCCAGTATTTCTCCGCCGCGATGCCGTGGATGAGCGCGCGATGGTTGAGCACCGGCAGATCGAAGCCGCCGCCGTTCCACGACACGAGCTGGGGAGTGAGCTGTTCGATGCCGCTGAAGAAGCGGCGGATCAGTTCCGGTTCAGGCTCGTCGATTTCGCCGACCGACCAGATCTTGAGCCCGTCCTTGCTGCGCAGCGCGCAGGCGATCGCGACGACCTGCTGCAGGTGATGGGGTGCAAAGTCGTTGCCGGTCGCCGCACGCCGCCTCTGGTTGAACCAGTCGACGACCGCCGCGTCGGGCAAATCGGCCGGCAGGTCGTTGATGCGCCGGATGCCCTGCAAATCGGGAACGGTTTCGATGTCGAAAGCAAGGATCGGCGTCACGCGGGGAATACCCCTGTCGACAGGTAGCGATCGCCGCGGTCGCAGACGACGAACACGATCGTCGCATCGCTCACCTCGCGCGAAATGCGCAGCGCCACCGCGCACGCGCCGCCGGCGGAGATGCCGCCGAAGATGCCTTCCTCGCGCGCGAGACGGCGCGCGGTCTCCTCGGCTTCGCCCTGCGTCACCGATTCCGTGCGGTCGACGCGCCTGGCGTCGAAGATCTTCGGCAGGTATTCGGCGGGCCACTTGCGGATTCCCGGGATCGACGCGCCTTCGGCCGGTTGCGCGCCGACGATCTGAATCGCCGGATTCTTTTCCTTCAGGAATCTCGACACGCCCATGATCGTACCGGTGGTTCCCATCGCGGAAACGAAGTGGGTGATGCGACCGCCGGTGTCGTGCCAGATTTCCGGACCCGTCGTGCGGTAGTGTGAAAGCGGATTGTCGGGATTGGCGAACTGGTTGAGGATGAAGCCCTTGCCTTCCGCCTGCATCCGGTCGGCCAGGTCGCGCGCACCTTCCATCCCCGCAGCCTTCGTGACCTGCACCAGCTCCGCGCCGTAAGCGCGCATCGTCTGCACGCGCTCCAGCGATTGGTTGTCGGGCATGACCAGGATAAGCCGGTAGCCCTTGATTGCCGCGACCATCGCAAGCGCGATGCCGGTGTTGCCGGACGTGGCCTCGATCAGCGTGTCGCCGGGACGAATGTCGCCGCGCCGCTCGGCCTCGACGATCATCGACAGCGCGGGTCGGTCCTTGACCGAACCCGCGGGGTTGTTGCCTTCGAGCTTGCCGAGGATGACATTGCCCGTGTCGCCCGGCATGCGCTGCAGGCGCACGAGCGGTGTCTTGCCGACGGTGTCGGCGAGCGTCGGATAGGACGTGGGATCGGTCATGGCGGAGGGGTCGTTCTTGGGCATGCGATGACGCCGCGGGCGCATTGCATCATGCGTCCTCATTGTAGCGGAGCACCGTGAACGCTTTCAGGAAACGAAAACCCCGCCACGTTGGGCGGGGTCTCGTGGGTGCGCGCCGCGATTACTTCTTGGGTGGCGCATCCTTGTCGGTGCTGGTCGGGCTCGCCGACTTGTCGGTCTTGGCTTTGGCCTTGGCCTTGTCCGCTTTGGCCTTGTCCGCCGCCGCCTTGGCTTCCTTGTCCGCCTTGGCTTTGGCTTCCTTGTCCGCCTTGGCTTTGGCCTTGGCTTCCTTGTCGGCCGCTGCCTTGGCTTCCTTGTCGGCCTTGGCCTTGGCTTTGGCTTCCTTGTCGGCCGTGGCTTTGTCGGCCTTGGTCGGTGCGGCTTCCTTGGTGGAAGATTTCGCTTCGGCCTTGGTGGAGGACTTGGTGTCGGTCTTGGCGCCGGTCTTGGCTTCGGCCTTCATCGGCGCTGCCGCAGGAGCCGCTGCCGGGGCGGCGGGTGCCGCAGTTTTGGCCGGAGCCGCTGGCGCAGGAGCAGCTGCCGGAGCCGCCGCCGCGGGCGTCGCCCTGGCGGGTGCTGCAGCAGGCTTGGCAGGCTCCGCCTTCTTGGCTTCAGCCGGCGGCAGCGTCGTGGCGCCCGTCAGCGTCACGCCGCTTTGCTTGACCTTTTCCAGCGTGGCGTCGCCAATGCCTTTGACGTTCTTCAGGTCGTCGATCGACTTGAACGGACCATTGGCCTTGCGATAGTCGATGATGGCCTGGCCCTTGACCGGGCCAATGCCGGGCAGCGCCTCCAGTTGTTCCAGCGTTGCCGTGTTGATGTTGACGGCCGCGATGGCCATGCTCGACACCACGAGCAGCACAAGCGCGAGCAAAAAGCGTTTCATTGAGGTCCCCCAAGTCGTCGATGGTCGCAACACCCCGCTCGAGAGTGGAATTCAAGCGGCGAGGCGTTAACGCGCCACGCATACTACGGGTTGACCCGTGGGCGGGCAAGGCAAATCTGCGGCTTGTTCCGGGAGGCCGCAGTGGGCCTCCCGGACCACGGGTTGGACCGGCGCTCCCAAGGACCGCTATTTGCGGGTGGCGTCAGCAGCCGGTCGAATGTCGCCTTTGGCCGCAGAACCAGTCGCCTTGGCATCCGCCTTGACGGCACTGGCCGACGCGACCTTGGACACCGGGCCGACCGTGAGTTCGGGGCGAAGCTTTTCCAGGCGCTTGGCGCCGATGCCCTTGACGTGCTTCAAGTCGTCGACCGACTTGAAAGGGCCATTGGCCTTGCGGTAGTCGATTATCGCCTGGGCCTTGGCCGGGCCCAGTCCCTTGTGCAGCGCGACCAGCTCGTCCTGCGAAGCCGTGTTGATGTTGACCAGCGCGAGCGCCGGCGACGACATCGCGAGTTGCGCGAGCAGCGTGAGCGCCAGCGCCATGAACAATCGTTGCATGATGATCCTCCGTGCGTGATGAGTCGAATGGCGTCGCCGCGTGCGGGCGGCCGAACCACTCGCATCGCCGACGACGTTCAATCACGTTACGGGGATGGCTTGTGCTCCGAAATCAGACTTTCGACATAGCGAGGCACGCCTTCCGCGACGTTCGTCATCGCCGCAGCGTACCCGGCGGCGCGCAGCGCGGTGAGGTCCGCCTGCGTGAAGCTCTGGTACTTGCCGGCGAGTTTCTCCGGGAACGGCACGTACTCGATCGCGCCGTGATGCACGAGATCGGCCAGCGCGAGAGGCGCCTTGCCGTCGCGGGACCGGCACGCGTTGATCGTGGCCACGGCCACCGCGTTGAAGGTCTCGGCGTTACCGGTGCCCAGATTGAATATTCCGGAGCGCGCCGGGTGGTCCAGGAAGTCGAGATTGACCTTGACCACGTCGTCGACGAACACGAAGTCGCGACGCTGCTCGCCAGCGGCATAACCGCCCGAGCCTTCGAAGAGCTTGACCCGCCCGGCGCCTTGATACTGGTGAAAGAAATGGAACGCGACCGAGGCCATCCGGCCCTTGTGGGCCTCGCGCGGTCCATAGACGTTGAAGTACCGGAAGCCCGCGACCTGCGACGTGCGCTCGGGAAGCATCCGCCGCACGTACTGGTCGAAAAGATACTTCGAATAGCCGTACACGTTGAGCGGCGCTTCGTTCGCGCGTTCCTCGGCGAATTCGGTGCCGGCGCCGTACACGGACGCGCTGGACGCGTACAGGAACGGGATGTCGTTGTCCTGGCAGTGATCGAGCAGCGTCACCGAATAGCGATAGTTGTTGCGCAGCATGAAGCGCCCGTCGGATTCCATCGTGTCCGAACAGGCGCCCTGGTGCAGCACGGCGGCGATGTCGTCCTCGAAGTCGCCGGCCATGACGCGCGACACGAACTCGTCCTGGTCCAGGTAATCGGCGATGTCGCAGTCGGCCAAGTTGCGGAACTTGTCGGCATCGCGCAGGTTGTCGACGGCGATGATGTCCGTCTCGCCGCGCGCGTTGAGCGCACGAACCAGGTTGGACCCGATGAATCCGGCGGCGCCGGTGACGACGATGTACACGTTGGCTGCTCCGACGGTCAAAAACTGCTAGAGATCGAGATCGATGCCGCCCAATTCGCTGGTCACGAACGGCACTCGCGGCGCGACCGCGCACAACAATTCATATCCGACCGTCGCCGCCGCCGCGGCAACGTCGTCGACGGGCATCCCCTCGCCCCACAATACGACGGGACTGCCCACCCGCGCGTCGGGGACGTCGGTCAGGTCCACGGTGATCATGTCCATCGACACCCGGCCTGCCAGGCGCACCTTCGTGCCGACGACGCGCACCGGCGTGCCGTTGGGTGCATGGCGCGGATAGCCGTCCGCGTAGCCGCAAGCGACCACGCCGACGCGATGCGGCCGCGACGCCGTGTAATGCGCCCCATATCCGACGCTTTCGTTGGCCTTCAGGTCTTGCACCGCGATGATTTCGGAGCGCAGCGTCATCACCGGCCGCAAGCCAAGCATGTCCGGCGTGTCGTAGGGAAGCGGCGTGGCGCCGTAGAGCATGATGCCGGGCCGCACGAAATCGCCGCCCACTTCGGGGAACCGGATGATGCCGGCCGAATTGGCCAACGAGCGCGGATACGGCAGGCCGCGGCACGCGTTCTCGAACAACTTGAGCGGTTCCGCAAGGCCGTCCTCTTCGTCCGCCCGCGCGAAATGCGTCATCAGTCGCAACGCCGCCACGGAAGGCGCGCTGGCGAGCCGCTCGCAGATTCCCGCGACCTCAGGCGGCCGGAAACCAAGGCGGTTCATGCCGGTGTTGACCTTGACGAAAACTTCCAGCGGCCGCGCCAGCGCGGCGCTCTCCAGCATCTTCACCTGCTCGATGTCGTGCACGACGATGGCCAGGCGACGCGCGGCGACCTCGCCCAACTCGCCCTCGGCGAAAAAGCCCTCGAGCAAAAGGATGCGGCGCATGTAGTGCTGCTCGCGCGAGCGACACTGCGGCATCGAGTTCGACGAGCGCCAGCCCGTCGGCGTCTTCGAGCGCAGGCAGTATGCGGGCGAGTCCGTGCCCGTAGGCATTGGCCTTGACCACCGCCAGCACCTGCGTGCCGGGCGCCTTTTCACGCACGCGCGCCAAGTTGCCTCGCATTGCAGCAAGGTTGATCTGTGCGTACAGCGGTCGGGCCATGCGTGCGGGTAATGCCTGCAGGAGATGGTGTCAACCAGGTGTCAACTGACGGGCCGATTCGCAGCCGACGACGCCCCGCAACAGTCGTACGGGGCAAACATGGTATAAAACGCGGGCCGCGCTGTTGCGGACATTATAACCAACCAGCCCGCGCGCATCGCGGCCGCGGATCTGCCTTTGGATCCGCCCGACGAATCGAAGGCGCGCATCGAGGAAATGAAGGCCGGCTTCTACACGATCATGGCGGCGCAGTTTTTCAGCTCGCTTGCCGACAACGCGCTGCTGATCGCGGCCATCAGGCTACTCCAGGAACTGCGAGAGCCCGACTGGATGCAGCCGTCGCTGCAACAATCCTTCGTCGTGTCCTACGTCGTGCTGGCGCCGCTGGTCGGCGCGTTCGCCGACTCGATGCCGAAGGGCAAGGTGATGCTGATCACCAACGCGATCAAGGTCGTGGGGTGCATCCTGATGCTGTTCTCCGTGCATCCGCTGCTCGCCTACGCCGTCGTGGGCTTCGGCGCGGCCGCCTATTCGCCGGCGAAGTACGGAATCCTCACCGAGCTCCTGCCGCCGCATCAGCTCGTCGTGGCCAACGGCTGGATCGAGGGGACGACGGTGGGCTCGATCATCCTGGGCGTCCTGTTGGGCGGCGTCCTGGTCAGCCACAAGGTGTCGGACGTGCTGCTGGGCTTCGACTTCCCCGCCATCGACACCGGCATCGAAACGCCGCCGGAAGCCGCCATCTGCGTCATCGGTCTCCTGTACGTCATCGCCGCGATCATCAACGGCTTCATCCCGGACACCGGTGTCGACCACCGCGTCCCGAGCAAGAATCCGTTCTATCTGATCCGCGAGTTCGCGCACTGCGTATCGCTGCTCTGGCGCGACAAGCTGGGCCAGATCTCGCTCGCGACGACGACGCTGTTCTGGGGCGCGGGCGCTACGCTCAAGTTCATCGTCCTGGCGTGGGCCGCCAAGTCGCTGGGCTACGACCTGTCGCAGGCGTCCTATCTGCAGGGCGTGGTGGCCGTGGGCATCGCGCTCGGCGCGGTGCTCGCCGCGCGCTACGTCTCGTTGCGCGCTGCGGTGAGCGTGCTGCCGGTCGGCACCGCGATGGGTCTCATCGTGATCACGATGATCTTCGTCACCAAGCTGCCGCTGGCGATCATCCTGATGGTCGTCATCGGCGGCTGCGGCGGCTTCTTCGTCGTGCCGATGAATGCGCTGCTGCAGCATCGCGGCCACGTGCTGATGGGCGCCGGCCACTCGATCGCCGTGCAGAACTTCAACGAGAACATCGGCATCCTCGTCATGGTGGGGCTGTACACCCTGATGGTGCAGCAGGGGGTGTCCGTCAATCGCGCGGTGGTGCTGTTCGGCCTGTTCCTGTCGAGCGCGATGCTGCTCGTCATGTGGCGCCACCAGTACAACCAGAGCAAGGGTGACTCGCTGCACCTGATTGCCGCCGCCGACGGAGACCGCAAGCACTAGGCCGGCAGGTCTACAGGACGACGGGCGCGTCCGGAAGTTCGTTGCGTCCGGCGGCGGTGCGCGGCGAATGCTGTGCGAGCAGCGCGGAAATCTCGGCGATTCCCAGTTCGACGCCGTCGGCGAAGCGCCCTTCGCGGAACGCGGTTTCGATCTTCGTGCAGATCGCCTGCCATGCCGCATCGCCGACGCGCGCGTTGATGCCGCGGTCGGCGACGATCTCCACCGCGTGGTCCGCGAGCAGCACGTAGAGCAGGACGCCGTCGTTGTTCTCGGTGTCCCAGATGCGCAGCAGGCCGAACACTTCCAGCGCACGCTCGCGCGGTTTCAGCCGGTGCCAGATGCGGGGCATCGGCAGCGACGCCTCGATGGCGAAGCGCACCTCCCCTGCATGAAGTGTCTCACCCGCCGCGATGGCGCGCTGGATGCGATCCAGTTCCTCCGTCGGAAAGATGCGGTGCACGTCACGGCGGTCCGTGATGAAGTGGCTCCACTGCCGGGCAAGCATCCCCGCCATCACCAGTCTCCCGACGCGCCGCCGCCGCCGAAGCCGCCGCCGCCTCCCGAAAAGCCGCCGCCACCGCCGCCGAAGCCGCCGCCTCCGCCGCCGCCCGGAATGAACACGCCGCCACCGCGGCCCATGAGACCGCCTCCCATGCCGAACGTGATCATCACGATGAACGCGACCACCGCGGCGATGACCGCGACGATGAGCGAACCGGCGATGAACCACGCGGCACCGCCGATGATGCCGGCTCCCACCGTCGACCCGATCGCCTTGCCGAAGATGCGGCGCAGGATGCTGCCGACGATCGGCACGACGACGAAGAGCAGAAGGAAGATCGTGTCGAGCGAGATGCCGCCCGACCGGCGCGCCGACGGCTGCGCGACGGGAGCGTCAGGCAGCGGCTCCCCCTTGTCGACCACGGCGATGATCTGGTCGACGCCGGCGTTGATGCCCTGCGCGAACTGGCCGTTGCGGAAATACGGCGCGACGGTCTCGGCGAGAATCCGGCGGCAGGTCACGTCCGTCAGCACGCCCTCCAGCCCGTAGCCCACCTCGATGCGATTCTTGCGGTCGTCCTTGGCGATGAGAAAGATGGCGCCATTGTCCTTGCCCTTGCGCCCGATCTTCCACCCTTCCGCCACGCGGATCGAATACGACGCGATGGCTTCCGGCTGCGTCGACGGCACCATCAGCACGACGAGCTGATTGCCGGTCTGCGTCTCCCACGCCGCGAGCTTGGCTTCGAGTGCCTGGCGCTCGCCAGCGGACAGTGTGTTGGTCAAATCCGTGACGCGCGACGTCAGCGGCGGAATCTTCGCCAGATCGTCGGCGGCACTCAGCCTGCCCGAGCGGCAGCGCCAGTCCGAGCAGGACGAGCGCCAGTGCGCGCGCAAGCACGAGCAGCGGCCGAGACGTCTGGATCATGTCAAGTTCAGCACCGCACCGTCGCGGCCGCACGCGAGCCACGCGCAGCCCGGCGGCCGCACATGGCGGGGCAATCAAGACCCCTTCTTCAGCAGTTCGGCTGCCGGGTCCGGCGCGGCTTCGGCGGTTTTGCCGGTCGGTGCGGCGGAGGTCTTGGGTGGAGCTGCGGGGGCAGCGGGGGGCGCCGGCTGCTTGCCGAAGTCGACCTTGGGCGGCGCGCTGATCGCCGCTTCGTTCTCGACGGAGAAGTTGGGCTTCACGTTCCATCTTGAACAGCATGGCGGTCAGGTTGGTCGGGAACGAGCGGACGGTCGAATTGAACGTCTGCACCGTGTCGATGTAGCGCTTGCGCGCGACGGTGATGCGATTTTCCGTGCCCTCGAGCTGCGATTGCAGGTCGCGGAACAGCGCGTCGGACTTCAATTGCGGATAGTTCTCGGAAACGACGAGCAGCCGCGACAGCGCGCCGGTCAGCTGGCTTTGCGCCGCGATGAATTTCTGGAATGCAGCCGGGATCGTTGATGAGTTCGGGCGTGGCCTTGATCGCGCCGACATTCGCACGCGCATTGGTCACCTCGGTCAGCACCGTCTGCTCCTGTGCCGCGTAGCCCTTGACCGTGTTGACGAGGTTGGGGACCAGGTCGGCGCGACGCTGGTACTGGTTCAGCACTTCGGACCATGCGGCCTTGATGCCTTCGTCCTGCCGCTGCAGGTCGTTGTAACCGCAGCCGGCCAGCGTCATGGTGACGATGGCGGCGCACAGGACGGCAATTTTCTTCAACATTTCTTCCTCCCAGGCAAATGGCTACGGCAGAACGGGGCTTGCGACCTCTGCGCTCAATATGGCGCGCGATCGCCGCCCGCGCAAGGGTCTTCATGCCGGCGGCGCCAGAGCGGCCACGCCAGTCACGATCGGACGCGGCGACGGTCCGCCGCGCAAGCAGCATGTCCTCCCATGCCTTCGCCTTGTCCGGCAGGTTGCGCAACAGGTATGCCGGATGGTACGTCACGACGAGCGGAACGCCGCGAAAACGGTGGACGCGGCCGCGCAGGCTGGCGATGGTCGCATCGGTGCCGAGCAGCAGCGACGCGGCGCTCTTGCCCAGCGCCACGATCAGCTTCGGCCGAATCAGCGCGACCTGCCGCTCGAGATACGGTCGGCAGGCGTCGGCCTCGCGCGGCTCGGGCGTGCGGTTGTTGGGCGGCCGGCATTTGAGCACGTTGGCGATGTAGACGTTGCGGCCGCGCGCGATGGATGAGCGCCGCGAGCATGTTGTCGAGCAGCCGCCCGCCTGCCCGACGAAGGGCTCGCCTCGCGCATCCTCTTCGGCGCCCGGCGCCTCGCCGACGAACAGCCATTCGGCATCGACGTCGCCCACGCCCGGCACCGACTTGTTGCGCGTCCGGCACAGTCCGCAGGCCGTGCACGCGTCGACGTCGGCGGCGAATTCGTTCCACGTCAATGCGGCGATGCGTGCGCTGCGCGCCGCGTCGATTCCACTGGCGCCGGCGACGCCGCATCGGCTGCGGGGCGACGTGCTCGCACGCGCCATGTCGCTTGCACGCTCCGCCTGTGGACCTTCAGCGGGCGTGCACTGCAGCCGCGCCGCGGCGCCGCCACGTCGGCGTCAATCCCAGTTCGACCAGGATGTCGTCGCGCGTGGCCATCAGGAGGCTGCTCAAGGCCGCGCCGCATGACCAGCGCATCCTCACGCGGAGCGCCGGCGCTCGCCGGCGGATAGTACGACTCGCGCCGCGCTACCGACTCGAAACCCGCGCGCTCGTACAACGCGATCGCCGGCGCGTTCGACTCGCGCACTTCGAGGAATACTTGTTCGGCACCGAGCCTGCGCGCGTCGGCCAGGAACTGCAGCGAGAGCTCGCGGCCCAGTCCATCGCGGCGCGCATCCGGCACGACGGAAAGTTGAGCAGCTGCGCCTCGCCTGGCCCCAGCATCAGCACGCCATAGGCGACGATGCGGCCCTCGCGCTCGCCGACGCGCGCGCTGTAGCCGGCTGCGAGCGCTTCGCGAAAATTGTCCGGGCGTCCACGGCGCGGCATGGATGTGCGCCTCGAGCGCCGCGACGTAGGCGACGTCCGCCGAAACGAGCGGCCGCCAGAGTACGGACTGCGCGCGGCACGAATCGGCCGGCAGCGTCGCCATGGCAGCGAACCGCCTCAGAGACGCGCGCCGGCGCGCGCGCTCCGCGCTCGTCAGCGCGACGCGGTGGCGGACATAGAGCGGCAACGCGTCCGCGGCGGCGACGCCCTCGCCTGCGCGCAAGCCGCGGTTGCGCCAGCTCGCCGATCGAGCGCGCGTCCGGCACCGCATCCGCATCGACGCTGGCCAAGCGTCAGCCGTGCTTGCAGTTCCGGATAGGCGGCGAAGCCGCCGCCGGCGCCCAACCACGCGGCGCCATCCACGTCGGGCAGCACGACGTCGGCCGGCTTCAGCACCGCGGGGGCGACGCAATTCACGCAAATGCCCCTCGTCGCGCACGTAGGCGGCGACGTAGACCTCGCGCATCCGTGCGTCGAGGCAGGCGACGATGCGCGTGGCCGCGTGCGCGCGCCACGCCGCCTGCGCGAGCGCCTCCAGCGTCGGCACCGGCACCAGCGGCAGACCGGCGCCGAACGCCAGCCCCTGCGCCACGCCGCAGGCGATGCGCACGCCGGTGAACGATCCGGGCCCGGCACCGAAGGCGATGCCGTCGAGCGAGTGCAGCGACCAGCCAGCCTCCGCCAGCACCGCGTCGACGAGCGGCAGCAAGCGCTCGGAATGCGCCTGGCCCGCGGGCTCGCCCTTCTGTACCCAAGCGTCGTCCGCGCCGCAGGCGACCGAGAGCCAGTGGGTGGACGTGTCGAACGCGAGCAGCCTCATGGCGCGAATTTTACCGGACCGCCGCGCATCGTCCAGACCCTCGCGACGGTACAATTCGCGGCTCGACGCCGTTTTTATCCCGCTCCGGCAGGATTTGCGCGCCCGCGGCCGCGTTTGCGCCTGCCTGCTCCGCCTCCACGCATGGCCCCCTCCGCCCTCACCCCCGAGACATTGCTGACCATCGAGTCGCTGGACCAGGAAGGCCGCGGGCGTCGCGCGCGTCGACGGCAAGGCAATCTTCGTCGAAGGCGCTCTGCCCGGCGAGCGCGTCCATGCGGCGCCGGTGCGCACGAAGCCGACGTTCGAGATCGCCCGCGTCACGTCGGTGTCGAAGGCGAGCGCGTCGCGCGTCACGCCGCGCTGCCCGCATTTCGGCGTCTGCGGCGGCTGCACGCTGCAGCACGCGCACCCGTCGCTGCAGGTCGCCGCCAAGCAGCGCGCGCTGGAGGATGCGCTCGCGCAGTATCGGGCGCGTGCGCGCGGAACGGATGCTGCCGCCCATCGAAGGCCCGGCGTGGGGCTATCGCTATCGCGCGCGGCTCACGGTGCGGCACGTGGCGAAGAAAGGCGGCGTGCTGGTCGGCTTCCACGAGCGCAAGTCGAGCTTCGTCGCCGACATGACGCGAGTGCCACGTGCTGCCGTCCGTGATTTCCGATCTGCTGCCCGCGCTGCGGCTGCTGGTGGCGTCGCTGACGATCTACGATCGGCTGCCGCAAATCGAGCTCGCGTTGGTGAACGAAATGAGGGCGAACGCCGGCAGGGCGACGGCATCGCGCTCGACTATGCCCTGGTGCTGCGCATCCTCGCGCCCTTGACGCCGGAGGACGAAGCCAAGCTGCGCGACGTTCGCCGACCGGCATCGGCATCGCGTTCTGGCTGCAGACCGGCGGTCCGGCCACGGTAGCGCCGTTCCATCCCGCCGAACGCCTCGTTGACTTACTTGCTGCCCGAATTCGCGATCGAGATGCCGTTCGCGCCGACCGACTTCACGCAGGTCAACAGCGCGATCAACCGCGTGCTGGTGCGGCGCGCGATGACGCTGCTCGACCCGCAGCCCGGCGAGCGCGTTGCCGACTTCTTCTGCGGCCTCGGCAATTTCACGCTGCCCATCGCGCGGCGCGGGGCCGACCGTCGTCGGCGTCGAAGGCAGCGCGGCGCTGGTGCAGCGCGCCGGGGCCAACGCCGCCACAACGGGCTCGGCGACCGCGTGCGTTTCGTCGTCGCCAACCTCTTCGAGGCGACGCCGGAGAGCATTGCCGCCCTGGGGCCGCTCGACCGCGTGCTGATCGATCCGCCGCGCGAAGGCGCCATCGACGTCGTCAAGGCGCTGCCGCGCCGCGACGACGAAGGGCAGCCTTGCGCGGATCGTCTATGTCTCGTGCAATCCGGCCACGCTCGCCCGCGACGCGGAGGTGCTGGTGCACGAGCGCGGCTACCGGCTTGCGGCCGCCGGCGCGGTGAACATGTTCCCGCACACGGCGCACGTCGAGTCGATCGCGCTTTTCGAGAAATGAGCGAGCGCTGACGCGAAAAAAAGGGCGCCGATCAGGCGCCCTCGAAGGTACTGCCGGTTATCGATTCAGTCGCGCTGCCCGGAGAAGGCCAGCAGCAGGTTGAGCAGGCTGATGAAGATGTTGAGCAGGTCCAGGAACACGCTCAACGTCGCCATGATGTAGTTGGTTTCGCCGCCCCGGACGATCCGGCTGAGATCATGCAGCAGCCAGGCGGAAAAGATCAGCACCGTGATCGCGGACAGCGCCACCGTGAGCGCGGGAATCTGGAACAAGAGGTTCGCCAGGCTCGCCACGATCAGCACGACCGTGCCGACCATCAGGAACTTGCCCATCGACGAAAAATCGCGCTTGCTGACCGTGGCGATCATCGCCATCGTGAAGAAGATCGCCGCGGTCATCGCGCCCGCCAGTCCGACCAGTTGCCAGCCGTTGCGGATATCCGCCGCGACCGTCAGGATGGGCGTCAGCATCAGCCCCGCGACGAACGTGAAGCCGAGCAGCGCGACGACACCCCACGCGCTGTTGCGAAGCGCGGTAACGACGAACAGCATGCCCATCATCGCCCCGAACATCAGCAGCGGCGTGGCGACGGGATGGGCGGTGAATTGCGCGAACAGGTTGAGCTGGCTGCCGACAAAGGCGCCCGCGATCGTCGGCAGCATCGACAGCGCGAGCAGCCAATACGTGTTGCGCAGGACCGTGCTCTGTACCGACGGCGGCGCAACGGTGCCGTCAAACGCCGGACGCGGGGTCGTCGATCGCCCCGACATGACCGGCTCGAATTTAGGATCCATCTTTCCTCCGCAAGCGGCCCGACCGGGCCGAACAGACAGTTAGACTAACAGATTGTCCCAAGGTTCGGGCTGCCCCCCGAGGCGAACGCTTGGGGGGCAGCTACCCCGGTGCTAAGATTTGGCCGCCTTAGGGCCGTTTCAAGGCGGTGGGCGATCGATTACGCCGCGTCTCGCGTTCCCCGGAAAGCCTTGGATGGGTGGCAGAGTGGTCGAATGCACCGGACTTGAAATCCGGCAAGGGCGCAAGTCCTTCGTGGGTTCGAATCCCACCCCATCCGCCAGAACAACAGTCCAGAACGTCCACGGAAGGCCCGGCGCTTCGCATCACCTCTCTTATAGAGCTGTTCAGAGCGTCCAGACTGTGTCGTACCGCTCGGCGAGGCGCTTCCGGGTAGACCGCTCGTCGCCTTCAAGGCCCACTGCGGGGTCCCAATCGCACGCCCCTAAGCAATCGCCTACGGTGTCAATTTCTTCAGAACAATCTGCGCGGTAACGCTCACTATTTCATATTCGCGTCGTTTCATTCTCAAGAAGCAATTTATTGCGCGAGCGGGGTCATACTGGACAGACGGGTTCCGCTCCCAGATATAGTCATCAAAAATAATCAATCCTTCTTTCTTGAGCAGGCCAAAACCTCGGATCGCATCCACGATCACGTCATCGGGATGGTGAGATCCGTCGACGTAGACGAGGTCGAACTGAGGCCCCTGCCCGCAGCGACAAAAGTATTCGAATGAACTCGACTTCACTTTCCTCAACCTAGAGCCGAACCTCGCGACATTCGAATCGAACAAGTCTTCAATACGGGACAATCGCGGGTCGTCGGTGTGTTCATCGTTGCCCTGCCATGTGTCAACCGATGTGACTTCCGCCCTGGGCAAATGGTGCAGGAAGAACACCGTTGATCTTCCCTCCCAGGATCCTATCTCCAGAATCCGCAGGTGTTTCTCCAGGATATTGTGTCTTTCGAATATCCTCATCCATTCGACGGCGTTGTTATCAAACCATTTCGTTGTGAACTCGCCATTTCTGTCCAGTGCTTCCGTGAGTTGAAGTTTTTCATTTGGCATGCGCAGCTGACGGCAGAGCTTCGCCAATAACGTTTGGAGGTACACCACGAAGACGATGGGTGGTGCCTGACGCCGCTTCAGGTACACCATTCTCGCAGCATGCCTCCAAATGAAAGTATGAGGCGCCCTCCACCACCTCTCACTCACCTTCCCCACCCAAGATGTAGCCGTATCCTCGCGAAGGTCTTCATCCATTGGACGACAAATGTGACGGCGATAACTCGCAGCTTATTCGTCGCCGTACTTAGCCTTGGGTCGCGCCATATTTCGATCAAGATCGCGGGAATCTTTCTCTGGCTCGCGTAATCTTGAGGAAGATGCTTGTTCATGCGTGTCAGGTCGCGCAACCCGCCCGTTACGCGCGAGATCCTGCAGTACAGCTCGCGCCACGTATGCCTCGCCGGATGTCGGACGGCGATCTTGTCACAATATGCCAGTTGGTAGCCGGAGCGATCGACGCGCCTCCCCCATTCGACATCGCCATACGATCTCAACGCGTCGTTAAAGAGGCCGACCTTCCCGAATACAGCCTGCCACGTGAAGAGGTTGGCTGTTGCCCCATATCGATCCACTTCGACGTACTTTTGCTGCAAGAAGCCGCGCGTTCCATCGTACAACTCGACGCTGGTCGGGCGTTCCGAATTCTTGAAGAAGACATCAACTCTCCCGGCGACCAGGCCACACTCTCGCATGTTGCTTAGGGCGGCTGCGCCCGCCTCGATCCAGTCCGAGTACGGAATGCAATCGGCGTCGGTAAACGCGATGATTTCACCTCGAGCGAGAGAAATGCCCTTGTTGCGGGCGGCGTACGATCCGGGCCGCCGTTCCTCGCAAAGGCGGGCCTGTCCGTACTCGCTCACGATGCGGCCAATGGGTTCGTCCGAACCGTTGTCGACGACAATGATTTCGTACAGATCTTTCGGGTATGTTTGGCTTTCGAGTGCTTGCAAGCACAAGGCGAGCCGAACCGGGTCATTGAAAACAGGCACGATTACGGAAACAAAGGGGGCATTGGCGCTACGGGCGGGCAAGCTAGCTGAGCAATGCGAAGTTGCGTCCGCCGTCTCCGGCATTTTGCGATCCCTGGGAGTCTGGTATCTCATATGCTTCGTTGCTTTTGACGATGCGCCTGCGACGATCGAATGCCGCGCGCGCCGGCCTCAGGTCCGGCCGGAATGACGCAGCTTGACCCTTCCGACGCTTTGCCGAAGCTTGTGCAAGGCGATGGAATGATTCAAGCCGAGGCGGCGATACGCGGCTCTAACTCCTGCGTACACGTGGAACCACAATCCCCTGCGCAACCACATCCGATTCGCCTTTCTGGTCAGGTAAATGTCGCAGGTCGCGCAAGGAATGTCCTCTCGCAGGGCTTCCTTTCCGAGGAGCATCCTCCTCGCGTACTGGATCTTTGGATGGTTGATGCTGTTCGATAACCCTTCCTTGAAGACGTTGCCTCCGAAGTCTCCCCAGAAATTGCGAGCGCAACCCAGCACCTTGCCGTCCCAGTTGATCTGCGGTTCATCCCAGAGCGCGTGACAATACGCCTGTCCGTAAGCGACGCCATGCTGCTGTTTGTACTCGTCGCGCGAGGCCGCACCCGCTTCCCTCCGGATGAGTGCCTGATTTCGGATCGGTGAAAACGCTGGATCCCACGAAAGCTTCGGGACGAATTTCATCCCCAATTCGCCGGCAAGCCTTCTCGCCTCCGAGATCTCATGCTCGTTGTGGCCGAACATCACGAACTGCCATGCCAAATGCGGATAGGGCGATCGGTATCGTTTCTTGAGTTCGTTCAACTTCCTCAGGTTCGCAATGACAGCGTCGAAATTCCCCCTGACCCGATATATCTTGTAGGACTCGTTGCTGGCGCCATCGATGGAGCACGTCATGCTCCGGAATCCGTACTTGACCAGGCCCTCGAGGACATGGTCCTTGACATGGTTGAGATTCACGCCGTTGTCGGCATGCAATTTCACGCCTCGATCGTGCGCAAGCCGGATGATCTCCAGGAGATCGGGATTGAGAAAGATCTCGCCCAGGTTCGACAACTCGATTTCCCTGATCCCGGGATTGTCGTCGAGGAGCTTCTGGAAGTCGCGGAGCTTGAGAAATCCGCTGCCCACGGCGGGGTGAATCGCCTTGCTGGTGGTCGGACAGGAAGGACACCTCAACTGGCAAAAGGAGGAGGCTTCCAGCCGAATTCTTGACGGTCTCACTTCTGCCACGCGCTTCCCTCCGGCAACACGACACTGAGCCTCGACCGCGATGGCGATGCGGACCCAGTTCGGAAAAGCGCAGGCTCAACAGGCGATGGCGGGGCGCGACGATCGTCGCGGCGTGGGGGACGAAATAGTTGCACCCGGTCGGCCGCCGCACCTCGCCGGCTATCTGCCCTTTGCAATTTGCGGTCGAAGGCCGACGCTGGGATTCTACTCTGTCGCGGCCTGTTACCACGATTTCCCGAATCCGGCCGTGAACCGTCGCCATTGTCTAAAGTCCCCAGCGCGGGGGTATTGCAAGTCAGTCACCGGGCTCGCAATGCAGCAGTGCCGCCGGAAAGATGCGGAACGCGTCGGCCATCGGCAATCGTCCATTTTCCAGGAGGCAACTTTCTCGTGTCAGGACGTTGGCCACCTTGACGTCGGGCGGAAGAAAGGAAAGGTCAACCAGCGTCTCCTTCCAGACCGCCTTGCCAACCGGCAGCGCACCAGGCGCCAGGCGGAGCGACGCGAACAGGCGGCCGGCGATGGCGATGGCCCACGCGTCGCCCTCACGGCGCGCGAACGCTATCACGTGGTCCGCACGCGGTCCGGTCACGGTCACCGGATGGTATTCGCCGGCGGCCATCAACTCGCGGTGCGCGGCGCGATAACGAAGGAGACGGTAGGTCACCCACAACTTCGCGTGCGAATCGCCCGGCGCAGCGAACCACAAACGAATCGCGTCGGCGACCTCAGGCGCGGGGCCTTGTGCCAAAGCATCGAGCCGGGCGAGCTGTCGTTCGGCACAGATTGTAATCGATGGTGGCACGGTTGTCGGGATCCACTAGCCGGAAATCAAGCAGTTCGTTGCCCTGATAGAGATCCGGCACACCCGGCGACGAAAATTTGACGAGCGCGAGCGACAGGCTATTGAGCATGCCGAACCATGCGAAACCCGCGCATTGCCGGACGAGATCGGTCCGGAACCGGTTGTTGCCGCCTGCGAGCAGCGCCGTCACAAACGATGCGAGCGCCGCCTCGTAATCGGCGTTCAACCCGAGCCAGCTGGTGCGAGTCTTTGCCTCGCGTGCTGCCTTGAGCATGTACCGCTGTATGCGTAGACGATAGCCGGCAAGTTCCGCATCACCCAGTGGCCCCGGAGGAAGCGTGCCGACCAGCGTCTGGTAGAGCAGGTACTCGTCGTTGGCGGACGGCGCGTCTTCGTCGCCGACTCGCCGCTTGTGCGCGCGATTCAGCCGCCGCCAGCGCTGGACGGTGCGGCGCCACGCATCCGGCATCTCCGAGATCACGTCGATCCGCGTACGCACGTCCTCCGAACGTTTGTTGTCGTGGGTCGACGTTGCGAGCAGCGTGGCCGGCCACTCCTCCATGCGTGCCCGAGAAGCGTCATGGAACGCCGTGACGGTCGTGCCGAATTCTTCAGGGTCGCCGCCGACGTCGTTCAGCGCGATCAGGCGATTGAACGTATAGAACGCGGTATCCTCGACACCCTTGGCGGCTACGGGCGATGTAAATTGCTGGAAGCGCATGGCGAACTCGCGGTATTGCGCCTCCCGGTCGGTCGCCGTGCCGGGCGGCGGAGTCCCGAACATCAGCGCGCGCAGGAAATCGAACACGCTCGCATCGGCCGTGCGCGACGCGCGTTGTGCCCGCACGACGGCCCATTCGATGTAGTGGCGGTCCTGCACCGACGCGCCGTCAGCCGCGATGTAGGTCCGGTAGACGGGAAAGCGGGCTATGACTTCCTCGATCGACCGGCGCAGCACGTTGAAGGTGAAGTCACGGGTGCGGTGATCGCCACGCGCGACGCGCAGCGCCCGATGCGCCAGCGTCGCCAGCTCGGCCGCGAGCGGCCCTTGCATGATTGCACGCTTGGCGCGGCGCACCGTGGTCTCGTAGTCGAGCGCCTCGGAGCCGACGAATTCGCGCCAGCAGCGATCGAGGCGATCCTTGGCGGCACCGACCACGAAGAGGCCGTTCACCAGGTTCGCGAAGCGATAGCCGGTGGTACCGCTGACGCGCCACGCGACAGGCAGGCGTTCGTGCGCGGCGGCGATCTTTTCCAGCACGATGTAGATGGGAGGCGGGTCCGCGTTCGGGGAAGCATTGGAAGCCAAAACCAGTTGTCGGTACCGCACCTGCAACTGCTCGAAATAGGCCGCGGGGTCGTACAGTCCGTCCGGATGGTCGATACGCAGGCCGTCGATCTTTCCTTCCGCGGCGAGCTGCAGCAGGAACGAATGCGTGGCGTCGAACACCGTGGCGCTTTCCATCCGCAGCGCCGCCAGATCGTTGACGTCGAAGAACCGGCGGTAGTTGATTTCATCCGCGGCGACGCGCCAGTACGCGAGCCGGAACGCCTGCGCTTCGAGGAGCGCGTGCAATCGCTCGAAAGTGGCGGGTTGGCCCGGGACGCCATTGAAGTGCTCCACGACGTCGGCGATTGCGTCGTCAAGCGGGCCGTGGCGTGCCGCGAGCACAGCCAACTCCGCCTTGGCCTCCGTGCTTTCTGCCAGGCGCTGCGCGACGGAGGCGGGGGCGGTCGCCGACCGCGGGGGCAATCCGCGCAGACGGGAAACGATCCGCGCGGCCGGGACGGCGCTCGCGGGAGGCAGCGCGTCGGAGATCCGTTCGAATGCCGGGATCAGAAGCGTCGGGTATTCACGCGGATCGATCGGAAAGCGGTGGCCGAAATAGCTGATGGCAAAGGTGCCCGTCTCGCGTTCGAACGCGAGCTTGAGCTCGCCACGCTCGAGGACCGCACCGTAGGGGTCTCCCAGCACCGGCACCAGCAGGCGGCCGGCGAGCTCGGCGTCGAAGGGCGCCCAGTCGATGTCGAAGTAGTCGGCGCACGCGGACGCCGGACCGTGCTCGAGCACGTCCATCCACCAAGCGTTGTCCGCGCCCATGACTCCGACGTGATTTGGGACCACGTCGCAAAGGTGCCCCATGCCATGTTCTGCCAGCGCTGTGACGAACTGTTCGAAATCGGCGCGGCTGCCGAGTTCGGGATTGAGTGACGAGTGATCGACGATATCGTAGCCATGAGGGCTGCCGGGGCGCGCGCGCAGGTACGGAGAGCAATACACGTGGCTGATGCCGAGTGCCGCGAGATACGGCACAAGGGCTCTCGCATCGGCGAACGTGAAATCGCGATTGAGCTGCACGCGGTAGGTGGCGCGCGGGACATGCAATGGAGGCACGCGTTCGGGGGCGGCCCGCTGCGCTCGCGGCCGGGCGCGCGCAAGCGCCGCCACGAGTGCGGCGACGCGCTCGTCCTCCGGCCAGCGTTCGAGGGGCAGCGTGAGCTTGCGCCGCCAGTTGGGGTACTCATCGGTCGTGCCTGGCAGGTTCGACTGGTCTAGCATGCCCAGCAAGTCCTCGAGCTGCACGACGGCAAGGCGCGAGGGCGTCAGCGCAAGGTAGGTTTGCGCGGCGGTTGCGAGCGACGCGCCCATCGCCGACTGCCCCGCGATCTCATCGTACCCAGCGCCGGCGGGCATCAGCCCGGCGTTCCCGAGAGCGGCCAATAGCCGCATGCGATCGTCGGCCCGTTCTCGCGCCTGCGACCCGCGCTCGTCCTCCGACGGAAGCAACCCGTGGTCCGCGCGCAAGGCGATGTCCTTGCCCGCCCACCAACCGGCGAGCGTCGGCAGGTCGTGGGTGCTGGCGCTGGCCAGCACCTCGGGCGGATACGCATCAGGGGGTTTGAATGCGCCTCCGGCATCCCGCTCGAAGATCAGCACCCGATACGACAGGACGGCGTTTTCGGCGAGCGTTGCGCGTAGCGCGTCGGGAACCGTCCCGAGATCCTCGCCGATCACCATGCAGCGATGACGGTGGCTCTCCAGCGCCAGCAGCCCGAGAAGGTCCGCGAACGGATACTGGACGTACGCGCCGTCGGCCGGTCGAGCACCCGCAGGAACCCAGAACAGCCGCGCGAGTCCCATGACGTGATCGATGCGCAGCGCGCCGGTGTGGCGCATGTTGGCGCGCAACGTGGCGAGGAACGGGGCGTAGGCAGCGTCGCGCAGGCGACTGGGAATCATCGGTGGCAAGCCCCAGTCCTGCCCATTCATGTTGAACGCATCAGGTGGCGCGCCTACGCTGGCGCCGATCGCATAGAGATCCTGGTTGGCCCAGGCCTCGGCGCCGCCGCGATCGATCGAGACTGCGAGATCGCCATAGATGCCGACCGCGAGGCCGCTGGCGCGCGCTTTCGCGCTGGCCGCGGCAAATTGCTCCTCCGCCTGCCATTGCAGGTAGGCGTAATACTCGACATGCTCGACGTGGCTCGCAGCATACTGCGTAACCGCGGGTGACCGGGGATCGCGATACGCTTCGGGCCATGCGGCCCAGCCGCGGACGGTCGGGTCGTCGCTGTGAAACGACTCGTGCAACGCATCGAACAGCGCGTGTTCGCGCAACGCGGCGCCTCCGGCGAGCACATACGCGCGGAACGCCTGCGCACGCGCGCTGTCGGCCGCGAGGTAGCTCTGCCGGAAGTGCCGATAGAGAAGTTCCAGCACCTGCCTCTTGGCAGCGGCTACGGCCGCGTAGTCCACCAGCGGTGAATCGCGCAGGGAGGCAAGCCGTGCCGCAAAGGCCGTCGACCGGACCAGCGTGCGCGCGGCTTCGCAGTCACGCCATTCCGGAACGGCTTCGACGTCGATGTACAGGATGTTACGGAAGAGCCTGCTCGACGGGCTGTAGGGACTGGCGTGTTCCGGCATCGCGGGAAACAGCGCGTGCAGCGGATTGACGCCGACGAGTCCGGCACCGCGCTCGCCCAATTGCCCGATCAGCGACGCGAGGTCGGTGAAATCGCCGATGCCCCAGTTCCGTGCCGAGCGCACACCATAAAGTTGGGCAGTGGCGCCCCATGTCCTTCCCTCCTGCGTCGGTGTCGGCAGGTAACAGGTCGGCGGAGCAACCGCACAGCACGTCCGCGCAACACACTGCTCCCCAGCGATGAACTCCACCTGGTGGTAGCCGAGGGGAAGGCTCGCCGTCAGGGCGACTTCGACCCCTACGCATGTCGCGTCCGCGCGCGTCGGCGAGTCGCGCCGGACGACCGCGACCGCAGCGTCATGGCGCGGACTGCCATCCTCGGCCACCACACGCACGGAAAGTGGCATGGCGGCGGCCGCAGAGGGGAGCCGCAACTGCACCGTCCAGGGTCGCGCGTTCTCGCGCAGGACGACGAGCGGCGCCACCCGCTGCGCATCGCGCGCGTTCTCGATGGACCGCAGCACCGCGGATGCGGCTGCGTCATCGATGGCGGATACGCCCATCGCCGTCAGCACAGCGCGCATGGTTGCATCGGAAACCTGGTGCCGGTTTCCCCAAACGTCGTGGTAGTCACGGTTAATGCCGTGCGCGTTGGCAAGGCGCCCCAGAGCCTCGCTCATCGCGAATCCTCCAGGGTGAACGCAACGCCATGGCCCGGCCAAGTGCCGCCGGCCGCGATGCCGGCATCGCTTTCGTAGAACGGCACGCCGGGCATCGGCCGAATGTCTTGCAGCGGCGCAGGAGCGAATTGCGCGAGAAGATGCAGCGTGACACTGCCGAGTTGCCAGCGCACCCGGAGCAGCGTTTGATGCTCGATCTGGAAGGCCTTGCCGGAATCTGCCCCACCGTCCAGATGCGGAACAACATGTTTGCGCCTCAGGGCCAGGCATTGGCGATAGAACGCGCGCCAATGCGCGCCGGCCCGCGTTGCCGCTTCGTTCCAATCGAGCCGGCTCGCGGCGAATGTCTCGGGCGCATTCGGATCGGGAATCGATGCCAGCGATCCCGCGTCGCGAAAGCGATCGAATCTCGCGAACTCCGTGCGTCGACCGCGAGTGACCGCGCGCCCAAGCTCGCCGTCGAAATCACAGAAGAACAGGAAGCGCGTGGTGGCGCCGAACTCCTCGCCCATGAACAGCATCGGCGGCGAGGGCGCCAGCAGCACGCATGCGACGGCAGCGCGCAGCGCCTTCGCATCGGCCAGCACCGAGAGCCGCTCGCCGAATGCCCGGTTGCCGACCTGATCGTGGGTCTGCGTGAACGAGACAAATGCGCCCGCGGGCAGCATGGCGCTTGCCTCGCCCCGCGGCGCACCGCCGCGAAACGGCGACGGCTCGCCCTGATACGCAAAGCCCTCGGTAAGCGAGCGCCCCACCTGCTCCAGCGGGCGTACGGCATAGTCGGCGTAGTAGCCGTCGCGCTCACCGGTCGCGAGGACGTGCAAAGCGTGATGGAGGTCGTCATTCCATTGCGCCGTTGCGAGGAGCGGCCGTCCCGCATCGTCGCGCGCCAGGCGCCATGCTTCGTTGCGGTCGTTCTCGAGCACCACATGAACATGACGATCGGAACCCGCATTCCCGGCTACCGCAGCGGTGAGCTCGGAAACGAAATCCGGGCGCGAGTCGTCGGCGATAGCATGGACGGCGTCGAGGCGCAGTCCGTCGAAGCGGAATTCGTCGATCCAGTACAGCGCGTTGTGAATGAAGTAGTCGCGCACCACGCGACTGCCTTCGCCGTCGAAGTTGACGGCGGCGCCCCATGGCGTTTGATGGCGAGGGTTGAAGAATTGCGGCGCGTAGACGTGCAGGTAGTTGCCGTCGGGACCGAAGTGGTTGTAGACGACGTCCAGAAGCACCATCAACCCGAAACCATGCGCCGCGTCGATGAACCGCTTCAGGTCGTCGGGGCTGCCGTAGCAGGACGCCGGCGCGAAAGGCAGCACGCCGTCGTAACCCCAGTTGCGTCGACCCGAAAACGCGCCGATCGGCATCAATTCGACGGCAGTGACACCGAGATCCGCGAGTTCGCCCAGACGTTCAGAGGCACCCGCAAACGTGCCCGATGGTGTGAATGTGCCCACATGCATCTCGTAGATCACCGCCTCGTGCCACGGCCGGCCGCGCCAGCGATCCTGCTGCCAATCGAAACTCCGCGGATCGACGACCGCGCTTGCCGCATGGACGCCGTCCGGATTCGATCGCGACGCCGGGTCGGGGACCGACCGGCCGCCATCGACGCGGAAGGCGTAGCGCGTACCGGCTCCAATGTCGTTGACCCGGGTTTCGAACCAGCCACCCGATGACGGGACCAGCGCGCGGGTGCCGTCGACGTCGGAGCCAAGCACTACAGCCACGTCGCGCGCACCGGGCGCCCAAAGGCGAAAGCGCACCGCGTCGTCGTCGACGGCGGCGCCGAAAGGCATCCGGTGCGCATGCCTCATGCAGAGCGCGTCACCCGCTGCAGCAGCACGAGCGACCGTGCGGCAACACCGTAGGCGCCGCGAGGCTGAAACATGCCATCCGGCAGCAGTCCCTCGTCGCGGTCGGTGTCGACCAGCACCAGCCACCCGGCGGCGTTGTAATCGGGAAGCGTGAATTCGATCGTGTCGTGATGCGCGTTGAACAACAGCAGAAAGGTATCGTCGCGGACCGGTTGGCCACGCGCATCGATCTCGTCCAGCGCGCTGCCGGAGAGATAGACACCCAGGCAGCGCGCGAAATCGTGGTTCCACTCCTGGTCGGTCATGGCGGCGCCGTCCGGTCTGAGCCAGGCGATGTCGTATTCGGCGTCCCCCTGCAGCACGTGACCCTGGAAGAAATGCTTGCGCCGGAAGACCGGATGGTCGCGCCGCAGCTGCAGCATCCGGCGCGCGAACGCGAGGAAGCGCGCGCGTGTCTCATCCGGATTCCAGTCGACCCAGCTTGTCGCGTTGTCCTGGCAATAGGCGTTGTTGTTGCCTCGCTGCGTGCGGCCGATCTCGTCGCCGGCCAGGATCATCGGCACGCCCTGCGACAAGAGCAGGGTCGCAATCAGGTTGCGTGCCTGGCGCGCGCGCAGAGCGATGATCGCGGGATCGTCCGTCTGCCCTTCCGCGCCGCAATTCCATGACAGGTTGTTGTCGTTGCCGTCGCGATTGTCCTCGCCGTTGGCCTCGTTGTGTTTCTCGTTGTACGACACGAGGTCGCGCAGCGTGAAGCCGTCATGGGCGGTGACGAAGTTGATGCTGGCGTGCGGACGTCGGCCGTTGCTTCCGTACAGGTCCGACGAGCCGGTGAGGCGGCGGGCGAAGTCGCCGATGACTCCTCCGTCGCCCTTCCAGTAGGCGCGCATGGTGTCGCGGTACTTGTCGTTCCACTCTGCCCACCCGGTCGGAAAGTTGCCCACCTGGTAGCCGCCTTCACCCAGGTCCCAGGGCTCGGCGATGAGCTTGACGCGGGTCAGCACCGGGTCTTGGCGCAGGATGTCGAAGAACGCTCCCAAACGATCCACGTCGTGGAGCTCGCGGGCGAGAGCGGACGCCAGGTCGAACCGGAAGCCGTCGACATGCATCTCGCTCACCCAGTAGCGCAGCGAGTCCATCAGCAGTTGCAGCACCCGCGGATGCCGCATGTCGAGCGTGTTGCCGCAGCCCGTGAAGTCCATGTAGTGGCGTCGCGCGTCCTGTTGCAACCGGTAATAGGACACGTTGTCGACGCCGCGGAAGCACAGCGTCGGCCCGTGCTCGTCACCTTCCGCCGTATGGTTATAGACGACGTCGAGAATCACCTCGAAACCCGCCGAGTGCAGCGTCTTCACCATGGTCTTGAACTCGTTGACCTTGCCGGTCGCCGAGTAGCGAACGTCGGGCGCGAAGTAGCCGATCGTGTTGTAGCCCCAGAAGTTGCGCATGCCCTGCTGGACCAGGCGACGGTCGTCGACGAACGTGTGCACGGGCATGAGCTCGATCGTCGTGACACCCAGGCGCTTCAGATAGTCGATGATGGGTGCCGTCGCGAGGCCGGCGTAGGTCCCGCGCAGTGGCGGCGGCACGTCGGGATGTTGCATCGTGAAGCCGCGCACATGGAGCTCGTAGATCACGGTTTCATGCCATGGCACCTCCGGCGGCCGGTCGTTGCCCCATGTGAACGCGCTCTCGACCACCTTGCACTTGGGCATTGCGGCGGCGCTGTCGCGGCGGTCGAACGAGAGATCCCCGCGCTTGTGGCCGACGGTGTAGCCATAAAGCGCGTCGCTCCACCGCAGCGCGCCGACGATGTTGCGCGCATACGGATCGAGCAACAGCTTGTGCGGATTGAAGCGGAAGCCGTCCTCGGGACGATAGGGGCCGTACGCGCGGTAGCCATAGAGGAGGCCCGGGCGCGCCTCCGGAAGGTAACAGTGCCAGACCTGGTCCGTGCGCTCGCGCAATTCGATGCGCTGAAGCTCGCGGCGGCCCGCCCCATCGAAAATGCATAGTTCGACGCGCTCGGCGTGCTCCGAAAACAGCGCGAAGTTCACGCCTTCGCCATCCCATGTGGCGCCGCGCGGATACGAATGACCGGGCCAAACTGCGATAACGGGCTTCAACGCCAAACGGTCCAATGGCTACTCATCCGCGATCTCCCCTGTGGCGCGCAAGTTACGACGAGTATCCGGGCCATTCCCGCCATGCGCAGGCGAAGGCTCGCGTGCCTCGGTCACGCCGGTGGCGTCGGTCCCTTGCGCGGTAACGCTTCTTCCGCCGGCCGCCTCGACCACCGGTCGAGGAACTCACCGGCACGCTTGGCTCCTCCGATCCCGAAGGCGAGCGCCAAGGCGAGCCCGATAGCCGCAAAGAGTATGAGAAACGTCTGGCGGATGATGTCGCCCAGACCGAGCTGGTCGAGCCCAATCAGGATAACGAAGGTCATGATCGCATACAACGCGAGCCGGCCGAGCAGCTCCGCGTCGCTGATGCCCACATTCTTGCAGTATGCGGTCACCGCCGCACCGACGAAGCGCGCGAAATAGGCGCCGAACGCCAGGATCAGCACCGCGACCATCACCTTCGGTACGAACAACACCACCCGCCCGATCAGGTCGGTGACATAGGTGAGACCCAGGCTGTTGAAGGCGATCATCAACGCCGCGAGCAATGCCAGCCAATAGACGAGCAGTCCCAGGAAATGAACGGTATCCGCCTCGCCGCCGCCCTGCTTCAGGAAGTGGTCGATGCCTGCCTTCTCGGTGACGATGTGGAAGTTGACCGCGCGCAGCATGCGCACGACGGCGAATCGCGCCGCCTTGGCGACCAGCCAGCCCAGGACCAGGATGACGATTGCCAGCAACACGTGCGGCAGGAACTCGCCCAGCTGGCGCAGCGACGCCCGCAGCGGCTCGAGCAGCATTTCCATGTTATCCATAGGATTCTCCCGTTGTGTCGTGGCGGCAGCCTTGGGCCACCGTTGCCTGTCACGGCTTTAGGCAGGCGCGTCCAGCAATTCGATGATTCCGCGCAGCGGAATGCGCACCCAGTCCGGGCGATTTTCTGCTTCGTAGTTGAGCTCGTACATCGCCTTTTCCAGCAGGAACAATTCGAGCAAACCGCCTCGCTGTGCAGCGGCGCCGGGTTGACCGGACGCGGTCGCGACCTTGTCGTAGCTCGCGATGAATGCCTGCCGTGTTTCGCGCAGCCACTGCGCTCCCAGGCGCTCGCGCAAGCGCTGCGAATCGGAACCGCCGCCGACGAGACGCAATTGTGCCGCATGCAGCGCATAGTCGAACGAGCGGAGCATGCCGGCAACGTCCTTCATCGGCGATTGCTTTTCGCGGCGCTCGTCCAGCGTACGCGTCGGCTCGCCCTCGAAGTCGGTAATGACGAAGTCGTTCTGGACGACCAGCACCTGCCCCAGGTGGTAGTCGCCGTGGATGCGCGTTCGCAAGCCGCCGCCGCTGTCTCCCGCGTGGCGGTCGATGCGCGCCAGGATGGCGTTGCGCTCGGCCAGCACGCGGGAGGCATCGGCCCGCGCCGCTTCGGGCAGCGCATCCAGGCGCCGCCCGAGGCGTTCCAGCGTGGCGCTCGCTTCGCCGCGCGCGCGCTCGACCCAGGACGCGACGTCGCCAGAGGCAATCGGCATCGGCTCGAAAGCCGGGTCGCCGCGCGCCTGCGCAAAGGCGGCGTGCAATTCACCCGTGCGCAGCCCGAGCGCCTGTACCAGGGCCAGGTAGCCGCCGTGCACGCTTGCCCGCGCATCCGGCGCCACGGGCGCTGCCGCTGGCGCCGATACCGGCAACGTCGGCGAAGACGCGGACGCCATTGCCTGCGCCTGTTCAAGGTATTGTTCCAGGTAGTTGAGCGTCGTGGTCCAGCCGTCGCCTTGATGGTCCACATAGGACTGCAGTAGCGCGAGTGTCGTCACCCGTCCATCACCATCGGCGTGCTCGAGCGTCCCCGCCACAGGGACGCAGTGCGCAAATCCGACAACATCGGTAAGGTAGCGCCCGATCTCGGCTTCGGCGTTCACGCCGGCCTGCAGCCTGCGGTAGGCCTTGAGGAACAGTTTGTCGCCAAGCACCACCACGGTATTGCTGCTTTGCGCGCTCGGTAGCGCGACCTGCAGTTTGTCGGCGGCGGCGCCCGCGAGGCGGTTGAATGCGGCGGTGGGAGTGAAGCGAAGCTTGCCGCCGGCCGTCTTGATTTCCGTGCCGGCGCCAATTGCCGCCACCAGCGCACGACAGAACGCTTCATCACCGAACGCGTCCGCCATGACGCCGATCTCTGCCTGCTGCCGGACGCGGGCGACGGTCAGCGGCGCCAGCGTACGCAGTTGCTCCTCATTGCCGTCGTCCCATACCAGCGACAGCGGCAGAAAATAGTTCTGTGCTTGGCCGGAGGCACCCTCGACCCGCGCCAGCGCAACCAGCCAGGCGTGCCCGTCCAGCTTCCATTCCGCGGAGTCGATGAGCGTCACCTTCGCCACCGGCTCGCCCTTTGCCGCGTACCACCGGCGACCGGCCACGAAGGCCGGCAGCACGTCGCGCTCAAGTTGGGCGCGCGCCTTCTCGGCCAGCGAGATCCGCCACGGCACGACACGATCACGGAACAGACTCGCCCAGCCGTCGAACAGCACGAGCACCGGCAGTTCGTCGCGCGCAAGGCGCTCCTCGTGCCACTCAGGGACCTCCGCGCCGACGGCGAGCTGAAACCACAGGAAGCCGTGGCCCGCAAGCGTCAGCAGGTACGGCAATTCGCCGATGGGCGGGAACGGCGTACGACCCATGAGCTCCACCGGTACGCGACCCTTGAAGCGCGCCAGATCGAGCTCGACGGGCTGCGCATTGCGGCCAAGGTTCGCGACGCACAGCACGACCTCGTCCTGGTACTCGCGCACGTAGGCCAGGATCTTGCGATTGCCCGGACGCAGAAACGTAAGCTTGCCGCGGCCGAACGAATGGAATTCCTTGCGCACCGCAAGCAGCCGGCGCGTCCAATTGAGCAGCGACGCAGGCTCGCGCAGCTGCGCTTCCACGTTGACGGATTCGTAGCCGTAGATCGCATCCATGATTGGCGGCAGGTACAGTCGCTGCGGATCGGCGTGGGAGAATCCCGCGTTGCGCTCCGGTCGCCATTGCATGGGCGTGCGCACGCCGTCGCGGTCGCCCAGATAGATGTTGTCGCCCATCCCGATCTCGTCACCGTAGTAGAGGATCGGCGAGCCGGGCATCGACAGCAGCAGGCTGTTCATGAGCTTGATGCGGTTGACGTCATTCTCGAGGAGTGTCGCCAAGCGACGGCGGATTCCGACGTTGATGCGCGCGCGCGGGTCAGCGGCGTACATCTGGTACATGTAGTCGCGTTCCTTGCTCGTCACCATTTCGAGAGTGAGTTCGTCGTGGTTGCGCAGGAAGATCGCCCACTGACAGTTGTCTGGAATGTCCGGCGTCTGCTGCATGATCTCGGTGACCGGGTGTCGGTCCTCCTGCGCGATCGCCATGTACATGCGCGGCATCAGCGGGAAGTGGTACGCCATGTGGCACTCGTCGCCGTCGCCGAAATACTCGCGCACGTCCTCGGGCCACTGGTTCGCTTCGGCCAGCAGCAGCACGTTCGGGTAGTGCGCATCGACCAGGGCACGAAGTTCCTTCAGCACGTCGTGGGTCTCGGGAAGGTTCTCGTTGTTGGTCCCTTCGCGTTCGACAAGATAGGGAATGGCGTCCAGGCGGAAACCGTCCACGCCCAGGTCCAGCCAGAAGCGCATGACGCGGAAGATCGCCTTGCGCACCTGCGGGTTGTCGAAGTTGAGGTCGGGCTGGTGACTGAAAAAGCGGTGCCAGTAATAGGCGTCGGCCACCTCGTCGTGTGCCCAGTTCGACTTTTCGGTGTCGGTGAAGATGATGCGAGTGCCACTGTACTTGTCGGCATCGTCGCTCCACACGTAGAAATCCCGCTTCTGCGACCCTTTGGGTGCGCGCCGCGCCGCCTGGAACCACGGATGCTGGTCGGATGTGTGGTTGACGACCAGTTCGGTGATCACGCGCAAATCGCGCCGGTGCGCCTCGTGGACAAATTGCTGGAAGTCGGCGCGCGTTCCGTAGGAGGGATGGACGTCGGTGTAGTCGGCCACGTCGTAACCATCGTCGCGAAGAGGAGACGGGTAGAACGGCAGCAGCCAGATCGTGTTGACGCCCAAGTCCTTGACGTAATCGAGCTTTTCCGTCAAGCCACGAAAGTCGCCGATTCCGTCGTCGTTGGAGTCGAAAAATGCCTTGATGTGCAGCTGATAGATGACCGCGTCCTTGTACCAGTGGCGGTCGGTGGCATCCTGCGGAATCGGCGGGATCACTCCCGTTGCCTTCGGTTGTCCTGCCATGTTCCGGTTCCTCACAGGAAATAGTCGAAATCCTGCTCGGTGTGCGCACGGTTGCGCACCCGGAAGATGTGGGCCGGCGCACGCGCCGGATCCAGCATCACGAAATTGCGGGCGCCGGACCACAGATAGCGCGCGTCGGTGAGCAGATCGTGCACCTGGAATGGCCGGTCCGCGTCGATGCCGAGATCGGCCAGGTCCAGGGTCACCCAGCCCGACTGCATATGGTGCGGATCGAGGTTCACGACCACCAACACCGTGTTGTCGCCTGCAGCATCGACTTTTGCATAAGCAATGAGGTCGTCGTTGTCGATTTGCACGAAACGCAGGCCGTCGTCACTTTGCAGCGCCGGGTTGTCCTTGCGTATGGCGTTGACGCGGGCGATGAAGCCGGACAGGCTGTCGGCGCGCGCTAAGTCCCAGTCGCGCAATTCGTACTTCTCGGAGTTGAGGTACTCCTCGGAGCCCGGCTCGCGCGGCGAAGCTTCGAGCAGCTCGTAGGCGGCGCCGTAGATTCCATAGTTCGCCGCCAGCGTCGCGGCAAGCACCACGCGGGCCATGAAAGCGGCGCGTCCGCCGAGTTGCAGGTACTCGGGCAGAATATCCGGCGTGTTGGGCCAGCAGTTCGGCCGGAAGTAATCGCGGCCCGGAGCTTCATTGAGTTCGGTGAAATACTTGGTGAGTTCGGCCTTGGTGTTGCGCCAGGAGAAATAGGTATAGGACTGCGAAAACCCAAGCTTGGCCAGCCGGTGCATCACGCGCGGACGGGTAAATGCCTCGGCCAGGAACAGAACGTCCGGGTGGTCGTGCTTGATCCGCGTGATCGCCCACTCCCAGAACGCGAACGGCTTGGTGTGCGGATTGTCCACTCGAAAGATCCGCACGCCTTCGCCGATCCAATATTCCATCACGCTCGCAAGTTCCCGCCACAGTCCCTCCCAATCTTCCGACTCGAAGTTGAACGGATAGATGTCCTGGTATTTCTTGGGCGGATTCTCCGCGTACTGGACGCTGCCGTCCGGGCGATGCCTGAACCAGGAAGCATGCTCGCCGATGTACGGATGGTCGGGCGCGCATTGGAAAGCGATGTCCAGGGCGATTTCGAGCCCATGCTCTTGCGCGGCGGTCATCAGCGCACGAAAGTCGGCAAGCGTTCCCAACGCAGGATGAATGTCCTTGTGCCCGCCTTCGGCGGCGCCGATCGCCCACGGACTGCCCACGTCGGTCCGTTCCGCGTGGAGCGTGTTGTTGCGGCCCTTGCGCCGCTCGCGGCCGATCGGGTGAATCGGCGGCAAATACAGCACGTCAAAACCCATCTGCGCGACGTAGGGCAGACGTGCCACACAGTCGCGCAGCGTGCCGTGAACGCCGGGCTGCTTCGCGCAGGACCGTGGAAACAGTTCGTACCAGGTGCTAGAGCGCGCGCGCTCCCGATCCACGACCAGCGGGAATTCGACCGGATACGTGGTGGCATGGCTGCGGTCGGGATATTTGGCCGCGACCATCGCCAGTTCCTCATCCAGGCCCAATGCTCGCAGCGCCACGACGTCGTCGGCTTTCCGAAGTTGCGCCGCCCACTGCTTGAGGCCGGTGGCGTCTTTGCCGGTTGCGCGCTTGGCCGCGGCGTTGATCAAGTCCGCACCAACCGTTGCCGCGACCCTAACGTCGTCAGCGTCGACCCGCCGCTCGAAATCGTGGCGCCAGGAGAGGAAGGCATCGACCCACGCGATCACGCCATAATGGTAGCGCCCCGGCGCGGAAACGGTGAACGTGCCGCGCCAGCGGTCATTGCCCAAAGCCGTCATCGGCGCTTCCTGCCAGGTGGCATCTTCCTCGCGCCGGAATCGCAGCATGCAGGCAAGCATGTCATGCCCGTCGGCGAAGCAATCGGCGACGACCGTCACACGGTCGCCGACGATGCGCTTGACGGCGAAACGGCCACCGTCGACTGCCGGGGCGATTCCCTCGATCACCGCGCGCGCGCGGCCTTCGGGAGGAAGGCCATAAAGGACTCTGCGTGCGACTTTTCTGGTCGGCATTGTCTAACGCGGATCCGGCTTGAGGAACAGGGTCGCGAGCGGGGGCACCGTCAACACGAGCGAATGGAAGTGGCCGTGAGCCGGCACCGGTGCGGCCTCGACGCCGCCGTAGTTGCCGACACCGCTCCCGCCGTATTGGAGGGCGTCGCCATTGAGCAACTCGCGCCAGTATCCACCCACCGGCACGCCGAGCGTGTAGTTCGTCCGGGGCACCGGCGTGAAATTGCAGACGACCAGGACCGGCGGGCCTTCGCGCGGATAGCGCAGGAACGACAGCACGCTCGCGTCGGCGTCGTGACAGTCGATCCACTTGAAGCCTGCGCTGTCGAAGTCGACCTGGTGCAGCGCCGCCTCGCGCCGGTAGAGCGCGTTCAGGTCGGCTACCCAGCGTTGCACGCCGGCGTGCTCGCCGTGCCGCAGCACCCACCATTCCAGCGCGCCTTCATGCGTCCATTCGCGGCGTTGCGCAAACTCGCCTCCCATGAACAGAAGCTTCTTGCCCGGGTGCCCCCACATGTAGCCGAACAGAAGACGCAGATTCGCGAACTGCTGCCATGTGTCGCCCGGCATCTTGCCGATCAGCGAACCCTTGCCATACACCACTTCATCGTGTGACAGCGGCAGCACGAAATTCTCGAAGAACGCGTACCAGATCGAGAACGTCAGCTTGTCGTGATGGTATTTGCGGTAGATCGGCTCCTGCCGCATGTAATCGAGCGTGTCGTGCATCCAGCCCATGTTCCATTTCATGCCGAAGCCAAGCCCACCCAGGTAAATCGGGCGCGACACCATCGGCCACGACGTCGATTCCTCGGCGATCACCTGAGTGTCCGGGTGGTCACGGTACACGGCCTCGTTGACTTCGCGCAGGAACCGGATTGCGCCAAGGTTTTCCCTGCCGCCGTGCACATTGGGTATCCACTCGCCGTCGCGACGCCCGTAGTCCAGGTAGAGCATCGATGCGACCGCGTCGACGCGCAGCCCGTCGACATGATACTGATCGAGCCAGAACAGTGCGCTCGACAACAGGAAGGCGCGAACCTCGTTGCGGTCGTAGTTGAAGATGAAGCTGTTCCATTCCGGATGGAATCCCTGCCTCGGATCGGCGTGCTCATAGAGGTGCGTTCCGTCGAAATACGCGAGGCCATGGGCGTCGGACGGAAAATGCGAAGGCACCCAGTCGAGGATCACCCCGATGCCGTGCCGGTGCAACACGTCGACCAGATGCATGAAATCCTGCGGTGTGCCGTAGCGGGCGGTCGGCGCGAAATAGCCGGTCGTCTGATAGCCCCACGATCCATAGAACGGATGCTCGGTGATCGGCATCAACTCGACATGCGTGAAGCCCTGGTCGCGCACGTATTCGGCGAGCGGCAGCGCAATGTCCCGATAGTTCGGAAGCTGGTCCGCCGCATCGCGCCGCCACGAGCCCAAATGCACTTCGTACATCGATATCGGCGCATCGAGCGCGTTGCGCTTTCTGCGCTCCGCCATCCAGTCGTCGTCGCCCCACGCGTAGTCAAGGGTCCAGACGCGCGACGCCGTCGCCGGCGGGCACTCCGCGCACAGCGCGAACGGATCGGCCTTCGCCATTTCATACGTGCCGTTGGCCGAGACCACGTGATATTTGTAGGTGTCGCCGCGCGCGACACCGGATACCGAGCCTTCCCAGATGCCCGAAGCGTCGCTCCGGGGCGTCAGCGGGTTCGCTTGCGGGGCCCAGTCGTTGAACGAGCCGACCACCGAGACGCGCGAGGCGTTCGGTGCCCACACGGCGAAGGACGCGCCGCGCTTGCCCAAGACGCAGCCCATGATGCTGTGGAGGCGACTGTGCGTGCCCTCGCGGAAAAGATAGACGTCCTGTTCACCGAGCAAGTTGTCTCCCTGAGTCATGCCGAATCGCGTAAGTCAGGCCCTGAGTCATCGGTGATGGCTTACACGTTCAACTCGACCTCGATCGCAATACCTGTTCTCCCTTATCCTCCTGTCGAATCGCCATGGCGTGACAGGCACCCGCATCGCAGAAGCCCTGAGCGTCTAGTTTAGTTTTTCACGGCAGATAAGTACAATGCCCATTTCAAAACGTCGATTTGCATTTATGTAGTCCTACAGTCGCCGTCACAGGTGGCCGCCGGTTCCGCCGGGTCCGATCCGGGCGCTCGCCAACTTCGTCGGAGCGGCGCAAGAAGGCGTCGCCATGAATTTGAAGCAGCGAGGAACCTGCTGATGCACGGCACCGAACTGGAAAAGATGCTGGAAGGGCGCCTCTACCGTCCCGGCGCGCCGGAGATTCAAGCGGCGCAGGCGAAGACAAAGCAGTGGCTGGTCCGCTTCAACGCGTCACTCGCGCTGCCACGCGACGAGCGCCGGACGCTCCTGGCGCAGAGACTGGGCGCAGTGGGCAAGGGCGCCGTCATCCGCCCGCCGTTCCACTGCGACTATGGATTCAACATTCACCTTGGCGCCGATGTATTTCTCAATTTCAACTGTGTCATCCTCGATGTCGCCCTGGTCACCATCGGCGAGGCCACACAGATCGGCCCGGCGGTCCAGATCTACACCGCCGATCACCCGCGCGACCCGGCACAGCGGCGCGCGGGTCTCGAATCCGGACGGCCGGTCGGAATCGGTCGCAACGTGTGGATCGGCGGCGGCGCAATCATTCTTCCCGGCATTACCATCGGCGATGATTCCACTATCGGCGCCGGCAGCATTGTGACGCATGATGTGCCTGCAGGCTCCACCGTCGCCGGAAATCCGGCACGGTCCATCCAATGTTGATCCGGCACCGCGTATTCGGCATCCCGCAATGGAAGGTACTGGAATGGATGCGCTGTCCCGTCCTTGCCCGCGTGATTCCGCGTAGCTCTGACCTGGGGCCCGCCAGCCGATTTGATTTCCATCGCCGAGGTTTGGAGTCCATCCATGTCCAGAACTGATTTGCCGCGCACGGAACGTCTCCGGCACACCCATGTCACGCACCGCGCGTTCGTAACCTCGGCATTGCTCGCGATCGCCGCCATCGTCGCGCCGATCGATGCAGCCGGCCAGCCGATGCGCAGCCCGGACCCGCTGCTAAAGTCCGTGAGCGAGTATGTCTACCTCGTCAACTCGAAAGGTGACAAGGTCTTGCTCACGACGCAATTCTTTCGCAACGACTTGGCCTACGACGACCGCGCGCAGCATCGCTTCTTCGAGGTCATGTCGGCGCTGGAGAAGCGCGGATTCCACAAGGACGCGAACGCGACCATCGACAACTGGGATGATCCGCGACCCTTCACCCGCTGCTACATCTACATGGAAGACCTGTTGGCGGCTAGGGGAGGCACGGGTCCAATGCAAAGTGGCACGCGCCTGCAATGCACGGAGAATGGCGCGTCCGAATACAGTGTACGGGCGTCGGACAGTTCGCATCATGTAAAGGAGGTCCTTAATCACTTCGACATCTATCTCGAGCGCGCGCAAAAGAAGGTGCATAAGTGAGGCGTCGGGGAGTTGCCCACATGTCGGGTGCCCCCTGATGCGTGATTTGAGCTACTGCCTGACGCGCGCTTCGTTCTCGATGATCGAGACCCGCGGCGTCAGCGGATTCACGTGCAGCGCGACCCTGCCGCTTTGCGTGTCGTACACCTCGGCCGTGGGCAATGCGCGGCCGCTGGTCGGATCGGGAATCCAGCACGGGTCGAGCGCTGCCGGATTGAGCGGGTTGGCTCCTCGGACCGGCGTGTAGTCGAGGTAGGCCGCCTGACCCGGGCCTAGCTTGACCGTTTGGATCGCCACGATGTTTCCGGCCATGTCGTGGAACATGAGGTCGCCGTGGCATGGGCCTGGCGGTACCCCGTTGACGTCGTGCTCCCAGCAGACGACGTTCAACCGGATGGTCTGGTCGGGATTGATGCTGACGATGCCGAAGGCGGGCGGATCGGGCTGCGGGTTGAATGCGCTGGCCGTGCCTGACATGGTTCCGAGTCCAACGGCGCCGACCACCAGCGCTGCCGCGAGTGTCTTGATCTGCATTTGATGTCTCCTTGGATGTTGACGACGCCCTATCTGCCCCGCGCTTCGTTCTCGACGAACGAGATCCGCGGCGTCAGCGGATTCACGTGCAGCGCGACCCTGCCGCTTTGCGTGTCGTAAACCTCGGTCGTGGGCAATGCGCGGCCGCTAGTCGGATCGGGAATCCAGCACGGTTCTATTCCGACCAGATTGCCGGGGCTGGTACCGCGCACCGGTGTGTAGTCAAGAGATGCCGCCTGACCCGGGCCCAGCTTGACCGTTTGAATCGCCACGATGTTTCCGGCCATGTCGTGGAACATGAGGTCGCCGTGGCATGGGCCCGGCGGTACCCCATTGACGTCATGCTCCCAGCAGACGACGTTCAACCGGATGGTCTGGTCGGAATTGATGCTGACGATGCCGAAGGCGGGCGGATCCGGCTGCTGGTTGAAGCCTGAGGCTGTGCCCGACAGGGCGCCGAGCACCACGGCCGCCAGTCCTGTTGCTAGTGTCTTGATCTGCATTTGATGTCTCCTTGGTTGACTTCAGTTTGCGTCGCTCGAGCTGCAAGCAGCCTCCGCGTCCTCGAAGGTGCGATCGGCCGTCTTCGCCGACACCGCGCCGTGCAGCACGGCGGCGTCGAGCGCGCGGCGCGCGCAACGGTCATAGCTGGAACATGACTTTGCCCGGCTCGGCAGCCCGCAGAACGGGTCGACTTGCGCATGCCTTTCCACCGCGCTCACCACCGCGCGATAGGCGGCACCGTCGGTTGCGTGTGAGGCCGACCAGAACGGAACCTGCAGATCGCCGTAGGGTGGGTTGTCGACGTACAGGTGTTTCAGATCGGACTTGTAGAACGCTTCCGCCTCGATGCGGAAGGCGACCGGCCGCGGCAAGTCGGGCAAGCGATATTTCATCGGAACGCCAGTGACCTCCGTGAGATAGTCGGCATCGTCCTGGAATTGCGAGGTGTAGAAGACCGGTCCACCGCGCGCGCTGCCCGCGAACATAGGCTCGTTGGCGAAGCCACCGTTCACGACCAGCGTGCCCACACCTTCGAGCAACTCGGGCGCGAAGAATCCCATGCTTCCGTTCTGGCCGTTCAGCAGGAGAATCAGGTTCTTCCCGGTGAACTTGCCCGAACAGGGAATGACCCGATCTTCCGGCGGCACGATCGTGCCAAAGGTAATGAGCGGGGTAAGGGCCTCGACAGCGTTGCCTCGGTGCTCGAACGCGACGTGCGTGTACCAGGACGGGTCGTTCAACGCCTGACCGGACGGCATCTTGAGCCTGCAAGCCGCCTCGTAGCCCATCCAGCATGATTCGAAGCCAAGCGACACCAGCGACTCGGAGATACGCCGCAGATCGTTCAACGCCGGCGACGTCGCGAGTTCGCGGAACCCATAGACGGAGTTCGGCACGGCCGGCGCCATCGCATTCAGATAACGCGCCATCCGCTGGCCGCGCGAAACGTAGCCGCCGCCGTTGTCGCGCAAATCCACGATCAGCCGATCGGCGTGGTCGCATGCATAGGTCGCACCCGCGGCAAATTCGTCGTCCCAATCCTGGATGAAGTCGGAGCGGAGTTGTATCGCGACGGTGTCCTCGGTGTAGGCAACGGTCCGCGCACCATCTTGGAGCGGCAGAATCTCAGTGATGTCGACGTTCTGCTTGTCGGGCGGCACTTCGACGAAATCGGCCGGTTGCGGCTTCGCAACACTCGTCGCGGGATGCTGCGCCGCGAGCGCGCCGATCCACGCGCGCCGCTGCACGAGGCGCTCGTCAAACGCCGCTGGTTCGCCCGGCGCGCGGCGGGTTGGTTTCAAGCTCTTGGCCGCGGCAGCGGCAGGGAGCGCCGCTGGCTGGAAGCACAGTGCCTGAAACTCCGCACTGCTGGCCGGGGGCGGACCCGGATATCCAAATTCCGTGAACGGTATGAAGGCCCATGGCAACTCGACCCGAGTGCGCGCTCCCGCACGGGTTTCGAGGACGACAGAAATCGAGCGCGACTCGGGAAACGCGTTGAACGAGCCCGTGCGCAGCGTGTAGCCTTCGTCTTCAAAGATCTCCATCAAGTTGACGCCGTCGTCGACGTCCTTGCGGAGGCCCTCGCGCGCCCAATGACGGAAGAATTGCAGCGTGGGTTCGCCATTGATCGACACGACGCGCTGCCCGGTGAAGGGTGTGACGTCGATGCCCGTCGCCGCGAAATACGCGTCGCTGAAAAAGGAAAAGGGATCGCGCAGATAGATAATCTGCTGCTCCGCGCCATCGACTCGCGTCACCATCGAGCCAAACTCGATCGGGAGCATCGCGAAGACGGTTTGTTCGAAGCACGCGGGCCCCTGATAGGACCAGTGCGGGTCGCGAAACGAAGCCTGCACATCCGCCATGGCCAGGAAGAGGTCGTAGTCGCCCTTGAAATGCGCTTTCGCGGCCGCGTCGAGCTTTTGCCGCCAATGGGCAACCGGGTCGTAGATCTCGCGCAAGTCGCTGAAGCCTTCGATCGCTGCGCGCAGATGCGCCACCTGCGCGTCGCGGTCGCACGTCGCCGGATTTTTGGGATCCGGGCAGAACGGCACCGAGCGATAGCACGCCAGCACCTGGTCGTAGCCGAAGCTGAAGGCGCTGGTGAAGTCGCATGGGTCGCCGGTGAAACGCGCAATCCCGACGCTGGCCGGCGGTTCGGCACGTCCGGGCAACGAGAGAGCGAGCGCGAGTACGACGAGCCAAAGCCAGCGAAGCGCGTGGTATGCCATGTCGATCACCTTGGATGAATTTAGGCCGGGCCCGGCGCGATGAACCGCCGGGGCTCGCTGCGCAGTGTGCGGGCCGGTACCTGACCGATGCCTAACCGATTCGCGAATCGCCCTTGGCGAGCCAGCGGCGCGCGCGGACCACGGCCTCACGGCGGCTGCCGGCATTGAACGCCGACAGCAGGATCGCCACGTGACCCTTGACCGTGCGCACGCCCAGTCCCAGCGCTGCGGCGATGTCGCGGTTTCCGCGGCCCTGTGCGACAAGCCGCAACACCTCGATCTGGCGCGGCGTCAAGCGAAGCGCCGCGGGTGGTGCGCGTCGTATTGCAGGTGCAAGATCGGCTGCACCCCGCAGGAATACGCCACCGGCAAGCGAAAGCTTCAGCGCGGCGCCAACGATGTCCGCTGCCGCGGAGCGCGGCACCAACGCGGTGGCGCCGGCATCGAGCACCGCCCGCGCGGAAGCGGACGCGTCGTTGTCGCAAAGCACGATCACGGCCGTCGCCGGACGACGTGCGCAGAACGTCGCGAGTTCGGCCAGGCTTACGCAGGGGAATGCGACGATAGCCGCCGCGAAGTCGGCGTCGAGGTCGACGTCCACGACTGACGCGCGAAGATCGGCGCATAGGACCGGCAGCGCGTCGGGCACGACGTCGCGGACGAGCTGTTTCAATCCCTCGCGCACGAGCGCGTGGGCGTCGGCAATGAGGATGCGCGTCGGCATGGCTTGCAGGCCCGACCGCAAAATCGATGTGGCACGGGACCAGCGCCAAGCCTAGAGGACCGTCCCTGACCGATGCCTGACCGATGGGAAACCGCGATGGTGGACCCGGCCGCCGGTACCGGCCGGCGCCGTCAGCGGCCGTAGATCGACTTGAACAGCGCTTCGGTCTCGGCCGATGGCGGTATGCCGAGCTGGATCGACAGCATCTCTCGGCAACGTCGATAAACGCGCGCAGCTTCGGCGGGTTCGCCACGCGAAAGATGACATTGCATCAGGCGGCGGTAGAGTTCCTCGGCGAGGCTGTCCTCGTCGAGCACGCGTTCATACAGCGCGATCGCGCGCGGCCACTCGCCGCGCTGTTCCCAATACCGGCCGGCGTCGGCGAGCGAGCGGCGGAAGCGATTCTGCCAGCGCTCGCGTGCAGCCACCGATGCGCGCGCCGGATCCTCGGTACCCAGGAACGGACCCTTGTAACGCGCGAGCAGGCGCGTACCGATCGCGTCGATCGCCGCGTCGTCTGCCTGCTCGCGGAGAGCCACCTGCAGCGCCTCGACATCGTGGTCGAACGCCCACACGTCGACCCAAACGCTCCCGTCGTCCAGGTTGACCTTGCCCTCCTCGATGCGGATGGCGTCGGGCTCCGCGATCAGCTTCCGCAGGCGCGATACGGCCGTGTCGAGCGCGGCCGCCGCGGCGGCCGGTTCGGCGTCGGGCCACAGCAGATCGCAGAGCTTCTCCTTGGCCACGCTGCGCCCGCCCAGCGCGATGAGCGTCTTCAGGAGCTCGAGCGGCTTCTTCTGCGCCTTGCCCTCGACGGCGAGCAGCTCGCCGCGATGCCGTACGGTGAAGCCGCCCAGCGCGTGAACGTGAATCGGCCACGGCCACGCTTCCGGCGCTGCGGCTGGTGGAGCGATGCCTCGAAGCTCGACATACCTGCGCACGAACTCGACCTCGATCCCGTGCTCGAGCGTGAGCGCGCACAACCGCGCGGCGAATTCTGGATCCCCTTCGAACGCGTCGTAAAACTGGCGCTCGCGCATCGATCCCCACACGGCGGCGAGGAGCGCGCGCCCTTCAGACCTGCCGGCGGCCGCGGCCTCAAAGGCTTCGGTGAGCGCAATCATGTCGCGCACTTCGTCCACGTACTGGGCCGGCACTATTTCCGCCGCTTCCCGCATCAGCGCGCAGGCCGTCGTGAAATCGTCGATCATCAGCCGCGCCTGCGCTTCGTTGACGAGGTAAATGGCCTGCAGTACCTTGGGCGCCCCCAGCTCGCGGGAATAGGTCAACGCGCGCGACGCGTGGAACACTGCGCGGTCGCCCTGCCCCTTCATGCGCGCGATCCGCGTCTTCAGGAGCTCGATCTGCTCCAGTTCGCCCAATTCCGATGGGTCCATGAGCGCCTCGGCCACCGCGAGGCCCCTTTCGGCGAGCGCGACATTGCGCGTCGGCAGGCTGCGATTGACCTCGATGAAGCCCATCCAGAACAGGATGTCGCGCAGATTGTGCGCCTCGGCCAGCGCCCGCATTTGCGCTTCGGCCAGCTTGGCTTGCCGTTCCTCCTTCGCGTAGCGCAGGCACGTCACCCACATGCTAAGCCACCGCGCAAGCCGATGCGGCGTGAGCTCCGGGCTGTCCATGCTCGGGCGCAGCAGGCTGTAGGCACGTTGGCCCAGCGCGCGCATGTTGCGCGGCTCGATGTAGTACAGCACCATCCGGCCGGCGGCGAATCTCAGGTTGACGTCGAGGTCAAGCCCGAGCAGATCCATGATCCGCTCGACACATCGCGGCAGGAACGGGTCGTCAGGGCCGAAATAGTTGAGCGCGGCAAGCAGGCCCGTGAGCGCGAGAAGCTCCTCGTCGTGATCGCTCCACGGGAACGTCTCGTCTCGCGCTATGGCGAGGCGCTCGATGTGCTCCTCGAAGCGGCGGAAGTTGCTCGCGACCTGCCCCGTGATCACAAGCGCGGCAGAGGCGAGCGCCGCACCTTTGCCGTCGCCCCGCGCCAGGTAGCCGTCGAGCGCCGTACCGAGCGATTCGAACGCCTTGCGTTCACCGCGATGCGATTCGGCAAGTCCCGCCCGGTAGCGCCCCTCGGGATCGGGTCCCTTTGCAGGGTCTTTGCGACGGCCGGCGGACATGCGGCGCAGTCTAACGCAGGGGACCGTTACCAAGCGCCATGCCTGCGGAAAGTATTGGGACTCCGCACTTTCGTTGAGCTGCGCTTCAGCGTGTTCGCCTAAGCCCCGCGGGCCCATGGCGGATCTGCGCGAGCGGCACCAGATGTTCCGAGACGACTGCCCCTCCCAACTCGTCCCGTAAGTGTCGGCGCATCTGGTCCCGGAAGGCGTCCACCGACTCGAAGAATGCAGACATCATCCGCACCCACAGAAACATGCCGCTTCGCGTGAGCGACCACCCTCGCTCGTCTTCGACGACAGCGCCAAGAAGCTTGAGCCCAAAGAGTTCCGGTATTAGCGCCCGCTCGAAACGTTGACCGTAGCGTGCCCGCACCCATTCCTTTTCAAGCCGCAGGCTGAACAACCTCACGAGCAGGTCGTATCGCATGCGCTGACGCTCGTCGAGCCTCCGCGACCCGGTCACGCCGCTAAGGCCACGTTTGATGCGATCCACGTAGGCCTGCAGTGAGAAGGTGGTCGCATAGAGCGTGCCATCGACGTATGAGAACGCGCCGCTGCCCAGACCCACGTAGTTGACCGCATCGACAATATATTCGTCGATGCCCTTGTCGCCGCGGGTAAAGCACCAGGCGGAGGTGGGTACGAAGCCTGCCTCGAGCCGCGTGAGGATGCGTCCGTAGAAGTCGCGAACACGACCATGGCCGGGTAAGCCCAGCGTCCTCGCCATCTTGCGTGCTGCGCTGGGGGCGCTCATGAGCGGATAAAACGACACCTGGTTGGCGGGAGTCTCGAGCAGCGTGTCGATATCCGCTTCCAGCATCGCGGCGGTCTGGTGCGGCAGATTCCAGATCATGTCGATGTTGAGGATCTGGAACCGGCCCGCCGCCGCCGCCAACCGGTCGAGAATCTCGGCACGCCCGCCATACTTCTCCAGACGAACCATCTCTCGCAGGAGGCCATCGTCGAACGTCTGCACACCGACCGAGAGGCGAGAGACGTGTGCAGCCTCGAGCATCGTCAGCACGTCATCGCACAGATCCTTCGGGTTCGTCTCGACCGATGCTTCGCGCAGGACGGGGTTCAACTCGCGCACCAGTGCCAGCGTAGCGGCAAGCTCTTCCGGCAGCACAGTCGGTGTCCCGCCGCCCACATAAACGCCGTTGAAGACATAGCCACGCTCGTGGTAGTGGCGGATCTCGCGACGCAGCGCAGAGAAATACTGCCGTGCCTTGTCTTCCTCGTATCTCACCCGATGGAACGAACAGTACGGGCAGAGAACCTCGCAGAATGGCACGTGCAGGTACAGAAACACGGGCGTCTCCGGCACGTGAACGATGCCATCGCTCTGCCCGAGCCGCATGGTGCGGCGCGCCGCATGCCGGAATGTGGCATCGATGAGCCCGTCCAGCATGCAAGTCCCTCCTATGACAAGGGCTCATTATGCATCGCGTCGTTCCGGCCGCAATCTACGGTAAACCGCCGCGGTTTCAAGCAGCCGAACAGGTATCATGGTCCGGTGCGCGCTCTTCGGCCGCGGAATGGCGGGTCGCGTGAGCGCATCACAATTCGTGGCGGCGCTCACGCTCGTTCCGGCGCTCGCTGTCGGAGCAGTGACAGGCCGGCTCTTCCATGACCGGCTCGGCGGCTGTCTGCTCCGCGGGTTCGTTCTGCTCTTTGCGATCGTCTCCGGCATTGTGATGCCGACGCGTAGCCAGAGGACAGATGAACACTCGCGGATTCCCGCGACGCCCGCTACCTCCCGCGCGCGTCGTTTTCGATGATCGATACCCGCGGCGTCAGCGGATTCACGTGCAGCGCGACCCGGCCGCTTTGCGTGTCGTATACCTCGGTCGTGGGCAGCGCGCGGCCGCTGGTCGGATCGGGAATCCAGCATGGGTCGATTCCCAGAAGATTGCTGGAATCGGCGCCTCTCACGGGCGTGAAGTCGAGAAAGGCTGCCTGCCCCGGGGCCAGCTTGACTGTTTGCATCGCCACGATGTTTCCGGCCATGTCGTGGAACATGAGGTCGCCGTGGCACGGACCCGGCGGAATACCGTTAACGACATGTTCCCAGCACACGACGTTCAAGCGGATGGTCTGGTCGGGATTGATGCTCACGATGCCGAAGCCCGGCGGATCCGGCTGCGGGTTAAAGGCGTTGGCAATGCCCGACATGGCTCCGAACACCACGGCGCCGGCCGCCAATCCTGCTGCGAGTGTCTTGATCTTCATGTGATCTCTCCTTGGTTGAATTACTTCGCATCGCTTTGGCGGCAAGCCGCCTCGGCATCCTCGAACGTGCGATCGGCCGTCTTGGCCTACACCGAGCCGTACTGCACGGCGGCGTCGAGTGCCCGCTGCGCACGGCCGTCGTTGGTTGAACAAGATTTTACCTAGCTTGGCAGCCCACAGAACGGATCAACAAGCGCATGTCGGACGCAAGCGCCGCACCCTTGGCGTCGCCGCGAGCAAGATAGACGTCGAGCGCGGTGCCGAGCGACTCGAACGCCTTGCGCTCTCCGCGATGCGATTCGGCGAGCCCTGCCGATAGTGCAAGTCGGGATCGGATCCCCCTCGGAAAATTTGCGGGCGACGGACATGCGGCGCTAGTCTAACGCAGGCATTGCGCCTGGCGCGACTGCCGGATCATTCCTTGCACTCTGCCAAATGCTGGCGGCGGTTCCATGCCAGGACTACCATTGCAGGCGCCATGCTGCCTCACGGACAATGATTTCCGATCCAGCCGCCGAACCCATCGCGACATGCCCCAACTGCGGCGCTCGGATGACCGGCCCGTTCTGCGCGGCCTGCGGCCAAGAGTCGCTGGCAGGACCGCATCCCTTCGTTTGCTCGCTGCGCCGCCAGTGGGAGCGCGTTCGCCACTCCGCAGTCGCGCTCGTCGTTCACCCGGGCCAACTGACCGCCGAGTTCCGCGACGGGCAGCGCGCCCGTTCGGTGGCGCCGTGGCGCATCGCGTTCAATCTGGTCACGTTCTTCTTTGTACTGTCGTTCGTGACGGACTTTCGCGTCGCGAACTTTGCCCGGCAGGACCCGAGCGGCACGCTGAAGATCGCCATCGCCACGGCGGCCCAGCAAGCCAACGTTGAGCTCTCGGTGTACAACGAGCGCGTCGATCGCCGGTTCGACGCGATCTACACGCTGTTCGTGGTCCTGCTCGTTGGCGTCTCCACAGTGCTGGTGCGCGTCACGCACTGGCGGCCCCGCGTGCGCTGGGGCATCCATTTGGTCTTCGCCCTGCATTTCACGGCATGGACGTTCATCGCGAACTTCGTCTTTTACGTAGCGATGCGCGTGTTCGATCTATCCACCTACACGACCAACAGCGACCCGCGCGTCCAGGTCGGCGGCTTCGTGCTGCTGACGCTGGTTCTGCTTTGGCAGTTTTCCTATGTGCTGTTCGCGTTTCGCCGCGTGTATGCCGATGGCTGGCTGCGCGGCGCCGGCAAGGCCGCGCTGGTGATCGCCGTCAAGCTGGTCGCCGGCAACGTCATCGCGCTCCTGGCGATCTGGCTCACCATCCAGTCGTTGAAGCGCGTCGGGTGACCCCCCTGATCAAGGAGCGATTTTCGTATTAGGATTTCGCCATGTTCGCCGGACACATAGGCGCAGCGCTGGTCGTCGGACGAGCCGAGAGGCGCGTCAATATCGGCGTGTTCGCGTTCGCCGCCATGTGGCTGGACTTCGTTCTCTGGATCTTTGTGCTCGCGAGCTGGGAATCGGTGACGATCCCAGCGAATTTCGCCAGCACCCACCAGGCCCAGTACGTCTTCCCCTATTCGCACGGACTGCTCGCGAGCATCGGCTGGTCGGTGCTGGCCGGCGTCGTCGCGTTCGCCTGGCTTCGCCGGCATACCGCGTGGAGGACGCGCGCCGCTGTCCTCGTTGCTGCCGCCGTTTTCTCGCACTGGCTGCTCGACGCGCTCGTGCACGTCCCCGAATTGCCACTGGCAGGCGCCACGTCGACGAAAGTGGGCTTGGGGCTGTGGCAGAGCATGCCGGTCGCAATGGCAGTCGAGGGGATGATCGTCGCGCTCGGCCTGTGGCTGTTCCTGCCTGGCGCGGCGTTGCCGCAAGCGAGGATGCTCGGGCTCCTCGCACTGTGCGTCGTCGTGTACCTCCTTACGATCGCCGGCATGACGATCGCGCCGGCGCCGCCTTCTGTGACGGCCATGGCCGCGAGCTCGCTGGCCACGATCGTCGCCGTCAGCGCCGTCCTCGGTTGGCTTGGCCGGTTTCGCAGCTCCTCGTGAACTCCGTCCGCGGCGCGTGAGCATGATCTCCGGTCTCTGCGTTCGTGCATACGACGACGCCGACTTCGACGTCGTCACCGACCGCTGGCACGAGACGAACCTCGTCAGCTACCGGTACGTCGAAGAACACCAGAAGCACACGCTGGCCGACGCGCGACGATTCTTCCGGAATCAACTGCTGCCGGTTTGCGACATCTGGGTCGCGGCGCGGTCCCGTGAGCTTCTTGGCATGATCGCGGTCGAGGCGCCCTGGATCCGGCAATTCGCCGTGTTTCCCGGGTTTCAGCGCCAAGGCGTGGGCACGGCGCTCCTGCAACAGGCACGCGAGCGCTCGCCGGGCGAGATCCGTCTTTTCACGTTCCAGAAGAACGCGCCGGCGCGCGCGTTCTACGAGCGGCACGGATTCACGGCGGTCGCCTTCGGCGTCAGTCCGGCGCCCGAGTCGGAGCCGGACGTCGAATACCGCTGGGTCGCCTGAACGTTCGCTCGCGACGCGCGGCAGCGGCTAGAATGCGGGGCTTGCGTTCCGCCCTGCGCGGCGGACAAGGGAACTCCCCATGCCCGACGACTACCTCCCCTACGTGCGCGAGACGCTCGCCCGGATTCGCGCGGACGGTTTCTACAAGACCGAGCGCGTGATCGAGAGTCCGCAGGCGCCTCACATCAGGGTTGCCGGCGGTTCTCAGCTGAGCACCGACGTCCTCAATTTCTGCGCGAACAACTACCTGGGCCTCGCCGACGATCCGCGGCTAGTGCACGCCGCCAAGGCGGGTCTCGACAAGTGGGGCTTCGGCATGGCGTCCGTGCGATTCATCTGCGGCACGCAGAGCGTGCACAAAGAACTCGAGGCGGCTCTCGCCGGATTTCTGCGCACCGACGACAGCATCCTCTACACGAGCTGTTTCGATGCCAACGGCGGCCTGTTCGAGACGCTGCTCGGCGAAGAGGACGCGGTCATCAGCGACGAACTGAACCACGCGAGCATCGTCGACGGCATCCGGTTGTGCAAGGCCAAGCGCTACCGCTATCGCAACAACGACATGGCAGACCTGGCGGCGAAGCTCGCGCAGGCGGATGCCGAGGGCGCCCGCTTCAAGATGATCGCGACCGACGGCGTGTTCTCAATGGACGGCATCATCGCCGACTTGAAGTCCATCTGTGACCTGGCCGACCGGCACCGCGCGCTCGTGATGGTCGACGATTCGCACGCGGTCGGCTTTGTCGGCGCGGGTGGACGCGGCACGCCCGAGCATTGCGGCGTCGAGGGCCGCGTGGACATCATCACCGGCACGCTGGGCAAGGCCATGGGCGGCGCGTCGGGCGGTTATACTGCCGGCAGGCGTGAAATTGTCGAATTGCTGCGGCAGCGTTCGCGCCCGTACCTCTTCTCGAACACGCTGGCGCCCTGCATCGCCGCCGCGTCGCTCGAAGTATTGAAGCTGCTCACGAGCGATGAGGGCGCGCAGTTGCGGCGCCGGGTGCGCGAGAACGGCGAGCATTTCCGGCGCGCGATGGCCGCACTGGGATTCGACCTGGTGCCCGGCCAGCATCCGATCATCCCGGTGATGCTGGGCGACGCGGGACTCGCGACGGGCGTGGCGGACGCGCTGCTCGACGAGGGCATTTACGTGATCGGCTTTTCGTTTCCGGTGGTGCCGCGCGGAAAGGCGCGCATCCGCACGCAGATGAGCGCGGCGCACACGCCGGAGCAGATCGACAGCGCGGTGGCGGCGTTCGCCAAAGTCGGCAAACGCCTCAAGGCAATTTCGTAGTCAAGCAGTGAAAGCGGAATCCATCATGAAGGCACTTGCAAAACTCGAACGCAAGCCCGGCCTCACGCTCACACAGGTGAAGAAGCCCGAGGTCGGCCACAACGACATCATGATCCGCATCCGCAAGACGGCGATCTGCGGCACCGACATCCATATCTGGAATTGGGACGAGTGGGCGCAGAAGACCATACCGGTGCCGATGCACGTCGGCCACGAATACGTGGGCGAGATCGTCGAGATCGGGCAGGAAGTGCGCGGCTTTGCCGTCGGCGACCGCGTGTCGGGCGAAGGCCACATCACGTGCGGCTTTTGCCGCAATTGCCGCGCCGGCCGCCGACACCTGTGCCGCAACACCGTGGGCGTTGGCGTCAACCGCGAGGGGGCATTCGCCGAGTTCCTGGTCATTCCGGCGTTCAATGCATTCCGGATCCCCGACGACATTTCCGACGACCTGGCGTCGATCTTCGATCCCTTCGGCAACGCCACGCACACCGCGCTGTCGTTCAACCTCGTGGGCGAGGACGTGCTCATCACCGGCGCAGGGCCGATCGGCATCATGGCCGCGGCAATCGCACGCCACGTCGGCGCGCGCTACGTCGTGATCACCGACGTCAACGACTACCGGCTGGACTTGGCCAAGAAGATGGGCGCCACGCGCGCGGTGAACGTCGGCCGCGAGAAGCTGCGCGACGTGATGGAGGAGCTCAAGATGACCGAGGGCTTCGACGTCGGGCTCGAGATGTCCGGCGTACCGTCCGCGTTTTCGGAGATGTTGCTGCACATGAATCATGGCGGCAAGGTGGCGCTGCTCGGGATTCCACCCGCCAACATGGCGATCGACTGGAACCAGGTTATCTTCAAGGGACTGGAGATCAAGGGCATCTACGGCCGCGAAATGTTCGAGACCTGGTACAAGATGGCGGCGATGCTGCAAAGCGGCCTCGACCTGTCGCCGATCATCACGCACCACTTCGTCGCCGACCAGTACGAGGCCGCCTTCGCGAAGATGCTCTCCGGCCAGAGCGGCAAGGTCATCCTCGACTGGGCCGCCTAGTTGCAGAGCCTGCTTTCGCACCGGATCGGACGCACGGCAGCCATCGCGCTGATGGTGCTGCTGCCGCGGCTCGGCGTGGCTGCCAACCCGCAGCCGGCCGCGGACCCCGCAGCGCCGGTTTCCGCCGATTCGGCCGCCGCCAGCGTCTCGCGTCTCGTCGTGCGCCTTCGCCCGGGAGCCCGGCGCGCGGAGGGTGTGGCGCTGGACAGCGCCCAACTCACCCAGCTGCAAGGCTATCTTGGCGTGGCGCTCGCCGGCGCCAGCGCCACCGCCGCAGGGAATGAGGTCCTCGAACTCGCCCGTCCCGTCAGCCCCGCCACGGCGCGCCAACTGGCCAACGCGCTGCGGATGCACAGCGACGTCGCCTGGGCGGAAGTGGGCCGTGGCATTTCAGGCGAGCCCAAGACAGCGGTCGTGGGCGGTGCCGGTGCACCCGTTGTCCGGCAGTTCATCGTGACCTTCGCGGACGCGCAGCTCGCGCAGGCGTCGCGCCGCAACGAAAAGCTCACGATCGCCCACGACGCCACGCTGTCGGACGCGGCCGGCACGCCGCTGCACGTCAAGCGGGCGATGGTCGGCGGCGCATGGGTTGCCGAGTCGCTGGCAGCCGTCGACGTCGGCACCGCCGAGGCGATCGCCGCCCGGCTCGAGGCCTCCGGAGTCGTCCGTCTGGCGGCGCCCGATTACCCAATCCAACGCGCCAAGGTGCCCAACGACCCCATCTATCTTCACGACGACCAGTGGTATCTGCTGGACGTCGCGGGCAATCCCTACGACGGAATCGACGTGGGCCACGCGTGGGATATCACGACCGGTTCGGCCAGCATGGTGATCGCCGTCGTCGACGGCGGGATCGTCGCGCACCAGGACCTGGCCGGGCGCGTCCTCCCAGGCTACGACTTCATCACCGACGTCACCAGCGCCGGCGACGGCGACGGCCGCGACGCCAATGCCGCGGATCCCGGCGACTGGCGCACGGCCGGGATGTGTCCGTCGCCGTTCGATGACGCCGCGGACAGCAGCTGGCACGGCACGTTCGTCACCGGCATCCTCGCGGCGAATGCCAACAACGGCAGCGGCATCGCAGGTATCGACTGGAACGCGCAGATCCTGCCGGTTCGCGCCCTCGGGCGCTGCGGCGGACAACTCTCCGACATTCTCGACGCGACGACCTGGGCGGCCGGGCTGCCGGTGCCGGGTGCGCCCGCCAACCCGCACCCCGCCAAGGTCATAAACTTGAGCGTGGGCGGGGCGGGATCGTGCTTTCCCCAGATCCAGGCGCTCGTCGATGCGGTGCTCGACGCCGGCGTTTTCATCGCCGCCGCCGCCGGCAACGACAACAAGGACGCAATTTATTACGTCCCGGCGAGCTGCGCGGGACTCTCCACCGTCGCCGCCACCGATCGCCTCGGCGCACGCGCCAGCTACAGCAATTTCAGCACCAACCTGGACCTTTCCGCACCCGGTGGCGACATCACGCGCAACGGGTCGAAGGATGCGATCGTGTCCACCTGGAACGACGGCAAGACCACTGAAGGAAATCCCATCTACGCCCAGGGCGATGGCACGAGCTTTTCCACGCCGCAAGTCGCCGGTGTCGCGGCGCTGATGCTCGCCGTCAATCCCGCCTTGCTCCCGGCCCAGATCAAAGCGCTGATGGCGCAGACGGTCTCGCCGTTCGCGCCCGGCAGCGATTGCGTCACGCAGAACATCTGCGGGGCCGGCATCCTCAACGCGTTCGGCGCCGTGATGGCGGCGCAAGCGTCGCTGACCCAGCCCGTGGTGACGCCAGCCGTGGAGTTCTACAACGCGGCGCAGGATCACTACTTCATCACGGCCGCGATTCCTGAAATCCACGACCTCGACACCGGCGTGCACGCCGGATGGCAGCGCACCGGTTATGCCTTCAACGCCTATCCCGGCGCGGCCGCGGGATTCTCGCCCGTCTGCCGCTTCTACATTCCGCCGGCGTATGGCGACTCGCACTTCTACTCGGCCTCGACGGTCGAATGCGCGCAGACGCAGGCGAAATTCCCGTTCTTCACCTACGAGGCGCCCAACGTTTTCTACATCGCGTTGCCCGACATTGCGACGGGCGCCTGTCCTTCGGGCACGAGCCCGGTCTACCGGGTCTGGGACAACCGCGCCGACACCAACCATCGTTACATGACGAGCCTTGCCGTTCGCGCTACGATGGTCGCCAAGGGCTGGATCGCCGAGGGCTATGGGCCCAACCAGGTGATCATGTGCGCGCCGATGTAGCGGCGGGCGGAACCTTGCCGCCCTTTGTAAGGTCTTTACTTCAGCGCCGACAAACACCCATGAACCGACGATTGTTCCTCCAATTGGGCCTTTCCGCCGCCGCAGGCGTGTTGGCGACCAGGCTTGCCGCGGCCAGCGATGACGTCGGCAAGGTCGTGAAGACCGAAGCCGAATGGCGCAAGATCCTCACGCCCCAGCAGTTCCGCATCCTTCGCGAGGAAGGCACGGAATGGGCGGGGTCGAGCCCGCTCGACAAGGAATACGGCAAGGGAACGTATGCGTGCGTCGGGTGCGATCTCGTGCTCTACACGTCGGCCGCCAAGTTCGACAGCGGCACCGGCTGGCCCAGTTTCTACGAAGCCATTCCCGGCCACATGGCCTCCGCCACCGACCCCAAGACGTTCACGAACCGGATGCAATACACGGAGATGCACTGCGCGCGCTGCGGCGGCCATCACGGGCACATTTTCAACGACGGCCCCAAGCCGACCGGGTTGCGTTATTGCAGCAACGGCGCAGTGCTCAAGTTCGTGCCCGCGTAGCGGCAGACGCTACGCCAGCGGCGCGACTTTCACCACTTCCTCGGCGGTCGTGAGCCCGGCCGCTACTTTCATCGCCCCCGACACGCGCAGCGGCTTCATGCCGTCCTTGAACGCCTGGTCGCGGATCGCGCGATCGTCCGCCTCGTGGTTCATGAGACGCCGCAGCGCGGGCGTCATCAGCATGATCTCGTACAAGCCGATGCGCCCCAGGTAGCCGGTCATCCGGCATTCGAGGCACCCTTCCGCGTACATCACCGACGTGGGCTTCTCGCCGCGCCAGGGCGCCGTGATGGCTCGCCACGTTTCATCGTCGGGCGGCTCGCCCGGCTTCTTGCAGTGCGGACACAGCGTGCGCACGAGGCGCTGCGCCATCACGCCCAGCAGCGTGGAGTTAAGAAGGTACGGGGGCACCTTGAGGTCGAGCAGCCGGGTGACAGCCGCCGGCGCGTCGTTCGTGTGCAGCGTCGACAGCACCAGGTGCCCGGTCAGCGCCGCCTGCACGGCCATGTCGGCGGTATCGTGGTCGCGGACTTCGCCGACCATGATGATGTCCGGGTCCTGTCGCAGCAGCGTGCGCACGCCGCTGGCGAAGTCGACGCCGATCCCCGGATGCACCTGCATCTGGTTGAACAAGGGCTCGATCATCTCGATCGGATCCTCGATCGTGCAGACGTTGACTTCCGGGACCGCGAGCTGCTTCAACGTCGAATAGAGCGTCGTCGTCTTGCCAGAGCCCGTCGGCCCCGTCACGAGGATGATCCCGTGCGGCTCCATGACCATCTTCTGCCAGCGTTCCCGATCGTCGTCGGTGAAGCCCAAATCCGTGTAATCACGCACCAGCACTTCGGGCGTGAAGATGCGCATCACCAATTTTTCGCCGAACGCCGTAGGCATCGTCGAGATCCGCAGTTCGACTTCCTGGCCGTCGGGCGCCAGCGTCTTGATGCGGCCATCCTGCGGCCGTCGCTTCTCGACGATCTCCATGCGCGCGAGAAGCTTGATACGCGATGTCATCGCGATCAGCACCGGCGCGGGAATGGCGTACACCTGGTGCAGCACGCCGTCGATGCGGAAGCGCACCAGGCCCACGTCGCGCCGCGGTTCGATGTGGATGTCGGACGCGCGCTGCTCGAACGCGTACTGCCACAGCCAGTCGACGATGTGGACGACGTGCTGGTCGTTGGCGTCCAGGTGCCCGTGCTTGCCAAGCTCGACCAGCTGCTCGAAATTGCCGACGGTCAGCTGTCCCTTGTTCGCCGCCTGCGCGCGCTTCATCGAGCGGGCGAGGTTGAAGAATTCGCCCAGGTAACGCTTGATGTCGGCCGGGTTCGCGAAGACGAACTTGACCTCGAGCTTGATGATCTCGGAGAGTTCGTCGGCCCACGAACGGATGAACGGCTCGCTGGTCGCCACCGTCAGCGTACGCCGGTCGACGGCCACCGGAAGGATCCGGTAACGCTCGGCGTAGGCATTGGACATCGTCGCCGTCACCGCGCCCAGGTCGATCTTCAGCGGATCGATGTGCAGGTACGGGATGCCGAGCTTGCCCGCCAGCCATTCCACCAGCCACTCCAGCGTCATCAGCTTGTTGCGGCGGCTTGAGCGACTTCCACTTCCGGTCGGCGATCGCCTCGAGCGGGTGCTCGAATCGATGCGTGCGCGAACGCGAAAGCGCGTCGGCCTCGGGGGCCGGCACCAGCCCGTCCGCCAGCAGCAGCTTGAGGATGTCGTCCAGCCGCAGCCGCCGGTCCTGCGCCTTGAGGACGGAGGGCGAGTGCGGTGCGGCGCCCGCGGGGGGCGGCGTCTTGACACCGGTCACGGGTGTAGCCATCCGATTACTTTACACCGAAGGCGAAGGCGTCACACCGCAAAGGCCCCGCTCTTCCGCTAAGCGGCGCGCTCGCGGATGCATTCGCAACAGTCGCGGCGACTTCCGCGAACCGGCTGCCCGGCGCGTTACCCGCCCGCCACCGACTTCCGCCGCTCGGCCGGCGCGCCGTCGGGGCACCTGGAAGACTTCGCGTAAATAGGCGACGTACGACGGGTCGTAGTCCATCGCCTTCGACGGCTCGTCGCTGATCTTGGCCACCGGCTGCCCGTTGCAGCGGGTCATCTTGATCACGATCGGCAGCGGCGCGTAGCCCAGGTCGTTGGTGAGGTTGGTGCCGATGCCGAAGGACGTCCGGCTGCGGCCCTTGAAATACTCGAAGAGGCGGATGGCGAGCGGAATGTTGAGGCTGTCGGAGAACACCATCGTCTTGGTGCGCGGGTCGATGCGCATCTTTTCGTAGTGCGCGATCAGCTTCTCGCCCCACTCGAACGGGTCGCCGGAGTCGTGGCGCACGCCGTCGAAGAGCTTGCAGAAGAAGAGGTCGAAATCGCGCAGGAAGGCGTCCATGCCACAGACGTCGGACAGCGCTATCCCCAAGTCGCCGCGGTATTCGCGCGCCCACATGTTGAACGCGAAGACCTGCGAATCGCGCAGCCGCGGCCCCACCGCCTGGCATGCCTGCATATATTCGTGCGCCATGGTGCCGAGCGGCGTCATGCCATGGTCCATCGCGCAGCGCACGTTGCTGGTCCCGACGAAGTGCGCGCCGAGACCGCGTTTGAGCGCGCCCACGACCTCGTCCTGCCAGCCGCGCGAAAAGCGACGGCGCGTGCCGTAATCGGCGATCCGGAATTCGCCTTCGCGCACGGTGTTGGCCTGCGCTATTTTCGCGGCCAGTCGCCGGCGGCCTTCGTCGAAGTCGGGTTGCGGATTCGCATTGCGGTTGTAGACCTCGGACACGATCGCCAGCACCGGCACTTCGAACAGGATCGTGTGCAGCCATGGGCCTCTTGTCGTGATGTCGATCTCGCGCGGCGACCCGGGGACGCGCGACACCTTGATGAACCGTTCATCGAGGTTGAAAAGCCCCAGCAGGTCGACGAAGTCGCTCTTGAAAAAGCGCCAGCTGCGCAGGTAATCGAGTTCGCGCCGTGTGAACCGCAACGCGCACAGTGCGCGAATCTCCGCCTCGATCTCCGTGACGTACGGAGACAGGTCGACGTCGGGATCGCGGCAGCGGAAGCGGTACTCGACCTGCGCCTCGGGAAAGTGATGCAGGACGACCTGCATCATCGTGAATTTGTAGAGGTCGGTGTCGAGGAGTGACGTGATGATCATCGGGGCTGCTACGTGTGCACGGCGGTGAAGGAGGCGACGATGTTACCCGCTCGCCCCTGTGGCGTCCACGTAAATGACCACGGGTCAGTTGTGGAGCGGATCGACCGGTTACACAAACGAGGTGGATGCACCGCGTCCGCACCGCTATGATGCGGCGACATATCGTCGTGCGCCCCGCCATGCTCATCAGCTGTGTCGCCTACCAGAACGGCCGCAAGCTCGCCGATATCCCGATCGAGGACATCAGCGAGTACGTTGAGCCGGCCCGATTGCTTCGTGTGGGTCGCGATGTTCGAGCCCACGCCGGACGAACTGGACGAAATGGCCGCAGGAATTCGGCCTGCATGAGCTGGCCGTCGACGATGCGCGCACACGGCCACCAACGGCCGAAGATCGAGGAGTACGGCGATTCGCTGTTTGTCGTTGTCCATACCGTCGAGCAGCGCGAAGACACCCGACGGCGGCGAGGAGCTCCTGTCGGGCGAGGTCGACATCTTCGTCGGCCGCAATTACGTGCTCTCGGTGCGCCAGCGAACGCAGCTGGGCTTTTCCGCCGTGCGCGCGCGCGCCGAGCGCGAGCCCGAACTGCTGCAGCACGGCTCGGGCTACGTGCTGTACGCGCTGATGGACAACGTCGTCGACCGCTACTTTCCCATCCTCGACAGCCTGGAAACCGAGCTCGAAACGGTCGAGGAGCAGATCTTCGTGCGCAACGCGGCACGCTCGAACATCGAGTCGCTGTACGCGCTGAAGCAGAAGCTCATGGTGCTCAAGCACGCGGTGGATCCGCTGATGGAAGCCGTCGGCCGGCTCTATGGCGGGCGCGTGCCGCAGATCTGCTCCGGCATGGGCGAGTATTTCCGCGACGTCTACGACCACTTGCACCGGATCCACCTGGCGATCGAAGGCATCCGCGAAATGCAGACGACGGCCATTCAGGTCAACCTCGGCATGATCTCGCTGTCGGAAAGCGAGGTGACGAAGAAACTGGCGGCGTGGGCCGCCATCATTGCCGTGCCGACGATGGTCGCGGGCATCTACGGGATGAACTTCAAGAACATGCCGGAACTGGACTGGACCTACGGCTATCCGGTATCCGTCGCCATCATGGTGCTGGTCGACGTGTGGCTGTACTTCAACTTCAAGAAAGTGAAGTGGCTCTAGCCTCGACGCGCGTCGTCGCAGGCGTCGAGCGCGGTGACCGGTATCACCTTCCTGCCCGACAGTGCCGCGGGCCAGTCCGGTTGCAGCGTCACGTGCTCGATGGCGAATTCCTGCGCCAGCATCCGCTGCGCGCCGGCCAGCGTTTGCGGCCACGCGCTGCCGTCGGCCAGGACGATGTGCGCGGACAGCGCGGCGCGCTCGGCAGTCATGTTCCATACGTGGAGGTCGTGCACGCCCACGACGTTGGGCAGGCGCGCGAGCGCCTTGCCGATCGCGTTGTAGTCGAGATGCGTCGGCACGCCTTCCATCAGCACGCCCGCCGACTGCTTCAGCAATTGCAGTGTCGAGCGCAGGATCAGCAGCGAGACGACGATGGACAGGATGGGATCGATCGGCATCCAGCCGGTCGCAACGATGACGCCGCCGGCGATGATCGCGGCGAGCGAGCCCAGCAAGTCTCCCAGCACGTGGATCATCGCGCCGCGCGCGTTGAGCGACCCCGGCGCGCGCGACAAGAGCCACGCGCAGGCGATGTTGATCGCCAATCCGGCCGCCGCGATGCCCAGCACCAAGCGCGCCGCGGACCGGTGTCGGATCGAGCAGCCGGCGCACGGCCTCGATGACGATGGCCGCCACGACGGCAAGCATCACGATGGCGTTGATGAACGCGGCGAGCACTTCCGCGCGACCGTAGCCGTATGACGCGCGCTGCGACGGCGGGCGCCGTCCGATCGCGTTGGCGAAGAGGGCGAGCCCCAGCGCGGCGGCGTCGGTCACCATGTGGCCGGCGTCGGACAGGAGCGCCAGCGACCCCGCCATCCATCCGCCGATCGCCTCGATCACGGCAAAGCCCGCGGTCAGCAGCAGCGCCAGCATCAGTGCGCGACGCACCCCCAGCCCACCCGCCGCGTCCGCCGGGACGTGGGCGTGCACGCCATGATCGTGGCTGTGGAAAGGCGCGTTGGGGGGCGGTGGTTGGGTCGAAGCCATGATGCGGCACGCGCAAACACGCATTGTGCCTCCGCCGCTGCGGCTGCGGCTACATCTGCTTGAACAGGTGGGCGTACGCGCGCGACACGGCAACTTTCTCGGGACGATTCTTGAGTGTCAATGTGACCCGGCCGGTCAGGTCACGCACGGTCGTGCTGACGTGGCGGAGGTTGACGATCGTGCCGCGATGGACCTGCCAGAAGCGGTCGGGGTCCAACTGTTCACCCAGTTCCTTGAGGGGTGTGCGGATCAGCGATTCGCCTTCGGCGGTGAAGACGCTGGTGTATTTGTCGTTGGCCTGGAAGTAACTGACATCATCGACCGCGATGAGCTTGACCTGCGCGCCGGCGGACGCGCGAATCCAGGCCAGCCGCTCGGGCGCGCCAGTCGCACCGCCGTGCAGCGGCGCGAACTTCGCGATGACCGCAAGCGCGGCCTGCAATTCCGGCGCAGGCGACGGCGCTTGCAGCTTCGATTTGAGCCGCGCCACCGTTTCGGCCAGGCGCTCATCGCCCGCCGGCTTCAGCAGGTAGTCGACGGCCGCGCGGTCGAAGGCGTCGACCGCATATTGGTCAAACGCCGTCACGAACACGACGTGCACATGCGCCGCGGCGGAACGCGCGACTTCGAGGCCGGTCAGTCCTGGCATGCGGATGTCGAGAAAGGCGATGTCCGGCGCTTCGGCCGCCAGCATCGCCTGCGCCTCCGGGCCGTTGGCGGCAACGCCGACGATCATCAACTCCGGCCACAGCACAGCGAGTCGCCCGGCCAGGAATTCGGCGAGCCGCGGCTCGTCGTCGGCGATGATGGCGGTGGGTCGTGTCGTGCTGTTCATCGGCTCATTGTGTCGTCGCGGGGAGCGGCAGCGCAATCGTGACGCGCGCGCCTGCCGGCGCGTTGTCCTCGATGGTCACGCTCGCCGCGCCTCCGTACAGCGCCGCCAGACGGGCGCGCAGGTTGGCGAGGCCGAGACCCGTCGAACCTATGCTGCGCCGCTCGCGAAAGCCCATGCCCGTATCGGCGATCGTCAGCACGAGGCGGCCGGCGTCGCGACGCGCGGAAACCGCAACGTTGCCGCCGTCAACCTTGGGCTCCAGGCCGTGCTTGATCGCGTTTTCCACAACCGGTTGCAGCAGCATGGGCGGCAGCGGCAGCGCGCCAGTTCCGGCGGCGACGTCGATCGTCCATGGTAAGCCGCGGCCCCATGCGCAGCGCGAGCAGGTCGAGATACGCGCGCGAGGTGGTCGACCTGCGCCTGCAAGCGTACCGCCGTCCGTTTCCGGCGGTGGCCGTGGACCGCAGCAGCGCGATCAGGCGCTCGAGCATCCCCTTGGCCGTGGCCGGATCGGTGTCGATCAGGCTCACCGACGTGCGCCATCGTGTTGTAGAGGAAATGCGGCTCGACCTGCGCTTCGAGGAGCTGCATGCGCGCTTCGGTCGTCTCCCTTTCGGACGCGGCCAGCCGCGCCTGTTCGCGCGCCATCGCGGCCTCGATCCGCGCCGCACGTTCGCGCGGCAGAAAGATCATGAGCAGAATCGCCGTGATCACCAGCGACAGCGCCACCACCGATGCGATGCCCCGGGCCGTCAACATCCATCCGCGGAATTCCGGCAAGCCGATGATGAGCGTCCCCAGCACGTAGCCCGCGATCACGCCCAGAATGGGCACTGCGGCGTAATAGATCATGCGGACCAGAATGCTGCGGTGACGGATGCCCGGGAACAGGCGATCGCCGACCAGGAACATGCCGTGCACCGGATAACCGATGCACTGGGCGAACACGAAATTCATGCGGAACAATTGCATCATTGGCACGCGCACGTCGAAGACCAGCGCCAGGCCGGTGAAGGCGATCGCGAACAGCGTGTTCCAGATGCCGGTATAGATGACATCGCGCAGGAAACTGCGCGGCCACCGCCGGAAGACCGGGATCAGTTCGAGCGGGTGTCCCGACGCGCTGGATTCACAGGCGGCCTCAGGCGCGCTCAAAGATTCGCTCATGCTCATGATCGTAAGCCTTGGGGGCAGGGAATGGTCGCGGTGCCATCATCGCGGCACATACCGAACGCCGCCACGCTGCTGCGACGAGCCGGAGGCGGCCTTCGCCAAGGGTCGCCGCGATTCGCCAGTGGCGGTCTCGTGCCCGTGGCCCTAGGCGCTGTCGCCCAGCCGCACCGGACCGGCCATTTCCGGGCGCTTGCCGGTCTTGTCCGCATAGAACGAGGCAATGCGGGCCATGTCGGCGTCGATGTCGCCAGTCAGGTCGACGTAGCCGCCGACACCGGTTTCGCGCCGCCGGTAGTCGATGAACGACAGCGCCACGGGGACATTCGCGGCGCGCGCCAGGTGGTAGAAGCCGCTCTTCCAGCGATCCGTGCGGCTGCGCGTGCCTTCGGGCGCGATGACCAGCCGAAAGTCGTCGTGTTCGGCGAACGACGCGGCCAGGCGTGCGATGACGCCGGTGCCGCCGCTGCGGTCCACCGGAATGCCTCCCCACCGCCGCAGCCACGGTCCCAGCGGCGTGTTGAAAAGCGAGTCCTTCGCGATGAAACGGAAGTGGACGCCGACGAGCCATTTGGCCATGAGGCCGATCGGGAAATCCCAGTTCGACGTGTGCGGATAGAACACGACGACACAACGCGGCGGCACAGGTCGGGCCAGAACCACACGCCAGCCACCCAAGCGGAGCATCCAGATGGCGAAGCGCGCGCGGACGCCCGGCACCAAGGGCGCATCGACATAGGGCGCGGGCGGAAAATCAGTGGCGGACACGTGGAAATGCGCGGTCAGGCTTCTGCATGGCCCCTTCCGCAGCCTAAACAGTCTACCTTGCCGGGGCGGTAAAATGCGCGCCGTGGAATCCAACCTGCCGTCCCTCGCCGAGCGCATCGACGCCGTGCTGCCGCAGACGCAGTGCACGCGTTGCGGCTATGCGGCTTGCCGGCCTTACGCCGACGCGCTGGCGGCGGGAAGCGCCGACATCAACCGCTGTCCGCCGGGCGGCGAATCCGTCATCGTGGCGCTCGCCTCGCTGACCGGACGCCCGGCGAAGCCGCTCGATCCCGCGCGCGGCGAGCATGCGCCATTGCTCGTTGCCGTCATCGACGAGGCGGCGTGCATCGGTTGCACGCTGTGCATAAAGGCGTGTCCCGTCGACGCGATCGTCGGCGCGCAAAAACGGATGCACACGGTGCTTCCGTCGCTTTGCTCAGGGTGCGAGCTGTGCGTGGCGCCCTGCCCCGTCGATTGCATCGCGCTCATTCCCGCCGGACGCGCGTGGACCGACGATGACGCGGTCGCGGCGCGGCAGCGCTTCGCGGCGCGCGCCGCGCGCCTCTCCCGGAGCGAACGCGTGGCGCGGCGAACAATCACGGCTGCCAACACCGCCGACAATGACCGCGCTCGCCGGCAGGCAGCCGTCGCCGCCGCGCTGGCGCGAGCGCGCGCGCGCCGAGCGGCAGGCACGCCGCCGAAATCATGACCGCGGGCCGCCTCTCGCTGCTCCTCGCCTTCACGCTGGCACTCAAGATTCCCCTCGCCATGAGCCAAACCGCGTCCCCTGATTTTTCCGAGCGCCTGGACAAGCTGTGGGACTTCAACAAGCCTGCGGATTCCGAACAGCGTTTCCGCGCCGAACTCGCGCAACACCCGGCCGGATCGCGCGAAGCGCTGGAGACGTCGACGCAGATCGCGCGCACGCAAGGCCTGCAGCGGAAATTCGCGCAAGCCCACGCGACTCTCGACGCCGTCGCACCCCAACTCGACCAGGCGCCCACGCGCGTGCGTATCCGCTATCTGCTGGAGCGCGGCCGCACGCGCAACTCGGGCGGCGACAAGGCTGCGGCCATTCCCTTGTTCAACGAAGCGGCGTCGCTGCGAGCCCGCGACGCGCTGCCCGGTGCGGACTTCTACGAAGTGGACGCATTGCACATGCTGGGCATCGCCACGCCCCCCGCCGAGCAGCTCGGCTGGAACAGAAAGGCGCTGGCCGCGGCCGAAACGTCGTCCGACCCGCGCGCCCGCGGGTGGGCCGCGTCGCTCACGCACAACATCGGCTGGACGTATTTCGACGCCGGCGATCCTGCGACGGCCCTCACCTATTGGCAAAAGGCGCTGCCGATGCGCGAGGCGCAAGGCAACGCAGAGAACATCCGCGTCGCGAAGTGGACCATCGCACGGGGCTATCGCGCGGTCGGGAAACTCGACGAGGCCGAGGCCATTCAGATGAGACTGGTCGCGGAAACCGAGAAGGCCGGCGAGCCCGATGGCTACATCTACGAGGAACTCGCCGAAATCGCCGTCGCTCGCGGCAACAAGGCGGCCGCAGCGCCGTGGGCCGCCAAGGCGTACGCGCAATTGAAGGACGACGGCTACCTCAAGGCCAACGAAGCGGCGCGCCTGAAGCGGCTCGCGGAGTTAGGCGGCGCCGCCCAATGAATCCCGCCAAGCGGCGCGAAATCTTCGAGCGCCTGCGCGCGCTCAATCCGCATCCGACGACCGAACTCGCGCACCTGACGCCGTTCGAGCTGCTGGTCGCCGTCGTGCTTTCGGCGCAAGCCACGGACAAGAGCGTCAACAAGGCCACCGCTAGGCTGTATCCAGTCGCCAATACGCCGGCGGCGATCGTGAAGCTCGGCGTCGAAGGACTCATTCCCTACATCAGCGCGATCGGTCTTTTCCGCAACAAGGCGAAGAACGTCGTCGCGCTGTCCGAAATCCTCGTCCGCGACCACGGAGGCAACGTTCCCGCCACACGCGCCGCGTTGGAGGCGTTGCCGGGCGTAGGCCGCAAGACGGCGAACGTCGTGCTGAACACGGCGTTCGGCCAGCCGACGATCGCCGTCGACACGCACATCTTTCGCGTCGCCAACCGCACGGGCCTTGCGCCCGGCAAGAATGTCGACGAAGTGGAGCGCCGGCTCGAAAAATTCGTACCGGACGAATTCAAGCAGGATGCGCACCACTGGCTGATCCTGCACGGCCGCTACACGTGCGTCGCGCGCGCGCCGAAATGCCCGGAATGCGCGATCCGCGACCTGTGCGAGTTTCGCCACAAGACAAAGGCGCCCGTACCGGTATCGCCGCTGCGGGGCTGACGCGTCCATTGTTCAATCCGTCACGTGACGAATCGAGGGCGTTCCTCGTCGGCGCCTGGGCCAAGCATCGCGAACAAAAGGAGATGTCGGCGCTGGAGAAGATGGCGGCCGGGCTCATCGCGATACACCCGGAGTATCACGCCACGTTCGAGAATCCGGAGCGCCACGCCGACCGTGACTATTCGCCGGAGGCGGGCGACATCAATCCATTCCTGCACTTGTCATTGCATCTCGCGGTGGCGGAGCAACTCGCGATCGACCAGCCGCCGGGCATCCGCGCGCAGTTCGAGCGGTTGCGCGCGGCGCATGGCGACGAGCACGAGGCGCTGCACGCCGTGCTGGAATGCCTGGGGGAAGTGATCTGGAGCGCGCAGCGGCTGGGCACGCCGCCCGACGCTGCACTGTATCTGTCCTGCCTCGAGCGGCAGCGCTAGGTCGCTGTCAGGCGATTTCGATGCGGCGCGTCGTCCAGCCGACGCGGCACGAACCAACCTTGACGTTCACGGCACCGCTACCGCGCACGACCCACGCGACCGTGCGCGCGCCCGTGGTGCCGCGCGTTTGCTGGTAATAGAGCGCGCCCGACCCGTCGAAGAGGCCGCGTCCCCAGCCTTCGAGGTGCCCGATTTCGCGATGCGCGAGATCGGGCTCGGCCAGCTCGCAGCCTTCGCACTTCAGATCCGCCCACAGCGGCTCGTTGTGCGTGAGTTCCCTGGCGGAGGCCAGGACGAACGTCGGCAGGTAGCCGTGATTGGCGACGGTCAGCGTGACGCGCGTAAGGCCGGGCGACAGCGTCTTCGTCTCGACCGCATCCACGACGACGGCCGGCGCCAGCGCTGCAGTGCGCAGGAAGTGCGCGGATTGCGCCGTGCATACACCCGGCATCTCCGACGGCGGCGGATTCCACATGCCGACGCGCGCATCGATGCCGCCGACGTCGACTTCGCCCAATTGCGGGTGGCTGAACTTGCGCCAGGGCTTGAGCGTGCGGCCCTCGTTCTTGTCGCGGTCCCACCGCGCGATCTTCAGCATGTCATCGCGCGTCAGATGCGTGTAGTTGTCGACGAAGCGCTTCTTGCGCTCGAAGCCTACCTGCTTGAAGAGGTCCCACAGCTCGACGACGTACGCGACCGCGCCGCGCTGGTAATAGGCGAAGTCGGTGAGGTCGCCGTGCAGCGGCGTCTCGGGCTCGTAGAGGAACTCCTCGGCGCCGGACACCATCGGGTAGCCGGTCAGTTCCTCTGCCCACGCGCCCAGCTGCCGGTACAGCGACAGGTCCTGCGGGTTCATCTTGGTGTCGGGCTTGTCGCCCAGCGGCCGGATGAACACGCCGCCGAACGTGTGCAGGTTGAGCCAGAGGAAGATCTCCGGATGCTGCGCTGCGAACTCGACGACGGCGCGCGACTCGGCCTCGCTCAATGGAAACGCGCCCGCGCCCTCCTGCTTGGCGTCCACCGCCCACGCGTACGGGAAATTGCGGTTGAGGTCCGTCTGGTTGTCGGACAGGAAATACGGCGACGGCACGTTCTTGCCGTCGAAATTTTCGATCATGCCTTCCGGATAAACCTTGTAATACGGCGGAGGGTCGTCGATCGTGCGCGGCAGCAGAAACCCGGGAACCTCGGCGGATTCGACCAGCTCGCCGCCGGGATCGCGAACGCGCATCGACAGCGCCAGTCCGTCACCGTCGACGTCGCCGCCCGCGCCAGTGCGCGTGCGCCTTTGCCGGGCGCTCGTCGCGCGGCACGCTGCGCACGTAGCGGCCCGTCGTCATGACCGCCTCCGCGCCGTCGGGCGACATCCGCGGCAGCACGTAGAACCGGACGTCGCGCAAACGCGCGGCCACGGCTTCGGAGATTTTCGACGCTTTAGCCGCGCCGGCCGGATCGAGATGCAGCCGCAGCACGTCCTCGGCGATGGAGAGCGCCACGCTCGAGCCGCACAACTCGCTCGCGTGCATGTTGCCGTCCACCCACGCGCTCGGGCGTGCGCGATCGGGCTCCGGGCCCAGCGTGAGCAGCCACAGTTCGCGGCCCTCGGGCGTGCGTCCGATCGACGTCGCGCGGCAGGCCTCGGGAAACGCGTCGGCCCAAGCGCGCACCTGGCGCGTCAATTCATCGTAGGAAAGGAAACGCTGGCGGAATCCCAGCGATAACTCATCGAGGCGCACGGACGAAGGTGTCACATGCGCGTTTGGAGGGCCGCGGGCTGCGATGCGTAGTACGCGGCCACGTCGTCGATGTCCTTCTGCGTGAGGCCCGCCGCCATGCCGGCCATGATCGGGTTCTTGCGCGCGCCGGACTTGTAGTCGCGCAGCGCCTTGGCCATGTAATCCGGATATTGGCCGGCGAGCTTGGGATAGTCGGCGATCGTGCTGACGCCATCCATGTTGTGGCACGCCGCGCACACTTCCTGCGCCTTCTTCTTGCCGGCTTCGACGTCGGCGGCGGCATGCCGCGGCCGGGCCGCCAGTGCGGCGACGGCGGCGAGTATCACGAAGGTCTTCGTCGTCATGGTCATTTGACCGCCGTCTGCAGCGGCGCCTGCGCGTAGTAGGCGGCGATGTCCGCCATGTCCTGGTCCGACAGCGACGCGGCGATCGCGTCCATCGACGGGTGGCTGCGCTGGACCGCGCGGTATTCCTTGAGCGCGGCGACGATATACGCGGGATGCTGGCCGGCGATCTTGGGCACGCGATACACCTCCGGATACGCGGTGCGCCAGCCCAGGATGCCGTGGCAGCCCTGGCACATCTGGACCTTCTGCGAGCCCTTCTGAGGGTCTCCCGCGGGCGCGGCGGTTTGCGCGGCGGCCAGCGACGGGGCCAGCGCAGCCCCGGCCAATGCCAATGCTAGGGGAAGCGTGAATCGTGTCATGGTTTATTGAGGTTCTTCGTTGGCCGGACAGAAAACCCTGCAATTTTAGGGGCTTTGGCGCCGGGCGGTCAAACACGCGGAGCGGTCGGTCACCGCTCCAGGTACTTCCGCTTCTCCTTGACGTCCTTCCACTCGTCCGCGTCGGGGGGACCGGGCTTGCGCTCGATGATGGGCTTCCACAGCTTCGACAATTCCGCGTTCAGCGCCTTGAACTGCTGCTGGTCGGGCGGGACGTCGTCCTCCGCGAATATCGCCTCCACCGGGCATTCGGCGACGCACAGCGTGCAGTCGATGCATTCGTCCGGATCGATCACCAGGAAATTGGGGCCCTCGCGGAAGCAGTCGACGGGGCAGACGTCGACGCAGTCGGTGTATTTGCAGCGGATGCAGCTTTCGGTGACGACGTAGGTCATGGCCAGGCTTTGCGGACCGTCGCTTCGACGCAATGTGCTTTTCGAGGCCTTGAATTTTAGCAGATCACCCCCCAATCTCGGCTCGTAGCCGTCCACGCAACACTTGCGTTGCAACGGAACGCTTGGGCTACCGTATCGCCAAGACAAGGCGCCGGGCGGCACGGCCAGCGGGCGGATTCCCGAGAGAGAGGATTTATCCATGAATGCTGCGATCAAGCACGTTTCCGACGCGACCTTCGACAAGGACGTCCTGCAGTCGGGAAACCCGGTGCTGGTCGATTTCTGGGCCGAATGGTGCGGGCCGTGCAAGATGTTCGCGCCGGTGCTTGGACGAGGTCGCCAAGGAATACGGCGGCAAGATCACCGTCGCCAAGCTCGACATCGACGCCAACCCGTCCACGCCCGGCAAGTACGGAATTCGCGGCATTCCGACGGTTATCCTGTACAAGGGCGGCCAGGCGCATGCGCAGAAAGTCGGCGCGCTGACCAAGTCACAGCTAACCGCATGGATTGACAGCAACATCTAACCGCTATACGCTGCCATTCGTTAAGCGCGGCGCGACGCCCGAAGACGGCGCGATAGAGAACCAAGCGCGCCGCCACTGAAGCCGCCCCAGAGGCCGGCTCGGTTGCCAACCAAGTCCGCCAAATCCGTAACAAGCCAAGTTCCGTATCGCTCACGGGCGCCGCCCAATGGAAGTTTGCGGCGCGCCGGTCCCGAAACCGACTCCCGATGCTGTAAAAAGCGGTCCACCCGCGCGCCGGAATGTCCGGCCCGCCCCTCCCAGCCGTTCCGGCTTGCCCTCGGTTGCCCTTCAAGCCGCCCCCTCAGTTTCCACCCCACACCATGCATCTATCCGACCTCAAAGCCAAACACGTTTCCGAACTCATCGACATCGGCAACTCGAACGAAATCGAGGGTGCCAACCGGATGCGCAAGCACGACCTCATCTTCGCGCTGCTCAAGCAGCAGGCGAAGAAGGGCGAGTCGATCTTCGGCGGCGGTGTGCTCGAAGTCCTGCCCGACGGCTTCGGCTTCCTGCGCTCGCCCGACACGTCGTACCTCGCCAACACCGACGACATCTACATCTCGCCGTCGCAGATCCGCCGCTTCAACCTGCACACGGGCGACACCATCGAAGGCGAGATCCGCACGCCGAAGGAAGGCGAGCGCTACTTCGCGCTGGTCAAGGTCGACAAGGTCAACTTCGAGGCGCCGGAAAACGCCAAGACCAAGATCCTGTTCGAGAACCTGACGCCGCTCTTCCCCGACGAGCCGATGGTCCTCGAGCGCGACATCAAGGCCGAGGAGAACATCACCGGCCGCGTCATCGACATCGTGGCGCCGATCGGCAAGGGCCAGCGCGGCCTGCTCGTGTCGTCACCGAAGTCCGGCAAGACCGTGATGCTGCAGCACGTCGCGCACTCGATCGCCGCCAACCATCCCGACGTGATGCTGATCGTACTGCTGATCGACGAGCGGCCCGAGGAAGTGACCGAAATGCAGCGCTCCGTGCGCGGCGAGGTCGTCTCGTCCACATTCGACGAGCCCGCGACGCGCCACGTGCAGGTCGCCGAAATGGTCATCGAGAAGGCGAAGCGCCTGGTCGAGCACAAGAAGGACGTCGTGATCCTGCTGGACTCGATCACCCGCCTCGCGCGCGCCTACAACACCGTCGTGCCCGCGTCGGGCAAGGTGCTGACCGGCGGTGTGGACGCCAACGCGCTGCAGCGGCCCAAGCGCTTCTTCGGCGCCGCGCGCAACATCGAGGAAGGCGGCTCGCTGACGATCATCGCCACCGCGCTCATCGACACCGGCTCGCGCATGGACGACGTGATCTACGAGGAATTCAAGGGCACCGGCAACATGGAAATCCACCTCGACCGCCGCATGGCCGAGAAGCGCATCTATCCGTCGATCAACGTCAATCGCTCCGGCACGCGGCGCGAGGAGCTGCTGCTCAAGCCCGACATCCTGCAAAAGGTCTGGATACTGCGAAAGCTCCTGTATCCGATGGACGAGCTCGAGGCAATGGAATTCCTGCTCGACAAGGTCAAGGAGACCAAGTCGAACGCCGACTTCTTCGACAGCATGCGCCGGGGAAATTAGCGGTCGGTCACAACCTGACCCGCTGTTCCGGCGGCAGCTTGTCGCCCGGCCTTGCCATGTCGACCGCCCGCCCCCACCTTGCGGGATGGCGGTAAAACGCGGATAATATTGAGTTTTCCGCCTTCCCAAGCCCGGCATCCAGCAAATTCGCGGCCGGGACGAGGCAACCCACCATGGGGCAGCGCGCCTTCAGGCGACACGTCGCTTGAGGCTAGCGGGTCCAACGACTGCGAGGAAAGCATGAAAGAAGGCATCCACCCCAAATACGCCGAAACGCAGGTCACGTGCAGCTGCGGCAACACGTTCGCCACCCGGTCCACGGTGGGCAAGCCCATCCACATCGAAGTGTGCTCGGCGTGCCACCCGTTCTACACGGGCAAGCAGAAGGTCATGGACACCGCGGGCCGCATCGACAAGTTCCGCCAGCGCTACAGCGGCAAGAGCGCGACCAAGGGCGCACCCAAGGCAGGCACGGCACCGGCGGCCTGAACCGCCGCACGTCTCGCATGGCCGGCGAAAGAGGCAGCTTCGGCTGCCTTTTTCTTTTGCGTTCCTCTCGCGTCATTCAGTCACTTATCGCTCATTTGTCACTCATTTATCATTAAGCTCGCGGGACTTTCCCAAGCACTCCATGCGCGCACCCAGACCTTACACGCCCGAACCGGTCGATCCTGAAGCGGTCAGCCCGTCGGGACCGTGGCGCGCGTTCAAGCAGTTCGGCCTCGTGCTCCTGTGCGCGGCCTGGGTCTGCATGGGCCTCGTCGGACACGATCCGTGGAAGACCGAGGACGCAGTGTCGATCGGCGTCGCCTCGGAAATGGCCAAGCGCGGCGACATCGTCGTGCCGATCCTCGCCGGCGAGCCCTACCTCGCGCGGCCGCCGCTGATCTATGCGGCCGGCGCGCTGGCGATCACGGCGCTGTCCCCGGCATTGCAGCGCCACAATGCGGCGCGGCTGGTCGCCGGCATCGCGCTCGCGCTGATCCTGCTCGTCACCGCGCAGGCGAGCCGCGAACTGAACGGCCGCGCGTTGCGCTGGCTGCCGGTGCTGATCCTGATCGGCAGCGTCGGATTCTGGGACCGCGCCCATGCGCTGTCGCCGGAACTGGGCGACACCGCCGGCGTTGCCGTGGCGCTCTACGGATTCGCATTGGCGCTGCGGCGCCCGGTTGCCGGCGGGCATCGTGCTCGGCATCGGCGTCGCGCTCGCCTTCCTGGGCCGCGGCATGCTGGGCCCGGTGTGGCTCGTCGCCTCGGCGCTCTTGCTGCCGCTGGTCGACAAACCATGGCGGACGCGCGCCTATGGCCTGACGCTGCTCGTGGCGCTCTCCGTCGCGCTGCCGCTCGCCCTGAGCTGGCCGCTGGCGCTGCACATGCGCGATCCCGCCCTCTTCGCGCTCTGGTGGAATGGCGAGACGCTCGGCAACTACGTCGCGTTCTTCGGCAACAGTGACGACTTCGCACCGGGCTACTACCTCAAGAACCTGCTGTGGTTCGCGTGGCCGTCGCTGCCGCTGATCCTCGTGGATGCTGTGGACGCGCGGCCGCGGATTCAACGGCGGGCTTTCGCGATCCCGGCTTCCAGGTGCCGGCGGTCGTCTCGCGTCGTGATGCTCACCTCACTCGTCGTGATGCCCGATCCCAAGCTCGCCTACGCCATTCCGCTGCTGGTTCCGTTCGCGCTGCTCGCGGCGCTCGAAGTCGACTCGCTGAAGCGCGATTTTTCCGGCGCGCTCGACTGGTTCGGCATCCTCACGTTCGGCCTGATCGCGCTGCTGGCATGGGGAATCTGGATCGACTCGTACGTGCACGGCATGTCGCCGCAAGTCGCGCAGGTGTTCCGCGACTCGGAAACGGGCTACCAGCCGTCGTTCCATCTGGGCGCCATCCTGTCCGCGGTGCTGCTGACGCTGTTGTGGATCATGCTGGTGCGGCCGGCGCGGCGCTCCAACCGGCGCGCCATACTCAATTGGGCCGCGGGCGTCACGCTGGTATGGGGACTGGCGATGACGATCTGGCTGCCCTATCTCGACTCGCGGCGAAGCTATCGCTGGGTCGTCGAGAACGCCGCGATGCACATGCCGCGAAGCGGCTGCGTCGCGAGCCGCGACTTGAGCGAGCCGCAGCGCGCTCTGTTCTACTATTTCGCGGAAGTCTCGACGCGTGCGCGAGGAAGTCCAGCCGAACCACCACTGCAAGATGCTGCTCGTCCAGTACAGCCGGCAGGCAACGCAGCCGCCGCCACCGCCGGGCTGGACGCCGGTGTGGGACGGCCATCGCCGCGGCGACGACACCGAGCGCTACATCCTCTATGCGCGGAAGCCCTAAGTGAAATTCTTCGACGAAGCGCTGATCGAGGTCATCGCCGGCGACGGCGGCAATGGCGCGGCTTCGTTCCGGCGCGAAAAATACGTGCCGCGCGGCGGACCCGACGGCGGCGACGGCGGATCCGGCGGCAGCATCTGGGCCGTGGCCGACCGCAACATCAACACGCTTATCGACTATCGCTACGCGCGCATCCATCGCGCCCATCGCGGCGAGAACGGACGCGGCGCCGACCAGTATGGCAAGCGGCGCAGACGACATCGTGTTGCGCATGCCGGTCGGGCACCGTCATCAGCGACGCCGACACCGGCGAGCGAATCGCCGACCTCGCCACGGACGGCGCGCGAGCGCTTGTCGCAAAGGGCGGCAAGGGCGGCCTGGGCAACCTGCACTTCAAGTCGAGCACGAACCGCGCGCCGCGCCAGTTCACGAAGGGCGATGAGGGCGAGCAGCGGAAGCTGAAGCTCGAACTCAAGGTGCTGGCCGACGTCGGGCTCCTCGGCATGCCCAACGCGGGCAAGTCAACGCTGATCCGCGCCATCTCGGCGGCGCGTCCGAAGGTCGCCGATTATCCGTTCACCACGCTGGCGCCCAACCTGGGCGTCGTGCGCACTTCGGAATCGCGGAGCTTCGTCGTCGCGGACATTCCGGGACTCATCGAAGGCGCGGCCGACGGCGCGGGACTCGGCCACCGCTTCCTGCGGCATCTCGCGCGGACGCGGCTCCTGCTGCATCTCGTCGACCTGGCACCGCTCGACACCGGGGCGGATCCGGTGCACGACGCGCGCGCGATCGTCAAGGAATTGAAGCGCTACGACGAGGCGCTGTACGACAAGCCGCGCTGGCTGGTGCTCAACAAGCTGGACCTCATTCCGGAAGACGAGCGCGCGGCACGCGTCGCCGACTTCGTCAAGGCGTACCGCTGGAAGGGCCCGGTGTTCGCCATCACGGCGATCAACGGCGAAGGCTGCCGCGAGCTCACGTTCAAGATCCAGGCTTGGCTCGACGCGCATCCCGCCCATGCAGCCGTCGCAGCGGACGCCGGCGACGACACGCCGGTCGTCGTGTCGCCCGCACCGGTGAAAGTGCGCAGGCGGCGCGCGGCCGCCACCGAAAAATGAACGTTGTCGCAAGCGCGAAGCGGCTGGTCGTCAAGGTGGGCTCCAGCCTCGTCACCAACGACGGGCGCGGGCTCGACCACGCCGCCGTCGCGCGTTGGGCCGAAGAGATCGCGCAATTGAAGCGCGGCGGCCGCGAGATCGTGCTGGTGTCCTCGGGCGCCATCGCCGAGGGCATCGCGCGGCTGGGGTGGACCGAGCGTCCGAAGGCGATCCATCATCTGCAGGCCGCGGCCGCCGTCGGCCAGATGGGACTCGTGCAGGCGTACGAAGCCGCATTCATGCAATACGGCCTGCACACCGCGCAGGTACTGCTGACGCACGACGACCTCGCAGACCGCCGCCGCTATCTCAACGCGCGGACGACGCTGCGCACGCTGCTCGAGCTCGGCGTGATCCCGATCATCAACGAGAACGATACCGTCACGACCGACGAAATCCGCGTCGGCGACAACGACACGCTGGGCGCGCTCGTCGCCAACCTCATCGAGGCCGACGTGCTGGTGCTTCTCACCGACCAGGCCGGGCTCTTCACGGCCGATCCTCGCCGACACCCCAATGCAACGCTCGTGCGCGAGGCCCGCGCCGGAGACCCGGCGCTCGAGGCGATGGCAGGCGGCGTCGGCAGCGCGCTTGCGCGAGGCGGCATGCTGACCAAGATCTTCGCCGCCAAGCGCGCGGCGCGGTCGGGCGCATCGACGGTCATCGCGTGCGGCCGTGACGACAGCGTGCTCACGCGGCTGGCGGCCGGAGAGGCCCTGGGAACGACATTGATCGCGCCGCCCGATGCACTGGGCGCGCGCAAGCAGTGGCTGGCCGACCATGTTCAGCTCGCCGGCAGGCTCGTCCTCGATGCGGGCGCCGTGAACGCGCTCGCGAGCGGCGGCAAGAGCCTGCTGCCGATCGGCGTGGTGGCGGTGGACGGCGCCTTCGAGCGCGGCGAAGTCGTCGGCTGTGTAGCACCCGACGGCCGGGAGATCGCGCGCGGCCTCGTCAACTACAGCGCGGCCGAAACCGCGCGCATCCTGCGCAAGCCGTCGTCGGAGATCGAGGCCATCCTGGGCTACGTCGACGACGCCGAACTCATCCACCGCGACAACCTGGTCCTGCTGCGCTAGCGAAGCGTCGCGGACCCGACGAGCGACGGCCATTGACCGTGCGATCGGCGCGGCTTCGCTGACGGAAGGCGCGAAGCGGGGCAAACCTCGCAGTATGATGTCGCGGTCACGTTGCCTGAAGGATCGATCGCCATGCCGCTTGCCGCGCCGCTCGCAACCTGGTTCAACCCGCGCCTCGCGCGTGCCGTCGTCCTGTTTGCGCTGGCCGGCGTGCCGCTCGCGGCCGGCGCCGCGTCACCGATGCGTCCCGGACTCTGGGAGCAAAGCGTCTCGACGGTCGTCGGCGGTGAGCGGGTGCCCGCTTCCTCGTCCAAGGAATGCATTTCGCAGGGCGACATCGACCAGGACACGAAGACGCTGCCGCGGCCGGACGGCGATTGTAAACTGTCCAACATCGTGACGCAGGGCAACCGCACGTCGTACGACATGGCGTGCAGGCTGGACAACCTCGCCAGCCGCGGGCGCATGGACCTGGTGCTGGCCGCCGACAGCTATGACGGCACGACGGAGATGTCCTTTACGGGCGCCGGCAAGGCCGAGGTGAGCATGACGGTGGTCATCAACGGCCGGCGGATCGGCGATTGCCAAAAGTAGGCGGATGTCGTGCGGCGGCCCGGCATCCGTTGCCGCCACTTCCTTAGTCGCCCGTCGGCATCGCGGGATCGGCGTAGGACTCGGGCATTTCGGGGTGCGGCACGCCATACAGCCGCTGGCGGCGCGTCTGGGGCTTCGCGTGCAGGAAACGTTCGAGTTCGAGCAACGCGCGGCGGTAGCTTTCGCGCTTGAACTCGATCACCGCCTCGAGCGGGATCCAGTAGTCATGCCAGCGCCACGCGTCGAACTCCGGCTTGTCCGTCGCGCGCAATGAAACGTCGTTGTCGCGGCCGACCAGCCGCAACAGGTACCAGATCTGCTTCTGGCCCTTGTAGCTGCCTCGCCATTCGCGTTTGATCCAGTGCTGCGGGACCTCGTAGCGCAGCCAGTCGCGCGTGCGGCCTAAGACCCTGACATGATGAGGCTGGAGTCCGACTTCCTCGTGCAATTCCCGGTACATCGCCTGCTCGGGCGTCTCACCGGGGTTGATGCCACCCTGCGGAAACTGCCACGAGTGCTCGCGGATCCGTTTACCCCAAAATACCTGGTTTTTGCCGTTGACCACGACGATGGCGACGTTCGGGCGATAGCCGTCACGATCGAGCATCGGTGTCACCCTGATGCAAATAAAGTTGGGTCGATTGTTGCACAGTTGCGCCCCCGCTGCAAAGCCTAACGCCCCGGCGGGCGGCCAGGTCAGCGACTGCGCGGCACCGACTCACGAGGCGTGACGATCAGCGTGTGGCGCTGGTTGCCGCGTACAACGACGACCGCGAGCGGCCGCGCGATGGCGTCCGCGCCGAGCTGCCGCTGCAACGCATCCACGTCGGCGACCGGCAGCCCGTCGAGACCGACGATGACGTCGTCTTTGTGGATGCCGGCGATTGCCGCCGGCGAACCCTTCTCCAGCGAGTCGACGCGCACGCCGGACTCGATCGACAATCCGAAATGACGGACGACGCGCCGTGACAGCGGTTGCGTCTGCCCGCCCACGCCGAGGTAGGCGCGCCGCACGCGGCCATCGCGAATGAGCGCGGCCGCGACGCGCTCGGCCGTCGACGCGGCGATCGCAAAGCAGATTCCCTGTGCCGGAAGGATCACGGCGGTATTCACGCCGATTACTTCGCCGCGCGCGTTGACCAGCGGCCCTCCCGAGTTGCCCGGATTGAGGCTCGCGTCCGTCTGCAGCACGTTGTCGAGCAGCCGCCCCGTGCTGGCGCGCATCGAGCGCCCCAGCGCGCTGACAATGCCTGCGGTCACCGTGTGCTGAAAGCCGTATGGACTGCCGATCGCGATCGCGACCTGCCCGACGCGAACCGCCGACGGGTCGCCGAAGCGGCACCATGTCAGGTCGTCGGCGGCCACCTTCAGAACCGCGAGGTCGGAATCGGGATCGTCGCCGACGATTTCGGCGCCGGCCGTGCGGCCGTCGGAGAGCGTCACCTCGATGCGCGCCGCGCCGGCCGCGACATGGCTGTTGGTGACGAGGTAGCCGTCGGGCGTGATGAGAAACCCCGAACCCGCGCCGTCGCGCGCCCCACGCGGCGCCTTGGGGCGTTCGACCCGCACATGGGCGACCGCGGGAGTGACGCGGGCGACCGCGGCGGTGACGGCGCGCGAATAGGCGTCGTGTAGGTCCGCATCCGGCGGCGACTGCGCGGCGGCGCTACCCAAGGGCACGGCATGGGGATAGTCGAGGGGCATGACCGGCAGATGGCGCCGTCCGGCACCGCTTTCAACCCAGTTGACGGAGGTCAAAGCGCGGCCGGGGCATTCGACTAGGATGTCCCAACGCTCCCTAGGCGTTTGAGACGCCAGCGAATCACCATGCAAGCAATCCGCATCATCCGCGACGAACACCAGGCATTGGCCGCCGTGCTGCACGGCCTCCTCTACCTGGTGCGCGAAATCCGCGCCCGCCGGGCCCAACCGGATTTCGTGTTGCTGGGCGCGATGATCTACTACATCGACACGTTTCCCGAGCGCTTCCACCACCCGAAGGAAGACGAGTGGCTGTTCCGCCTGCTGCATCTGCGCTACCCGGAGGCGCAGCCGCTGCTTGTCCGACTGAAGGCCGAGCATCGCGCCGGCGCCACGAAGCTCAAGCAGCTGGAACAGGCGCTGATCCGCTACCAGCAGGGCGGCCATAGTGAATTTGCCGTATTCGCGGCCGCGGTCGAGGGATTTGTCGCTTTCGAGCGCAACCACATGCGCAGCGAGGAGACGGAGGTCATTCCCTTGGCGCAGAAATACCTGACGGAGGGCGACTGGGCGGAAATCGACGCCGCGTTCCTGGACCACAAGGACCCGCTGCTCGGAACCGACGCGCGCGAGGAGTTCAGCGGCCTTTTCCGGCGCATCGTGAGCCTCGCGCCGCCGCCGATCGGTGTCGGCCCGGCGCATGCCTGACGCGTAACATGCCCTCCCCGATCCCGTACGCCGCCGCGCCCATCGCCTTCGACGAAGGCTTGGTGCGCAAGTACGACGGCTTCGGCCCGCGCTACACGTCGTACCCGACGGCCGACCGGTTCCACGATCAATTCACCGCCGCGCATTATGTCGAAGAGCTGGTGTCGCATGGGGCCGGCGATCCGCTGTCGCTGTACGTGCACCTGCCGTTTTGCGACACGATCTGCTACTACTGCGCGTGCAACAAGGTCGTCACCAAGAATCGCGGACGCGCGGACGCCTACGTCCGCTATCTCGAGGGCGAGATCGAGATGGTCGGCGCGCTCGTCGGCGACACGCCGCCGGTGATCCAGCTGCACTGGGGCGGCGGCACACCGACATTCCTGTCGCGGCTGCAGATGGCCGGACTGATGGGCGCGCTGCACGCGAATTTCGCTTTCGCGCACGATGCCGAGATCTCGATCGAAGTCGATCCGCGCAAGGTCGACGAAGAGACCATAGGCTTCCTGGGCGAGATCGGCTTCAATCGCATCTCCATCGGCGTCCAGGACTTCGATCCCGCCGTGCAGGCGGCCGTCAATCGCATTCAGAGCGAGGCGGAAACGCGGGCGGTAATTTTCGCGGCGCGGGAAAGCGGATTCCAGTCCGTCAACGTCGACCTCATCTATGGCCTGCCCCGGCAAACCGAGAAGGGCTTCGCGGCCACGCTCGACAAGGTGGTCGCGGCGGCGCCGGACCGCATCGCGCTCTACAGCTACGCGCACGTTCCGCACATGTTCCCGCCGCAGCGGCGCATCGCGACCGCCGAGTTGCCCGCACCCGAAATCAAGCTCGCGATCCTGGCGCTGGCCATCGACAAGCTGGGCTCCGCCGGCTACGGATACATCGGGATGGACCACTTCGCCAAGCCCGACGACGAACTGGCCGTGGCGCAGCGGGAGCACAAGCTCCATCGCAACTTCCAGGGTTACTCGACGCGGCCGGATTGCGACCTTCTGGCGTTCGGCGTCTCCGCGATCGGCAAGATCGGGCCGACCTATGTGCAGAACGTCAAAACGCTCGACGAATATTACGCAAGGCTCGACGCGTGCACGCTGCCGGTGATGCGCGGTGTGCGGCTGACGGCGGACGACATGATCCGCCGCGACGTCATCCAGAAGCTCATGTGCGACTTCGAACTCGACTTCGCGGCGCTGGAAAGCGAGCACGACATCCCGTTTGCCGCGATGTTCGCGCCCGAACTCACCGCGCTCGCTCCGCTCGCCGCGGACGGCCTCGTGGAAATCTCCGCCGACAGGCTCCGCGTGACGCCGCGCGGGCGGCTGCTGGTGCGCACCGTCGCGATGACGTTCGACCGCTACCTGCGCGAGGCGAAACAGGGCACGCAATACTCGCGCGTCATCTAGCGCATCGCGTCACTGCATGAACCAGCCGTGGCTCACGACGAGCGACTGGCCGGTCAGCGCGTTGGACGGAAACGCCGCAAAGAAAAGCGCGGTTTCCGCGACGTCGCCGACGGTCGTGAATTCGCCGTCGACGGTTTCCTTGAGCATGATGTTCTTGATGACTTCCTGCTCGGAAATGCCGAACTGCTTCGCCTGCTCGGGGATCTGCTTATCGACCAGCGGCGTGCGCACGAAACCCGGGCAGATCACGTTGGCGCGCACGCCGTACTGTGCGCCTTCCTTGGCGACGACCTTGGCTAAGCCGATCAGGCCGTGCTTGGCGGTCACGTACGGCGCCTTCAGCTTGGACGCCTCCTTCGAGTGCACCGAGCCCATGTAGATGACGCTGCCGCCGCGTCCGGACTTGTACATGTGCGGCAGGCAGGCGCGCGTGGTGAGGAACGCGCCGTCGACGTGGATGGCCATCATCTTCTTCCAGTCGGCGTACGTGAACTCCTCCAGCGGATGCACGATCTGGATCCCGGCATTGCTCACGAGGATGTCGACGCCACCGAACGCGGCGACCACCGCCGCCACCCCCGTGGTGACTTCGTCTTCGCTCGTGACGTCCATGGCGACGCCCATCGCCTTGCCGCCTGCGGCGCGGATTTCCGCGGCCGCCGCGTTTGCCGCGTCGAGATTCAAGTCGGCGATGGCGACTGCCGCGGCTTCGCGCGCGTAGATGCGGGCGATTTCCTTGCCGATGCCGCTGGCGGCGCCGGTGACGATGGCGACTTTGCCTTGGAGTTTCATGGAGGTTTCCTTCACTTTGGGATATCGTGATCAGAGGGCGAGATCGTAGACGCGCATGCCGTTGACGTTCTCAACGGCGTTGCGCCATTCGGGATGCGCGATCGACTGGCGCACCGCCGAAAGGCCGCTGTGCCACAGGTCCATCACCGTCGCACGAGAGAACTCGTAATCCTTCGACGACGAGGAATGCGAGTAGCGGCGGTTGATGAGGTGGACGAGCGAGATGTCGCCCTGCCTGCATGCCGTCGCCAGGCGCAGGACATCGGCATCCTTCTTGAGCGCAGGCGGCAGCTTCGCGAACACGCGTCCGAGGGCATCGCGCATCTCCTCGAAATCCTTCATCCGGTTGGTGTTGAAGCGCGTCTTGCTCGAGTACTGGATGTCCTTGGCGCGCTCCATCACCTGGTCCAGGTTCTGCGGGAGGTCGCCCCGCGCGCTGAAGAGGTCAACCTGCAGGATCAGCGCGCTCATCCGCGGCGAATCGTCGAGCACGTACCACAGCGGCGTGTTCGAGACGATGCCGCCGTCCCAGTACTGCTTGCCCTTGATCTCCACCGGCGGAAATCCCGGCGGCAGCGAGCCGCTGGCCAGGATGTGCTCGGGTCCTACGTGCATCTGCGTATTGTCGAAATAATGCGAGTTGCCGGTGTGCACTTCGACCGCGCCCACCGACAGCCGGACGCGCTTTTTCCGGATCAGATTGAAGTCGACCAATTCGGCCAGCGTCGCGACCAGCGGCGCGGTGTCGTAGACGCTCAGTGCCTGCTCGCTGCCCTCCGCAGCCAGCAGCGGCGTCGGAATGCGCGGAACGAAGAAACCCGGAACGCCGAACGCGGCCGCGCCGGCTGCACTGACGCGATTGAAGGCGGGCCGCACGATGTCCAGCGCGGACGGTGGAATGAACGGATTGCCCGACGAAACGCGATCCCAGAATTCGCGCAGGCGAGCCACGCGCTCGTCGGGCATATTCCCGGCGATGAGCGCCGCATTGATGGCGCCGATCGAAACGCCGGCGACCCAATCCGGGGCGATGCCGGCTTCGGCCAATCCTTCGTAGACACCGGCCTGGTAGGCGCCCAGCGCCCCCCCGCCCTGCAACACCAGCACCGTGTGATCGTGCTTGCCCCATTTTTCGGACAGGTGCAGAGGCTGTCGTTTCTTCGGATTGGCCATCGTTACCGGCGGGTCGGGAGGTTCTCGAGCATCGGCCGGCATTATAGTGCAACGCAACAAAAGCTGCCGCGAAGACTTCGGTTTCACCTGCATGGCGGCCGTCCCGACACGCGTGCGGCACCGCAGCTATACTAGGCGCTCTCGAATGCGGACGGCAGGAGAGCCACCCGATGAACCCGGAGGCGGCAAAGAGCGCGACACCGGCAGGCGAACCCGCCGATTCGTGCGTCATGGTGATCTTCGGCGCGAGCGGCGATCTCGCCAAGCGCAAACTCATCCCCGCGCTCTTCAACCTGGCGCGCGACAAGCTCTTGTCGCAGGAATTCGCGGTGGTCGGCTTCGCCACGCGGGACTACACGACCGAGACGTTCCGCGCGCATCTCGACGAAGCGATGGAAGAGCACGCGAAGGGCTCGACCGGCGAGTCCGCCTGGGCGTGGCTGCGCGAGCGCCTCTACTACGTCAGCGGTTCCCTGCAGGATCCGCAGGCGTATGGCCGGCTCGAAGCGCAGATCAAGGACGCCGCCTTAGCGCACAAGACCGCGAACAATTATTTCTACTACCTCGCCGTGGCGCCGCAGTTCATCGGCGAAATCGTCAGGCAGCTGGGTTCCGCGGGCATGGCGCGCGAAGCGAATAGTCGCAATGGAAACGGCTTTTGGCGCCGCGTGAACATCGAGAAGCCGTTCGGCCGTGACCTCGACTCGGCGCGCGCCCTGAACATCGAGATCCGGAAAACGCTGGACGAGCGGCAGATCTACCGGATCGACCACTACCTCGGCAAGGAGACCGTGCAGAACCTGATGGTCTTCCGGTTCGGCAACAGCATCTTCGAGCCCATCTGGAACAGGAGCTACATCGACCACGTGCAGATCACCGCGGCGGAAACCCTGGGCGTCGAGATGCGCGGCGGCTACTACGAGACGTCGGGCACGCTGCGCGACATGGTGCCCAATCACCTCTTCCAGCTGGTGTCGCTCACGGCGATGGAGCCGCCGATCTCCTTCGCCGCGGACTCGGTGCGCGACGAGCAGACCAAGGTACTGGACGCCATCCAGGTTCCACGGCCGGAGGAGGTGCTGACGAGGACGGTGCGCGGCCAATACGGCGAGGGCGCCATCGGCGGGCAGCGCGTGCCCGCATATCGTTCGGAGCCCAACGTGGCGCCCGACTCCAACACGGAAACGTTCGTCGCGCTGAAACTGGGAATCGACAACTGGCGCTGGGCCGACGTGCCCTTCTACCTGCGCACCGGCAAGCGCATGGCCAGACGCGTGACCGAGATCGTCATCGAATTCAAGCGCGTGCCGTTCAAGCTGTTCCGCAAGGCCGGCATGGAAAGCCTGGCGACGAACCGGCTGGTGATCCGCATCCAGCCGGACGAAGGCATTTCGCTGCGCTTCGGCACCAAGGTCCCGGGCCCGACGATGCAGCAGGCGCCCGTGGAGATGGATTTTTCGTATGCCGACTATTTCGGCGCGGCGCCATCCACCGGTTACGAGCGGCTACTCTACGACTGCATGATCGGCGACCAGACGCTGTTCCAGCGCGCCGACATGGTCGAGGCCGGCTGGAGCATCATCACGCCGGTGCTCGACGTCTGGCACGCGCTGGCACCGCGCTCGTTTCCGAATTACGCGGCCGGCACGTGGGGACCCGCGGCGGCGGACGAGTTGCTCGCGCGCGACGGCCACGCGTGGCGGATGAACGGGGAGTAGCACCTCGACCGGGCGGGCCGGCGACGGCTGCATTGCCGTGCCGGCAACGACAATCCGTGCCGCGAACTCTGATCACAATCGGCGCTACTTGGCGTCCGACCGCAGCCGCGCCGCCGATCCGCGCGTATTCCACGTGTAGGGAATCTCGGTCGTGTCGGAGGGCAGCCGGTAGTGGTCAGGGTCTTCATAGTCATACGCGATCGTGGGAAAGTTCAGCACGAGCGCGTCGGAGCTCCCCAGGTTCTGCAGTCCGTGCCAGACGCCGATCGGAACGACGACGAATGCGGGCCGCGCGTCGCCGACGTAGAGTTCGCTGACTTTTCCGGCGGTCCGGCTCGCCTCGCGACCGTCGTAGAGAACCACCTTGAGATTGCCCTGGTTGACGAATAGACGATCCACGGTGCGCGCGTGGCAGCTCCACGCGCCGATCGCTCCCGGGTAGAGGCGGGACTGGTAGGCGTGGACCAGCGGCAGCCCCGTAGGATCCCACTGCGGGCGGTAGAGCTCGGTGATGATGCCGTGATCGCGCGGCACGTGCAGCACTTCACGCACGACCACGCCTTCGATCTGCTCGTCGAGTTTCTGCCAGGCGTCGGTGATGATCTGTGGATCCTTCTTGGCCCCGGATAACATTGCCCGTCCCTCGTCATGTAGACCTCGCCGGCGCCCGGCGCGGTCGTGCAGATGACGATGCTGGCACGCGCTACAGGGCAAAGCAAGCGTGAGCGAGCGAGGCCTGCGTTGTCAGCGCGACGAGCCCCCCTTATGATGGTGCGCCCGAACGAAGGGCGCGCGAAAAGTCCCATCGATGTCCCCCAGCGAGTCGCCGTCACCCGCCGTCAGCGTCATCGTCGCGACGTACAACAGCGCCGCGACATTGCGCTCGACCCTCGGCAGCCTCGTCCTGCAGGATTTCCGCGACTTCGAGGCGTGGATCATTGGCGACGCGTGCACCGACGACAGCGAGGACGTGGTCCGTTCGTTCGGCGACGCCCGTCTCAACTGGCGCAACCTTGCGCGCAATTCGGGGAGCCAGAGCGTTCCGAACAACGAGGGCCTGCGCCTGGCGCGCGGCCGCTTCGTCGCCTATCTCGGTCATGACGATCTCTGGATGCCGTGGCACCTTTCGGGACTGTCCGCGGCAGCCGCGCAGTCAAACGCGGACTTCGTCGTCGCGACGTGCCTGATGCTCCGGCCCGATGGCGCTGCACCAGGTCACGGGACCGATGGGTCGCGGCCGCGATCATGCGGACCAGTACACGCCGCCGTCGAGCTGGCTCCACCGCCGCGACATTGCGCAGAGGATCGGCACTGGAGGGATCCGCAAATGCTGGGTTGCGGCGTCGATCTCGACTTCCAACGCCGCGCCGCACTCGCGGGGGCCCGTTTTCACGAACTGGCTCGTGTGTCGTGCCTCAAGTTTCCGTCATCGTGGTGGCGCACCTACGCGCCGAACCAGGTGCATCCGCAACCGGATTACCTGCGCCGGATCGAGCATGAGCCGCTATCGCTGGAACGCGAACTGCTGCAAGACGTCGTGGCGCGGTACGCGCGGGAGGAAAACGGCGCGCGGCCGATGCGCGATTTGCGACGGGCCGCGACCGCGTTGCTCCGCCGCATCGCCGACGGATACGGCCGCGATCGCTGGCCGATGTCCGCCTACATGTTGTGGCGACAGCAGCGATTCCGGCGACATGATCGGCCGCGGCGCGGCTTGCCGCCGCTCGAAGATCGGCCGTAGAGCCCGCTGCCTATTTCCGGTTTTCAGTCAGCAGCCGGTACCGCGCCATGTGGCGAAGAGCGTCCTTGGGCTTCCCGAATTTTTCGTAGAGCAGTGCCAGGTTGTAGTGGCCGTCGGCGAGGCCGGGATCGCCGCGCAGCGCTGCTTCGTACGCCTGTATCGCCTCCCGCGGGCGTTCCATGTCGTCCAGCAGCACGCCCACGTTGAAGAGCAGCACCGGATCGTTGCCGCAGGTTCGCAGCGCCTCGCGGTAGACGCCTTCGGCCCGGGCGAAGCGGCGCGTGTCGTGCAACAGGCGTCCCAAGTTGATATAGGCGTCGAGGAACGTCGCATCGGCATCGATGGCGTGCTCGTAGGCCCGAAGTGCCGCTTCGGCGTCGTCGCGCTCGAGCGCCACTGCCTTGGCGAACCACTCCATCGCGCCGTGCGGCTCGGGAGCGGGATCATCCGCGCGCTCGATGACGCTCAACGTGCCGTCGGCCGGATCGCCGTCGAATTCGAGCACGTACTGGCCCGACTCCGCCTGCCAGCGGCTGTCGCCGTCGCGAACCACGACGCGGTCGGCGACGGCGCCGATGCGCAATCCGGACAGCGGCATCGACTCGGGCAGGTGCCGCCGCAATTCGCGCATCGAGCGCGTGATTCGCCGCTGCGGCACGCTTGCGTCGGCCAGCGCCTGCGCGGTGCGCAGGACGATCAAGTCCTGGAAGGAGAATTGCCACGCGCCGCGCGGACCGCGAGCGGGCGCGACGAAGCCGGCGTTGATCAGCGAGCGAATCGTGCTGCGCGACAGGTGCAGCAACCTCTCGACGTCGCGGACGCCGTAGGGGTGCGCCACCGTTCGGCTCGATTCCCGATGCGTTATTTCTTCGCCGCCTTGCGCGCCGCCGGCGCCGCGGGCAGGACCTGCTGCGCGCGCTTGGCGGGCTTGCGCACGGCAGCCACCGGAGCGGCCTCGGGCTCTGCCGCGGAATGGGCAGATGCGGCGCGCGCAGGAGCCTTCTTGCCGAGGCTGGCGCGCAGCGCTTCCATGAGATCGATGACTTGCGCGCCGCCGCCTTCGGGCGCCTCGGCCAGCGTGATCTCCTGACCCTCGACTTTCTTCTCGACCGCCGCCGTGATGCGCAGGGCGACCTCGTCCTTGTATTGCGACGGGTCGAACGCTTCGGACGTCTGCTGCTCGATCAATTGTTGCGCGAGTTTCAATTCGGCGGGCTTCACGTCGGTCTTGGGGATCTCGAGGTCCTTCATCGCCCGCACCTCGCCCGCGTAGAGAAGCTGCTGCATGACGAGGCCATCCTCGACCGGCCGGATCATCACGATGTATTGCTTGCCGCGCGCCGCCCAGCGGCCCAGCGCGCAGCGGTTCGACTCGCGCAATGCAGCGGCCAGCAGCGCGTAGGGCTTGGCGCCGCCCTTGTCGGGCGCCAGGTAATACGCCTTGTCGAAATAGACGGGATCGACCGCTTCGAGCGGCACGAATTCGGTGATCTCGGCCATGTGCGTGCCGACCTCCTCCATCGCCTTCAATTCTTCCGGCGTGAAGCGGACGTACTGGTCCTTGGCGAATTCGTAGCCCTTGACGATGTCCTCGCGCGGGACGACGACTTCCTCCTTGATGCAGACGTATTGCTGCTTCAACCGCGAGCCGCAGGTCTTGTGCAGCATGTTGAAGGAGATCGCCTTGCTCGCTTCGGTGGCCGAATAGAGCTTGACCGGGATCGAAACCAGCCCGAACGAAACCGTCAGACTCGCAATGGATCGTGCCGCCATGATGCCTCCCGCCAGTGCGCTTTCCGGACGCGAACTGTGAAATATCTCAATGTTTTCCGCAATTTGCAAGCCTTAGCTCGAATTCTTCGACAGCGCGGCTTCCAGGCTTTGCTTCTTTTGCAACGCATCCCGCCAGCGATCGCCCGTCCGCACCAGGCGCTCGGGCGCGTTCAGAATCGTGAAGTCGAGCGGATGCGCTCCCGCCAGCTCTTCCCAGGTGAGCGGCATCGACACGGGCGCTCCGGCCACGCCGCGGGGCGAATAGGCGACGTTGAGCGTCTTGCCGCGGACGTTCATGTTGTAGTCCATGAAGATCTTGCCGGTTCGCTTGGGTATGCTCCACTCGAGCGTGATGTCCTTCGGGTGCAGGCGCTGCAGGTGGCGTCCGACCAGCTCCGACACATGCCGCGCCGCATCGAAGTCGATCGTCCGCTTGATCGGCACGAACACGTGCAGCCCGGTCTTGCCCGACGTCTTGACGATGGGCTCGAGGGACATCCCCTGCAGCAATTCGCGCAGCCAGAATGCCACCTCTTTGCCCTTCTCGAAGGCGACCGTGTTGAGTTCGGGCTCCGCGCCCTTCCCTTCCTTGCCCGAATAGATGTACGGATCGAGATCGAACAGCACGTAGTCGGGATAGTTCAACACCGATGATTCGAGCGCTTCGAGCGACGACGCATAGTCGGTGCTCTTCGACACCGCGTCGGGTCCGGTTTTGGCGCGCGAGTGCCAGACGTGGAACTCCAGCGTCCCCGACTGCGCGAGCCACAAGAGCGTCGGCAGGTTGTTGCACAAGAGGTAGTCGTGCTGCTCCTCCTTGCTGCTCGAGAACACCGTGATGGTCTCGACGAACGCGGGCCGCTCCTGCTCCCAATGTTTCTGGAAAAAACGCTGCCCGCCGATCCCGTCGGGCATGCGAATCATCGTCAGCGGCCGGTCGGCGAGATGCGGCAGGATGTGCGGCGATACCTTCGCGAAATAGGTAAGCAGGTCGCGCTTGGTCAGTGCCGGCTGCTTGAGCGAAGGATCGGCGGGCCAATAGATGCGATCGAGGTGCGTCAGCTTGATCCGGTGCGGACCCACGGCCAACGTCAGCGCCGGCTTGGTGTTCGCGAGCTGCGCGACGACATCGCCGATCGGGCCGGCGGTCGGCGGCGCGACGGACATGGCGGACGCGTGGCTGGCCCGGCCGCGCCGCACGACCTTCGCGTCGATATCGTCGCGCAGCCGCAGGAACACCGGCGCGCGCAGGTGGTCGTCGTCGGTCCAGCTGTGGAAGGCCACTTCAGCGACCGCCTCCGGCTCGACCCACGTGGTTGGACCATTCAATTCCGGAATCTCGGCAAAAGGACAGGTCTTGCGCTGCAGCGGTTCCAGTCGCGCCTTGACGTCGCGCAGCGCGCGCTCGTCGAAACCCGAGCCCACGTGCGACGCATAGACCAGTTTCTTCCTGTCCCAATAACCGACGAGCAGCGCGCCGAGTAGCGCGCGCGAGCCCTTGCCTTTGGTGTAACCGCCGATGACGAAATCCGCCGTCAGTGTCGGCTTCACCTTGAGCCACGACTGCGAACGGCGGCCACTTTCGTAGCGACTCTCCTTGCGCTTGCCGATGACGCCTTCGAAGCCGCTCGCCAGCGCCGCGGCGTTGAGCGCGATGCCGTCCTCCTCCGCGTGCACGAGCTGCACCAGCGGCGTGGGCAGCAGGCATTGCGCGAGATAGCGCCGCCGGTCCGTGTAAGCGTGCTTGCGCAAGTCGATGCCTGCGAAGTGCAGCAGGTCGAAGCAGCAGAACACCACCGGCAGGCTCTGGTCAGCGGCGGCGATCTCGCGCGCCGTTTTCAGTTGCGCGCGGTCCTGCAGCGCGCCGAACGACGGCTTGCCGCTCGCATCGAACGCCACCAGTTCGCCGTCGATGATCATGCCGTCGACGTCCTGCCGCGCCAAGTCTGCGACCAGCGCCGGAAACTGGGGAGCGAGTTCCAATCCGCGCCGCGAGCGCAGCTTGACGCCGTGCTTGTCGATGAATGCGAGCACGCGATAGCCGTCGAGCTTGGGTTCCCACATCCAGTCCGGACGGTTGAATGGCGCGTCGCCGGTGTCGGCGAGCATCGGCGCGAGTTCGGCCGGCATCGCCTCGACCTTGCCCGTGGGAGCGAGTTCCGACGCGGGCATGCGCTTCACGGGAACGAATTTCATCTCCTTGACTGTCTTGCCGGAGAGCACCGAGTGATCCTCGAGCGTGACATCGCGCTCCACCGCGAACCAGTCCTTGTGCTTGATCATCAGCCACTGGTTCTTTTCCTTCGTGCGCACCAGCGCGAAGGAGCCTTTCAATTTCTCGCCGCGCAGCAGGACGGAGAGCTTGCCCTTCTCTATGCCTTCGCGAACCTCGCGCTCGGCCCGCGCGCGATCGTGGAACCATGTGGCGCCGCCTTCGTCGGGCGAGTAGACGCCGCAGTCCCAGACGATCACCTCTCCGGCGCCATACTGGCCGGCGGGGATCACGCCTTCGAACGACGCATAGTCGTAGGGATGATCCTCGACGTGCACGGCGAGGCGCTTTTCGTTACGATCCAGCGACGGACCCTTGGGCACGGCCCAGGACAGCAGCACGCCGTCGCATTCAAGGCGGAAGTCGTAATGCAGCCGGGTGGCCGAGTGCTGCTGGACGACGAACAGCAGCGGCCCGTCCGCGGGCGCGGGCACGGCCGGCGGCGGCTCCGGCGTCGCCGCGAAGGTCCGCTTGGCGGAGTATTCCTTGAGAGTGCCTTTCGCCATGCGTGGATTCTACTGATGGAGGGCGCAGGACGATGAAATCTTCGAGGCTCGTGGCAGGCGCGAGCGGCTATTCCTTCAAGGAGTGGAAGGGTGCCTTCTATCCGGCCGACATCAAGCCCGAGGAGATGCTGCCCTTCTACTCCGCGCGGCTGCCGACCGTCGAGATCAATAATACGTTCTACCGGATGCCCAAGACCGAGGTCCTCCAGAATTGGGCCGCGACGGTGCCCGAGGACTTCCAGTTCGCGATCAAGGCATCGCAACGGATCACGCACATGGCGCGGTTGCGGGTCGAAACGGCGACCGAGCCGGTTACATATCTTTACAAGAATCTGGCCACCCTCGGCGCCAAGCGCGGGCCCGTGCTGTTCCAGTTGCCGCCGAACATGAAAAAGGACCTGGCGCGTCTCAACGAATTCCTGACGCTGCTTCCCGAAGGGCACAATGCGGTGTTCGAATTTCGCAATGACACGTGGTTCGACGACGAGGTTTACGCCGCACTCAAGGGAACCGGCGCGGCGCTGTGCCTGTCCGAGCGCGAGGACAGCACACCACCGCCGCTGGTGGAGACAGCACCGTGGGGCTACGTGCGGCTTCGTCTCGAAAACTATTCCGATGCCGACCTCGGGCAATGGGTGCGCAAGCTCGAGGCGACATCGTGGCGCAGGATCTACGCCTACTTCATGCACGAGCCGACCGCGCCGGCATACGCGGCGGCGCTGATGAAAATCGCAACACCGGAAAGGAAGTGAAGTTTATGGATTCACTGATCGCCGCCTGGACACCGCGCCTGCTCAGCATACTGCGCATCATGTCGGGGTTCCTGTTCGTCGAGCACGGCACACAGAAGTGGCTGGAGTTTCCGGTGCCGCGGCCCAATCCGACGGTGCTCATGTCGCTGAGCGGTACCGCCGGCGTTCTGGAACTCTGCGGCGGCTCCCTGCTGCTGCTCGGACTCTTCACGCGTCCGGTGGCGTTCGTGCTGTCCGGCCTCATGGCCTGTGCCTATTTCATCGCACACGCGCCCGTCAACTTCTGGCCCATCATCAACAAGGGCGAGCTGGCGGTGCTGTATTGCTTTGTGTTCCTCTACATGTCCGCGGCGGGAGGCGGCCCATGGAGCGTCGACCGGTGGCTGCGGAACAAGTAGCGGCGCGGCCGGTCACGATCGAGATCGACGCCGCGCAGCACGTCTCCGGACTGCTGCAGGCGCCGTCGGACGCGCGCGCCTGCTACGTCATCGCGCACGGCGCCGGCGCGGGGATGGCGCACCCCTTCATGGCCGCGATCGCCAACGATCTCGCGGCGCGCGACATCGCCACGCTCCGCTACCAGTTTCCGTATATGGAACGCGGCTCGAAGCGCCCCGACAGCCCGAAAGTCGCGCAGGCCGCCGTCCGCGCCGCCGTCGCACAGGCGGCGCACTTGTTGCCCGGACTTGCGCTTTTCGCCGGCGGCAAGTCGTTCGGCGGACGGATGACGTCGCAGGCGCAAGCGGCATCGGCGTTGCCGGAGGTGCGCGGCCTCGTGTTCCTGGGATTCCCGCTGCATCCGCCGGGGCAGCCGGCCGACGAGCGCGGTGCCCATCTTTTCGACGTGAAAATTCCCATGCTGTTCCTGCAGGGCACGCGCGACGAGTTCGCGGAATTGCGGCTGCTCGAGGCGCTCGTGGCCAAGCTCGGCAAGCGCGCGACGCTGCGCCTCGTAGGCGACGCCGACCATTCGTTTCATGTCCCTGCCCGCACGGGACGCAAGGATCCGGAAGTCAGGGCCGAACTGGCCGACGCAATCGCGGAGTGGATCGCCCGCGCGAAGTGACGTGCGTCTCGTTTCAGAACGCGACGTTATCGCGACCCTTGAGCGCGAGGATTTTGCGCGCGTCGTCCGGCGTGGCGACCGCGAGCCCGAGGCCCTCGACCATCGCGCGCGCCGCCGTGACCTGCGCTGCGTTCGATTCAGCGAGCCTGCCATGCGCGATCCATAGGCTGTCCTCGAGTCCGACGCGCAGGTTCCCTCCCAGTAGCACCGACTGCTTCGCGACCAGCATCTGGTTGCGGCCGGCGCCCAGCACGCTCCAGTGGTAGAGGTCGCCGAACAGGCGATCCGCGGTGCGCTTCATGTGATCGACGTCATCCGGATGCCCACCGATGCCACCCAGGATCCCGAATACGCTTTGGATGAACAGTGGCGGCTGCACCAGCCCCCGGTCGAGGAAATGCGCGGCCGAGTACAGGTGGCCGATGTCGTAGCACTCGATCTCGAAGCGCGTCCCGTTCTCGGCGCACGAGGTCAGGATGTAGGCGATGTCCTTGAACGTGTTCTTGAACACGCGGTCCTCCGAGCCCGCGAGGTACTCGCGCTCCCACGGGTACTTGAGCTCCGGGTAGCGCTTCAGCATCGGGTAGAGGCCGAAGTTCATCGAACCCATGTTGAGCGACGCGACTTCGGGCTTCAATTGCAGCGCCGGCTGCAGCCGCTCCTCGATCGTCATCGTCGCCGCGCCGCCGGTCGTGAAGTTGATGACCACATTCGAGCGACGCTTGATGTCGGGGGCGAATTCGCGGAAGTACCTGGGGTCCTGCGTCGGATGGCCGTCGACCGGATCGCGAGCGTGCAGGTGGACGATCGCCGCGCCCGCCTCGGCGGCAGCGACCGCGGCGTCGGCGATTTCCGCGGGCGTCACCGGCAGGTGCGGCGACATCGACGGCGTGTGGATCGAACCGGTGATCGCACAGGTGATGATGACTTTGCGGGCGTCGGCCACGAATCGCCTCTCTACATCTGCTTGAACAGGTGATTGAAGGTGCGGCTTACTTCGAGCTTTTCGGTGCTGCCCTTCACGTGCACGACCTGCTTGCCGCTGAAGTTGCGGCTGACCTGTTCCACCGCGTCTACACGGACCACCGTGGCACGATGGATCTGCCAGAATTCCTTCGGATCCAGCTCTTCCAGCAACTCCTTGATCGGCTTGCGGATCAGCGCCTCGAATCCTCGAGTCTGAACGCGCGTGTATTTGTCTTCGGCGCGGAAGAACAGGATGTCGGAGGTCGGGATCATTCGTATGTTCGGGCCCACGCTGGCCTGCACCCAGCGCAGGTACTCGCGCGACGGCACGCCGTCCGTCCCGAGTCGTTGCGACAACTGCGCCAGCAAGGCATCCATCGGATCGGGCTTTTGCTGCAGCCTCTCGCGCAGACGCGCGCAGGTCAGCGCCACGCGCTGCGGGTCGGCCGGCTTGAGCAGATAGTCGATCGCGCCCTGCTCGAAGGCGCTGATCGCGAATTGGTCGTACGCGGTGATGAAGACGACATGGGCGCGGCCGGCCAGTGCGTGGGCCGCCTGGATGCCATCCATTTCGGGCATGCTGATGTCGAGAAAGACGATGTCGGGTTCGAGTGCTTGCACCATGGCCACCGCTTCGCGGCCGTTGGCCGCTTCACCGACGATCAGAAGTTCTGGCCACGCTTCCTTAAGACGCTCGATGATCTGCACGCGCATCAGGCGTTCATCGTCGGCGACGACGGCGGAAGGGGCGGGCCGGGTATGCGGGTTGGCGCTCATCAGGTGGTTGCCGGGGCGACTTCGTAAGGGACTTTGATCGTGGCACACGTGCCGCCGGCGGCCGGCACGCCGATGATCAACTCCGCGCGGCCGTTGTACAAGGCCTGCAGCCGCTCGCGGATGTTGGCCAAGCCAACCCCCGCTTCGGCATTCGGCAGGAATCCCTTGCCCGTGTCGAGCACGTGCACGGCCAACTGCCCGTTGACGACCTCGGCGCCGATTTCCAGCTTGCCGCCCTCGGCTTTCGGTTCGAGGCCGTGCTTGACCGCGTTTTCGACCAGCGTCTGCAGCATCATCGAGGGAAAGACCGCCGATCTCAATCCTTCCGGAACATTGACGACCGGCTGCAGCCGTTCTTCCATTCGAACTGCCATGATCTCAAGGAACGCGCTGGACAGCGTGACCTGCTGACCCAGCGTGGGTCTTCCGCCTTCGCGCATCTGCGGCATGGCCGAGCGCAGGTAGCGGATCAGGCTCTGCTGCATCTTCGACGCGCGCGGCGGGTCGGACTGGATGAGCTGGTCGATGCTCGCCAGCGTATTGAACAGAAAATGCGGCTCGATCTGGGCCTGCAATGCTTCCATGCGCGCTTCCAGCACCGTGCGCTCGAGTTGCTCGGTTTCGGCGCGTGTCGTGGCCTCGCTCGCCGTCAGTTCCGCCCGGCGCTTGCCGCCCGCCACCACCTTGATGATGAAGGCCGAGATGATGAGCAGAAACGCCAGGTTCGCGAACTTGAATACGCCACCCGCGAGAATGAGGCCCAGGAACGAGACGAGCAGCAGCGCCTTCCACGACACGACCGCAACCCAGTCGAAGAAGCCCCACCACATCACGACGATGCCCTTGCGAATCTCGCGGAAGGCTTGCCCGATTCCCATGGGCGGCGATGCAGCGCCATCGCTGCCCGGACTGCGTTGATCGGAGTTCATTTCATTGCCCTTTGGTCACTCTTGTCCGTCACGGGGCGAGATTACGGGAGAGGGCCGCTTCCCCTCCAGTGCGGCAAGACACAATGCACGACAGGAGGGATGAATTGCCGGAAACCGTCGTGGGCCGCATCAACGCCGGCTCGCGCGCCGTCCCTTGGGTTGCGCTTTCGGGCGCGGCTCCTGCGCGTCATCGGTGATCTTGGCTCGCAGCGCCTTCAGCGAACAGTCGAGCTGGTCGAAGAGCCAGCTGCGAAAGGCCATCAGCGGCGGCCAATCGCGAAGGTTCGGCGGATACACGAGGTGATAGGGGAGTGCTTCCGGGTGCATGATCGCGATCGGCGACAGCTGCACGAGGCGCCCTTCGCACAGCGCGTCGGCGGCCAGCAGCTCGCGCGCCAATGCGAGGCCCAGGTTCTGTTCGGCGGCCTGCAACATCAAACCCGCGTCGTTGAACGCGGCGACGGTCCGAACGTTGATGCGCAGGCCTGCGGCCGCGAACCAGTCTTTCCATAGATCGCTGTCGCCCAGCAGCGGCTCGCGCGCGATGGCCTCCGGCTGCGCGCCACGAAGCCGGCGCGCGGCGGATGGCGAACCCAGCACGATGATCGGAGGCTGCTCGAACAGCCGCTCCGACTCGAGTCCGGGCCACGGCCCCTTGCCCTGGCGCACCGCGGCGTGAAAGCCCTCGCGCTGCAGGTCGATCGCGTTGGCCGACGCGTCGATTTCGAGCGGCAGCGCCGGATGCTGCTCGCGCCAGCTCCCCATCCGCGGCAACAGCCAGCGGTTGGCGAACGATGGCAGCACGGTCACGCGCAAGCGCTGTGCTTCACCGCCCGCCGCCGACGCGGCCGCCTGCACGCCGTCGTCGAGCAGCGCCAACGCGCCTTGCACGCTGCGCAGCAATGCAGCTCCGGCGGGATTGAGCACCACGCGCCGCCCCCGCCGCTCGAAGAGCGCGAATCCCAGTTGCCCCTCGAGGCCCTTGATCTGCTGGCTGACCGCGCTGTGCGTCAGATGCAGCACGTCGGCGGCGGCGCGCAGGTTCTCCATCTCGGCCACCGCGCGAAAGGCGGTCAGCGTGTTGAGCGGCAGGCGCGGCGCATGCGGCATGGGGGCTACCTGTGGTCAGTTATTCTGTCCAGAACGGTCGGAACATATCGATTCCTGTAGGCAGTCTGGATCATTAACATTACCAGCGTACCAAAACCCGAAGGAGAACGCCATGCCCCAATTCGATGAACTGCTAGGAGTCGTCACCTTTGCCGCCGCGGGCATGATCGCCGCGGTCTCGCTCGTGCCGGTGCCCAGTTCCACGCCCGCCGAACTCCCGGTGGTGAGCGCGGCCGCAGCTTCGACTTCCCCGGCGCCCGTCGCCCATCAACCCAAGACTTGAGAGGATCGCCATGGATGCGTTGCAAGGAATCGTACAGAAGATCGACTCGTGGTTCGCGTCGCGGCAGCGCGTGTCGGCGGACCACGACGCGCTGGCCAGGATGAGCGATCGGGAACTGGCCGACATCGGCGTCGATCGCGCCAGCGTGCGCTACGTGGCCGACGGCGGCCGTGTGCGCGACTATCCGTTCTAGGTGTCGGACTGTTCGCGCTTGTGCCGCGCCAGCGCGAGCAGCCGGCGGTCGCGGGTGGCTGATTTCGCCTCGCGCACCGCGGACGTCGGCGCTTCGCCCAGTGCAGCGACGACGCGCGCCACGTGTTCCGCATCCCAGACGTGCGGTGCCGGCGGGTCGGCGGCCAGCCTGCGATAGAAGCCGCCGTAGCGCGCGCAATAATCGGCCACGCCGCCCGGCGCGTTCAATTCGATCGTCGCAAACGGACCGATGAACGACCAGCGCAGTCCCAGGCCGTGCGCGATCGTCTTGTCGAGGTCCTCGGGCGACACGTAGCCGTCGCCCACGAGCCGCATCGCCTCGGAAAGCAGGGCCCCCTGCAGGCGATTGAGAATGAAGCCGTCGAGCTCGCGGCGTACGACGACCGGCACCTGTCCCACTTCCGCCATCACCGACTTCGCGCGCTCGATGGTCGCGGCGCTTGTCCAAGGCGCACCGCACAACTCCACGACGGGAACCAGGTGGGGCGGATTGACCGGGTGCGCGACCAGGCAGCGTGCGCGGCCCGCCAGCGTTTCGGTGAACCGCGACGCGGGAATGGCCGACGTCGAACTCGCCAGCACCGTTTCGTCCGGCGCGAGCGTGTCCAGCGTGCGATAGACGTCGCGCTTGATCTCCACCTGCTCGGGGAGATTTTCCTGCACCCACGAGGCGCCGATGACGGCATCGTCGATGCGGGCGGACATCGATACACGCGCGATAGCTGCAGCGGCATCGTCGACCAGGCCTGCCGCCTGTTGTTCGGCTAAGCTCGACGCGATATGCCCGCGTGCCGCGTCGAGCTGCGCGGGCGCGTTGTCGTAGAGTCGCACGCGCCAGCCCGCGCGCGCGAACACCATGGCCCACGCCCGGCCGATCAGTCCGGCGCCGATGATCGCTGCGATTCTCTCCACGCCTCCATAATAAACGCAAGGACCTCGACATCCGCGATTTGCGCGTGCCGGTGATTGCCGGCGCTCCGGCATCGGATTAGCGGCGGCCCGCGCCTTTGTGCGCGAGGGCGAGATGATCGCGCATGCGTCGTTGCGGCGAATGGTCAGCGCCGACGACATCGCCAACGCGATCGTGTTCCTGGCCTCGCCTGGTCTAGGCGACCGAGACGCGAATTAATCCGACCATCCGGCCCTTGCCCTTCGGACGGATGACGAATCGATATAATTCCAGCCGATGCGCGCAACATTGGTTCTGTGCCTCATCCTGTTGGCCGGTTGCAGCGGCGTGAAGCCGCCGGCCGGTGTTGAGCCGTCTGCTCCCGCCACCACGCAAGCGCCGCCCGCGACACCCAGCGCGCAGCCTGCGGCGCCAAGTGCACCCGCACCGCCGCCGACTGTCACCGCACCGCCGCCGACTGTCACCGCACCGGCACCGAGTCCGCCGCCGGCCGCACCGCCGCTCCCCGCCAAAGCCGCGCCACCCAGCGCGAAGGTGCCGTCAGCCCAGGCACCCGCGCCGCCTCCCGTGGTCACCAAGCCCGCCGCGCCGCCGCTCGACCTCGAGTCCCTCAAGCAGCGGCTCAAGGACACCAAGGCCATCGGCGTGCTGACGAAACTAACGCTCAAGAATCAGGTCGATGACCTGCTGGATCAATTCCGCGCCTATTACCAGGGCAAACTCAAGACGACGCTCGCGGACCTCCGGCGATCCTATGACCTGCTAGTGCTGAAAGTGCTGTCGCTGCTGCAGGACAGCGACCCGCCGCTGGCTACCGCAATCGTGGCGTCGCGCGAACCGATCTGGGGCATTCTGTCGGACCCCAAGAAGTTCGCGACCATCTGATTCGACTCGAGGAGGCTTGGATGAAATCAGGCAGAACGGCCATCGCGACTCTCGCCGCGCTGTGCGTGGCGGGTCCGGCAATCGCCGACGACGCCGCCGCCGTCAAGAAGGACCTCTTCACCGTGATCACTCTGCAGGGCATGCCGTGCGGCGAAGTCGTCAGTGTCACCACCAAGAGCGAGAACGACCACGTCGCCGTGTGCAAGGACGGCAACCGCTACCACATCTACGTCAATGCGCAGGGGCGCGTGATCGTCGACAAGCAATAGCTCGATGATCCGCGCGCTGTTGACCACCGTTGTCGCGTTGACCGTCGCAAGCGCCGGCGCGGCCGAACTCGCATCCGGCGTCGACCGCAGGTACATCGACAATGCGGTCCGCCCGCAGGACGACTTCTACCGGTACGTCAACGGCAAGTGGCTCGACACGTTCGTCATTCCCGCCGACAAGGCCCGGTACGGCGCGTTCGACAAGCTCCGCGATGACACCGAGCTGCAGGTCAAGGCACTCGTCGAGGACGCCGCCAGGGCCACCGACGCGGCGCCCGGCTCCGAGACGCAGAAGATCCGCGACCTTTACAACAGCTTCATGGACGAGTCGAGGCTCGAGGAGCTCGGTGCCAAGCCGCTCGCGCCGCTCTTCGCCCGTATCAACGCGCTCAACGACAAGTCCGATGTCGTGGCGATGATCGCGACGCTCAACGGCCTGCGCATCGATGCGCCCTACGCGCCGTTCGTGCACCAGGACAACCGCGATTCGACTCGGTATGTCGTCGACTTGCGCCAGGGCGGCCTGGGATTGCCCGATCGCGACTACTACCTCGACGACAAGTTCAAGGACGTCCGGGCGAAGTACTTCGCGCACATGCGGAAGATGCTCGGCATGGCCGGCGTCCGCGACACCGCCCAGACCGCGGGGGAAATTCTCGCAATCGAATCGGAACTCGCCAGCGCCCAGTGGACGCGCGTCGACAATCGCGATCCCGTCGCGACCTATAACAAGTACGACATAGCGCAGTTGGCCGAGCTCGCGCCGACCGTCGACTGGAAGCGCTGGCTTGCCGACTCCGAGATCGATTCGAGCGTCGACTACGTGATCGTCGCGCAGCCCACCTATTTGACCGCCTTCGCGAAACTGCTCGCGGACACACCGCTGCTCGCGTGGAAGGCTTATTTCAAATGGAAAGTGCTGGATGAAATGGCGCCGTATCTGGCCAAAGACTACACCGCCGAGCACTTCGCCTTCCAGGACAACGCACTGCGCGGCATTCCGGAGAACCGTCCCCGCTGGAAGCGCGGCGTGGAGTTCGTCGACGCGTCGATCGGCGAGGGGCTGGGCAAGCTCTACGTCGCGCGCCACTTTCCGCCGCGGAACAAGGCGCGCATGGCGGCGCTGATCGGCAACCTGCTCGCGGCATACCGGCAGAGCATCGACACGCTGAACTGGATGAGCCGCGAGACCAAGACCCAGGCGCTGGCGAAGCTCGCCAAGCTCACCGCGAAAATAGGCTATCCCGACGAGTGGCGCGATTACTCCGGACTCAAGGTCACAAAGGACGACCTCGTCGGCAACTGGATGCGGGCGCAGGCGTTCGAGTACCGGCGCAATATCGCCAAGCTCGGCAAGCCCATCGACCGCAACGAATGGCGGATGAGACCGCAGACGGTCAACGCCTACTACAATCGCGAGCGCAACGAGATCGTCTTCCCTGCGGCGATCCTGCAGCCGCCGTTCTTCGACGTGACGGCTGACGACGCGATCAACTACGGCGGCATCGGCGCCGTCATCGGCCACGAGATCAGCCACGGCTTCGACGACGGCGGCAGCCGCTTCGACGGCGACGGCAACCTTCACCAGTGGTTCACCACCGACGATCTGCAGAAATTCAAGGACAAGACGCAGGCACTGGTCGCACAGTACGATCAATACGAGCCGGTGCCCGGCTTCCACGTCAACGGCGCGCTGACGCTCGGCGAAAACGTCGCCGACAATTCAGGCCTGGCGATCGCGTACAAGGCGTACAGGCTGTCGCTCGGCGGAAAGGACTCGCCGGTCATCGACGGCCTGACCGGGGAGCAGCGTCTGTATTACGGCTGGGCGCAGATCTGGCGCGGCAAGGCGCGCGAACAGGAGACCATCCGCCTGCTCAAAGTCGACGGCCACTCGCCACAAGAGGTACGCGGCCTGGCGACGCTGCGCAACCAGCCCGGGTTCTACGAGGCGTTCGAGGTCAAGGAGGGCGACAAGATGTACTTGCCGCCCTCCCAGCGCGTCATTATCTGGTGACGTGCATCAGGGCGTCGTCTGCGTGATGCGCGTCGCCCAATTGCCGAGCGCGCCACGCGTGTTGCCGCACGTCGGATCGAGCAGATACGCCGCATACGTGCACGTTTGCGCGATGTATTCGCTGGCAATCCAAATATCCTTGCCATCGGTTGCCGCCGCACCGTAGTCACCCCAGCGAGGACGCGGCGGATTGGCCAGTGGACGGTAACCGCTGAAGCCGTCCTCCGGCCCCGCACCCGCGGCAACGACGTGTATGTCGCCGGCGCCGATCTTGGTGTCGAGCGACGTATACGCGGCGCTCGGATGATTGTCATTGCCCATCAGCGTGAACGCCATCACGCCGCGCCCGCTCGCCGTCGCCGCGACGGCCGGGTAGCTGACGTTGTTGCCGCTGACCGCGACGATGCCCTGGGTAAACAGCTTGGCCGAATTCGGGTTCAGGATGAAGTACGCAATACCCGCGCGCGTGATCGGGTTGTTCGACGCGTCGACGTCACCGGGAACCTGCACCGCCGTGTCCAGCGCGCTCCACAGCTTGCCGTTGGTGTAATACACCTGCTGCATGCGCGAGTCGTTGCTGTCCGGCCTAACTAACGAGTTGATGAAGCGCCCGGAAGCGCCCGCGATGACCGCGTAGCAGTTGGGCATGATATTGATGCCGCTCCCTGCTGCGCCGTCCGCGAGACAGTCTCGCAGCGGCGTGTTGCCCGGCTGCTGGTTGGACCGCGGCGGGACACCATACGTCAGTGTCGGCACCTCGCGCGACGTCAGCGCCAGCGCGGGAGTGGCCGTGTTGAGCGACTGCGTGTTGGTCAGCGACCAGACCAGGATCTCGTTGAAGTCGCCCGTGTCGGTGAAGACCGCCAGCGAGCTCATCAAGAACTCGGTGCCGCCGTTGTCGGTGTCGTAGTTCGTGCCCACGGATTGCGCCGGCCATACGGTGAACGCGCACTGGTTGATGGCAGTGTCGCCGCACAGGTTCAAGTCGCCGGCCGTCATCAGCACCACTGGCACGCTCGAGGCAAGGCTCGCCAGCGCGTGCTTGTTGATCGCGTACACGTTGGCCCCGTAGAAGAAGCCGGGACCGAACAGCGCGAACTCGTTGGTCGTCAGGTAGATGCCGTTGGCGTCGGCGCCGATGTGCGGATAGTCGCCCAGGCAAAAGCCGTTGTTGCAGTGATGATCGGGCGTGCCTTGTGTGCCGTTGTTCTGCGCCGGCAGCGAATAGACGACCCAGGAGCCGGTCGGATCGGACGTCGTGCTCACCGCGATGTCGAGATGGTTGGTGCCGGCCAGCGTCTGCGCGTTTGGCGATGCCCGGTCGAGCGTCAGGACGACGTGAAACCAGCGCTGCGTGTCGGCGTCGTAGATGCAGCTGGGATCGGTGATCGACGGTCCGAATTGCGCGGGCGGGGGAGTTCTGACCACTGCAGGCGCATAGCCATAGAACGTGTTGAGGTCGATCGGGCCGGCCTTGGGATTGCCCGCGGTGTCGAAGATCCGGAGCACGTCATTGGCCGACTCGAGCACGAAGCCGTTGCCGACGCAGAGACCTTGATCGGGCGGCTCCACCGAGAACTGGTTGCCGTTGTTTGAAAAGCGCTGCTCGAAGAAGTTGACGCCGTCAAAGCTTTGCTTCACTTCGGGGTTGGACTTCGCTTTCTTGCCGCCTTGGGACGAACTGCCCTTACCGACGCTGCGCGCGATACTGCGGTTGACGCGGCCGCCGGTGCCTACGCCGTCGTCGTTGCCACCGCCGCCGGCATCGTCTCCGGCCATCGCGCTGTCGATTTCATCGGCCTTCGCAGCCGACGGGACGCCGAGAGGCGGTGTGGTGACGCCGACCGTGCCCGCGGGTTTGAGCGTCATCTGGAACGACGCACTTGAAGCGGCGCCTGCCCAAGCGAGCGCTGCCAGCGCGCCGGAGACCAGGATTGATTTGAAAACAGGGATTTTTGCCATGGGACTAGCTCCACGTGGTTTATGGACGAGTCCGCCGGCCCCCCTTCGTTCGCATTTTGTGCATTACAAATTGTCCGGCGGGTGGCCATTCTTGCCCTTCCCGCCGGCCAGGTCTGTCAGTCAGGCACCTACAAATGTTCCTCAATGCGGCGCCGCGTACCCCGCCTTTTCGGGCTCCCCCTTCTCCACCCGCGCGAGGATCGCGCTCAAGTCCTTGCGCGCATTGACGTTTGATTTGGCGATCAACGTACGCAGGATTTCCGCATAGGCCGTCTGTTGCGCCTGTGCGGCGGCCACGGCGACATCGGGCTTGACGCCGACATGCTCCCAATTGGTGTGCGTCACCGGATTGATCGCGCGCCCGTCGGGAATGAACGCCACCAGGCCGTAACCGAGCGACACGAAATCGCCCGGGTTGGCGCCGCCGCCCGTGGTTTCGCCCACCAGCGTGCCGCGCTTCTGCGTCTGGAAGTCGTACGCGCATTCCTCGCCGCCGGAGAACGTGAAGGCCGACGTCAGCACGTATACAGGCTTCGTGTAACGCGCCTTGACCGATGCGCTGGTCCAGAACTGCCGCGTCATGTCCCTGTTCCGGTAATAGATGTCGTTGATGTGCCGATGGTCACCTTCGGCAAAGAAGTGGCTCATCAGATAAGCGACACTGGCGGGTTCGCCGCCGCCGTTGCGGCGCAGGTCCAGGATCAGCGCGTCGGTGCCGGCAAGCAGCGACATCGCGGCGCCGTACGCATCGCCGACGAATTCCGTCGGGCCGAACCCGCGCACGTCGAGATAGCCGATGTTGCCGGGGAGCCGCTCGACCTTGGCGATGCCGAAGCCGTCGCGGAGAGTTTCCTCGCGCGCCTCCGCCAATTCCTTCGCGCTGGGTGTGGCGTGAGGCGTCGCGTCCACGACGATGTCCGGATCGAACAGGACACCCAGATGCTTGTCGTTGCCCAACGCGCGCAAATCGGACGCCAGCATCTTCGCGAACGCCTTCGACGTCGCGACGCTCGCGTAGTCGCCCTTGGCGGATTTTTCGGCGAGTGCCGCGGACGCGCGGTCGGCCACTTCCGGAAACACGTAGGTGGATTTGAGATGCTTGCCCAGCGCCTCGACCACCTCGGCCTTCGCGGCCTCGGAAATGGGCGGGTCCACCGGCTGCGCCTGGGCGAGCCCGACGCCCGGGACGGCTAGGCTCCACAACATCGACGAAATGATCATTTGCCTGACCTCCATGGCGATTCCTTCGTTGGTCCGATGTGAAGAGAATAGCAGCGGAAGCGGTGCGTTTTCGGCGTTATTATGGTCATTGGCCGCGTTATTTCAGAGATAATCGCAGCCATGGATAAATTCGACAGAGAAATCATCGAAGCGCTCTGGGAGAACGCCCGGACCAGCTACAAGGTGCTGGGCGAGCGCGTCTATTTGAGCGCCAACGCCGTGTCCGAGCGGATGCGGCGGCTGGAAGACTCCGGCGTGATCCAAAAGTACGAGGTCAAAGTCGATCTGCGCGCGATGGGCATGCCGCTCGCCGCGATCATCGACGTCAAGTTGAGCCCCAACACGACGGCGCTCGTGTTCGAGGCCGAGCTCAAGAAAATCTCCGGGATCCTCGAGGCGACGCTGATGACCGGCGCGTTCGACTACATGCTGCGCGTAGCGTGCCGCGACCAGGAAGCGCTGGTGCGGCTCACCGAAGAACTGCGCGCCGGCGGACTCGTGCAGGAAACCTACACGCGGATGCCGCTGCGCACCGTCAAGTTGAGCGCCGCGCTGTCCTGACGTCCGGCCTTCAGTTGCCCCAGGCCTCGACTTCGACCACGCGCGAATACTGGTACAAGGCGTTGGTGATGTTGATGCGGATGCGGTCGGTGGCGGTGGGCGCGAAGGTCACGGTGCGCTTGACCAGGTTGTTGCCGGTGACCGTGCCCAGCGTGACCCAGGCGCTGCCGTTCCAGCCCTGCACCTGGAAGTCGGTGACGCCGTACAGGCTGAAGGTGAGAGTCGCCGGCGGATCGATCGGGTTCTGCCAGTTATCCTGGACTGAATAGACGACCACATGGTCGAGGGTCTTGGCGCCGCTGAAGTTGATCTGCACCCAGTCCGGGAACACGCCCAGCGTACTGTCGTTCCAGCCCCCGCCGGCGCCCCAATTGAGGCCGGCGCGCTCGCCGTTGTTGACCGCGCTGGCGGGATAGCCCGCCCCCAGGCTGCTCGACGCCGACGCAACCCCGCCGTTGGCCGCCAGCGCGACATTGATCTGCGCCACCGAATTGACGGTTTGCGCGAGTGTCGCGCTGGAACCGGTGTTGCCGGCGTCGCCGCTGTAGCTGGCGCCGATGGTGTGACTGCCGGCGGTGAGCGCGGAAGTCGTGCAGGCCGCGCTGCGCGTGTTGCCGCTGCCGGCGGCGAAGGCCACCGCGGAGCAGCCGGCGATCGCCGCGCCGCCGTCGGTGAAGTTGACGCTGCCGGTCGGCGCGGTGCCGGTGACCGTGGCCGTGAAGGTGACCGGGGCCCCGACGTTGGCCGGGTTGAGCGAGCTGGCCAGTGTGGTGGCACTGGCCGTGCCGCCTCCGCTCACCGTCCAGGCCTCGACTTCGACCACGCGCGAGTACTGGTACAAGGCGTTGGTGATGTTGATGCGGATGCGGTCGGTGGTGGTGGGCGCGAAGGTCACGGTGCGCTTGACCAGGTTGTTGCCGGTGACCGTGCCCAGCGTGACCCAGGCGCTGCCGTTCCAGCCCTGCACCTGGAAGTCGGTGACGCCGTACAGGCTGAAGGTGAGAGTCGCCGGCGGATCGATCGGGTTCTGCCAGTTATCCTGGACCGAATAGACGACCACATGGTCGAGGGTCTTGGCGCCGCTGAAGTTGATCTGCACCCAGTCCGGAAACACGCCGGAGCGTACTGTCGTTCCAGCCCCCGCCGGCGCCCCAATTGAGGCCGGCGCGCTCGCCGTTGTTGACCGCGCTGGCGGGATAGCCCGCCCCCAGGCTGCTCGACGCCGACGCAACCCCGCCGTTGGCCGCCAGCGCGACATTGATCTGCGCCACCGAATTGACGGTTTGCGCGAGTGTCGCGCTGGAACCGGTGTTGCCGGCGTCGCCGCTGTAGCTGGCGCCGATGGTGTGACTGCCGGCGGTGAGCGCGGAAGTCGTGCAGGCCGCGCTGCGCGTGTTGCCGCTGCCGGCGGCGAAGGCCACCGCGGAGCAGCCGGCGATCGCCGCGCCGCCGTCGGTGAAGTTGACGCTGCCGGTCGGCGCGGTGCCGGTGACCGTGGCCGTGAAGGTGACCGGGGCCCCGACGTTGGCCGGGTTGAGCGAGCTGGCCAGTGTGGTGGCACTGGCCGTGCCGCCTCCGCTCACCGTCCACGCCTCGACTTCGACCACGCGCGAGTACTGGTACAAGGCGTTGGTGATGTTGATGCGGATGCGGTCGGTGGCGGTGGGCGCGAAGGTCACGGTGCGCTTGACCAGGTTGTTGCCGGTGACCGTGCCCAGCGTGACCCAGGCGCTGCCGTTCCAGCCCTGCACCTGGAAGTCGGTGACGCCGTACAGGCTGAAGGTGAGAGTCGCCGGCGGATCGATCGGGTTCTGCCAGTTATCCTGGACTGAATAGACGACCACATGGTCGAGGGTCTTGGCGCCGCTGAAGTTGATCTGCACCCAGTCCGGAAACACGCCCAGCGTACTGTCGTTCCAGCCCCCGCCGGCGCCCCAATTGAGGCCGGCGCGCTCGCCGTTGTTGACCGCGCTGGCGGGATAGCCCGCCCCCAGGCTGCTCGACGCCGACGCGACCCCGCCATTGGCCGCCAGCGCGACATTGATCGACCCGCCGCCGCTGTTGACCACCTGCGGCAGCACAGGGCTGATCGATCCCGCATTGGCCGCGTCGCCGCTATAGGTGGCGACGATGTTGCGCGTGCCGACCGCGAGTGTCGAGATCGTGCACGTCGCCTTGGCCGTGGCCACGGCGACGGCGCCGCAACCGGCAAGCGTCGTTCCCGCGTCCGCGAATCCGATCGTTCCCGTCGGCGAAACGCCTCCCGAGATCGTCGCAGTGAAGGTGACGCTGGCACCGAACGTCGACGGATTGAGCGAGCTCGTCACCGCGGTCGTCGTCGGGTTGAGACCGGAGGGCAGCGCGAACCGGAACAGGTGTGCCGACCCATCGGTCGTGTACACGGCACCGTTCGCGACGATCAGGCTGTGCCAGTGCGTGCCGCCGAGCGGCGAGGTGCTCCACAGCGCGGCGCCGTTGACCGGGTCGCGCGCGCGCACGGTGTTGCCGCCTACGTTAAAGAGAATGTTGTTGGCGATGACCGGAGAGGTGCCACCGGTCGCGTTGTTCCATTGCAACGACAGCGACGGGTTGTTGGAACCGTCGTAGATGACCTTGTACGCCGCCGAACCGCTGTTGTTGACGACGAAGACCCACGTGCTGTTGTCCGCCGGATTCACCCACACGGCGGGCTGGCTCAACACGACGCCGCCCTGCGGCAGGTTGAGGACCGTGCCGACCTGGATCGCGCCGGGTTCGCCCATCACGTGGCCAGGTCCACCGAGGCCGCTCATGTTGGCGAGGTTGATCAAGCGAATCTGCGCGTCCTTGCCAGCTTGCGCGGCCAGATGCTGCACGGTGGACGTGGCCGGAACGGGGAGAATCGCCGGCGCGGTGCTGCCCAAGTCGGCGTCGGCGTTGTCGAGGCTCTGGTAGTTCGATGGCGTGTAGCTGTCGACCGGCTTGCCGGCGTTCGCGCCCGTGCCGCCGCTGCCGTCGGGATGGATCGCGAACACCGACTCGCTCCACGTGAAGCCGCCGGAATTGCCGCTGAACGTGCCGTTGCCGGTGCCCATGAAAATGCGATCCGTGCCCGCGTCGTAGATGACGCCCGGCCGCGACCAGATCGCGTCCTGATGGAATGCGCAGGTGGTCGACGTAACCGTACCGCTGTAGTGCTGAAGATGCACGGGCTTGTCGCTGCACGCGGCGTTGAAGACCATCTGTGTGCCCGTGGCAAGATTGATCGCGGTGACGTGCCCCTGATAGTCGCCGGCGTCGCCCGGGTAGCCGCCGTGCACGACGTAGAGATAGGTTGACGCCGCCGGACGTCGCGAACGAAATCGCGCCCGAGCCTTTTTCGTCGAAGCCCTTGAGCGTGGTGAGCTGCGGCCAACCGCCGGTCAGGATTTCCGTACCGTTGCCGACCTGATACTTGTGGACGAATCCGTCCAACCCGTAGCTGTAGACGTACTGACGGTTGGGATCGATGGCGGGCGAGGACGTCGTGTAGCACGCGCTGCCGCCGTTGTTGATCTTGCACGTGCCTGGTCCGTACTGGTGACTCCAGACAACGGCGCCCGTCGCCGCATCCAGCGCGATGATGCGGCCGTCCATCGTCGTGACGAACAGCAGGTCCTTGATGCCGCCGGCCGTGCTGACGGCTTCCAGGAAAACCGGCGCACCGTCGGCGGTGGCGCCAATCCCGACGCTGTATTTCTGCACCAGCGTGCCGACGTTGGCCTTGGTGATCGTCGACTCCAGCGTGTTGCGGCCACTGTGCGCAGGATCGCCGCCGAACTGGAGCCAGTCGTACGCGCGCGCGGGCGTGGCGGCAAGCGACAACAGGAAGGCCGCCGCGCAAAGGGATCGCGCCCAAGACAATCTGCGTGGAATCGTCATCGCCGTTCTCCCCTTCGGAGCCGCGCTTATGACGATAGCATATTACGGCGAGGCGGGCGAGATCAGTCCGTCCGCAGCGGCGCCGGTTGCCCGCGGACGCGTCCCGGGGCACCTCGCTCGTACTCGGCAATGACCTGCGCTCCGAGAAGGAGCACCAGCGCCGCGATTTCCAGACTCAGGAGCACCACGATCGACGTGGTCAGCGATCCGTACACAACCTTGATCTGCGACAGCGTGGCGAAATACCAGACCAGCACGTGACGCGTGACTTCCCACAGCAGCCCGGCGGTCACGCCGCCGATGAGCGCGTGGCGCCACGTCGGGCGCCCGACCGGCATCACCATGTAAAGCGAGGTCAGCACGATGATTTCGCCGGCCACGCCGATGACATAGAGCAGGAATCCGGAAAAGCCGACCAACGAACGCGCGCGACCGAGCACCTCGATGCTCTCCTGGCCCATCGCCTGCAACGCGCTTGCAACGAACGTGACGATCAGCGCACCGATGCCGAGAAAGAGGATGCAAAGAAACGGAATCAGCGCGGAGGTGAGGAAATGCCGCCGCCGGATCCTCACCCGGTGGTAGAAGATCACCGACATCGCGTTCTCCAGCACCGTGAACGCGAGAGAGCTGAAGAACAGCAGCGTGACGACGAGCACCCAACCAATGGTGTGGCGATGCTCGACGAAGAGTGCCAGCTCCCCCATGATCGCTTCGGACTGGCCGGGCACGATCAGATCGAGATAGCGGTCGAGCGTGCTTAGGAGCGCCGCTTCGTCGACATAGTTGGCCAGTACGACGAGGATCAGGATCAGCAGCGGAAGAATCGAGAGCAGCGTGTTGTAGGCAACCGCGCCGGCGAGCAGGTAACCCTGATTGGCGCGAAACCCCTTCAGAACCCGAATGGCAAAGGCGACCGGGTGCTGCAGGACAACGGATGCGCGCGTGCGGGCTGTGGTTGCCAATTGTCGTGGATCGAATGGGGGCCTTGGCCGCGTGCAAACATACCCGCCCTGGGGAGCATCGTCCAGCTCACGCAACTCAGCACTGCCACACCGTAGCACAGATCTTGCTTTTCCCTTGGCACCACCCAACCCGGAATTTCAATGCGCATCCTGATTGCCGTGATGCTGGTCGTCGTCTCGGGCTACGCCCATGGTCAAGCCGAGGTCTATCGCTGCCAGGTCGGCGGAAAAGTGACGTATTCCGACCGCCAGTGCGAGGGCGTCGAGCGGATGGTTCGAACCGATGGCAGGGCGACATCTCAGGAGGTCGCCGCCGCCAGAGTCAAATCTCAGCGGGAACGAACCGCGAGCCTCGAGCGCAACATGCCCTCAGCCCAACCTCAAGATCCCGGCATCACGCCGAAGGCAGCTCTTCGAGCCAGACCCTGATTAGCGATTGATCGGAAACGTCGCGAGCATTGGCGGCTAGCTCAATCACGGACCGGCATGCGCCCAATGCGCCGCCCGACCAACGGGATCGAAATCGTCGCGCGCCAGATCGAGATATCCGCTCGCCGGATTGCCCTGGGCGTACAAATGCGCTTTGAGCGCACGCGCGATGTCCTCGCGCCTTCGGTACAGGAATGCGCGCGCCCGACCTTCGTCAATGGGAGACGTTCCCGTCAGGTGCTCGAGCAGCGGCCACGCGATGGCGACGCGAATGATTCCTCGGTCGACGATTACGGGGAATTCGACTCGATCTCCGGGATGGACGTACGCGGACGACTCAAATAAGGAAATTTCCATAGCCCGTGTCCTCGCTTGCGAAGTCGCGTTACCGGAAGAGGCGGCGCGACCGATGCCGGCGGCTTATCGCCGTGCGATCAGGATGGCCGCAGCGACGCCGACCGCCGCGCCGACGGCGGCGGTTGCGCTGGCGGTCTTCCAGGGATTCGTGTGAGCGTACTCGTCGGCGAGACGGGCGGCCACCCGCGCGCGGCGCAGCGCCGAATATTGCGAGTCGTCGTCAAGATCGTCGCGCGCGCGCCGAATCTGGCGCTGCATTCCGACTACCGCGCCACGGTACCGTTGCGTCCCTTCTTCACCAAGTGCCGCGAGCAGGCCCTCGGATTCGGCCAAAAGATCTCGAAGCGTCGCCCGTACGTCATCGTTGTCGCGGCCATCGCCGTTTGTGTCCATAGCAAACCCTCCACCCGTAATGGTCCAATGAACATGGCCGCGCCCACGGTTCCCCCCGCACCCTCGTGCCGACATGCCGAAAACTTGGACTTCGCATGGAGGCCCAGGTTCCCGGGTCGGACGGACCACCCAGTGCGCCGCCCGGCCCCGCCAGAGGCGGACGGCCTGAATATTCCGTAGCGCGCCTCCCCTCTCGTGCCTAAACTTGAAATACCGCACGGGAGGAAGCCATGGCCGACACCACGCCCAAAGTCCCCTTGCCGGGCAGCGCGCGCAGCACCGTCACGCGTGCCAAGCTCGACGGCCCGGCCAACCCCGATCAGCCGATCAAGGTCAGCATCTACGCCAAGCCGCGCGCCAGGGCGGCGGCCGCGCGCGTCGCCACCGCCCGCGACGACACGCAGCTCCCGGGCAAGCGCAAGTACATGAGCAACGCCGAGTTCGACGCGTCTTACGGCGCCAATCCCGCCGACCTCGACAAGATCGCGGCGTGGGCTAACACGCACAAGCTCGACGTGCTGGAGCGCAGCGTGCCCAAGCGGCTCGTTCTGGTCCAGGGCACAGTCGCGAATGTCGAAGCCGCCTTCGGCGTGAAGATCAACGTCTACACCGATGCACAGGGCGGCGGCTTTCGCGCGCGCGAGGGACAAATCCACGTGCCGGCCGAACTGGCCGACATCATCGACGGCGTGTTCGGTCTCGATACGCGCAAGGTAGGCAAGCCACGGCTGCGCCGCGCCGGTTTCGAACCGATGCCGCTTGAGCCCATCGCGAAACCCGCCACGCGCACGCGCGCGCGAAAGGCCGCCGCCAAGCCCAAGCACTTCGCCAAGGACCGCGGCACGTTCTTTCCGCCCGACGTGGCCAAGCTCTACAACTACCCGGCGCACCTGGACGGCACCGGCCAGAACATCGCGGTGTTCGCGTTCAACGGCGCGCCCGACGGCGATCCGCACGGCGGCTATAACCTCGACTCTCTCAAGCTCTACTTCGAGCAAGTTCTCGGCGGCACGACGCCCTCGATCACCGATGTCCGCGTGCGCGGCCCCGGCAACGAACCGGGACCGGACACCAAGGCGTCGGGCGACGCCGGCGACAGCACCGGCGAGGTCATGCTCGACATGTGCATCGTCGGTGCAGTCGCGCCCGGCGCCAGGATGTTCGTGTACTTCACGGAATTCACGTCACAAGGCTGGGTGGACGCGCTGCATCAGGCGATCACCGACGACAACGACATCTCGGTCATTTCGATCAGCTACGGCAATCCCGAGGACGATCCCGACGGCGCCTGGACCAAGATGGGCCTCAACGTGGTCAACCAGGCGTTCTCCATGGCCGCGGCCAAGGGCATCACCATCTGCTGCGCCGCCGGCGACGACGGCTCCACCGATGCCGTCGACAAGGCCGCGCACGTCGACTTCCCCGCCTCCAGCCCGCACGTGCTCGGCGTCGGCGGCACCAAACTGGTCGCCACCACCGGCCCGCGGCCGACGATCAAGAAAGAGGCGGTGTGGAACGAAGAGCGCCTCGACGAGGGCGCCACCGGAGGCGGCATAAGCGCCGTATTCACCAAGCCGGATTACCAGAATGCGGTCGCGGTGCCGCCCAACGTGAATCCGCCGCACGTCGTCGGCCGCGGCGTCCCCGACGTCAGCGCGGTCGGCGATCCGGTGTCCGGCCTGGAGGTGATGCACATCAACGGCAAGCACTTGGACGCCATCGGCGGCACCAGCGCGTCAGCACCGCTGTGGGCCGCGCTGGTCGCGCGCCTCAATCAAGGGTTGAAGGCGCGCTGCGGATTCCTGAATCCGGTGCTGTACACGAGGTGCGCGAAGGGCGTGCTGCGCGACATCACCGTCGGCAACAACGGCGCCTACGTCGCGGGGCGCGGGTGGGATGCGTGCACGGGGCTGGGAAGTCCGCACGGCATGCGGCTCTTCAGGGCGCTTGGGGGCAAGACCAAAGCGAAGAAGAAGGCAGCGAAGAAGCGGCGATAAAGGCTCCCGCCTCGCCAAGGATCCGGGTCCCGCTCGCTATGGCCGCTGTTCGAGCGCGCGGGCGGCGACACGCCGCTGCAGCAGGAACAGGGCGGTGAGCAGACCGAGGCCGATCGCGTCGCTGACATAGCCCGGCTTGATCAGCAGGAGCGCTGCGGCCACGAGCAGCGCGCGTTCCCACAGCGCGCATGGCCGGCTCAGGTAGCCGACGAGCCCCGCGGCGAGGCACATCACGCCGATCGTCGCGGACAACGTAGAAGTGACGATCGTCTGCCAGTCGCCGATCATCAGCAGCGACGGTTCGTAGACGAACATGAACGGCACGATGTACGCGGGTGCGGCGACGCGCATCGACTCCCATCCGGCTTGCCACATGTTCGTACGCGCGAGGCCGGCTGCGGCGAATACGGCGAGCGCGACCGGCGGCGTGATCGCCGAAAGAATCGCGAAGTAGAACGCGAACATGTGCGCTGCGGGCGTCACCGCGCCGAGCTTGATCAGCGCCGGGACCAGCAGCGACACCATGACGATGTACGAGGGTGTGGTCGGCATGCCCATGCCGAGCACGATGCCGGCAAGCGCAGTCAGTATCAGCGCGAGGATCAGCGAGCTCTGCGACAGCGCGACGACGATCTGCGTGAACACGATACCGAGTCCGGTGATCGTCACGCAGCCGATCACGATGCCCGCGCACGCGCACGCCATCGCGACGGCGAGCGTGTTGCGCGCGCCCTCGACCAGCGCGTCGAACGGGCTGCGCCAACTGATCCCCTCGCGCGTCGGCGCGCGCAGCAGCGCGACTGGAAGGCAGGATAGCGCGCCGACCAGTGCGCACAGCGGCGCGGAGTAGCCGAGCATCAGCCCGAACATGACGACGAACACCGGCACGAACAGGTGCCCGCGTACGGCCATGACCCGCAGGAATTTCGGCAGCTCCGATTTCGGCACCCCGGCAAGCTTGAACCGCTTGGCTTCGAAGTGGACCGCGAAGAACACGGAGACGTAGTAGAGCAACGCCGGGATCGCCGCCCACAGTGCGACCTTCGCATAGGGGACGCCAAGGAACTCCGCCATCACGAACGCGGCGGCCCCCATGACCGGCGGCATGATCTGGCCGCCGGTCGACGCGACCGCCTCCACGGCGGCGGCGAACGGCGGACGGAAGCCTGTCCGCTTCATCAGCGGGATCGTGATGGGACCATCGACCATGACGTTCGCGACCGCGCTGCCCGACACGGTACCGAACAGGCTCGACGATATGACCGCGACCTTGCCGGGGCCGCCGGCGGTGTGCCCGGTGATCGACATCGCGAAATCCATGAAGAGCTGTCCGGTGCCGCTCTTTTCCATGAAGGCGCCGAACAGCACGAACAGCATCACGTAGCTCGCTGAGACACCGAGTGTCGAGCCGAAGATGCCCTCCGACGACAGATAGAGCTGCTCGAGCAGCACGTCGAGCGTGACGTGCGTGAAGCCCGCCGCGTAGACGACGAACGCCACCGCCGTGAGCGGCAGCGCCCAGCCGATCACGCGCCGGGTCGCCTCGAGCACGATCACGACGGCGACCACCGCAAAGAAGCGGTCCCCCAAGGTGAGCGGATCGATGTAGATGATGCGGTTGATGAAGTAGTCGTAGTTCGCAAGGATGTGCAGCACGAATCCGAAGCCGAGCGCGAGCAACGCCGCATCGAGCACGCGCCATGCCGGGCGCCCGGGTCGGGACGGGTACAGCAGGAAGACGAGCGTGAGCGCGAACAGCAGGTGCGTGCCGCGGAAGACGATCGCCTCGGGCGGGCCAAACGCCGCCGCGTGCATGTGGTAGAGCGACATCGCGATCGCCACCGCGTTGACGAGCGCGCGCAGCGCCGCGCTGCCAGGCGTAGTCGCCTGTGCTTCCTCGGCGACGACGGCGATCGTGGGTGCCGTCATCGCGCGGCGCTAGGCAAAGATGGAACCCGGATCCCCGCGCTCTGCGGGTCGGCGATCACATCGCGCCGACTTCCTTGTAGTACTTGACGGCGCCCTTGTGGAACGGCACGCCGATGTCGACCGCCATGTCCTTGACGGTGAGCCCGTCGATCGCCTTGACGACGTTTGCCATGTCCTTCACGTTGGTGGCCGTCGCCTTCGTCATCCTGTAGACGGTGTCTTCTGGCAGGTCGCACGCGACGACGAGGTGCGTCGAGTAGCCGATCACGGGGACGTCCTTGTCCTGCTTCGGGTACGTGCCGGCCTTGATGATCAGCTTGTGATAGCCGGGGTTCTCCTGGTGCAGCGTATTCATCGTCTTCTCGTCGACCGGGACAAGCTCGATGTCGCGCGCGCTCGCGAGGTCCATCACCGCCGACGCCGGCGCCGTCGTGCCGAGGGTGAAGACGTCGGCATGGCCGTCCTTCATCAGCGACACCGCGTCGGTGTAGGCGGCCTGGAACTGCGCCTTGCCGAGCGACTGGTAGGTCATACCGTTGAGCTTCAGCACCTCGCTCGTGAGGATCTCGGCCGTGTTGCCCTTCGACTGCGTCACCAGCGACTTGCCCTTGAGGTCGGCGTACGACTTGATGTGCGCGTCCTTGAGCGCGACAACCTGGAAGTATTGCGGATAAAGGTTCGCGAGCTGACAGACGCGCGTGGCTTTTTTCGGGTATGGCGGGCGACCCTCGATGCCGTCGACCGTCGTCGCGGAGTTCGCGAAGCCGACCTGCGCCTTGCCCTCGTCGATGCCGCGCACGTTGGCGATGCCGGCGCCGGGCGTCTGCTGGATCGAAAGCCCCGGCACCGATTGCTCCCACAACGACTTGAGGGCCCCGCCAAGCGGAATCCATGACCCGCCCTGCGGCCCGGTCATGAACGTGATCTGCTCGGCGGCGATGGCCGGCGCTGCGACCACGGCGGCCGCGACGAGTCCCGCGACGAAGGTTCGCTTCATTGCTCCTCCTAAGTGACCGGTCGCTCGCCGGCGTGTTTTCGAGTGTGCTCGGCGATTCTGCGTCGCCCACCGCACGCGGTCAACCGCCTATTGTTCTCGGACCTGCGACGCCCGATGTCCGGCTGCCTCTCGACAGGCTGACGCCCGCGGGAGCATCTTGTTCACTACAACACGGGGGCCTGGATGGTGTCCGGTGATCACCGGCCTAACCTTCACTTTCAGGTCGACGCGGGACCCGAGTCGATTGAGAATTCAATCGTCTCAATCGGTCCTTGACGAGCTCGATCTCATGGCTCGGAGTCTTCGTGCCCCGCGTCGATTCAACGGACGCACGCGGCGAAGAAGCGGCGTTGGTCCCGAATGCGCGCGAACGCGCGTGTCTTTATACGGTGCGGACAATGCGTCCGTCACCGCCCCATGCGTCGTTCGTAACTTTCGGAAACGCGCTGAACGAGCGCGGAATCTCCGTTCGAACCGAACTTGACCTGAACGCGGCCAGGGCAAGAATGCCACGGGGGGCGCGTTCGACTACGTCGTGCGCGGGAGAGGGATTGCGGGCTTTGCCGTCGTTGCCTATCCGGCGAAGTACGGCAATTCCGGCATCATGAGCTTCATCGTCAATCAGGACGGGAAGATCTATCAGGCAGATCTTGGCCCGGAAACAAAAGCGAAGGCCGACGCCATGCAGCGGTTCGATCCGGGTGGGGGCTGGTCGGCGGTCGATGCCAAGTAATTTTGATGCGGGGCCAGTCGATCCCGGGCCCCCGTCACGCCGAAAGCTTCTCCTCGAGCCAGACTTTGATCAGCGACTGATAGGGAACGTCGCGGGCATTGGCGGCCGCTTTGATACGCTCAAGTGTATGCACCGGAAGCCGCAGCGAAATACTCTGGGTTGACGGCTTCAGATTAGGCAAGCGCACGCGCTTGGCCTTTGACCAGTCGACCAGTTCCGCGCTGTCGCGAGCTTCCCAGAAACTTCGCTCCTGCGCTTCCGACTTGAACTTCGGAACCTTAATCCTTGCGGTCATAAATGGCCTTTTCCTTTCGGTGCATGTCGCGCGCCGAGATGACTCGGATCAGCGTTTCATGGGCTCGCAACGTGAAGGTAATGTGCAGATGCCGGTCATCGATCGTTCGCCCCAAGGCGTGGAATCGCGTCTCGCCGGAGGAATGGCCTGAATCCGCAACCATCAATAGATGTGGGTCGAAAAATGCCTGCTCCGCCTCGCTTTGCGACACCCCATGCTTCTCGTTCTTTCGGGCGTTCCCTGAATCCCAGTCAAAGCCAACGATGCGCTCGAGATCGGTCACTCATGTATATTACCATAATATACACGATTTCAATGCAGCGGCGCGCGGCTCACCCTCAACGCTGGCAAGCAGGGCCCACACTTGCGCATCGTGGACCGTCTTTGGACCGGGCGAAATCGGCCGGATGAACTAAGCCCTTCACGCATCGATTCAAGCAGATGTAGTGGACAAGGCGCTGGCCGCGACAGCCGAGAGGGCGGGTCGCGTGGCACGCCCTCCATGACAATAGCATTGCCTCCACAAGCATTTAGGCATAGCCTTTAGAGTCCTTGCTCACGAAAGGACGCCATCATGTCACTCTGGAAAGAAAATACGGCCCCCGCGCAGCCGATCCCCATGCCCCTCCCCGAAGCGAAGGAACCCGGCCGGTTCGACGCCGGATCAAAGCCCGCTGCTGTTCACCACAGCCCCGCCCCAACACCCGCCCCAACTCCCGTGGCGCGTGCCGACACCGGCGTGTCGCGGAAGGAATCGTTGATCGCTGCCGATATCACGATCGAAGGCAAGATCGAAGGTGGCGGCAGCGTCCGCATCGCCGGCAATTTCAAGGGCGACGTCAACGTCAAGGGTGATCTCACGATTGAGTCCGGTGCCAAACTGATCGGCAGCGTGCGCGCCGACAATGTCACGATCGCCGGCGAACTCGAAGGCAACATCGAGGAAGCCACACGCGTTGATTTGACGCCGAGCGCGGTGGTGGTCGGTGACGTGAAGGCCGGTTCGCTGACCGTCGTGGCCGGCGCCCGCATGCGGGGTCAAGCCGAATTCGGCTGGGGCGACGACAAAGCGAAAACAAGCAAGAACGGCAACGGTATCGTTATGGAGCGCAGCGCGAGCTAATGAACCCTGTGCGCCCGGGCGAACCCGGAGCGACCCGCGCGTGTCCGCACTGTCGGGAGACCATCCTCGAAAGTGCGATGGTGTGTCCGGCGTGCCGGCATTACTTGCGCTACGGTGCGAGCGTCGATGCGCCGTCGGCACCGGCGCTCACGCCCCTTTTGATCGAAGGCAACATCCGGCACCCACCCGACGCGGAGCCGTGGGAATACACGGTCGTCGTCTCCATCCGTGACGATCTGGGCGTAGAGATCGCGCGCAAGCTGATCGGCGTCGGCGCGATCACCGCCAACGAGCAGCGCACCTTCACGCTGTCGGTCGAAGCCGCGCCCACCAAAGGAAAAACTCCCGGAAAAGGCGGGACGCGGCACTGAGCGCCTTCCGTCCGACGTGCCATTGAGCTTCTCCTAGGGTAAATGCACCTAGGTAAAGCCGTCCTCCAAACGAGAAATGAGCATTGTGTGTTCTCCTGTAATCAACTACCGAGCTTTGCCAGCTCTTCGCGCACGACCTTGCGTACCGCAGCCAGCATCGATTGCCGCTGAATGTGCGCGACCAGAGCGTCGTTGATCAGCGACTGGTAGTTGCCACCGCCAGCCGTCTCGACTACACCACGAAAGTAGTCGAGCACGGCGTTGTCCAGGCGAATCGAAATCTTGGTCTTGCCCGGATCGGGCGCCATCACGGGACCACGTTTCCCGTGCGAGAAATCGATATCGCGATAGGGCTCGGCTTTAGCCTTGCGCATATTGTTTCCTTTGCCGGGCGTTCGAGGACGGTAGCCGCCTCCGCAAATGCGACGCCATGGAGCTTTTCATTGGCCGCCGCCTTTGCGGTGTCCCATTCCCACCGCATCGGTTGTATGGACATTTGTCTTCCATGTCAACGCCGGCAAGCAGCACCTGCACTTGCGCATCGTCGATCGTCGTTGGACCGGGCGAAATCGGCCGGATGGCCTAGGCGCTACCGCTACGCGCTCTCAGACCATCGAAGGGATTGACGCGAGCGTCTCGACCAAGTCGGTCAGCGCCTCGCCGCATCCGTGCTCGACCTTCAGCGTGAACAGATGATCGGCCCGCGTGCGGCCGCGGTTGATCGCCGCGATGGGCATGTCCAACACTTTCGCGTGCTCGCACAAGCGGTAGCCTGAGTACACCATCAGCGACGAGCCGACGACGAGCATGGCATCGGCTTCTTCAAGCGCGGCCCGCGCGGCATCGACGCGGGTGCGTGGGATGCCTTCGCCGAAGAACACCACATCGGGCTTGAGCATGCCGCCGCAATGCCCACACTCCGGCACGTTGAACGCATCCAGCCCACAATGCTCAAGATCGGCATCGCCGTCAGGCGCCGTTTGCGCCACCGCATGGACAAATTCGGGGTTCTGTTCTCTGAGTGCTCGCTGAACGGTTTCGCGCGCCTCTGTGGTACCGCACTCGAGGCAGATCACGCGACCGATGTTGCCGTGCAGTTCGATGAATTTGGCGCTGCCGGCGCGCTGATGCAGCCCGTCGACGTTCTGGGTCACCAGCAAGTGCAGCCGGTGCATCGCCTCCAAGGACGCGAGCGCCACGTGGGCCGCGTTCGGCTGCGCACCCGCAACGACGGGCCACCCAATCATGCTGCGAGCCCAGTAGCGCTGTCTCGAGGCCGCGGAGTGCATGAAGTCCTGCAGCATCACCGGTGCGCTGCGCTTCCAGCTGCCGTTGTCGTCGCGGTAGCCGGGGATGCCCGAATCGACGCTCACCCCCGCACCGGACAGGACGAACAGCCGTCGATACCGTCGTACGAAGTCAGGAAGGTCCATCACGGTATGCGTGGCGGTTGCCATTACTTCAGCTTCGGCTTCTAGCCTTTGGCAGCTTCCGTCCGCGGTTCGCTCGAGGGAACGGTGAGTCCAAGCGTACCTTCGCCGACGCGGCATCCGGGTCGAGCCGGATTGCCTGGTCACCGAATCGCGCCACGATCTCGAGCGTGCCTCCAAGCGCGGCTACGTATGCGGACAACGTGGACAGGAGCACATCCTCACGGCCTTCGAGCTTCGAGACCGCGGCTTGGCGGACATCCAGCGACTTTGCCAATTGGTCCTGGGTTACGCCAAGACCGCGCCGCAATTCGGAAAGCGCGATTTCCGCAAGCATGGCGCCGGTCCGCGCGCGTGCGCGCTTTTGCCGTTGCGCGGGCATCTTTCGGCGAAGATCCTCGAATCGCTTGGCCATTCGCTAACCCTTTCTTCTTGCGTTCGGCAAGGTGTTCGTCGTATAGCCGGTCGGCGAGAGGAACAAAGTCGTCGTACCACCGGTCCTGGCCTGACTTGTCCCCACCAACGAGCAACACCGCGGTGCGCCCTGGATCAAACGCGTACAGGATTCGGAACGGGCGACCACGATGCTGGACGCGAAGCTCGCGGAGGCGTCTATGCCGCGAGCTCTCGACCCCCGAGCTATGTGGAAACGGCAGATTCGGTCCGAGCCGCTCGAGCAATCCGACCGTTGCCGCAACGGACTCCTGCTCAGCGGCGCTCAGGCTGTCCCACCACCCTCCAAACGCATCCGTGTATTCGACCTGCCAGATCATAACCTAGATGGAATATAATGTTAAGGGATTGGCTTACGACCGGTCCCGGAGGGCAAAAGGCCTGCTGTGGACAAAAATAACGCCAGCGCAGCTGCACCTGCGCTTGCGTAACGTAGAGGACGTCGAGACGTAGCGAAATCGGCCGGATGGCCTAGGGCACGACCGGCCCTCAATACAGCGCGGTCGCTACACCGCGGTTTTTATCAGCGCCGGCAGGTTGCGCACATCGATCGTGCGCGCGCGGTCTGCGATCTCCGCACCGTACCGACCGAGCAGGCCCTGCCCCTGCTCTAGTAGCGGCGCGAACGCGGCCTTGAGCTTTGCCGCATCGAGCGTGCGACCACCGCCGTAGTACTGCTTGGCGAGCTGTCCGAGTGCCCAGGTTGTCGCGAACGCCATGCCAGAGCTCGCCGTCTGATTGCCGACCGCGCGGCCGACGCCGCCCAGTACGGAACCCAGCAATCCGCCCAGTAACTTGCGCCCGAACTGCTCGAGGTACTGTCCGGTCAGGCCAATCGCCCAACGTCGCGACGAATTCCTTGATATGCCCCTGGTCGAGTTCGTAGCCGTAGGCCTTGCCGATCTGGTAGACGAGCCGCACCTGCAGCGGGAGGATCGCCATCGAGGCGAGCGATTCGGGCAACAGTTCCAGTGCGGCGTTGGTCACGGATGCATTCACGATCTGCTGGTCCAATGCGGCCGCATCCGGTATCACGTGCCCTTGCACCTGGCGGACGGGCTCGGCACCGCTCGCGCTGGCGATGCCCGCGGCTCCCGCGACGGCATCGGCTTGCGCCACATACCCCTGCGCTTCCTCCGCGGGCAGGCCGAGTGCCGCGGCGAGATCGCGCAGGAACGCGCCCTCGTCCGTCGAGTGCACGCCGTCGGCGGCCGCGACCGCCACCGCGGTTTCGTAGGCTTGGCGGCGGGCTTCCGTCGTGGTGAGGGGCCGCACCGCATCCGCGATCGAGATCTTGCGCACCAGCACGTCGTCGTAGACGTCGGTGAGATCGATCCGGCCCTCGCCAAGGCGCCCGGCGAGGCTTTTCAACGCGGCGCTCTCGCGGTCGTCCTTGGCACCGTCGGCAAGCGCGGCCATGAGTGCAATGGTCAGGAATGCGCGGATCTCGGAATCGTTCATTGGAGGCTCCTGGATGTGATGGGCTGGAAATGGGAGCTCGAAAACCATCTAGCTAGTGTGGCAGACTCCGTTATCCGGTGGCGCATTTGTGCCGGTTCGCATTTTCGCGAACCAGTCGCGAACGGGGGTACCCGATATGGCACTGGCCGAGGCGACGCGTGACGGTTGACCGGCGCGAGGAAATGCCGACCCCTCCATTGGCTGGGGAATTGCTCGAGCTGCTGTCGTGGCGTGATCAAGGCGGCATTGGCGGTGCCATTCACGCACACCACATTGAACACGTGCGGAGTGCCGTTGTCTTTTGGCTGGCGCTCGCATCAGGCAGCGGACGCAAACGAGATGCGCCGCTTGCGGTGCAATTCGACGAGCTTTCAAAGAAATCACAACTGAGACTGCTCAGCGCGCCTGAAACATATCGCCGACTCGTTTACGTGCTTGGGGATCTATCGCCCGGTACGGTTGAGTTCTTCGCGAACTCGTTGCGCGCGGAGCGCTGCCTCGCCGGACACGACGGGCGACTTGTGCGGCCGGTGTGGTCCGCCATGGGGGACGCCTACTTTCCGGCCGGCCCGATCGTGCGGCCGCGAGAGAGCACCGCATCGGGCACGCGCCCCGCGTGGCGCGCGCCAACTATCGCGCACGGGCCCGCGATCGATGGCGTCAGCCCTTTCTGCACCATCGAATTCCCTGACGGCACGGCGAACACCATCGCACATTCGCCTGGCGAGTTGACTCTGGTCGTGCGGCGCGTGCGCGATGCGGTGACGCGGATCAGCGGTGTCAGCGCCGAAGCGGCCGCTGCGCTGCTTCTGTTCACCTCGGTCATCGTGTGCCGGAAAATCCCCGATCCGCAAGCAGCCTTTGCGTCGATTTCGTGGCCCGCGTTTGTCGGCAAGACCGCCGTCATCAATGCGCACATCCGTGAAGTCGCAGTCGACCGCATCGCGAATGCGCTGATACACGAGGCGATTCATGCCGCTCTATTTATGGCCGAAACGCGTGAGCCATTCGTCATCGAATCGTCCCGAATCGGTCGTGCGGCCGCCGTCTCGCCATGGTCAGGGCGCTCATTGCCAATCAGCAACTACATCCATGCCTGCTTCGTATGGTATGGGCTCTGGGGCTTCTGGCGCCTCGCGATGCGCTCAGGCGCGTTCGCGACCGCCGGAGCGGCAACACACATGACGCGCGCGAGTTCGGGATTTCTTGGCCCGTCACTACTGGTTCCTCTTACGCCGTTGCGCCGATTCATCTCTCCAACATTGCTTGACTCGATTCGGGAATCGCAGGAGACTGTATTAGACAGCAATAAGCTGTAGCTGACATCTAGGGCACGGTAACGCGGCAACGGTGCTCTTGCTTGGGGGGCAATTCGACACGGGATCGACGAAGCCGCCACAACGTCTGCACAACATGGAAAGGAAACGAGCCATGCCCAAGGGATCGACCAAGAGGAATTCCAAAGACCCGCTCGCAGGTCTGCATCGCCGCGCCGATGTGCCGGTTCGCCAGCACGGCCTCGACCTAGCAGTCTACGATCCGGCCGCCGAGAGGGTGCATATCCTGAACCCGGTCGCGGCGGCACTCTGGAATCAGCTTACGCCGGACCGAACCTTCACGCAGGTTCAGGAGATGCTGGCCCTGACGTTCAAAGACGCGAAGAGCGGGCAAATCAGCCGCGATCTCAAGGCGGTGATCAAAAAGCTGCACGGACTCAATCTTCTAGTCTCCGGCGCGCACCGCGCAAAGAAGAGTTCAGGTAAGAAGCCCAAGGTCGTCATCCCGGGCCTCACCATCAACACTTTTGACGGCGGCTACAAGAGGCCCGGCGTGAAGACGTTCACGCTGCCGGAACTCAACCGGTCCGTGCAGAAGGCAGCCAGGCTCAAGATGTTTTGCGACCTGATGCCGGCGCCTGACACTCGAGGACGTCCTGTCGGCTAGACCCGGCGTCGCGGCAATGCGTCTTCAGGAACCGCTGCGGCGGCGTATCGGCTGGTCCGTCGCGACCCGCGCGGAAAAAGCGCGGCAGTGCGATCGACTTGTCGAGCATGCGTCGCCCTCCGTGCGCGTGGCGCTTGCCGCGATGGCGCGCGCCGACGAATACGCGGCGACTACGCTCACCAACGCGTTCTATCCGGTTGCGGCGCCGACGACCCGCGGGCCAACCGCGGCAATCGCGGCCCCGATCCGTGAATTGCTGGTGATGGCAGTGGGCGACACTTGCAATCTCGCCTGCCGCTATTGCTACGAGACGGCCCGGCGCGGGCAGGGTCCGGAACGGCGCATGCGCCTGGAGACGCTGCGAAGTATTCTTGAAAATGTCCTGCCGTACGTGCGTCCGCCGTTCCTTCTCGCTTGGCACGGTGGCGAGCCGTTGCTGATGGGACGCGAATTCTTCAGGGAAGCGCTCAGTCTCGTGCGCGAGGTCGCTGGTGGCGACTGGGTAATGATGGGCCTCCAGACCAATGCCACGCTGCTCGACGCGGAATGGGTGGATCTATTGCGCTCGCATTCGGTCGGAGTTGGCGTCAGCCTCGACGGGCCGCCGGCGGTCCATGACGCGCAGCGCATCAGCATCAACGGCGGCGGCACCTATACGCAGACCCTGCGCGGGATCAATGCGCTGCGCGACGCCGGCGTGCCCTTCGGTACGATCGCCGTTATCGATGCGGCACATGCCCGAAGACCGGACGGCGCCCGCGAACTGTTCGAGCACTTCGCCGACCTAGGCATCCAGCACTACGACGTCCACCCGTCCTTCACGCACACCGCGGCAGGACGAGAAGTGAATCTCACACCGGCCGAGTATTCACGGTTCATGATCGACCTGTTCGAATGCTGGATCGCCGAAGGAGATCCCACGATTCGAATCGGTTTTTTCGAGCATTTCTTCCAGGGCATGACGGGTCAGGAGCCCGACACCTGCTATCTCAGCGGCGCGTGCGTCTCGGTGCTGGGTGTGGGGCCGCAGGGTTGGGCGATACCGTGCACTCGTCCGTTCGATGCGGCTTTTACTTTCGGAAATCTCGCCTTGCGACCACTTCCCGACATCCTGCAGGACACCGCATTCCAGCGATTCAAGCGCGACGAAGCTGCAGGCCGCAAGGAACTGCCGTCGTGTACATGGGGTGGGATCTGCGCCGCCGGATGTCCGCACGAGCGCGCGCGCGATGGCCGACAGGCGATCGACGGAAGAAATGTCTATTGCACATGCCATCCCGGGGAGTTGGGCGGCTACCCGGCGATCTTCCGTCACATTCACGAGCGGGTTGAGGCGACACTGAACAACTGAACATTTGGGGCGAGAAGCCGCATTGGGGTGCGACCGCACGGAACCCTCGATGGGCAGACCCCCATACGAGCGCCTCTTGGCAAAAACGGCTGCCAGTGTGTCACCCGCGTCTTGAGACCTTGCAATTGGACCTGTGGCGGAGAGGGCGGGATTCGAACCCGCGGAAGGCTATTAACCTTCGCACGCTTTCCAGGCGTGTGACTTAAACCGCTCATCCACCTCTCCGGTGGGCCGCATTTTACTCCAAGGCCGCCCTTGCCCACCCGCCGTCCGGCCTCAGGACCATCGATGAAGACCCTGGTATCAGCCGTGTGCATGTGCGTGATCGCAACCGTCGCAAATGGCGCTTCGTCGCTGCCGGCAGAGGAGGGCCCGGCGTCGGTATACAGCACGCAGTTCAACGGCAAACTCACGGCGAGCGGAGAGCGGTACGACGGCAGCGTTCACACGGGAGCGCATCGAACCTTGCCCTTCGGAACCGTGGTCAAGGTAACCAATCTCGACAATGGCAAGTGGGTGCGGGTCCGTATCAATGATCGCGGCCCGCACGTTCGGGGAAGAATCATTGATCTTTCTTCGAGCGCTGCCACTGCACTCGCGATGACCACCGGCGTCGCGCGGGTAAGGATCGAGGTTCTCAGCGAAACCGGACACGCGGGCGCGAAGGGGCCTTCGCGGCCTTAGGTCAGGTCGCGCAACGCCACCACGATGTCGTACTCCTTGACGGTAATCTGCACCACGCCTGCGCGGAATCCGGCGGCGTTCGCCTGGACGTATGGGTTGGACCCCTTCGGATCAATCCGCTTCACAGCGACGTCTAACGGCACGCCGCTCGTCCAAACCTCGACGTCGCCAAGCAACACCCCGCCCACCGCTGGACCGGAGGCGGCGGGATCCGAGGGCATTGGATCGAGGAACGTGGTCTTGAGTTCGGCGCGACCGACGAACTCGCGTGTGAGCGCGACGAAGACCAGCGCGAGATCGCCGGGAGCGAGGGCATCGCGATGGCGCTCGTCGCGGCTGACCACCCACCTCTTCTCGTACAAGAACGACTTGGCTCGCTCCCGGTCGCCATCAGCCAGGTTGAATATGAAGTGCTGCATAGCTAATTTCTTTCGAGCGTTGTCGAAATCGGGTTTCGCCAAACGACTAAGGTGTAGGACAACAATTATTGACAAGGAGAAATACCATGAAATTCATGATGCTGATGATCCCTGCCGTTTATCATTAAATAAATCAGCCAACCCGCAAAGCGCAATAGAGAAGGAGACGTTATGAGCACGAACAATACCTATCTCGCAGTGTTCCTTGGCAGCAAAACCAGTCCGCGACGAGCGGTCTGGGACGCCCTTTCCGAAGGCGATCGCCGCGCGAAGGAACGAGAAGGCATCGCGGCTTGGAAGGCGTGGGCCGAGAAACATCACGCCGCCATTGTCAGCATGGGCGGACCATTAGGGAAAACCAAGAAGGTCACGCAACGTGGGATCGACGATACGAGCAATGACATGGGCGCATTCACGGTTGTGCGCGCGGACTCGCACGAGGCCGCCGCCAAGCTCTTCGACAGGCATCCGCACTTTTCCATTTTCCCTGGCGATTCCGTCGAGATCATGCCCGTGCTGCCCATTCCAGGCGCTTAGGGGGTAGTGCGCGCGGGGCTGCAAGCATGGTTATCCATCTCGTCGACGGCACCTACGAGCTCTTCCGTCACTTCTACGGATTGCGGCGCTTCACCAAGGGCAAGGATCGCCCGTATGGCGGAGTAGTTGGCGTGCTGCAAACAGTCATCCAGATGCTGGAGAAGGGCGCGACCCATATCGGGGTGGCCACCGATCACGTCATCGAATCGTTTCGCAACGAGCTCTGGCCCGATTACAAGACTGGCGAAGGAATCGATCCGGCGTTGTGGGCGCAATTCCATCCGCTCGAGGACGCGTTAGGCGCTATGGGTGTGGTGGTTTGGCCGATGGTCGAGCTGGAGGCGGATGATGCACTGGCGTCGGCCGCGAACATTGCGGCGCGATCGCGTCGTGTGGACAAGGTCTGTATCTGGACGGTCGACAAGGATCTCGCGCAATGTGTACAAGGCGACCGAGTCGTGCAAATGGATCGCCGCGCCAACAAGATGCTGGACGCCGATGCCGTGCGTGCGAAATATGGCGTCGTGCCTGCATTGATCCCCGACTATCTGGCGCTCGTAGGCGACGCGGCCGACGGTTATCCAGGTATTTCGGGTATTGGTGCGGTCTCCGCGGCCCGCATGCTCAATCAATACGGACCGATCGAAGCGTTTCCGGAAAGCGTGCTCGGCGCTCGGCGCAAGCAGGCGCTGTTGTTCAAGAAGCTCGCGACGCTCGAGTCCGGTGCGAAACTGTTCCGCAACGTGGACACACTGCGCTGGCGCGGACCCACCGATGCGTTCGCCACGTGGGCCGAGCGCTTGGCGGCGCCACGCCTCCTCGAGCGCTGCCTGAAGGTACAAGAGTCCCTGCAGAGATAACACGGCTTTCACACTCGCGCCTCTACAACGATTGCCTGCGCGACTCCACGATAAGGATCTGCTCCGCCGGCCCGCGCCAGCGCGGCAGTCACCTTATCTATCACCTCATCGAGCGGAACACCGCGCCTTTCAATCAGCAAAGACCTCGGAGAGCCGCGAATCTGGCCGGTTGCCAGCGTGCGCGCACTGACTCGGTCGACCGGGAGCTGCCTCGTCTCGATCTGCACCCCCCGAAATCCCGCGTCGGCGAGCAGCTGCTCAATCATCTGCAGGTTGTACATTTCGTACGGCATCCTGAATCGCATGTCCTCGTCACCAGGGAAAAGGCCTTCGACGATTTGCGCATTGATCGCGTGGTGCGGATTCTCTTCGATCCGGTCCCAGACGTTGAACAAGAGAATTCCGCCTTCCTTGAGCACGCGGCGGGCCTCCCTGAATGCAGCCTGCTTGTCGGGAACGAACATGACCCCGAAGGCACAGACCACGGCTCCAAACTCGCCATCGCCGAAAGGCAGCTTGACCGCATCGGCCTCGCGCCAATCAATGTCTCTGCTCTCGCTCAGCTTTGCGCGTGCATAGTCCAACATCGCTTTGCTCAGGTCGGTGGCAACCAGCCTTACTGTCGCATCGAGCCGTTCACGCAACCGCCTTGTCACCAGGCCGGTTCCGCAAGCGATCTCCAGAACATCGCCCGGCGGCTTGGCCGGTAGCCGCCGCGCCAAATCCGCCGCAAAGGCATCGAACCAAGCAGGGCCCAGGCACCTGTCGTAGTACTCAGGAATCGAACCGATGTAACTTGCTCTCACATCAGCCACGCCACCTCCACCATAGCCGCCTGATCTTACCCCGGGCTGTCCCCGCTGATACCGAAAGCGGTCATCCATTTGGCCGATGGCAGCGAGACGCAACATCCAACAGACTTGATTACGCTCATCTTGGGTTGCAGGAATTGACGTATGTCATCTAGGGTATTAAAGTGACATACATGGAGAAGACCCAGGTGTATTTGCCGAAGGAAGAGCTCGACGCGCTGCGCAAAGCGGCCGCTCGTTCCGGCCGCAGTGTCGCAGAACTCGTTCGGGAGGCCATCCGAAAGGTCGTGTTGAAAACCCCAGCTACCGGGCCGGTCGCAATATGGGACGGCGAGCCGCGAAGGCCGTCGATCGATCACGATACCGTCCACGACGAGCCCTGATGCGGCACGGCGAGGCCGCCTTCGTCGATAGCGGAGCGTGGATTGCCCTCGCCCTTTCGCGGGATCCGCTGCACGCGCAAGCCCGGGAGCAGTGGGACGCCCTGCACTCAGCGAGCGTCCGACTTCACACATCGGTCCCCGTGCTAATTGAGACATTCACTTTCCTGGATCGCAACGCCAACCGTGACGTAGCACTGGCGTGGAAAGAGTCGATCTACAAACCTCGTACCGTGAAGTTCCTTCCCTGCGAGTTGCGCGACCTTGAACAGTCTTGGGTATATTTCCGGCGCAAGGATCTGCACAAGCTCTCGGCCGTTGACGCAACGAGCTTTGCCATCATGAAGCGCTCGCGCATTCGCCTCGCGTTTGCGTTCGATCACCACTTTTCGGTTGCCGGATTCAGGCTCGTGGCGTGAAGGCACGCTCATCTAGGGAACAGGGCTCGCGACGCGGCGTTCCCTGCCTTTAACGTCGCGGCGACCGTTGCCGGCACCTCCCATCGAAGGATATCAACCGCTCGTCGGTTTGAGGGGCGTCGGCCAAACCTTGGAGATCAGAATCGTTGCGTGACCGGGAGGCGAATCATGAAGCAAGTTCTGGCAGCACTAATAGCGACTTCTGTCTTCGTTCTTTTCCCGACGTTGAGTCATGCAATTCCCACGCTCACGTCCCTGTCACCCTCCGCTGGACCCGTAGGTACGCAAGTCACGGCTACTGGCTCGGGATTTACTCCCACAAACAACGTAGTCAACTTTGGCAATGGGATTGCGTCGAGTGTTTCCTCGCCAAACGGCACGAGTTTGAGTTTTACGATCCCCACTTATTGGCTCCCTGCCTGCACTCTAATGATGCCAGCCTGTCCTTTTGCTCAGATTCTCATTACCCCGGGCCCCTACGATGTTTCAGTGACCAATGCGAATGGAACATCCAACAGCATGATTTTCTTGGTTGGGCCAGCGGCGACGCAGCCAGCGACCGTGCCAGTCGTGGAGTTCTATAACGCCAATCTCGGTCACTACTTCGTGAGTTCGCTCGACGCTGATATCAATGCGCTGGACTCGGGCCAGTACTCGGGCTGGAGTCGTACCGGATATACATTTAACGCGTTCGCTGGAAATGTCGCCGGCGCCAACCCCGTATGCCGATACTACATTCCACCTGCCCTTGGCGATTCCCATTTCTTCTCGGCGTCACCGGCAGAATGCAATGCGGTGGGCGCAATGTTTCCGAGCTTTGAACTTGAATCTGCCAGCGCGTTTTACATCGATTTGCCGGACGAGTTTACGGGCGCGTGCCCGGCGGGCACAGTGCCGGTCTACCGGCTATGGAACCAGCGCGTCGATTCCAACCACCGATACACAACCGACAGTGCGATCAAGGCGCAGATGCTCGCCAAGGGTTATGTCGCGGAGGGTTACGGGCCGAACGCAGTTGCCATGTGCGCGCCGCAATAGCGGTGCGGGTGCATTGACTAGGTCAATTCCCTTATCGCGCTTTTGATCGCCGAGTCCACCAGACGCCGGTCGTCGTCGGTATTTCCCATCACGGTGTCCCAACTCAGGCGCACGTACGCAGACCTGTTGCTGCTCTTCAAGACCAGCGTCTGCAGACCCCGTTGCTGGCCGAAAGCATAATCGGTGGCGTAGCCAAGAAGATTGTGCACGCCTGCCTCCCAGACTCCGCATTGGACCGCGTCGATGATCGCGGCCATTCGCCGTTGGAATTCGCGAGGCACGTCGAGCGACAGGGGGTCTTGGTCGGGTTTCGGCGAGGCAGCCATCCTTGCACCGTCATTGAATTTCTTCAGCGCGCAGCCGGGTTCTCGGTAGGGTGCCTGCCGTCAGGACGCCGACGTGCCGAACGCGGCCAACCTGTTGTGCTGCTGCGGCGCGGGACGCGGTGGCGCACGCAGCGGCGGTTAGTGCGCCAATGAACGTCCGCCGGTCCACTGAGTCACCTCGTCGACGAATGGATGTCCATTCATACTACGCCTCTCGCCGCGGAACTGATCGCCTCACGCAGCGGGATTCCTACGTGCAACCTATTCAGGATTACGACCATGGCAAACATAGCATTTCTCGGGACGGGACTGCTCGGCGCCGCATTCGCAGAGGCTGCCGTCAAGCGTGGTGATACGGTCACCGCATGGAATCGGTCGCCGGACAAAGTGCTGGCTCTGGCCCAGTTCGGTGTCAAGTCAGCCACAACTCCAGCCGACGCGGTTCGAGGTGCATCGAGGGTGCATCTTGTACTCAAGGATGACGCCGTAGTGGACGAAGTCATTTCCGCCGCACGCTCCGGACTTTCCCCTGAGACCATCCTGATTGATCACAGCACAACGTTGCCGAGGCTCACCGCCGACAGGGCCCAACGGCTCCAAGTCCAGGGAGTGAAGTACCTGCACTGCCCAGTCTTCATGGGACCACCTGCCGCACGTAATGCGCAAGGTTCGATGATGGTTGCAGGACCAAGAACCCACTTTGAGAGTGTCAAGGCAGAACTAGCCAAGATGACAGGACGCTTGGAGTACATGGGCGAACGCACTGATCTTGCCGCCGTGAACAAATTGTTCGGCAACGCCATGATCATCGGAATCACGGCTATAACGGCGGACATCCTTGCCATGGCCCAGGCGAGCAGCGTAGGGGCTGAGGATGCCATCAAGCTGCTTGGACTTCTCGATCTAAACGCCATGGTGACGGGACGCGGAGCGAACATGGCAAGAGGCAACTTCGCCGCGAGTTTTGAGTTGGCCATGGCCCGCAAAGACGTAGGGCTGATGCTTGAGACCGCTGGTGATAGACCCATGGCAGCGCTGCCCGCAGTTGCAGCGCGGATGGATCAACTCATTGCGGGCGGGCACGGTGCCAAGGATGCCAGTGTGATGGCAATTGATGCGGTGCGTCGAGCTTAGCTTCCTGTCACTTCGCCGTCGGCGGCGTGAGACCTCGCATTGCCGCTTGAGGCGCGCGAGGATATCCTGCTCGCGTGAACTCGCCGTTCATCAACATCAACATGCCGCCGCCGCGGCTGCCGTCGCGGCTGTTTCTCTACGGCCTGCACCTCGGGCCGGATGGCCATGCCCGCAGTGCCGCCGCCATCGGACTGCTCGACTCCACCGGCTTCGATATCGTGCACGTTTACCAGCCTGGCAAGTTCGCTATCTGGAGCGGTGTGTACAGCGCCACGCGAGGTGGAATCCGCTGGCTGCTGTTCCTCAACCATGACGGGCGCGCAGCGACGGGGACGATCGACCGTGACTTCGCATTTGTGCAGGCGAAGACTTACCCGGCCCCCGGGCGCCCACCGCCACACACGAGAGCTCGAAAGAAAGCAACGGACTGGACGCACGTGGCAGTCGATGGCAACGGCGAGTTGCTGCTGACCGCCAGTCTGGCCAGCGACCGCACGACGACCGGCTTTGGCCAAGTCGACCCGGACGGCACGTTCATCGTGTCGTCGAAGTCGCAGGTCGCACTCGCGCGTCCCGAGAGGTTGCTGGGGCTACCCAACGCGCATGCCTGGCTGACGACCACGACAGGCGCGCAGCCGACGAGCACAGTTTCGCTGCTGCATCGCGGCGCGATCGTCGGAAGCCGCACGTGGAACGAGAGCTGGACCGGCATGGCTGTGCACGGCGATCTCCTCGCGGTCTACCGTGGAGTGCAGCAATTCCCGATACCATCGGGCACGCAGACCACGCCGCCGCACTATGAGGTGTGCCGGGTCGGCGTCGACCATCAGATCACGACTATTTGGAACTACGAGGATTTTCCGGCGGCCATCGACAACACCATCGGGACCGACATCGACACGTCTGCGGCCACCCTCTTCTATCAGTTCGCCATCGGTTCGAACGTGGCAGAAGTCCGCTCGCTGACAGAACGCGGCTTTGTCCGGACGGCCGCAATCGTCGGCGACCTCCGCCAAATCGTCCCGGATCTTCCGGACACCGGCTTGGGCTGGCTCAGCATCGCGCCGTGCTGAAGACGTCGATGCCATAGTCGCTATGGCACGCGCCATATCACCGTCACGGGATTGTGATCGGAGGAACCTACGGCGATAGCTCGCGCCTCTGCGGCCATTCGGTCTATGGACGCACGGTGAACGCTCCATCAGACTCTGGTCATGATCACTCGCCGTTTGTCCGATTGGACTTGATTTTTTTATAGCGATTTGCTATATTTCTCCTCGGAATGCCCACGATGCACGTCATTTCCCGGCGCGCACTGGTCGACTTCTGGAAGCGGCACCCGGCGGCACGACGCCGATGGTCGCCTGGTTCAAAGTTGTTTCAAGTGCTGCGTTCACGAAATTCGCCGACGTGAAGCGAGACATTCAATTCGGCGGACAGGGTCGGGAAATTCGTGGTCTTCGACGTCGGTGCGGGATTTCGCATCGTGACGGTAATTCATTTCAATCGCGGCAGAATTTATCTTCGCCACGTGTTTACCCACGGTGAGTATGACGATTGGACGTCCGGACAACGAGGAAGGCGATGAAGGCACTCGAATTTGATGCGGCGTCGATCGAATCCGCGTGGGCAGCCTTCGAGCAGACCGTCGGTGGTCTGCTCCCCATCCGCTCTACCCGGCAATACCAACGTGCAGTGCAGTTGATGAACGTGTTGCTCGATGTCGTTGGCGCGGACGAGCGGCACCCGCTTTCGGGCTTGCTCGATGTGCTGGCCGATCTAGTAGGCGCGTACGAGGCGCGCAAGGTCCCCATGCCCGATGCCGAGCCGAGGGGCGTCTTGCGCCTGCTGATGGATGCCAACGGATTGACGCAGAGCGACCTCAGTAGTGAGTTGGGTGGCCAACCCGTCGTTAGCGCGATCCTGAACGGCAAGCGCGCGATTAACGCGCGACAAGCCGGCGCACTGGCATCGCGCTTCGGCATTTCAGCCGCGGTATTCATTGCGTAGCTAAGGCAGGCGCCTCCAGACCGAGGGGCTGACCCGCCTGTAATTGAGCTCTCAACGACGCCTATTGATCTCGATCCGGACGAGGTCAGGGCGATCGGAGATGATGCCGTCAACGCCCATATCGAGCAGTTTCGCGATCATCGAGGGCTCGTTGACTGTCCAGGGAATGACGACGATCCCCAGCGCGTGCGCCTCTGCGAGCATCGCGGGCGTGAGAAAAGTGTAGTTCGGCGCCCAGACCTTGCCGCCGGCCGCATAGACCGCCCGCGGTACCGAGTCCCCGTGCAACTCGGGAGCGAAGCCTGCGAGCCAGAGTGAGTACCCGGCATTGCCGCGACCCTTGAGCGTCCGCGGTGAAGTAAGATACATCGTCCGGATTTCTGGCGCCTCTTTCTGGATAACCTGCAGCGTGCTCCAGTCGAAGGACTGCACCATAGTCCGCTTGGCCATGCCGGCGTTGCGGATCTCCGCGATCACCCTGCGCGCAAACTCCTCCGGCGCCAGTGTCGCGCTGCGTTCATACGGCGAAACCTTCGTCTCGCAGTCGAACCCCACCCTCGTATTGCCCGATTTCTTGACCAGATCGAAGAGGTCCCGAAGCTTCGGAATCCGTGTGCCATCAACCGGTTGCTGATCCGGAAGCGACTTCGCATAGTCGGTGCCGGGCTTCAACCTGCCGACGTCATACTTCTGCAGCTCCGCAAACGTCAGTTCGCTGATGGCCGGGCCGCGCTTGTCCAGCCATTGCCCATAGGGCCCGCGCGTGGTGTCGGGGTTGAGCCAGAGGTCGTGATGGATCACGACCACGCCGTCCTTGGTGATCGCCATGTCGCATTCGAGGGTGTCGACGCCTAAGTCCAATGCATTCTGAAACGCGGGCAGCGTGTTTTCGGGGGCCAGCCCGCGTGCGCCGCGATGGCCCTGAAGGTCGAAGGCATGGGCGGGCAGAGCAAGGAATGCGGCGACGAGGGCGAGGCGGATCATGCAATCTCAACCGCGACGCGCTGCCTCGATTGCAGCGATATCGATCTTCGTCATCTGCATCATCGCATCAAACGCGCGCTTGGCGGCAGCGGGATCGGGATCGGTGATCGCATTCGTCAGAGCGACCGGCGTAATCTGCCAGGACAATCCCCATTTGTCCTTGCACCAGCCACACGCGCTCTCCTGGCCGCCGTTGCCGATGATCGAGTTCCAGTAGCGATCCGTTTCGGCTTGGGTCTCGGTTGCGACCTGAAACGAGAACGCTTCGCTGTGCTTGAACATAGGTCCGCCGTTGAGCCCGAGGCACGCAACGCCCATCACGTTGAACTCGACGGTCAACACGTCCCCTTTCTTCCCCGACGGAAAGTCTCCCGGTGCGCGGTGCACCGCGCCGACGGACGAATCGGGGAAGGTCTTGGCGTAAAACTGCGCCGCGTCCTCGGCGTCTTTATCGTACCAAAGGCAAATCGTGTTCTTTGCTGGCTTCACCATGTATTTTCTCCGTTGAGATGGGGCCATCTATGGGACGCGCAATATTACCCCTGGCGTGCTAACCCATTTGGCCGATGGCGGCGCGCCAAGCCGCTCGGCAGACTTAATACGAGCAACGCCCTTTGGCAAATACGTACCATATGTGGTACAGTCCGGACACGACTAGATGTTGCCCAAATTGCGCGCGGTATTTTTTGCGAGCAGCGTCCGTCGGGAGCCGGTGCGTGAATGGCTGAAGGCTCTCAACGCGGACGAGCGCAAGCTGATCGGGACAGACATCGCGTACGTGCAGTTCAAATGGCCTCTTGGGAAGCCGCGCGTCGATCATTTGCGTGGACCGATATGGGAGATCCGGACGCGCCTCCGAAATCGGATTGCCCGAGTGTTGTTCGCGGTCGACGCCGACGAGCTCATTCTGTTGCACGGTTTCATCAAGCAGACGCAGAGGACGCCCGACGACGACATTGCGCTGGCTCAGAAGCGCTGGAAGGAGTGGCAGGATGCGGAAAAGGAATAAGCACCGGGGTTCGAATTTCGACGACTTCTTGCGCGAGCAGTCCATTTTCGATGACGTGCAAGCTTCGGCGGTAAAGCGGGCACTTGCCGAAGCCGTCGAGGAAGCGATGAAGGAAGGCAAGCTCTCCAAGGCGGAGACGGCAAGGCGCATGGGAACGAGTCGATCACAACTCGACCGCGTGCTCGATCCCGCCTATACCGCGGTACAGCTCGATACGCTGATCAAGGCTGCGAGCGCCGTCGGTCGCGATCTTCGCATCTCGCTCAAGAGGCTCGCGCGGGCGTGACCACGCAGGCAAGACTCATTGTGTAACGTTATACTTGACATGTTGTATTGCATTACGTTCTCAAGGATTAACACTGATGAAGACCTTGCGTGACCGCCGCAGAGCCCCCACCCATCCGGGAGCCATCCTCCGTGAGGACGTTTTGCCGGCATTGCGCACGTCGCAACAGGCGTTCGCCGATCGATTGGAGGTTTCCCGCGTTACGGTGAACACTTTGCTACAGGAGCGGCGCGATCTGTCGGCCGAATTGGCGGCGCGCATTTCCAAACTGTTGGGTCACACGCCCGAGAGTTGGATCAGGATGCAGGAAGCTCTGGACCTGTGGCGCATTGCGCAGGATCCGTCGCGCCTCGCCGGAATCACGCCGCTGCCGCGGGAGGCATCTGCCGCGTGAGCGGTGGGTATGGGGGAACCGCGGGATCGCGCGAGCGTCACCGCGCTGTACCGAGCCCTGATCGACGCAGGTTCCTTGGCGCGGCCGGCGCTGGTCTAGCGACGGTCACGCTCGGGTGCCTAGCGCGCTGCTTCGCAAAGCTGCTTGGTCGCGGGTTGGCACCCGCCGAGGCATTGCACCCTGCCGTATGAATCAGTGCTGGCACCGCCACCCGGCTTTTTGGAACACCTGATCAGGCCCCGATCATCTACCACGCAATACCCGACGCCGCACTTGACGTTGCCGACTTCATCCTTCATCGCGCCGCCGCCCTCTTTGGCACAGAACACCTTGCCGTATTGATCGGTCGCGCATTGGCCCTTTCCGCACACTACATTTCCATACTGGTCCTTGATGCAATCCCCGGCCTGGACCGGGGTGGCGGCGGCCAAGGCCAACAGGCAGCCAATGAGGAATGTGTATTTCATGGGGCCTCCTTCGGTTCGGGCGCCATTTTGACATCCTCCGCGACGGGCGGTCATTTCTTCACTTGCACCCGAACCTCGGTCCCTTCGATGTGATCCAGTCCCCAGGCCCTCATCGGGACCAATAGTCCACGGAGCGAACGTCCCTTCTCGGTCAATCGATACGCGTCTCTCCCGGCGATGTCGCCGGACGCGTAGCGCTCGATGAAGCCATTGGACACAAGCCGGGCGAGGCGGTCGGCAAGGATGTTGGTCGCGATTCTCTCCGGCGACGCGAGGAACTCCTTGAAGTGCGATTTGCCGCTCAGCAGGTCGCGAACGACCAGCAGCGTCCACTTGTCGCCGAACAGGTCCAGCGTGCACGCGATCGGGCATATCGAGCGACGCTGCTCGTGCTGAGCCGGGCTCCCCTTCTTGTTTCTGCTAGCCATCGCTTGACATTACCCGCAAAACTTGCATAATGCAAGCGTTGACTTGCACTTCGCAAGTCTCAGCCCTGTAGGAGGCTCCTATGGAATCCGCGAGAAACCTCGCAACCCTGCTTCCCTTTGCCGCCAGCGTTGCCCTCGGCCTGTTCGCGTGGGGGGCTGTTTCCCTTAACTACATCTGGCCGCGCATGCGCGACCTGCCCCTGCAGGCGGCGGTACGGCCCATTCTGCATCTGCATCTGTTTCGGTATATCGGCTTGGCCTTCATGGTGCCGGGGGTCGTCGGTCCGGATCTGCAAGCTGGGTTTGCCGCGCCAACCGCGTACGGCGATCTCGTTGCCATGGCGCTGGCGTGGGTGGCGTTGATGGCGGGATCGAGCCGCTATTCGCGCATCGCCATTTGGACGTTCAACGCGTGGGGTATTTTTGACCTGCTGATGGCGTTCTACAACGCCACAATTCGTGTAGGCATCGACCCGGCCTCGCTCGGTGCTGCCTGGTTTATCCCGACGGTCGCCGTTCCGCTCTTGCTATGGACTCATGTGCTGGTCTTCGCAAGCTTGCTGCGCACTTCCCGGTCCGCCAGTCCCCTCGGACATGCCGCGCTTTGACTTAGACCATCCATGATGGCTGTCCCCCACGCCATGGCGGGGCCTACCACGTCGACGAGGCCGGGCTGGATATACTTGACGGTCCTGGTGATGGCATTGGCGTGGGGCCGTGATGGCAAGTTCCGGGCAAAGCAACATCGAAGAGGACCTAAGAATCGCCATCGGCGATTGGATCGTCGCCCAGGCGCTCGCGGGCGCGGACGAGATGGAGATCCTCGCCGGCGTCTGCGGGCAGATGAACCGCGCGGGCCTTCCGATTTTGCGAGCCTCGGTCGCCCACAACCTTCTCGATCCGACGTTCGACGCCCGCGGTGTGCGCTGGGTCCGAACCGAGGGTGCGCAGGAGGAGGAATTTCTGCGTAGCGATGACCCGTTGCAGGAGCGGGAGTGGCTGCGCAGCCCCTTCTACGTCCTGCTCCAGAGCAAGCAGCCGACGCTGCGGCGGCATCTGGATGCAACCTATTCCCGAGGCGAGTTCCCGATGCTCGATCGGTTCCAGGATGAGGGAGCGACCGACTACGTCGCGTTTGCCGCACGTGTGGACGAAAGCGTGCGCCTGGGCGAAGGCGAAGGCATCGCGGCCTCCTGGACCACGGATGCGCCGGACGGCTTCAGTGACGCGCAAGTCGAGTTCCTTGCCGGAATCATGCCGCCGCTCACGCTGTTCTTCATGGTGCGGACGATGAATCGCACGGCACGCACGCTGATTCAGACGTATCTCGGGAGCGATGCCGCGGAACGCGTGCTCGCAGGCAACATCGTTCGCGGGCGGGCCGAGCCGATACGTGCCGTGATCTGGTTCAGCGACTTAGTCGGCTTCACGCGCATCTCCGACACCGCGAGCCCGGGCACGGTGCTCGAACTCCTGAACGACTATGCTGAGGCGCAGGTCGAGGAGATCGAGGCGCGCGGCGGACACGTGCTGAAGTTCATCGGCGACGGCATCCTGGCCATCTTCCCGCAAGACGACATGGCGCAGGCGTGCGGCTGTGCGCTCGACGCGGCGGCAAGTCTCACGGCCCGCATTGCCACACTGAATGCGCGACGCGCAGCCCACGGCATGCCGGTCACCAGCACGCACATCGCACTCCATGTGGGCGAGCTTCTCTACGGCAACCTGGGCAGTCCGCGCCGGCTCGATTTCACCGTGCTTGGTCCCGCGGTCAACGAGGCGGCGCGCATCGAGTCGTTTTGCGCGTCGCTCGAGCAGGCCGTCATCGTGTCGACAGCCTTCGCGGAGGCCGCGGGCAAGGCGCGGCAGCGGCTGGTCAGCGTCGGCCGCTATGCGATGAAGGGCGTCGCCCGGCCGCAGGAGTTGTTCACGCTGGATCCCGCGTACGCGCTCAGCGAGTCCTGACCGAACGTCTCATTGCGGGGCGCAGAAGGTCACGCGATCGGGGCCATCGCCTTCGGCCAGCCATCCGCGCGCGATCATCTGGTCGCGTATCGCGCTGTCGGCAACGTAGCGGTGATTGACGTTCGCGCGGTTGCTGTACAGGCGGTAGATCGGGACCGTATTGGCTGCGCATATGCCCTTTACGGGCAGGTACATGTGCATGAAGGAAGGCGCTTCCAGAACGAAATCCGGGTTGTTCGCGGCAGTGGCGTTGCATTCGGTCGCGTCGCGCCCGAAGTAATGCGTGTTGCCGGACGCGGGCGGAATATAGAACCGGCACACGGGCGAGGTGTCGGCCTGCGCGGTCGCGAAGGCCTTGAACGACCTGCCGGTGCGCGTCCAGCCCTGGATCGTTGTTCCCGCGTCGAGCTTGGCAATCTCATCAGCGACCCAGGTAATGAAGTAATGGTCGAGCGAGGCGTTGTAATACTCGATGACGTTGACGGTGCCCGAACTGCTGGACGCAGGCGCGTCGGGAAGAATCGTGATCTCGACCGTGTCGACGGCGTTGGCCGCCTGCGCATTCCAGGAGATCGCGGCGCGTCCGCCGGTGATGCGGTCCGAGTAGGCAAAGCCATAGGCATCGGTGAACGGATAGATGGTTTCCGCGTAGCGGTTGTAGAAATCGGAGTCGCTCTGCAGGAAACCGAAGTAGTAGTCATAGACCGAACCGGTCGTGCGCAGCGTGCTCCCCAGGTCCCACCAGTCTTGCGAATTGAAGGTGCCGATCATGGTGCCCGCGGCGTAGGTATTGCCGTTCAGCGTGATCGGCTGCTTGAGGGTCTTCTCGCTGCCGACGGTCCCGACGTTCATCCCGGCGAGCAGATCGCCCTCGACCCACGTCAGCACGTTGTCCTGCGGGCCGCCGTTGGACGGATCCGTCTGGCTGTAGCTGCCCGGGTCGCTATCGGTCTTCAGGTAGTACTTGTAGAGGTAGTTGGCGTTCGCGCCGATCACGCCGCTCGGGTCCAGCAGGAATGCGGGGTAATTTGTGAACCCTGTCTGCACCGTCATGTACTCCGGCAGCGATCCATAAGGAATCTTGATCTCGATAACGTAGGTTCCCGCGTAAGGGCTGCCCGCCGCGATCGTCGTGGTGCCCTTGAGGGTCACAAAGCCCGTGAAGGTGACGGTGTACGGTCCCGTACCGGGCGGAAACGGCGGTCCGTTATAGGGTTTCACGTAGGTAACCGTGCGCACCTCCTTCGCATCGAACGTCGCGGTCAGGCTGTACGTCTGCGGAGAAGTCTCTGCGCTGCTATAGGTTTGCTGCCCGGGGAGCAGAACCCCCCTGAAGCTCCCGACGATGTTGGTGGCGCCCTTGTAGGGGAACGCGGCCCGGCCGTCCATGCGCATCACGTAGTTGTTGTAGGTCCCCCAGTTGTAGTTGTCCGGGACCCCGTAGTTGGCGGCCGCCGACACGAGATCGCCCGCGTACGTGGCGATCTGGTTGTCGTTGGCGATGATGCGTACGAAGGCGCCCGCACTGCCGATAGGCGAGTCGGTGTACGGAGCGGCGGTCGTCTTGCCCTGGGAGTTGGCGTTGATGACGAGATAGGGACTGTTTCCGGTGATCTTCGGCAGTGATGGGCCACCCGCCGGACCGGCGGGCGCCGCGGCATCGGCGTTGGCGGCAATGGCGCCGAGGGCGGCGATCACGTTGTTGCCTGCACTGCCCCGCAGCGTCTGCGTCGTGGTTGCAGGCGACGCGGATGCATAGGCCTTGACGCTGAAAGGAATGCTGAATCCGTCGACCGCCGTGATGTCGAGGTTGTCGTCCTTGCTGCCCGTTATGAACGCTTCGATCTTGTCGTAGCGCAGCGGGAAGTTGGGGTCGTTGAAGTCCGCGAGGCTCGGCGTGTAGCCGGTGCTCTGGATCGCCCAGCAATTAGCTCCATAGGTAAACCACATCCGGCCGCCGCCCATCGTGAAATTGGGGATCTTCACCACGTTCGGGTTGCCCGCAGTCACCGGCGTGAACGCGGCCAGCGAATAGCCTTTCGGCGGGTTGGCGCCGGTATCCGAGGGGAGGATGTTGGTCCCAAGGCTCGTCAAGCCGGAGAGAGTAGTCACGCCGGTCCACATGACACACACCGGTCCGCCGCTCTTGTTGTCGATCTTAAGGGTCACCTCGGCATGCGCTGGTGCTGGCGCAAGCAGCGCCAGGGCCAACCCCAGTCCGATGGCGAACCGGGCCGACATGTTCGGGCCGCGGGGCATTTGTTGAACACGAGTAGGGTCGCGGGGGCTCATGGGTATGTCTTGTAAGCAACGAACGTACCAGTTCTTCTCCGTTCGACCGAAAAAAATCGCCGCGCGAGTCCTTCGCGCGGCGATCCAAATTCGATCGGAAGGCGACTACTGCACCGCAGGCAGACAGTTGATCGACGCGATCACCGCCTTGTCCACCGAGCCGTCGGCAAATTGCGGAGTAAAGGTAATCGTCATCTTGCTGAAGTTGAGCGACAGGCCCTCCATCGGCGAGTTGTCGCCTCCTTCAGCGCCGGCATCCTGATAGGACGTGACGAGCACGTCCTGAAGCTCGTACTTGAGGAAGACGCTGGCTCTCTCTCCGGTGCCTACGATGTCGATCTCGCCTTTGCTGAAGTGCCTCCCCGTGGCAAGCGCCGCCAGCAGCGGAGGACTTGCCCGGTCGACGACCTTATTCGCGTTGAAGGGCGCGCAGGTCGGTTTGCCCGTGGCTCTCCCGCTCGCGTTGCCCTGGCTGGGCGACACCAGCTGGGCGCCGACGGAATATGACGCGAGCTCGATCCACTTCGCGAACTTGTCGTTGCTCGAGTCGCCAACAATGTCGTCCAGTTTGAGGAAAATGTCGTACGCCGCCATTGCAGGCGCGGGTGCGATCGCACTTACCGCCAGCGCCGCCGCGAGCAGCGGACGCCGCACCAAGGAACTTCGTTTCGTCATCGCGATCCTCCCATAGATATAACAGAAGAACTGCTCCAGTTCACGCCTTGACAACGGCGACACGCCGCGCGGCCGAAACAGCGCGCAGAAGGGATTATCATACTTGTCGTCTGGAGGCTACAAGCGAGACGTGCCAGCGCCCGACGAACGGAGCAGGAGCAGCATGTTAAGCATGTGTGACGGTGCATTGACAATTTAGTTATAGTCGGCTCGTTCGCCCCATGCCGCCGACCGCGCCTCCGACCCCGTACGATGCGATCCGCTATCCGGGTCTCGCGTACGCTGACACCCACCCGGATCACCTTGCGGCGATCGGGACGTTCTACGGCATGACGCCGGCACCGCCCGCGCACTGTCGAGTGCTCGAAGTAGGCTGCGGCGATGGCGGCAATCTCGTTCCGCTGGCCTACGGGCTGCCGGCGAGCACGTTCCTCGGCATCGATCTCGCCAGTGAGGCCATCGAGGCCGCGCGCGATTTTGCTCGAAACTCAGGCGTCACGAACGTCGTCTTCGAGGCGCTCGATCTCGCGCGGTTATCGGAAAACGCCGGCGCCTTCGACTACATCATTGCTCACGGCGTGTATTCGTGGATCCCGCCGCAAGCACGCGATGCGCTGCTCGCGCTCATCGGTCGCCATTTGGCGCCGCAAGGTGTCGCGTTCGTCAGCTATAACACCTATCCCGGCTGTCACGTGCGCGCGATGATGTGGGAGCTGCTCAAGTTCCACACCGCCGAGATCGACGAGCCGGACGCTCGAGTTCGCGAGGCGCAGGCGTTGATCCACCTGGTGGCGCACGGGAACGCGAAGCCGGACGAGTACACGCAGCCTATCGTGGCGGAAGCGCGACGCATGGAAAACCGGCACCCCGCATTGCTGTATCACGATGACCTTGCGCCGATCAACGACCCCGTCTATTTCCATGAGTTCGCGGATCGCGCCGCCCGCCACGGATTGCAGTTTCTCGCCGAGGCAACGTTCGTGTCCTCGAGCTACGCCGGCATCGCGCCGGAGGCGCGCGGCGTGCTTGCCGCCCTCGACCCGATCACCCGTCAGCAATATCTCGATTTCATCAAATGTCGCCGCTTCCGCGAGAGCCTGCTGTGTCGGAGTGAGGTTGCGGTGAATCGCGACGAAACTCTGGACCGCATGCGGTCCCTTGCCTTCACGGCGGCACGTCGCGTTCGCGCCGCGCAGAACGACGGTCTAACGTTGGCCACGACGCCCGAATCGCCCCGCGCCTCCGCCGATGACGACGTCGACGTAAAGTACATGCGGGCTCTCCTCGACACGCTGCGCAAGGCCGCGCCGCACGCCCTCGCACTCGACGTTCTTCTCGAACAGCTTCGATCGCACCCGGACGCCGCGCGGCCGCCCGAAGGCACGAGCGTGGAACCAGAGCGTATCCTGCTCGCGAGCCTCCAGGCCGGCATCATCGATCCGCATGTGTCGACTCCGCGCTACGCGTATCCGCCGGGGGATCGGCCCACGGCCAGCGCCGTGGTGAGAAGCCAACTGCGCCACGGCGACATCGTCACCTCGCTCTGGCACCAGCCGGTCAAGGTCGATGACGAGATCGCGCGGCGCCTGCTTCCGCTTCTCGACGGAACGCGCGATCGCCGCGACCTCGTCGCCGCGACCGCCGATTTCATCGCCGCTGCCGACGATTCGAGCGCGGCCGTAGTCGACGGGCATCTTCGCCGCCTGGCCAAGCTGTGCCTACTGATCGCGTAGCGTCGTTGGGACGAACATTCATATTCGGGACACGGCAAACCGGTCCACATCGCGTCGTCAGTCATTCGTAAGGTTCTTGCCTTACAGTCCGCTGGGGACCCATTCCGGATGGAGCCGGATTCGTCGTTCCTACTGATTCGTCGTTCCCTATCTGGATTCGTCGTCCCCTAGCCGGATTCGTCGCCTTCTAGCCGGGTTCGTCACATTCCGGTGGCGGCGCGCATGTCGTTGCCATAGAAGGGTCGACGCGTCTATCGCGAATCCATGCCTGATTGTCCTCCAATCCGAAAGGACACTATGAATTCACCTGAAAGCAATTCACGATTTACTCACTCCGTCGCGATAATCTGCGCCGTGGCCCTGGCATCAGGACTAGGTTTTGTTGGAACGGTGGATGCCCAGGTCCCGGTGCCGGTGGGAAGCGGGTCGGCGATTGTGTCCACGTTCGTTCCGGGCGGACTGAACAATCCGCGCGGGCTTAAGTTCGGGCCGGACGGCTATCTCTACGTCGCAGAAGGCGGCGTCGGAGGAGCAGATTCCACGGCGGGGCCGCCCCCGTCATGCCAGCAGGCAGCCGGAGTCGGTCCCTACACCGGCAGCCCAACCGGTTCGCAGATCTCGCGCGTCGGCACCGACGGGAGCGTCACGCCCTGGGTGACACAATTCCCGTCCAGCCAGACGAACGCGGACACGGGCGGCCTGACGAGCGGTGTCGCCGACGTTGCGTTCATCGGCGACACGATGTACGCACTGATCGGTGGCGGCGGCTGCTCGCATGGCGTCTTGGGCAGGCCAAACGGCGTTGCGCTGGTAACCGGCCACAGCTGGACCTACATCGCGAATTTGAGCGATTGGTCCCTGAACCACCCTGTCGCGCACCCCAATCCGCCCGACTTTGAGCCCGACGGCACGTGGTACAGCATGATCGCGGTGAATGGTGACCTTTACGCCGTCGAGCCGAATCACGGCGAAGTTGTCAAAGTTACGACGTCCGGGAAGGTGAGTCGCCTGATCGACATCTCGGCGAGCCAAGGCCACATCGTTCCGACTGTGATCGCATACCACGGCAATTTCTACGTCGGCAATCTCGATGTGTTCGACCCTCTCCCTCCCCTTTCGTCGAAGATCTACAAAGTCACCCCAAGCGGCCAGATCAAAGTCGACACCAACGGGTTAGCTTTGGTAACCGGGCTGGTGTTCGACAATCGCGCACGCATGTACGTGCTCGAACTTGGAACGGACCCGCTGACGTTCGCGCCCGGCACCGGACAGATCGTTCGTGTCGATCCATCGGGACGCCAAACAGTCATCGTGACGGGCCTGACCTTCCCGACCGGGATGACTATGGGACCGGACGGCAGCCTTTACGTCTCGAACGTGGGCTTCGGTTGGCCGCCGGTCGGTGCGGGCCAGATCGTGAGGGTCGAGCTCACGAACTGATGCGTGGTGCGGCAACATGACGTTGCTCCAATGATCTCGCATTAGCTGCTTTAGTTCTTGATGCGTCACCGTATCGAGCTACCGCCGCCATCCCCGCCTGGGGTGGCGGCAAAGTAGCCGAGTCAACCAACGCCGATGTTCAGCGCTGCGGCGGGCTAGCCGATCCGTTTCGCGTGCAGCATCGGATATTCGGCGCGGCGGACAAAGCCAAGGGCGCGGTAGATTTCCATCGCGCGCAGGTTGCCCGTCCTGACGTGGAGAAACGCCGTCTGGCCCGCGCGCAGCATCCGGTTCACGATACGGCCCACCAGGGCCCGCGCGTATCCGCGTCCCTGCACGTCCGGATGCGTGCAGACGGCACTGACCTCGCGAAAGTCGCCCACCCACGTCCTTTCGCCCGCCATCGCAACGAGCCAGCCGCCTTCGCGAATGCCTAGATAGGTTCCGAGTTCGATCGTCCGCGGCCGGAAGGGTCCCGGCTTCGTGATTTCGACCAGCGCGAGCATGTCGGCGACGTCGGCCGCGCCGAGAACCGATGCGTCGGCATCGGCGACCGGCAGCGGCGACTTGTCGGTGCGGACCATCTGGATGAGCCGCGATTCGTACAGCGTTTCCCAGTTCCTTCGCAATCTCGGCACGAAGGGCCCGGCCATCATTACGTCGTCGCCAACCTCCACTAACGCCTCCAGCGCAGCAAGGTTCGCCGGCCCCGGCTCGGCAACCCCGCGATGCGCGAAACGGTGACGGGATAACGACGCGCCAGCCTCCCGCCTTGCGCAAGGTGGGAATGCCGTGTCGCGAGGCTCGCCCAGAAGGGGTTGTCGAGCTCGTTCGGAATGCCGGTAGTTGTCATGCCCTTCACACTACGGCGCTTCCGCGGCAGGAGAATTGCATCCCAAAGCCGGCGCTGTTTCATTTGTTTCATTTGCCGGGCGCCTTGATAAACTGCACCGTTGGCCAACCTTACTTCAATGGAGGTTTCATGTCCCACTACATCGACGCCATCCTCATTCCGGTACCCCGCGCCAACCTCGACACATACAAGCGCATGTCCGAAGAATGGGGCAAGGCCCACCTGCGTCACGGCGCTCTTTACTACTCCGACTCGATCAGCGACGATGTCCAGCCCGGCAAGGTCACGTCGTTTCCGCAGGCCGTGCAGCTCAAGGACGGCGAAGTGATCGCACTCGCGTGGGTGGTGTATCGGAACAAGGAGGATCGTGACCGCATCGGGAAGGCGGTCATGGACGATCCGCAACTCAAAGAGTCGATGGACCCCTCGAAGATGCCCTTCGACGGCAAGCGGATGTTTTGGGGTGGGTTTCAGACCATCATCGGAATTTCCGCCGGGCAGTAAGCGATTCCGGGCGCTCGCTACTCGATCACTTCAGTCCCTTTTCCGCCGCGAGCGCTGACTGCGTCTTGCGGACCGCATCTTCCGACGCGCGCTTCGCGGCGAGGGAGAAGTCGGACTTGAACTCCGCGAACTCCGCGCGTCCGGTTCCGGTGACGAAAGTTTCCGCAACCTTGGCGCCCGCAATGTCCGTGACCGTGCATGTGATTTGAACCTGGAATAACGTCGGAGGCCAGGTCACGAGACTTTCGGAAGAGGATTGCGTGGTAATCGCGGGGCTCGCTATGACCGACACACCGCTCTTCGCCAGCGTTTCGACGTCGGTCGGCGACTGCACGACTATGACGCGCTCGTACAGATTGCCGAGCACCTTGTAGATCGGCGACTCGAGATCGCGGTACGGATAGTAGGAAATCTTGTCGCCGCCGCCACCGGGCGTTATGACCTGCCGCGTCCGGTCCTCGGCCGAAATGTACAGGCCAACCGTCCCCGGCCGCACTGCCGCGGACGGCGGATCGAGCTTCGACATGTCCGGCACGATGCTTATCGAATGCGCGCACGCCCCGAGCACGAAGGTGCAGCAGAGGCACGCCAATCGTTGCCATGCATTCATGTGATCCTCCCGAAGCCTTGATTACTTCAGTGCCGCAACGAAATCCGGGTCGGCAAAGAAATCGCCGATGAGCTTTTGCACGAGGCGGGAGTATTCCTGTCGTGCGCGCGGAATCGCGATGGCGCCGAGGAAGTTCGTGTCCCACTCGATCTGCGCAAGCTTGGTCTTGTCGTATCGCACCATGCCGCCGCGGCGTACGACGAACTTGGCTTCGATCGTACCGCTGCCGGTGACGGCGAGCCCCGTGTTCATCTCGTTCCTGATGAGGACGCCCGAGATTTCCGTGCCGGAAGTCGCCGAGTACAGCTTAACGAGATCCAACTCTGTCTTCACCGCGTCGGCGAGATAGGCAGCGTAACTGCCCTGCGGCGCCTCCATCGTACTGGCGCGCAGGGTGATGCTCTTGTTCGCGGCGCCGGCATCGGCAGTGAATTCGCCTACCTTGGCGGGCTGTACCTTCGCGCTCTGCAGAGCCTGCGTGCTGGACGGGCTCGTCGTGTAGGTCGGTGTGCTCGCCGCACATGCCGCCAGCAGCACCGACGCAACGACGATAGTTGCAACGCGTACTCGTACCATGATGCCTCCCCTTTGAGCGTTATGGTCTCCCTGCGAATGTGTCAGGGCGGACGAATCTTTGCCAACGCGCGCCGCTGTTCAATCTCCGCCAATCTTGCGGTCTGGCTTGTACGGACTGCGGCGAGCTGCCGCTCGCACTCGGCGTCCGGGCAGACGGTCTTGATGCGTTTGACGGATTCCTCGTGGGCAAGGATGAGGCTCTGCGTCAGTTCCTTGAAGAATGCGTCGCGCGCCGCATCGCTGGCGAATTCGTGCGACGACAACGTGACGGTTACCGTATCGGGATAGGTCGTTATCGCGCCGGTGGAGGCGTCGATGACGAGTCCGATGATTCCGCCGATAAGGACGTTGCCCAGCGTCGCCGCCTGAAACCCGGCCTCCATGGGCGCCGCAGCGTCGAGATAACCTTCCTTGCGGCAAAGCAGCGACAGCGCGCCCGCGCTCTTGCCTACGAGTGCTGCGCCGGGCGTCGGATTGACTCGCGCCAGCGGCAGGCCATCGCGCGAGAACGTGCAGTCCGCGCCTGCCGGATCCGTTTGCACCGTGATGGTCTGGTAGCCGCGCGTGACGACAGTAGCGCAGCCCCCCGTCCCGAGAGCGACGAGCAAGCACAGCACTGCGGAAGTACGATGCACGCGCCCTCGCCGTTGGTGTTATTCGACCGCGCATGGACTACCGGGGCAAACGCTTCCGTACGCAGCATACGCTGCGAGACTGCGCCAGTATATGGACTCTCAATAACCCTCTGCCAACCCCGTCCCCCTTCTCGGGTCGTTGGCACCGTAGAAGCGATCCTTGCCGCGTGGCTTGCCGTTAAGCGACGGCGCCCCGACCAGAATGCCCGCAACGTGGCCGGCGGGCTGCGGATCGCCCAGCTTGTGACCCATGTCGACCAAAATCTTGCGTGTGTCGGGACTCAATGCAAAGAGTTCCACATTGGTCGTTTCCGGCAGCCACTGCTGGTGGAAGCGCGGCGCATCAATCGCCTCCTGGATGTTCATGCCGTAATCGATCACGTTCAGAATGCAGAGTACGACCACGGTGATGATGCGGCTGCCGCCCGGTGTGCCGATCACCATGACCGGCTTGCCGTCGCGCGAGACGATGGTCGGGCTCATGGAGCTCAACGGCCGCTTGCCCGGCGTGATCGAGTTGGCCTCGCCCTGTACAAGTCCATACAGGTTCGGCACGCCGAGCTTGGCGGTAAAGTCGTCCATCTCGTCATTCAGCAGGATGCCAGTGTTCGCCGCGGTCACCTTGGCGCCGAACCAGTCGTTCAAGGTATAGGTCACCGACACCGCATTGCCTTGATTGTCGACGATCGAATAGTGCGTCGTATTGGTTCCCTCGTGCGGCGGGACGCCCGGCTTCAAGTCTTTCGAAATGCCGGCCTTGTTCGGCTCGATGACCGCGCGGACCTTCTCGGCGTAGCCCTTGTCCAGCAGACGATCGAGCGGGTTCTTGACGAAGTCGGGATCACCCAGATAGCTGTTGCGATCGACATACGCATGGCGCATGGCTTCGATCTGATAGTGCACGGCTTGCGCTGAACGGAATCCCAGATCCTTGAGCGGATAGCCCTCGAGAATATTGAGGATCTCGCATATCACCACGCCGCCCGAGCTCGGTGGCGGCGCGGACACGATGTGATACCCCCGATAGTCGCATTCGACGGGCGCCAGCTCGCGCACCTTGTACTGTTGCAAATCCGCCTTGGTGATGATGCCCTTGCCCGCGACGCTCGAAGCGGTGATCGCATCGGAGATCGAGCCCTGGTAGAACTCAACAGCCCCACGCTGCGCAATGAGGCGCAGGGTCTTCGCAAGATCCTTCTGCACCAGTCGATCCCCAGCCTTGTACGGCTGGCCTTTGTTCAGGAAGATCGCCGCGGTCGCCGGGTCGTCGCGAAAGTCATTGGTCGCCGTGGCGAACAATGCGATGTCGCCGTCGTCCAGCACGAAGCCGCGCTCCGCAAAACCAATGGCCGGTGCGATCAGCGCGCCGCGCGAAAGCGTGCCGTATTTTTCCCGAGCGTATTCGAGCCCCGCTACGCTGCCCGGTACGCCGACGGCCAAGTGGCCCTTCGTGCTCGCACCCTTGACGACATTGCCAGCGCTATCCAGATACATGTTGGGCGTGGCGGCGAGCGGCGCCTTTTCGCGAAAGTCGATAAACGTCTTGCGCCCATCGGCCAGCTGGATGGTCATGAAGCCTCCGCCGCCCAGGTTGCCTGCGGCGGGGTAAACCACGGCCATCGCGTAACCCACAGCGACCGCCGCATCGACCGCGTTGCCACCGCGCTTGAGTACATCGACGCCCACCTTGGTGGCGAGTTGATGTGCCGTGACCACCATGCCATGTTCGCCACCAACGGGCGCGACCGACGCGGCGTGCACCGCGGTGCACATAATTGCCGCAACCGCTACGATCAAGCGGCTAGAAACAAGATGGCGTCGCGTCATGGAAGAGTCCTCCTAAATTTGACAGTCGACATGCGCTGGTCCCGGCCAAAATCCACGCGCCTGTGGATTGTGCCGCTTATGAGAATTGCTCACAAGCTCGCGGATCGGAGAATTCGCGCTGCTGTTACTATCGGCAAACGCAAATGAACCGCATCCTGTCCTCGCTCCTGGTCGCTGTCGCGGTGGTCTTCTCCGGCTGTGCCACGCTGCCGCCTCCGAAGGATCGCGTCGAGACCTTCGCCCTCACCGACACGGCGGGGACTCGGCTCGGCCGCGCGGTCGCGCCAGGCGTCGCTGCAAATACGGGCATGACCGGGATCCACGCGCTGTCCGACCCCCGCGATGCGTTCGCCGCGCGTGTCCTGCTCGCAGGTGCCGCGGAAAAATCGCTCGACGCACAATACTTCATCTGGAATGGCGACCACGTCGGCTACCTGCTGTTCCAGGCGCTCTGGCAGGCCGCCGAGCGAGGGGTGCGCGTGCGCCTGCTGCTCGACGACCTGAACACGAAGGAGCTCGATCCCACGATCGCCGCGCTCGACGCGCATCCGAACATCGAGGTGCGCCTCTACAACCCGGTCGTCATTCGCGACAACCGCGCATTCAACTTCGTGACCGATTTCACCCGCGTGAACCGGCGCATGCACAACAAGTCGTTCACCGTCGACAACCAGGCGACGGTCGTGGGCGGACGCAATATTGCTGACGAGTACTTCGGCGCCGGGGCCGGCCTCACGTTCGCCGACCTGGACGTGCTCGCCGTGGGACCAGCAGTGTCCGAGGTGTCCAAAGAGTTCGATGTCTACTGGAACAGCGCTTCCGCCTACCGGGCGTCGGGTTTCGTCGGTCCGCCAGCGCCGGACGCCACCGCCACTCTCGAGGCCAAATTCGCGGCGACTCGCGCCGACCCCGAATCGATCGCCTATCTCGAGGCGGTCCGCGCGACACCGCTCTTACGCGATCTGCTGGACCGGAAGCTCGCGCTCGAGTGGGCGGCCGCCGAGGTCGTGTACGACGATCCGGCCAAGACGCTCGACACCACGGAGCGGACGGACGTGCTGCTCTTCCCGGAACTCGTGCGCAAGATGGGCCGGCCGGAAAAGATGCTCGACATCGTCTCGCCCTACTTCGTGCCCGGTGACGGCGGCACCGAGCTGCTGGCGGCACTGGCCAAGCGCGGCGTGACCGTGCGCATCCTCACCAACTCGCTCGCGGCGTCCGACGAGAAGTCCGTGCATTCGGGCTACGGCAAGCGCCGCCGCGACCTGCTTCAGGCCGGCGTGCAACTCTACGAGATCAAGCCGACGGCCACAAAGGACGCGGACCAATCCCACAACCGGTTCGGATCGGGCGCGTCCTCCGGCCTGCATGCCAAGACGCTTGCCGTGGACAGCCGCCGGATCTTCGTCGGCTCGTTCAATTTCGACCAGCGCTCGGCGCGCCTCAACACCGAAATGGGTCTGGTACTCGGCAATCCGGTGCTCGCGCAGGGTCTGACCCGATTCTTCGATGTCGAAGTGCCGATGCTGGCATATGAGGTACGGCTGACCGCGGACGGCAACAGCCTGGAATGGATCGAGCGAACCGCATCGGGCGAGAAGCGCTACGACACCGAGCCCGAGACGGCTTGGTCCACGCGCATGGGCGTCGAGCTTCTGGAAATCCTCCCCATCGAATGGCTGCTGTAGGGGATGCCATTGTGAGCCGATTGCTGCTGTCGCTGCTGACCTGCTGCGTTGCGATGGCGGCGACCGCAGCGCCCTTGCCTCCTGCGGCCCGGACGGAGATCGACGGCTTGATGGCGCGGCTGGTGGCCTCGGGATGCGAGTTCAACCGCAACGGCCGCTGGTATACCGCGGCAGAGGCGAAATCGCATCTGGCGCAGAAGCTCAAGTATCTCGAGGACCGGGGCATGGTGCAGACCACAGAGCAGTTCATCGAGATGGCCGCGTCGGGCAGCAGCATGTCGGGCCAGGCCTATATGGTCAGGTGCGGCAACAACGAACCGGTGCAGAGCGGCCAGTGGCTGCGGTCGGAATTGAGGGACCTGCGCTCGGCAACACGGGCCAAGGGCGCGCCGTAGCCGCCATGCGAACCCTACCGCCCCTGCCCTACATCCCCTGCAGCGGATTGATTTCCATGACTTCGATGGAGGATTGCGGAATCTGCAGGTGGGGGTGCCCTTCAAAGGTCTTGGCCGCCGCCTCGTGGGAATTCGCCTCCACGACCGCATACAACATGACGTCGTTTCTCGTGTCGGCGGTCCCTTGCTGGGTGACGCGCTTGGTCTTGCCCACCCCGGCTCCCTTGTCGGCGAACATCTTCATGTGATCGCCCATCCATTTTTGCCATTCACTCTGCATCTTTTGTTCGGCTTCCTTTCTCTTCTCGGGCTCCGTCTTCTTCCACTCGTCGATGACGGAAATCGGCGCAAGATACGTAACGAGAAATTTCTTCATGGTTCAAGCTCCTTAACAAGATGTAACGCCGAGCAGCAAGTGTCGCCAACTTGGCAATAACTGTCTGTCGGAGGCCTTCAATTGCTGGTGTAGGAAACTTCTGGCCCCTTCGTTCCACGACGGTAGATTTCCGGTGACCGCCGGTATGCCTCGGCGCAGCGTTCAGAGCAAAACCAGGGTTCAGTCGGCGCGGTCTTGCGGTATGCCGCGTAAGGCGCGAGCATCTTGCACACGGGATCGATCCACCCGGGATCGAAGGCCGGCGCGAACTCGATGGAATAGAGCGACACGGGATCGGCAATCGATCGCAGCGCTACCTTCCCCATGTCCCGCGCGACAATTCCGGATTCTGCCGCGATGTCGGCGACAGCCTGGGTTGCCAACAATTGTCCCGGAGATGCGGAGGCGGCTATGCGCGCCGCGATGTTGACGGTCGAGCCGAAGAGGTCGTTCGACCTGCGGAGTACGGGGCCGTGGTTGAGCCCGGTCCTTGTCAGCGGAATACGCTGCTCGGATTGGCAGGCGGGAATCAGGCGTCCGAGCACCTGGAGGGCGGTCGCCGGGTCGGGAAATCCGAACATCGCCTCGTCACCGATCCACTTGATCGGCGGCCCAAGCTCTCCCGACGCCAGGCTCACCAACTCCTCGAAGCGCCCAAGCACCTCGATTGCGGACGCATCTCCATAGACATCCGCTATCGCGCTGAAGCCCGCCAGATCGACGAACGCGACGGTCGCGACCGCGGACTCGAAGCCGACAGCGCTGACGTTCGTAGGCATAGCCGATTGTGGTGAGGTCGGTGGTGCGGGTCAAGCGTCGATTCTTGGCGGCAACGGCCTGCTTCGGCTGTCCGTCGCCCTTGCGAGCGGGCCCCAGGTCCGGACGTTGGCGTCACTGCTCAGCTACGGGTACGCCGCGGCAAGCGCGTCATTGACGAGCGATTCGAGCTGCTCATAGCCGAAGCTCGGCATCGGCTTGCCGTTAACGAAGAACTCGGGTGTCTGGGTGACATTCAGCGCCTTCGCGTCCGCCATGTCCTGCGCGAGATTCTGCGCGATGTCGGGGGCGTACATGTCGCGTCGGACGCGGTCGATGTCGAGCCCGAGGCCGGCGATATAGGTCCAGACGAGATCGGGCTGCGGCGAATGATTCGGCGCCCAGTTCGGCTGAGCTGCAAATAACGCCTCGAGCGTTTCCTGCCACTTGCCCTGCTTGCGCGCTGCCTCGATCACTTTCACAACGTAGTCGGAGTTGTTGTGGAACGGAGCATAGCGGATGGTCACCCGGATCTTGCCGGGGTGGGCGGCCATCATCCGCTTCACGAATGGATAGAAACTGCGGCAGGTGTCGCAAGCGGGATCGAGGAATTCAACGATGTTGACCTTCGCGTCCGACGGTCCCTCGGTTGGCGCATAGGCGCGCACCAGAAGCGCCTGCCGCGCGAGCGCCTGCGCCGAGTCGGCCTTCCGGCTTTGGTAGACGAGTGCGCCCACGATGAACGCCGCCACGAGTACGACCGCCGCGGTGATAAAGACAGTTTTGCGGTTCATTTCGGGACCTTGTAGTGCGCCACGACGAGCAGCGCGTTGATAACAGAAAAGGCAGCGAGCGACAGCAGCGGAATGCTCACGAAGCCGAACCATACGATCTGGTTTTGCGCGCACGGAACCCCTTGCACGCACGGCCCGACGCTCTCGGGAATCAGCCCGTAGGTGAGCAGCACATGAAAGAAAGCGATAGGCCAGCCGATTACGGTAAGCGACAACGCATAGCGCACGATCCTGGGGTCGAACGGAAATAAGCCGACCGGAAGCAGGAGTGCGAGCGGGAACATGAAAATGCGCTGGTACCAGCACAACGCGCAGGGTGGAAGGCCCATCACCTCACTGAAGAAAAGCGCGCCAAGTGTGGAAGATGCAGCGATGAGCCAACAGGCGAAGACAAGGTTCCAGGCACGCTCCGGTGAGCGCGTCTGGTTCGCCGTGAGCCGTGCATCCCGTTCCGTGGCCATTCGCGGATCTTAGCGCAACGGACCAGGCGGCTGCCAGCGGCGTAGGTTCGCAATCCACCCGCTGCTGCAGTGCTTCAATTATGGCTTTGCGCTCGCGTGATAAGCGGAAGATCTCGGCGGGCTTTGTTCGCTGCCGCACCGACGGCAGCGGTCCGTCGGTGCACGCTTAACGAAGGCTGTGACTCTGAAATCTTTGCCTCAGCCGGGAAGGCTCTTGCTTGCACGTGATGTCCGGCGCCACGGCTCGTCGTGGCATGATCACGAAGGAGAAGCAAATGACAAGACGCATGACAAGACTGACAGTCGTTGCGGCGACCACTGGAGTAGCAATTGCAGTGGGCGTACCGTTCACGCTCGCCCAGACGGCGCCCAAATCTGACCCTGCGCCGCCAGCGGCATCGTCGCACGGCTACGAAGCGGGCTCCAACATGATGTACGGCCAAGCGCAGGTGCCGAGCCAAGGGCAAGCGCAAGGGTCGACACAAGGGGCGGCACAAGCCGGCTACGGTCCCGGCATGATGTACGGGCAGGGACAAAGTGGTTACGGTCCCGGCATGATGGGTGGATACGGCGGCGCTGGCTGGATGGGCGGATACGGCGGGCTATTGGTTCCGATCCTGCTTGTCCTCGCGGTTGTCGGCCTCGTGGCATGGGTCGTCAAGCAGAAGAGCAAGTAAATACACTGGTTCAACCGCGCGAACCTAAGCGTCGTGGGTTTGGTCGTCCCGGTGGGCCGTATGACGATGGAAGTGGGCAGAGGCGGCAGTATCGGAAGGGTCAGCAAACGAGGTATTCGTATGTACTACATCGTTGAAACCAACAAATCATTCAGCCAAGCATCGACGGACCTTTCATCAGCAGTGGTACGCCATGGCTTCGGCGTGCTGCATGTCCATGACCTGGGTGCCACCCTCCGCGACAAAGGTATTGCATTTGATGAAGAATGCAAGGTTTTTGAAGTTTGCAATCCGGGGCAGGCGGCGAAAGTCCTGTCCACCGATATGCGCCTAAACATGGCGTTACCGTGTCGCATCTCGGTCTTTACTGAGAAGGGCAAAACGAAGATCGGCCTTATCAAGCCGGTGCAAATGCTTTCGGCACTGTCTCAGGATGCGGCATTAGTTCAAGTTGCCAAAGAAGTTGAGGAAAAGACCATCAAGATGGTTGACGAGGCGAAATAGAATCACGCCACCGAACAAGGCAGCGCCGGGAACGAATCGCGCCTTGCGATGTTTTGCCGCCGGAACGCAAACTGCCTCAACCCGGGCATGCAGGGCGCGGCGCAAGCCCTCCCCCCGGGTGATTGCCCAGTGGCCGTGAATTTCCTATCCGTGCGGCGAGGGCCTAATGCTTGCCGTTCTGCGACATCAGGTAATTGACGATCGGCTCGACGTCGCTCTCGGGAATGGGCGCACCGAAGACCTTGATCATCTTGACGACTTCGCCTTGCCATTGGTCTTTCGTGAGCGGTGGCTGCATGTAGATGTAGTCGACCGAATGGCACGTCATGCACGACTTCGCGGCGACCTCCATTCCGGGTCCGGGCTTGAAGCGGGCCGTCTCGGGCGGTAGGTCGATCTTGACCGGGCCCGACATGTTCGCAGCCTGCGGCATCGCGCACGCCGCAAGACCGAGGATTGCCGTCATAAGCACCGCGCAGCGGTTTCTTGTATTCATGGTGGGCCCCTATTACACGGCGCTCACGCGCACGGTTTCGACGATGTTGCGCATATATCCCGCCGGGTTCCAGCGCGGCGTGAAGCGCTGCGACTCGCCGATCGTGTTGACGGCGAGACAGGCGAGGTCATAGCTCTGGCCGGCCCTTGGCGCGAACGCGGCACGCCACTGGCGGAAGCTGTACTTACCATGGTCCCGCCCAAGCGTCGTCTCGCCCCAGGTCCGGCCACCGTCGACCGAGAACAGCACGCGGGCGATGCCGAACCCGCCGTCGAAGGCGATGCCCCTGACCTCGTACGTGCGTCCCGCGTTGACCTTCGCGCCGTCGGCGAGACTGGTGATGAACGACCGGACGTCCATCCGATTGATCGGCACCATGTTGACGCCTTTCTCGCCCGGCGTCATGCATGCGCACGGGTTGTCGGGAATCCGGTACGCGGGCTTCATCCAGAAGTTCTCGTCGACCTTGCCGATGACCTCGATGTCGTCGAGCATCTTCGTCCAGTACGTCGCATACCATCCCGGCACGATCAGGCGCACCGGATAGCCGTTGAGGATCGGGAGTTCCGCGCCGTTCATCTGGTAAGCGACGATCACGTCCTCGCCGAGGGCGACGTCCATGTCGAGCGCCTTGATGAAGTCCGGCGTGGCTGGAAGCACAGGAACCTCCGCGCCGTTGAGCCGGACTTGCACCGCCCCAGCGGCGATGCCGGCCTTGTTGAGTACGTCGCGCAGCCGCACGCCCTTCCACAGCGCATTGCCCATCGCGCCGTTGCCCCATTCGCCCCCGGCCACGCGCGGGTTGAACAGGCCGCGACTGTTGCCCGAGCACTGGCACACGGCTGCTATTTCGACCGCTTCGAAGTTCTTCTGCAGATCGGCCACGCTGAGGCTCAGCGGTTCCTTCACGAGCCCGTGGACCTTGATGCGGAATGCCGCGCCGTCCACCGTCGTCGGCACGCCGGCGAGGTGCCAGCGCACAAAAAAGGCGTCGTTCGGCGTGAACACGTTGTCGCCGGTCGCCGCGCCGATCTCGTCGAAGTAGGAAAACGGCGTCTCGAGCTGCACGGGGCGTGCCGTCATCAGGATAAGCTCGCGCTTTTGCGGGTACGTCGCGAGCTCCCGCATCCCGTTGACCATCGGCAGGTCGGTCATCTTCTGGGCCGCGGCCCGGATCGCATGCCCCCCGAACAGCGCCAAGCCGCCGACTGCGGCGCCGGCTTGAACGAATTTCCGGCGCGACGCGATCGCCCGGGCTCGCTGCCCGGATGCACCTTTGTGCTCATTGCTCATGATGGCCTCCTCGGAAGTTGCACACCGAAAGTTCAGCGGCTTAAGCCGCCGGCGTCCAGCCACGCGTGGCCCGAAGCCCTACGACCCCCAATCGCCGCAGAGAGAAGATAAAAGATTATTCCGCAATTGCATAGGCATATTGCCATTGCCCATATCGGCCGCCCCGGGGCGTGCTCCGCCACTCGGCAGCGGTGAGTTGCGACGCCGGCAGTACGCGGAGGTGGGAAAACAGAACCGATCGAACGTTCGTAGCCTCGTCGGACACTGCGGGGTATCCCTGCGAGCGCTTGCGCCCCTGGTCATTGACGATGTTCGGGCCGAATGTCCCGAGCCCGAATCGGTGTTCAGGCCTCCGAATTGCCTGGTACACCTCAAGCTTGCGTCACGGGGCGACAGTCAGCTTGGCGAACATGCCGTCTTGATAGTGCCCGGGCTGGTTGCAGAACAGCGCATAGGTGCCTGGGTTGAGGGTCAGGGTCAGGGTGCCCGACTTGCCCGGCGCCAGGTCCGCAATCTCTCCAAGACGCTTGACGCGGCTTTCGATCACGCGGGCATGCTTGGCGTCCGTTGGGAGTTCCTTGGCGCCGTCGTCGCGCGCAATGATGACCTCGTGCACCAGGTTCTTCGACTGGTTCTCGGCGTGGAGAGTGACACGTCCTGGTTTGATCGTCTCCCGGTCTAGGACGATGCGCATTTGCGCGATCGAAGAATCAGTCGATGAATCCTGCAGTTTGATCCCAAGCAATTGGGCTGGGGCGGCGGCAAAGGCCGCGCCTGCGGCGACAACCAATAGCGAGCAAAGCACAGGGACAATTCGTCGTAAGGACATCGTAAGCTCCATGATTGGGGGACAGGTGGGAACCGGAAGCGTCGGTTAGAACGCTTCCGGCGCTACAGGTTCCGAGACCGGGACTGGTCCGCGAAGATGTCCGCGACGTAACTGGCCCGCGCATCGTTACCGCGATCCGAACGGCTGCTTCCCAGCCGCACGTGCGACCGAGGTGGGTGGGGGATTCAACTGGTCGAGCAACACGACGCCATTGCGGCGAAAGGAGTGTTGCAGATGAAGCGAAGGCCGCGCATTTACTACTCGGCCAGCCAACGGCGCTCATCTGGGAATGTTGGCGGAAGGGCGAGACTCTGCATCAGATCGCCCGGCTGTTTGATCGATGCCACTCGTCGATCCAAGGCATTCTGGCCGAGTCCGGCGGGATACGCCCGGCCGAGCGGCACCGATCAAGTTTGGCGCTGACCTTGACCTATCTTTACACCAACCGCGCAGGTCAGGCTGTGGGTAGTGTACAGACCGTTCAATTTGAGCTTGTCTGCAACGCGCCAGCGATTTTCCTTGCGCAGCACCTAACCTTCTGTTCGCACGGGCAATCTGTCCGGCCTGCGCAACAAACATCTAGCGCGTCGCGAAACGGCTGGCATGACATGTGCTAACGAAGGTATTGGATTTGACAGCCATTTTGGAATTTGCGCTTGGACCTGCCTGGAACATTGTCTCCCGTTGGCACCTCGGTGCCCCGTCGCCCAATCAAGAGCGTCGCGGGCGCAGGCCCGTCGCCAGCCATTCCGCAGGACGATCCCATCGAGGCGCAGAGGATCCTGTGCCTTGCAACCACGCTGCTCGTTCAGGAGGGGCCGCCCGAACTGGCGCAACTCGACGAACTGTTCGCGCTGGATCGACAGGGACAGTCGGTGAGCAAATTGTTGCTCACCAGGTACATCGAAGGCGATGGCGAGCTGCGCACTTTCGACTGGAGAGCTTGGCAAGCCGCGATTCGTATTTGCCAGGCCTTCTATCAGGCCCACGAATATTTCATTCGATACATTCGAGGCACGAACGATGCGAACTGGACCAAACATGAGCCTTGGGTATTGGTCCAGATGTTCCACCACAGGAAGGTCGAATTTCTCCTGCGGTTCTTCCGCTACAAGAAGCGCAACTCCGGACAATGGAGGGAGTTGCATGCGATGTTTCTCGCGTCTCCGGACGCGGACCTGTCGCATCGCCCCGAAGTGGTCGCTGAGTCGGATGCGGTCAATGGCGCCGCCGGAAAACTGAAGCAGCAATATCTGCAGATTCTATTGTTGGAGGTCATGAATAGCGGTCAGTTCTCGCCTCGCGAGGCGTGGTGGGCGCACCGCTGGTTCGCGCGTTGGTGCAGCGGGCCGGGCCTGCAGTTGACGAGGATCGGTGGTGGCCGCCAGGATAATCTGAGTGGATTCGTGGTCGATCCAAACGGTTCAGACGGACTCAAACGGGTACCGGTGATCGCGGACGATCTCCTCTATCTCGATTCGTCACCTTTGTGCGCGATGATCGACCAGGAGATTTCTTCGTTGCGCGAAGGCACTGCGCCTCGGTTGGGAGTGAGCGCGGCGGTTCGAGTCGGGCAAATGGCGCTGCTCAACAAGCTTGCGGTCCTCTTTGCGCCGATCGCCCCCGAATTCGAGCGACGCGGGGAGCGCAAGACGGTAGATTTGACTGTCCAGGCCATCGCAGGCTTTCCATTCATCGTGGACGAGTTGCGGAGGGAAAAGCAAAAGCAGTCCGGTGGTTCGCCGCAAATGGCGACGCCGGGAGGCGAAATCACCGTCTCGTCCTTTGGCGTGGAAACCCAATCACGGATCTTTGCCGGAAGCGACGACAACGGACCAGCGTCGCTGTCGATGACGGCCCTGTTAGCCGCCATTCCCCAGACTTGGCAGGTAAAGGACCGAAGCGACTCGGGGTGTCGCATGCGTGGGCAGGTCGACAACTTGAATCGCGTGATACCCGGCTCGTTGATAGCCATCCGCGACGGCGCGACGGCACCTTGGATCGTGTCGGTGGTGCGACGGTTCAGGCGGCTCATGGTGGATCATGTCGAGATCGGCGTGGAGCACCTCGGCCGTAAACCGCGCTACGTCAAACTGGTGGCCGACAACGATAGCGGTTTGGCCCCTCATGTGGCGCCCGACACCGTATCCAGATGTTTCGCTGCGCTTTACCTACCACCGAGCGAGCAGCTCCCGATCATGCCGATCAAGACACTCTTGCTGCCGGCGCGCGAATTCAGGGCTGGCAGCGTGGTGACCCTGCTTTCCTCCAACGCAACCTACAGGATGCGTCTGAACGAGCCGCTTCAGCAGCAGTTCGAGTTCGTGCTTACGTCATTCTCAGTAGTCGAAAAATCAGCACCCCACCGGACTCCGTTGTGATGTGCGCGGCACAATAGCGGCGTTGGCGCGACGAATTGTTGTCCAACCCATACGTCCAGGCGAACGCGGCCGGATTCCGCGCAGGCGTGGTACAGATAACCGTCAAGGAGTACGACATCGTGGTGTCGCTGCGCGACAGGGCGCGAGGCGTCACTGAGTAATCAGCCGCGCGACCCCAATCCCGCCCGCCGGGCAATGACCCTCAGCAGACGGTCTGACGATGCCGCAATCAGCTCGTACGAGCCGATGCGGTGACAGAGCAAGTCTGCAAACGTCCGTTATCGAAGATTGCGACTGACCGGAACGGGGTCGGGTCCGGGCTTAGAACTGCGCGCGCCCAACGGCCGCTCCAGGGCCCTCACCCGACAGTGAAACGTCAAGGTCGAGGGACGCGACCCGGCCAACAGCGGTCTTTAGAGTGGTTCCCTAATGGCAGCTTGGGAAGGTGCGTGCGAGTGTTCTTTCCCTCACCCGCCAACGCGGCCGAGCATGCGCGGGCATCGGAAAATGTCAGCATAAGCGCTGCTACAATTCCGCGAATGGCGATGCAACGGGCAAGATGTTGTCACTGTTACCTGGCGCGTATCCGCGCTCGTCAATGTAGTGCGAATGCTTCCCGAATTGCGCGCTCGGCGTCCACGCTGCGCAAGGTCTGCACGGCGACGACAGCGGTTGCAGGAATGAGAATGCGTGGCAGGCCGCGAGTGTTCAGGTCGTCGTTCGCGCGCGCGAGATCGCTCATGAGCAATGTGTCGAACTCCGCGCTGATCTTCCCGAGCTGCGCCTGCAGGACCTCGGTGCGCGCCAGCTGGTAGGCAGTCGGGCGGCCCTCCCAGGAAAGGATCGCGCCATACAGCAGGTCGGTGTGCTCGCGCAGGCGCTCTTCGCCGGTGACGGCACCGCCCTCCTTGGTGGCGACGATCTGCTTGCGGATCGCTTCGGCCTTCGATTCCACCTGCTCCAGTTGCTTCCGCAACGGGTCGTTCCCGGGAAGCGCGACCGCCCGCTCTTTGAGGGCCTGGCGCACACTGTTGATCCGCTGGACGAGCGTGGACATTTGTCCAAACAGTGCATGCACACGCATTGCGGCGTCGAATTGCACCTTGCGGTCGGCGGCCGTATAGCTTGCTCGCCGGTCGAGGTCGATCGCCAGCGATTGTTCATAGACCTTGTCCCCCTTGGTGAGACGTATCGTGTAGGTACCGGGAGGCATCCGTGGTCCCCGGGTCGCGTTGCCCGCAAGCTGCGCCGCCGCAGGAACGATGGGGGGCTTCACCCGCATTGACCATGTCGCCCGGTTGAGGCCGCGATGCTTGGTGGCGGGGATGGTGTCGATGACTGTGCCGGCAGCGTCGAGGATCTCGATCTTGAGGGGCCCAAACAGATGCCGCTGGCGCTGGTAGTACGTGATGACCGCACCGTTGGCCGGATTCTCACCAGTGAATTTCGCGTCCCCCTCAACCCAACCGCCATCGGCGTTGATTCGCTGCTGGACGGGACGTGCTGGAACGAACGCCACGTCCTGCTGCAACACGTCGGCGGTCAGGTGGCGCAGGGGCGTGATGTCGTCGATGACCCAGATTCCGCGACCATGCGTTGCGAGGACGAGATCGTGGTCCCGCGTTTGCAATACGATGTCGCGAACCGCGACCGCGGGAAAATTACCCGGTTTGAACTGTGCCCAGTTCGCTCCCCGATCGTTCGAGATCCAGAGACCGAACTCGGTTCCGACGAACAGGAGGTCGGGGCTGACCGAATCCTCCTTGACGACGTGAGCGTAGCCGCGCAAGCCCTGTCCCGGTCCGGCGATGCGCGTCCATGTGGCGCCGAAATCGGTTGTCCGGAAGACGTAGGCTTGCATGTCGCCGAAGGTGTGCCGATCGACGGCCACGTAAGCTGTCGCGGGGTCGAAGCGGCTGGCCTCCACCCAGGACACCCAGCTGCCGGGATCGACGCCGGGCAACTTGCCGGCGACATTCGTCCAGGTTGTTCCACCGTCGCGCGTCAGTTGCACGTTGCCGTCGTCGGTGCCAACCCAGATGACCCGCGGGTCCCTTGGTGATTCACTGATCGAGTACAACGTGGTGTGCATTTCCGCCGCGGAATTGTCGACCGTGATGCCGCCCGACTCCTCCTGCCGCTGCTTCTGCGCGTCGTTCGTGGTCAGGTCGGGGGAGATTCTTTCCCAACTCTGCCCTTGGTTGCGCGACCGGAAGAGGTATTGCGCTCCGATGTAAAGGGTACCCTTCTCGTTGGGGGACAGATGAATCGGCGTGTTCCAGTTAAAGCGCAGCTTCTCCCCGGCGCCCGCCTTGGGCTGGATATCGCGAATCTCGTGCGTCTTGCGGTTTGCACGCCCGATGTAGCCGCCCTGACACTCCCCGTAGAGGTAGTCATGGTCGATCGGGTCGGCAAACGTCCAGAATCCATCGCAGCCGAAGAACGCCTCCCAACGGCTGTTGGTTATCCCTCCCGGATATGCGGAATCACCGACCCACACCGCGTTGTCCTGAAGCCCTCCGTAGACCTGATATGGGTCGCCGTCGTCGACGCTGACGTGATAGAACTGCGAGACTGGAAGGTTGTCGCTTTTCCACCACCGGTTTCCGCCGTCGACCGAGGTCCAAAGCCCGCCATCGTCGCCCCCGACGAGGTGCATTGGGTTCAGCGGGTTGATCCACAGATCGTGCCAGTCCCCGTGTGCGCCATCGCTGGTCTTCGAGAAGCTCTTGCCGCCGTCGGTTGATACGATGAGCGCGTAATTGGTCTTGAAGACCCGGTCGGCGTTCTTCGGATCGACCACGAGATTCGCGAAATAGAACGGGCGCCAGACCATGAGCTGGCTGCGATCGCGCTCGACGAACGTCCTGCCGCCGTCGTCGGACACGAACAGGGCGCCGCGCTGCGACTCGATGACGGCGTATACGCGTGCAGGGTTCGAGGGCGCGACGGCTACCGCGGACCGCCCCCATGGCTTGGCCGGCAATCCGCTGGCGGTCGAGGCGTCGAGATCCCGCCACGAATGGCCACCGTCGTCGGTGACCAGGAGCCCGCTGCCACTCGGCACGTCGGGCGCGTCGCCGCCTGAGCGGAAGGTCCAGCCCTTCCGCCGGAAGTCCCACAGCGCTGCGAACAGGCGCTCCGGGTTCTGCGGGTCCATGGCGATCGACGCGCAGCCCGTCGATAGGTTGCCGCCTTTGAGGACCAGCTGCCACGACGCGCCACCATCGGTCGTCTTGTAAAGGCCGCGCTCGGTGGAGTCGCTCCAGAGCTTGCCCGGGACGCACGCGTAGACCACGTCGCTGTTCGTTGGGTGGACGATGATCTTGGCGATGTGCTCGGCTTCGACCAGCCCCATGTGCGTCCAGGTGTCGCCCATGTCGGTCGATTTGTATATGCCGTTGCCGATCGAAACCGAATTCCGGGTCCAGGCCTCTCCCGTGCCGACCCACACGACGTTCGGATGCGACGGATCCACGCCGATGGCACCGATGGACTGCACCGGCTGCCTGTCGAACACGGGTTTGAAGGTGGTCCCTCCGTCGAGCGAGCGCCAGACGCCGCCGCTTGCGGATCCGACATACAGCGTCACCTTGCCGTCCGGATTGAGGTTGGCGGCGACCGCCGCGATCCGGCCGCTCATCGTCGCAGACCCGATATTGCGAATGCCGAGGCCGGAGACTGCGCCGCTGTCTACCGGTGCCATCCCGTCGCTGGCGACCGCGTTAGCGGCAGTGGCCAGACACGCGAACAGCAGCACAATTTTCACGCGGAGATCGGCGCTCATTTGCCTGTACCCGGAAACTGGAAGAGCTCGTCCTTCATAGCGACGTTGGCATCCATCGTGTCGATGGTTATCTTGCGTGTCTTCGCCCCGCCCCTGGGTCCCGCCTCGATGGAAAAAGGAAAGTAGACCCCTGCGACCCTTTCGTAGTTGCCGAGGTCGGTCTCGACCTCCACCTGGGCGCCGCGCACGAAGCGTTGATAAAGGACGCGAATGACAAGGAAGTGTTCGGGATCAAGGTAGACATATTGGACGTCGCCATCCTTTGCCGTGACCTTGAGCTTGTGCGCCTCGGTTCCGTCGACGTCCTCGGTGCCGAGGTACTCGATGCGATAGCCCTTGCTGGCGCTATCGACGAGCGGCCCGTCGATGTCGGCAATTTCGATCAGTTCCTTGCTTTCGTCCGGTGACAGACGCTCCGGGTCTTTGCGGCCGAACAGCGGCGAGATTCCCCATCCTTCCCGTCCGTCCCAGGCGCGGACCATCGTCAAGCCCTGCAGCGTCGCATCCGATCGCACCTGGTTCGGGCGCCTGATCTGTCGAACAAGGACAAACTCGGCGGTGAAGTCCCCGCTCAGTGCAAGCTTCCCGGTGTACCGAAGGGTTTGGATGGCCTTTATCTTCTCTACCCCGCCCCGCGCCGAGATATTCTTTGCGACGAGTTCGTCAGCGGTGACGCCGCAGGCCGCGCCGGACAGGAGCCCGAGCGAGGTGACGAACAGCCAGAAGCAGATCTTCATGGCAGTCTTTGCATCCTGAGAATCATTGAACGCCGGGATTCTACGTTATGTTGTGTGAGGAGCGTGCGGAGGGTTGGGCAGGCACCTCCCCGGCGAACGAGCAAACAAACGTCCACGCGCGGCGCTCGCCAAAGCCATCGAGTTCGCGGGCACCGCGCGGATGACGCCGCCAATTGGCATTCGCACAGTTGGTCTTCCGTTGCCGCAATTTGAACGGCTGCTACCGAAGGCCTCGACGGCCCCTTCGGAGAGCCCGGGCCGTCCGCTTGGGGTCGGGTCCGGGTGTAGAACTCCACGGGTCCAACAGCAGTTCCATACCAGTACCTGATCTTGGAAGTTTGAAGTCGACGAAGCGCAATGCCGACAAGGCGACGGGAGCGTAATCCTGTGAGCGATCTCCCTCCCGACGTTGTGGCGCGCAGAATGTCAATGTCGGACGCCGCGTGCTGGCTGCCATCCACGCGGAACCACGCTGTCGAAAGCGCGATTCGAGGGGAAAATACGGGGAGGCGCACATGAATCGGACCGGGATCGTGCTGTCGCTGGTGATCGTGGTACTGTCAGCACCGCCGGCATGGGGTGGCGACGTCACGCGCTGCTGGGACGAGAAATTGCCGGACGCCAAGCGACTCAAGTGCTACGACGCCGAGACCAATCGACCGGAGCCATCGAAGCTGCCTGAAGAGACCGGTGCGCCACCGCCCAGCCCGGTCGCCGCCGCGGCTTCGAAGTCTTCGTCGGCGCGGATGACGGGGTACCTCGCGCAGCGCTGGGGCTACGATCTGTCGCCTGAAGCTAATCACCTTGTGGTTCGCTCCTACAACGACAATTACGCGATCCTGCGCGACACCAGCAAGCCAAATCCGATGCCTTACTCGCCAGGGCCGGACGGCGAGAGGCGCGAGGCCGCGGTTCCCATCGACGTCGACCATCCGGAACTCAAGTTCCAGATCAGCTTCAAGGCGCGCCTGTTCGACATTCCCGCGAAGTCGTTCAAGAACGACGTGCTGGTCGACGATGCGTTCGGACTCTGGCTGGGCTATACGCAGCAAAGCCACTGGCAGCTGCTCAATAGCACGCAATCAAGCCCCTTCCGGGAAACCAATTACCAGCCGGAGCTGATCGTCTCGATCCATCCCTGGCTGTTCGTCCGCAATGGGCAGGACAACGACTGGAATTGGCGCCTGTTCAACCTCGGGGTGGGCCATCAGTCGAACGGCCAGGGCGGTGCACTGTCGCGAAGCTGGAACTATGCCTTCGCCCAGCTCGGTTTCGAGACCGACAATCAGCATGGCCAATGGTCGTTTGTATTGCGGCCATGGTATCGCTTCAGTGAATCGGCGAGCACCGACGACAACCACGACCTGACCGACTACATCGGCTATGGCGACATCCGCGCCACGTGGCGCAAGTGCGACTGGCAGGTGTCGCTGACAGCGCGCGGCAATCCCGCAACCGGCAAGGGTGCCGCGCAACTCGACGCGGCGTTTCCGCTGTGGCCTTTCACCGAGGGTGCGTACCTGCCGCTGCAGTGGTACGTGCAGGCGTTCACTGGCTATGGCGAGAGCCTCATCGACTACAACTGGCGACAGACCACGTTCGGCGCCGGGGTCCGCCTGAACGACCGCCGGCCCCAAGAGCAGGGCTGCAAGCCGAAATCCAGCAGTTGATGCCTCGCGCGCGGCGTGTCGCCGCCGAGCTCATGTCCTGACGAACGCAGCCCCGTTTGCGCCGCGCCGCGCCGCTGCCGAGGGCTATCCCGAGCGTGGGTCGCTCTGCCATGGCGTCTGGGCTCGTTGCGTGCCGCCAAGCGCGTGAGGATCGCAGCGGCTCGCTATCTGCCGCCTCCGACGGGCAAACGTGGCACCCGATGGTCGGGGCCTTGCCCGCCGATGCAGCTTCTCAGTCGAGCGCCTTGATGTTCGCAGCCTGGTCGCCCTTGGCGCCGGCTGTGATATCGAAGGACACCTTCTGGTTCTCGCGCAGGCTCTTATGGCCTTCGCTCTGGATTGCCGAGAAGTGGGCGAAAACATCCTTGCCGCCGCCATCCGGCGTGATGAAGCCGAAACCCTTGCCGTCGTTGAACCACTTTACGATACCGGTGCTCATGTCTGCTGCTCCATTGAAATGCAAATGACGGGCATTCGCCCAATACGCGGGAGCTTCAAGGGAGGGAGACTGCGACCTGAGGAGTACCGCCGAAGCGGGTGCGACCGACCAGCGATTTCGCTGCTTGAGGAACCCTGCTCCACTCTTGTACGCGCGTTCCTTCGTGCCGTCAAACGGGCTCGATTCGCCGGGTCGGCAGATACATGAACATCGCATCCTCGATTAGCCGAGGCGAACGCCGGAGGAGACCGACTTCCGGCGCTACGCTTCGCACGCTCAGGCTACAGCAGCCAACGGGCTCGCGCCGAGGGTCTTTGCCAAGGCGCGAAGCAGCGCCGCCCCGTCTCCGCGCCATGCGCTGCCGTGCATGCATGCCAGCACCTGCGGCTCTTCGCGCGCCAGGCGCTCCAGGACCGCGGCGGTGTGCGGGGCATGCGCGTAGTAGTCCATCGGGGCGCGGAACGCTTCGCTCGGACCGAGGATGTCGGACTCGGTGATCGGCGTCTCGCCGCTGCCGCCCTGCGTGAAGAGGTCGCCGCACAGCAGCGTGCGCGTCTCGGTTTCCATCATGAAGCCACATTCCCAGCCGTGCGGCACGTGCGGCGCGTCGAACCAGCGCAGCGCGTGCTTGCCGGTCCTCAGGACTTCGCCGTCGGCGAGCGCCCGGGCGGGGCGGTCGGCCAGGTCGTTCACGGAGACCATCGCGGCGACCTGGCCGCAGACCGGGACGGCACCCGGCGCGGCGGCGAGGAAGTCGTTCAGCGCGCCGCATTCGTCGGCTTCCACGTGCGAGAAGGCGACGTAGCGAATCGACTCCAGCGGCAATACCTTGCCGATCGCCTCGGCGACCAGCGGATACATGCGACGCGGACCGGTGTGAAAGATCAGCGGCTCGGCGTCGGCGATCAAGTACTGATTGAAGTTGAAGCCGAGGCCGCCGGGAAGGTCCACCGGCGTGTTGATGCGATAAATGCCGGCGGCGACCTCCTGGACATTGGTGCCGCTTTCTGCATTGGTGACCATGGAATCCTCCGCGGTTGGGATGTCCCCGGTTGTGTAACGAATGGCCTTCCCGTTACACATCCCTCGCAAATGACCGTAACATTCCCGGCGTGCCGGAAGACGCCGAAACTCTCGAGGACGCCGCACTCGCACGCCGCATTGCTGCTGCCGGCACAGCACTTGATTCGGGCGCCGAATCAGAGCTTTACCGGCGGTTCGCGCCGCGCGTGCGGCTCTACGGCCTGCGTCACCTGCGCGACCGGCATGCGGCACACGACCTCGTGCAGCAGGTGCTCCTCATGACGCTCGAGCGGCTTCGCGCCGGCAAAGTGCGCGAGCCCGAGCGGATCGCCTCGTTCGTCTTCGGCATGTGTCGCATGGTGGTGCTGGAAATCCGGCGCGGCACCTGGCGCCGCGAGACGTTGCTCGAAACCTACGGCGATACCGCCGAGGCGGTCGACGTGCCCGAGCCTCTGGCCTTCGACGCGGAAAAACTCTCCGACTGCCTGCGGGCTCTCGCCGAGCGCGAGCGGACAGTGGTGGTCCAGACGTTCTTCGCCGACAGGTCGAGCGACGAGCTGGCGAAGGATTTGGGGCTTGCTACGGGCAACGTACGCGTCATACGGCACCGCGCGCTCGCGCGGCTGCGCGGATGCATGGAGGCGGGGGCGACATGACGGGACCACGCTGCGCAGATCCGGTTGAGTTTGAGCAGCTCGTTGCCTACTGGCTGGGCGAGTTGACGGAGGCAGCCGAAGCATCGATCGAGGAGCACATCTTCGGCTGTCCGACCTGCACGCGGCGGCTCGAAGAACTCGCCGCCTTGGCGCTGGGCATACGTGCTGTGGTTCGAAGTGGCGCGCTTCAAGCCATGATCACGCAACCCTTCCTTGAACAGATGAAGCGGCAGGGCATGCGCGTCCGCGAATATCGCCTTGCACCACGCGAGCGCGTGGCCTGCACGATCAGCGCGAACGACGACGGCGTGGTCGGCCGCATGCAGGTTTCGCTCGCGGACGTGAAGCGCGTGGATGCGTTGCAGAGCCTCGATCTGGGCGACGGCCGCGTGCAGCAATGGCGGGTGGACGATGTGCCTTTCGACCCGGATGCCGGCGAGGTGCTCTTTCTGCCCTCGGCCGCAGAGCTGAAGAAGCGGCCGGCCCATACATTCCGCGTCCAGCTCGTCGCGGTGGACGAGTCGGGCGAGCGGTCGCTCGGCGAGTACACGTTCGCGCATACGCCAAACTGAGCACAGCTCGGCGCACCCGTCAGACGTTGGACGTCGGCTTCAGCGGAGCGGAGGTCCGCTTCCCAGAACGTGCGATGACCGGAGTGGAGTCGGTCGTTTCGCCTATTTCTTCGTGCAGCCTTGGTTATTCTTGCCCTTGGCGCAAACGGTGCCGTTGGGTCCTTCGGCCACGCCCATCCCGTTCTTGGTCTTGGCTTCTCCGCCCCGCGCGGTCTTGGTGGTGGTCACGCCGTTCTGATTCGTCTGCGCCACGGCAGCATTGCCCGTCCTGGAATTCACTGCGGCCTTCGTGCCTGAGTTGCCTTGCACGGTCGTCGCCCCGCCTGAATTCTTTTGGGCGGTCGTGACGGTGCCCGTGATGGAGTTGACCACCACGGCCTTCTCGCCATTGCTGCAAACGGTCTTGCCGCGAGCGCTGGTCACGCAATCAGCCGCCAATGCCACTGACGCAAATGACATGAGCGCAGTCATCAACAGTATCTTCATATGCATCTCCATAGATTCCGACCAGTTCCATCGACCTGCCCTATAGTAGCCTACCCTCGCACCGCAACTCGCGTTTGTGCTGAGTCAAAGGCGGTCCATTTGCCTTTCGGATTACGAAATCCGACGGTTGGCGGTTGACTGGTTCGGCGGCGGATGAGATACCTCCGATCTCTATCAGCGAGGCGGTCTGGACCTTCGGGGGACATCGCTAACCGCGACCCTATCGAACAGCGTCATCGTACTCAGCAACCCTCGCGCGCGCCGAGCTTGAGCATGAGGGTCTCCATCAGACACCAGCGGGTAAGCGCGCTCTGCAGCAGATTGGCGCCGACGAACGCGGTGAACGCGAGCCACCACTGGCTGACGAATATCGGGCTGCCCGGGATGCCCAATGCGAGCGACAACAGGATGAAAGTACCGGCGACGAGACGGGTGATTTGCCAAGAGGTCATGCGGGTTCTCCTTGAGGGACGGGGTCGAAGCGCTTGCGATAGGCCATGTAGTAAAGGACGGGAATGACGACCAGTGTCAGGACGGTCGAGACAAATATCCCGAAGATCAGGGAAATGGCGAGACCGTTGAAGATCGGATCGTCGAGGATGAAGAACGCGCCGAGCATCGCGGCCAGACCGGTGAGCATGATCGGCTGCGCACGGGTTATCGCCGAATGGACGATCGCGTCCTTGAAGGCGACGCCTTCGCGCACCTGGATGTTGATGAAATCCACGAGCAGGATCGAATTGCGCACGATGATTCCGGCCAGCGCGATCATTCCGATCATGCTGGTCGCCGTGTACTGCGCGCCAAGGAGAGCGTGACCGGGCATCACGCCGATGATGGTCAGCGGAATGGGCGCCATGATGATGAGCGGCGTGAGGTACGAGCCGAACTGGGCCACGACGAGCAGGTAGATCAGCACCAGGCCGACCGCGTAGGCGGCGCCCATGTCGCGAAAGGTCTCGTACGTGATCTGCGATTCTCCATCCCACTTGATGGCGTAATCGCGATACGGATCGTCGGGCGGGCGAATGAAGTATTCGACCAGCGAGCCGCCGCCTGGCGTCGCGATGGCATTGACGGCGCTGCGCATCGCGAACATTCCGTAGAGCGGGCTGTCGACGCGGCCGGCCATGTCAGCGACCACGTAATTCACCGGCAGCAGGTCCTTGTGGTAGATCGGCTGTTCGCGCGACGAGTCGGTCACGGTGACCAGTTCGCGAATCGGGACCAGCTTGCCCGAGCCCGAACGCACCGCGAGCTGCAGCAGCGTATCGAGATTGCCTTGCTGCTCGGCGGGCAACTGCAGCGTTGCCGCGGCCGGATATTTGGTCTCGTCGTGCAGGTAGCTCGACCCCTCGCCGGCCAGGCCGGCCCGCAACGTGCTGACGATGACGTCCTGAGGCACGCCGAGCATCGCGGCCTTGCGGCGGTCGACCAGCAGCAGCGTCTTCGGCGCCGTGGCAATGCTGCTGTCGTCGACATCGACGACGCCCGCGGTCTTGTCGAATACCGCGCGAACAGCCTTGGCGACGTCGTGGCGGCCCTGCGCCTCCGGACCGTAGATCTCGGCAACGATCGGCGCCTGGACCGGCGGTCCCGGCGGAACTTCGACGACCTTGACGTTCGCGTTGAACCGGCGGCCGATCTGCTGCAAGGCCGGCCGCACGCGCATTGCGATGGCGTGGCTCTGCTCGCTGCGATGATGCTTGTCGACGAGGTTTACCTGGATGTCGCCCACGTCGCCGCCGCTGCGAAAATAGTATTGCCGGACCAGCCCGTTGAAATTGATGGGGGCGGCGGTGCCGGCATAGGCTTGGTAGTCGGTCACCTCGGGCACTGTGGCCAGGTAATTGCCAAGTTCATGCAGAACCGCCGCGGTCTGCTCCACGGGCGTGCCCGCGGGCATGTCGACAACGATCTGGAATTCGGACTTGTTGTCGAACGGGAGCATCTTCAGCTGCACCAGCCCAATCGCCGGCAGCAGCAGCGACACGGCGATCAGGCCCGCGATGCCCAATCCCATCACCCTGCGATTGCGCTTGCCCCGGTCATCGTCGAGCAACGGCCGAAAGACACGGTCGAATACCGGGGCGAGTTTGCCCGCAAGGCCCGTCGGCTTGGCGGGGTCGGCGGCCGCGTGCGGCGCCTTGAGCCACAATCTCGACAGCCATGGCGTGACGACGAACGCGATCGCCAGCGACAGCAGCATGCCCATGCTCGCGTTGATCGGAATGGGACTCATGTACGGACCCATCAAGCCGGAGACGAAGGCCATCGGCAGCAGCGCCGCGATGACGGTGAGCGTCGCCAGGATCGTCGGGCCGCCGACCTCATCGACCGCCCCCGGAATGATCTCGGTCAGCGGCTTGCCCGGAGCCAGCTGCTGATGCCGGTGAATGTTCTCCACGACCACGATGGCGTCGTCTACCAGGATGCCTATCGAGAAAATCAGCGCGAACAGGGATACCCGGTTCAGCGTGAAGCCCCACGCCCAGGACGCGAAAAGCGTCGCGGCCAGCGTCAGGATCACCGCGCTGCCGACGATGGCGGCTTCGCGCCGGCCCAATGCCAGGAACACCAGCGCGACCACGGACGCTGTTGCGAACAGCAACTTCTGGATGAGTTTCTGCGCCTTGTCGTTGGCGGTGGCGCCGTAGTTGCGCGTTTCCGCCACCTCGATGTCGCGCGGTATGACGGTGTTGCGCAGCATCTCCGCGCGGCGCATCACGGCGTTGGCGACATCGATGGCATTCTCGCCCGGTTTCTTGGTGATCGCGATGGTCACTGCCGGATATTCGCCGCCGTCCTTCCCGGCCACGCCTTGCCAGACATAGCGGCTTGCCGGAAGGGGGCCATCGCGGACGACGGCCACGTCCTGCAGGAAGATCGGCTTGCCGTCGCGCGCGCCGACCACCAGTTCCGCGACGTCGTGAGCATCCTTGAGGAACGGGCCGGATTCGACAGCGACCGCGCGGTTGGCCACGAGCAACTCACCCACCGGCAGGCCAAGATTGGCGGATTGCAATGCAGTGCGCAGGTCGGGGACGGTCACACCGCTACTGGCCATTCGCGCCGGATCCATCTCGACGACGATCGCGCGTCCGGGTCCGCCTATCGTGTTCACCTCGCGCGTGCCGGCAACCCGCTTGAGATCGCTCTCGATGCTGTGGGCGACCCGCTCCAGGTCGAAGGCGCCGATCGTAGGATTCCTGCTGTAAAGGGTGAGCGTCACGATGGGCACATCATCGATGCCCTTGGGCTTGATCAGCGGAGTCAGGACGCCCAACCCCTTGGGCAGCCAATCGGCATTGGAATTGACGGTGTCGTAGAGCCGCACCAGCGCCTCGGTACGAGGGACTCCCACCTTGTATTGAACGGTCAATATCGCGAGTCCGGGCCGCGAGATCGACATGACGTGCTCGATACCGGCGATCTGCGACAACACCTGCTCGGCGGGCGTGGCGACCATCTGTTCCACGTCCCGCGCCGATGCGCCGGGGAACGGGATCAGCACGTTGGCCATCGTCACGTTGATCTGCGGCTCCTCCTCGCGCGGCGTAACCAGCACGGCAAACACGCCGAGAAGGAGCGCGCCGATGGCCAGCAGCGGCGTGATCTGCGCCGTCTGGAAATAGGCGGCGATGCGACCGGAAATGCCGATCGCCTTGCGCACGTCGTTGTGTTCAGCGCTCACGGGCGGCGGCCTGCGGATCCAATGCGACGCGCTCACCATCGGTGACGCCACTCAATATCTCCACGGAGTCGTCGACGGCGCGACCCAGACGCACCTGGCGAAGAACGGGATGTCCCGTGGCGTCGAGGACGTACACGCCGGTCATTTCCGCGCGGCGGACAATGGCGCTTGCGGGCACATAAAGGCGAGGCGTGGCGGCCCCCTGCATCGGGAGCCAGACGCGGGCAAACGTTCCCGGGGCCAGGTTGCCGGCGGTCGCGGGAAGGTCCAGCCGGATCTGGCCCGTGTGGGTGCCCGGGTCGGCCGTCGGCAGCACGGTCACCTGGCTGGGCGCCACCCATTGCCGCTCTGCCGGCAGGCCGGGAAACTGGATCTTCACCTGCTTGCCCGGGGCGATCCTTGCAATGTCGGTCTGCGGAACCGCCGCCGTAACGCGCAATACCGCCGGATCGTAAATGGTCACCAGTGCGCGGCCCGGCATCGCCATGTCGCCAGGCATCACGGGGACCTCGGCAACGACACCGCCGTAGGGTGCCTTGACGACGAAGAAGCCCGACTGGGCGCGTGCGACGCCGGCTTGCGCCAGTTGCGCCGAAACCTGCGCCTGCGTCTCCTTGAATTGCGCTTCGGCGCGCTCCAGCGCGGCCTTGCTGGTGTAATTCTTCTCGAACAGCTGTTTTTGGCGGTCGAATTCCTTGGTCGCCACCTCGAGCGTGGCGCGCGCCGACTGGACCTGCGCGTCGCTTGCGGCCACGTTCTGTTCCGCCGCTCGCGCGTCGATCCGTGCCAGCACCTGGCCGGCTTTGACGACGTCGCCAGCCTTCACCTCAATGGCGACTACCGCGCCTTGAACTTGCGCGGACACGATTGTTTGCCGGACGGCCTCCACCACGCCGTCGAAGGTGGCGGACTCGCCCGTGCGCGGCGACTGGACGACAGCGGTCGCCAGTTCGCCCGCGGTAGCCGAGCCTGCGGCCAAGCCGAGCCAACCCGCGATCACCGCCGCGCGCAACAGCCAATGCCCCAACATCGTGTCTCTCCTCATTCTCTCTGGACTTTCGCCATCCACCTGTGTATTATTTGCCTAATTACGCAAATAGTCAACAACGAGTTTAGCCAAGATCGCGCCAACGCAAAAGCTTATTGAGGCATCATGAGAGCCTGCCAACTGCCGTTTTGTCCCGAGATGAAGGGTCTTCCCCCCGAAGCGCTGCAGGAGGTCGCCGCATACTTCCAGACGCTGTCGGAACCGACGCGCCTGCAGATCCTCAACTACTTGCGTGATGGCGAGCGCAACGTCGGGGAGCTGGCACAACTTTGCGACTACTCGGCGGCTAACATTTCCCGGCACCTGGCCATGCTGACCAAGCACGGCATGGTGGCGCGCGAAAGCCGCGGCACCAGCGTTTACTATCGCATCGCCGACGACCAGATCTATGCGCTCTGCGACCTGGTATGCGGCCGTATCGCTCGCCAATTCGAGCAAACCGCGCGCGACCGCAAGGCATTCGTGCGGACATCGACAAGAGCCGGAAGGCAGAAGTAGAGCTCGCGATGAAGCGCAGCACTGACCGTTTCCTCACGACCCACACGGGCAGCCTGCCGCGGCCCGAAGATCTGATCCGGATGATGTATGCGAAGGAGGAAGGCGTGCCGGTCGATCCCGCGGCGCTGGCGCAGCGCGTCGCGTCCGCCGTCGAGGAGGTCGTCCGCAAGCAGGCCGAGTCGGGCGTGGACATCGTCAACGACGGCGAGATGAGCAAGCCGAGCTACGCGACCTACATCAAGGATCGTCTCAGCGGCTTCGGCGGCACCGGCAACACGTTCGTCTACCAGGACCTCATCTCCTTCCCCAATCTCGCGAAGCGCGTGTTCGGCGACCCGGGGCGTTCGCGCCGGAAGACGCCGGCGTGCAATGCGCCGATCACCGTGCGCGACCCGCAGGCGGCACCGGCCGACGTCGAGCACTTGAAGGCAGCGCTCCAGGGCGTCAAGGTCGAGGACGCGTTCCTCACGGCCGCGTCGCCGGGTGTGGTGTCGCTCTTCTTCCGCAACGAGCACTACCCCACCGAGGAGGCGTATCTATTCGCGATCGCCGACGCGATGCGGCAGGAGTACGAGACGATCGCAATGGCCGGCCTCGTCCTCCAGATCGACTGCCCGGACCTAGGCATGGGACGGCACATCCAGCACGCCGATCTTTCCATTCCCGAGTGGCGCAAGAAGGCGCAGCTGCACGTCGAGGCGCTCGACCACGCCGTCGCCAACATTCCGCGCGAGCAGCTGCGCATGCATCTTTGCTGGGGTAATTACGAAGGGCCGCACCATTGCGACGTCGCGCTCACCGACGTGATCGACATCGTGCTGCGCGCGCGGCCCATGGCGATCGCGCTCGAGGCGGCGAACCCGCGGCACGCGCATGAGTGGAAAGTCTGGGAGACGGTGAAGCTGCCCGAAGGCAAGATCCTGATCCCCGGCGTGATCGAGTCGAAGTCGAACTTCGTCGAGCACCCCGAACTCGTCGCGCAGCGCATCGGGCGCTACGCCAACCTGGTCGGTCGGGAGAACGTGATCGCGGGCAGCGACTGCGGCTTCGGGACGTGGGTCGGGCAGGCCGCGGTGGACCCGGACGTCGTATGGGCGAAGATGGCCGCGATGGCCGAGGGTGCGCGGATCGCGTCGCGCGAGTTCTGGAAGCCCTGAAGGCGACATGTCATCGGAACTCGCACTATTCCAGCAACAGGTCGCCCCTTTGCTTGCCGAGATGGAGGCATCCGCCAATGCGCACGACACGGACCGCCATATGGCCGCCTATTCTCGAGATTCGGCGCTGACCTTCATCATCAACGGCGAGATCATTCGCGGGTGGGATGCCCTCCGCGAAAGGCAGCGCCAGTGGTGGAACGACGGCAAGGCGACGGGCGTCTATGCGTATCTCGGCGACCCGGCCTGCGAGTTGTTGGGCAAGGACCTCGGCATGACGACGCACCTTATCGTGGCGCGGGCGAATCTGCCGGACGGTCAGGTGCGCGAACGTCAATTGGCCTTTACCGCGCTGTGGAGCAGACGGCAGGACGGATGGCGAATCATCTACGCCCACGAATCGAGCACAAAGTAGCTTCCGTTACCGGGACGAGGACCTAGGCAACATCTGCCCGCGCGGCGTCAGCGCGGGGCGTAGCGCGTTCGATGATCGCCGCACAGTCTACGCCGCGCGGCAGCGTGCCGTGGTTGCGGGCGCCAACGGCAACCAGGCGCGACGCGCAGAATGCATCCGCGATATACGCTGGCGCATGCTGCAGCAGGAGCGCCGCCTGAATCGCCAGCGCCATCCGGTCGACCAGGTCACGGGCGCGGTACTCGATGTCACCGGGTTCGTCGAACTCCTTCCGCAATGCGGCGACCCAGTGATCGAGCGCGGCGCTGGCGCCCTTGGCCTTGGCCACCTCGTCGAAGAACGCGTCGATGGTCCCGGGCGCAGTCTGCATCGCGCGCAACACATCGAGGCATTGCACGTTGCCGCTGCCTTCCCAGATCGCGTTGACGGGCGACTCGCGGAAGAGCCGCGGCAGCGGACTGTCCTCCATCACGCCGCTGCCGCCGATGCACTCCATCGCCTCGTACGCGTGGCCCGGCGTGCGCTTGCAGATCCAGTATTTGCCGACGGCGGTGCACAGGCGAACCAGCAGGTCCTCATGTGGGGCGTCTCGGTTGTCCATCGCGCGCGCGATGCGCATGGTCAGCGCGAGCGCGCCTTCGTTCTCGAGCACCAGGTCGGCCAGCACGTTGCGCATCAGCGGCTGCTGGTTGAGTATCCTGCCAAAGGCCCTGCGGATCGCGCAGTGGTGCAGCGCCTGCGATACCGCCGCACGTTGGCCTGCCGCGGAGCCGATCATGCAGTCGAAGCGCGTCATCGCGACCATCTCGATGATCGTGCGCACGCCGCGGCCCTCGTCGCCAACCCTCCACGCGAGCGCGCCGCGCAGTTCGGTTTCGCTGGTCGCGTTGGAGACGTTGCCCATCTTGCGCTTCAGCCGCAGCACGTGCAGCGGATTCTTGGTGCCATCGGGACGCCACCGCGGCAGCAGGAAGCAGGTCAGCCCGCCCGGCGCCTGCGCCAGCACCATGAACGCATCGGACATGGGCGCCGACACGAAGTACTTGTGGCCGACGAGCTCGTATACGTCGTTCGGTCCGTCGGCGCCGATCGGGTATGCACGCGTAGTGTTGGCCCGCACGTCCGAGCCGCCCTGCTTCTCCGTCATCGCCATGCCGATCGTCAGTCCCGGCTTCTGGCCATCGGGCACGTTGCGCGGGTCGTAGACGCGCGCGGTGATCCTCGGCTCCCAGGCTTTCGCGAGCTCCGGGTTCGTGCGCAGCGACGGCACTGCCGCAAAGGTCATCGTGATCGGGCAGCCGTGTCCGGCCTCGACCTGCGTATGCATGTAGGTTCGCGCGGCGCGGGCGACGTGCGCGCCGGGCGCCGGGTCGGTCCAGGGCGACGAGTGCAGACCATGCTCGATGGCGGTCTTCATCAGCGCGTGATACGCCGGGTGAAACGTCACCAGGTCGATCCGGTTGCCAAAACGGTCGTGGGTTTCGAGTTCCGGGCCGAAGCGATTGGCGAGCGCGCCGAGGGCCAGATAGTCGGCCGTGCCGATCAACTTGCCGAAAGCGGCGAGCTGGTCGTGCGCCCAAGCCGCCCCCTCGCGTCGCACCGCCTCCTGCAGCGCGGCGTCCTGCAGGTACAGGTTGAAGTCGACGAGGTCGCGCGCGACGTTCTCGACGCTGTGGGTTTCGGCAGGAAAAACCTTATTCGTCACGGAGCCTCCTCCCGCCATTTTCGGACCGGCCGAATTCGGGAGCAATACTCCCCTGAATTCAGTTATTCTGTCCGCCGCCGACGCCGGTATTGATCGGCCTGCCAGGCCAAGACGCTAACTTGATACGTCCCCGGAGGGGTCCTTGAAGAAAGTGCTGAAATACGGCGCGTGGGCGCTGGCAGCGATCTTGCTCTTGGCGCTCGCCGTGTGGTTCTGGGCGCACCAGGTGACGATGGGCCGCTACGAGAAGCAATGGACCGTGCACAACGCGGAATTCCCGATTCCGTTTCCGCTGAAAGCCGACGAGATCCCGGCGGGCGCGGACCCACAGGCCGCGGCGCTCGAGCGCGCGATCAAAAATGGCCGGCACCTGGTGAAGGCCCGCGTCGGCTGCAACGGCTGCCATGGAGACGACTTCGGCGGCGCACCTGTTGTCGACATCCCGCTGGTCGCCCATTGGGTGGCGCCCAACCTGACCTCCGGCGAGGGCAGCGTGACCAAAGGCTTCACCGCGAACGATTGGGACCGCGCCGTCCGGCACGGCGTGCGCCACAACGGGCAGACGTCGTCGATGCCGTCGCAGGATTTCGCCAACCTCACCGATCACGAGTTGTCCGACATCGTCGCCTACCTGCGCTCGGTGCCGCCGGTGAACCGCGACCTGGGCCGCGTCAAGTTCGGGCCGGTATTCGAATTCCTGATCGCCACCAATCCCAAGGCGTTCCTCGCGTTCGACATGGATCACGACAAGCCGCACGTCGTGGAGCCGCCCGCCGAAGCGCCCAGCGTGGAACTGGGAAACCACATCGTGCAGGTGTGCCGTGGATGCCACGGCCCCAATCTGTCGGGCGGCAAGCTCGACGGCGATCCCGACATGCCGATAGTCGCGAATCTCACGCCGCACGAAACCGGCCTCAAGGGGTGGAGCGAAAGCGATTTCATTCGCGCGCTGCGCGAAGGCAAGCGCAAGGATGGCACCGCGATCAACAAGATGATGCCGTGGCAGGCCTACGGGCAGATGACGGACACGGAGCTAAAGGCCGTGTGGGCCTATCTGCAGACAGTTCCGCCGCGGGAAAAGGGAAACCATTGATCGTGCGGACTCCGTTGCTTGCGTCAACGCTGTTCGGCCTGCTCTGCGCCGGTCCCGCCGCGGCCGCAGACAACCCATTCCCGCACTATCGCGAATTCGTGGAGAAGATGTCCCTCGACACCTTCTACGCGGTGAGGGGAATCCGAGCGCGACAAGCTGCGCGCGGGTGTCAAGGTCACGCGCGAAGGACACAAGGGCGAGCGGATCGTCATGGAGATCCAGGCGGTCGCGCAGCCGATCCGTGTGGTGTCGACCGACACGGGCCTCCTCGACATTCCGGTGACGCCGGAGCTGCTCATCGAAGATCCGAAACTGCTGATCACCATTCCGGCCGGCGAGCAGGTCTCGTTCGCGCTGGACCTGCGCCCGGTCGCACCGACCAGTCTCACCACGGACTACGTCACGCTCATGGGCCCGGTCCCGCAGGCCAATGCGCTGCTCAAGAAGGTAGCCGGCGCGCAAAGTCTCTTCGCGCCGGCCTTCAAGCGGCTGGTGTTGCAATTCGACCCCGCACGCGGACAAACGGTGACGATCGGCGAAGGCGAGTCGGCCAAGCGCCAGACCGCCAACCCCAAGGGCATCATCTCGATCTACTTCGACGAGACCACGTTCAAGAAGAACCCGCGCGTCGCGCTGTCCGAGCTTCCGAAAAGCGTCGACTTCGAGAACTGAGGGCGAAGGGCCGGCATTTGACTACTATCCGTCCCCGCGAAATTCCGAAAACGCTGCGCAAGATGTCGACGGAGGACGTCGCGGCCTGGAACGCGTCGTTCAAGGAAGGCTCTCCGAATCGCATCATGGGAGAGCTGGAACTGCAACGCAGGCGCGATTCCGGGATCACGATTCGCAGCTGGATCGCCATTGGAATATCGGTCGTTGCGCTGATCGTCGCAATCTTTGCGCTCTACGGGAGGTAAGGCACGCGCCGTAAACGCGGGCGCGGCCGCCTAGATCAGCTGTGCCTGCCGCTGCGTCGTGCAGTCCACGACGGTAAGCGCCGTCATGTTGACGATGCGGCGCACCGTCGCCGACGGCGTGAGGATGTGCACCGGCTTGGCCACGCCGAGCAGGATCGGCCCGAGCGTCACGCCCGACCCCGATGACACCTTGAGCAGGTTGAACGAGATGTTCGCGGCGTCGAGCGTGGGCATGATCAGAAGGTTCGCCTCGCCTTTCAGCCGCGAGTGCGGGAAGGCAGAGATCCGCACTTCCTCCGAGAGCGCGGCGTCGCCGTGCATCTCGCCTTCGCATTCGAGGTCGGGTTCCATGAGCCTGCACCAGCGCCAGCGCCGCCTGCATCTTCTTCGCCGTCGGGTACGTCGACGAGCCGAAGCTCGAATGCGACAGGAACGCGACCTTGGGCGTGATGCCGAAGCGGCGGATTTCCTCCGCCGCCAGCAGCGTGATCTCGGCGACCTGCTCGGCGGTCGGGTCCGGATTGACGTAGGTGTCGGCGATGAAGATCGTCCGCGCGGGCATCATCAGCGCGTTCATCGCGGCGTACGTGCGCACGCCCTTGCGCAGCCCGATCACCTGGTCGATGTAATGCCGGTGCAGCTCGTGCGTGCCGAACGTGCCGCACAGCATGCCGTCGGCCTCGCCGCGGTGCATCATCATCGCGCCGATCAGCGTGTGCCGGCGGCGCATCTCGATCTGCGCGTAGGCCTGCGAAACGCCGCGGCGCTCCGTCAGCCGGTAATACTCGGTCCAGTACTCGCGGTAACGCTCGTCGAACTCGGGATTGATGATTTCGAAATCCTTGCCCGGCTCGATGCGCAGGCCATAACGCTCGATGCGCCGCTCCAGCACCGCCGGCCGGCCGACGAGGATCGGCCGCGCGAGGCCCTCGTCCACCACGACCTGCACGGCGCGCAGCACGCGCTCGTCCTCGCCCTCGGCGTACACGATGCGCTTGGGTTCCTTCTTCGCCGCGGAGAAGATCGGCTTCATCAGCAGCCCCGAGTGTACACGAACTGCGTCAACCGCTCCTTGTACGCGTCGAAGTCGGCGATGGGGCGCGTGGCCACGCCGGAGTCCATCGCCGCCCTGGCCACCGCCGGCGCGATCATCACGATGAGGCGCGGGTCGAAGGGCTTGGGGATCAGGTATTCCGGGCCGAAGCGCAGGTTTTCGATGTCGTAGGCATGCGCGACGATGTCCGACTGCTCGGCCATCGCGAGATCGGCGATCGCGCGCACGCACGCCAGCTTCATCGCCTCGTTGATCGTCGTGGCGCCGACGTCGAGCGCGCCGCGGAAGATGAACGGGAAGCACAGAACGTTGTTGACCTGGTTCGGAAAGTCCGAGCGCCCGGTGGCGATCACCGCGTCGGGCCGCGCGGCCTTGGCCACGTCCGGCATGATCTCGGGCTCGGGATTGGCCAGCGCCATGATCAGCGGCTTGTCGGCCATGCACGGCAGCCATTCGGGCTTCAGCACGCGCGCCGGCCGATAGCCCCAGGAAGATGTCCGCGCCGGGCAGGATCTCGGCCAGTGTGCGCGCCGTGGTGGGCTGCGCGTAGATGGCCTTGTGGTCGTCCATCTCCTCCTTGCGGCCTTCGTACACGACGCCCTTGATGTCGGCGACGAAGATATTCTCGCGCTTTATCCCCAATCCCACGAGCAGGTCCAGGCACGCCAGCGCCGCGGCGCCCGCACCGGAGCACACGAGCTTGACGCTGCCGATGTTCCTTTTCGACGACGCGCAAGCCATTCAGGATCGCGGCGCCGACGATGATCGCCGTGCCGTGCTGGTCGTCGTGGAACACCGGGATCTTCATCCGCTCCCGGCACGCCTTTTCGATGTGGAAGCATTCCGGCGCCTTGATGTCCTCCAGGTTGATGCCGCCGAACGTCGGTTCCAGCGCGACGATCATGTCGATGAGCTTGTCGGGGTCGAGCTCCTTGATCTCGATGTCGAAGCAGTCGATGCCCGCGAACTTCTTGAACAGCACCGCCTTGCCTTCCATCACCGGCTTGGCGGCGAGCGGGCCGATCGCCCCCAGTCCGAGCACGGCCGTGCCGTTGGTGACGACACCGACCAGGTTGCCGCGCGCCGTCAGGTTGGACACTTCCCGCGGGTCGCGAACGATCTCGTCGCATGCGGCCGCCACGCCCGGCGTGTAGGCCAGGCCCAGGTCGTGCTGGTTGGTGAGCTGCTTGGTCGCCTGCAGCGAGATCTTCCCCGGCGGGTGCTGCCGGTGATACTCGAGGGAAGCCTCACGGATGTTCTTGTCCGACATGGGATCGCCGCGTGATGTGTGCGCCGAAGGACGCGAGACCGTCCATCATAGACGATTGCTATAATCGCGCCCATCCTGCATCCGCGCATGCCATCGCCGCGCGGCAAACCCCTAAAGAATGACCTCACTGCCACTCTTCTGGTTGTTCGCGTTTGTCCTTGCCTTGGGCGTCCTGACGGCGCTCGTCTGGCCATTGGTGCGGCGGCGCAAGCTGGAGGCGCCCGGCGACGAGGCCGCGGCCACCGCCGTCTTTCGCGATCACAAGCGGCAGATCGACGCGGAGTTTGCGGCAGGGACGCTGAGCGCGGCCGATCGCGATGCGGCGCAGGCGGAGCTGGTCGCGCGCTTCGGCACCGAGTTGGCGGTCGTTCCCGAGGACAACAAGCAGCCGCCTTCCGAGCGCTCGCGCTGGATCGCCGCCATCGTGCTCGTCGGCATCGTGCCCGCGTCGGCGGCACTGCTCTACGCGTTCCTGGGCAACCCCGGCGCGGTGAACCCGCCCCCTGCGGCGGCGGCTGCCGCCGGCCACGGGGAGGGACCGATCAACGATGCTCAGATCATCGCGATGGTCGACCGCCTTGCGGCGAAGATGAAGGCGAATCCGGACGACGGCAACGGCTGGATCCTGCTGGGGCGCTCGTACTTGAAGCTCGGCCGCTACGACGATTCGGTGGCGGCATTCATGGAGGCGGGCAAGCACATGCCGGAAAGCGGGGCACTGCTCACCGACCAGGCCGAGGCCATCGCAATGGCGCAGGGCCAGCGACTGGCCGGACGTCCCGCCGAATTGCTGAAGCGCGCATTGGTGCTCGAGCCTGACTATCCGAAGGCCATCGCGCTTTCCGCCGCGGCCGCGGCGGAGCGCAACGACTTCGACGGCGCCATCGCGCTCTACAAGCGGCTGCAAGGGAATGGTGCCGCCCAACAGCGACGAGTCGCAGCGAGGTCGACCAGGTGCTCGCGGAACTCGAAGCGGCGCGCAAAGGCGCCACGGTCCCGGCACCTCGCGGCAGTGGCTCCAAGCGACAAAGCGCCGCCGTCGGTCGCGGCGGCACCCCCGACCGCGGCGGCGCCCGTGCGCCCGCAAGCGCCGGAGGTCTCGGCGTCGAGGGCCGCGTCGAAGTCGACCCCAAACTTGCCCCCAAGATCGCGCCGGGCGACGCGCTGTTCATCTACGCGCGCGATCCCGAGGGTTCGCGGATGCCGCTCGCCGTGATGCGCGGCACGGCGGCCGAACTGCCCAAGGCTTTCGCACTGACCGACGCGATGGCGATGACGCCGGCCAACACGATTTCGCACGCCAAGACGGTCGTCGTCGAGGCGCGCATTTCCAAGTCGGGCAACGCGATACCGCAATCCGGCGACCTGCGCGGCGCGTCCGCGCCCGTGAAGCCCGGCACGAACAAGATTCGAGTCGTCATCGACCAGATAGTCAACTGAAAGTCGACTGAGAGTCGACTGAGAATTCCGCAGCAGGCGCGGAGGGTGCTCGGCATGTCCGAGAAACGGAAACCGGCGTCGGACACCGAGTCCGGCGGCGTCGTCGAGAAAGTTGCACGCGGCGCGGTAGCCGAGGTCGCTGGCGGGGTCGCGGGCAAGATCTACTGGCTGCTCGCAGGGTTCCTGCTGGCGTTCGCTGGCATGTTCCTGCTCATCGGCTGGCAATTCGGCCCGCTGGTGCTCGTGGAAGCGCAGCAATACAAGAAGTTCACGTCGCATGTCGATGCGCGCATCGTCGAAAGCTGGCTGGCGCTCGAATTCGATGCCGGGAGCGTGCGCAATCCGGAATTCTGGCGCGCCAGCACCAACGCTTCGCCGTGCATCGTCGCCGAATACGACGGCGACTGGGGCGGCCCAATGCGCCGCGGATACTGCGGCACGCGCGTCCCGCTCAACGATTCGTACATGCTGGCCGACCTGCGCGACATCTCGCCCGGCGTGCCCTTCGCGTGGACGAAGGACGAGCACGGCTTCGTCGTGCCGGAAATGCGGATGGCGCCCGCGACCAAGCAGTGGCTGATCGCAAACGTCCCTGATCGCTTCATGCACGACAAGTGGCCGGCGAAGTCGGCGCTCGATTGGCTGCGCCTCGAGCTCGACCTTCCCGTCGACGATGCGATCTACGGCTGGACCGCCCCACCCGCGGTCATTCCGCTGATGTACGACCCGGCCAAGCCGGCCGAGGCGCTGCCTGCGGGCATCGTCAAACGGCGCCTCGATCAGTACCCCAATCCGGCCGCAATGGTGGTGGGCTTCGGCATCGGACTTTTCGTCTGGTTCACGGGCATGCGCCTGATACCGCTCATCCAGAATCTCAACCCGTGGGGACGCTGGATCGTGTCGGCGCTGCCGCTGCTGACGCTGCCCTGGTGGCTCGACGTGTTTCCGCAGGCCATGGGACATTTCAGCCGGAATCTGGGCAGCGTGATCGCCGACATGGTTTCCGACGTCAATCGCACCGACCGGCTGATCGCCAGCGAACCCACTCAGGCGACGCTCGCGACCGGCGAGCGACTGGTGTGGCGGCTGCAGGACAGCGTCTACGCCGACACCTTCGGGCGCTTCCAGTTCGCGCAGCCCATTCCGCGACCGGTCTCGATCAAGGCGGCCATGGCGGTTCTAACCGGCAAGGTCACCACACAGGTCCGCGCGCTCGACGACGCGGAGCGCGCCGAACTCTTCACAAAGCTCGCGCACGCCAAGGAAATGGGCTTGAAGGAGATGGACCAGGTGTTCAAGCCGGTGGCGACCGAGGTGGCGGACGACGCGAGCGCCAGCACTGCATCGCGGCGCGCGGCAAAGCACTTTCTCGAGATCCAGTAGCGGCCAGCCAGCTCAGACTTCGACTTCCGCGCCGCTTGCGTAGACCAGGAATTTCTCCGGCGACACGCGTATCGCCGCGCCCGTCGGGCACGCACGCACGCACGCGGCGCCGCCGTCCTGACCCTTGCACATGTCGCACTTGACCGCCTTCTTGGACAGCGTCTTGTCGTGCGATTTTTCCTCCATGCCCGGCTCCACGCCGGCGCCGAACAACAGCCATTGCAGAAGGCTGGGCGCGCGGCGCGCGGGGTCGAGCGGCGCCAGCTGAATGACGCCGTACGGGCAATTGCGCTCGCAGTTGCCGCAGCCGATGCAGTTGTCGCTGATGAAGACCTCGCCGTTGGGCGCGCGGTGGATCGCATCCGGCGGGCAATCCTTCATGCAGTGCGGATGCTCGCAATGGCGGCAGGACGTCGGCACGTGCAGCTGCGCGTACGTCGGGCCGGCCTCGCGATTCAGGCGCGACGTGCCTTCGTGCGTGTCGGCGCAGGCCTTCTCGCAGTTGTCGCAGCGGATGCACAGGCTCTCGTCGATCAGCAGCACGTCGGTCGCCTCGCCGATGCCTTGCTGCAACAGGTAGCTGATGATGTTGCCCGATTGCGTTTGCGATTCCATCTGCACGTTGTCGCGGATGCGGTCGAGGAACTGGCCCTCGAGGACCTCCATCAGCTCTGGATGACGGCCGGCGACCTTCTTGAAGCGTGCGCCGTCCAGCATGATCGCCTCGGTGATCACCGCCGCCTGCACGGTGCCCATCCGCGGGCTGTCCGATAGCAGGCCCATCTCGCCGACGTAGTTGCCGGCGGCGACATAGGACAGCACGACGTCGCGGCCGCCGATGCGCCGCGACACGGTCACCGAACCCCGGCGCAACAGGTACAGGCCGTCCGGCGGGTCGCCTTCCTTGAACAGCGTGTCGCCGCTGGCGTAGGTGCGAAGCTGCGCGCCCTCGATCAGTTCCGAGAGGTCCGCCTGCGGCAGGTCCTGCGACAGGTAGGCGCGCACGGCGCGCTGCAGGTACACGTGGTCGATCACGCGGCGCACGGCATTCACCGACGCGATGAGCTTAAGCATCGACCGGCGCGGCGTTTCGATCACCACCGTGTCGTTGCCTGCCCGCACGGTTGCCGCGCGACGGCGGCCGGAGATGAGGCCCAGCTCCCCGAAGAACTGTCCCGGTCCCAGCCGCGCGATCCGCGCGTCAGGAGTGCCGGTGTTGATCTCGATGTCGACGCTGCCCTCGACGATCGAAAAGAACGTGTTCGTGTAGTCGTTGCGGTTGAAGATGACGGCACCGGGTTCCGGCGCCAGGATGTCGCTGTCGATCAGGAACTCGCGCAGTTGCAGCGTCGTGATCTTGGCGAGCATCGGCACGTTCTTCTGGATGAGCGCGATTCCTTCGCTGACCGACTTGGCGCGCCGATAGTTGCTGAACTTGGCCTGCAGCAGCGGCTCGTCGGCGGGTTCGACGCGATTCCCGCGGATGTACTCGATGACCTCGTAACCCTGGTTCATCGCCTGCTTGATCAGCGGGTAGCCGCCCAGCGCGCCAACGATGAAGAGGCCGGGCACATTCGACTCGTAGATTTCGGAGAGCTGCGGCACCGACGCCGGGTCGGCATTCGGAAACGTTACGCCGAACGACTCCACCAGCTTGCGCGGCGGCGTTGCCCCCAGCCGCGCGATGACGCGGTGGCAGGGGATGGCCTCCGTGCCCTCGAGCGTCTTGGCGTTGAAGACGGCCGGACAGCCTTCGGTCTCCTTCATTTCGACGCTGATCGCCGACGTTCCGTAGCGGCATTCGAGCTTGCCGTCCTTGATCGCCGCCAGCACGAGGCTCAAGTTGCCTTCCTTGCAGCGCGCGAATTCGTCGTTGCGGTTGATGATGATGACGCGGTTCTGCTCGGAGAGCGCAAGCGCGTTCTCGATGGCGGCGTCACCCGCGCCGACGACGAGGATCGTCTCGTCCTCGTATTCCTTCGGATCGTCGAGCTGATATTGGACGATCTGCAAATCCTCCCCGGGCGCGCCCAGCTTGCGCAGGTTGCCCTGCAGCCCGATGGCGAGCACGACGCTTTCCGCGACGACCGTGTCACCCGTGGCGAGTTTCAGCGTGAACGCGCCCTTCTGCCCGGTGATGGCGGCGACGCCTGCGCCGTAACGGATGTTGACCTTGTATTTCGCGAGTTCCTCGTCCCACGCGCCGATGATCTTTTCGCGCGGCCCCGCACCGAACGACATCGGGCTGCGCAACGGCAGCACCGCCGGCTCGGCCATCACGTGCTTGCCCTTCTGGTATTTGTAGATCGTGTCGCACGCGTGCTTCTCGGACTCGAGCAGCACGTGCGGGATGCCGAGCTCCGCCGCGTGCGCAGCCGCCGACAGGCCGCTCGGTCCGGAACCTACGATCGCGATCTTGACGCTGTCGGTCATGGGCTAATCATAATCCTACTCATTGTCCTATCTCATTCTCCAACCTTATTGTCCTACTGCTGCGCGGAAATTGCGCAGCGCCGCCTGGAACTGCGCCGGGCTGTACCGTTCGTCGTTGGCCACCGACTTCTGCAGCGCGTCGAGGCCGCTGTTTACGCTGCGCGCGCTCTTCAGCATCCCGCGCTGGTACATGAAATTGGCAACGCTGCCGATGGCCATCGTCGCCTGTTCCGCGCCGGCGTAGTCGTGGTACTGGCCGTTCAGGCCCTCGTTGACCAGGCCGCTCAAGATTCCCCGCATGTCGGCATCGGTGAACTGGTGCGCGTCAAGCACGGGAATCAGCGTCTGCATGTCCTGTTTCAGCGCATGCGCCTGCGCCAGCGCGTCGTTGCCGCTGGAAACGGATTGCTGCAGCTTGTTCATCGTCGCCGCGATGCGCGCGCCGAGCGGCGCATCGACGACGCGGGAGATCTGCCGCACCATCAGCATGTTCGAATCGTTGATGCGCACCACGCCCGGCCCCAGGCCCGGCACGCGCGGCGTCCAGCGCCTGTCGCTCATCGGATGGTGGCACGCGTGGCAGTCGAACAGCACGAGTTCCGGAAAGAGTCCATCGCGGCCGCGCTTCGGGTCCGTCAGCACATCCATCATCTCCGACACCGCAAGCGCCTGGCCGATTGCCCATACCTGCACCCCGTCCCACATCTGCTTGCGCTTTTCCCAGTCGGTGTCGGCCTTGAAGTGCGCCGGTTCCACCGCGGTGAACGTATCGAGCTCGAACGCCATGCGGGGATGGCCCGCGCCCATCAACCGGTGCGTGACGAAACGGTCGCCGTTGCCGAAGTGGCAGGAGAGGCACAGCCTGGCGCGCGGCACGGGCTCGGCGGTCGGATAGAGCCCCGCCTTCAGGTTGCCCTCGTGCGTCGCGTTGTCCTGCACGTGCGATTCCAGCCACCGGCCGGACGGTCCGTGACATGCCTCGCATGCGACGCCGTCGTCCAGCACGAAGCGCTCGCCGCGGCGCTCCTTGGGCACGTTGTGCGTGTGGCAGTCGAGGCACAGCTTGGTCTCGGATGGCTTGCCCAGTCCCAGGTTTTTCGCGATCCGCTGCGACTGGTCGTTGAACAGGATCTTGTACGCGCGCGCGTGCTTGTCGACGCGGGACCAGGTCACGTATTCGGTCTGCAGGACGTTCGAATCCTTGATGGGCTCGACAGAACCATGGCAAAGGCTGTTCGCGCAGTTGACGACACCCATGCTCGTATCAGTGCTTTGATACGGCAGCGGGATGGGGGCGGGCTTCGTCGGTTGCCCTGTGGCGAGCGATGCCGATGCGGTGAATGCCGCGATTACGGCCAGGCGGACTGCATTCATGGGAATCCTCATGGCTTCCGCGCCGGCGTTGCCGGCGCATTGCTTCCCGCGACCGTCGGCGCGGGCACGAAGTCCTGCATGCGGACGTCGTCGGTGACGGTCCACACAGTGCCGTCGGGTCGCCGGTAGAACCTGCGCATTTCGTCGGCGTTGAACGGTCGCGCGCCGATGCGGCCGAACACGGCGATCTGGCCGCCGGTCTCGTCGACGGCGCGGTCGCGGTCGAGTCCCTTGCCCAGCGCCAGCGCCGGCGTCGCCGTGTTGCGCCATGCGATGAGCTGCGGCTTCGGATCTGGCGAAAAGCCATAGAACTTGGGCTGCGTGTCGGGCGCGGTGAGCTGCAAGACCTTGAGTCCGTTGACGCCGTCGGCGACATACGCGAACAGCGACGCGTTGGTCGAGCCGACGACGACGTCATGCGCGTCGTTCAGCGTGCCGTCGGCGGTGAACAGGCTGTAGAGCTTCGGCGCCTCGGGCCGCTCGACGTCGATGATCGCGAGACCTGCCTTACCTGCCGCGACGTACGCGAACGTACGCGCAACGTAGACGCGCTGCGCGTCGGCTAGCGCCACGCCCGCACCCGGCACGATGCGCGGCTGCGCCGGGTCGGTCACGTCGACGACGCGCAGTCCGGTATCGTCGGTGACGAACAGGTAGCGGAACTGCAGCGCCGAGGCGCGCACGCCCACGAGCGGCACGACGGCCGTCAGCTTCGGCTGCAGCGGATTGTCGAGGTCCACGATCACCAGCCCGCGGTCGGCGGCGATGTAGGCGAAATGACCGCCCAGCACGATGTGGCGCGCGCCGGTCAGCACACCACCCTCGTTCCACGTCACGGCGCGCGTCAGGAAATTGTTACGCGGCTCGCCATCGGCCATCGTGGTCACGTTGGTGAGGATCAGGCCCTCGACGGCGTCGGTGATCGCCGCATAACGGTAGATCGGGTGGAATGGCTGCTCCTGGTTGGTGACGCGCATCAGCTCACCGTCGTTGCGCAGCGGATTGATCGGCTGGTTGGTCGGCAGCGCCACGCACGTCGCGTTGGGCGACGCGATATGCGTGTCGTGGCCGCGCGGGGAGAACGGCGCCGTGATGATCTTCTGCGATACGCCCTTGTTGGCGACACTGGCGGCGTCATATACGCGCATCCCACCCGCGCCTTCGGCGACATACAGGTACTCGCCGCGCAACTGCAGGCAGCGCGCTGCGCCCTTGGTATCGTGCGTGGCAATCGTCGGCAGCCGCCTGTCGCGCATCTGGTGCGCCGCGTACCAGTCGGGATACGCGTAGCGGTGCAGGTAGCTGCCGATGACCGCCTGCGGCTCGTCCCATTCGGTCACCTGAATGGCGCTCACGCGCTTTTCTTCGCCGACCCACGCGTTGTAGCCGATGAAGTTGACGAAATTCGTCCCCTGCAGCAGGAGCTGCGCCATGATCGCGTTGTTGTCGTTGGCGGCCGACACGTGGCAGTCGGTGCAGGTCTTGGTCTCCGTCTTGCGCTCGGTGTGCGGATAGTGCGGCGCGAACGCCTGAGACGAGAAGCCGCTCGCGGCGATCGGCGGCTGCTGGATGTAGATGTGCTCGCGGTTGATGTTGGTCGACGAGAGCACCAGCGCTGAACTCGAGCGCACCGGTACGATCTTGCCGCCCTTCACCGGCCCATTCAGTCCCAGCTGGAACGCGTCGTCGCGCGCGACCTGCGGGTTGTACGTCGCGAAGTTGCGGCTCTCGCCCCCTTCGTAGTGGTGGCGCTCGGTCTTGGCGTTGGCCTGGATCGGCAGGTGGCAGCCGGCGCAGCTCGTCGTCCACGACAGGTGGCACGTCTGGCACGCCACCTTGTCGTTGTCGTGCGCGAGCTTGGTCGTGTCCACGCCCGGGCCCCACTGCATCGAATCGCCGGCGGCGAGCAGCTTGGCGCGCGCCGCCTTTGCGTTGTACTTTGGATGCAGCGGATTGACGGTGTCGCGGACCAGCGTCACCTCCCATTCCTTGTCGGGATCGAGCGCCGCGCGCTGGTAGAGCTTGCCGTCGCGCCATTCGAAGCGCTTGCGGCCGTCCTGCGTGCGCAGAATGGAGAGGTCGCGTCCGCCCGGCTGCGCCGCCGGGCCGCTGGTGAAGAGCGTCGGGTATTGGCTCACCGTGCCGTGACAGTCGGTGCAATCGATCTCGATGGCGGCCGCCACTTCGCCGTAGATGTGGCCGTTGCCGTGGTTGTCCTGCGAGAAGTGGCAGTCGACGCACTGCATGCCCAGATCCATGTGGATCGACGACAGGTGCACGGCCTTCTGGAACTTCTGCGGATCGTCGTCGGCCACCGCGTTGCCCTTGGCATCGAGCAGCGTGCCCTTGCGGTCACGCTTGAACACCGCGCGGAAATTCCAGCCGTGGCCGTGGTAGTCGGCGAACTGCGTGTCCTTGAGCTTCGGATTGAGCGACGACACGTTGCGCAGGAACTCGGGGTCGCTCCACTTGCCGCGGATCGCCGCCTCCTCCGGATTGCGATCGAGGATTTCCCGTGCCTCGGCGATCGTCGGGTAGCGCTGCTTCTCCGGCCACATGAAGGGCGCGTCGGACTCGTAGTCCCACATGATGTAGCCGTAGAACGTGTTCACGAAGACGTTGGGCTGGTGCATGTGGCACACCATGCACTGCGACGACGGAATGGCGCGCGTGAAAGCGTGCTTCAGCGGATGGCCGGATTCGTCCTTGGGAATCGTCGGATCGGCCGTCTGCGACGTGCCGGTGTTGCCGAACGCCGCGTACGGGCCGCTGTGCTTCGGGTCGCGGTCGTTGGCGTAGACGGCGTGGCAACCCGTGCAGCCGGACGACCGATAGTCTCCCGGCTGCTCGTTGGTCCCCAGGAACCACATGTGCGGGTCGTTCAAGCGCGTCTTCGTGATGTTGATCACCGGGACGGAGATGCGGCTGCCGGTGCCCGGCCCGCGTATCGACTGCTTCAAGTCGGGCCGTCCCGGTTCATCCAGTTTCTGCAGGGAGCCGCTGCTGTTGGGAATGCCGATTTCGGGAAACTGGCTCGAGATCACGCGTCCGCCGCGTTCGAACACGCGGAAGATGTCGGCGGGAATCGTCGTCTCCCACGCCGGCAGCGGATATAGCCGCGGCAGCATGCCCTTCTCCGTCATGAACGGATTCACGGGCACCGGATTGACGATCGTCGCGCCCTCGCCTTTCGGCGTGTACGCCTCACCCAGCACGTAGCGCTTGAACGGCAGGATACCGTTGTTGTACGCCGCGCCGCCCCAGAGCATGGCGCTGGTCGACATGAGGCTGCGTTCGGCCGCCTGGATCGTCGGCAGGTGGCAGGCGCCGCACGCATCGCGCGCGACGCGGTAGTCGCCGGGGTTCACGAAGCGGATGAATTCGGCCGACTCGCGATTGAGCAGCGTGTAGCTGTCCGCCGGATTGGCGCTCGACGGATATTTCCACGCCAGCGGATAGCGCGGCAGCACGTGGGCGTCGGCGAGCGCGGATTGGTACGCGGCGTCTTTGGTGTCCGCGCTGACAGGTTTGGTGACCGTCGCATTGCCGCCGTGGCAATCGGTGCAGCCCAGGACCACGGCCGGATTGACGTGCATCGTCGCGTGGTCGGTGGCCGTATGGCACGTTGCGCAGCCACGCGACTTGGCGAGCGCCTCGCCGGCCGTCTGCTTCTCGGGCGCGGGTGGCGCCACAGTGTACGCGCGGTGCACGGGCGTCTCGCCCTCATTTCCCATCGCCGTGGCCATCACCGCGCCCCAGCCGATCGCGACGAGCGCGCACGCGATCGGCGGCAGCAACCCGGGGCGCGTCAGGCGTTTGCGAGGTGTCGTCATGGCCAGGGTCAGTAGGTCAAGAGGACGTTGAAGAGAATCGAATATTGCGTCTTGTCGCCGTCGAACGCGTAGAGCTGCTTCAAGCCCGCGCCGGGAAACAGTACGGCTGCGGACGCGTTGAGCACGATATTCTGCGAGAACCACGGCCGATATTGCATGGCAACCGACAGGTCCGTTCCCACCGACGTGCTGATCGTGCCCTGCTGGCGCAACACCGACAGCGACGACGTGTTGGCGAACCACAGTTGGTTCAAGTTGCCGATGACGCGAACTTCGGGCGTCACGTCCGCGTCGGCGCCGATGCCGATCAGCGCCAAGCCCGGATTGGTGAAGTTGGCCTGGCCATCGTCCTTCGACGAGCGCAGCGACGCGAGCACGCCGTTGCGGCCCGACAGCGCCACACCTCCGCCTCCAATCAACGGCACCGCCTGCCGGATCCAGTAGCTCGTGTCGGCGCCGGCGATCTGCGGATTCTCCTGGATCGCGTCGAACCCGTTGGCGTGGCCGTCGAACGGATTCTTGTCGCCGCTCTGGAAGACCCCGGTGCCGCGAACGCGAATCCAGTCGAAGTCGCGCGACACTTCGGCCACCGCGTAGAGGGCGCTCACGTCCACCCTCTGCTGCGCGAGCGGATCCTGGTTGACGCTTCCCAGAACGCAGTAGAGCGAGCCTGATACGTTCCAGCGTCCGAAATGCCCGTCGCCGTTCAAGCCCAGGTAGGTGACCTGGTACGTATGCGGCTGTTCGTCGCCGAGCGCAGCGGGCCGTGTCAGGAAACCGTTGTTGTCGTAGTGGACGCCGTTCTCGCGGTCGTCGTCATAGATCACCGTCCCCTGCAGCGTGAACCCGGGCACCGGAAAGTCCTGCCGATAGAGATTGGCGACGACGATGTTCTCGTTGCGCAGCGGCTTCGTGATGTCGTTCAAGCCGCTGTTCGTATCCTTCTCCAGGCGCCGGAACCATCCTAAGTTGTACTGCCACAGGTTGCTGTCGCGCGTGCCGAAGAGCCGGATGCCCAGAGGCTGGTCGATGAACAGCAGGCCGCGGAAGTCAGCGGTGAACGGCTGGATGCCGACGCGGATCGCGTCGAAGTCGTAGTTTTCGCTCACGTTGCGAATGTGCTTGTCGACGAAGAGTTCCTGCACGGCGACGATGCTGTCGTTGCGCGTCGTGCCCTCACGCGGGTCGACGCGCAGCACGCGCACTTCGTCGACCTGCGCGCGGTTGAAATTGATCACCGGCACGAACCGGAGTTCGTAGTCGGGCGGCCGGAACGTCGTGTCGCCCTTGATCAGCGACAGGCTCAGAATCACGTTCTCGTTGAACAGCGACTGCCGGTTGCGCCCGAACTGATCGTCCGATTGTGGATTCTGCGTGGACTGCGCGCCGATCGGCGTGGGAATCTGCCGCCATTCGAACAGCGTGTCGGACACGGCGCCCAAGTTGACGAACCAGTCGTCGCCAAACACCGGCCGGTCACCCTTCAGCGTGTTCGGGTTGTACGGGTCGTACCAGCGCTGGTGGATGAAGCCCAGCTCGTCCATCAGGCGCCAGCGGTCGGGCACCGGAATCGAATTGCGCGGCAGCAGCGCTTCGGGCGGCGGCACCTGCGTCGGGTCGATCTTCGGGATCAGCGCCTCGAGTGGCTTCCCCATCGGCTGCCGTTGTTCGATGCGATCGTCGGGTGGCGACTGGGGTGGAGGCATCGGTGTCGGCGGCACGGGCGCGTTCGCCATCGCGGTCTTCGGCGCTGCGCGCAACTCCGCGGGCGTGGCATCGACGGAGAAATTGGGCCCGGTCTTGCCGAACACATAGTCGACCCAGCCCGCGCGACCGTCGGACAGTGTGATCCGGTACCACGCGTCGCGCCGCTCCAGCGCTTCGATCTGCGCGCCCTCCTGCAATTGCGCGATGATCGCCGATACGCGATGGGGCTCGGCGTAGACGTCGAGCGTGCCGACCAGCACCTGCAGGCCGTAGCGGCCGTCCGCCGAATGCGGTGGCGGCGCCGGGACGAACGCTTGTGCCGCCGCGCCGGCGTGCGCCACGGCGCCGAGCGACACGGCTAGCGCCATGGCGCACAGGACTTCAGATGCCCGCGCAGACATTCTGCTCGCTGCTGCCGTTGAACGGCGACTGCGGACAGTTCACGTACCGCAGCCGCGTGCCCTCGCCCTGAGGAGCGAGCGTATCGGCGCGAATGGCCGTCGGCGCGTTGGCGATGCCCGCGCCGAGTATGGCCGCCGCATTGGCGAGGCCAAGGAAGCTCACCATGTCGTCCTGGTCGATGCCGTCGCCGGAAACGCCGATGGCGCCTGCCAGCACGTTGTTGCGGTAGATGGGCACGCTGCCGGCGAAGATCTGGACGCCGTTGGTGAGCGCGCCCACGCCGGTGCAGCCGGTCGAATCGTCGCCGGCGACGAGCGACGCGACGAGCTTGTCCTGCACGAGATCGAGTTGCAGGCCGTCGTTGAAGATGCTCCATTGCGGGAACGGCTTCGAGAACGGGCCGTTCGCCGTGCCGCCGATGCCGTCGGGGAAGAACGGCCGCGAGATGTTGCCGATCGCGCGGGCACTGTAGGCCGTGCCGTTGGCCAGCGCCGCCGGATCGTCCAGGAAGGTGCGCAGCGCCGAGACGTAGGCGGAAGGCGCCGTCGGGTAATTGGCGGAGGGAAGCGCGTTCAGCTGCGCCCCCGCTGTCATGCTCGAGAAGAATGCGGCCGTGCGCGCCTTCTGCAGCGCGACGTCGGTGCCGAACACCGGCGCGCCTGGCGAGCGCACGAGGCCCAGCACATTGCCTTGGGTGTCGACGACCGTCACTGTCACTTGCGCCGATAATCCCAACGGGCGGCGGATCTGCGCACGGGCGCGATTGGCGACGTCGAGCGCGCTCTCGAGAATTTGCGTCACGTCGCCTGCCTGCAGCAGGCCGTCGGCCCCATTCCGCGGCGGATAGCGGTTGACGTTGGCGGCGTCGACGAGAATGTACGCATTGAGGCCGGCGAATGCGGCCGACGTGTCTGCGCGAAAGCCCGAAGCGGGCGTGCCGAATGCGGTACCGGCAACTATCGGGCTGCCGCCGTACCCGGTCACGTTGACCAACGTGCCGACGACGCCGTTGATCGACGAGAACGCCGGCGCCATCGCGGGATTGCTCGCCAGCGCCTCGGAGTCGACATAGCGCAGCGTGCGGCCGTCGACGGTGATCTGGTTCGCGCGGCGATCGGCGGGTGCCGCGAACGCGCTGCCGCCGGCGACGGCGATCAGCTCGTCGATGTCGGTGTCCTGCCCGTGAAGGTCGGTGTCGAGCGAATAGATCGCGTCGGCGATCACGCCCACGCCGCCGACGAGCGTTCCGTTCTTGTAGAGCGGCAGGCCGCCGGGATCGGCGGAGAGCCCCAACGGCGATCGCTTGGGCCCGATGGTGCCCGCCGTGGCGTGCTGATTGAGGTCCGAGCACGACAACTGGCTGAACTGCACGCCGAAGAGCGGGCCCGAGGGCTGGTTGTCTTCGCCCGGATTGAAATTCTGCTGGATGATCTGGCTCGCCGTCCGCGAGGAAAACGCATTGCCCTCCGACGACAGGTAGGCGCCGGTGACGGCTTTTGCGATTGCCGCCAATTCCGACGGCAGTCCGCTGATGCCCTCGAGGCCGCCCGTCGCGCCGGTGCCCGACGTGATCGTGAACGTCGGCGCCGCGCCGGTCATCCTGAACACCGCGAGCACGTTGCCGACACGGTCGACGACCGCAACGGTTGCCCTGGCGCCGCGCGCCTGCGCCTCGAACACGGCCTGCGCGACGATCTGCTGAACATCGTTCACCGTCAGCGAGTTGGGCGAGCCCGCCTGGCAATCTCCGCTACATCCGTCCGAACCGGAACCGCCGCCCCCGCCTCCACCGCAACCCGCGAGCAGCGCAAACGCAAGCCACGTCGCCACGCGCCATGCGATTTGGGCCCGCTTCATGGCGCGCGTCCGGGATCCGGGGAATCCACGCTCGCTGCCGCCTGCACGGCGCCGCCGATCGCCAGTGCCGTGCGCTGGTTCCACGGCGGATGGCCGGGTTCGTGGAAGCCGTGGCACGACACGCACGTCGACACGATCCTGTTCTTGACGGGCGTGCTGCCCGCGTGGCAGATGCGGCACGAGGCGATGTCGGGCAGCGACACATCGCTGCTCGTCTTCGACTTACGCGTGCCCTCGTGGCAGTCGGCGCACTTGATGGTTGTGTGCTTGTCGTGGTCGAAGCGTGCCTTGGGCATATACGTGTCGGGAACATGAAGCGGCATGATGCCCCACAGGAACGTTCCCGGCGCCATGCCGGGTCCGGTGTTCCTGACGACGTCGTGGCAGACGATGCACACGCGCTTCTCGAAGAGGTCCTGCGCGACGGCGGCGCCTTTGCGGTCGGCCCACGCCAGCGCGCGCCGGCGCTGCTCGTCGCTGACGATCGCGCTCGACGCCTGCGGAATGCCGCGGCGGATGTCGCCGGTGTCGACCGTATCGACGGCAACATCTTTCAGCGCCAGGTTGGCGTAGAACTCCTGCATCGTCGCCATCACGTTGTCCACCGAACCGTGCGGCACCTGCCGCTTGGTCACGGCCGGCTCGAATTCCAGCGTATGGCAGGCGAGGCAGTCCTTGTTCATGTCGATGGGGACGAAAGCGCGGCCGGAGGCGTCGGGCACATGGCAGTCTCCGCAGTCGAGCGTGACACGGCCCTTGGGCCCGCGGATGTTCGGCTTCAGGTGCACGTCGTGCGGATACTTCAAATGCGATCGCTCGACCAGCCGCGCCTTGTCGCTTTGCGCGACGCGCACCATGTCCGTGCTGCCGGGGCCGGCCCACAACGTGACGCGAAATTCCGGATGCGAGGTGGCGAAATCGCCGACGTCGGCCAGGTCGGTGCCGGGAAGGCGGCGCTTCAGGTCCTGATGGCATTGCCCGCACATCCCCGAATCGCGGCGGACCAGGCCGTCCGGGCCCTTGTGGTCGGCGTGGCAGCTCGCGCAACGCGTGGCGCCGAAGAGCTCGATTTGCGTCGACACGGGCATTACGTGGCCGGGGATGTTGTCATGGCATTTGAGGCAATTGCGGTCGCGCACGCGCAGGAACGGCGTCTCGTGACACGCGGCGCAGTTGCCGCCGAAGCCCGCGTGTCCCGCGGCCAGCGGCCCCGGATTCCACGACGAGTCGGGCGTCAGCCGCATAGTGGACGTTGCCGCACGCATGGCCGGCAGCAGCGCATTGACGATGGGAATGGCGAGAAACAGGACGAGGACGATGGCGCCCAGCACCCACGCCGGCCGCCGCTTCGACAAGCCTGTCGCGTCGAGCGTCATCCGCGAGCGCGTCCGGATTTCGGCCAGGTCGTCCGGGAGCGGCCGCACAAGTTCGATGGCGAGCCCCAGGTCGGCGTTGGCCGGAGGCGCCTCGACGTCAACGCCGTATGGCCCGATTTCGACCGACACGCCCGGTGTCAGCGCGACCTCGGGATTGGGGCGGCCGCTGACGAGCATCGTCGCCGCACCCACGACGCCCAGACGTATGGCGCCGTCGGACTGGTAGATGGTGGCGTGCTCGAGCGCGACGCGCGGATCCGGAAGGTGGATCGCGCACTGCGCACCGCGTCCGATCGCGAACGACTCGCCTTCCAATGTCTTCGTCACGCGCACCGCCTGCCCCTTGCGGTTGCGCGTGACGGTGGTGAGCGCGAGACGCACGGCTTCGCCTACCAGTAGAAGAACACGGAGACGACGTGGGCGATCAGCGCCGCGAGCAGCGCCAGCGACAGCGGAACGTGGATGAAGAGCCACAGGTCGAGGCGCGCCTTCAGCGCCACCGCTCGCCGCGCGCGGTTGACCAATTCCTGCTTGCGCGCCATCAGCGCGTAGATCTGCTCGTTGACGCGCGCCTCTTCGCCGCGCAACGACTTGCCGATCAACTGGAGGCCGGCGACGGCGGCTGCCGTCGGGCAGTCGCTGTCGCGGCCGCGAAACTGCTGGCGCCAGCTGCCGCCGATCCGCGTTCCCTGCGCCGCCGCCAGCACGAGCCGGTTGACGGTGTCGGGCAGGCCGAGCGCCAGCGGCCGCACGGCGCGGTCCAAATCGGCGATGCCGAGCAGCAGCGTCTCGAGCGTATCCTCGCCGAGCGTGTCGGTGATGCGCGGCGGAAAGCGCAGATACGCGAACACGCCATAGAATCCGGAAACGATCACGGCGACCATCAGCACGTAGCTCAGCGTGTGCACGTTCCAGCCGAACTTGAACGCCGCGTGCAGCGTGCCGAGGATGAGCAGCGACGCGCCAAGGTACACGTGCGCCGACAGCCAGCCCTGCACCGTGCCGAATGTCGACCGGTAGCGGCGCTTGCGCACGCCGAAATACAAAAGCCACAGCACGAGCAGCGCGCTGAGGGTTCCCAGCGTGTAGCCCAGCCACGTGCCGCCATACGGCCCGTTGGGCGGCCGGTGCCAGACGTACGCGCCGATGGCCAGCGCGACGACGGCCAGCGCCACCTTGAGGTAGCGGTACCCGGCATAGGCGAGCAGAGATTGGTGCCGCACGCGCAGGACTCCTGTCCGTGAAGACGCCTGGCGGTCGTGAACACCGCCCTCGGGATCGGTCGTACGAATTGTCGAGTGTATAGGCGGGACGCGGATTTGCACAGCGAACGCCGGTGTGCATTGCGGCATCGACCGAAGCACGCGCCGCAACGGTCCCGCGAATTGGATCGGCGGAACGCGGGTGCTATGATGGGCCGCACCCAGAGCGTCCCAGCAAAGATGCCTCGATTCCTAAGCCCGATGTGCGTTGCGCGCCACGCCGTGCTGTTCGCGGCAGGCATTCTGGGCGCGACGGACGCGGCACTGGCCGCGACTTCCGACGATGTGCGCAAGCTGGTCGAAACCGGCCAGGCCGCGGACGCGTATGCGCAATGCGGGACGATCGACGTTGCTGCCGACACAAAGGCCGACCTTTGGTGCGGCATCGCGGCCGTCGACGTGGGCCGCGCGGGCATCGGCGTGCTCGCACTCGAACGCTACAATTTGCAACATCCGGACGACGTGCGCGCGCGACTTGAGTTGGCGCGCGCCTACTTCTACGCGCAGGACGACCTCAATTCGCGGCGCGAGTTCGATGCCATCGCCAAGCTCGACCTGCCGCCTGCGGTGCGCGCGAGCGTGGAGCGCTACCTGGACGCGCTGCTGCGCCGCGAAGCCCAATACACGCCGCGACTGCGCGCGTTCGTCGAGGCTGGCGGCGGCTACGACAGCAACGTGAACGCGGGCGTCGCGCAGGCCGACCTCACACTTCCCGTCCTCGGGCCCGTCACCGTGGCAGACTTCGGCGTCAAGAAGGGGGCCGGCTTCGCGGTCGTTGCCGCCGGCGCGACCTACGACCGTCCGGTCGCACCGGGCGTCATCCTGCACGCTAGCGGCTGGGGCAGCGGCAATTTCTACTCGCAGCAATCCGAATTCGACCTCGCGAACTTTGGCGTGGCGTTCGGCGCGAGCTATCTCTCGGGCGCCAACACATACTCGGTCAACTACGCGTATGGCGACATCCTGCTGGACGGCACCGATTACCGCGGCACCAACGGAGTGGGCGTCGAGTGGCGCCGGCAATTGAACGAGACGTCGCAGCTGTGGGTCGCGCCCCAATACGCGTGGGTGAGCTACAGCGGCGCCAACCAGCCGCGTGACGTCGACCTCACCTCGCTTGCCGTGGGCTATCGGCAGTGGTGGCTGACCGGATGGCAGCCGGTGCTCGACGTCGTCGCGTTCGGCGGCGACGAGCGCAGTACGCAGGACCGCCCTGATCTGGCGCGCGACCTGCTGGGCGCGACCGCTGTGATCAACGTGTCGCCGTCGCCGCAATGGGCGCTGACGGCCGCCGTCTCGTACGTGCGCAGCAACTACGACGGCGCCATTCCGATCATCGACGTCACGCGGCACGACAACAATCTGGCCATCGATGCCGGCGTCGCTTATTTCTTCACCCGCAACTGGAGCGCGAAACTCGAGTACCAGTACATGCGCAACAATTCGAACATTTCACTCTACGAGTACGCGCGCAACGTCGTGGCCCTCAAAGTCCGCTACGACTATCGCTAGAGCCATGGACACGACACGCCAGACCCGTCGCCTGCTGACCTTCCGCGTGGCTGCGCTCGCCGTGGCGGCCATGCTGGCGGTGCTCGCAACCGATGCGCTGGCGCAGGCCGCGCGCGTCGTTCTGGCCGTGGGTGACGTCACGCTCGTGCGCGGCGGCGACCGCTCGCGTCTTGCAGCCGGCGCGACCGTCAACACCGGCGATACGGTAGTCACCGGCCCGCAGAGCAACGCCCAGCTGCGCTTCTCGGACAACGCGCTGGTGGCGCTCAAGCCCGACTCCGAATTCCGCATCGAGGCCTACGCGTTCACCGGCAACACCGACGGCTCCGAGCGCGCCGTCTTCCGGCTGGTCCGAGGCGGGTTTCGCACGGTCACCGGGCAGGTGGGCCAGGTCAATCGGGACACGTACCAGGTGTTGACGACGCAGGCGACGATCGGCATCCGCGGCACGCACTACCAGCTGCAGATCTGCGGGCGCGGCCAGTGCCGCGACAATCCGACCAGCGATCCTGCGGGGGCGGGCCTGTACGGGGGCGTGTTCGAAGGCGTGGTCGGCGTCACCGCCGGCGGCATCACCGAGGAATATGGCCAGCGCGAATATTTCGTCGTGCTCGACGACGAGGTGCCGCGCCGCCTGCTGGCGCCTCCGACGTTCCTCGCCGATCGGCTGTCGGGTCGCCAGATCGCGGAGCGCGCGCCGCCTTCCGATCTGGTGTTTACCGCCGTTCCACCGTTCCAGATCGATCCGTCGCTTCCGCTGCCGCCGTTCGTGTACGTGGGCACCGAAGATCTGACGAAGGGATCGGTGATCGCGCCGCAGAACATCACGGCGGTGGTCGGTTCCGACCGCTACACGATCGAATTGGGTTCGACCGGCGATGGCAGCGCGGGCGTGGGCCGCGATCCCTCAGGGCGGCTGACGTCGTTCGTCAACAGCAGTCTCAATGCCAACGTGGGCACGGCGGCCATCGTCGACACCGGCTCCAACGCCGCGGCCGGTTCCATCAACTGGGGGCGCTGGGAAGGTCCCGGCTCGACGATCGTCCAGCAGTTGCCCGGCGGTCAGAATGTGGCGAACGACGGCGGCAATCTTCATTACATCTATGGGGCGACGGCGACCAACCTGCCCGGCTCCGGTCAGTTTTCCTACGCGCCAGTGGGCGGAACGCGCCCGACCGATTCGGGTACCGGCGCCGTCGGCACGCTGATTTCCGGCGGCAAGATCAACGTGGACTTCACGGCCGCGAGCCTGGCCCTCACCGGCCTGACCGTCGGCTTCGGCAACGCCACCTACACGATGAGCGGGTCGACCAGCATCCACAACGGACTCTTCTCGACGTCGGGCATCGGTGCCCAGTTCGCGTGTGCCGGCGGTGGCTGCCAGCCGCTCATCGCCGGCAACTTCGTCGGCTTCTTCGCCGGTCAGGGAGGGTCGGGCCTGGGGCTCGACTACTTCTTCAATTACCGTGGCGGCGGCGTCATCGAAGGCGTTGCCGGATATCGCCGCTGCGTGGGCGCGGCAGGCTGCTAGCAGGAATAGCCGCGCGCGACGATCATTTCGTCACGAACGTGTTCGCGCCGTCCCAGTCCGGCGGCGGCGGCTCGCTCGCGTATATCGCGCACCGTTCGCGAAAGACCGCATACAGGCCGCGATCCGGATGCGCAGCGGCCAGTGCAGCAAGATCGCGCTGCGCGTCGGCGAACTTGCGTTCGCGGTAGAGGACCAGCGCCGCATGCCACCGCGTCAGTTCCGCGGCGCCTTCGGCGGACGCGTCGGCGGGCAGCGGTTCATAGATGGCGACGGCCTGGTCGCGGCCTTTGACGCGAACCCAGTCCACTTCGCGCCAGCGGAATTCGGGCGCCGCCGCGCGCGTCGCCTCGCCGCACAGGATGCCGACGTTGTAGACCTTGGTGAGGCCCTCGAGCCGGGCGGCCAAATTCACCGCGTCGCCCAGCACCGTATACGCCTTGCGGAAGGCCGAGCCCATGTCGCCGACGTTCATCGGCCCCGAGTTGACGCCGATGCCGATCGCGAGCCGCGGCCAGCCGCGCTGCGCGAAGACCACGCCCAGTTCGCGCATCGCCTTCTGCATGCCCAGTGCCGCCGCGACCGCGTCGTGCGGATGGCGCGGATTCGGCAGCGGCGCGCCCCAGAACGCCATGATCGCGTCGCCGATGTACTTGTCGATCGTGCCGCGGTTGTCGTGGATGACCGCGGTCATCGGCGTCAGGTAGGCGTTCATCAGCGCTGACAGCTCGCGCGGCGGCAGCCGCTCGGACAGCGTCGTGAAATTGCGGACGTCGGCGAAGAGCACCGTCAGTTCGCGGCTTTCGCCCTCCATCGAAAAGCGCTCGCCGGTCTCGCGCATCTGCGCGACGCGCTCGCGCGGGACGTACTCGCCGAACATGTCGGACAGGCTGCGGATCGCGCGCGATTCGCGCAGGAAGCCACCGGCCAGGTTCCACATCAGCAGCGAAAGCAGCATGAGCAGCGTGGTCGCCAGCGGGACGACCGATTGCGCGCGGAACCAGAAGCCCATGTTGATCGCGACCACGACCAGCGCGACGGCCACGATGCACAGCGTGCTCAGCACCGGCCGCCGCCACGGCACGGCGAAAACGACGATCAGCCCGGCCACGAGCATCAGCAGCGCCTCGACGTTCTCCGTGCCCGCGGGCACCGACTGCAGTTCGTTGTTCAGGATGCCCGCGAGCAGGTTCGCGTGGATCTCCACGCCGGGGAAGTCCGGCGCCTCCGGCGTCGACCGCGCATCCTGCAGGCCCTTCGCCGTGGTGCCGACGAGCACGATCGCGCCCGGAAATTTGTCGGCCGGCACTTCGCCGGCCATGACCGACGCGGCGGAGTAATACGGGAACGTCTTCTGCTTGCCGCGATACGGCACGAGCGCCGTGCCGTCCTTGGCGACCGGCACCTTGAGCCCGCCCAAGTCGAGCAGATCGAGATCGTCGTTGGAATCGAAATGCGGCTTGATGGACTTGGCCTCCACGACGACCTGCGCGACCGCCAACGCCAGCGCGGGATAGAAGCCGTTCTGGTAGCGCTTCACCAGCGGCACGCGGCGCACTACACCGTCGGAATCGTAAACGGGGTCGATGTGCCCGGCGGCTGCCGCCGCGCGTTGCAGTTCGCCCTGGTTTGCCGTGTATCCGCTCTCCGGCGCGATGGGAATCACATACCTGCCAAGATCCGCCTCCGTGAACGCAGGGGGCGGCAGCACGCCGGCGGTCTCCTTCTTGTCGTTGAACGTGTAGGCCAGCACCGTCGCGTGCCCGCGCATCGCCTCGGCGAACTGAGCGTCGTAGTCGAGCTTGCGCCGCAAGCCTGAGATGGCGGACAGGTAGCCGGGCACATTCGCCAAGTCTGTCTGGGCAAGCTGCTGCAGGACGGCGAAGCCGCCCGACGTGTCGCGCTCCGCGAAGAGCACGTCGAATCCCACCGCGCGCGCCTGGTGCCGGTCCAGCAGCATCTCGACCAACAGTGCCAGCCGGTCGCGCGACCACGGAAAGCGGCCCTCGCGCAGCAGGCTTGCCTCATCGATGTCGACGATGACGACCTGCGGATCGCTGGTGCGCGGTTGTGTCGCGAGGAGCCGCGCGTCGTAGGCGATTGCCTCGAGCTTGCCGAAAATCGGCAGGTCTTTGACGCCGAAGTGCTGCACGAACAGGAACAGCGCGACGATCGCGAGCCCGGTCAGCCAGCGCGGCGCCCCTGCCCATCGTTGCACGAGACCCCGGGTGCCGGGATTCCCCCCGGACTCGGGCACTTTGCGCGGGATCAATCCCTGCCTCCGTCGTCCGGGGCAAAATGCGCCCTCCGCTATAATAACCCGTGATATCGAACGCTCCTCCGGCCAAGGCCGGTCCCAACCCGCGCGGACCGCTGATGTTCTTCCCGCGTGTCCGACACGCCCATGCTCGAAACGATTGACCTGGCCGCGCAGCGCGGATTCATGCGCCTTTTCTCGTCGCTCAGCCTGCGCGTCGAGCCCGGATGCGCGCTGCTGGTGACGGGCGCCAACGGGACCGGCAAGACGACCCTCTTGCGCATCCTCGCCGGCCTCACCACGCCCACCGCGGGTCGCGTGCGCTGGCGCGGCGAGGACGTCGCGCCGTTCGCCGATGCGGTGCGGCAGGACGCCGTATTCTGCGGGCACCATCCGGCGCTGAAGGACGAACTCACGGCGGAAGAGAATCTCGCGTCGCTGGTCGCGCTGGCGGACGACCCGGCAGAACGTTCGGCGCTGCGCGATGCGTTGGCAAGCGTCGCGCTCGACAAGCAAGCGAAGTTGCTCGCGCGCGTGCTTTCGCAGGGGCAGCGCCGGCGCGTGGGGCTGGCGCGTCTCGTCGTCACGCGGCGTCCGCTGTGGCTCTTGGACGAGCCGGCGACCGCGCTCGATGCGGAAGGCATCGCACTGCTCAAGCGCCTGCTCACGGGCCACCTCGAGCGCGGCGGATGCGCGGTGGCCGCGACGCACCAGGCATTGGACCTGCCCGCCGCGCACGTGCGGGCGCTCGCGCTATCGTGATGATCACAGCCATGGCAGCCACCCTCGCTACACCCGCGCCGTCGTCCGATGCCGGCGCGTGGTCCGGCGTGCGCTGGGCACTCATCCGCGACTTGAGGCTCGCGATGCGGTCGCGGGCGGAACTGGGCGTGCAGGTGCTGTTCTACGTGATCGTCGTGTCACTGTTCCCGTTGGCGACGAGCCCCGAAAAGAGCCTGCTGATGGCGATGGGACCGGGCGTGCTGTGGGTTGCCGCCCTGCTGGCGTCGCTCCTGTCGCTGCCGCGTCTCTTCGCGTCCGACTACGCCGATGGCACCCTCGAGCAGATCGCGCTGTCGCCCTATCCGCTGCCGGCGCTCGTGTCCGGTAAAATAGTCGCGCATTGGCTGACGACCGGGCTGCCGGTCGTGGTCCTGGCGCCGATCCTCGGGCTGCAGTATGCGCTGGGCAACGAGGCGCTCGCCGTCCTGGCGGCGGGCCTGCTCGTGGGCACGCCGATCCTGTCGCTGCTGGGAGCGATCGGCGCCGCGCTGACGCTGGGCCTGCGCGGCGGCGGCAGCCTGCTCGCGTTGCTGGTGCTGCCGCTGTGCGTGCCGGTGCTGATCTTCGGCGCGGGCGCGGTGGACATGGTCAACGCCGGGTTAGGCGCCGGCGCGAATTTGTCGTTGTTGGGCGCCGGCTTGGCTGTAGCGATCGTCGGCGCACCGCTGGCGGCTTCGGCCGCCGTTCGCATAGCACTCGACTGATGAACATCTTTCAGTACTCCTCCCCTCCGGCGTTCTATCCGCTCGCCGGGAAACTGGCGCCCTGGTTCGGGTGGGCCGCCGCGCTGCTCGCCGCAGCCGGACTGTGGATCGGCTTTGGTCTCGCCCCCACCGACTTCCAGCAGGGGGAAGCGTACCGGATCATCTTCATCCACGTGCCGGCGGCGTGGATGTCGATGTTCATCTACCTCGTCATGGCATTCTGGAGCGCGCTGTCGCTCGGCTTCAACACGCGGCTGTCGGCGATGATGGCGCAGGCGCTGGCGCCCACCGGCGCGCTGATGACGTTCATCGCGCTGTGGACCGGCGCGTTCTGGGGCCGGCCGACGTGGGGAACGTACTGGGCATGGGACGCGCGGATGACGTCGGAATTGATCCTGCTCTTCCTCTACTTTGGCGTCATCGCGTTGCGAAACGCCATTGCCGACGACCGGCGCGCCGATCGCGCGTGCGCGGTGCTGGCCCTGGTCGGCGCGGTCAACGTTCCGATCATCTATTTCTCCGTGCAGTGGTGGAACACGCTCCACCAAGGATCGTCGGTCAGCATGGTTGCGGCGCCGAAGATGGCGGCGATCATGCTCATCGGCATGCTGGTCATGGCGCTCGCCGCGTGGGTCGTATTCGATCGCCGTCGCGCTCGTTCGCGTCCGCTGCATCATCCGTCGAACGCGAACGCGGCGCCACCTGGATGAGCCAATCTCCCGAACCGGTCAAGGTATGAGTGAATTCTTAGGCATGGGCGGCTACGCCTTCTACGTGTGGGGCGCGTACGGCGTCACCGCGCTGGCTATCGTCGCCGAACTCGTCGCGCTCCGGGCGCGACGCCGCGCCGCTGCGGCCGCGCACGGCCTGGGAGCCGCGCCATGAAGCCACGCCATCGCCGCTTTGCCTGGATTGCCGCCGGCGCCGTCGTCCTGAGCGTCGCCGCCGCGCTGGTGCTGAACGCGTTTCAGTCGAACCTCGTGTTCTTCTTCACGCCGTCGCAGGTCGTCGCGCGCGAAGCGCCGCAGGGCCGGCCGTTTCGCATCGGCGGCATGGTCGAGGCGGGAACGCTGGTCCGCGTCCCCAACTCGCTCGATGTGAAATTCATCGTCACGGACACCGTGCAGCGGCTGCCCGTCGAGTACAACGGAATGCTCCCCGACCTCTTTCGCGAGGGCAAGGGTGTGGTCGCACAAGGCACGGTCGGGCCCGACGGCGTATTCCATGCGACGGAGGTTCTGGCCAAGCACGACGAGAACTACATGCCGCCGGCGGCCGCCGCCGCCATCGCGCAAGCGCAGAAGGACAAGGCCATGTCGCTACCCTCGTTTCATAATGGAAAATGAGTGGCAAATGAGCGGCAAATGAGCGACAAATGAGGAGCAACGCATGATTCCCGAACTCGGCCATTTCGCCCTCATCCTGGCACTTCTCGTGGCGCTCGTGCAGGGCGTGCTGCCGCTCATCGGCGCGCAGCGGCGCGACGTCATGCTGATGGAACTCGCCAAGCCCGCGGCGCGCACGCAGTTCTTCCTCGTGGCGCTGGCCTTCGGCTGCCTGGCCTACAGTTTTGCCACCAGCGATTTCTCGGTGGTCAATGTCGCCGAGCACTCGAATACGCAGCTGCCGCTGCGCTATCGCATCGCCGCGACCTGGGGTTCGCACGAGGGTTCGCTGCTCTTGTGGGTGCTGATGCTCACCGGTTGGTCCACGGCGGTCACGCTGCGCTCGCGCAACCTGCCCGCAGTTCTGCTGGCCCGCGTGCTCGCCGTGATGGGACTGGTCTCCGTCGGGTTCCTGCTGTTCCTGCTGCTGACGTCCAATCCGTTCCTGCGCCTGGTCCCGGCGGCTGCCGAAGGCGCCGACCTCAATCCGCTGCTGCAGGACCCGGGCATGGTGATCCACCCGCCGATGCTCTACATGGGATACGTGGGTTTCTCGGTCGCCTTCGCGTTCGCCATCGCCGCATTGCTGGGCGGGCGCCTCGACGCGACGTGGGCGCGCTGGTCGCGGCCCTGGACGACCGCCGCGTGGTCGTTCCTGACGATAGGCATCGCGCTGGGGAGCTGGTGGTCCTATTACGTATTGGGCTGGGGCGGATGGTGGTTCTGGGATCCGGTGGAGAACGCCTCGTTCATGCCGTGGCTGGTCGGCACCGCGCTCCTGCATTCGCTGGCGGTGACCGAGAAGCGCGGCACGTTCAAGAACTGGACGGTGCTGCTCGCGATCATCGCGTTCTCGCTGTCGCTGCTCGGCACGTTCCTCGTGCGCTCCGGCGTGCTCACATCGGTGCATGCCTTCGCGACCGATCCGGCGCGCGGCGTGTTCATCCTGGCCTTCCTGGCGGTCGTGATCGGCGGCTCTCTCACCCTCTACGCGATGCGCGCCGGCGCCGTCGGCGGTGGCGCGGGCTTCGCGATGGTGTCGCGCGAATCCGCGCTGCTGGCGAACAACATCCTGCTCGTCGTCGCGCTGGGCGCGGTGTTCCTGGGAACGCTGTACCCGATGTTCCTCGACGCGCTGAACCTTCCCAAGGCCTCGGTGGGCCCGCCCTATTTCAACCTTGTCTTCCCGATCCTCATGGCGCCCGCGGTGTTCCTGATGGGCATTGGCCCGATCGCGAGCTGGCGCCACGCCGAGCTTCCGCACCTCGCGAGGCGCCTCAAGTGGGCATTCGTCGTGGCCGCGGTCACCGCGATGCTGCTCCCGTTCACGCAGGGCGAATGGTCGCCGCTCGTGGCTCTGGGATTGTTCCTTGCCCTGTGGATCGTCGCGACTTCGGTGGCCGCCGTCGTGCAGCGTTTGCGGCACGCCCCGCAGCGGGGCCTGCGCGCGAAGCTCGCCGCGAATCCCGCCGCGTGGTACGGGATGTTGCTGGCGCACCTGGGGATTGCGACATTCATCGTGGGCGTGACGATGGTCAGGGGCTACGGCATCGAGGAAAACGTGCCGCTCGATGTCGGGCAGGCGGTCACCGTAGGCGGCGAGCAGTACATATTCCAGGGCGTTGCGCCGGTGATCGGCCCCAACTACAAGGGCGTGGCCGGAACGATCGAAGTTCGCCGGGATGGCCAACTCCTGAAGACGCTGAAGCCGGAAAAGCGCGTGTTCAATGCATCGGGCACGACGATGACGGAGGCCGCGATCAACACCGGCTTCCTGGGTGATCGCTATGTGTCGCTCGGCGAGCCGATCACGGACAAGGGCGACGCCGGTGCGTGGAGCGTGCGCGTCTATGTGAAGCCCTTCGTCGACTGGATCTGGTTCGGCTGTTTCTTCATGGCGCTGGGTGGCTTCGTCGCGATGTCGGACCGCCGCTATCGTCTTGCCGCCGCGCAGAAGCTGTCCGCGCTGGCCGGCGCGGCGCGGGCTGCGTAACCCATGAAGGCGCTGCGCTACCTCATTCCGCTCGCGGTTTTCATCGTGCTGGTCGGCTTCCTCTGGGTCGGGCTGTCGCGCGACCCGCATGAGGTCCCGTCGCCGCTCGTCGACAAGCCGGCGCCGGCGTTTTCGCTGGCGCAGCTGGACGACCCGGCCAAGAAACTGGGACCCGCCGACTTGAAGGGCCAGGTCTGGCTGCTCAACGTGTGGGCATCGTGGTGCGTCTCGTGCCGCGTCGAGCACCCGCTGCTCGTCGCGCTGGGGAAGACGAACATCGTTCCGGTCATCGGCCTCAATTACAAGGACACGACGGCGCTGGGCCGCGCATGGCTCGCGGATAACGGCGATCCGTATCGCGTCTCCGTCGTCGACGCGGACGGCCGCGTCGGCATCGACTGGGGCGTCTACGGCGTGCCCGAAACGTTCGTCATCGACAAGAACGGCGTGATCCGCTACAAGCAGATCGGTCCGATCACGCCGGACAGCCTGCAGCAGAAGATCCTGCCGCTGGTGCGCGAGTTGCAGAAGTCGTGAGCCGCCCTTCCCTCTCGGCAAGGCTGGTGGCGGCGCTGCTGTTCGCCGCCGCGTGTTCCGCTGCGTACGCCGACGCCGCGCTCGACGCGCGCCTCAAGACCCTCGAGGAGGAATTGCGCTGCCTCGTCTGTCAGAACCAGACCTTGGCCGATTCGACGGCGCCGCTGGCCGAGGACCTGCGCAAGGAGGTGCGCGAACTGGCGCTCCAGGGAAAGAGCAATACCGAGATCAAGCAATATCTGGTCGCGCGCTACGGCGACTTCGTCCTCTACAAGCCGCCCGTCAAGCCGACGACGCTGCTCCTATGGTTCGGGCCGTTCGCATTTCTGCTGGGCGGCGGCGTCGTCTGGTACATGGTGCTGCGCCGGCGCACGCGCAGCGGCGGCGATGACGAGCCGGCGTCGCAGGGGCCCGACGCTAGCGCAGGCGCCGAGCGCGCCCGCGCGCTGCTCGACGAGTCGCCGGAAAAGTAGCCCGCGCTAAAGCGTCGCGCCGCACTTCCAGCACAGGTCGAAGTTCGCGGGTGACGGCTCGCCGCATCCCCCGCACAGCACGTCCGCCTTGCGCGACCCGGCCGACTCGATGTCGCGCAGCACGATCTGCGCGCGCTCGTGGTCGCATTCACGCTCGATCCAGACCTGTGGCTGCGCGACATCCGGCGGGACATCGCCGACGATGCTCGACGCGTACTGGTTGAACACATGCGCCTTGATGCCGGCCTGGTTCAACCGATCCGCGACCAGGTAGGCGTCGTAGCGCTGCCGTGCCGTGTAGACGCGAATCATGGCATCGGTCGAAACGCGACGAGTGCCTGCACCAGCCGGTACAGCACGCCCGCCAGGCGGCTCGCCTTGTCCGGATCCCACCGGTAAGGCGGCGCCTCGTCCATGTAGCATGCTTGCGCCATCTCGAGCTGCAGCGCGTGCACCCCGTGCTGCGGCTGCCCGTAGTGGCGCGTGATCCATCCGCCCTTGAAGCGCCCGTTGACGACGTGCGTGAATCCGTCCGCGTCTGCCAGCACGCGCTGCGCGCAATCCTGCAACGCGGGAACGCAAGCAGCGCCGCTCGCCGTACCGAGATTGAGATCGGGCAGCCGGCCGGCGAAGAAGCGCGGCACGTGGCTCAGAATCGAATGGCCGTCGAGCAGCACGGCAAAGCCGTGGCGCGCGCGCACGCGCGCGAGTTCCGCGGCAAGCGCCGCGTGATAGGGTACGAAGAAGGCCTCGCGCCGGCTTGCGATTTCCGCGTCCCCAGGAACGTCGCCTTCCGCGTAGATCGGCTCGTCGCCGAACGTGCGCGTCGGACAGAGTTCGGTGTTGTCCGCACCTGCGTACAGCGCGGCGCCCGCGGGATCGCGGTTGAGGTCGATGACATAGCGCGAGTGCGTCGCCTGAAACAGCGTCGCGCCTTCGTTCTGCGCAAAGGCATAAAGCCGGTCGACATGCCAATCGGTATCGGGGACCGGCTGCGCAACCGGGGTCAACCGCGCGCGCAGCGCGTCCGGAATGTGCGTTCCCGAATGCGGCACGTCGATGACGAGCGGGCTGTCGCCGCGGTGCAGGTCCCACAGTTCCATCATGCGTCCCAGCGCACGATATTGCCCCCGCGAACCACGCCCGCGCAAGCGATGCCGCCGATCCGGTAACTCAGCTCGGCCGGCTCCGCGATGTCCCACGCCGCGATGTCCGCGCGCTGCCCGTCGTGCAGGGTACCGCGGTCGGCGAGGCCCAGCGCGCGCGCCGCATGGACCGTCGCGCCGGTCAGCGCCTCCTCCGGCGTCAAACGGAACAGCGTGCAGGCCATGTTGAGCATCAGCAGCAGCGACGTTGTCGGCGAGGTCCCCGGATTGCAGTCGGTCGCCACCGCCATCGGCACGCCGCGCGCGCGCAATTCCGCCAGCGGAGGCAATTGCGTTTCGCGCAGCGCGTAGAAGGCTCCCGGCAACAGCACGGCCACCGTCGCGGCGCGCGCCATGGCCGCCACACCCAGGGCGTTCGTGTACTCGAGATGGTCGGCGGAGAGCGCCCCCGCCGCGGCGGCGAGCGCCGCGCCTCCCATGTCGGACAGCTGGTCGGCGTGCAGCTTGACGCGCAAGTGCTGTGCGGCGGCCGCGGCGAACACCCGTTGCGTTTGCGCGATTGTGAAGCCGATCGCTTCGCAGTATGCATCCACCGCGTCGGCGGCGCCGGCCGCGGCGGCCGCAGGGATCATGTCGCGGCATACGTAGTCGACGAATTCGTCGGCGCGTCCCGCAAATTCCGGCGGAAGCGCATGCGCGGCGAGCAGCGTCGTGCGCACATCGACCCCCAGGTCTTCGCCCAGCACGCGAGCAACAGCCAGCTGCTTCAATTCGGTCGCCGTGTCCTGTCCGTAGCCGGATTTTATTTCGACCGTCGTGACGCCTTCCGCCGCCAGCGCGGCCAGCCGGGGACGGCTTTGCGCGGCGAGTTCCGCGGCACTCGCGGCACGCGTCGCGCGCACCGTCGCGGTGATGCCGCCGCCGGCGCGGGCGATGTCGGCGTACGTGGCCCCCAGCAGCCGCTGTTCGAATTCGCCGGAGCGATTCCCGGCGTAGACCAAGTGCGTGTGGCAGTCGATGAGGCCCGGCGTCAGCCAGCGGCCGCCGCACGAGCGCGTTTGCCGCGCCGTGACGTCGCGCGGGACGTCGCGGGCGCGGCCCACCCAAGCGATTTCGCCACCGCGCACGCCCACGGCACCGTCGCGGATCGCGCCATACGGCCCGGCACCGGGCCGCATCGTCGCCACGTGCGCGTCGACCAGCAGCAGGTCGAACGCCGCCGCCATCATGCCTTTGCATCCAGCCGCACAAGCGCCGCGCGATATCGCGCCAGAACCTCGTCCTCTGCCGCGTGTCGGCCGTCGCGGACGATCCACTTGCCGCCGGCCATGACGTCGCGTACCGGCGAGCGCGCGGGGCCGAAGATCGCCGCATCGAGGACGTCGTCCCTCGCCTGCCCGATCAGCGCCGGATCGCCGAGATCGAGGACCAGGAGGTCGGCGCGCCGGCCCGCCTCGACGGCGCCGACCGGCTGCGCGAGCGCCTGCGCGCCGCCACGCGCAGCGTGGGCCCACAGCGTGGTGCCGATCGGCACGTCGCCCACGTCCCGCAGCACGTTCCGTCTTCGCGCGCGCATCCGCTGCGACCACTCGAATTGCCGCACCTCCACGAAGGGGTCGATGATCGTGTTGGAATCGCTGCCCATGCCGAACCTGCCGCCGGCGGCCAGATAGGTGGCGCCCGGAAACGTGCCGTCGCCCAAGTCGGCCTCGGTCGTCGGCGCCAAGCCGGCCACCGCGCCGCTCTTCGCGAGCCCGGTGACCTCCTTCTCGGTCATGTGCGTCGCGTGCACGATGCACCAGCGCGCATCCACGCTCGCTTGCGTGAGCAGCCATTCGACGGGCCGCAGCTGGCTCCAGGCGAAGCAGTCGTCGACTTCCTTCGTCTGCTCGGCCACGTGGATGTGTATCGGCGCGCCCGGGGCCGCAAGCCGGGTCACCTGACCAAGCTCTTCGGGCGTGACCGCGCGCAGGCTGTGGGGCGCGATGCCGAGCACGTAGCCATGTTCGCCGATGCCCTCGCGCAGTCGGTCGAACAGCTGGGAGAACGTATACGTCGTGTGCGCGAAGCGGCGCTGGCCGGCGGTCGTCGGCGTGCCGCCGAATCCGGCATGCGCATAGAACACCGGGAGCAGCGTGAGGCCCAGTCCGGCGGTGTGCGCCGCGGCGACGATGCGCCATGCGAGTTCCGCGGGATCGCCATAGGGTTTGCCCGCAGGGTCGTGATGGACGTAGTGAAATTCCGCGACCGAAGCGTACCCGGCCTTGGCCATTTCGACGTACGCCTGCGCCGCGATCGCCTCGAAGGCGTCGGCGTCGACGCGATCCAGGAATGCGTACATCGCCTGCCGCCATGTCCAGAAGCTGTCGTCGCGCGACGAGATCGTGCGGCCCGTGCGGCCGGCCAGCGCGCGCTGGAACGCGTGCGAGTGCAGGTTGGGCATCGCCGGAACGACGGGCCCCGCGAGTTGCTCCAATCCCTCCGTTGCGGCATCGCGGGTGACGGCGGCGAGCATGCCGTCGTCGCCGATGTCGAGCACGACGTTCGACGCCCACCCGTCCCGCAGCAGCGCCGCGGGAGCCGCGAGTCTCAGCATGCTTCCCTCTTGCCAATCGCAGTCGAGGGGATCATGCGGCCCGGATCACGGCGACGAGTGCGACCGCCCCTGCCGCCAGCGGATTGACGCTCAAGCCGGAGGGCACGGCGCCATCGTCCGACGTCACGACAAGCGTCTGCGCCTCGGACAGCGAAATGGGCGGATGTCCGGCAAGCAGGCACTCGGAGGCTCCCGCCGCCGCATAGCAGACGTAGGTGTCGGCGGGCGCAATCGCCTCCCCGCCTTCGCGCCGGACCACGACTTCGCCGCGAACGCTTCCGCGCCGGATCATGAGGTTGAAATCGCGCACCGGGCCCGCTACGAGGCTGCACGCCAAATTCCGGTCGCCGGAAAAGACGACCGGTTCGAACGGCATGCGCAATTCCAGCGATTCGCCGTCCCCTGTCAGTCGCATTCCGGCGCCGGCGAGCAGGACCAGCGTGCGGTCGACACCGGCAAACGGCGAAAACGCTCCACTCTGATCGATGTCCGCGACGCTGACGCGCCACGCGAACGAGTCGAATCCCGCCCCGGCGGGATGCGTGGCGATCTCCGTCGTCAGGCCGCCGCCGTTCTTCCACGGCATGCGGCGGTAATCGGTCGGCGAAAGGATGCTGTGGGTGGCCATGTCGTGGCAGCGCATCGGGCGCATGGGATTGTAGAGCGATCGTGGACGCCACCCAAGCGATTTCGATCTCCGCGCGCATCCGCCCACGGCGCGGCGGCGACCGGATAGACTTCGGGCGATCAGCGGGACAATGGAGAGCATTTCCATGGCGGGCAGCGAATTGTTCCTCGACTATCTGAATGGCCCCGATGTCTCCGCTCTCGCCCTCACCGACACGGAAATCATCGACGCGGTCGACGCGGGACTTTCCGCGCAGGGGCACGGTCAAACGGTGATCGAGCCGCGAATGCACCTCGTGCCCGATCCCGAGTTCCACGTAGGATAGTCGCCGACCGGCGTCTTCGGGAGCGCTGCGTCCATGCAATTCGGCGGAAACCGCAAGACCTGGCTGCGCGGGGCGATCGCGGCACTTGGCGTGGTCGTCATCGTGTCGTACACGCCCGGCTGGTACGCGAGCCGCCGTGCGCCAAGCGAATACGAAACCATCCTGTATTACTTTGCCCAGAACTTGGGCGAGACGGCGCTTTGCGATCAGATGTCCTGGGCCGGCTACAACAGCTACGGTATCCTCTTCGGTGGCGGCGGCGCTTCGCTCTGGCGCTCCGATTGCTATGAGCGTGTTGCGCAGGCGCGGCACGATCCTTCCATTTGCTGGAGAGTGCGGCCCCTGCTCGACCTGGACCCATTTTCAAGCGGCCACTCCGCGTTCTCATGCTGGCGCCGCAGCGGAAGCGGCTACAAGAGCGGCATCGGACTGCCGTACGAACTGCTGATCCGCACCTTCCGCGAAATGCACTACGACATCGACCACATGCCGAGCGAAGGGGTGTTCCCGCCGGCCATCCGGACGGACGATGTTTACCGGGGCCTCCAGAAGAATGCCGCCGCCCTTGGGGCCGCGCAGCAGCTGGTGGCGCGCGGGGATGGCGTGCTGCAGGCGGACGACAGAAGCTTTCTCGCACAGCTCGCGGCCGTCGCTACGGGCAACCCTAATTGGTGCGGCTACATTCCTCCCGGCGAATATGTCAAAGGCGTGAGGTCGCCGTTTCGCGACTGGTGCTTCTTCACCGTGGGCGTCAACGCACGGGATCCGCGCATCTGCGACAGGATGACGCCCGCGGACCGGGACGCGACTGTCGTCGAGGCCAGGGCCGCCGGCGTGCGGCCCGAGATCGCCGAACAGCTGGGATTGCGTTCCCAGTGCATCCGAAGCAAGGACGCGCCCGGACCGCCGCCGCATTACAGTCCGCAAACGCCAAGCGACGAGCAACAGACACGGCGCTTGATCCACGAGTTGGGTGTGGTTTTCCCATCGGCGAACGACTGGCCGGCCCCATCCATCGCAAACTACTTCCGGCAGTTCCTCTTCGCGCTGGAGCCCGGCACTACCGCCAATCCGGCCCGCGATCGTGCTCGAGCGGACCTCGTCCGAAGGCTGATTGCGCTGGGCAGGCCGCCACCGGCCTCGAATTAGGCCGGCGCCGCGTCGCGCAACTGGCGACGCAGGATCTTTCCTATGTTGGTCTTCGGCAACGGTTCCTCGCGGAACTCGATGATCCTGGGAATCTTGTACGAGGTGAGATTCTTCCTGCAATGCTCGAGCAATGCCTGTTCGGTCAGTCCCGGATCCTTCCGTACGACAAAGAGCTTCACCGCTTCGCCGGACTTGGCATCGATCACGCCGACCGCCGCTGCCTCGAGGACGCCCGCATGCAACATCACGACATCCTCGATTTCGTTGGGGAACACCTTGAAGCCGGAAACCACGATCATGTCCTTCTTGCGGTCCGTGATCTTGAAGGACCCTTTCGCGTCCATGAACCCCATGTCGCCGGTGCGGAACCATCCGCCGGACGTGAACACCTTTGCCGTCTCATCGGGCCGGTTCCAGTAGCCCTTCATGACTTGCGGGCCGCGAATGCAGATTTCGTCCACTTCACCGATTGCAACTTCGCGGCCGCCGTCATCAAGGATCGCGGCTTCGGTCGAGGGAATGGGCACGCCTATGTTGCCAGTCCAATCCTCGATGTCGAGCGTGTTGGAGATCGCGGCCGGCGAAGTCTCCGTGAGCCCGTAGCTCTCGACCAGCGGAACCCCGGTCACCTGCTTCCATCGCTCGGCGACCGCGCGCTGCACGGCCATGCCGCCGGCGTTGGCCATCTTGATCTGCCTGGTGGCCACCTTCTCGAACTCCGGAGCGTTGAGGAGGGCGTTGTAGAGCGTGTTGACACCGATGATCGCCGTGAACCGGTGCCTCCGAAGTTCCTTGACGAAGCCGGCCACATCTCTCGGGTTGGTGATCAGGATGACATGGGCGCCGATCTTCATGAACACGAGGTTCGATGTCAGCGCGTAGACATGGTACAGAGGCAGCGGCAGGATCGCGGTTTCCGTACCTTCGTGCAGATCGCGAGCGACCCATGCGTGGACCTGCTGCAGGTTGGCAACCAGGTTGCGGTGCGTGAGGATTGCGCCCTTTGCCACGCCGGTCGTTCCGCCGGTGTACTGCAGGAACGCGACGTCGTCGTGCGTCAGCGACACGTCGTCCAGCACTCGCGCCCGCCCCGTGCGCAGCGCGGACTGGAACGTCACCGATTCCGGAATGCTCCAGTGCGGAACCATCTTCTTCACCTGCTTCACGACGAAATTGGTCAGGAGTTGCTTGCCGCGCGGGAACATGTCGCCAATTTGCGTCGTGATGACGTTCTTGATCGGCGTCTTGGCCAGCACGGTCTGCAGGGTGTGCGCGAAGTTTTCGAGAACAACGATGGCTGTCGCCCCCGAATCGTTCAGCTGATGCTCGAGCTCTCGCGGCGTGTACAGCGGATTGACGTTGACTACCGTCATGCCTGCGCGCAGCGTGCCGAAGAGCGCCACCGGATATTGCAGCAGATTGGGCATCATGATCGCGACCCGATCGCCTTTGCGGAGCCCGATCGCCTTTTGCAGATAGGCGCCGAACTCCCGGCTGGCCTTGTCTAATTGGCCGTAGGTCATCGACACGCCCATGTTGCCGTAGGCGGGGCGGTCGGCAAACTTGACGCAGCTTTGCTCGAAGATCTCCTTCAGCGACGCGTACTCGTCGACACTGACTTCGGCCGGAATTCCCTTTGGGTATTGCGCCAACCAGATCTTGTCCATTGGCATGCTCCTGCAATCCTGCCGGCGAACTTGGAATTGCCTCATCCGAATCCGCCCGTTGGTCAGAATAGCGCATCCCCGTGCAGCGCTCGTTGACGTGTGTCAATGCGTTTCACGAGGGCTGCCGGACAATCGCTTAGGCGCCTCGGCCTGCCCCGATATGCCGGCTAGGCCGGCGCCATTGCAGAACATCCGCGGACACACGATGACGAGGATTCAATGTCGATAAAGCGATTCTTGGGCAGTGCGGTGACAGCCTCGTTCTTGGCAATGGGCGGCGTCGCCGCCGCTCAACCGACCTTTTCAATTCTCGGCCCTGGGACTACGGCGGTTGCGCCGTATGAAATCGAGGACGCACCCCTTAACCACGAGCCACCGTGGGGAATCCTGCAAAATCCGGCGGAAACCATCTATTGCAGCGGCGCCAACAACTGCAACAACTCGGCGACGGCGACGCAGTTGTTCCTCACCGCTCCGTCCAACGTCAGATTCCAATACTTCGGTAAAGGTGATGCGGCCTTCGTCAGTGAGTTCAAGGTTCTGGATGCCGGCAACAACCCGCTGCTGATATGGTGCACACAGGGGGCAAGCGTCGTTAATTGCCCCGCGGCAGCGGTCAACGCAGGCTTCGAAAGTGGACCGACGGCGCAGTTTGTCGGATCCACGACCGTTGAGCTTTCGAACTTGCCCGCTGGCTTGCTCAACTTCAGGTTCATCGGGAATATCGCCGCGGAAGGCGGTCCTCCGGGTCCCGGATCGGGCGCAGTCTCCAATACCGACGGAAGCAATGTCTGTCCCTCGTCGAATCCCTCGGTTTGCTTCGGGATTGCCGTTCCCGGCAGCGCTGGCCGCACCGGTTTGAGTGCGGTGAAGCTCGGCTTCAAGGACGGCGGGCGGGCCGTCGACCCGGACTTCCAGGACATGGTCATCCAGGTCACGATTTCGTCGCCAGCCGCCGTGCCTTCAATCAGCCCGCAGGGAATGCTTGCGCTCGTACTGTTGCTCGGCGCCGCGGCGGCATGGCGCCTGCGCGCAAGTCACCGAGCGCACTGGGAGACACGCGCCGCGGACCATTGACAGGCCAGGTGTTGCCCCCTAGATTGGGTCGCTTACGCAGTTGATTCCGGAGCATTCCCATGCGCGTCCCACTGGCCCTCACGCTCCTGTCCGTCGTACTCGGCTATGCCGTGGCCGCCACTGCGCAGGGCACCAAGGTCGCCATCGGCATTTCGGGGTGGACCGGCTTCGCGCCGCTGACGCTCGCCAAGGAAGCCGGCATTTTCAAGAAGAACGGCGTCGACGTGACGATCAAGAAAATTCCGCAGAAGGATCGCCATCTCGCCATCGCGTCCGGCGATGTTCAGTGCGCGGCCACGACCGTCGAGACGTACGTCGTGTGGAACGCCAATGGCGTGCCGATCACGCAGGTCGTGCAACTGGACAAGTCGTACGGCGCCGATGGCCTGGCCGTGCGCAACGGCGTCGCCAAGGTTGCCGATCTCAAGGGCAAGACGGTGGGCGTCGACGCGCCCGGTACGTCGCCCTATTTCGGCCTGGCGTGGATCCTGAAGAAGAACGGCCTGTCGATGAAAGACGTGACCGTCGCAACGATGAGCCCTCAGGCGGCCGCGCAGGCGTTCGTCGCCGGGCAGAACGACGCCGCGATGACCTACGAGCCGTACCTGTCGGCGGTGAGGGACAAGCCCGAATCCGGCAAGATCATCGCCACCACGCTGGATTACCCGATGGTCATGGATACGTTCGGCTGCACGCCCAAGTTCATCAAGGAGAATCCCAAGGCCGTCAAGGCGATGGTGGACAGCTACTTCGAGGCCCTGGAGATGATCAAGAAGGATCCGGCGAAGAGCTACGAGATCATGGGTGCGGACGTCAAGCAGACCGGCGAGCAGTTCGCGAAGTCGGCAGCCTACCTGCGCTGGCAGGACAAGGCCGCCAACCAGCAGTTCTTCAACGGTCCCATCCAGACGTTCTCGAAGGAATCCGCCGACCTGCTATTGGAGATCGGCATCATCAAGTCGATCCCCGACGTGAACGCGCTCGTCGACACCCAGTTCATCAAGTGAGGCCGGAACGCTAGAGGGCGCCGTCCCGGCATGACGCCGCTCGTCCCCGTCAGCCCGTCGCGCAAGGTCGCCTACGGCATCGCGTTTTTCGTCGTATTCACCGCCGTCTGGAGCGTGGCGACGTTCGGCGGTTTCGTGTCGAAGACGTTCCTGGCCGACCCGGTGACGATGCTGAAGGAAGGCTATGCGCTGTTCGCCGTGCATGGCTTCGCGACGGACGTCGGGATGACCGTCTGGCGGGTCGTCGGTGGCTTCATCCTCGCCGCGGTGCTTGCCGTGCCGCTCGGCATCGCGATGGGCGCGTACAAGCCGATCGAGGCGTTCTTCGAGCCGTTCGTGTCGTTCGCGCGCTACCTGCCGGCGTCCGCGTTCATCCCGTTGCTCATCCTGTGGGCGGGCATCGGCGAGACGCAGAAGCTGCTGGTGATCTTCATCGGCGTATTCTTCCAGATCGTGCTGATGGTGGCGGTCATCGTCGGTTCGACTCGGCGGGACTTGGTCGAGGCCGCGTACACGCTCGGCGCGTCGGCCGACGGCATCGTCCGCCGCGTGCTGCTGCCCAATTCCGCGCCCGCTATCGCGGAGACGCTGCGTCTGGTCCTCGGCTGGGCTTGGACTTATGTGATCGTCGCCGAACTGATCGGCGCGTCGAGCGGCATCGGGCACATGATCACCGACAGCCAGGCATTGCTCAACACCGGACAGATCATCTTCGGCATCATCGTCATCGGCGTGATCGGACTCGTCTCCGATTTCCTGTTCAAGTGGGCCAACCAGCGGCTGTTCGCGTGGAGCCTGGCTTGAGTCTCCTATGAGCAAACTGGCGATCGAAGACGTGGGGCGCATCTTCCCCGGCGTGCGCGGCGGTGCGCCGACCGAGGCGCTGCAACCGATATCGCTTGCCGTTGCCGACAACGACTTCATCACGATCCTCGGGCCTTCGGGCTGCGGCAAATCGACGTTGCTGCGTATCGTTGCCGGCCTCGATAAGCCGACGACCGGGCGCGTGCTGCTGGACGGCGTTCCGGTATCGGGCGCGGGCGCGGACCGCGGCATGGTCTTCCAGAGCTACACGCTGTTTCCGTGGCTCACCGTCCGCGAAAACGCCTGCTTCGGGCTGCGCGAAAAAGGCATGCCGGTGGACGAGCAGGAACGCATCGCCGACCGCTGGCTCGACCGTGTCGGCCTCAAGGGCTTCGAGCATCACCATCCCAAGCAGCTGTCCGGCGGCATGCAGCAGCGCACGGCCATCGCCCGCGCACTCGCCAACGACCCGAAGATCCTGTTGCTCGACGAGCCGTTCGGCGCGCTCGACAACCAGACGCGTTCGCTGATGCAGGAACTGCTGCTTTCGCTGTGGGAATCGCACCGGAAGACGGTGCTCTTCGTCACGCACGACATCGAGGAGGCGATCTTCATGGCGAGCCGGGTCATCGTCATGAGCGCGCGCCCCGGCCGCATCAAGGCCGACGTCGCGGTCACGCTCCCCCACCCGCGGTACTACACGGTGAAGACGACGCCCGCGTTTTCCGATCTCAAGGCGCGCCTCACCGAGGAAATTCGTGGCGAGGCGCTGAAGGCCGTCGCCGCGATCTAGCGAAGTCTCCCGGTCCGACGCTCGCTTCGGCCGATCTTCGCTAAGCGGGCCGCGGTGATGCTCGCGTGGCGCGTCAAGCCAATTTCGCGCCACAGTTGGCGCAGAACTGGCCGCCGGGTGTCCTGGCGGCGCCACATTTGGCGCATACGTTAACGGCAGGAGCCGCGGACCGGGACTCGCGCCGCCACCGCCACAGGATGAACACGGCGCCCAGCAGGCCGAGAATCGCTGCGCCCGCCACGGGAAGCGCCCACTCGGCTGATCCGCCGGTCGCCGGCGGTGGCGCAGCCAACGGAGCGACCGGAGCCGCCGGAGCCGCCGGAGCCGCCTTCGCCTTCAGGATTTCGGCCGAAGGCCGTGCATCGGCCTTCGTATAGCGCACGGTAATGGGAAGCCGCTTGCCGGCTTCGAGCGCGCCCAGTTCGGCTCCGCGATAGCGCAGTCCATCGTCACCCGTGGAAGAGCCTTCGAGATTGGGTTCCACGGAAATGTCCGTTGCCGAAGCCGGCTCCTGAACCATTACCGTCAAGTGTTCGACCGCCAAATCACCAGGCCAAACGTAACTGAACGTGCGCGCCGGGACCGCGGTCGCGATGGGCTCGTAGAACTCGACGTGGAAGAAGCGCTCCGGCACGTCGAACTTCAGTGTGATGAATTCGCCTGTCGTCGCGCGCTCGTTCTTGAGGTTGAGGAGGTTGCCATCCGCCGTGGCCGAATATGCCACCGCGGTCGCACCGCCGGAGGCCGCGGGAAGGCGCAGTGTGACCGCGGCAGGCAGCCTTGCGCTTTCCGCCAGCGCAGCCTTCAGTATCACGAGCGCGGCCGGCCGGTCGAACTCGGGCCAAATCTCGATCTTGAGACTTGCGAGGCGGGGATTGCCTTTGGGCGCCGCGCCCGCCTGCGCGAGCGCAGGCGCAGGCAGCAACAACGTCGCCAGCGCAAGCAGCCCGAGCAATGCCGCCAATCCCGCGTGCGCCGCGCCGCGTTTCATCAGTCGTCGATCTCGACGCGAGTCGCCACAAGCGCGCCGGCCACGAACGTCCCCGAAGCGTGAATGTGCGTTCCCTTGCCAATGCTTGCGAGAGTGCCGCCGTCGATCTTTGCCGAACGCGCGTCGACTTGCACGCCGCCAACGACGAATATTCCTGGCGCGGCCACGGTGCCGACGACGCCCTCGACGTGCCCGCCACCCCCGGGCGTCCCGCCGTGGCCTTTGCCGCCGCCTCCGGTCGAACCACCGGCAACGAATGTCACGCGCACGGCCTTCATGTTCGCAGCGTTGCGCCTTCCAACGACTTTCACCGCCTTACCGACCGCCACATCGGTCGAGGAACCGTTGACAAAGGTCGCCGCGCCCGCGTCCACCGTGACGTTCTTGACGACAAAGCTCGTCGGCAACGCGACGGACGCAACGGTTCCTTCGACGTCGTCCATCTCGGCGCCGTCGTCCGAGCTGTTTCCGGCGGAGCCATCATCGTCGGACTCGTCGTCGTCGAACTCGACCGACTTCGCCTTCAGGACGCCGTTGACAACTGTGCCTCGAACGTGGGCGACACGCCCGACGGCCAAGTCGGCCGCGCTGCCGCCGGAGAATTTCGCGTTGGTCGCGTCGACGTCGAAGGCGCCGATGACGAACATCGTCGGCGAAATGATCGCGCTGATCGAATCCTCGACCTCGGTGTCCTCGCCGTTTTCCGTCGTGGCGTCCGGATCGAGCGTTACCGTGGCCGCGATGATGCCGGTACCGGACGCCGTGCCCTCCACGCCAACACGATTTCCCGCCGCAATGGGCGCGTCGAAGCCGACAAACTGCGCGCTGGAAACGTCGACCTGAACGCCGTTCACCACGATGGACGTCGGGGTGATCGCGAATGCCAGGCCGTGGAGCTCCACGGAAGCCGTCGGCGCGACGCACTCGATCCGAGTCGCGTTCACGTCACCGGATATGCCGTCGCTGTAGCCATAGATGTCGACCGCGGTTCCGACCGCGATGTCGCTCACCGCGGCGCAGTTCGCCAATGCGACATCGGTACGTGGCGTGACATAGATTCCGGCAAGCCTGAACCCGGTGCCGCCGCTGCCGACCTGCGTGACCGGACCGTATGCGACGCGAGTGACCTTGATGGATCGCGCGACGCCGACGTTCAACCCGGGGACCACGTAGCCGTGGACGCCGGCAACCATTCCAGGCTTCAAATCGCCGGCGGTGCGCCCATCGCGACCGTTGATCGTGATTCCGGCCTGCGACGGATCGAAGGTGATGTCGTTGACGACGACGCCGCCCGCCAGATGGAGAGCCGCTTGCGAATATACTCGCAACCCGGTCCCGCCGCTGCCTACGGCGAAGGCCGCAGACGCAGCCCCCAATGCCAGAAGCGCGGCGAACGAAGCCTGCCAGATGGGTCGCATGCGGGTCATTTGGGTCTCCTCGTCGATCCTGATGCTCCGGCAGCGGCGCGCACGGGCGCGGCTTTCCTCCGTTGTCGCGACGGACCATGCGACGCGGGGCTGTCTGCCGATTCGTGAAAGAAATACATCCCGATGTTCATTCGCCGCGACGTCTCGCCAGTTAAGCGGTCGCGCTCCTCGCACTCGCCCAGCGCGCGGATCAGCCGCGCGGCGACTTCTTTCCATTCGCGCCGCGTAATTTCGGCGACATGCTGGACCGACGCGTCGGAGAGTTCGAACGAGAAGACGTTCTGCTCCATCATCGATGGCTCGCGCCCCATGAGGTTGTGCACGCATGCCGCGAGGTGGTCATGCATGTTGCGGCCGAAAAAGAAGAGCTTCTGGCCGCGGTCCTTCCGCGAGACGAATGCGGAGATGAGCATCGCGACGCCGCCGTCTTCGGTCTTGCCCGCGACACCCAAGCGCACGAGCTCGTCCAGCAACACGCGGGGGCGGACATCCTTGCTGATGGAGCGAACGAGCCCGTCGAACGACGGCGCGGGCGGGTCCGCGGCACGCGGCAGCACGCGGGGCGAACCGCGCGCATCAAGGTAGCGAGGGTCGCTGATCCAGCGAGTCACCACTTCCGAGGCAAACGGCAGCGCAATTGCCTTGGGCTTGTCCTCCGGCGTGTAGCGAATCCGCCGCACGTCCTTGCGATGAACGCCGGACAGGACGCTCACGCGGCTGTCGGTCGGGGGTTCGGCGCGGAGCCGATATTCCGCGTCGGCAACCCGGACATAGGCGGATTTCAACAGCTCTTCCGCGGTCCCGAACACCAGGCCCTCCTCGAGGAAAAGCCGCGCAAGCGGACGCAGCAGCAACTCGACAGCGGTGATGAATGCGGCGTCGGGCGTGGACGGCGTGGGACGGCGGCTGGGCACGTGGGAGATTTTTCCACAATCAGGACCGGTGTCAAGGAAAAGGACCGCGAATATGGATTAATCCGTGGCCTTGCGCCCATGTCAAGGAGCCGGCCCGTGGTTTACCCCATTTGACTCCATTGTCATACGGGTGCCTGCGCAGGCCTTCCCCGAATGAAAAAACCCGATTTCGGGCCGGTTGCCAACCCTCCCACCGTCTGTCGGTTGACCGATACCCGGGTTGACCGCCCGTCCATTCCAATGGCATATTGTGGGTAACTTTCCCACGGCGCGGACAGACCACGGAACTTCACCCCGGTTAACGAATGGCTTGCCGCCGTCGCGGCAAACCCGTGCGCCGGCCATGAGGGCGATGACAGGAAATGTGCATGACCGCGCCAAAATCGGACCGCGCAGCGTTGGAGTCACGCGCCGCGGACAGCGCGACGCCGCGCAACCTAAGCGGTGCCGTACTTGGTTTCGATGGTGACGCCGAGCTGCTTCAGCAAGCCCGTTGGCAGAACTCCGCCGGCCTGTACGACGACTACGTCGTTCGCAACCGTCGTCGCACCGTGCTCGCCGACCAGTTCAACGCAGTCGGAAGCAACGCTCTTTACTTCGGTCTTCATCCGAATGTCGATGCGACCCGCAGCCCTTGCGTCCTCGAGGCGCTCGCGGTTGGCCGGCTTGATGCGATTGAACACCTCACCGCGGTAAGCGAGCAGCACCTGCGTTCCGGGCTGCGCGCAGCAGGCGAGCGCGCATTCGACGGCGCTGTCGCCACCGCCGACCACCAGGACTCGCCTCCCGCGGTACTGCTCCGGCTCGATCAGCCGATACACGACCTTGGACAACTCTTCCCCGGGCACATCCAGCTTGCGCGGCGTTCCACGGCGGCCGATGGCGAGAAGGATGTTGGCGGCCTCGAACGTTCCGCTCGTGGTTTCGATCCGGTATCCGTTCGCTATCCGCGTCAGTCCCTCCATGCGCGTGCCGAAATCGATCTTCATTCCGGACCGGTCGACGACGTCCTGCCAGATTCTCAGCAACTCCTCCTTGCTGATTTCCCCTATCGGCAGGCGGCCGACGATCGGCAAGTCGACAGGCGAAGTCATCGCGATCTTGTTGCGGGGGTAATGCAGGATCGCGCCGCCCAGATCGCGCTCCTGCTCGATGAGCCGATAGCGAAGCTTGCGTTCGATCGCGCTGAGCCCGCCCGCGATGCCGGCGGGGCCCGCTCCGATGATGACGACGTCGAGCGGCATTGCCGCCTTCCGGGCGGCAATGGTCTCGAGGGCTTGCTTCCCCTGCTCCGCTGCTTTGCGGATGAGACCCATGCCGCCGAGTTCGCCGGCGATGAAGACGCCCGGAACATTGGTCTCGAAGTTCGGATTGACCCGCGGTATGTCGACGCCGCGCCGTTCGCTGCCGAACACCAGCGTGATCGCCGACACCGGGCATGCGGCCGCACAGGCGCCGTGGCCGATGCAAACCGCGGGGTTCGTGAGTTGCGCCTTGCCGTCGATGATCCCCAATGCGCTCTCGGGACAGACATTGACGCATGCGCCCGATCCCACGCAGCGCGACGGATCGACGACCGGATGCAGCGAGACGGGCTCGCTGAGCCCGGCCTTCACCGCCGCCTCGAGTTCCTTTGCGTTGGCCGCGTTGCGACGCACGCGCCGGACGACATGGATCGCCACGAACGCCGCCACCGGGAGTCCGTAAAGCGCGATGGCGAAGATGTTTATCTCGGGCATGGGACTGATTCCGCATCGATCGTCGGCATGCGGGCCGATAGGCGGATGGAGTTTAGCGGTAATGCATAGGGGATGCAGCAACACTAAGGCGGCATGCGCGGCGTTCCGCGGTGCGGCGGCGGCGATATCACGCGCGGTGTTGCCGTGACGCCTCGCGGACTATCGGGTGTCATGACGACGATGATCGCACCGGTCGGCACGGCGGCCGACGGCGGAGGGCCGGTGAAGTCCGTCGCGGCGCGCGCGCCTGCGATTGCGCGGCCCGCGGTGTCGCGCGGGCGCGAAACGCGCCGTGAAGCTGCGGGACTGGGCCTCCTGGCCCTGCTGATCGTGCTCGCATGCGTGGTCGCGCGGTCGGGCGGGTTTACTGCGGGTTCGGACGCCGGATACTGGATCGGCGTGGCCGGAGGCTCGGCAATGCTGCTCCTCTTTACGTATCCGCTGCGCAAACGCTGGCGCGCAATGCGCGGGTTGGGCTCGACGCGTTTCTGGTTCTCGTTCCACATGGCGCTGGGCATCGCCGGGCCCCTGCTGATCATCGTGCACTCCACGTTGCGCTTCGGCTCGGTGAACGCCACGGTTGCCTTCGTTTCGATGGCGCTTGTCGCCGGCAGCGGCGTCATCGGCCGATTCCTCTATGCGCGGATCCACCACGGCCTCTACGGACGGCGCGCATCGCTCGCAGAATTGCGCGAACGGGCCGGGCTCGACTCCGCGAGGCTGCGCTCCAAGCTCGACTTCGTGCCGGAAGTCGAGCGCGAGCTCAACGAATTCGCGCGCCGTGCCGAGGAGACCCGCCATACCGGACTCATTCATCCGCTGCGATTCCTGGCGCTCGGGCTGCATGCCGCCGCCGCGCGCAGGCGCTGCACCAAGGAAACGATCGATGCACTGCAGCGTGTTGCGGCCAGCGAGCATTGGCGTCCCGAGCAGTTGGCGCGGCGCATCGAGCGGCGCCAGAAGCTGATCGCAAGGCACCTGTCGGCCGTTCAGCGCGTTGCCCAGTTCGCGGCCTTCGAAAGGCTCTTCTCCATCTGGCATGTTCTCCACGTGCCGTTGGTCTACATGATGGTGCTGTCGGCCGTCGCCCATGTTGTCGCTGTCCATATGTACTGACGATGGAGCGAAATGGGACTCGGACCATGGCGACTTCTCCTTGGCTTGGCAACGGGATGGCTCGCGATGACGGCAGGAGCGCAATCGCTCGAGGGCGTCTTGATGCCGGGCAAGGTCATCTCCGGACACGCGAAATTCGAAGAACAGTGCGCGAAATGCCACGTCAAGTTCAGCAAGGAAGCCCAGGACGGACTGTGCGCCGACTGTCACAAGGAGATTGCCGGTGATCTTCGCGACAAGCACGGTTTTCACGGCCGCCTTGCGCCGCAGGCTTGTCGTACCTGCCACACCGACCACAAGGGACGCGAGATGAACATCGCGCCGATCGCGGAGAAAAGCTTCGATCACACGAAGACCGGATTCGCGCTTGCCGGTGCGCATGCGAAGGAAGCGTGCCGAAGCTGCCACCTCGCCGGAAGGAAATATCGCGCGGCACCCGACGCCTGCAACGGCTGTCACCGCAAGGACGATCGGCACCGGGGAAATCTGGGCCCGCAATGCCAGGACTGTCACTCCGAGACCACGTGGAAGGGCACTCGCTTCGATCACGCCCGCACGAAGTTCGCCCTGTCGGGCAAGCACGTCGACACGAAATGCGCAAGCTGCCACGCGAACGAGATGTACAAGGACACGCCGCTGACCTGCTCGGGCTGCCATCGCAAGGACGACAAGCAGCATCGGGGGCGGCTCGGCGAGAAATGCGAAGCCTGTCACGCGGCCAGCGGCTGGCGGGACGTCGCGGCATTCAGCCATGACCGGGACACGCACTTCCTGCTGCGCGGCAAGCACCACACGGCGAAGTGCGAAAGCTGTCATAAGGCGACCACGGGCCTCATCAAGCTCCCGACCACCTGCATCGGATGCCACCAGGCCGACGACAAGCACAACGCTACGCTGGGCACCGCCTGCGGCGACTGTCATACCGAGCAGAACTGGCGCGAAGCGAAGTTCAACCACGATCTGTCCAGATTCAAACTAGCCGGCAAGCACCGCGACGTCGACTGCAAGCTGTGCCATCGCGACCCGGCGAGCTACCGCGGCCCGCCGCTGGAATGCGTCGGCTGTCATCGCAAGGATGACACCCACAAGGGACGCTACGAGGAGGCTTGCGGCACGTGCCATACCGCCGTGAGCTGGCGCGACATCGCGTTTCGCCACAACCGCGACACCAAGTACCTGTTGGTCGGGCGCCATGCGACGACCAAGTGCGATGCCTGCCACGTCGGCAGCGTTTACAAGGACAAGCTGTCGAGCGACTGCTACGCCTGCCACATCAAGGACGACAAGCATCGCGACCAGCTCGGCCGGCAATGCGAGCAATGCCACGACGCCCAGGACTGGAAGAAGACCGTTCGCTTCGACCACGCGAAGTCGCGCTTTCCGCTGCTGGGAATTCACCTGCGCACCGAATGCAAATCCTGCCACGTGACGCCTGCCTTCAAGGATGCGCGCCGCGAATGCATCGCCTGCCACGTGAAAGACGACAAGCACAAGGGCCGGCTCGGCGCGGACTGCACCACGTGTCACAACGCGCGTGCGTGGAAGATCTGGGACTTCGATCACACCCGACGCACCCGCTATCCGCTCGAGGGCGCTCACGCCAAGGTCGCATGCGTCGCCTGTCACACGACGCAAGGCGAGAAAATCGCGGCGCTCCCGACCAATTGCGTCTCCTGCCATTCCACTGACGACGTCCATGGCGGCAACTTTGGCGGCCAGTGCGAGCGCTGCCACACGGTGCGTTCGTTCAAGGACATGAAAGCCTTCGGCTCGCGCACATCGCCACGATCAGGTCCCGATGTCGTACTGCCCGGGACGGGAACGCGGCAATGACAACGTTCCCGACGTGTGCACGGCGCGTACCCTGGATTCGCCGCTTCGTGATTGGCGCCGTATTCGCCAGCGGCGCGGCGCTGACTGCCGTGCTGGCGTGGGGTCAGACCCCGTCGGCCCAAGCCGTCGTGGCGCCGAGCCCTGCGCCGTCGAACCGCGTCCCGACCCTTCCCGGGCCCGGCGCGGTAGCCGAGCACTGGACGACCGGGTTCCCCCTCACCGGTGCGCACGAGCGAACCCGCTGCGAGAGCTGCCACGTGAGGGGCGAATTCAAGAACACGCCCAAGACCTGCACGGGCTGCCATACGGCCGCGGCCCGCATCAGCACGGTCGTGATCACGTCGTCGCACCCACCGGTCACACAGGAATGTTCGGTCTGCCACAACACGCTGTCATTCGCCAGCGCGCAATTCGACCATTCGGGCATCGCTCCGGGGACGTGCGCGACTTGCCACAACGGCACGAGCGCGACAGGGAAGCCTTCCGGCCACCTCGTCACTTCCGCATCGTGCGATACCTGCCACAGCACGTTCACGTGGGTGACCGTGAGATTCGACCACGCGGGCGTGACACCGGGGAGCTGCGCCAGCTGTCATAACGGCGCGCGCGCCACCGCCCAGCCGGGATCCCACATCCCGACCAGCCTCGCCTGCGACACCTGCCACTCGACCCGCGCCTGGGACCCGGCGCCGATGAACCATGTCGGCATCGTCAACGGCTGTTCGAACTGTCACGCGACCGGACTTGCGTTTGCGGGCGTGAAGCCCGTGTCGCCACCCGGCGCGCATATCCCGACCGGAACCTCCGCCTGCGAAAGCTGCCACTCCGCGTCGGCGTTCTCGAGCTTCGCCGGCACGCCGATGAACCACGCGCCCGTCGCCGGCGTGCCCTGCGCAACTTGTCACGAATCCGGCCGGAGCTTCTTCGGCGTCAACATCGTCACCCGGCCGACGCCCGCACAGGACGCCAACCACCCGGCATCGGGCGATTGCGGCAGCTGCCACACGTCGACAGCCTCGTTCGGCGCCGGTGTAGCAACCCAGGCGGCCGGCCACATTCCGACCAGCCAGCCGTGCGCGTTGTGCCACACCGCGCCGGGCAACTACGCCGTCGGAACGATGAACCACGCCGGCATCACGAGCGGGTGCGCCGCATGCCATTCGAGCGGCTTGAGCTTCGCCAACGTGGTTCCCGCGTCGCCACCGCCGTCGCACATCCCGACATCGCAACCGTGCGAGCTCTGCCATTCGCCCGGAAAGTTCACGAATTTTGCCGGCGGCGCGATGAGCCACGCGGGATGAACTCCGGCTGTGCCAGCTGCCACGCCGTCGGCAAGAGTTTTTTCGGCGTCTCCATCGTGACGCCGCCCCCGACGCACATCCCGGTCGGCACGGCGGCCTGCGAGAACTGTCATGCCGTAGCGCTATTCACGAGTTTCGGTGGCACGCAGATGAACCATGCGCCGGTCGCGGGCGTTGCCTGTGCGACCTGCCACGAAGCCGGGAAATCCTTCGCCGGCGTCGCCATCGTCACGCGGCCCACGCTCGCGCAGGACGCCAATCACCCCCAATCGGGCGAGTGCGGCAGCTGCCACAACTCCACAACCTCGTTTTCTGCCGGCGTCACCGCCCAGCCTTCCAATCACATCCCGACGAGCCAGCCGTGCGCGTTGTGCCACACCGCGCCGGGAAACTATGCCGTCGCCACGATGAATCACGCAGGCATCACGGCCGGCTGCGCCACGTGCCACTCGACAGGACAGAGTTTCGCCAACATCATTCCGGTCGCGCCGCCACCCACGCACCTGCCGATCTCGCAGCCGTGCGAGCTCTGCCACTCGCCCGCCAAGTTCACCAACTTCACCGGCGGCACGATGAACCATGCGGGCATTTCTTCCGGCTGCGACAGTTGCCACGCCAGCGGCAAGAGCTTCTTTGGCGTGACGATCGTCACGCCGCCCGCCACGCACATCCCGTTCGGCGGGTCGTCCTGCGAGAACTGTCACGCGCCAGCCAAGTTCACGAACTTCGCCGGCACGGCCATGAATCACGACGCCGTGTCCGGCGTTGCGTGCGCCAGCTGTCACGAAGCCGGCAAGAGCTTCTACGGCGTCAAGATCGTTACCCGGCCTACGCCGGCGCAAGACAAGAATCACCCGCAATCCGGCGAATGCGGCAGCTGCCACAGCTCGACCACGTCGTTCTCGTCAGGCGTCATCACCCAGCCGGCGAACCACATCCCGACGACGCAACCGTGCGCGCTGTGCCACACGACGCCCGGCAATTTTGCCGTCGCCGCGATGAACCACGCGGGCATCACGGCCGGATGCGCGACCTGCCACTCGCCCGGCTTGAGCTTCGCCAACATTACGCCTGTCTCGCCGCCGCCGACGCACGTGCCCACGTCGCAAGCCTGCGAGCTCTGCCATTCGCCCGCCAAGTTCAGCAATTTCAGCGGCGGAGCAATGAATCACACCGGCATCGCGTCCGGATGCACCAATTGCCATGCCGGCGGCAAGAGTTTCTTCGGCGTCACGATCGTAACGCAGCCCGCGACGCACATTCCGATCGGCACCGCCGCCTGCGAAGGCTGCCACTCGACGACCGCGTTCGCGAGCTTCGGCGGCACGAAGATGAACCACGCGCCGGTGGCCGGTGTCCCCTGCGCCACTTGCCATGCCGGCGGCAAGAGCTTTTTCGGCGTGACCATCGTCGCGCCGCCGGTCACGCATATCCCATTCGGGAGTTCGGCATGCGAGAGTTGCCATGCCCCGTCGACATTCACGAATTTCGGCGGCACGGCCATGAACCACGCCGCCGTCGCCGGCGTTGCGTGCGCTACCTGCCACGAGGCCGGCAAGAGTTTCTACGGCGTCACCATCGTCACGCGGCCAACGCTGGCGCAGGACAAGAACCACCCGCAAACCGGGGATTGCGGGACCTGCCATTCGTCGACCACGTCGTTCGCCGGCGGCGTCACCGGCATGCCGCCCAACCACATCCCGACCAGCCAGGCTTGTGCGCTGTGCCACACGACGCCGGGCAACTATGCCATCGCCACGATGAATCACACGGGCATCGGCAGCGGATGCTCGACCTGCCATGCCAGCGGCTTGAGCTTCGCCAATGTGGTCCCCGTATCGCCACCGGGAACGCACGTGCCGACGTCGCAGCCCTGCGAGCTCTGCCACTCGCCCGCCAAGTTCAACAACTTCGCCGGCGGCGCGATGAATCACAGCGGAATCGCCTCAGCGTGCGCGGGATGCCACGCCTCTGGCAAGAGTTTCTTTGGCGTGACGATCGTCACGCCGCCCGCCACGCACATCCCGTTCGGCGGGTCAGCCTGCGAAAGTTGCCACGTCGCGTCGAAATTCACGAACTTCGGCGGCACCGCGATGAATCATGCTGGCGTCGCGGGCATCCTGTGCGCCACGTGCCACGAGGCCGGCAGGAGCTTCTACGGCGTCACCATCGTCACGAGGCCCACGCTGGCGCAAGATCCGAATCACCCGCAATCCGGCGAATGCGGCAGCTGCCACAGCTCGACCACGTCGTTCTCGTCAGGCGTCATCACCCAACCCGCGAATCACATCCCGACGACGCAGCCGTGCGCGCTGTGCCACACGACGCCGGGCAATTTTGCCGTCGCGACGATGAACCATATCGGCATCACCAGCGGATGCGCGACCTGCCACTCGCCCGGCTTGAGCTTCGCCAACATTACGCCTGTGTCGCCGCCGCCGACCCACATTCCGACGTCGCAGGCCTGCGAGCTCTGCCACTCGCCCGCCAAGTTCACCAATTTCAGCGGCGGCGCGATGAATCACGCCGGCATCGCTTCCGGATGCACCAATTGCCATGCGGCCGGCAAGAGTTTCTTTGGCGTCACGATCGTCACTCAGCCAGCGACGCATATTCCGATCGGCACCGCCGCCTGTGAAAGCTGTCATTCGCCGGCCAAGTTCACGAGCTTTTCCGGCACCCCCATGAACCACGCGCCGGTCGCCGGCATGACCTGCGCCACCTGCCATGAGGCCGGCAGGACATTCTTCGGGGTCACCATCGTCACACGACCCACGCTGGCGCAGGACGCGAACCATCCGCAAAGCGGGGAATGCGCCAATTGCCACAGTTCGACGACGTCGTTCTCATCCGGCATCACGTCGATGCCGGCAAACCACATCCCGACGACGCAGACCTGCGCGCTGTGCCACACGACGCCCGGCAACTTCACCGTGGCAACGATGAACCACGCCGGCATCACCAATGGCTGCGCTCTTTGCCATTCGAGCGGCTCGAGCTTTGCCAACGTCGTTCCCGTCGCGCCGCCGGCGACGCACGTGCCCACCGCCCAGCCGTGCGAGCTCTGCCATTCGCCGTCGAAGTTCAACAATTTCGGCGGCGGGACGATGAACCACGCCGGCATTTCCTCCGGATGCGCCAATTGCCACGGTACCGGCAAGAGCTTCTATGGCGTGACGATCGTCACGCCGCCGGGCACGCACATTCCGGTCGGTACCGCGGCCTGCGAGGGCTGCCACGCGCCGGCGAAATTCACGAATTTCGGCGGCACGGCGATGAACCACGCGCCGGTCGCCGGAACGGCCTGCGCCACCTGCCATGAGGCCGGCAAGAGCTATTTCGGCGTCGCCATCGTCACGCGGCCCACGCTGGCGCAGGATCCCCTGCACCCGCAGACCGGTGAATGCGGCAATTGCCACACTTCCACGGTGTCGTTCACGACCGGCATCACCGCGCAGCCGGCCAATCACATCCCGACCACGCAGCCCTGCGCGCTGTGTCACACGACGCCGGGCAACTATGCCATTGCCACGATGAACCACTTGGGCATCACGAGCGGATGCGCGACTTGCCATTCGACGGGCCTCAACTTCGCCAACGTCAAACCCGTCTCGCCGCCACCGACCCACGTACCGACATCGCAAGCCTGCGAGCTCTGCCATGCGCCGACCAAATTCACCAATTTCAGCGGCGGCACGATGAACCACGCAGGCATCACGTCCGGCTGCGCGAATTGCCACGCCAGCGGCAAGAGCTTCTACGGAATCACCATCGTGACGCCGCCCGCCACTCACATTCCCGTCGGTACGGCCGCCTGCGAGACTTGTCACGCACCCGCCAAGTTCACGAACTTCGCCGGTACCGCGATGAACCACGCGCCGGTTGCGAGCACGACCTGCGCGACATGCCACGCGGCCGGCAAGGTGTTCTATGGCGTAACGATCGTCACGCTGCCGGCCACCCTCCACATACCCAATCCGTCCAACCTCGACTGCAAGGGATGCCACTCGTCGACGACATCGTTCAAGACGCACTCGATGGACCACTCGGGCATCTCGAGCAACTGTACGAGTTGCCATGGCGGCCAATTCCCCGACGTGCGCAGCAAGCCGAAGGATCACCCCCAGACGACCGCCGATTGCTCGCAATGCCACAGCACCCAGACGTTCGACAAGCGACTCTTGCTCAAGACCCCAGGGACTTTTGCCGCTGCCCGGCACGGGACAAATCCAGCGGTTCCGCAGACCCTGGCGAATTCCACCGTACGCTCCGGCGCGCCGGGATCACCGTCGCGCGCACGCGGCGCGATCCATGTCGGTGTGATGCCGGGGGCCTGCACGAGCTGCCACAACGGAAAGAGCGCGCCCGCGCGTCCGGCCCGGCACGTGGCGACGCTCCTTTCGTGCGACTCGTGCCACCGGACGACGGCATGGGTCCCCGCGAACTACACGCACACCGGCGTGGCCCCCGGAGGTTGCGCGTCGTGCCACAACGGCACGAGCGCGACCGGCAAGCCGGGGAATCACTTCGTCACGATGCGGTCCTGCGACACCTGCCACCGGACCACGTCCTGGCGTCCGCTGCTTCCCTATCGGCACCTGTCGCCGCTCTACCCCGCGAACCATCCAAGCGTCAGTTCCTGTGCGGTCTGCCACGCGGGCAACAGCGAGCTCGTGACATGGCGCTATCCGAATCTCAAGCCAGGTTGCGCAGGCTGCCACGGTCCGCATTTCCGCGGCGGCATGCCAAGGAATGCAGCAACACCGCCCGCGCGGACGGGGCCGGTCCCGCGCGGACAGTAGATGACCAGCACGACGTCTAAGCGGACCTCCTGGTTCTGGCGGCTTGCGGTCGCGGCGGGCCTGTGGCTCGCCGCCATCGCCGCGTCGGCGCAAATCCTCGACAGGGTCGACGTCAACGTCGTCGGGAACGACGCAGTGTTGCGGATCGAGTTCAACGTGCGGGTCCAGTACCTGCGAAATGTGCCGGTCAGCCATGGCACCGCGGTGCGCATCTACTTCCAGATCACCGGCGCAAACGACCAGGGACTGGGCGTCGTCGAGGAAGAGCGGCGCGCGCAGCCCGACAAGCTGCTGCCCCAGTTTCGCGTCACGTACCCGGCGCAGCTGCCCGGCATCCAGCGCTACATCGACGTCGTGTTCGACGCCGCGGTCGATTTCCGGGTCCAGCCCGAGGGCAACAACCGTTTCCTCGTCTATGTTCGGCTGTCGCCGGAACAGCTCGAAAAGCTTCGCGCCGCGAGGCCAGCAGTTCGTGCGGCGCCCGCTACACCCACGCCCACCGTGTCTCCGCCCGCAGCAGCGCCGCAAGTGGCCCAACCGACCGCGCCGCCCTCGACGGCAGCGCCGACGGTCGCACCGTCGGCCGTGCAGACGCCCGTGACCGCTCCTCCCGCGGCGGCTCCTCCGCCAGCGCCGCCTGTTTCGGGCATGCCGACCACAACGCCACCCGCCGTGACCGCGCCGACATCGACACCACCCGCCGTGGCCGCACCGACCACCATGCCACCCGCCGTGGCCGCACCGACCGCAACGCCACCCGCCGTGACCGCACCGATCGCGCCGCCTCCGGCACCGACGACTACGGCGCCCTCCGTCGCGTTGCCGCCTCCCACCGTGTTGATCGCTCCCGCCACCGACGTCGACAAGCAGGCGGCGACGGACATCGCCGATGGACGCGGAGCGCTCGCGACCGGCGACAACGCGAGGGCCATCGTTGCGTTCGGCCGCGCGCTCACGCTGGCGTCGAACGCTTACATGCAGGAAGCGCAGGAATTGATCGGCGTGGCCCACGAGCGCAATGGCGAATCCGCAAAGGCGCTCGCCGACTATCAGCAGTATCTCAAGCTCTACCCTGATGGACCCGGCGCTGTCCGCGTGCGCGATCGCATCAGCGGTCTCGCGCCTCGCGTGAGCGCGCCGGCAGGCGCGGTGCGCCCCATCGCGCTGCCGCCAGCTACGGTCACGACCGCTCCCGCTACGGATATCGACAAGGAAGCGGCCGTGGATCTCACCGAGGGTCGAGCAGCCCTCGCGGCAGGCGACAACGAGCGGGCCGTCCTGGCGCTCAACCGGGCGCTCAATCTGCCGCCGAACGCCTACTCCCAGGAAACGCAGGAACTGATCGGCATCGCCCGCGAGCGCAACGGCGAGATCGCGAAGGCGCTCGCCGAATTCCAGCTCTATCTCAAGCTTTACCCGGAAGGGCCGGGAGCCGCGCGCGTGCGCGAACATCTCGATGCGCTTGCGGCTCCTGCGACGCCGATGGGCGGCACCATGCCGCCGGAATCGTCCGTCGCGCAGCCTGCATTCAGCTACTGGGGCAGCTTCTCGCAGTACTACTACGGCGGACAATCGGAAACGACCAACACGCGGACCATCACGACACCCGCCACCGGCGCCACGACACTCGACACGGCGAAGATTTCCGCGACCGACCAGTCGCAGCTCGTCAACAACATCGATCTCACGGCACGCTATCGCGATGGAAACTGGGATAGCCGAATGGTCGTGCGCGATCAGTACGTTGCGAACTTCCTGAGCAACGGCAACAACAAGAACTGGTTGAATGCGCTCTACGCCGAGACACGCTATCTGCCCAGCCAGCTTATGGCGCGAATCGGCCGGCAATCGTCGACGAGTGGCGGGATACTCGGGCTGTTCGACGGCGCTGTGGGCAGTTGGGGATTCCTGCCGAATTATCGTGTCAACGCGGTCGTGGGCCAGCCGGTCGACAATCCGTTCAACACGACATCGACGTTCTATGGCGCGAGTCTCGACGTCGACAAGGTCGGCGAACGCTTCAGCGGGAGCGCGTTCGGCATCGGCCAGGTCGCCGCCGGAGCAACGGACCGCTTGGGGCTCGGCGGCGAGTTCCGCTATTTCGACAGCGAGCGAAATGTCTACTCGTTGCTCGATTACGATCCGCTGTTTCGCGCCGTCAACATCGGCATGGTGCAGGGTACCTGGCAATTTCCGACGCTGACGACCGTCAACGCGTTGCTCGACTATCGGCGCGCACCGACGCTGCAGCTGACCAATGCGCTCATTGCGTATCCGAATATGTCCCTCTCCACGCTGATCCAGCAGCAAGGTGTCGACGCGGTTCGCAGCCAGGCCAAGGAGTTGACGCCCATCACCAAGCAGGCCCTCTTCGGCGTCACGCAGCAGGTATCGGCACAGTGGCAGCTTGGCCTCGATGTGCGCTGGTCATCGCTCACCGGCACGCCGCCGTTCCAGGACCTCGCCGCATCGCCCGCTACCGGAAGCGTGTGGACCTACACGGGTCAGGCGATCGCCAGCGGGCTCGCGAAGCTGCAGGACATCCTGATCTTCAATGCCGGCGTGTTGAACGGCACCCAGTTGCGCGCGCAAAACGCCGGTGTCGATTATCGATTCGTTCCGCTCGACGGCCTTACGCTTGAGCCGATGTTCGCCTGGTACCATCAGACTGCCAGCCAGGGACCGAGCCTGACCCGGTTGTCGCCGGGGCTGCGCCTTTCCTATCGGATTGCCCAGCGGTTCGCGATCGAAGGCCAGTTCGCGTTGGAGCACACGACGACCACCGGCGACCTGATCAACGACACCGTCCAGCGCTATTTCTACTATGTCGGCTGGCGCTGGGATTTCTGACCCACAGGATGCAAGACATGCCACTCAACAGGACAACGTTCATCGCGGCCATCGTCGTCGCCGTCGCCGCCGGCGTGATCCTCGGAAGCACGGCGACTTTCTACCTGAATCGCGGGCCAGCGGACGGCATGGTCCCTGCCGCAGCGTCGGCGGCGCCGGCTACCGCCGCGCCTCCGCCATCCCGGCCCGCGGCCACAATGAACGGCAAGGCGTCGCTGACAATGCAGGAAGCGGCGGACCGGTTGTCACTGCGACTGATGACAGAGGGAGGAAGTGCCGAAGACTGGGCACTGTTGGCGCGCAGTTTTGTCGAATTGCGGCAGTATCCGCAGGCCGTTCACGCATTTGACGAAGCTCTGAAGAAGTCCCCCAACGACGCGCAGTTGCGCAAGGACGCCGAGATGGCCCGGAGCGCAGCGGCAGCTCCGCCGTCCGCCCGCTAGCTTTGTCGCCGCAGTTCAGCGGCCCCGTCGCGCTTTCTAGGCGGCCGCCGCGACGACCATGTCCGCAACCACCGGCGGCGACCACATCGTGTTCACGGCGATGTTCAGGCCATGGCCGCGGACGTGGTGCCACCAACCTCCCGGGACGAAGAGAGCGTCGCCGCGGTTGAGTTCGACGACGACGAGATCGGCATCGGCGAAGGCGGGAAATGTGCGGAGATCGGGGTGCTCGACGTCGACCTGGCTGTAGTAGTACTCGGGAAAAGCGCGCGGATAGACCTTGTCGGTGTCGTCGGGCGACACGAGCGTCCAGGTCTTGCGCCCCTCCATCATGAACACCAGGTTGTCGTAGGCGTCGTAGTGGAGCGGCGTGACCTGGTCGCCGGGACCGATCCACAGCGCCGTCTTGTCGCAGTACACCCAGTCGAGACAGGCGGGTCGCGGCAGATCGGCGAGCAGCTCGGGAAACGTCACGGCAAGATCGAGTTGGGCAAGATAGCGCGAAGCGCCCCTGGGCTTCCCGATCGCCCGGTCGAGAAACGCCGCGACACTCGTCCACTCGTGTTGGACGCCATCCCCCGCCGGATCGCCAAAGATATTGTCGCCGCGAGGGATCTCGACGGGAATGCGCCGCTCACCCACCCGTCGCCGCAGGTAGTCGACGCTCCAGGGCGCACCGGCGTCCCGTGTGTTGCACAATCCGTCGATGATGACCGGCCGGGATGGGCGCACGTAGCGCTCGAAGAACTCGCCCGCGCCGAGCGGCGGCGTTCGGTCGACTGTCGTCACTTCAGGACGAAGCGGCCGGGGTCGTCCGGCTGCATGAGGTTCCGGGCGCGCTCCGCCACCAGCTCCTTGCGGATCTGCCGCTCGACGTCGGCGTCGAGCATGGCCCGCCGAAATGCATCGACGCAGTACACGGCGTGACTTGCCTCGCCGATCTCCAGCGGGCCGACCACCGCACCCGGCAGCGACTTGAAGACCTGCGCGGCGGCCCGCTCGGGCAGTTCCTCGCGGAAATACCAGCCCCACTCCATCCGTTGTCCGACGCAGCGCTCGAGCACATCGGGACGTGCGACGGCATCGCGTGCGCTACGCAATTGCGTCGCCAGCGCCATGCCCGACGCCGTGCCGTCGACGACGAAGACGCGAAGCAGGACCAGGTCGAACCTGATACGGACCTTGCGGAACTCTTCTTCAACCTGGCGCCGGTCCAATGAATCGCAAAGCGCATCCTCGAGGAGGCGCACCTCGACCTCGGCCTCGATATCCTCGAGCGTGAGTTTCGTCTGCTCGAGCCATTTGAGCGTGGCGTCGATGCTCGCGAGTCCCGATTCCTCGCGAAACTGGTCAACGCCTTGCTGCAGTGCCTCGTGGTCGACGCCGAGTCCCTGTGCCCGCGCGACGAGGCGGACAGCGTCGTCGAGTTCGAGCTGCGCGTCCGCTTCTTCCCACGCCCCGTTCAGCTTGAGGTGACGAACGACGCGGTCACCGCTTCGGGCCGCGCTCCGCGGTTCGCCCGGCCGCTCGCGCGGCGCTCGCTCCCGTGCCTCCCGCGCCACCTTCATGCAGCGTGCAGCGCGCGCTCGCCTGCCGGACGCGCTGCCTCGACCGAACGGTTCGAAGCTGGCGCCACGGAGACGAAATAGCCGTTCGACCAGAGATGCTCGGCAATCGTGAACCATTCGTCCATGGTGAGCGGCACCCGCGTCCGCTGCGCGTAGCGGCCCACCTCGTCGACGGTCCTAGGGGCCTTGTTCACGTACTTGAGCAACGGCGCCACTTCGGCCGACAGAATCACCGCGCGGGTTGCAACGATGTTGGACAGGACGAGCTCGTCCTCCGCGCCGTTCGGCAGGATGCGGCCGATGACATGCGGAGAAAGCGCCAGCAGCGTGTCCTTCGAGAACGTTCCCTCGTGGGCAAGAGGCAGCAGCGACGGCTGCTCCCTGTCGGCGGCAAAGACGTGGTCGCGCTCGACGCTGCGCATCAGCGCGGCGACGCCCGGCACATCGAGGATGCACGGCGCCTCGTCCAGAATTTCCGGCGGCGATTGTTCGACGGCCTCGAGGTAGCGCAGCCGCTCGTCGGCGGTGAGGATGCAGCCGTAGAGCAATGACGACGGCGTCTTGCAACGGGCGAGCACCCAGCCGCCCTCGATCGCGTCGAAATCGAGCTCGCGCATCGAGAATTTTTCGATCAGCGAGTATGAGAACGGCGTGACCGGACTCATGCCGCCGTCGAAGTAAGGGATGAGCTGAGACTCCCCGAGGCGGTCGATGCCCTGGTTGCTGCCCTGCACCGAACACAGCATCGGCTCGGTGATCGCACGATACTCCGGCGCGATGTCGAGATAGTGACCTGCCCATGGCACGGGCTCCAGCCCGAACGCGCCGAGCGCCTTGTAGATGGCCTGCGCCGGCGAGACAGTGAACGGCTCGTTCGTGAAGCTCAGGAGCTCCGGATACTCGCGCTTCAGCGCGCGAAGCTTTTTGATCGTGTAGAGGAACCGCGCGCGCGTGTCGCCGGGAAAGCCGGGAATGAGTCCCGACTGGACGATGATTCCGTTCTCGAGGAAGAGGCGCAGCGCGTCCAGGTTGTCGGCCTCGGTGCGCCGCTTGTTCATCAGCGTGAGCGTCGTGTCGTCCATCGACTCGATGCCGACGTTCACCCACCGCAGTCCCGCGCGCTTGAGCAGCGCAAGTGTGTCGGCATCGGTCTGCGCGCGCATGAACCCGCCCCACTCGAACTTGAGGTTGCGCTCGAGGACCCCCTCGGCAAAGGCGCGCAGCCGCTTGACGCTGCCGTTCAGCAGCGAGTCCGTGAACAGCACTTCGGAAAAGCCGTAACGCCGCTGCATGTCGGCCAGCTGCTCGACGGCCTGCATCGGCTCGAGGATGCGAATGCGCCGCCAGAACACCCACTCGCTGCAGAACGTGCAGCGGTCCGTGCATCCGCGCGAAAGCTGATAGAGCACGGTCGTGCTGTCCGGCGACAGCGCGTAGGCCGGCAGATCCATCGCGTCGTAGTCCGGCGCCGGCAGCTCCCTGATCTTAAGCAGGTCCGGCGGTTCCTCGATCGGGACCGACGGATTGCCCGAGGTCATGGCGCCCGGCACCGGGACGATCGCGCCGCCGCGGCCGTAGCTCTCGTAGAGCGAGGCGAAGGTTTCCTCGCCCTCCCCTTGCACGACGGCGTCGAACAGCCCCGCCTCGAGCCCTAAGCGCGCCGACGCGACGCTCTCCGTCACTTGCGGGCCGCCGGCAACGATTGTCGGAGGAAGCGCACGCCGTTTGAGGATCGCGGCGGCCATGAGCGTGGTCAGGTAGTTGGACGACCAGACACTGAATCCGATGAACCGCACGTCGGGTATTTGCGCGAGCGCGGCGCGCAGGTAGCGCTCCATCCCGCCCAAGTATTGCGCGAGCGCGCTCACGTCGATCAGCCGCTCGGCGCAATAGCGCTCGAAATCGTCGTCCGCGCCACCGAACAGCGCCGTTCCGTTCTTGCAGGCGTTGAGGAGCTTCAGCACCAGCGGAAGGTCGGGCACATCCATCACGTACGTTTCGCCGAATGCACCGATCGAGCGAAACGTCGGCGCGAAGACGGAAGGCACTGCCAGCCGCAGGTCGAGGAAGTCGAAATCCCGGCAGCCCTTCGAGCGCAGGTAGCCCAGCAACGCCGCCGCACCCGCGGGCGGACCTATCACCGTGTACGGCGGGACGATCGCCAGCACATTGGGCTTCCACGCCATGCGGCCCTTCGCCGCAGCACGTGACGTCATCGCTTGGCCAACCGTCGAACGATGCGGGGAACGGCCGGCGCAGAGGCTATCGCTGCCTCGAGGAATCCGGCTTCTTCGAGCGCGCCCATGAGGCTCCGCACATCTGCTTCGGAGGCGCCGCCCGCGTGCGCGCAGACGTCGGCATAGTTGAACCGATGCGGTGTGGCGGCGATCCAGCGGCACAGCGGCACGAGAGCCACGTCGATATCGAGTTCGCCGGTACCCGCCGGCGTCTTCATCCGCAGCAGGGTCTGCGCGGCCCCCGGCGCAGCGCGTTCGATGCCGAGCGTCGCGCCATGGGCGCGGTGGAACACAAGCAAGTCGGGCGGCGCTCGGTCACGCATGAAGTGGTTCAGCAGGAGCTCTTCCGGATCGAGTTGCAGGCGGGTCGCGAGTTCCTTGAAAGCATCCACGGCTTCCGAGCGCAATTCGCCCGGACGGAAGAGCCCGACGCACGGAGCGCGCCATTCCGGCCGCTCGCCCAGCTGGCCGAAGAGAGCCGTGATGAGGACCTCCACGAACGACGGCGGACTCAACTTGAGCAGCAGCGTCACGGACGGTTCGTGCTTCCCCACTTCCTGCGTGCAATGCCATACGCCGCGCGGCACGAACAGCACGGACCCGGGCCGCATCTCGATGCGCTCGAGCGCCGGCGCCGCAGGCGGCTGCTCCCGCGCGCGGTCGCCGTCGGTGGTCGCGATCCCGAACGCCCGCGGTGTCGCGGTCTCGAACGACGCCAACGGGAACGCGATGTCTTCATTGGCGCCCAGCATCCAGACCTTGGTTCCCTGCAGCTGGATGCTGATCACGTCGAACGCGTCGTAATGAAGTCCGAGCGCCGCGTCCGCCCCGGCGGGCGAGAAACTCATCACCGCCTCGATTGCCTCCACGCCCGTCAGGTCGAGCAGCCGGTTCGCGCCCGAGCCGCTGGCGGGAAGTCCGAATTCGCTCAGCAGCCCATCGATCTGCTCTTCGAGCTCGGGGACCAGGGGTTTGAGATCGCCGCAAAGTATCGAGAGCCCGACGTCGTACGCGCACATCGCCTGCGCCGGCGTCAGGTGATCGATCGACTGCAGCGTGCGTACGTCCTCTTTGCCTCGACGCAATGGGGGCGCCGTGGCGGAGAGTCCGTAAGCGCTGATCTTGGCGGGCTCCAGCGCCAGCGCCTGCGCAACGTCCTGCAGCTGGGGAATGCCGGCGATGGAGCGCAGGCGCCCCACGTCGCCATGTTCGACGAGCCAGGCGCCGCTCCTCCAGCGGTCGAGCAACAGGGACGAGTTGCGCGGGAACAGCGTCGCCGCCGTCAGGCGCGAAGGAACCTCGTAAAGCACGGACTCTCCGATGCGGTGTCTTCCGCCAAAGGACTCACCCCCCCTTGCGAATCGCGCCCGAGGGGTCAGACGAACCCGCGTTGGCTACGCCTTGGCCTTTCCGCGAATGGCCGTGACGCCACGAATTGCGGCCTTGCCGCGAATTGCGGACACGCCCCGGATCGCCGCCTTGCCGCGAATTGCCGACACGCCCCGGATCGCCGCCTTGCCGCGAATTGCCGACACGCCACGGATGGCAGCCTTGCCACGGATTGCCGATACACCACGAATCGCCGCCTTGCCACGGATCGCGGATACGCCCCGGATCGCCGCCTTGCCGCGAATCGCGGACACGCCACGGATGGCAGCCTTGCCACGGATTGCCGATACACCACGGATAGCCGACTTGCCACGAATCGCTGACACACCGCGAATCGCCGCCTTGCCACGGATTGCCGCACTCTTGCCCGCGCCGGCGCCCGAAACCTTGAGTTCCTTGAGTTTGGTCTTTGCCATTGAGTTACCTCCTGGACAGGTTGTGAGGTACAAATGCCTCGCTAGGCTAGCGGCGGATGGCGCGCGATGCAAGTACTTTTCGCCAATTCGGCGCGATCAAATGCGGCGGAGGATGCCTTCATTGACGAGATCGGTGAGCGCCTGCCGCACTTCCTCCCACCCGAAATCCGGATCCCAGCCGACGGCCGATTCGGCAATGAATTCCCGCTGTTTCGAAAGCGCCTGCACAAACGTCAGTGCGGTCTCCGGAAGCGAGGCCGCGGACTGCCCGCTGTACAGGAACACTTCCGACTGGCCGGGCACGCGATGCGACGGGCCGACCACGTAGCGAACCGGCGCGCGCGTCATGGGGCCCAAGCGCTCGCCCGGTTGCACGACAGCGTCCGGCGGCGATGGCGCAGGCTGGGCATGAACAGCGGTGGATGCGGCCCAGCGTTGATGGATCAGCCTCGCGTCCAGTGCGGCAAGCTCGCGGCCGAGCGCCGCCGTCCGTTCCGTGAAGAAGGCGACAAGGTCGGGAGGAATCGCTCCGCATGCGCGGCTGTCGACGGGCACGGCGGGAACGCCGGCGCGCCATTCGGACTTCCCGATCAAGTGATCGCGAAGCGCGGTCACGATGACGTCAAGAACCGACTGCTGCCCGATCGCCACCGCGAGATGGCATGAATGCCCTTGCGCGAGCGGCGCGTGCCACGTGCCGGGTGGCATGTAGAGAAAATCGCCTTCGCTCAGCACGACCTCCTGCAGCTGATCGTCGCGCGGCGGCGCCACCGGCTCCCCATCGAACACACCGACGGTGGCGCCCGCGTCCGGCGGAAGGTCCGGCGACGCCACGAGCGGAACGGCGGAATAGCGCCAGCGCTTCTTCCCGGCGATCTGCAGCACGAAGACGTGGTAGACGTCCCAGTGGCCCGCCCAGCCGGCGTTGTCCTTCGAGCGAAAGCACAGCACCGTGTCGACGAAGTCCGCGCCGCGCGTGGGCACCTGGAAGCTCGCGCGAAGGTTGTCGAGCAGGTCCGCGATCTCGGGAATGTGCTCGATGTGACCCATCGTGGCCAGCCCGGCCTCGTACATGTCGGGGAGCTGCGCCGCGTCGACGTGCACTTCCTTCGACACGCGCATGCCTTCCTCGTCCATCGGATACGCGGCCGTCGCTTCGCGCGGCGGGTCCGCGTACCAGCGCTCCTCGTCGTAATAGCGGGCGAACTTGCCCGGCTTTCCGGGGACGACCAGCGCCTTCCTCCCCCAGAACTCGCGCCTGAACTGCTCCACAGTCATGGGAGCGATGAGATGGGCCAGCGTCTCGTCCAGGGGGTGCAACACGCTTCTGTTCGCTTCCGTCGAAAGGTGCCTTTGGTTTCGGCTAAAGGTCAGTAACGGCCGCCGTTCTTCTGCCATCGCCACGCGTCGGCGCAGATGGCATCGAGGTCGCGCGTCGCGCGCCAAGCCAGCAATTTCTGGGCACGCGTCGGATCGGCATAGTAGCTGGCCACGTCGCCCGGCCGGCGCGGCGCGAACGCCTTGCCGATCCGGCGGCCGCAACAGCGCTCGAATGCCGCGATGACTTCCATCACCGAATGGCCATGCCCCGCGCCCAGGTTGAACGTGACCGAACCGTGCGTGCGCGCGAGGTGCGCGAGCGCCATCACGTGGCCTTCGGCCAGGTCCTGCACGTGCAGGTAATCGCGGATGCCGGTGCCGTCGGGCGTGGGCCAGTCGTTGCCGTAGATCGACAGTTCGGGAAATTCGCCGGCGGCGATGCGGCACAAAAGAGGCACGAGATTGTTCGGGCGGCCGCGCGACGCCTCGCCCAGCATGCCCGACGAGTGCGCGCCCGCCGGATTGAAATAGCGCAGGATCGCGATGCGCCAGTTGGCATTGGCCTTTGCCAGGTCGCGCAGAAAATCCTCGACGACTCGCTTGGTGCGCCCGTAGACGTTCTGCGGCCGCAAGGGGGCATCTTCGGCAACGGGCAAATCGTCCGGCTGACCATAGACCGTGGCGGACGAGCTGAACACGAGCGTTGCGACGCCCGCCTCGCCCATCACTTCGGCCAATGCCAGCGCGCCGCCGACGTTGACGTCGTAGAAGGCGAGCGGCCGCGCTTGCGATTCGCCGACCGCCTTGAGCCCAGCGCAGTGGACGACGGCGGAAATCGGATGGTCGTGGAAGGCCGCGCGCAGCGCAGCGACGTCGCGGATATCCGCGGTCACGCAGGGAACCGGCCTGCCGGCGAGCGCCTGCAATCTGGGCAGTACCGCCGGCGTGCTGTTGCTGAAGTTGTCGAGCACCACGGGCGCGTGGCCGGCGCGCGCAAGTTCCACGACGACGTGCGAACCCACATAGCCCGCGCCCCCCGTGACGAGAATGGTGTCCGGCATAACGGTGCGATGCTACACGACGCGCCGCGACGCGGGAAAGAAAAAGCCGGGCAAAGAGCCCGGCCTGTTCGCGCGACTCCCGCGGTCAGGGTCCTACTTCTCCACGGTTGCGCCTTCCGGCACCGATTCCGCATTGGGCCGGTCCATGAGTTCCACCAGCGCCATCGGCGCCGCATCGCCCTGCCGGAACCCGAACTTCAGGATGCGCAGGTAGCCGCCCGGACGCGCCTGGTAGCGCGGGCCGAGCTCGTTGAAGAGCTTGGTCACGATGTCGCGATCGCGCAGCCGGTCGAATGCGAGCCGGCGATTGGCCACCGTCGGCGTCTTGGCCAGCGTGAGCAGCGGCTCCGCGACGCGGCGCAGTTCCTTGGCCTTTGGCAGCGTGGTCTTGATGGCCTCGTGCAGGAAGAGTGAGTTGGTCATGTTGCGCAGCATCGCGAGGCGATGGCTGCTGGTTCGGTTGAGCTTGCGCAGCCCGTGTCTGTGTCGCATGACGAATACCCTTTGTCAGGTGGCGCCGGTTTGCACAGCGCTCGTTCTTGTTCTTTGCTTCTTCTCGAATGTTACGGCCGATCCAGTCCCGCAGGCGGCCAGTTTTCCAGCTTCATGCCGAGCGACAGCCCGCGCGAAGCCAGCACTTCCTTGATTTCGTTCAGCGACTTGCGACCCAGATTCGGCGTCTTCAATAGTTCCGTTTCCGTGCGCTGGATGAGATCGCCGATGTAATAGATGTTCTCGGCCTTGAGGCAATTCGCCGAGCGCACCGTCAGCTCCAGGTCATCGACCGGACGCAGCAGGATCGGGTCGACCTGCGGCGAGCTGCGCTCGGTGGCGGGCACGTCGGTGCCCTTCAGGTCGGCGAACACCGACAGCTGCTCGACCAGCACGGACGCCGCAAAACGCACGGCCTGCTCCGGCTCGACGACGCCGTTGGTCTCGATGTCGAGCACCAGCTTGTCCAGATCCGTCCGCTGTTCCACGCGCGCGGATTCGACGGCGTAGCTCACGCGCCGGACCGGCGAGAACGACGCGTCGAGCAGGATGCTGCCGATTGTGCGGCCGCCTTCCGGCTTCACGCGAGCAGTGGCCGGCTGGTAGCCGCGGCCCTTTTCGACGCGGATTTCCATCTCGAGCTTGCCGCCGGCCGTGAGGTGGGCGATCACATGCTCGGGATTGATGATCTCGACATCGTGGTTGGGCTCTATGTCCGCGGCCGTCACGACGCCCTCGCCCGACTTCTGGAGCTTGAGCATGACGTGGTCTCGGTTGTGCAGCTTCAGCACCACGCCCTTCAGGTTGAGCAGGACGTCGACGACGTCTTCCTGCACACCGTCCAGCGCGGAGTATTCGTGCAGCACGCCCGAAATCTTGACTTCGGTGGGCGCATAGCCGGGCATCGACGAGAGCAGCACGCGGCGAAGCGCGTTGCCCAGCGTGTGACCGTACCCGCGCTCGAACGGCTCCATGACCACTTTGGCATGGAAAGGCGACGTCGATTGCACGTCGATGATGCGCGGCTTCAACAGGACATTGCTCTGCATGCGTAACCTTTATGGGTTGTTTAACCCGGAAAGCAAAGCGTTGGTCGCAGGTTCATCCGCGACCAACGGCTCACTTCGAATTTACTTTGAGTACAACTCGACGACCAGGCTTTCGTTGATGTCCTGGGCGAATTCCGAGCGGTCCGGCGCACCCTTGTACGTGCCCGACATCTTCTTCGGATCGACTTCGACCCAGGACGGGAAGCCAACCTTTTCGGCGAGCTGCAGCGAATCCGTGATGCGCAGCTGCGCCTTCGACTTCTCCGTCACCGTGACGACGTCGCCCGCCTTGAGCACGGCCGACGGGACGTTGAGGTGCTTGCCGTTCACCATGATGGCGCAGTGCGTCACCAGCTGGCGCGCTTCCGCCCGAGTGGAGCCGAAGCCCATCCGATAGACGACGTTGTCGAGCCGTGACTCGAGCAGCTGCAGCAGGTTGGTGCCGGTCGAGCCCTTGCCGCGCGCCGCTTCGGCAAAGTAGCGGCGGAACTGGCGTTCCATCATGCCGTACATCCGGCGCAGCTTCTGCTTTTCGCGAAGTTGGTTGCCGTAGTCCGACATCCGCATGCCCGATTTCACGCCGTGCTGGCCGGGCTTGGCTTCCAGCTTGCACTTGGAGTCGAGCGAACGCCGCGCGCTCTTGAGGAAGAGGTCGGTGCCTTCCCGCCGCGCCAGCTTGCATTTAGGTCCGGTATATCGAGCCATGTATGTCCTTCTTAAATTCTGCGACGCTTCGGCGGTCGGCAGCCGTTGTGCGGAACCGGCGTCACGTCGGTGATGCTGGAGATCTTCATGCCGAGCGCGTTCAGCGCGCGCACGGCCGATTCGCGGCCGGGCCCCGGGCCCTTGATCCGCACTTCGAGATTCTTCACACCGCATTCCTGCGCCGCGCGTCCTGCAGCTTCGGCCGCGACCTGCGCCGCGAACGGCGTCGACTTGCGCGAGCCCTTGAAGCCCGCGCCGCCGGACGTTGCCCACGACAGCGCGTTGCCCTGCCGGTCGGTGATCGTGATGATCGTGTTGTTGAAGGACGCGTGGATGTGCGCGATGCCCTCGGTCACGTTCTTCTTGACCTTTTTGCGCGCGCGCGCGACGGTTGCCTTTTGCGACGGTTGCTGTGCCATCTTCGATATGTCCTCGTATACGTCCGCTCGTTACCCGCGCGTTACTTTGTTACGCCCTTGGCCAGCGCGACGGTGCGGCCCTTCTTCGGACCCTTGCGCGTGCGGGCATTCGTGCGCGTGCGCTGCCCGCGGACCGGCAGGCCCTTGCGGTGGCGCGAGCCGCGGTAGCAGTTCAGGTCCATCAGCCGCTTGATGCTCATCGTCACTTCGCGGCGCAGGTCGCCTTCCACGCTGAACTTGGCGACCTGTTCGCGCAGGCGGTCCATCTCGCCGTCGGAGAGGTCCTTGATCTTGGCCGACGGCGCGATGCCCGTGGCCTTGCAGATCGCCTTCGCGCGCGCGGGACCGATGCCGTAGATCGCGGTCAGCGCGATGACGGTGTGCTGGTGATTCGGGATGTTGACGCCTGCTATCCGTGCCATGTCTTAAGCCTGTCTAAAGTTGTCGTCGCGTGCCCGGCAAGTAAACTGAGGTAAACCGAGCTAGCCCTGGCGCTGCTTGTGGCGCGGGTCGGTGCAGATCACGCGCACGACGCCGTTGCGCCGAATGATCTTGCAGTTGCGGCAAATCTTCTTAACCGAAGCCAGTACTTTCATCGTCGTTCCTTTTCTCCGTCCGCCTATTTGGCGCGGAAGGTGATCCGCGCCCGGGAGAGGTCATACGGGGAAACCTCCACCGTCACCTTGTCGCCCGGCAATATCTTGATGTAGTGCATCCGCATCTTCCCGGAGATATGTCCCAGGACCACATGCCCGTTTTCCAGCTTGACGCGGAACGTGGCGTTGGGGAGCATTTCGACGACCTCCCCCTGCATCTGGATCGTTTCTTCTTTCGACATCAGCGCGTCGGCAACCCGCCCTTGAAATTGGCCTTGCGCAACAGGCTCTCGTACTGCTGGGACATGAGATACGCCTGCACCTGAGTCATGAAGTCCATCGTCACGACCACGATGATCAGCAGCGACGTGCCGCCGAAATAGAACGGCACGTTCTTCCACGCGATCAGGAAATTCGGGATGAAGCACACGATCACCAGGTACAGCGAGCCCAGCAATGTAAGGCGCAAAGTGATTTTTTCAAGGTACTTGGCGGTCTGGTCGCCCGGACGATAGCCCGGGATGAACGCACCGCTCTTCTTCAGGTTCTCGGCCGTCTCCTTCGGGTTGTACTGCAGCGCCGTGTAGAAGAAGCAGAAGAAGATGATGGCGCCGGCGTAGAGGAGCTCGTGCACAGGCTGGCCCGGCGCAAGCGTCGCCGCGATGTCGCGCAGCCAGTTCGTGTTCTCGCCCGACCCGAACCACTGCGCGATCGTCGCCGGGAACAGGATGATCGACGACGCGAAGATCGGCGGGATCACGCCGGCCATGTTGAGCTTGAGCGGCAGGAACGAGCTCTGGCCCTGGTAGACCTTGTTGCCCACTTGCCGCTTGGCGTAGTTGACGAGGATCTTGCGCACGGCGCGCTCGACGAACACGACGAAGGCCGTGACCGCGACGATCAGAAGGCCGATGCCCAGCACCAGCGGGATCGAGTACGCGCCCGTCCGGGCCTGCTCGAGCGTGAGACCGACGGCGTTCGGCAGGCCCGCGGCAATGCCCGCGAAGATGATGAGGGAGATGCCGTTGCCGAGGCCGCGTTCGGTGATCTGCTCGCCCAGCCACATGAGGAACATCGTGCCGGTGACCAGCGTGATGGCCGACATCAGCCGGAACGTCATGCCGGGCTCGACGACCAGGCCGGACTGCGATTCCAGCGCCGACGAAATGGCGAGCGCCTGGAAGAACGCGAGGCCGAGCGTCGCGTAGCGCGTGTACTGCGTGATCTTGCGGCGGCCGGACTCGCCTTCCTTTTTCAGCGCCTCGAGCGTGGGAATGACCACCGTGCACAGCTGCATGATGATCGACGCCGAGATGTACGGCATGATGCCCAGCGCGAAGATCGAGAAGCGCGACAGCGCGCCGCCCGAAAAGACGTTGAAGAGGCCGAGGATGCCGTCCTTCTGTTGCTTGAAGAGGTCGTCCAGCACCGACGCGTTGATGCCCGGCACCGGAATGTGCGTCCCGATCCGGTAGACAACGAGGGCGAACAGGAGGAACCACAAGCGTCGCTTGAGGTCGCCGTACCTGTCACCGCTCTTCTGTGCGGGGTTGCCAGTAGCCAATTAGCTCTTTCGGTGAGTTGCCTGTTACGTTTACTGCTTGGTCTTCGGCGCGGCCTTCTCGGCCTTCTGCTTCCGGACTTCGCGGTCTTCTCGGCCTTCCCGGACTTCTCGGTCTTCTTCGCAGCCTTCTGCTCGCCCTTTTGTTCGGGCTTCTGGTCCGCCTTCTGCCAGGCTTTCTGCTCGATTTCCTTCACCTTGCGCGGAGGCGCATCGGCTACGCTTCCGCCGGCCGCTTCGATCGCCGCCTTGGCGCCCTTGGTCGCGAGCACGCCCGTCAATAGTTTCACCGCCTTGTCCAGCTTCCCCGTCCTGATGACCTTCACCGTTTTGGCGCCGACCGGAACCATTCCCGCTGCCTTGAGCGCGAGCACGTCGATTTCGACGAGCGGCAAGCGGGCCAGATCCGACAGGCGCACTTCCGCGTTCTCGTTCTTTGCCAGCGAGACGAAGCCGCGCTTCGGCAAGCGCCGCTGCAGCGGCATCTGCCCGCCTTCGAAGCCGACCTTGTGGAAGCCGCCGGAACGGGATTTCTGGCCCTTGTGGCCGCGGCCGGCGGTCTTGCCCAGGCCCGAACCGATGCCGCGTCCGACCCGGCGGCGGTTCTTCTTGCTGCCGTCGGCCGGCTTCATCGTATTGAGTCGCATCGCGATTTCCTCTTGCCTCTCAGCTGCCAATTACTGTTCGACGACCTTGAGCAGGTAGCCGACCTTGTTGATCATGCCGCGCGTGCACGGCGTGTCGACGACCTCGACCGTGTGGTTCGTCCACTTGAGCCCCAGGCCGCGCACCGTGTCGCGGTGGTCCTGGCGCGTGCGCGCGATGCCCTTCGCGAGCGTGACCTTGATCTTGTTCTTGCCGGCCATCGTCAGGCTCCCAGGATTTCTTCGATCGTCTTGCCGCGCTTGGCCGCGATGTCCGACGGCGCGCTGCAGTTCTGCAATGCGTTCAGCGTGGCGCGGACCAGGTTGTACGGATTGGTCGAGCCATGGCACTTCGCGAGCACGTTGGTGACGCCCACGACCTCGAACACCGCGCGCATCGGGCCGCCGGCGATCACGCCCGTGCCGTCCGCAGCGGGCTGCATGAACACCTTTGTCGCACCATGGCGGCCTTCGACAGCGTGATGCAGCGTGCCCTTCTTGAGGCTCACCTTCACCATCTTGCGGCGGGCTTCTTCCATGGCCTTTTGCACGGCTACAGGCACTTCCTTCGCCTTGCCCTTGCCAATGCCCACGCGGCCGTCGCCGTCGCCGACGACGGTGAGCGCGGCGAAGCCTAAGATCCGTCCGCCCTTCACCACCTTGGTGACGCGGTTGATCCCGATCATCTTTTCCTTCAGGCCGTCGCCGCGGTCGTCCTGCTGCTGGTTTCTCGAATTCGAACGTTGTTGGGCCATGGTTTTCGGTCTCGCTCTAGAACTTCAAGCCGCCCGCGCGGGCGGCTTCGGCCAGCGCCTTGACGCGGCCATGGAACCTGAATCCGGAACGGTCGAACGCAACCGCCTCGATGCCGAGCGTCTTCGCCTTTTCGGCGATACGCTTGCCCACTGTCTCTGCGGCTGCCTTGTTGCCGCCGGTCTTGCCGTCCTTGCGCACATCCGCCTCGACCGTCGAGGCGCTGGCGAGCACCCGGTTGCCCTCCGGCGCGATGATCTGCGCGTAGATGTGGCAGTTCGAGCGGCTGACCACCAGCCGCGTCGCGCGCTGCTCGGCGATGCGCACCCGGGTTTTGCGGGAGCGGCGGCTGCGAGCCTGTTTCTTGTCCATGTCCGTTCCTTACTTCTTCTTGGTTTCTTTGATCACGACGCGCTCGTCGAAATAGCGCACGCCCTTGCCCTTGTAGGGCTCGGGCGGACGGTAGGCGCGGATTTCCGCCGCGACCTGGCCGACGGCCTGCTTGTCGATGCCCTTGACAACGATTTCCGTCTGCGCCGGCGTCTCGACCTTGACGCCCTTGGGCATCGTGTGGACGACCGGGTGCGAAAAGCCGAGCGACAGGTTGATCTTGTCGCCCGCGGCCTGCGCACGGAAGCCGACGCCGACGAGAGTGAGCTTGCGCTGGTATCCGTCGGTCACGCCCTTGACCATGTTGGCGACGAGCGCCCGCAGCGTTCCCTGCATCGCGCTCGCCTCCGGCGACACCGCCTTGAACACGAGCTGCTCGCCGTCCTTTTCGACCGTTACCGTAGGGCCGAACTTGCGCGTGAGCGAGCCCAGCGGGCCCTTCACCGTGATCTCGCCCGCGGCCAGCGCCACTTCGACCTTGGGCGGCAGCTTGACCGGATTGTTGCCGATGCGTGACATAGCGCGTGTTCCTAAAGTTAGGCGACGATGCAGAGCACTTCGCCGCCGACACCGGTGGCGCGCGCCTTGCGGTCGGTCATGACGCCGCGGGACGTCGACACGATCGCGATGCCCAGGCCGTTCATCACCTTCGGAATGTCGTCCTTGCTCTTGTAGATGCGAAGGCCCGGCGTGGACACGCGCTCGAGCTTCTCGATGACGGCGCGCCCGGCGTAGTAGCGAAGGGCGATCTCGAGCATCGGCTTCACTTCGTCGCCGGTGACGATGAAGCCGTCGATGTAGCCTTCGTCCTTCAGGACCTTGGCGATCGCGATCTTGACCTTCGACGAAGGCATCACAACCGTGGCTTTTTCCGTCATCTGCGCATTGCGGATGCGGGTCAGCATGTCGGCGATGGGATCAGTCATGTTCATGCGCAGTACCCTTAGGTGACCTTGCTACCAGCTGGCCTTGACGATGCCGGGGATTTCGCCGCGCATTGCGTACTCGCGCAGCTTGTTGCGGCCCAGGCCGAATTTGCTGAAAACGCCGCGGGGGCGACCGGTCAGCGCACAGCGGTTGCGGATGCGCGTCGGATTGGCGTTGCGGGGCAGCGCCTGGATCTTGAGGCGCGCCTGGAAGCGGACTTCCTCGGAAGCCTTGGCGTCGTCGACGATCGACTGCAGCGCCGCGTGCTTCTTCGCGAATTTCTTGACGAGCTTCTTGCGCTTCTCGTTGCGGTTGATGAGAGCCAGTTTGGACATGGTGGCCTTTTCTAGTTCCTGAACGGGAAACGGAACGCGGTCAGCAGCGCGCGGGCTTCGGCGTCCGTCTTCGCCGTGGTCGCGATCGAGATGTTCATCCCCCGCACGGCGTCGATCTTGTCGTACTCGATCTCCGGGAAGATGATCTGTTCCTTGATGCCGATGTTGTAGTTGCCGCGGCCGTCGAACGCGCGCCCCGAGATGCCGCGGAAGTCGCGGACGCGCGGCAGCGCGATCGTCACGAAGCGGTCCAGGAACTCCCACATCCGGTGCTGGCGCAGCGTGACCATGCAGCCGATCGGATAGCCCTCGCGGATCTTGAATCCGGCGATGGCCTTGCGGGCCTTGGTGACGACCGGCTTCTGGCCGGCGATCTTCTGCATGTCGCCCACGGCGTTGTCGAGGATCTTCTTGTCGCCGATCGCCTCACCCACGCCCATGTTGAGGACGATCTTGGTGATCCGCGGCACTTCCATCGGCGACTTGTACCCGAACTGCTTCATCAGCGCGGGCGCAACTTCCTTGGCGTAAATCTCTTTGAGGCGGGCCATGTGCGTATCCGTATCCGTCAGACCAGCTGCTCGCCGTTGCCCTTGAAGAAGCGGACCTTGCGGCCGTCCTCGAGGACACGGAGGCCGATGCGGTCGGCCTTTTGCGTCACCGGATTCCAGATCGCGACGTTCGACACGTCGATCGGCATTTCCTTGGTGACGATGCCGCCCGGCTGGTTCTTCATCGGGTTGGGCTTCGCGTGCTTCTTCACCGTGTTGACGCCGTTCACGATCACGTGCCGGGCATCCACGATCTGCGCCACGTCGCCGCGCTTGCCCTTGTCCCGGCCCGCGATGACGACGACGTTGTCGCCTTTCTTGATCTTGCGCATTTCGTATCTCCTGCGGCGCTTTAGCGTCTAGAGCACTTCCGGCGCGAGCGACACGATCTTCATGAACCGCTCGTTGCGCAGCTCGCGCGTGACGGGTCCGAAGATGCGCGTGCCGATCGGCTCGAGCTTGGGTGTCAGCAGCACGGCGGCGTTGGTATCGAAGCGGATCAGCGCGCCGTCCGGACGGCGGACGCCCTTGCGGGTGCGCACGACGACCGCGTTGTAGATCTCGCCCTTCTTCACGCGCCCGCGAGGAGCGGCGTCCTTGACCGAGACCTTGATCACGTCACCGATGTGCGCGTACCGGCGCTTGCTGCCGCCCAGCACCTTGATACACATCACCGAACGCGCGCCGGTGTTATCGGCGACGTCCAGCACCGACTGCATCTGGATCATTGCAAACTCTCCAACTTGACCCGCCGTCCGCCAGAACTTCCGTGGGCTTGTGCCTAGGGAAGCAGGGCGGCCCTTGTTCAACGCTGCGGACAGCGTCGTGACGGCCAGTTTTGGACCCCGTACGGGGAGACTCCACCGCGGGACCCAAACTGTGTCCGCGACGGGCGAAAACAGTAATTATGGCAGGAATTTGCGCATTGCACAAGTTCCCGATCCCTTCGGCGCCTGATCAGACCGGCTGCGCCTTTTCCAGGATGCTCGACACGCGCCACGCCTTTGTCTTGGACAACTTGCGCGTGGCGGAAATCTCGACGAGATCGCCCTCCTTGCACTCGTTGTTCTCGTCGTGGGCATGGTATTTCGCCGACTTCATGACGATCTTGCCGTAGAGCGGGTGCTTGACGCGCCGCTCGACCAGCACGGTCACCGTCTTGTTCATCTTGTCGCTGACCACTCGGCCCGTCAGGGTCTGGATCAGCGCCTTCCTGGGCGGCTGCGCATCGGCAGCGGGGGTGTTGGCTTGTTCGTTCATGCCTGACCTTTCGGTTGCGCCTGCTTGCCCATCATCGTCCGCACACGGGCGATCCCGCGCCGGACGGTCACGAGCTTCGACGTGTCCTGCAGCTGCTGGGTCGCCGCCTGCATCCGCAGGCCGAACTGCTCGCGCAAGAGCGCCTCCAGCTCGGTTTGCAGCTCGGCGGGCGATTTGCTGCTAAGCGCCTTCTTGGATTCGGATTTCTTCATCATCGCTTCCTTATTCCGCCGATCAGACGGTGCACGAACGTCGTCTTGATCGGCAGCTTGGCCGACGCAAGTGCGAACGCTTCGCGGGCCAGGGCTTCCTCGACGCCGTCCATTTCGTACAGGACCTTGCCCGGCACGATCTCGGCCACGTAGAACTCCGGGTTGCCCTTGCCGTTGCCCATCCGCACTTCGGCGGGCTTCTTGGACATGGGCTTGTCCGGGAAGATGCGGATCCAGATGCGGCCGCCGCGCTTGATGTGGCGCGTCATCGCTCGCCGCGCCGCCTCGATCTGGCGCGCCGTCAGCCGGCCGCGGCCGACCGCCTTCAGGCCGTACTCGCCGAAGCTGACCTTGTTGCCGACGGTCGCCACGCCCTTGTTGCGGCCCTTTTGTTCCTTGCGGTACTTCCTTCTAGCTGGTTGCAGCATTCTTCGCTCCTGGTCCTGCGCGACGGGGACGCGCCGGCGCGGGGGCCGGTGCCGGCGCCTGCGCGGGTTCTCCGTTGTGCGGCATCACTTCGCCCCTGAACACCCAGACCTTGATGCCGATGACGCCGTACGTCGTGCGCGCCTCGGCAAAGCCGTAGTCGATGTCGGCGCGCAACGTGTGCAGCGGCACGCGGCCTTCGCGATACCACTCGCGGCGCGCGATTTCGGCGCCGTTCAGCCGCCCCGACGACATGACCTTGATGCCCTGCGCGCCCAAGCGCATGGCGTTTTGCATCGCGCGCTTCATTGCGCGGCGGAACATGATCCGCTTTTCAAGCTGCTGCGCGATCGAGTCGGCGATGAGCTGCGCGTCGATCTCCGGCTTGCGGATTTCCTCGATGTTGAGGCCGACGTCGCCGCCCATCATCTTGCGCAGGTCGGCCCTGAGCGTCTCGATGTCCTCGCCCTTCTTGCCGATGACCACACCTGGCCGCGCGCTGTGGATCGTGATGCGCGCGTTCTTGGCCGGCCGCTCGATGGTGATCTTGGACACCGACGCGTGCGACAGCTTCTTGCCCAGGTATTCGCGGATGCGGATGTCCTGCGCCAGCGTCGGCCCGTAGTTCTTGCTGTTCGAGTACCACTTCGACGTCCAGTTCCGGTTGACGGCAAGACGGAAACCGGTCGGATTGATCTTCTGACCCATGACCTTCGATCCTCTAGTTTCCGTCGCCAACGACGACGTGGATGTGGCAGCTCTGCTTGCCGATGATGTTGCCGCGGCCCTTGGCGCGCGCGCTCTGGCGCTTCAGCGTCTCGGCCTTGTCGACGTAGATGGTCGTGACCTTCAGCTCGTCGATGTCGGCGCCGTCGTTGTGCTCGGCATTCGCGATTGCGGACTCGAGCACCTTCTTGATGATCTTGGCGCCCTTCTTCGGGCTGAATGCGAGAACGCTCAACGCGCGGTCGACCGGCAACCCGCGAATCTGGTCGGCGACCAGCCGGCCCTTCTGGGCTGACAGGCGAACGCCTTTCAGCGTGGCAGTGGTTTCCATCGTCATCGCTCCTTACTTCTTCCGGGGCGGCGCGGGTGCCGCCACCTTCTTGTCGGCCGAGTGGCCCTTGAAGGTGCGCGTCAGCGCGAATTCGCCCAGCTTGTGGCCAACCATGTTTTCGGACACGTAGACCGGGATGTGCGCCTTGCCGTTGTGGACGGCGACCGTCAGGCCGACGAAATCCGGCGTGATCGTCGAACGGCGCGACCAGGTCTTGATCGGCTTCTTGTCGTTGACCGCGCGCGCCTTTTCCACCTTCGCCTGCAGGTGGCCGTCGACAAACGGGCCCTTCTTGATTGAACGAGCCATCTGTTATCCCTTCGTCGCGTGGCGGCGGCGGACGATCATCACGTCCGTGCGCTTGTTGCTGCGCGTCTTGTAGCCTTTGGTGGGCGTGCCCCAAGGCGAGACCGGATGGCCGCCGCCGTTGGAGCGGCCGCCGTGCGGGTGGTCGACCGGGTTCATGCAGATGCCGCGAACGGTCGGCCGGATGCCGCGCCAGCGGTTGGCGCCCGCCTTGCCGATGGAGCGCAGGCTGTGCTCTTCGTTGCCGACTTCGCCGATCACGGCGCGGCAGTCGACGTGCACCTTGCGAATTTCGCCGGAGCGAAGCCGCAGTTGCGCGTAGATGCCTTCGCGAGCCAGGAGCTGCGCCGACGTGCCGGCCGAACGCGCGATCTGCGCGCCCTTGCCCTGCTGCATCTCGATGCAATGCACGGTGGTGCCGACCGGGATGTTGCGCAGCGGCAGGCAGTTGCCCGGCTTGATCGCGGCTTCGACGCCCGACATGAGCGGCATACCCACGGCCACGCCGCGCGGCGCGATGATGTAGCGGCGCTCGCCATCCGTGTACAGCAGCAACGCCAGGTTGGCGCTGCGGTTGGGATCGTATTCCAGCCTCTCGACCTTGGCGGGGATGCCGTCCTTGTCCCGCTTGAAGTCGACGATGCGGTAGTGGTGCTTGTGACCGCCACCCTTGTGTCGCATCGTGATGTGGCCGTTGTTGTTGCGGCCCGAGCCGCGCTTCTGGTGCTCGACGAGCGAGGCCACCGGCGCGCCCTTGTGCAGGTCGGGATTGACGACCTTGACCATGGCGCGGCGACCGGCCGACGTCGGCTTGACTTTGACGAGGGGCATATCAGGGCTCCGTCGCGAAATTGATTTCCTGGCCTGGTTTGAGGCTCACGTACGCCTTCTTCCAGCCACGGCGCCGGCCGACGAACCGGCCGAAGCGCTTTTCCTTGCCCTTGACGATCGAGATCTGGACCGTGTCCACCTCGACCTTCCACATCAACTCGACCGCCGCCTTCATTTCCGGCTTGGTCGCATCCGGCGCCACGCGGAAGATCACCTGCGAGTGCTTTTCCGCGATGTACGTCGCCTTTTCGGAGATGATCGGCGCCAGGAGCACCGTCATCAGGCGCTCCGCGTTGTATTTCTTCACATTGCTGGCCGGCGCACTCATACCAGCATCTCCTCGAATTGCGTCACGGCGCCCTTCGTCAAGAGCACGTTCTTGAAGCGGACGAGGCTGACCGGGTCGACTTCGCGCGTCTCGAGCACGAGCACGTCGTGCAGGTTGCGCGACGACAGGTACACGTTGTCATCGAGGTTATCGGTGACGACGAGCACGGTGCCGGTGAGGCCGTACGCCTTGATCTTCTGCGCGAACTGCTTGGTCTTGGGCGAGTCGAGCGCCAAGTTCTCGATCACGGACAGCCGATCTTCGCGGACCAGCTGCGACAGGATCGACGCCAGGCCCGCGCGGTACATCTTGCGGTTGACCTTGTGCGAAAAGTTCTCATCAGGCGACGACGGGAAGATCTTGCCGCCGCCGCGCCACAGCGGGCTGTTGGCCTGGCCGGCGCGCGCGCGTCCGGTGCCCTTTTGCGCCCAGGGCTTCTTGTGCGACTTGTTGATGTCGGCACGGCCCTTTTGCGCGCGCGTGCCCTGGCGCGCGTTCGCTTGATACGCGACGACGACCTGGTGCACCAGCGCTTCGTTGTACTCGCGCCCGAACAAATCGTCCGACGCCTTGAGGCTCGCGGCAGGCTTGCCGTTGCCGTCGATCATCTTGAGGTCCATCGTCAGGCTCCCTTCTTCGCCGGGGTCTTCACGGACGGAAGGACGACGATGTGGCCGCCGTCGGCGCCGGGCACGCAGCCCTTGACCAGCAGCAGCCCGCGCTCGGCGTCGACTCGGACGACCGACAGGAGCTGCGTCGTGCGCGTCACGTTGCCCAGCTGGCCGGCCATGCGCTTGCCCGGGAACACGCGGCCCGGGTCCTGCGCCATGCCGATCGAGCCCGGTGTGTTGTGCGAACGCGAATTGCCGTGCGACGCGCGGTTGGAGCTGAAGTGGTGGCGCTTGATCACGCCCGAAAAGCCGCGGCCTTTCGTCGTGCCGGTCACGTCCACCAGCTGGCCGACGGCGAACGTGTCGACGCCGACGACGTCGCCCGGCTTGAACTTCGCGAGTTCGTCCGCGGGAATCTGGAATTCCTTGAGGACCACGCCTGCTTCCACGCCCGCCTTCGCGAGGTGGCCCGCCTGCGGCTTGGTGACGCGCGATGCGCGGCGCTTGCCGTAGGTGACCTGGACGGCCGCATAGCCGTCGGTCTCGGGAGTCTTGATCTGCGTGACGCGGTTGTTGGCGACGTCCAGCACCGTCACCGGGATGGCGGCGCCATCGTCGGTAAAGACGCGGGTCATGCCCACTTTGCGCCCGACTAGTCCGAGGCTCATTTTCGTTTTCCTTTCGACGCCGCCGATTACGATTGACCGGCGGTTCGTTCGGACCAAAGTGAAAACCTACTTTGGTCCGTGGTTGGTTTTACCGACGAATTTCGGCTCATTTGCCAACTGAGGCCCGTAAATTCGTCGCAGAACTTCTATTACCCTTCACTGCAATTTGATTTCAACATCTACGCCAGCGGGAAGATCGAGCTTCATCAACTGGTCGACCGTCTTGTCCGTTGGGTCGATGATGTCCATCAGCCGCAGGTGCGTGCGGATCTCGAACTGGTCGCGCGACGTCTTGTTGACGTGCGGCGAGCGCAGGACGTCGAAGCGTTCGATCTTGGTCGGCAGCGGCACCGGGCCCTTGACGACCGCGCCCGAGCGCTTTGCCGTCTCGACGATCTCCAGCGCCGACTGGTCGATCAGCTTGTAGTCGAACGCCTTCAGGCGGATACGGATGCGTTGGTTGTTCATCGCTGCTTTCGTCCGGTTGAATTACTCGAGAATCTTGGCGACGACGCCGGCGCCGACAGTTCGACCGCCCTCGCGAATCGCGAAGCGCAGCCCCTCTTCCATCGCGATCGGCTGGATCAAGGTCACCGTCATCCCGATGTTGTCCCCGGGCATCACCATCTCCGTCCCCTCCGGCAGCACACAACTGCCGGTCACGTCCGTGGTCCGGAAATAAAACTGCGGCCGATACCCCGGAAAAAACGGCGTATGCCGACCCCCCTCTTCCTTGCTCAGGATGTACACCTCGCACGTGAACTTGGTGTGCGGCGTGATGCTGCCCGGCTTGGCCAGCACCTGCCCGCGCTCCACCTCTTCCCGCTTGGTGCCTCTGAGCAGCACCCCCACGTTGTCGCCGGCTTGCCCCTGGTCCAAGAGCTTCCGGAACATCTCCACCCCCGTGCACACCGTGGCCAGCGTCGGCTTCAACCCCACAATCTCCAGGTTGTCCCCCACCTTCACAATCCCCCGCTCCACCCGCCCGGTCACCACCGTGCCCCGACCACTGATCGAGAACACGTCCTCCACCGGCATCAGAAACGGCCCGTCGATCAGCCGCTGCGGCTGCGGAATATAGCTATCCAGCGCCTCCGCCAGCTTCAGGATCGACCCCTCCCCCATCTCGCTCTTGTCCCCGTCCAGCGCCATCTTCGCCGACCCGGTCACGATCGGCGTCTTGTCCCCAGGAAACTGGTACTTGCTCAGCAGTTCGCGGATCTCCATCTCCACCAGCTCCAGGAGCTCCGCGTCGTCCACCATGTCCGCCTTGTTCATGTACACCACGATGTACGGCACCCCGACTTGACGGGCGAGCAGGATGTGCTCCCGCGTCTGCGGCATCGGCCCGTCCGCCGCACTCACCACCAGAATCGCCCCATCCATCTGCGCCGCACCCGTGATCATGTTCTTGATGTAGTCGGCGTGCCCCGGACAGTCCACGTGCGCGTAGTGCCGGTTCTTGGTCTCGTACTCCACGTGCGCCGTGTTGATGGTGATCCCCCGCGCCTTCTCCTCCGGCGCCGCATCAATCTGGTCGTACGCCTTCGCCTCCCCACCAAACAGCTTCGACAACACCAGCGTCATCGCCGCCGTCAGCGTCGTCTTGCCGTGATCCACGTGCCCGATCGTCCCCACGTTCACGTGCGGCTTCGTACGGTTGAATTTGCCCTTGGCCATGATGTTTGTCCTTAACGATCAGGATTTCTTGTTGATCACTGCTTCGGCGACGTTCTTCGGCGCCTCGGTGTAGTGCTTGAATTCCATCGTGTACGTCGCGCGCCCCTGCGACAGCGAACGCAGCGTCGTCGAGTAGCCGAACATCTCGGCCAGCGGGACTTCCGCCTTGATCACCTTGCCGGTGGGCAGGTCGTCCATGCCCTGGATCATGCCGCGCCGCGACGACAGGTCGCCCACGACGTTGCCCATGAAGTCTTCCGGCGTCTCGACCTCGACCGCCATCATGGGCTCGAGCAAAACCGGGTTGGCCTGGCGCATGCCGTCCTTGAAGGCCATCGACGCAGCCATCTTGAACGCGTTTTCGTTCGAGTCGACGTCGTGGTACGAGCCATCGAACAGCGTGACCTTGACGTCGACGACGGGAAAGCCCGCGAGCACGCCGTTGGGCAGCGTTTCGACCAAGCCTTTGGCGACTGCCGGAATGTACTCGCGCGGCACCGTGCCGCCCTTGATCGCGTCGACGAACTCGTAGCCCTTGCCGGTCGCGTTGGGTTCCATCTTGATCCAGACGTGGCCGTACTGCCCGCGGCCGCCGGACTGCTTGATGAACTTGCCCTCGACCTGCACGGCCTTCTTGATCGCTTCGCGATAGGCGACTTGCGGCGCGCCGACGTTGGCTTCGACGCCGAATTCGCGTTTCATGCGGTCGACGAGGATCTCGAGGTGGAGCTCGCCCATCCCCGAAATGATCGTCTGGCCCGATTCGTCGTCGGTGTGGACGCGAAACGACGGGTCTTCCTGCGCCAGGCGATTGAGCGCGATCCCCATCTTCTCCTGGTCGGCCTTGGTCTTGGGCTCCACCGCCACGTGGATCACCGGCTCGGGGAAGACCATCTTCTCGAGCATGATCACGTGCGCCGGGTCGCACAGCGTGTCGCCGGTCGTCGCTTCCTTCAATCCCACCGCCGCGGCGATGTCGCCCGCGCGCACTTCCTTCAGCTCTTCGCGCTGGTTGGCGTGCATCTGCAGGATGCGGCCAATGCGCTCCTTGCGTCCCTTGATCGGGTTGTAGATCGTGTCGCCCGAATTGATGACGCCCGAGTACACGCGGAAGAAGATCAGCTGGCCGACATACGGGTCGGTCATGATCTTGAACGCGAGGCCCGCGAACGGCTCGTCGTCGGCAGCGCGGCGCTCGCCGGTTTTGCCGTTCTCGAGCTCGCCCTTCACCGGCGGGATGTCCGTCGGCGCCGGCATGTATTCGATCACGGCATCGAGCATGGCCTGCACGCCCTTGTTCTTGAACGCCGAGCCGCACATCATCGGCACGATCTCGCTCGCGATCGTGCGCTGGCGCAGGCCGGCCTTGATCTCCTCGGGAGACAGGTCGCCGGTCTCGAGGTACTTGTTCATCAGCTCTTCGTTCGCTTCCGCAGCGCTCTCGAGCATCTTCTCGCGCCATTCCTTGGCGGTGGCTTCGAGTTCGGCCGGAATCGGGCGCATGTCGTACTTCATCCCCTGCGATTTCTCGTCCCAGTAGATGGCCTGCATGCGGATCAGGTCGACGACGCCTTCGAATTTTTCCTCGGCGCCGATCGGAATCTGGATCGGCACCGGGTTGGCCTTGAGGCGCGACTTCATCTGGTCGTAGACCTTGAAGAAGTTGGCACCCTGGCGGTCCATCTTGTTGACGAACGCCAGCCGCGGCACCTTGTACTTGTTGGCCTGCCGCCATACGGTTTCCGACTGCGGCTGCACGCCGCCGACGGCGCAGTAGACCATGCAAGCGCCGTCGAGCACGCGCATCGACCGCTCGACTTCGATCGTGAAGTCGACGTGGCCGGGCGTGTCGATGATGTTGATGCGATGTTCGGGGAAGTTCTTGTCCATCCCCTTCCAGAAACACGTCGTCGCCGCGGACGTTATCGTGATGCCGCGCTCGCGCTCCTGCTCCATCCAGTCCATGACGGTGGCGCCGTCGTGCACTTCGCCGATCTTGTGCGAGACGCCGGTGTAGAAAAGGATGCGTTCAGTGGTCGTGGTCTTGCCTGCGTCGATGTGCGCACTGATGCCGATGTTCCGGTAACGATCGATGGGTGTAACTCGTGGCATAAAGTCGTTTCAAATTCGAGCAATGAAATGCTCTTGGACATTGCTCGTGAGATCCGCCTTAGAAGGTTATTCGTAGGTTTTTTAAAATCTAAAGTGCGAAAAAGCCTTGTTCGCCTCCGCCATGCGGTGCACTTCCTCGCGCTTCTTCACGGCGCCGCCGCGGCCTTCCGAGGCCTCGATCAGCTCCGCCGCGAGGCGCTGGCCCATCGACTTCTCGCCGCGCTTGCGCGCCGCTTCGCGCAACCAGCGCATCGCGAGCGCGGTGCGGCGCACGGGCCGGACTTCGACCGGAACCTGGAAGTTGGCGCCGCCCACGCGGCGGCTCTTCACCTCGACCATCGGCCGCGAATTCGACAGCGCCTGCGTGAAAACCTCCAGCGGGTCCTTGCCGCCCTTTTTGGCGATGGACTCGAACGCGCCGTAGATGATCCGCTCGGCGACCGACTTCTTGCCGCTGTCCATCAACACGTTGATGAACTTGGCGACCTCGGTACTGGCGAACTTCGGATCCGGCAGGATCTCGCGCTTGGGTATTTCGCGACGACGTGGCATCGAACTCTTCCTTTACACAGTTGGCGGTCAGGCCGCCTTGGGGCGCTTCGCGCCGTACTTCGAGCGGGCCTGCTTGCGATCCTTGACGCCGGCGGTGTCGAGCGCGCCGCGCACCATGTGGTAGCGCACGCCCGGCAGGTCCTTCACGCGGCCACCGCGGATCAGCACCACCGAGTGCTCCTGCAGGTTGTGGCCTTCGCCGCCGATGTAGCTGATGACCTCGAAGCCGTTGGTCAGGCGCACCTTCGCGACCTTCCGCAGAGCCGAGTTGGGCTTCTTCGGCGTCGTCGTGTACACGCGCGTGCACACGCCGCGCTTTTGCGGGCTGTTCTGCAGCGCCGGCACCTTGCTTTTCGACACGGGGGCCTTGCGGCCCTTTCGCACGAGCTGATTGATCGTTGGCATCTAAATTTTCCGTTTCGTGCGGTCCCTGAGCCGTTTCCGGCAAGACACCGCGGGGCTTAACGCTCGGCTCTCAACACTTCTAGCCGGCTTCCCGAAACTGCGACGTGAATCCACACAATTCGGTCTGCACGATTTGGACAACATCAAATCAAAGTGGCCCACGCTTTAGCACCGGCTTGGAAGATCGCCGGCACACCGCACGGACCACTTTTTAGCGCCTCGGTCGACCAATTTCCGTGCCGCAACCGGGTACGCCCACCCACCTCAGTCGTGCCCGGCTTTGTTCACCGGACGTCCAGAGGGGCGAAAAGACCGCGATTATAGGCGCTAAAGGCCTTTTCGGTCAACACCCTGCTGCGGTGCAAAAGAGGCTGCGGGACCCAGTTTCGACGCCCTATCGGGGCTTCCGGGCCAAAATCAAAAAAACGGGCCGGCCCGAGGGCCGACCCGTTGTCCTGCGCGACTGCCAGTACAGCGGGATCAGGCGGCGTCGGCCGCAGCCTCCGTTGTCGCCGCAGGCGCCGCTTCGTCGCCGGTGGTGAACGCTGCCGCCGCGGCTTCCGGACCCATCAGCTTCAGGCGCTTGCGCGCCGTGTGGTAGGCCAGGCCCGTGCCCGCGGGGATCAGCCGGCCGACGATGACGTTCTCCTTCAAGCCGCGCAGGTCGTCCCGCTTGCCCATGATCGCGGCCTCGGTGAGGACGCGCGTGGTTTCCTGGAACGACGCCGCGGAGATGAACGAATCCGTCGACAGCGACGCCTTGGTGATGCCGAGCAGCAGATGGTGGTACTGCGCCGGCTCCCTGCCCTCCTTCACCGCCTTGTCGTTCTCGTCGAAGAGCTCCGAGCGCTCGACACCTTCCTCGCGGATGAAGCGCGTGTCGCCGGGCTCGGTGATGATCACCCGCCGCAGCATCTGCCGCACGATCACTTCGATGTGCTTGTCGTTGATCTTCACGCCCTGCAGCCGGTAGACGTCCTGCACCTCGTCGGTGATGTAGCGCGCGAGCGCCTCCACCCCGAGGAGACGCAGGATGTCGTGCGGATCGGCCGGGCCATCGACGATCGTCTCGCCCTTGTTCACCACCTGCCCGTCGTGAACCGTGACGTGCTTGTCCTTGGTGATCAGGAACTCGTGCGCGGTGCCGTCCATGTCGGTGATGACCAGGCGCTGCTTGCCCTTGGTGTCCTTGCCGAACGACGCCGTACCCGTGACTTCCGCCAGCATGCCCGCATCCTTCGGCGAGCGCGCCTCAAAGAGCTCCGCCACGCGCGGCAGGCCGCCCGTGATGTCGCGCGTCTTCGACGTTTCCTGCGGAATCCGCGCGAGCACTTCGCCCACCGCGACCTGCTGGCCGTCCTTCACCGTGATGATGGATCCTAACTGGAACGTGATGTTCACCGGCAACTCCGACCCCGCGAGCTTGATCTCGTCGCCTTGCTCGTCCAGCAGCTTCACCTGCGGGCGCACGCCCTTGGCGGTGGCCGTCGCGCGGCGCTTGGGGTCGATGACGACGAGCGTGGATAGCCCCGTCACATCGTCCACCTGCTTCGCCACGGTGACGCCTTCCTCGACGTGCTCGAACTTCACCCGTCCCGCGTACTCGGTGATGATCGGGCGTGCCGTGGCGTCCCACATCGCCAGCACCTTGCCCGCCTTGACCGTGTCGCCGTCCTTTACCTGCAGCGTGGCGCCGTACGGCACCTTGTGGCGCTCGCGCTCGCGGCCGTTGTCGTCGTGGATCAGCACTTCGCCGGAACGCGCGATGACGATCAGGTCACCCTTGCCCCCGGTCACGTAGCGCATCAGCGCCGAGAACCGGACCGTGCCGGCCGACTTCGACTCGATCTGCGAAACCGCCGCCGTCCGTGACGCCGCGCCGCCGATGTGGAACGTCCGCATCGTCAGCTGCGTGCCCGGCTCGCCGATCGACTGCGCGGCGATGACGCCCACCGCTTCGCCGACGTTCACGAGGTGTCCACGGCCCAGGTCGCGGCCATAACAGGTCGCGCACAGGCCGTGACGCGTGTCGCAGGTGAGCGGTGTGCGCACCTTGACCTCGTCGATGCCCAGCACTTCGATCTGGTCGACCTCGTCCTCGCCCAGCAGCGTGCCGGGGTGGAACAACGTCGCCTGCGTCTCCGGATGGATGACGTCCGCGGCCACCGAACGGCCGAGGATGCGCTCCCGCAACGGCTCGATCACTTCGCCGCCTTCGACCAGCGCCTTCATCGCCACGCCGTTGCTGGTGCCGCAATCGTCTTCGGTGACCACGAGATCCTGCGTCACGTCGACGAGGCGGCGCGTCAGGTAGCCCGAATTGGCCGTCTTCAACGCCGTGTCGGCCAGACCCTTCCGCGCGCCGTGGGTGCTGATGAAGTATTGCAGCACGTTCAGGCCTTCACGGAAGTTGGCCGTGATCGGCGTTTCGATGATCGAACCGTCCGGCTTGGCCATCAGGCCGCGCATGCCGGCCAGCTGGCGGATCTGCGCCGCGGAACCCCGCGCGCCGGAATCGGCCATCATGAAGATCGAATTGAACGAGTCCTGCTTGACCATGTTGCCGTCGCGGTCCTTGACCTCCATGGTGCCCAGCTGCGCCATCATCGCCTTCGCGATGTCGTCGCCGGCGCGGCCCCAGATGTCCACGACCTTGTTGTAACGCTCGCCCTGCGTGACGAGGCCCGACGTGTACTGCGCCTCGATCTCCTTCACCTGCGACTCGGCATCGGCGATGATCGCGACCTTCTCCGCCGGCACGAGCATGTCGTCGGCCGCGAAGGAAATGCCGCCGCGCGTGGCGAGCGAATACCCGGCCTGCATCAGCTTGTCGGCGAAGATCACCGTTTCGCGCAGTCCGCAGCGGCGGAAGCTCGCGTTGATGATGCGCGAGATTTCCTTCTTCTTGAGCGGCTTGTTGATGAACGAGAACGGCAGTCCGGGCGGCAAGATCTCCGACAGCAGCGAACGGCCCACCGTGGTTTCGTAGCGCGTGATCTTCTCCACCCTCTCCATCGTCCCGTCCGGGCCGGCCTTCAGGTCGACTTCCTTGATGCGGACAGTGACCTTCGCGTGCAGGTCGGCCTGGCGCGATTCGTACGCTCGCGTCACCTCGGCCAAGTCCGAGAACATCTGGCCCTCGCCTTGCGCGCCGATCTGCTCGCGCGTGGCGTAGTACAGGCCCAGCACGATGTCCTGCGACGGCACGATGCAAGGCTCGCCGTTGGACGGCAGCAGCACGTTGTTGGACGCGAGCATCAGCGTGCGCGCTTCCATCTGCGCTTCCAGCGACAGCGGGACGTGCACGGCCATCTGGTCGCCGTCGAAGTCGGCGTTGAACGCCGTGCAGACGAGCGGATGCAGCTGGATCGCCTTGCCTTCGATCAGCACCGGCTCGAACGCCTGGATGCCCAGCCGATGCAGCGTCGGCGCGCGATTCAGCATGACCGGATGTTCGCGGATCACCTCTTCCAGGATGTCCCAGACAACCGGCTCCTGCGCCTCGACCATCTTCTTCGCGGCCTTGATCGTCGTCGCCAGGCCCATCGTTTCGAGCTTGTTGAAGATGAACGGCTTGAAGAGCTCCAGCGCCATCAGCTTCGGCAGACCGCATTGGTGCAGTTTCAACTGCGGGCCCACGACGATGACCGAACGGCCCGAATAGTCGACGCGCTTGCCCAGCAGGTTCTGGCGGAAACGTCCGCCCTTGCCCTTGATCATGTCGGCGAGCGACTTCAGCGGGCGCTTGTTGGCGCCCGTCATCGCCTTGCCGCGGCGGCCGTTGTCGAGAAGCGAGTCGACGGCTTCCTGCAGCATCCGCTTTTCGTTGCGGACGATGATGTCCGGCGCCTTGAGCTCCAGCAGCCGCTTCAACCGGTTGTTGCGGTTGATGACGCGGCGGTACAGGTCGTTCAAGTCCGAAGTCGCAAAGCGGCCGCCGTCCAGCGGGACGAGCGGGCGCAGTTCCGGAGGCAGCACCGGCAGCACTTCCAGGATCATCCATTCCGGCTTGATGCCCGACTTGTTGAACGCCTCCAGCACCTTCAAGCGCTTGGCGATCTTCTTGATCTTGGTGTCCGAGCCGGTGGTCTCGAGTTCCTTGCGCAGCTTGTCGATCTCGTGATTGACGTCGAGGCTCTTCAGGAGCGCGCGGATGCCTTCGGCGCCCATGTAGGCCTCGAAGTCATCGCCAAACTGCTCGAGCTTGGCGAGGTAGTCGTCTTCGGTCAAAAGCTGCGCGCGGTTCAACGGCGTCAGGCCCGGGTCGGTCACCACGAACGCTTCGAAATACAGCACGCGTTCGATGTCGCGCAGCGTCATGTCGAGGACCATGCCCATCCGCGACGGCAAGCTCTTCAGGAACCAGATGTGCGCGACCGGCGAAGCCAGTTCGATGTGGCCCATGCGCTCGCGGCGCACCTTGGCCAGCGTCACTTCGACGCCGCACTTCTCGCAGATCACGCCGCGATGCTTCAACCGCTTGTACTTGCCGCACAGGCACTCGTAGTCCTTGACCGGGCCGAAGATCTTGGCGCAGAAAAGGCCGTCGCGTTCGGGCTTGAACGTGCGGTAGTTGATCGTTTCCGGCTTCTTTACCTCGCCGTATGACCACGAGCGGATCTTCTCCGGCGACGCGAGGCCGATGCGGATGGCATCGAATTCCTCTTCCTGCGTTACCTGCTTGAACAGATCGAGCAATGCTTTCATGCGTACTCCCGAGTAATTCGTTTCGGAGTTACAACCTCATTTTCCTGGCGTTCCGCGGTCAGTCGCGTTCCATATCCACGTCGATGGCAAGGGAACGGATTTCCTTGACCAGCACGTTGAACGATTCCGGCATGCCGGCCTCGATCTTGTGCTCGCCCTTGACGATGTTCTCGTAGACCTTGGTGCGGCCGTTCACGTCGTCGGACTTGACCGTGAGCATCTCCTGCAGCGTGTAGGCCGCGCCGTACGCTTCCAGCGCCCAGACTTCCATTTCGCCGAAGCGCTGGCCGCCGAACTGCGCCTTGCCGCCCAGCGGCTGCTGCGTGACGAGGCTGTATGGTCCCGTGGAGCGCGCGTGCATCTTGTCGTCGACCAGGTGGTGCAGCTTCAGCATGTGCATGAAGCCCACGGTGACCTGGCGGTCGAACGCCTCGCCGGTGCGACCGTCGAACAGCGTGACCTGGCCGGAGCGCGGCAGGCCCGCCATTTCGAGCATGCCCTTGATCTCCTCTTCGGTCGCGCCGTCGAACACGGGCGTGGCGAACGGCACGCCACCTTGCAGGTTCTCGGCGAGGTGGACGATCGCCGCGTCGTCGAACGCATCCAGGTTCTCCCCCCGGCCGGTCGTGTTGTAGATCCGCTCCAGGAACTTGCGCACGTCCGCCGCCTTGGCCTGCGCCTTCAGCAGGTCCTCGATCTTGCGGCCGAGCCCCTTCGCGGCCCACCCCAGATGGACTTCGAGGATCTGCCCGACGTTCATCCGCGACGGCACGCCCAGCGGGTTCAGCACGATGTCGACCGGCGTGCCATCCGCCATGTACGGCATGTCCTCCACCGGGACGATCTTCGACACGACGCCCTTGTTGCCATGGCGTCCGGCCATCTTGTCGCCCGGCTGCAGGCGGCGCTTCACGGCCACGTACACCTTGACCATCTTCTGCACGCCCGGCGGCAGTTCGTCGCCCTGCGTCAACTTCTTCTTCTTCTGCTCGAACATCTGGTCGAACGTGACGCGCAGCGCGCTCAACGACTCCTTCATCTGCTCCAGCTGCCGTGCCGAGTCCTCGTTCGCAAGACGGATGTCGAACCAATCGTGGCGCGCGACGGTGTCCAGGTAGTCCTTGGTCACCTTGGCGCCCTTGGCGAGCTTCTTCGGGCCGCCGTTGACGGTCTTGTTGAGCAGCAGCTTCTCGATCCGCGCGAACGCGTCGTTCTCGACGATGCGCAGCTGGTCGTTCAGGTCCTTCCGGTAGCTCTTCAGGTCGTCGTCGATGATCTGCGCGGCGCGCTTGTCGCGCTCGATGCCTTCGCGCGTGAACACCTGCACGTCGATCACCGTGCCGGAGATTCCCGACGGAACGCGCAACGACGTGTCCTTCACGTCGGACGCCTTTTCGCCGAAGATCGCGCGCAACAGCTTCTCTTCCGGCGTCAACTGCGTCTCGCCCTTGGGCGTGACCTTGCCAACCAGCACGTCGCCGGCCTCGACTTCGGCGCCGATGTACACGATGCCGGAATCGTCGAGGCGTCCCAATTGGCCCTCGCCCAGGCTGGAGATGTCCCGCGTGATTTCCTCGGGGCCCAGCTTGGTGTCGCGCGCGACGACCGACAGCTCCTCGATGTGGATCGACGTGTAGCGGTCGTCGCCGACCACGCGCTCGCTGATCAGGATCGAATCTTCGTAGTTGTAGCCGTTCCACGGCATGAACGCGACGAGCATGTTCTGTCCGAGCGCCAGCTCGCCCATGTCGGTGGACGCGCCGTCGGCGATCACGTCGCCCTTGGAGATGACGTCGCCCACGACGACCAGCGGCCGCTGGTTGATGTTGGTGTTCTGGTTCGACCGCTTGTATTTCGTCAGGTTGTAGATGTCGACGCCGACCTCACCGGCCGCCGTCTCGGTGTCGTGCACGCGCACGACGATCCGCGACGCGTCGATGTAGTCGACCTTGCCGCCCCGCCGCGCCATCACGGCCGTGCCCGAATCGACGGCCGCCGTGCGTTCCACGCCCGTGCCGACGAGCGGCTTTTCCGGACGCAGGCAAGGCACCGCCTGCCGCTGCATGTTCGAGCCCATCAGCGCGCGGTTGGCGTCGTCGTGCTCGAGGAACGGGATCAGCGAAGCCGCCACGGAGACGATCTGCGACGGCGCCACGTCCATGTAGTTGACCTTGTCGGCCGTCGACAGCATGAACTCGTTCTTGCTGCGGCAGGACACGAGCTCGTCGGCGAGCTTGCCGGCCTTGTCGACCTTCGCGTTCGCCTGCGCGATCACGTACTGGCCTTCCTCGATCGCCGACAGGTAGTCGATCTGGTCGGTGACCTTGCCGTCCTGCAACGCGGCGGTACGGCGTCTCGAGGAAGCCGTACTCGTTGGTGCGGGCGTACAGCGCGAGCGAGTTGATGAGGCCGATGTTCGGGCCTTCCGGCGTCTCGATCGGGCACACGCGGCCGTAGTGCGTCGGGTGCACGTCGCGCACTTCGAAGCCGGCGCGCTCGCGCGTCAGGCCGCCCGGCCCCAGCGCGGAAACGCGGCGCTTGTGCGTGATCTCGGACAGCGGATTCGTCTGGTCCATGAACTGCGACAGCTGCGACGAGCCGAAGAACTCCTTGATCGCCGCCGAGATCGGCTTGGCGTTGATGAGGTCGTGCGGCAGCAGGTTGTCGCTCTCGGCCTGGCCGAGGCGCTCCTTCACCGCGCGCTCGACGCGCACCAGTCCCGAGCGGAACTGGTTTTCCGCGAGTTCGCCCACCGAGCGGACGCGGCGGTTGCCGAGGTGGTCGATGTCGTCGATTTCGCCGCGGCCGTTGCGCAGGTCGACCAGGATCTTGATGACCGCGATGATGTCTTCGTTGGTCAGCGTCGACGGACCCTTCAACTCGGGCCGTCCGATGCGGCGGTTGAACTTCATCCGGCCGACGGCCGACAGGTCGTAGCGCTCTTCGGAGAAGAAGAGGCCATGGAACAGCGCCTCGACGGCGTCTTCGGTCGGCGGTTCGCCCGGACGCATCATCCGGTAGATGGCGACCTTGGCGGCGTACTGGTCCGGCGTGTCGTCGGTGCGCAGCGTCTGCGAGATGAACGGCCCCATGTCGAGGTCGTTCGTGTAGATCGTCTGGATCGCGGGCACGCCGCCGTCGAGCAGCTTGGCCAGCAGGTCCTCGGTGATCTCGTCGTTGGCCTTGGCGACGATCTCGCCCGTGGTCTTGTCGACGACGTTCGTCGCCAGCGTTCGGCCCAGGATGTATTCGTTGGGCACGGCGATCTTCTTGACGCCGCTGTCGACCAGTTCGCGCACGTGGCGCGCGGTGATGCGCTTGTCGCGGCCGGCGATGACCTTGCCGTCCTTGCCGGCGATGTCGAAGCGCGCCATCTCGCCGCGAAGCCGCTCCGGCACGAAGTCCAGCTCGGAACCCTTGGCGCCTAAGTGGAACGTGTCGAAGACGAAGAACTGCTTGAGGATGTCCTCGTTGGTCAGGCCGATGGCCTTGAGCAGCGTCGTCACCGGCATCTTGCGGCGACGGTCGACGCGGAAGAACAGGAAGTCCTTCGGGTCGAACTCGAAGTCGAGCCACGAGCCGCGGTACGGAATCACGCGGGCCGAGAACAGGAGCTTGCCGGACGAATGCGTCTTGCCGCGGTCGTGCTCGAAGAACACGCCGGGCGAGCGGTGCAGCTGGGAGACGATCACGCGCTCCGTGCCGTTGATGATGAACGAGCCGTTTTCGGTCATGAGCGGGATCTCGCCCATGTAGACCTCCTGCTCCTTCACCTCCTTCACGGTGTCCTTCGGCGCTTCCTTGTCCATGATGATCAGACGGACCTTGGCGCGCAGTGCGGAACAGAACGTGAGGCCGCGCTGCTGGCATTCGACGACGTCGAACGCCGGTGGCAGCAGCGAGAAGCTCACGAATTCGAGCCGGGCGTTGCCCGAATGGCTCGAGATCGGGAAGATCGACGTGAACGCGGCCTGCAGGCCCTCGTTCTTGCGCTCGTCTCCCTTCGTGAATTCCTGCAGGAACGCGCGATAGGACGCGAGCTGCGTTTCGAGCAGGAAGGGCACCGGCAGGACGCTTGCGCGCTTGGCGAAGCTCTTGCGGATGCGCTTCTTTTCGGTAAAGGTGTAGGGGGTAGCGTGCGTGGTCGCCATGTGTGTCGTCCTGTCTCCAATTCGTCGAGGGCGCGTTGATGCGCGTCCCCATCACGCCGCGCGAAGGTGCGCGGCGCCATGAATGCCAACTAAGCTGCCAACCGAGTGCGTTCGTGCTGCTTCTTCGACTGTCCGGGGGCGTTGCACCCCTGGCCTGGTGGCTGGCCACTACCAGCCGCTGGCGGACGACATTCCCTTGCGGAAACGCCCGACCAAACCTGCTTTCTGCAGTCGATTCAGAAAGCGAAGCAAAGCGGACGCTTGAGTCCGCTTTGCTTCGGCCTCTGGGACCAAAGCGACCCGGCAGAGACTGGCGCCGGGTCTTTCGTTTCTCTGCTACGGAAATCGTCGGGCTCCGCCCGCGATTCACCCCACTTCAGCTTTTCGTCATGCGAAACGCTTACTGATTTTTCAGATGCGAACCGGGGCGGAGCCCTCGGTTCGCATGTAGCTTGTCTACTATTTACTTGATCTCAGCCTTACCGCCGGCATCCTCCAGCTTCTTCTTCGCCGCTTCGGCATCTGCCTTGTTGACGCCTTCCTTGACCGGCTTGGGCGCGCCGTCGACCAGGTCCTTCGCTTCCTTAAGGCCGAGGCCCGTCAGTTCGCGCACGGCCTTGATGACGTTGACCTTGTTGTCCCCGATCGCCGAGAGGATGACCGTGAACTCGGTCTGCTCTTCGGCGGCGGCGGCCGGGGCGGCACCCGCGGCGGGGCCGGCGACGGCCACGGCGGCGGCCGCGGAAACGCCGAACTTGGTTTCCATGGCCTTGATGAGCTCGGAGAGCTCGAGAACGGTCATCGACGAGATCTTGTCGAGAATTTCAGTTTGGACTGCGGACATGTCGTGCTCCTGGAACGTAACAGTTGGAAATGGGTGGTCGGGACCGCTCTTTCAAGCCGCCAGCTTCGCGTCGCGCACCGCGGCAAGCGTCCGGACGAACTTCGACGGCACCTCATTCATGGTGCGGACGAGTTTCGCGACCGGGGCCTGCATGGTGCCGAGCAGCTTGGCGATCAGCTCGTTGCGCGACGGCAACGCGGCGAGGGCGGTGATCTCCTTGGCGGAAATCATCTTGCCCGGCATCGCGCCACCGGTGATCACGAACTTGTCGTTGCCCTTGGCGAAGTCGTTCAGGACCTTCGCCACGGCGACCGGATCGGGACCGATGCCGTACGCCAGCGGACCGACCATGCTTTCGGTCAGCGCGGCGAACGGCGTATCCGCGACCGCGCGGCGTACCAGGGTGTTCTTCACAACCCGGAAATACACGCCGGAGGCCCGCGCCTGCGCGCGAAGCTTCGTCAAGTCGGCAACGGGCAAGCCGCGGTTCTCGGCCATGATGATGGCCTGCGCACCGGCGACCTGCTTCGCGACCTCCGCGACTACCGCCTGCTTCTCTTGCAGATTAAGACTCAAGGTTCACCTCTCTTCAAAGCACTGCTTTCGGTGACCGTTCGTCCAGGAATTCCTGTACGAGGGCACCATCTGCGCCGGATCGGGACCACTTCGTCCCGGATTAAGCAACCGCTCCAGCGGTCTTTGACGGTCCGCTTGAGGCATTGCTGCCTTAAGCGTTCCCTCAAAAAACGTATGAAAACTTCTTGTGTACCCGAGGTGCGCTAAAAAAGCAGGCGCACCTCGACTTTGCAATCCTTATGCGCTCGGCTGCTGCAATGACGTCTGGTCGACACGGATGCCCGCGCCCATCGTCGACGACAAGCTGATCTTGCGCAGATACACGCCCTTCAGGCCCTGTGGCTTGGCCTTGTTGAGCGCCTCGATCAGGGCAACCAGATTCGTCTTGAGCTGCTCTGGCGTAAAGGACGCGCGGCCGATCGTGCATTGGACGATGCCCGCCTTGTCGGTGCGGTATTGCACCTGGCCGGCCTTGGCGTTCTTGACCGCCTGGACGACGTCGGCCGAAACGGTGCCGACTTTCGGGTTAGGCATCAGGCCGCGCGGGCCCAGGATTTGGCCCAACTGGCCGACGACGCGCATTGCATCAGGCGAGGCGATCACGACGTCGAAGTCCATGAAGCCTTCCTTGATCTTGGCGGCCAGGTCCTCGAAGCCGACGATGTCGGCGCCCGCGGCGGTCGCTTCCTTGGCCTTTTCACCCTGCGCGAACACGGCGACGCGGACTTTCTTCCCCGTGCCCGAAGGCAGCACGACAGAGCCGCGGACCGTCTGGTCCGACTTCTTGGCATCCACGCCCAGGTTGACGGCGACGTCGACCGACTCGTCGAACTTGGCGACGGCCGTTTCCTTGACGATCTTGAGCGCTTCGTCGACCGGATAGAACTTGCTGTGGTCCACCTTGCCACGGACCAGCTTCATGCGCTTCGACAGGCGCGGTGTCTTTTGCTCGGCCATGATCACTTCACCCCTTCGACGGTGATGCCCATGGAGCGGGCGCTGCCGGCGATCGTGCGCACCGCCGCGTCCATGCCGCCTGCGGTGAGGTCGGGCATCTTCGCCTTGGCGATTTCCTCCGCCTGCGCGCGCGTCAGCTTGCCGACCTTGTCCGTATGCGGCTTGGGGCTGCCCTTGTCCACCTTCGCCGCCTTCATGATGAGGACCGTTGCCGGCGGCGTCTTCATGATGAACGTGAAGCTCTTGTCCGCGAACGCCGTGATCACCACGGGGATCGGCAGGCCGGGTTCCAGCTTCTGCGTCTGGGCGTTGAACGCCTTGCAGAATTCCATGATGTTGAGGCCGCGCTGGCCGAGCGCCGGCCCGATCGGCGGGCTGGGATTCGCCTTGCCTGCAGGCACCTGCAATTTGATGAAACCGACGATTTTCTTCGCCATTACTTGCTCCTAAGTGGGTTCAAGCGGACGCGGATGTCAAATGCGCGTCCTCCCCGTTATGGATTCGAACCTAAGCTTTCTCGACCTGCGAGAAATCCAACTCTACGGGCGTCGAGCGACCGAAAATGGTCACCGACACGCGCAACTTGCTCTTCTCGTAGTTCACGTCCTCCACGTTGCCGTGGAAGTCGGTGAACGGACCTTCCTTCACGCGCACCGCCTCGCCCGTCTCGAACAGCACCTTCGGGCGCGGCTTCTCGACGCCTTCCTGCACCTGGCGCAGGATCGCGTCCACTTCCTTCTGCGTGATCGGCGTCGGCTTGTTGGCCGTGCCGCCCACGAATCCCGTGACCTTCGGCGTGCTCTTGACCAGGTGCCAGGAGTCGTCGGTCATGTCCATCTCGACCAGCACGTAGCCGGGGAAGAACTTGCGCTCGGAGATCGCCTTGGCGCCGTTCTTCATTTCGACGACTTCCTCAACCGGCACGAGGATCTGGCCGAAGAGGTCCTGCATTTCCGACCGCTTGATGCGCTCGATCAACGCACGCTGGACGCTTTTCTCGAAACCCGAGTAGGCGTGAACGACGAACCACTTTTTGCTCATCCCTCTGCCCTGCCCGTCAACAATTTGATGATCCATGCGAGAAACGTGTCGACGCCAAACAGGAACAGCGCCATGACGACCACGAACGCGAACACGATGCCGGTGGTCTGGATCGTTTCCTTGCGCGTCGGCCACGACACGCGGTCGGCCTCAGCCCAAGCCTCCTGTGCGAAGGCGAAGAATTCCCTGCCCGGCGCCGACAGCCACGCGACGCCGCCGGCGACCAGCAGGCCGCCCATCACCATCAGTACGCGCAGCACCTGCGCGGTCTCGGAGAAGTGGTAGTAACTCCACACCCCCGCCACCACGCACGCGAACGCCAGCGCAATCTTTACCTTGTCCATTCAGTCGTCAGCAGCCCGTTGTCGATACCTGATGCATCCGCGTCGGATGTTCGTCCATCGCTACCGCCACCGCTCTTCGCCGACTGCGGTGGCAGGCCAGGAGGGAATCGAACCCCCAACCTGCGGTTTTGGAGACCGCCGCTCTGCCAATTGAGCTACTGGCCTGTATCCAATTACTCGAGAATCTTGGCGACGACGCCGGCGCCGACAGTTCGACCGCCCTCGCGAATCGCGAAGCGCAGCCCCTCTTCCATCGCGATCGGCTGGATCAAGGTCACCGTCATCCCGATGTTGTCCCCGGGCATCACCATCTCCGTCCCCTCCGGCAGCACACAACTGCCGGTCACGTCCGTGGTCCGGAAATAAAACTGCGGCCGATACCCCGGAAAAAACGGCGTATGCCGACCCCCCTCTTCCTTGCTCAGGATGTACACCTCGCACGTGAACTTGGTGTGCGGCGTGATGCTGCCCGGCTTGGCCAGCACCTGCCCGCGCTCCACCTCTTCCCGCTTGGTGCCTCTGAGCAGCACCCCCACGTTGTCGCCGGCTTGCCCCTGGTCCAAGAGCTTCCGGAACATCTCCACCCCCGTGCACACCGTGGCCAGCGTCGGCTTCAACCCCACAATCTCCAGGTTGTCCCCCACCTTCACAATCCCCCGCTCCACCCGCCCGGTCACCACCGTGCCCCGACCACTGATCGAGAACACGTCCTCCACCGGCATCAGAAACGGCCCGTCGATCAGCCGCTGCGGCTGCGGAATATAGCTATCCAGCGCCTCCGCCAGCTTCAGGATCGACCCCTCCCCCATCTCGCTCTTGTCCCCGTCCAGCGCCATCTTCGCCGACCCGGTCACGATCGGCGTCTTGTCCCCAGGAAACTGGTACTTGCTCAGGAGTTCGCGGATCTCCATCTCCACCAGCTCCAGGAGCTCCGCGTCGTCCACCATGTCCGCCTTGTTCATGTACACCACGATGTACGGCACCCCGACTTGACGGGCGAGCAGGATATGCTCCCGCGTCTGCGGCATCGGCCCGTCCGCCGCACTCACCACCAGAATCGCCCCATCCATCTGCGCCGCACCCGTGATCATGTTCTTGATGTAGTCGGCGTGCCCCGGACAGTCCACGTGCGCGTAGTGCCGGTTCTTGGTCTCGTACTCCACGTGCGCCGTGTTGATGGTGATCCCCCGCGCCTTCTCCTCCGGCGCCGCATCAATCTGGTCGTACGCCTTCGCCTCCCCACCAAACAGCTTCGACAACACCAACGTCATCGCCGCCGTCAGCGTCGTCTTGCCGTGATCCACGTGCCCGATCGTCCCCACGTTCACGTGCGGCTTCGTACGGTTGAATTTGCCTTTTGCCATCGCGAAATCTCCGACCTATTCGTTGATCTTTCAGCCACGAATCAACGGGCTTTGCCCGGGATTCGTGGGTAACTCATTCGGCGAAAAGTAGGGGTCCACTGTTCGCCGCCGCAACTCTGGTGCCCATGGAGCGGATTGAACGCTCGACCTCTCCCTTACCAAGGGAGTGCTCTGCCACTGAGCTACATGGGCGCGGTCCATAGCAAACCCTGGTGCCCTGGCGCGGTGTTCCCTTGGTATCCTGCACTGCCGAAACTGGAGCGGGTGAAGGGAATCGAACCCTCGTCATAAGCTTGGAAGGCTTCTGCTCTACCATTGAGCTACACCCGCCTAGCAGAAATCTGACTCCCGAAGTTGGTGGAGGGGGAAGGATTCGAACCTTCGAAGGCAGAGCCGACAGATTTACAGTCTGTTCCCTTTGACCGCTCGGGAACCCCTCCCAAGATTTCCACCGCTGAAACGCGCGATTGTAGCAGCTTTCTGGCTGTCCGGTCAAACCGGCCGGCGCCGACGACCGACCCTTGCGGGACTGCGAAAATGCGCGCCAATTCAATGAGTTGGCCAGACCGGCCCCGGCCGGTAGACAGTTTGCAATAATGGCCGCAGCGACCGCGCCCAAACCCAAGGATTCGCCATGAACTGCTGCCACGCCGATTTCGCCCTCGTCGAAGGCTCGGACCGCGGATTTACCGTCGGCATGCCGACATTCACGTTCGGCGCCGGCGTATTGCGCGAAGCCGGGCCACAGGCCCAGGAACTGGGTTTGAAACGCGTTGCGATCTTCACCGACAAATATGTCGGCGCGGGCAACCCATTTGCCACCGTCCGGTCTTCACTGGCCGCGGCCAATGTCGATGTGGTCGTCTTCGACGAAATCTCGATCGAACCCACCGACGCGTCGTTTCAGGCGGCCTCCCGCTTCGCCCGCGACGCCAACGTGGATGGTTACGTCTCGGTCGGGGGTGGCTCCGTCATGGACACGTGCAAGGCCGCGAACCTGTATGCGTCGCATCCAGCCGACTTCATGACTTATGTGAACGCACCGATCGGCGCGGGACAGCGAGTGCCCGGGCCGGTCAAGCCGCACATCGCCTGCCCGACCACGTCCGGCACCGGCTCCGAGACCACCGGCATCGCGATCTTCAACCTGCAATCGATGAACGCGAAGACGGGCATCATTTCGCGCCGTCTCATTCCCACCGTAGCGCTGATCGATCCGGATGTCACGAAAACACTGCCGGCCAAGATGGTCGCCGCCACCGGCTTCGACTGCATGAGTCATGCGCTCGAAGCGATCACGGCGCGCGCGTATCCTCGCCGCCTGAATCCCGCGCAGGGCGTCAGCCGGCCGGTATCGCAGGGAGCCAATCCCTTTTCCGACCTTCTCGCCGCAGAGGCATTGACGCTCGTCGGAAGGTTCCTGCCGCGCGCGGTCGCCGACGCGTCGGATTCCGAGGCGCGCACTGAAATGATGTATGCCGCGATGCTGGCGGGCATCGCCTTCAACGCCTCCGGTTGCCATCTGCCGCACGGCCTGTCCTATGCCGTCTCCGGATTGACGAAGAATTGGCACGTCCCCGGCTATCCCGAGGGCAAGTCGCTGGTCCCGCACGGCATGGCGGTGGTGCTCAACAATCCGTCGGTCTGGCGTTTCACGGCGCCCAAACATCCGCCGCGGCACCTGCATTGCGCAACCTGCCTCGGCGCCGACACGCGTGACGCGGGGCCGGAGGACGCCGGCGAAGTCCTGGCCACGCGCGTCATCACGATGATGAAGGAAACGGGCATGCCGAACGGCCTGTCCGCACTGGGCTTCGGCGAGGATCACATCGACGCGCTGGCCAACGGCGCCGAGCCGCAGTACCGGGTGATCCGCAACGCGCCCATCGACGTCGGGCGCGACGAGCTCAAGTCGCTGTTCCGCTCGGCGCTTCGCTACTGGTAGGCGCAGGCGGCGCGTCGCGCGCCAGCGGCGCGCGCTGCACGCGCCGTGCCGGCAGGCGAACCGCGAACGTGCTGCCCTTGCCCGGTTCGCTGGCGATTTCGAGCGTCGCCTGATGCCGCAACAGCACGTGCTTGACAATGGCAAGTCCCAGTCCGGTGCCGCCCGTTGCGCGCGACCGGCTGCGGTCGATCCGGTAGAACCGCTCGGTCAGCCGCGGCAGATGCTCGGGCGCAATGCCGATGCCGCTGTCGGTGACCGCGAAAACGCCGGTGCCGTTGTCGTCCACCCGCCACGACAGCGTGATCGTGCCACCGGGCGGCGTGTAGCGGACCGCGTTGGAAACGAGGTTGCCGAATGCGCTGGCGAGTTCGTCGCGGCTGCCCAGGACCGTCGCGGCGTCGCCTAAGTCCAGCGCCACCGTGTGCTGGCCCTGCGACAAGCCCTTGGCGTCGGACGACAGGTGCAGCATCAGCGACACGATCGCGAACGGCTCGTCGACCAGCGGATTCTGCTCGCTCTCCAGCGCCGAAAGCGTCAGCAGATCCTCGACCAGCCGCTGCATGCTGCGCGCCTGCTCCTGCATCAACTGGATGAAGCGCTCGCGCTGCTTCTCGTCCAGGTCAAGTTCCTGCAGCGTTTCCAGAAAGCCGGCGATGACCGTCAGCGGCGTCTTCAGTTCGTGCGAGACATTGGCGATGAAATCGCGGCGCATTTTCGCCACGGCCTCCAGGCGCGTGATGTCGCGGCTGATCAGCAGCTTTTCCTCGACGCCGAACGGGACGATCTGGATGGCAAGCGTGACGCCGGGCTCGCGCTGCGATTCGATGACGACCGGTTCGGCGAAATCGCCGGCCTCGAGGAAGCGGACGAATTCGGGCTGGCGCACGATGTTCATGAGCGGCGAGCCGACGTCGTGACGGTCGTCCAGCCCCAGGTGCGCATGCGCGCGGACATTCGCCCACTTGATCCGATTGGTCGTATCCAGGACGACCATCCCGTCGGGGATTGCCGCAGCGGCGCTCTGGAAGCGCTCGATCGTGTGCGCGAGGTCGCGCTGATACGCTCTGCGCGTGCGCGTGTGCCGGTAAAGCGCGGCAAATGCCGCCCGCCATGGTCCCTTGCCTTCGGGGACCGTGGAATCGAGCGACGCGCCCGCCCAGCGCGTCAGCAGGTCCAGGTTGCGCGCGTGGTACATGAGCAGCGCGCCCCATCCTATCCCCAGCACCACCACGGCACCCGCGGCACCCGCGATCGCCCCCACGACGCCCGCGAGCACGGCCACCGCGGCGGGTGCGATCAGCGCCGAGAGAAATGTCGACCTCACGGCGGCATCATCGGGATCAGCGCGGCGCCGCCAGACGATAGCCGCTGCCGCGAACCGTTTCGATGAGCCCGTCCTGGCCGAAGGGCTCGAGCGCGAGCCGCAGCCTGCGGATGTGCACGTCGACCGTGCGCTCCTCGATGTAGACGTGATCGCCCCAGACCTGGTCCAGGAGCTGCGTGCGCGAGTGGACGCGCTCCGGGCGCGCCAGGAAAAAGCGCAGCAACCGGAATTCCGTCGGACCCATCGAGACCGGCTGGCCGTCCACCGACACGCGATGGGTAACCGGGTCGAGCTTGAGCGATCCCGCCGCGAGCGTCTCCTGCGCAGCCTCGGGCGCGCGCCGGCGCAGCACGGACTTGATCCGCGCCTTGAGCTCACGCGGCGAAAACGGCTTGGTCACGTAGTCGTCGACCCAGGCCTCGAGGCCGGCGACGCGATCTGCCTCGTCGGACCGGGCGGTCACCATGATGACCGGCAGTTCCTTCGTGCGCGTGTCGGCGCGCAGCTGTTTCGCGAAAGCGAGTCCCGACTGTCCCGGCAGCATCCAGTCGAGCAGCAGCAGGTCGGGCAGCGCCTCGCGCAGCAGCGTATGCGCGGTCTCGGCGTCGGGCGCGGCCTGCACGTCGTAGCCGGCGTCGACGAGGTTGATCTTCAGGAGTTCGAGAATGGCGGGCTCGTCCTCGACCACGAGAATGGTGGGCATCACTCTCGGCCTCCTTGCAATGCCGCGCCGAGTGGAATGCCTGCGTGTCGGCCTCCGTCAATCGCGCGGCGACGCGCCCTTCGGGCCTGACCTTCGGACGCCGCGCTCATTCCTCGGCCACCTCGGCGCGAATCTGCTCGGCCGTCGCATGGCGCACATCCTTGCCCTTGACCACCTGGACGACCGCCTCCGCGATGTTCTTGGCGTGATCGCCGATGCGCTCGATCGACTTGGCGATGAAAACGATCTCCAGCGCCGACGAAATCGTGCGCGGATCCTCCATCATGTAGCTGATCAACTGGCGCAATACCGCCGAGAACGCCGCGTCGATCTCGTCGTCCATGTCGATGACTTCGGCCGCGGCGCTGACATCGAGGCGCGCAAAGGCGTCGAGGGCGAGCTGCAGCATTTCCTTCGCGCGCCCGGCGGCGCGGGCGATGTCGAAGTAGCGCACCTGCGCAAGCTTGCCGCTGCCGCGCGTCTGGACGGCCTTGTAGGCGACTTTCTTCACTTCGTCCGCGACGCGTTCCAAGTCGTTGACGATCTTGGTGACCGTCAGGATCATTCGCAGGTCGATCGCCGCCGGCTGCCGCTTGGCGATGATCTGGCTGCACTGCTGGTCCATGTCGACCTGCATCTGGTTGATCTGCAGCTCATCAGCCCCGACCAGGTCCAGGATCGCGGAATCCTCATCCTTCTCGAGCACGACGATGGCGCGCGCGAGCTGCGTCTCGACCAGCCCGCCCATCGTGAGCACGCCGCTGCGTATCGCGTCCATTTCGGTGTCGAATTGCTTGTGCGTGTGTTCCGTCATCTCGTTCTCCAGGCCACGGCCCTGGCGTGTCAGCCGAAGCGGCCGGTGATGTAGTCCTCGGTTTCCTTGCGCTTGGGCTTCAGGAACAGCTGATCCGTTTCGCTGAACTCGATCAGCTCGCCCAGGTACATGTAGGCCGTGAACTCGGACACGCGCGCCGCCTGCTGCATATTGTGCGTCACGATGGCGATCGTGTAATCCTCTTTGAGCTCGGTGATGAGCTCCTCGATCTTGGCGGTCGAGATGGGATCGAGCGCGGACGTCGGCTCGTCCAGCAGCAGCACTTCGGGCCTGACCGACACGGCGCGGGCGATGCACAGTCGCTGCTGCTGGCCGCCCGACAGCGCCATGCCGCTCTGTTTCAGCTTGTCCTTGGCTTCCGTCCACATCGCCGCCTTGCTCAGCGCCCACTCGACGCGCTCGTCCATGTCGCGCTGGCCCAAGTTTTCATACAGCCTGACGCCGAACGCGATGTTGTCGTAGATCGACATCGGGAAGGGCGTGGGCTTCTGGAACACCATGCCGACCTTGGCCCGCAGCATGTTGAGGTCCACGCCGGATTCCAGGATGTTCTGGCCGTTGAAGCGGATTTCGCCGGTCGCGCGCTGTCCCGGATACAGCGAATACATCCGGTTCAGCGTCCGCAACAACGTCGACTTGCCGCAGCCCGACGGGCCGATGAAGGCCGTGACGCGGCGCTCGGCGATCTCGAGGTTGACGTCCTTCAGCGCATGGAACTGCCCGTAGAAAAAGTCGAGATCCTTGATCGTCATCTTGGGCGCCGCGGTCGCCTCCGTGTTCTCCTCCGCCGGCCTGATCGCGACTGCTTGAAGGTTCATGGTGAGATCCTCTGCTACTTCGAACGCGCTTGGCGGAACATCACGCGAGCGACGATGTTGAGCGCCAGAACCGCAAGTGTGATGAGCAGCGCGCCAGCCCAGGCCAATTCCTGCCAGTCCCGATAGGGGCTCATCGCAAACTGGAAGATGACGACCGGCAGGTTCGACATCGGCGCATTGACGTCGTTCGTCCAGAATTGATTGTTCAGCGCGGTAAACAGGAGCGGTGCCGTTTCGCCGGAAATTCGGGCAACCGCAAGCAGGATTCCGGTGATGACTCCGGCACGCACGGATCGCAGTGTCACCATCGTGATCATCTTCCACTGCGGAGTGCCAAGCGCGACCGCCGCCTCGCGCAAGCTGTCCGGCACAAGTCTCAGCATGTTTTCGGTTGTGCGCACGACAACGGGGATGACAATCAGCGCCAGGGCAAACGAGCCCGCCAGTGCCGAGAAATGGCCGACTTGAAAGACATAGATCTCGTAGATGAAAAGTCCGATGATGATCGACGGCGCGGACAGGAGGATATCGTTGATGAACCGCGTTACGGGCGCCAGCCAGCCCCGGCCCCCGTATTCCGCGAGATAGATGCCCGCGAAGATGCCGATGGGCGTTCCGAAGAGCGTTCCCAATCCCGCCATGACGACGCTGCCAGCGATCGCATTCAGCAGCCCGCCCTTGCTTCCAGGCGGCGGCGTCATCTGCGTGAACAACGTGGGGCTGAGGGCGTTCAGGCCCGCCTGAAACAGTGTGTAGAGTATCCACAGCAGGAAGACCAATCCGAACGCCATCGTCATCAACGACATGACGAGATTGAAGTGGTTGACCAACAGACGGCGCCGATAGATCGAGGGCATGGTCATCCGCTCCACAGGCTACGTCCGGCGCCCCTCGCCCTTGGCCAGCTGCAGAAGCATGAGCTTCGCCAACGCGAGAACGATGAAGGTGATCACGAAGAGGATGAGGCCGAGCTCGATCAAGGCCGAGGTATAGAGGTCGCCGACGGCTTCGGTGAATTCGTTGGCAAGCGCCGACGCAATGCTGTTACCCGGCGCCAAAATCGAAGCATTGAGCTGATGCGCGTTGCCGATGAGGAACGTTACCGCCATCGTTTCGCCTAGCGCGCGACCCAGCCCGAGCATGATTCCGCCGATGACGCCCACTTTCGTGTAAGGAAGCACTATGTTGCGCACCACTTCCCACGTCGTGCACCCCAACCCGTAGGCCGATTCCTTGAGCACAGGCGGGACGATCTCGAACACGTCGCGCATCACCGACGCGATGAACGGAATGACCATGATCGCCAGCACGAATCCGGCGGTGAGGACGCCGATGCCCTGGGGCGGCCCCTTGAAGACCGAACCGATCAGAGGCAACGCGCCAAGGGAACTGATCAACCACGGCTGAACGTGGTCCGCGAAGAGCGGAGCCAGAACGAACAGCCCCCACATGCCGTAGATGATCGACGGGATGGCCGCGAGCAGTTCTATTGCCGTGCCCAGCGGACGTTTGAGCCAATTGGGAGAGAGCTCAGTCAGGAACAGCGCGATGCCAAAGCTGACGGGGACTCCGACCAGCAGCGCAATGGCGGAGGTGACCAGCGTTCCCACGATCGGCACGAGCGCGCCGAACTCTTCCGTGACGGGGTTCCATTCGGAACTTGTCAGGAAACCGAAGCCGAATTTTTGCATCGCCGGAATGCTTCCGTACACCAGCGACACGATGATCCCGAGCAGGATGGCGAGAACCAGGAATGCGAAGAATCTGGCGATCGAACGGAATACCAGATCCTGCAAGTACATATTGTTCGACTTGGGATCCGGCATCTTGGCCGAGGCGACCAACGCCTCGTCGGGGAAAGTTCCCATCATACCCGGCATGGCCTCGGCGGTCGTCTGCAGCATCGACGTACTCACGGCAACATCCCCTCGACAAAGCGCAGGCGTCCGGGTCCACCTTCCCCGTGTTCACGCGGCGCCATGAGCAGTCGGCAGAAAACGCGATCGCGGCGCTCGTGGAGTCGAACGAGCGCCGCGAAACCTGAAGGGTGGAGAGCCGATACCGCGATCAGAGAATCGGCTTGCCCGATGCGTCCTTGAGTTGAGCCTTCCAGGTGCCCCGGATCTGCGTCGTGACGACATCGGGAAGCGGCACATAGTCCAGCGAGTCGGCCAGTTTGTCGCCATCGGCGGAGTAGGCGAAGTCGAAGAATTTCAGGACTTCCTTCGCCGTGTCGGGCTTCTGCTGCGTCTTGTACATAAGGATGAAGGTCGCGCCAGAAATCGGCCACGAATTCTTGCCGGCCTGGTCAGTTAGCACGAGATAATAGCCGGGCGCCTTGCTCCAATCGGCGCCGGCCGCGGCCGCCTTGAATGTGTCGGATGAAGGGCTGACATAGTTCCCGTCCTTGTTTTGCATCTGCGCGTAGGTCATCTTGTTCTGCAGCGCATAGGCATATTCGACGTAGCCGATCGTCCCTTTCACGCGCTGCACGTAAGACGCCACACCCTCGTTGCCCTTGCCGCCGACGCCCGTGGGCCACGCGACAGACGTGCCTTCGCCGACCTTCTGTTTCCATTCGGCACTCATCTTCGAAAGGTAGTTCACCCAGATGAAAGTCGTGCCGGAGCCATCCGAACGATGGACCACCGTGATCTCGGTATCCGGCAGCTTCACTCCGGGGTTCAGCTTGGCGATTGCCGGATCGTTCCACTTCGTGATCTTGCCGAGATAGATGTCGGCGAGCACCGGCCCGGTCAGCTTCAATTCACCCGGCTTGACGCCTTCCAGGTTGAGTACAGGCACGTCACCGCCGATCACGGTTGGAAACTGAAGGAGCCCGTCCTTGTCGAGGTCCTCGGGTTTGAGCGGCATGTCGGACGCGCCGAAGTCCACCGTCTTGTTTTGGATCTGCTTGATGCCGCCGCCCGATCCGATGGACTGATAGTTGAGACTCGTCCCGGACTTGGCCTTGTAGGCCTCGGCCCATTTCGCGTACACGGGATAGGGAAACGTTGCGCCGGCGCCCGTGATTTCGGCTGCTTGTGCGACTGCGCCAAGCGCCAGGGCAGCGGCGGCGAGAAGGGTCTTGATCGTTGTCGTGCGGTTCATCGTTTGTCTCCGTTGTATTGCCATGCGACGCATTGTCATAGCGTCGTGTTACGCCACGATGACAATTCCGGGACGGCATGTGACAAGCGCCGGCGTCGTGCGGGCGGCGCTACTTATGCGTGCAATTTCAGCATGTTGCGGTAAGCGACCGCTATGGCCGCCACCTGAGGCGGTCAGCGGTCCGCGATGATCAGGTCGCTGGCCTTCTCCGCGATCATGACAACGGGTGCGTTGGTGTTGCCTGACGTAAGCGTCGGCATGATCGAGCAGTCGACCACACGCAGGCCGGCCACTCCGTGGACGCGGAGGCGATCATCGACGACGGCTTGGCCGTCCGATCCCATCTTGCATGTTCCGGAAGGATGAAAGATCGTCGCGCCGGAATCGCGCGCGAATCCCAGCAGGTCCGCGTCTGTCACGGCCGCGGCGCCCGGCCGATACTCGTCGCGCACATAGGGCTTCATCGCGTCGGTCCCGGCCAGCCGGCGCGCGAACTTGATGGCGGCGACCGCGCACCGTCGATCGTGCTCGGTCGAAAGGTAATTGGGCTGCATCGCCGGCGCGGCGAGCGGGTCTGCCGACTTGATCCTGACGTGGCCGCGCGAGGTCGGCTGCAACTGGCAGACGCTCATCGTGAATCCGGAAAAAGGATGCGGCTTGGCGCCGGCTAAGTCGGCGGAGAGCGTCGCGAAGTGAAACTGGATGTCGGGCGTCGTCGATTCCGCCAGCACGCGCGTGAACAGTCCGCCCTGGTTGATGCCGACTGCCAGCGGCCCCGTGCGCCGCAGCAGCCACTGCAGGCCGATCTTCGCCGATCGCCACGGCGACTTGAGGTCGTCGTTGGTCGTGATCGGCTTCGTGCATTTGTAGATGAGCCGCAATTGCAGATGATCCTGCAAATTTTCGCCCACGCCCGGAAGATCTCGAACGACGGGAATGCCAAATTGCTGCAGGAGCGGGGCGGGCCCGATGCCGGACAGCTGCAGCAGTTGCGGGCTTTGCAGCGAACCCGCGGCGACGATCACTTCGCGCGCCGCGCTCACGCGCTTCACTTCGCCGCCTTGCCGATACTCGATTCCCGTCGCGCGCGTGCCTTCGCACAGGATGCGCGTGGCCTGCGCGCCGACCTCGACGGCGAGGTTCGCGCGCGACTTCGCCGGTCGCAGGTAGCCGACGGCGGTGCTGCAGCGCAGTCCCTTCTTCGTAAAGAGCTGGTAATAGCCGGCGCCCTCCTGCACGCCGCCGTTGAAGTCGTCGGTGCGCGGGACACCCAACTCACACGCGCCGCGGATGATCGCCTCGATCAATTCGTGCTTGGCGCCGATGTCGGAGCACGCCAGCGGTCCGTCGCCACCGTGCACGTCACTCGCGCCGCGCTCATTGCCCTCGCTGCGGATGAAATACGGCAGCACGTCGCGCCATCCCCACCCGCGGTTGCCGGCCTTGCTCCAGGCGTCGTAGTCCTGAGGCTGGCCACGGATATAGATGAGGCCGTTGATCGACGACGAGCCGCCCAACCCGCGGCCGCGTGGCCAGTAGATCTTGCGGCCGTTCATTTCCGGTTCCGGCTCCGTGTAGAACCCCCAGTTGTAGACGGGGTGGAACATCGTCTTGCCGTAGCCGATGGGAATGTGGATCCACAAGTAGTTGTCGCGCGGCCCGGCTTCGAGCATCAGCACACTCGCGCGACCGTCGGCGCTCAGCCGATTGGCCAGTACGCAGCCGGCCGTGCCGCCGCCGACGATGACGTAGTCGAACGCGACCGTCACTGCATCACGGCTTCGGGCGGCACGTACTTGTAGCCCAGCGCCTCGGCCACCGGCCGGCACGTGATCTTGCCGAACGCGACGTTGAGGCCGTTGCGCAAATGCAGGTCCTCGGACAACGCGCGCTGCCAGCCCTTGTCGGCGAGCGCCAGCGTGAACGGGAGCGTCGCGTTGTTCAGCGCGAATGTCGACGTGCGCGGTACGCCACCCGGCATGTTGGCGACGCAATAGTGGACGACGCCGTCGACGACGTAGGTCGGATCCGCATGCGTCGTCGCGTGCGACGTCTCGAAGCATCCGCCCTGGTCGATCGCCACGTCGACGACCACGGATCCCGGCTGCATCTTCCGGATCATCGCGGCCGTGACCAGCTTTGGCGCGGACGCGCCGGGTATCAGCACGCCGCCCACGACGAGGTCGGCGCCGATGACGTGCGCTTCGACAGCCGCCCGGGTCGAGAACTCGGTCTTCAGTGACGTTCCGAATTGCCGCCACAGCGCACGCATCGCTTCGGGGCTGCGATCGAGCACCGTGACGTCCGCCCCCATGCCCACGGCGATCGTCGCCGCGTGCGTGCCGACGACGCCGCCGCCCAGGATCACGACTTTCCCCGGCGCAACACCCGGGACGCCGCCCAGCAGGATGCCCCTGCCGCCGTTCGGCTTTTCCAAGAAATACGCGCCCGCCTGCACCGACATCCGACCTGCAACCTCGGACATCGGCGCCAGCAACGGCAGCCCGCCCGTGGCGGCAGTGACGGTCTCGTAGGCGATGCATACGGCCCCGCTCGCCACGAGGTCCGTCGTCTGCTCGGGGTCGGGCGCCAGGTGCAGGTAGGTGAACAGAATCTGCCCGGGGCGCAGCCGCGCGCGCTCCTCCGCCTGCGGCTCCTTCACCTTGACGATCATGTCGGCCGCGGCAAACACATCGCTCGCGCTGGCGGCGATCGTCGCGCCCGCATCGCGATATGCGGCGTCGTCCACGCCGATGCCCTGCCCCGCATTGCGTTCCACCGCGACCTCGTGCCCGCGCGACACGAGTTCGTGCACGGACGCCGGCGTCAGGCCGACACGGTTCTCCAAGACCTTGATTTCCTTCGGCACGCCGACGCGCATGACTTCTCTCCCGTTCAACGATGGGGGAAGATTACTTGGGAAACCGGCACCGGCGCCAGACCTTAAGTCGCGGCGACTCCGTAAAGGTTTATCATTACAGGTCCACAAAGGCGCCGCGGCCCGATGCCCCGGCGCATCAGGAGACTCCGATGGGCCACGCCGAACTCACGATCTACACCACTGAGCACGACAATGAACACGGCCAGGCTGCCGCACGCCAGATCTCGCTCGACGAGTACTGGATGCCGTTCACGCCCAACCGCGACTTCAAGCACGACCCGAAGATGGTCGTGCGGGCGGAAGGCATGTACTACTGGAACGACCGCGGCGAAAAGATCATCGACGCGTCGTCGGGGCTCTTCTGCGTCGCCGCGGGCCACTGCCGCAAGGAAATCGCCGATGCCGTCGGCCGGCAATTGCGCGAACTCGATTTCTGCGCGCCTTTCCTCCGCGGCCACCCGAAGCAGTTCGAACTGGCCACGCGCGTCGCCGAACTCACCCCCGGCGACCTGAACCGCATCTTTTTCGTGAACTCCGGCTCGGAGTCCATCGACACGGCGATGAAGGTCGCGCTCGCCTACCATCAGGCGCGCGGTCAGGGCGGGCGCACAATGTTCGTTTCGCGCGAGCGCGCCTATCACGGCGTCAATTTCGGCGGCGTGTCGCTGTCCGGCCTCGTCAACAACCGCCGCCGCTTCGGCCCGTCGCTACCGGGCATCGCGCACATGCGCCACACGCACCTGCCGGAAAACCGGTTCCTGCCGGGCGAAGGCGCGCATGGCGTGGAGCTCGCGGACGATCTGCAGCGGTTCGTGAACCTGTACGGCGCGGAGAACATCGCCGCGTGCTTCGTCGAACCGATCGCCGGGTCCACCGGCGTCCTCGTCCCGCCCAAGGGCTATTTGAAGCGGCTGCGCGAAATCTGCGACAAGCACGGCATCCTGCTGGTCTTCGACGAGGTCATCACCGGCTTCGGCCGCACAGGTCAGGCATTTGCCGCGCAGAGCTTCGGCGTCACGCCCGACATCATGACGATGGCCAAGGCGCTGACCAACGCCGCACAGCCGATGGGCGCCGTCGCCGTGTCCGAGCGCATCCATGACACGATCTTCGCCGCGTCGCCCGAGGATGCCATCGAGTTCTTCCATGGCTACACGTATTCGGGGCATCCGGCGGCCTGCGCGGCCGGACTCGCGACGCTCGACATCTACAAGAACGAGGGATTGTTCGAGCGCGGGCGCGAACTGTCGCCGTATTTCCTCGACGCCATCTTCTCGCTGAAAGACGTGCCGGTGCTGGCCGACATTCGCGGCTATGGGCTGCTGGCGGCCATCGAGCTCAAATCCGACGGCGAACCCGGCCGCCGAGGCCACGTGTTCCAGAAGAAGCTCTTCGACGGCGGCCTCAACCTCAAGACCACAGGCGATTCGGCGATCATTGCGCCGCCGCTGATCGCCACCAGGGGCGACGTCGACACGATCGTCGAGATCCTGCGCGCCACACTCGCCAAGGTCTAGCGCCCGGCGCGCGGATCCTGGCGGCAGGCTCCCCGGGCGGCAGCGAGTGTTGCGGCCCGGGTGGCCGGGCATTCCACCGGCGAGGCCTTTTGTCGGGGGTGGGTTGACAACGACATAGGGCCTTGCCACGCTCCCGGGATGACCGTCCGCCCGCACCTTCAAAAGCTGGTCGAAAAGATCCGGATGCAGCCGCCGTTGCAGGCGGCCGTCGTCTATCCGTGCGACCGGGAATCGCTGCAGCTGGCACTCTCCGGCGCGTTTGCCGGCTACCTTGCGCCCACGCTGGTCGGACCGGAGACACGCATCCGCGACCTCGCCGGCAAGCTCGGCCTGGACATTTCCCGTCTGTCGATCGTCGACACCCCCGACGAGCCGCGCGCGGCGGGGATCCGCGCGGCGGAACTGGCGCGCGAAGGCAAGGCTTCGGCGCTGATCAAGGGCAGCCTCGGCAACGAGGACCTTCTGGCGCCGGTCGCCGCGCACGATTCCGGCCTGCGCACCGATCGCCGGCTCTCGCATGCGTTCTTCGTCGACCTGCCGGGCATGTCGCGTGGACTCCTGTTGGCCGACGCACAGCTCAACGTCGCGCCCAACCTGGCCGCCAAGCGCGATATCGTGCTGAACACCATCCAGTTCGCGATCTCGCTCGGACTCGCGACGCCCAACGTCGCCCTTCTTGCGGCGATGGACGGACCCGCGCCGGCCTTCCCGTCGACCACCGATGCCGTGGCGCTCAAGACGATGGCCGCCAAGGGCATGTTCCGCGGCGCGATCATCGATGGGCCGCTGACGCCTGATAGCGCGCTCTCGGGCGACGCGGCGCGCGCCAACGGCGTGACGTCAGAGGTCGCCGGACGCGTCGACGTGCTGATCGCGCCGTCGATGGAATCGGCCCTGATGGTCCTGCGCACGCTGATGGCGTTCAACGGGGGCTTGGCCGCCGGAATCGTCCTGGGCGCGCGGGTTCCGATCGTGATTCCGGCGCGCAACGACTCGATGGAGGTGCGGATGGCGTCCTGCGTCCTCGCATCGCTATCCGTATCCGCAGCGGGCGAGGCCGCGGCCGGCCAGGCGCACACCGCCGGCAGCTCGATCGTCGCCGAGGCGAATTCCAAAGTCGCCGCATAGCGTCCTGCTTCGGTAACTCGCGCGCGGAGCGCTCCCTCCGCAGCAGGCTTCTGCCCGTTGCGGGGAGCAGGCCCTCCCCCAGGCTTCTGCCCATTGCGCGGAGCAGGCCAATCGACGAGGGCGAATCTGTCGTCGTCGGCGCGGTGCGTGCGGCGCGTGGCGGGTAGTCGTGTGTTGACTGCCCGCCGCGCGCCGAAACACGCACGGGACGACACGCTTGGCGACAGCTGAGCCCGGGGCGATTGGCTTGCTCCGCGCCAGCGCAGCGGTTGGAGCCCGCATGGGCGCCCGGAGGTCGCAGTCGCCGGCCTGCGGGTACCCGGCGCGTCGGCGCTCGTCAACACAAGACTTCGCTTGCCGCGCCACCCGCGACGTCCGGCGCGACCCACGGGCGCCCATGCGGGCTCCAACCGCTGCGACCCAAGCGGTTCGCGTACCGCGTTGCGACCTCCGGGCACTGGCGCGGGCCTGGCCACTGCGACGCGCAAGCGCAACCGCGCTGACGAATGCCGATGCGGACCCGACCGCCGCGACGAAGACGCGTTACCGCCCGTTCGCCGGCGCCGCGCTGGCCTTCACGCAATCCATGTAGTAACGCGTCCGGCCGCCTTCGGTCTCCTTGACCAGGCCGTGGATGTCCGTGTCGAATCCCGGAAATTTCTCGTTGAACGTGCGCGCGAACTTGAGGTACTCGACGATCGTGCGGTTGAACCGCTCGCCCGGGATGAGCAGCGGAATGCCCGGTGGATAGGGTGTCAGCAGCACGCTGGTCACGCGGCCTTCGAGGTTGTCGATCTCGACGCGGTCCAGTTCGCGGTGCGCCATGCACGCGTAGGCGTCCGACGGCTTCATCGCCGGCTGCATGTCGGAGCGGTACATTTCCGTCGTCACGCGCGCGACATCGTTCGCCTTGTACATCTCGTGGATCTGCTGGCAAAGGTCGCGCAGGCCCACGCGCTCGTACTGCGGCTGCTTGGCGACGAATTCCGGCAGGATCTTCCACAGCGGCTGGTTCCTGTCGTAGTCGTCCTTGAACTGCTGCAGCGCGGTCACCAGCGTGTTCCAGCGGCCTTTGGTGATGCCGATCGTGAACATGATGAAGAACGAGTAGAGGCCGGTCTTTTCGACGATCACGCCGTGCTCGGCCAGGAATTTGGTGACGATCGACGCGGGAATGCCGGTCTTGGCGAACTTGCCGGACACGTCGAGCCCCGGCGTGATGACGGTCGCCTTGATCGGATCCAGGATGTTGAAGCCGGGCGCCAGATCGCCGAACCCGTGCCACTTTTCATTCGCGCGGAGGAACCAGTCGTCGCGCCTGATGCCCTCGGCCGAGAGGCGCTCGGGTCCCCACACCTTGAACCACCAGTCCTTGCCCCATTCGTCGTCGACCTTGCGCATCGCGCGCCGGAAGTCGAGCGCCTCTATCAGCGATTCCTCGACCAGCGCGGTGCCGCCCGGCGGCTCCATCATCGCCGCCGACACGTCGCACGACGCGATGATCGCGTACTGCGGCGACGTCGACGTGTGCATCAGGTACGCCTCGTTGAAGCGGTGGCGGTCGAGCTTCTGCGTGGCGGAGTCCTGCACGATGATCTGCGACGCCTGCGAGATGCCGGCAAGCAGCTTGTGCGTCGAGTGCGTCGCGAAGATCAGCGCTTCCTTGCTGCGTGGGCGATCCTTGCCGATCGCGTGCATGTCGCGGTAGAAGTCGTGGAACGCCGCGTGCGGCAGCCATGCCTCGTCGAAGTGCAATGTCTCGATGCTGTTTCCAAGGGTGTTCTTCAGCATCTCCACGTTGTAGGCGATTCCGTCGTACGTGCTCTGCGTGAGCGTCAGAATCCGCGGCTTCTTGTTCTTCGCCGTGCGCGCAAACGGGTTCGCTTCGATCCGCTTCCGGATGTTCTCGGGCTTGAATTCCTCCAGCGGAATCGGGCCGATGATCCCCAAGTGGTTGCGCGTCGGCGGCAGGAACACCGGAATGGCGCCGGTCATCGTGATCGCGTGCAGGATCGACACGTGGCAGTTGCGGTCGACGACGACGATGTCGTTGGGCGCGACGTTGGCATGCCACACCATCTTGTTCGACGTCGACGTGCCGTTGGTCACGAAGAAGCAATGGTCGGCGTTGAAGATGCGCGCCGCGTTGCGCTCGGCCGCGGCGACGGGGCCCGTATGGTCGAGGAGCTGGCCCAGCTCGTCCACCGCGTTGCAGACGTCCGCGCGCAGCATGTTCTCGCCAAAGAACTGGTGGAACATCTGACCGACCGGGCTCTTCAGGAACGCCACGCCGCCCGAATGTCCCGGGCAGTGCCACGAGTACGAGCCGTCCTGCGCATAGTCGACCAGCGCGCGGAAGAACGGCGGCGCCAGCGAGTCGAGATAGGACTTGGTCTCGCGGATGATGTGCCGCGCGACGAACTCCGGCGTGTCCTCGAACATGTGGATGAAGCCGTGCAACTCGCGCAGGACGTCGTTCGGAATGTGCTGGGACGTGCGCGTCTCGCCGTACAGGTAGATCGGGATCTCGGCGTTCTTGAATCGGATCTCGGTGATGAAGTTGCGCAGGTTGACGACGGCGGGGTCGAGTTCCGGCCCCGGCGTGAACTCCTCGTCGTCGATGGACAGGATGAACGCCGAGGCGCGCGACTGCTGCTGGGCGAACTGCGACAGGTCCCCATAGCTCGTCACGCCCAGCACTTCCATGCCTTCCTTCTCGATCGCCTGGGCGAGCGCGCGGATGCCCAGTCCGGAGGTGTTCTCGGAGCGGTAGTCCTCGTCGATGATGACGATGGGAAAGCGGAATTTCATTCGGTGCTCCTGCGCCGGTGGCGCCCTTGAAAAAGGAAAGCGGGGCGCCCGATACACCGGAAGCGCCCCTCACTTGGGTACTGACTAGGCCCGGATTGTGCGCCGCTTTAGCCGGCGAATGGGGGAAAGTTGGGGCCCGAGACCGCCATGCAAGGCCGGTCCCATGGCAACGACGCAACAAATGACGGCCGGAGGGCGCCTTGGGTCGTCAGGCGTTGACCAGCACGATGGCGCCTGCCCAGGCCAGCAGGCCCAATCCCAGCGGCGTCCTCAGGCGCCGGCCCCAGGGCAGGTTCTTTTCGGACGCCATCGCGGCGGCGAGCACCAGCATCCAGCCCAGACTGCCGATGCCGACGACGAACATCACGAGCATCAGCGCCCAGCAGCAGCCTACGCAGAACAGGCCGTGGTCGAAGCCTAAGCGAAACGCCTCGCGCGACGGCGAGCGGCCATGCCAGCGCGCGACGACGAAGCCGAACGGCGTGCGGCACTCTTCGAGGCAGCGGTACTTGAGTGCGCTGAACTGAAACAACCCCGCCCCCGCGAGCACGGCCGCGCCGATCACCCAGCCATAGGCGATCAGCGCCCCATAATGGCGCGCGGCCAGCAGCAGGCCGGCGTCGGCCGCGTGCGCCAACAGGCCGAACGCCATCCAGGCGACGAAAAACCCGGCGATGACGAGCGCCGTCAGCCGCCCGGCGTCGGCGCGACCGGCGACGGTGCGGCGGAACGTGTCGAGCACCGGAAACGTCGTCGGCAGCATCATCGCGGCGATCATCAGCACCCAGCCCGCCGCGTGCAGCACCGCCGGCACCACGATGTCTCCCTGCGGAACGGCACGGCACAGCGCGGCGAGCGCGCCCGCGTCGCCCCAGCCACCGTGTTCGAGGTAGCGGCCGTACGGACTGGCGCTCCACGCCCACAACGCGGCCCACGCCATCGCAACGAGCGCGGCCATCAGTAACGCGAAGAGCGTGCGCCGGTCAGGGCCGGGGAATGCGCTCCCCGGCGCCCCGGTTCTCGCGGTGGTCGTCATAGGCCGCGCCGCATCCGCCACAAGCGGCGGTCTCGGGCCGAACGCCGCAATGCCACCGCTAGGCGTCGAACACGAACGTGCTCTGGAGCGCGTTGTGGCCCTTGATGTCGAGGTCGATGCCGAGGTCGGCGTTCTTCGACCGATAGCTCGGCGCCTTACCGACGAACACCGGCGCACCGGGCACCGTCGAAAACACCGTGTCGGCCAGCGTCGTCGTTGCGCCGGTCGCGTTGGTGAACGGCTCGAGCTCGGCGTAGCCGGCGTCGCCCAGTTTGATCGTTCCCTTGCCGCCTTGAACGGTGAAGGTGATGGGAACCTTGTTCACCGACACGACCTCGCCCACGAGCTTCACGAGCTCGCCGACGGGGCCGCCCAGCTTGCCGGTGTAAACGTTGAGGATCGCCTGCTCCTGCGCGGACGTCACGCGGTCGTCGAGGTAGACCGCGGCGCGCCAGTTGCCTTGCAGGATGTTGCCAGGGACGTGAGCGATCAGCGCGATCGTCCGGTCCGAGACGTCGACGCCGTCGATCTTCCCCTTGTCGAAGTGCCACGCGACGATGGTGTCGCAGGTGCCGAAGTCCGGATCCTCACCGATCCAGCACGGGCACAGCACGCGGCAGTTGCAGACTTCCAGCAGACGACCTTCGAGGTGATAACCCATGATTGTCTCCTTGCGAAGTGTGGGGACGCGACCAGGACCCGGGTGCAGCGGCGATCGGAGGCGGCGATCCTGCGCCGCAGCGTGCTACGGAGGTTGCGATGCTACGCCGTGGCGTGCCGATGTGCCATACGCAAGATTCGCAGGGAGGGCCTAGCGCCGGCCGCCGGCGAGCGCGGCCGAGCGGGGATGCGCGCGCAGCCGCGCCATGGCCCACACACCCAGCGCGGGCCCGATGGCCAGCGGCAGGAAGGCGAACCGCCAGCCCAGCGTGTCCACCAGATAGGGCATCAGGTGGATGGTGAAGAGCGTCAGCGTGAATCCGAGCGCCGTCTGTACCGTCAGCATGGTTCCGACGCGGGCGCGATCGGCCAGTTCGGCGACCGAGGCAGAAAACTGTGCCGAGTCGGCGACGATGCTCACACCCCAGACGAGGGCCAGCGCCACCAGCGGCGCCGGGTCGCCGCCGAAGAGGAACCCGATCGTCGCCGCGCACGTGCCGCTGACCGCCATCGCGGCGATTGTCAGCGTCGTCCGCCCGAGCCGGTCGGCAAGAAGGCCAGCGCCCACCGAGCCCACCGCGCCGGCGGCGATCGTCGCAAACGCGGCAAGCTTGGCGGCGAGCGGAGCCACGTCGGCCGAAAGCGTCAGCGCGAAGCTGGCGGTGAAGAAGACGCCGATCCACGCCCACATCGCGTAGAGCTCCCACATGTGGCCGAGGTAGCCCAGGTTGGCGAGCCGCAGCGGCACGTCGCGCCATGCGGTCAGCGCGGCGCCGGGATCGAAGCGCGGCGCCGGCGTGCGATTGGGCCCGAGTCCGGCGAGTCCGATGAGGATTGCAGCGGCAAGCGCCGTTGCCGACGACACGGCCAACGGCACTCGCCAGTCGATGCCGCCGAAGGCGTTGAACAGGTAGGGAGACGCGGAGCCGAGCGTGAGCGCGCCGACGAGGATTCCGACCATGAGCCCCATGTCGCCCTTGGCCCACGTCGACGCGAGTTTCATGCCGACCGGGTAGATCCCCGCCATGCAGATGCCGGTGACCACGCGCAGCGTCGGCGCTGCCACCGACGCAGGATCGACGACCAGAAGCAGCAGGTTGGCGATCGAGGCAACGCACGCCGACGCGGCAAAGAGCCTTCGCGGATCGACGCGATCGGGGAGGCCCAGGAACGCGCTGGCAAGGCAGCCGATGACGAATCCCGCCTGCACGCCGCTCGTAAGCGCCGCTTGCGCGAAGTGCGAAAGGTGGAATTCGGCCGTCAGTGCCGAGACGATGGCGGACGCGGAAAACCACAGCGCCATCGCCATGACCTGGCAGACGGCAATGATCGCGATCGATGCGACTTTGGATTCCGCCAACCCCATGCGCTCTCCCGACGACGAGACCGAAGCGCAGCCTTAGATCTTTGGAAGCGTGACGCCCCGCTGGCCCTGGTACTTGCCGCCCCGATCCTTGTAGGACGTCTCGCACACCTCGTCCGACTCGAAGAAGATGACCTGCGCCACGCCTTCGTTGGCGTAGATCTTCGCGGGCAGCGGCGTGGTATTGGAGAACTCGAGCGTGACAAAGCCCTCCCATTCCGGCTCCAGCGGCGTCACGTTGACGATGATGCCGCAGCGCGCATACGTCGATTTTCCGAGGCAGATCGTCAGCACGTTGCGCGGGATGCGGAAGTATTCGACGGTGCGGGCAAGCGCGAACGAGTTCGGCGGGATGATGCACACGTCGCCGGTGAAGTCGACGAACGAACCGGCGTCGAACGCCTTGGGGTCGACGATCGTCGAGTTGATGTTGGTGAAGATCTTGAATTCGCGCGAGCAGCGGATGTCGTAGCCGTAGCTCGACGTGCCATAGGACACGATGCGGCGGCCGTCGACCTCGCGCACCTGCCCGGGCTCGAACGGCTCGATCATCCCCGTCGCCGCCGCGGTCCGGCGGATCCATTTGTCTGACTTGATCAACGCAACTCCCCTTGCGTTACGTGTTCTGGATGACGATGCTCGGGAACTTGGCCGAGAAATCCGCCGCCTTCTGCGCCACCGAAATCGCGACCTTGCGCGCGATCTCCTTGTAGATCTGCGCGATCTTGCCGTCGGGATCGGCGACGACCGTCGGGCGACCCGAGTCGGCCTGCTCACGGATGCGGATATCGAGCGGCAGCCCGCCCAGGAAGGGCACGTTGTATTCCGCGCACATCCGCTGCGCGCCGCCTTCGCCGAAGATGTGCTCGGCGTGACCGCAGTTGGAGCAGACGTGGATGCTCATGTTTTCGACGACGCCGACGATCGGCACGCCGACCTTCTCGAACATCTTGAGGCCCTTGCGCGCATCGAGCAGCGCGATGTCCTGCGGCGTGGTGACGATGACGGCGCCGGTGACCGGCACCTTCTGCGACAGCGTGAGCTGGATGTCGCCTGTGCCGGGCGGCATGTCGACGACGAGAAAGTCCAGCTCGCGCCAATTCGTGTCCTTGAGCAGTTGCTCGAGCGCCTGCGTGACCATCGGCCCGCGCCACACCATCGGCGTGTCGGAATCGATCAGGAAGCCGATCGACATCGCCTGCACGCCATAGGCCTCCATGGGTTCCAGCGTCTTGCCGTCGGTGGATTCCGGACGCCCGGCGATGCCCAGCATCATCGGCTGCGACGGGCCGTAGATGTCCGCGTCGAGCACGCCCACGCTGGCGCCTTCCGCCGCGAGGGCGAGCGCCAGATTGACCGCCGTGGTCGACTTGCCGACGCCGCCCTTGCCGCTCGCGACGGCGACGATGTTCTTGACGCCGGGCACGAGCTTCACGCCGCGCTGCACCGCGTGCGACAGGACCTTGGTGACGATCGTCACCGCGACACGTCCGACGCCCGGGAGCGCGCCCACCGCATTCTGCACCAGCTGCTTCATCGACTCGTGCTGGCTCTTCGCCGGATAGCCGAGGGCCAGGTCGATCGCGACGTCCGCGCCGGTCACGGCAATTTTCTTCACCGACTTGCCGGCGACGAAATCGCGGCCGGTGTTGGGATCGACAACGGTGGCGAGACACGCCTGCACGTCGGCTTCGGTGAGCGCCATCATGGACTCCGGAAACTGCGGGAAAAGCGATGATAAAACCCGAGAAATTCTAGCCGATTTCGGGTGCGTCCGATGGGCGCGTCGAAGGCTTCTTGCTAGAATCGGCCGATTCCCCTGCACTTTGCAAGGTTTTCCCGATGTCCGCCGCCGTATCGTCTCCTGCGCTCCGCAAGCTTTTCGTCACGACGGCATTGCCCTATGCCAACGGTCCCTTCCACATTGGCCACGTCATGGAATACATCCAAGCCGATATCTGGGTGCGATTCCAGAGGATGCAAGGACACGACGTGCATTTCGTGGGCGCGGACGACGCGCACGGCGCGCCGATCATGCTCAAGGCGGAAGCCGAAGGCGTGACGCCGCAAGAGCTGGTGACGCGCATCGGGGCGACGCGGCCGAAAATCCTGAACGGCTTCCACCTGAGCTTCGATCACTGGCACTCGACCGACTCACCCGAGAACGTCGAGTTGTTGCTGGACATCTATCGCCGGGTGAAGGCGAAGGGTCTCATCTACGCGAAACCGGTCGAGCAGTTCTACGATCCGGTCAAGGCGATGTTCCTGCCGGACCGCTACATCAAGGGCACGTGCCCGAAATGCGGCACAAAGGACCAGTACGGCGACGCCTGCGAGAGCTGCGGCTCGACGTATGCGCCGACCGACCTGATCGACCCCTATTCGACGCTCACGGGCGCACGGCCGGAATTGCGGACCTCGGAGCATCTGTTCTTCCAGCTATCGGCGCCACCGGTGGTCGCGTTCCTCAAGCGCTGGACAATCGAACCGTCACCGGGCCAGGCGTTGCAGCCCGAGGTCCTGAACAAGGTCAAGGAGTGGCTGGGCGACGGCGACGCGGCCGGCAACCTGACCGACTGGGACATTTCGCGCGACGCGCCGTATTTCGGCATCCCGATTCCCGACGCGCCCGGGAAGTATTTCTACGTGTGGCTGGACGCGCCGGTGGGCTATCTCGCGAGCCTCAAGGCGCACCTGCGGGACAAGGGCGTCGATTTCGCGAAATTCCTGCAGGACCCGGAAGTCGACCAGTACCACTTCATCGGCAAGGACATCATCTATTTCCACACGCTGTTCTGGCCGGCAATGCTGGAATTCGCGGGCGTCCCCTACAAGGTGCCCGACAACGTCTTCGTGCACGGGTTCCTGACGGCGCTGGGCGAGAAGATGTCGAAGTCGCGCGGCACCGGCATCAGCCCCGATTACTACCTCGACCTCGGCCTCGACTCGGAATGGCTACGCTATTACATCGCCGCCAAGCTGAACGACCGCGTCGAGGACATCGACTTCAATCCGGACGATTTCATCGCACGCGTCAACAGCGACCTGATCGGCAAATACGTCAACATCGCCAGCCGCGCGGCGACCTTCATCACCAAACACTTCGACGGGAAGCTCTCGTCGCGTGCGCCGGAAGGACATGCCGGCGCACGTTTGAACTCGACGAGCATAGCCTGGGCCTCGCGGGAACTCATTGGCGACGCCTATGCGGCGCGCGAATACGGGAAGGCGCTGCGCGAGATCATGCGCGTCGCCGACCGGGTGAACGAGCGCTTCGACCAGGCCAAGCCGTGGGAGCTCGCGAAGGACCCGTCGCGTCGCGATGAGCTTCACGACATCTGCTCGGACGCGCTCAATGCGTTTCGCGCGCTGACTTACTACCTGGCGCCTGTCCTTCCCGACGTAGCGAAGCGGGTGGCGTCGCTGTTGTCGTTGCCGAGGCCCTTGAAGTGGGGCGACATCGAACAATCGTCGACGTCGATCCGGCCCTACGAACACCTGATGGCCCGCATCGACCCGAAACAGATCGACGCGCTGATCGAGGGTCCGCAAGCGTCGGCTGCAAGTGCGCCGGCCACCGCTCTTGCCGCCGTGCCCGCCGACGCAGGCACGATCTCCATCGACGACTTCGCCAAGGTCGACCTGCGCATCGCGCGAATCGTCAACGCCGAACACGTCAACGGCGCGGACAAGCTGCTCAAATTGACGCTCGACGTCGGCGAAGAGCGCCAGCGCACCGTTTTCGCGGGCATCAAGTCCGCGTACGATCCCGCGCAATTGATCGGGCGACTGACGCCGATGGTCGCCAACCTCGCGCCGCGCAAGATGAAGTTCGGGTTGTCGGAGGGCATGGTGCTCGCCGCCTCCGGTGAGGGTCCCGGCATTTTCCTGCTGGCGCCGGACGGCGGCGCGGAACCCGGAATGCGCGTCAAGTGAACGCGCTATTCGCCGGCGCGTCGGCACGAGCGCGCCAAGGCGCCCAACTCCGGTGAACGCGCAACCCCTGGATCTGGTCATCGCCGCGATCGCCGCGTGGCTCGCGATCGGCTTGCTCGGCTTCATCCGTCCGCGCCATTTCGTGTTCATCACGCGCGTCCTGTTTCCCGCGGGTTCCGCCGTCGGGCTGGCGCTGGCCATTGTCGCCGCGATGGCGCTCGCCTCGCCGCCGCAGGCGACGATTTTGCCGCTGGGCCTGCCCGACCTTCCCTTCCACTTGCGCCTCGATTCGCTGTCGGCGTTCTTTCTAGTGCTGCTGGGCGCGACCGGTTCCGCGGTCTCGCTCTATTCGGCGGGGTACTTCCGCTCGAGCGAAGGCACGGCCCCCGGGCTCATCTGCTTCCAGTACCACGCGTTCCTCGCGGCGATGGCGCTGGTGCTGGTCGCCGACGACGCATACGTGTTCATGGTCGCGTGGGAGTCGATGGCATTGTCCTCGTTCTTTCTCGTCACCACCGAACACCGGATTCCGGAAATTCGCCGCGCCGGATTCCTGTACCTGCTGATCGCGCACGTCGGCGCCATCGCGATCCTGCTCTGCTTCGGCACGCTGCAAGGCGGCAGCGGCGACTACACGTTCGCGGCGATGCGCTCGGTTCGGCTGACCGGCGCGTGGCCGAGCGCCGCGTTCTTCCTCGCCTTGTTCGGCTTCGGCGCCAAGGCGGGCCTGTTGCCGCTGCACATCTGGCTGCCCGAAGCGCATCCTGCCGCGCCGTCACCGGTATCCGCGCTGATGAGCGGTGTCATGCTCAAGACGGCGATCTATGGCCTGCTGCGCGTCACGTTCGACTTGTTGAGCGGCCAACTCTGGTGGTGGGGCGTGGTCGCGCTGGCGATGGGGCTCGCGACAGCGTTGTTCGGCGTGATCTTCGCCGCCGTGCAATCCGACATGAAGCGGCTCCTCGCGTATTCGTCGATCGAGAATATCGGCATCATCGTCGCCGGCATCGGCCTCACGATCCTGTTCAAGGCGTACGCCAAGACGCTCCTGGCGGCGATCACGCTGACCGCCGTGCTCTACCACACGCTGAATCACGCGTTCTTCAAGAGCCTCCTCTTCCTGGCCACGGGCTCGGTGCTGCACGCAACGCACGAGCGCAGCCTGGGCAAGCTCGGCGGACTCATCCACCACATGCCCTGGGTGGCGTGGGTCGCGCTGGTCGGCGCGCTCGCGAGCGCCGGATTGCCGCCGCTCAACGGTTTCGTCTCGGAATGGCTGTTGCTGCAGGCGTTCCTGTTCACGCCCAGCCTTCCGCAGTCGTTCGTCAACATGCTGGTGCCGGTGGCCACGGCGGCGCTGGTGCTCGCCGTCGCGCTCTCGGCGTACGTGATGGTCAAGTTTTACGGCGTCATCTTCCTCGGCCGACCGCGCGAGGCGAACCTGGCGTATGCCAAAGACGCGGGAACGTTCGAGCGCGTCGCGCTGGTGTGGCTGGCGGCGGCGTGCGTGCTGCTCGGGATCTTTCCCGCGACCATCATTGCGCTCCTCGACCCGATCAACACGATGCTGGTCGGTTCGAGCGCAATCAATGCGGGCAGCAACTGGCTGCTGCTGGCGCCGATCAACGCCGACCGCGCATCCTACAGTCCCCTGGTCATGCTGGTCGTGATCGTCGCCGTCGTGCTGCTGACGATTCAGGTCGTGCACCGCTACTACCACGGGCGCGTCCGCAGGGCGCCGGCGTGGGACTGCGGTTATCCCGCGCAAACGCCGCGCATGCAGGACACCGCCGAGGGATTCGGCCAGCCGATCCGTCAGGTCTTCGAGCCGTTCTTCCGGATGGAGCGCCACCTGCCGTCGCCATTCGACACGTCGCCCAAGTATTCGGTGAAGGCCGACGACCATCTCTGGCAGTGGTTCTACGTGCCGATCGTGCGCTCCGCGGAAATCCTCGCCCGCCTTGTCGGGTACATCCAGCAGGGGCGCATCTCCGTGTACCTGACCTACAGTTTCTTCACGCTGCTCGCGCTCCTTTTCCTGGTGCGATGACAATTCCCGGATTCCTGTCGCAGCTGCTGCAGCTCGCCATCGCGCTGGCGCTGGCGCCGCTGCTCGTCGGCTGGGTGAACAAGTGCCGCGCGTGGCTGCAAAACAAGAGCGCGCCTTCCATCCTGCTGCCGTACCGGATGATCCGCAAGCTGTTCTTCAAGGACGCGGTCGTCGCGGAAAATGCGTCGCCGATCTTCCGCCTGATGCCATATATCGTGTTCGGCGCAATGTGCTGCGCGGCGGCGATCGTCCCGTCGCTCGCCACCGACCTGCCGTTTGCGCGGGCCGCCGACGCGATCGCCCTCGTCGGCCTGTTTGCTCTGGCGCGCGTGTTCATGGCGCTTGCCGCCATGGACATCGGCACGTCCTTCGGCTCGCTGGGCGCGCGGCGCGAGATGTTCGTCGGCTTCCTGGCCGAACCCGCGCTGCTGATGGTGCTGTTCACTGCGTCCCTCATCTCCGGCTCGACGTCGCTCCCGTCGATCGTCGACACGCTCGCGCACCGCGACCTCGCCATCTATCCCAGCCTCGCGTTCGCCGGAGTCGCCTTCACGATGGTGTCGCTGGCCGAGAACGCGCGCATCCCCGTGGACAATCCCGCCACGCACCTCGAGCTGACGATGATCCACGAAGCCATGTTGCTCGAATATTCGGCGAGGCACCTGGCACTGCTCGAGTGGGCGGCGGCGCTGAAGCTCTTCAACTATTCGTGCATCGGACTGGCGATCTTCTTCCCGTTCGGCATCGTCGTCAGCGGCACCGACTGGCTGGCACTGCTGGGCGCGGCGCCCGCACTCATCGCGAAGCTCCTGGCCGGAGGCTTCGCGCTCGCGCTGATCGAGACGCTGTCGGCGAAGATGCGCATCTTCCGCGCGCCGGAATTCCTGGGCACGGCCTTCATGCTCGCCGTGCTGGCGATGCTGGTCAACCTGTTGCTGGGCGCCTAGCATGAAACGACCCCCACGCTCGCTTCGCTCGCTGCCCCCAAAGGGGGCGCGTCAGCCCCTTGGGGCGGCCCGGCGGGACTGGAAACGACCCCCACGCTCGCTTCGCTCGCTGCCCCCAAGGGGGCGCTTCAGCCCCTTGGGGCGGCCCGGCGGGACTGACATGGCCGCGCTTCCCCTCTACGCGCAGCTCATCAACCTGCTCGCCGCGATCCTGTTGCTGCTGGCGTTCGCCATGCTGGCGCAGCGCCGCGTGCTGTCGCTGATCGACCTGTTCGCCGCCCAGGGACTCGCGCTGGGCTGCTCGACAGCGATCGTCGCCTACGGCACGCACCAGCCACACCTGTATTTCTCGGCGGGGCTGACGCTGGTCCTCAAGGTCGCGCTGCTGCCGTGGATCCTGCACCGGCTGATCCGGAAGCTCGACGTGAAATGGGACGTCGAGGGGCTGATCAACGTGCCGACCACGATGATCATCGGCCTGGTGCTCGTCGTGTTTTCGTTCAACCTCGCGGTTCCGATTTCCACGCTCGCCAGCACCGTGACGCGGTCGACGCTCGGCATCGCGATGGCAACGGTGATGCTGTCGTTCCTGATGATGATCACGCGGCGCAAGGCGATCCCGCAGGTCATCGGCTTCCTGTCGATGGAGAACGGCCTGTTCTTCGCGGCGACTTCCGCCACCTACGGGATGCCGATGGTCGTCGAACTCGGCATCGCGCTCGACGTGCTCGTCGGCATGCTGATCCTGGGCGTGTTCTTCTTCCAGATCCGCGAGCAGTTCGACAGCCTCGACCTGAAGCACATGGAACGGTTGAAGGAAGGCGAGTGAAGGACTTGCGTGCTTGAAATCGTCGCCGTCCTCGGCCTGCCTCTCGCGGGCTCGGCGCTGCTCGCCATCGTCGGCGAGCGAAGGATCGCGCCGCGGGTCAACGTCGCCGTCAGCCTGCTCACGTTCCTGGCCGCGATTGCGTTGACCGTGCGCGTGATTTCGGAAGGGCCGCTGCTCGTCCTCGATCGCCAGTTCTTCGTCGACCCCTTCAACGTGTTCCTGGTCGCGCTCACGGCGTTCGTGGGCTTTACGACTTCGGTGTTCTCGCGACCCTACATGCGCATAGAGGAGGAACACGGCCGCCTGACCGCTGCCCGCCTGCGCCTCTATCACAGCATGTACCAGCTCTTCAATTTCACAATGCTGCTGGCGTTGCTCACCAACAACATGGGCATCCTCTGGGTGGCGATGGAGGCGGCCACGCTGACGACTGTGCTGCTGGTGTCGCTCTACCGGACGCCGGCCAGTCTCGAGGCGGCCTGGAAGTATTTCATCCTTTGCGGCGTGGGCATCGCGCAGGCGCTGTTCGGCACGATCCTCCTGTATTTCGCGGCGGAGAAACTGCTGGGGGCCGGCGGCGGCGCACTGTTGTGGACCGAGTTGAACGGCGTAAAAGGCCAGCTCGAGCCCACCGTGCTGTCGCTCGCGTTCGTGTTCCTGCTGGTGGGTTACGGCACCAAGGTGGGGCTGGTGCCGCTGCACAATTGGCTGCCCGACGCGCACGCGGAAGGCCCAACGCCCGTGTCGGCCGTGCTCTCCGGCCTGCTTCTCAACGTCGCGCTGTATGCGGTCGTGCGCTGCAAGGTGCTGGTCGAGGGCTCGGTGCAGACGTCGTTCGCGCGGGAGCTGATGATGGGCTTCGGCCTTCTCTCGGTTATCGTCGCGGCATTCCTCCTTTCGCGCCAGAAGGACATCAAGCGCTTGTTCGCCTATTCGTCGGTCGAGCACATGGGCATCATCACGTTCGCCTTCGGCATGGGCGGACCCATCGCGAACTTTGCCGGCCTCCTGCACATGACCGTGCACTCGCTCACCAAGTCGGCGATATTCTTCACGGTCGGCCATGCCGCGCAAAAGACCGGCACGCAGATCATGGACGACATTCGCGGGCTCATCACGATCAGCCCGATGCTCGGATGGGGCCTGATTCTCGGCACGCTGGCGATCCTGGGCATGCCGCCGTTCGGCGTGTTCGCGAGCGAGTTCCTGATCCTCATCACGGCGATCCACGAGCATCCGTGGGCGACACCTTTCCTGCTGGGCGCGCTGGGCTTGGCCTTCGCCGCCGTGTTCTCCAAGGTGCAGCCGATGGTGTTCGGCGAGACATCGGTCAAGCGCCTGCCGCTGCGTCCGGCGATGATTCCGGTGTTCGCGCACCTCGCGATCGTGTTGATGCTGGGACTCTGGATACCGCCCTTTCTCGCCGACTGGTACCGCCAGGCCGCGCGGTTGATCGGCTGATCGATTCGGACGCGATGAACCTTTCCCCACTCGGACTCGCCGCCGCCACACTGCCCTCAGCCGTGCCGGCGAGGCGCGTGCCGGTCAGCTCCGGCCAGCTGCTGGCCGCGTGCCGCGTCGCGTGGGAAGGCGGCGGACAACTGGTCGCGCTGTGGCTCGCCGACGAACGCGACCGGGGCCGCGGCTATTGCCTGCGCGTCGTGCTGCAGGACGGCGACGGGCTGACGCTCCTCGAGCACACGATGCCCGACGGCGACGTTCACTATCCCGATCTCGCGACGATCTTTCCGGCCGCCAATCGGATGCAGCGCGCGGCGTTCGACCTGGTCGGCATTCCATCCGACGCCGACGACCAGCGCCCCTGGATGTGGCTCGCCAGCTGGCCGATCGACAAGTTTCCGTTGCGGCGCGACTTCGAGGCCTCGCCCAAGTGGGAGCCCGGGCAGGAGGAATATTCGTTCGTCAAGGTCGAAGGCGACGGCGTGCACGAAATTCCCGTCGGACCCGTTCACGCGGGCATCATCGAGCCGGGCCACTTCCGCTTCCAGGTCGTCGGCGAAAAGGTCCTGCGCCTGGAGGAACGCCTCGGCTATGTGCACAAGGGCATCGAAAAGCGCTTCGAGGCGTTGACGCTCGCTGACGGATACCGGCTCGCGGGGCGCGTGTCGGGCGACAGCACCGTGGCCTATGCGTGGGCCTACGCGCAGGCGCTGGAATCGATCGTGAGCATGGAGATCCCCGTGCGCGCCGCGTGGCTGCGCGCCCTCGCGCTGGAACGCGAACGCCTCGCCAACCACCTGGGCGATCTCGGCTACCTCGGCAACGACGGCGGATTCGCATTCGGCCTGGCGCAGTTCTCGCGGCTGAAGGAGGACGTGCTGCGCACGAACATGGCCGCGTTCGGCCATCGTCTGGCGATGGACTATGTCGTGCCCGGTGGCGTTGCGCGGGACGTCCCGGCCGACCATGCCGCGGCAATCGGTGCCGAGTGCGCGACGCTGGAAAAGGAAATCCGTGAGGTGCGCGACATCTACGACGAGCACGCGGGATTGCAGGATCGCTTCCGCTCGTGCGGCATCGTGACGCCGGCGCTCGCGGCGCAACTCGGCCTGACCGGCATGGCGGGACGGGCCAGCGGCCAGGAGCGCGACCTGCGCTGCGATTTTCCGGTGGCGCCGTACGATTCGCTCGCCGTGCGCAAGGCGGGCTCGCTCGCAGGCGACGTCGCGGCGCGCGTCGCCGTGCGCTTCGACGAGGCGCTGGAATCGCTGCGCCTCATCCAGAATATCGCCAAGGCCGTTCCCGCCGGCGACATTCGCGCACCACTGCCGGAGGTCCCGGAACACAAGCTGGGATTGGGCTGCGTGGAAGGCTTTCGCGGACCGGTGCTGGTCGCGCTGACGAGCGGTCCGGACGGGACCATACGCCGCTGCCATCCGCATGACCCGTCATGGTCGAACTGGCCGGTGCTGGAGCACGCCGTCATCGGCAACATCGTTCCCGACTTCCCGCTGATCAACAAGTCGTTCAACCTGACGTACAGCGGGCACGATCTGTAAGGGCTCCTCCGATGCTCCACATCCTTCACCAAATCGCCCGCACCGGCATCAGGACGGAAGACGCTCCCGCGCCGGCCGACGAAATGGTGCTCGTCGCGCGCCTGCAGGAAAAATTGCTGCGCACGCTCGGCCGCGCGCTGACGATCCGCCAGGTGGACGCCGGATCGTGCAACGGTTGCGAGCTCGAGATCCATGCGCTCAGCAATCCCTACTACAATATCGAGGGACTCGGCATCAAGTTCGTCGCAAGTCCGCGGCACGCCGACATGCTGCTGGTGACGGGGCCCGTGTCCAAGCACATGGCCATCGCGCTCAGACGAACGTACGACGCAACCCCCGAACCCAAGATCGTGGTCGCCGTCGGCGACTGCGGCTGCACCGGCGGAATCTTTGGCGAGAGTTATGCGAGTTTGGGACGCGTCGCCAACGTCATTCCCGTCGACGTCGAGATTCCCGGCTGTCCGCCCACGCCGACGGCGCTGCTGCAGGGCATCCTCGCGGCCGTCACGAAATGCGCGCCGCCGGCACCGGCCGTCGACGAGGCGCCGCTCGCGGCGGATGCCTGACCATGGGGCAACTTTTGTCTTGGCAATGGCGGCAATTCGACAGACCGCGCAGACGTTCGCCAAGACTGGCATCGCCGGATCTTCAGATCGGCGTCATTCCGGCGGCCAACGGGTGGAATCGCCCGGAAGCGGTCGCCTTGCGGAGGCGCCTGGATTGGGAAAACGCAACACATCCGGTTGGCAGCACTCAGCGGACCATAGCAGGCCGCCGCCTCCCACGGCTCAACTGCTTACCGTGCGCTCTTCCACATTCACCTGGACACCGGTTCGGTCGAGCGCGCTGCTCACGGCCTGCGCGTACAACTTGCGCCATTCCGCATCCCGCTGGAAGTGTGTCTCCCCGGCGGCGTCTGCGATACCAAGGATCCTGTCCAATAAGAGCACCTTGCCAGTCGGTCGAGTTGGCTCGCAGCCAAACTGGTCGTAAGTGCGTTCCAGCCATTCGCGCGCCCGTGCTTGAGCTGTCGCGTCGGACGTGAAGGGAACGTCAATTTCGATCGTGAGATTGGGGCCGAAGCGAATGCTGACTTGGGCGTTCATGCGTTTCCTCGAGTTGGCGCATGGACTGCATTTTACGCCGCTGCCCGGCATCGAGCGCAGCGGGTATCGGTGATCAATTCGGCGCCGTCCACGAAGGACCGCTTTGACATCACCAGACAGTCCGCAACGGGTCGAAAACGGTCGCCAAAGGCGCGTACCGCTGTCACGCTAGCAAGTCGCCCGACGCCTTCTTCCCGCGGGGCGCTCGCGCCGGGGCATCCGCGCCCGTCTTGCCACGGCGCTTCACGTCGGCGACAAGCACCGGTTGCAAGTAGTGCGCCGTGTAGCTCGCCGCAACGGCCGCAACCGTTTCTGGCGGGCCTTCCGCGACGACCGTGCCGCCACCGGCGCCGCCTTCCGGACCCAGGTCGATGATCCAGTCCGCGGTCTTGATCACATCGAGGTTGTGCTCGATGACGACGACGGTGTTGCCGTGATCGCGCAACCGGTGCAGCACGGTCAGCAGCATCTCGATGTCGTGGAAGTGCAAACCGGTCGTGGGTTCGTCCAAGATGTACAGCGTGCGGCCGGTGTCGCGCTTCGACAGCTCGAGGGCCAATTTGACGCGCTGCGCCTCGCCGCCCGACAACGTCGTCGCCGACTGGCCGAGCGTAATGTAGCCCAGGCCCACGTCGAGCAGCGTCGCGAGCTTGCGCGCTACCGCCGGCACCGGCTCGAAGAACGCGTACGCCTGTTCCACCGTCATCGCCAGTACTTCGTGGATGTTCCTGCCCTTGTAGCGGACTTCGAGCGTCTCGCGGTTGTACCGCTGGCCGTGGCAGACGTCGCATGACACGTAGACGTCGGGCAGGAAATGCATCTCCACCTTGATGAGGCCGTCGCCCTGGCACGCCTCGCAGCGCCCCCCCTTGACGTTGAACGAAAAGCGGCCGGGCCCATAGCCGCGCTCGCGCGCTTCCTTCACCTGCGCGAACAGTTCGCGGATTGGCGTGAAGAGGCCCGTGTACGTCGCCGGATTGGAGCGCGGCGTGCGGCCGATCGGGCTCTGGTCGACGCTGATGACCTTGTCGAAGTGCTCGAGCCCGTCGATCTCGGTATAAGGCGCGGGCTCCTCGGCGCTGTCGTACAGATGCCGCGCCACCGCGTGATAGAGCGTGTCGTTGATGAGCGTCGACTTGCCGGAGCCCGAAACGCCGGTGACGCAGACGAAGAGCCCCACCGGCAAGTTCAGCGTCACGCCTTGCAGGTTGTTGCCGGTCGCGCCGGTGATCGTCAGCTTGCGCGCCGGGTCCGCGCGATGCCGCCGCGCGGGGATCGGGATCTGCCGGTGTCCGGCGAGATATTGGCCGGTCAGCGAGTGCGGCGCGCGCCGGATGTCCTCGGGCGTGCCTTGGGCGACGACTTGCCCGCCGTGCTCGCCGGCGCCCGGCCCCATGTCGACCACATAGTCGGCCGTGTTGATCGCATCCTGGTCGTGCTCGACGACGATGACGCTGTTGCCCAGGTCGCGCAGGTGCTTCAGCGTGTCGAGCAGGCGGTCGTTGTCGCGCTGGTGCAGGCCGATCGACGGCTCGTCCAGCACGTACATGACGCCGGTCAGGCCGGAACCGATCTGGCTCGCGAGCCTGATGCGCTGCGATTCGCCGCCCGACAGCGTCTCCGCGGAGCGATCGAGCGCCAGGTAATCGAGGCCCACGTTGTTGAGGAACTGCAGCCGGCTGATGATCTCCTTGACGATGCGATCGGCGATCGCGGCCTTCTGCCCGTCCAGAACGAGCGAGCGGAAGAATGCCATCGTGCCTTTGAGCGGCAGCCCGGAAATTTCAAAGATCGCGCGGGCCTGCTCCCCGCTCCCCACCTTCACGAACCGCGCTTCGCGCCGCAGCCGCGTGCCGCCGCATTCGGGACAGGGCTTGTTGTTGAGGTACTTCGCCAGTTCCTCGCGCACCATCACCGAATCGGTCTCGCGGTACCGTCGCTCGAGGTTGGGGATGATGCCCTCGAACGCGTGTTCGCGGACCATCGGCTTGCCGCGCTCCGACAGGTACGTGAAGGGAATCTTCTCGTCGCCCGAGCCGTACAGGATGAGCTGCTGCACGCGCTCGGGCAACTTCGCGAACGGCTTCTCGATGTCGAAACCGATGTGCTTCGCGAGGCTCTGCAGCAGCTGGAAATAGAACTGGTTACGGCGGTCCCAGCCCTTGATCGTGCCGGACGCGAGCGAGAGCTGCGGAAAAGCCACGACGCGCTTGGGATCGAAGAACGTGATGGAGCCCAGGCCGTCGCATCGCGGGCAGGCGCCGAGGGGGCTGTTGAACGAGAAGAGGCGCGGCTCCAGCTCCGCCAGCGAATAGTTGCAGGTCGGGCACGCGAACTTCGCCGAGAACAGGTGCTCCCTTCCGGAGTCCATTTCCACGGCCAGCGCGCGACCGTCGCCGTGGCGCAGCGCAGTCTCGAACGACTCGGCGAGCCGCTGTTTGTATTCCGCGTGCACCTTGAGGCGGTCGACGACCACTTCGATCGTGTGCTTCGTCGTCTTGGCGAGTTTCGGCGCCGCATCGATCTCGCACACCTTGCCGTCCACGCGCACGCGGACGAATCCCTTGGCGCGCAGTTCGACGAAGAGTTCCAGGTGCTCGCCCTTGCGGTTGACGACGGCGGGCGCCAGGATCATGAGCTTCGTGTCTTCCGGCAATGCGAGCGTCGCATCGACCATCTGCGAGATCGTCATCGCCTGCAGCTTCTGCTCCGGATGGTCGGGGCAGTACGGATCGCCGACGCGCGCGAACAGAAGGCGCAGGTAGTCGTGGATCTCCGTCACCGTGCCCACGGTCGAGCGCGGGTTGTGCGACGTCGCCTTCTGCTCGATCGAAATCGCCGGAGACAGCCCCTCGATCAGGTCGACGTCGGGCTTGTCCATCAACTGCAGGAACTGGCGCGCATACGCCGACAGCGATTCGACGTAGCGGCGCTGCCCCTCGGCGTAGAGCGTGTCGAACGCGAGCGAACTCTTGCCGGAGCCCGACAAGCCCGTGATCACGATCAGCCGGTGGCGCGGCAGGTCGAGATTGAGGTTCTTGAGATTGTGCGTGCGTGCGCCGCGGATGCGGATGGAATCCATGCAGTAGGAGATCGTTTCTCGCGTCGTCGCGATCGGTGGTTTCGAATGCGGATGATCGGCAATCGGCTGTTGGTCTTAAGGTTCTTGGCCTACGGACGAAGCGCCGAACCTGTTAGTATATTGTGTTTCGGTTGCCCGCCCATAGTCCGGCTTCGCATTCCGTCGCTTTCGCTCCGCGCGGGCCGCGGCAACCCTACATCGACAGGAGAAATGCACGATGGCCTCGGTCAACAAGGTGATTCTGATCGGCAACTTAGGCCGCGATCCGGAAACGCGCTACACGACGGGCGGCGACGCGGTGACCAACCTGCGCATCGCCACCACGGACACATGGAAGGACAAGGCCGGCGAAAAGCAGGAAAAGACCGAATGGCACACCGTCGTCCTCTTCGGACGCCAGGCGGAAATCGCCGGCGAATACCTGAAGAAGGGGCGCCCCGTCTATATTGAGGGCCGCCTGCAAACGCGCAAGTGGACGGACAAGGAAGGCGTGGAGAAATATTCCACCGAAATCGTCGGCGATCGCATGCAGCTGTTGGGCAGCCGCGACGGCGGCGGCGGCGATGCCGAATTTGCCGGAGGTGGCGGCGGCAAGCGCGAAGGCGCCAGCGCCGCAGTTGGCCACTCAGCCGGTTCCGCCAAGCCCGCGGGCGGCGCGAAGAAAAACGTCGACGACTTCGACGACGACATCCCGTTCTAGTTCCGTCGGCGTGCCGCCCTCGCAGGCGCCGGCCAGCCACGACGACACCGCGTCAGTCCCGCACGGCCTCCGGATGCGGAACATCGACCGACCGCGCGGTCGGCTGCATATCGGCCGCTGACGTCGCGTTCCTTGCCCGGATCACGCCGCCGCCGCGGCACACGTCCCCTTCATAAAGCACGAGGTATTGGCCGGGCGTCGGCGCCCACTGCGGCTCGTCGAACTGCGCGTGACAGCCTTCGCCCGCGGCCGTCAACGTGCAGGCGGCGTCGGGCATCCGGTAGCGCGTCTTGGCGCCGAAACGCGCCGGCAGCGAAGGCGGCCCGCCGCCGATCCAATGCATCTCGATGGCGTCCACGTCGCGCCGATGCAAGAGCGCGTGATCGTGGCCCTGCACCGCCACCAGCACGTTGCGCGCGAGGTCCTTGCCCGCGACGAACCATGGCAGGTCGGTGCCGCCGCGCGTGCCACCGATGCGCAAGCCCTGCCGCTGGCCCAGCGTGTAGTAGGCGAGCCCGTCGTGGCTGCCGACGACGCGGCCCTCCGGCGTCTCGACCGGGCCCGGCGTGCGCGGCAAGTAGCGCGCGAGAAAATCGCGAAACGGTCTCTCGCCGATGAAGCAGATGCCCGTCGAATCCTTCTTGGCCCATGTCGGAATGCCCTGCTCGCGCGCCAGGCGCCGCACGTCGCCCTTGTGCATCTCCCCGAGCGGGAAGACCACCGGCGCCAACTGTTCCTGCGTCAGCCGATGCAGGAAGTAGCTCTGGTCCTTGGTCGCATCGGCCGCCTTCAGCAATTCCACGCGTGCAGCATCGCCGGGCGCGCGGCGCACGCGAGCGTAATGGCCGGTGGCAATGGCGTCCGCGCCGAGATTCCGTGCGTAATCCAGAAAAGCGCGGAACTTGATCTCGCTGTTGCACAACACATCCGGGTTGGGCGTGCGCCCGGCCTCATACTCGCGCAGGAAATGCGCGAAGACGCGCTCGCGGTATTCCGCGGCGAAGTTCACCGCCTCGAGGTCGATCCCGAGCACGTCCGCCACCGCCGCGGCATCGACCAGGTCCTCGCGCGACGTGCAGTACTCGTCGGTGTCGTCGTCCTCCCAGTTCTTCATGAAGACGCCGACGACGTCGTGGCCCTGCTGCTTCAGCAGCCACGCCGCGGCGGCCGAGTCCACGCCGCCCGACAGCCCGACGATGACGCGCTGCGTCGGCGGATTCATGCGACTTCCATCACGAATCCGAGCGGCCAGCGGCGACCGGCGCGGTAGTCGTCGATGCAGCGCAGGACGAGCGGGCTGCGGTGCTGCCCCTTGCACGCCGCGATCTCGTCGTAGGAAAGCCACATCGCGCGCAGTATCCCCTCGTCGAGCGGGCGGTCCGCATCATGTTCTTGCGCATCGCCGGCGAACGAGAAACGGACGAACGTCGCTCCGGTGTCCGGCGCTTCCCAGCGATAGATGCCGATCAGCGCCGTCGGCACGACGCGCCAGCCCGTCTCCTCGAGCGTTTCGCGCGCGGCCGCCTGCGGCAGCGTCTCGGCGGGCTCGAGGTGTCCCGCCGGCTGGTTGAGCTTGATGCCCGTGCGCGTCTTCTCCTCGACTAAGAGGAACAGGCCGCCGCGTTCGACGACGGTCGCCACGGTGACCGCGGGTCTTGAAAGTGCCAGTTCGCTCATCGGACGGCCAGCATAGGTTTTCGGGCGGCGGTCACCAAACGCGGGGCCGCCAACGAAAAGGGGCAAGGCGACGAACGCCCTGCCCCTTCGTTGACGCAATGCGCCGGAGGCTTACGGCGTCGCGCCCTTCTGCATGGCCTTTTGAGCCTCGGGCGTCCCCATGTGCACCGTCTGCTTCGGCGTTTCCTTCGAGACCGCGGTGTTCTTCTCGGCCTGCGCGGCCGAGGCCGGGCCGGACTGCGAATACGTGGCCGCGGCCTTCGTGTTGGCCTGCTTCTGCGCCTTCGTCGGCTTGGCGACGTGCTTGGACGCGGCCGTGTTCTTCTTCTGCTGCGTGGCCGTTGCCGCTGCGCCGCTGGTGCCCACGGCCGACTGAGTCGTCGATTGCACCATTTCCTGCTTCGCCTTGGCGTCGGTGGACTTGGCCGGCGCGGCGGGCGTCGTTGCGGGCGCATTGGTTTGCGCCAGCGCGACGGACGAGGCGAAAAGCCCGGCGATCAATGCTGCGAGAAGCTTGTTCATCATTGTTTCCCTGCGTATCGGATTGGAGAAGGGTCTGCCACGGGCGCCGGCCACGCGGCGAGAGGATTCGATGGCAAAGTCTTGAAATTATATAGAAATTCGTGGTTTGTTGCAACGCCCGTGCGGACCGTCTTGCCGTCCCGCGAAAGAGAAAAGGCAAGGCGTGAAGCCTTGCCTTTCAGCGAAACGAGAGGCCGATTGCTTTAGGGCGTGGCCGCCTTTTGCAGTTGCTTTTCGGCAGCCGGCGTGCCCAGCTTTTCGTGCTGCTTCGGTATTTCCTTCGACTTCGCCGTGTTGGCCTTTTGCTGGGCGGCGGTGTCGATCGTGCCGCTGGAATTCATGCCGCCAGCTGCCGTTGCGGCCTTGGCGTCGGATTGCTTTTGCTTGTGTGTTGGCTTGGCGACTTCCTTCGACTTCGCCGTGTTGGCCTTTTGCTGCGTGGCGGTGTCGCGGGCACCGGCCTGGTCGACGTTCGTCGACGTGACCGTCCCGACTTCCTTCGCCTTCTCGGCGTTCATTTCCTTCTTCGTCGGCGCGGTGGTTTGGGCAGCGGCGACGATGGCGAATCCACCGGCGATCAGTGCTATGAGCAGCTTGTTCATTGCGTTTCCTTTAGGTTTCGGAGTTGGACTGAAAAATTTTACGTGGCGGGCTTCTGGTCGGGCGCCTTGCCGTGCGTCGTGGACGACGTTGGCACAGCGGAGGGCGTCGACTTTGGTGCCTTCTTCTTCTTGCTCTTCTTGGTTTCGGACTTGGTTTTCTTTGCGTGGGCTTTGGCTTCGTGCTTTTGCCCCGTAGCCGGTGCAACTTGCGCGGCCGGAGCCGCCGTAGTGCTTTGGGCCAGCGCGACGGAGACAAACGCCACCGCCACCAATGCCACCACTGCGTTCTTCATCGATGCGTTCCTAGGGAGAGAAATTGACACCAACTCATCGTGTCGACGCCATTAACGGGCGTAAGCCTGAGGTGGTTGACACCCTCCTCCTTCGAGGCAACGAACCATTAAATATTTTAGCTGAGCAATCAAAGAATTAACAGTCCCGCTCCGAAGTCCCCCTTTGGCGCCCTCGTTTGTTGCTATTTGGCGACGATTGCCGGCTTTTGTGAAGCTACGACGGAATTTCGTCCCTGGGGGGCGAAAGCGCGCTGGCCGCACCGGGCGAATCCAGCCGTCGTTGCATCCATTCCTTGAGCAAAGGGACGGTGATCGGCCGCTTGGACGCCAACGAATGATGGTCGAGCGCCGCCAGCGTTGCCACGAGCGTCGTCATGTCTCGCGGGCCATGGGCGAGCAGGTAGGCGATGACGTCATCGGCCAGTGCGAAGCCACGCGAGCGCGCATAGGCGGCCAGCGCGGCCGGCTTGTCCGCGTCGGCCAGCGGCAGGATTTCGTATACGAGACCCCATCCCAGGCGGCTGCGCGCATCGTCGCGCAAGGCCATCCGCGCCGGCGGCAGCGCGGCCGCCGCGATCAGCGCGCCCCCGGCCGCCCTGAGCGCGTTGTAGAGCGTGAAGAGGCGGCCCTGCATGGCGGCGTCCGCGCGATCGACGTCGTCGACCAGCAGCAACACCGCCCGCGACGGCGTGTCGCCGGGCATCGCCTCGGGGCTCGCGCAATACTGGACCGGACGCTTGGAGGCAGCCTCGGCGGCCGCGGCAAGCAGCAAGTGCGTCTTCCCGACACCCGGCGCGCCCCACAGCACCAACCCGGTTTCCGCAGCATCGCCGGCAGCGAAATTGCGCAGCGCGGCTACCGCCTCCTGGTTCGGGCCGGGAACAAAATTGGCGAACGACGGCGGCTCGGGGGCGGTCAGTTCGAAGACAAGCTGCTCCATCGCGCGATCAGGCGTCGCCGCGATAAAACGGGGACACCACGTACTCCGCACGCAGGTGGCGCAATCCCACCAGCAGGGCCGCTGACGCCGGCAGAGCAAGGAGAACGCCGGCGAAGCCGAACAATTGGCCGAACGCGAGCAGCGCGAAGATGACGGCGATCGGATGCAACCCGATCCTGTCGCCGACGAGCCACGGCACCAGCACATAGTTTTCGAGGAGCTGCCCCACACCGTACACTGCGAGCACGCCCAGGAACGCGGGCCAGCCGCTCCACTGCAGCAGCGCGGCCACGACTCCGAGCACGAATCCCAGTCCGAAACCGACATAGGGAATGAACACAAGCAGCCCGGTGAGGATGCCGATCGCGAGGGAGCGATCGAGTCCGGCAATGGTCAATCCGATCGCGTAATAGATCGCCAGCACGACCATCACCGAGAACTGGCCGCGCAGGAATTCCGCGAGGACGTCGTCGATCTCGCCGACGATCGTGCGAAATTTGGCCTGCCAATCGCGCGGGACGAGATCCTCCAGCCGCTGTCCGAACATCTTCCAGTCACGCAACAGGTAGAACATCACGACCGGAATCAGCGCAAGGTTGATGACGATCGACAACGCGATGCGGCTGCCTGTCTTGACACCCGACAAGAGACGCAGCGAGAGATCGTGCGCGCTTTCGACGTTCTCCGTCACGAACGTCTTGAGCGACTCCAGGTCCAGCGATACGGTCAGCCCAAAACGCTCCTGGATCCAAGGCGCCACCTGCGCCGAGGCCTGGGCGAGCAGTGCCGGCAGGCGCTTGGCGGCGAGCGACACTTCGCCTTGCACGAGCGGGATCAGGACGAGGAACACCGCCAACAGCAGGAGGCCGAACAGCAGCACCGCGATCGTCGTGGCCAGCGTGCGCGGCATTCCGCGGCGCTGCGCCGCGTCGACGAGCGGCGTGCCGAGATAGGCGAGGATGGCGCCGATGAGAAACGGCGTGAGGACCGCCTCCAGCCAGCGCAGCGCGAAAATCACGATGAGGGCGGCACCCACGCCCCACAGGTAGTGGCGCAGCGGCAGTGCGCGGCGTGCAGGCGGCGCGGCGTCCGTATCCTCGGGGGTCGGGCGGGGAGGGGTCATTTCGAGTAAAATTCCCGTCGGTTTGGCTCGGGTCGACGCTCCGAAGGTGCCAAGCGTCATCGAGCAGGAACTCCGATTGTAGTGGTTCGCGCGCTGGCGCGGCACCCCAATAACCCGCCAAGGCGCCGTCGCTCTCCACCTTATGCCTCCAGCCCCGTCCGCAAAGGGCCTCACCTACCGCGACGCGGGCGTGGACATCGACGCCGGCGATGCGCTTGTCGAGCGCATCAAGCCTTTCGCCAAGCGGACGATGCGCCCCGAGGTTCTTGCGGGCATCGGCGGCTTCGGCGGCCTGGTCGAAATCGGCAAGCGTTACCGCGAGCCGGTGCTGGTGGCCGGCACCGACGGCGTCGGGACCAAGCTCATGCTGGCGTTCGCGCTCGCCCGCCACGACACCGTCGGCATCGACCTCGTCGCGATGAGCGTCAACGACATCCTCGTGCAGGGCGCCGAGCCGCTGTTCTTCCTCGACTACTACGCGACCGGAAAGTTGGACGTCGACGTCGCCGCGTCCGTGATCAAGGGCATCGCGGCGGGATGCGAACAGGCCGGCTGCGCGCTCATCGGCGGCGAAACGGCGGAAATGCCGGGCATGTACGCCGCGGGCGAGTACGACCTCGCGGGATTCGCAGTCGGCATTGTCGAGCGCGACCGGATCATCGACGGCCGTTCCATCCAGGCAGGCGACGCCGTGCTGGGACTCGCATCGAGCGGGCCGCATTCCAATGGCTTTTCGCTGATCCGCAAGATCGTTGCCGCGAGCGGCGCCGATCTCAATGCCCGATTCGATTCGGCGAGCTTATCCGCGAACACACTGGGCGACGCGCTGATGGCGCCGACGCGAATCTACGTGAAGCCGCTGCTTTCGCTGCTGCGCGCGATTCCGGTCAAGGGCATGGCCCACATCACCGGCGGCGGACTCGTCGAAAACGTGCCGCGGATGCTGCCGGCAGGCCTGCAGGCGCGCCTCGTGCGCAACGCGTGGACGCGGCCGGCCATCTTCGACTGGCTGCAGCAACAGGGCGGCGTCGCGGATGCGGAGATGCATCGCGTCTTCAATTGCGGCATCGGCATGGCCGTGGTCGTGGCCGCCGAGCACGCCGATCGCGCGCTGGAGCTGCTGGAGGCTGCCGGCGAGCGCGCCAGCCGCATCGGTGACATCGTCGCGCAACCCGCGGGCGCCCCCGCCACCGTCGTTGCCTGACGACGTGCGCGGCGCGGCGCGCATCCGATGACGGCCCGGAAACCTTCGGGGAAGCGCATCACGGTCCTCATCTCGGGCCGCGGAACGAACCTGGCGGCGCTCCTTGCCGCGATGGGCGAGGGCACGCTGGGCGGAACCGTTACGCGCGTCGTCACGAACATCAACGATGCGCCCGGACTGGCGGTCGCGCGCGCGCATGGCGTTCGCACCACCGTCGTCGATCACCGCGACTTCGGCACGCGCGAAGCGTTCGACACGGCGCTAATGCTGGCAATCGACGACGAGCGTCCCGACCTTGTCGTCATGGCGGGGTTCATGCGCATACTCGGCGCGCCTTTCGTGCGCCACTACGCCAACCGCCTCATCAACGTGCATCCGTCGCTGCTGCCGCTCTATCCGGGATTGCATACGCACCGGCGCGCGCTGGCCGACGGCGCGCGCATCCACGGCTGCACGGTCCATTTCGTCACCGACGACGTCGACGCCGGCCCCATCATCGCGCAAGGCGCCGTGCCGGTCGAAGACGACGACGACGAGGCGCGTCTTGCCGCACGCGTGCTGGCGCAGGAGCACATCCTGCTGCTCGCCGCGGTACGCTGGTTCTGCGCGGACCTGCTGGTCATCGCCGGCCGGCGTGTGCGCGTTAAGGGAATGCAGAAGACCGCGGGAGAGGCCGCTCTCCGCGTGCCGCCGGCCTGACGAGCTGCGACACACCCGAATCAGCGCGTCCATCCTTCCCGACCGTGGCCACCTACCTGTCCCCTACTCCGCTGGCGCCCGCCTCCCCGCGTCTCGGCTCGCGCGGCATGGGCCCCCGCACGCGCCGTACGCTCGCCATCGCGCTCGTGCTGTCGCTGGGCGTGCATCTGGCGATGACCTTCCTGCCCGCGAGCATGCCGGAGCCGCCCGATTCCGCCCCGCTCGTGGCCACGTTAACCGAAATGCCTCCGCCACCTGTGCCCGTGGCGAAGCCGGCGGCGAAGCCCAAGCCGCGTGTCAAGCGTGTGCCGCCGATAGCGGTACCGGCACCGGTCGACGTTCCGGCCGAAGCTCCCGGCCCCGTCGCGCCGTCCGATGCGCAGGTTCCGGACACTGCGGCGGCCGACGCGCAAGCGCGCGCAGCGGAAGACGCGCCCGAAGTCATTCCCGGCGCCGTCGTCACCGCGCCGGTCCTCCCGCCGCGCGTCGACCTGGCCTACAACGTCTACTACGGATCGATCAAGTTCTTCATCGGCGAGGCAACCTACCGGTTCGAACACGCGGACAACCAGTACCGGATCGTGACTGTCGGCAGGGCGCGCGGCCTTGCCGCGCTGATCCTGCGCGGACAGGGAATACTCCAGAGCCGCGGACTCATAACGCCCACCGGCCTGCAGCCGCTGGAGTTCGACGTCGAACGCGGCGGCCCGGATCGTCGCGAATCGGCGATCTTCGACTGGGAAGCGGGCATCGTGACGATGCGCGACGACAAGACCGCCACGCTCGACACGCCGACCTTCGACCCGATGACGCTCATGTGGCAGTTCTATTTCACGCCCCCCACCACCGACCAGGTGTCGTTCAGCCTGGCCACGCCGCGGCGGATGACGCGCTATACAGTCACGCGCGAGGAGACCGAGAAGGTCGACTGGGAGCAAGGCACCGTCGACGCCGAGCGCTGGCATCGCCGCAGCGACGACGGCAAGACCGACGCCTACGTCTGGCTCGCGCCGGCGCTCCGCTACATCCCGGTGAAGATGCGCGTGGTCAACACCGACCGCGGCACGCTCGAGGTCCTGCTCAGTTCGATTCGCGTCGACGAGGCGAAGGTCGAGTGAGCGTCCGCGCCAACCAGCTCGCGGCGCTCAGCTCCGCGATCGAGCGCGTGCGCCGCTTCGACGTGCCGGCCGACAACGGCCTGCGTGCTTTCTTCCGCGCCCGCCCGGAGATGGGCCAGCACGACCGCGCCTTCGTCGCCGAGGGCGTGTTCGCGCTGCTGCGGCGCATGCGCTCGCTGGAAGCGCTCGCCGCGACGGCCGAACCGCGCAAGCTCGCGATTGCGGTGCTGGTGCGCGAACAGGGACGCTCGCTGCGCGACCTGGAACCCGCGCTCACTGCCGCCGACGAGATCTGGCTGCGCGCATTCAAGTCCCGGCTGCACGACGCGTTGCCGCCGGCGGTAGCGCACGACCTTCCCAACTGGCTCTGGGACCGGCTGGGCGCGGCCTACGGCGATGCCGAACGCACCGCGCTCGCGCGTGCATTGTCGACGCCGGCACCATTCGACCTGCGCGTGAATCCGCTGAAGGCGACGCGCGCCGCCGCGCTGGAAGCGCTGGCAGGCGACGGCCTCGACGCCACCGCCACGCCCTATTCGCCGCTGGGCATCCGCATCGCCGGGCGCGCCGCGCTCGCGCAGCATCCCTGGCTTGCGGACGGAAGGCTCGAAGTGCAGGACGAGGGCAGCCAGCTGGTCGGCTACGTCGTGGCGCCGAAGCGCGCGGACATGGTGGTGGACTTTTGCGCGGGCGCCGGCGGCAAGACGCTGCTGCTGGGCGCGCTGATGCGCTCGCAAGGGCGCCTCTACGCGTTCGACATCGCGCAAAAGCGCCTCGCCAATCTGGCGCCGCGACTGAAACGCTCCGGGTTGTCGAACGTCCATCCGCAGGTGCTTGCCAATGAACGCGACACCAAGGTTAAGCGCCTCGCCCAGAAGATCGACCGCGTGCTGGTCGACGCGCCATGCACCGGCTTCGGCACGCTGCGCCGCAACCCCGATCTCAAATGGCGGCAACCGGAATCCGCGGTCGCGGAACTTGCGGCCAAGCAGGCGTCGATTCTCGCTGCCGCCGCAACGCTCGTGAAACCGGGCGGGCGTCTCGTGTACGCGACATGCAGCATCCTGCCGGACGAAAACGAGGCGGTCGTCGCGCAGTTCTTGAGCACCCATCCGGCGTTTGCGGCCGGCAACGCCGCGGCGGACTTGGCCCGCGCCAACATCGCGCTCGACACCGGCCCCACGTTGAAGGTGCTGCCGCACCGGCACGGCTGCGACGGCTTTTTCGCGGCCGTGCTCGAACGGTCGCGCTGACGACCGCCATCACCTCGCGACCGGCGCTCGAGGTGCTGGCCCGCCACTGATGTGCTAGCCTCCTTAGCCGTGCTCGATCCCTTCGACATGTCACGGTTTGAAGCCGCGCTGGCCACACCGCGCGGCTGGGCCGAAATGGGCGCCGTCGTCGCGTGCATCGGCCTGGCCTGGATCTTCGATCGCTCGCTGGAAGCGCACCGGCGCGCGCACGAGCGCACCCACGGCCGCCTGCGCGCAGGCTTCGTCCGCGTCGTCTTCCCGTTGACGGCGCTGGTGCTGCTGGTCGTGGCGCGCCTCGCGTTCCGCCACTTCGGGTCGCGCTCCGTCTTTATCGATGTCGCGATGCCGCTCCTGCTGGCGTTGGCCGCGATCCGGATGGTGGTCTACGCGATGCGAAAGCTGTTCGTGTCGCAGGCGTGGCTGAAAACCGGCGAGCGCGCGATCGCCTTCTCGATCTGGGGTGTGGCGATCCTCTACTTCACCGGCGTGCTGCCCGACCTGGCCGCCGAACTCGACGCGATCCGCATCCCGGTTGGCCGCTCGGAAATCACGCTGCTCTCGCTGGGCAGCGGAATCCTCGCGGTGATCCTTACACTGATCGTGACGCTGTGGCTTTCGGGGTTGATCGAGCTCCGGCTGCTGAAGGCAACGTCGCTCGACACCAACACCAAGGCAGTGCTGGCGAAATTCGTCCGCGCGGTGCTGCTGATAGTGGGCGTACTGGTCGCGCTGCAGGCGATCGGCTTCGACCTGACGCTGCTCACCGTGTTCGGCGGCGCGTTGGGCGTGGGCATCGGTCTCGGGCTGCAAAAGCTCGCGGCCAACTACATCGCCGGATTCACCATCCTGCTGGATCGCTCGATACGGCTGGGCGACATGATCACGGTGGATGGCCGCTACGGCGTCGTCTCGCGCGTGACGTCGCGCTACGTCGTCGTCAAGAGCCTGGACGGCGTCGAGGCCATCGTGCCCAACGAGACGCTGATCACGACCACGGTGCTCAACCATTCGTACACGGCGCCGGAAGTGCGCATCGGCATCACCATCCAGGTCGCCTACGACACCGACATCGACGTCGCGCTGAGGCTCATGGAAGAAGCGGCGCGTGCCGAGCCCCGGGTGCTGACGGCGCCCAACCCGCCGACCGGGTTCCTGGCCAGTTTCGGAGACAGCGGCATCAACCTCGAATTGGGGCTCTGGCTGCGCGATCCGGAAAACGGCCAACTCAACTTGCGAAGCGCCCTCAACCGCCGCATCTACCAATCGTTCCGCGCCAACGGAATCTCGATCCCCTACCCGCGCCGCGATGTGCGGCTGATCAGGGAGCTGGGCGACGAGCCCACGCCCGCCGCTTGAAATCGCGGCACTGCTTTTGCTTTAGTTTGAAGACCCTGCCGGATGCCGTCCGGCGGCCGGGAGCGACCGCTTTGACGGCGGTCATGGTGCCCATGTCGCGGTCGCGTACAATGGTAGATTAAACACATTCCCGGCCCGGCATTTCCGGGCCCGAGCCTGAACATAAGCATCGGATAATCAATGAGTTATGACTTCCTGTCCTTCGCCTCCCACGGTCTAATAGACCTGCCGTGGTGGGGTTACGTCGTCGTCACGCTGGTCATGACGCACATCACCATCGCGTCGGTCACCATCTACCTGCACCGCAGCCAGGCGCATCGGGCGCTGGACCTGCACCCCGCCGTCGCCCATTTCTTCCGTTTCTGGCTCTGGCTGACGACCGGCATGCTGACCAAGGAGTGGGTGGCGATCCACCGCAAGCACCACGCCAAGGTCGAGACGCCGGACGACCCGCACAGCCCGCAGACGCGAGGGCTGGACACGGTGTTCTGGCAAGGCACCGAGCTTTATCGCGCCGAGTCGAGGAACCTGGAAACGCTCGAGAAGTACGGTCACGGCACGCCCGATGACTGGATCGAGAACAACGTTTACACGCGCTTCGGCTGGGAGGGCGTCGGCCTGATGCTCGCGGTGAACCTCACGCTGTTCGGGCCGATCGGCGCCACCATCTGGGCGGTCCAGATGATGTGGATTCCGATCACCGCCGCCGGCATCATCAATGGCGTCGGCCACTACTGGGGCTATCGCAATTACGCGGTCCTCGACGCGTCGACCAACATCGTGCCCTGGGGCATCGTGATCGGCGGCGAGGAACTGCACAACAATCATCACGCGTACGGCACGTCGGCCAAGCTCTCGTCGCAGTGGTACGAATTCGACATCGGCTGGATGTACATTCGCATGCTGTCGTCGCTGCGGCTCGCCACCGTGCGCAAGGTCGCGCCGCAGCTCAAGTTCGACCGCAACAAGGTGGTCGCGGACTTGGCCACGCTGCAGGCGGTGATCACGCACCGCTACGCCGTGCTGACCAGCTATGCGCGCTCGCTGAAGCATGCGTGCGCCGCCGAGCTCGCGAGCCGCAAGGCGCGCAACGCCGACGACGCATCCGCGCACGCCTCCGATGTGCCGAGCGCGCGCCGGATCAAGCGCTGGCTGCTCGCCGACCCGGCCAAGCTGTCCGAGCTTGACCGTGCAAAGCTCGCCGAAGCGCTGGCGAGGAGCAAGGCGCTCGCGACCGTCTACACGATGCGCCAGGACCTGGGCGGACTGTGGGAGCGCTCGACGGAATCGTCGGAACAACTGCTCGCGCGGCTGCAGGACTGGTGTCATCGCGCCGAAGCGTCCGGCATCGCGCCGCTCGCGCAGTTCTCGCTGCGGTTGAAGCGATACGCCTGACCGCCGTTTGCGGCAGACCTTAGGCGCCAGGCAGCGCGGCGTTGACTTCCGAGCAAAGCGCGCTGGACCTCATCGGCGAAGGTAACGCGCACGAGGATGCGGGCCGCCTTCAGGACGCGCTTCGCTGCTACGACACCGCCATCGGCTTGATGCCGGACATGGCGCGGGCGCATCTCAATCGTGGCAATGCGCTTCTGGCACTGGGCGACGCGGACGCGGCGGTGACGGCCTACACCAGCGCGCTCGCGCACAAACCCGACTACGCCGCCGCGCATTACAACCTGGGCAATGCCCATTTGCGCGCGGGCCGGCGCGATGCGGCGCAGGCGGCCTACCGGAAGGCGCTCGCGATCAAGCCGGATTTTGCTGATGCCGAGGTGGCGCTGGGCGTCATCCACGAAGATCTCGGCCAGCACGACGAAGCAGCGGCCCGTTATCGGCGCGCGCTGCAGATCAATCCGGACTTCGGTGCGCCGGGGCAGCCAAGAGCTTCCGCGGCGCGCTGGATCTGGACTCGGCTTGGCACGGCGCTGCAGTCCCTCGGGCGTCACGAGGAGGCTGTCGACGCTTTCCGGCAAGCGCTGCAATTGATGCCGGATCTCGCGGAAGCCCACGGCAACCTCGGCAATGCGCTGTACGCGCTCGGACGACTCGAGGAGGCAGCCACGAGCTACCGCCGCGCGCTTGCGATCAGCCCCAACTACGGCGAAGTCCTCTGTAACCTCGGCACCGTGCTGAATGACATCGGGCAGCCCCAGGAAGCCGTTGAGTGTTTACTCCGCGCAGTCGAAATCAGGCCCGATGTCGCGATCTTTCATTTCAACCTCGGCATCGCGCAGCAGGCGACCGGCGTGCTGCCGGAGGCGATCCAGAGTTTTCGCAAGGCATCGCAACTGGATCCGCGCCATGCGGAGACGCATCTCAACCTGGGCGGAGCACTGCATACCCTTGGCCAATACGACGCAGCATTGGCAAGCTTCAGAAAGGCCATCGACCTCAAGCCGGATTACGCTCTCGCGCACAACAACATCGGCCAGACGCTGAAGGAACAAGGGCGCCTCGACGAAGCGGTCGTGGAATGCCGGCGCGCATTGGAGCTGGACCCCGACTGCGATTTCGCGCAGGGCAATCTCCTGTTCATTCACAACTATATGGCAGACCAGCCAGCAGCGACGCTGCTCGCCGAAGTGCGGCGCTTCGGCGAACTCGCCGCGCGGCGTGCGCACCCTTATACCGCGTGGGACAACACGATCGAGAAAGAGCGCGTGTTGCGAGTCGGTTTTGTTTCCGGAGATTTGCGCAATCACGCCGTCGGATATTTCGCGGAAGCCGCCCTGGCCGCGCTTGCCGCCGTCGGAGGATTGGAGTTGTTCGGCTATCCCACGCACGGCGTTGCGGACGAGGTCACCGCACGGATCAAACGGAGTTGCCATGGATGGGTACCAGCCGCAAACCTCTCCGACGAAGCGCTGGCGCGCCGCATACGGTCCGACGCGCATCGACATCCTCATCGACCTCTCCGGCCACACGGCCTATAACCGGCTGACGATGTTCGCCTGGAAACCGGCGCCGGTGCAGGCGAGCTGGCTGGGCTACTTCGCCACGACCGGCGTGTCCGCGATCGACTACTTCATTGCCGATCCGTGGACTATGACCGACCAATGAAGAAGCACACTTCACCGAAAAGATCTGGCGCCTGCCCGAGACCAGACTGTGCTTTACTCCGCCGGACGAGGCTGTCGCCGTCGCGCCGCTACCAGCGTCCGCCAATGGCTACGTCACGTTCGGCTGCTTCAATCACCTGACAAAAATGAATGATGCGGTCGTCGCGCTGTGGTCGCGGGTGCTGGCGGCCGTTCCGGAAAGCCGACTGTTCCTCAAAGCCAAGCAGTTGTCGGAAGCCCCCGTTCGCGCGCGCGTTGCCGAGCGCTTCGCCGCGCACGGCGTCGATCCCGGACGACTGCTCCTCGAAGGACCCTCTTCCCGCGCAGACTATCTGGCCGCCTACAATCGCGTAGACATCGCATTGGACCCATTCCCGTTCCCTGGCGGCACGACGACGGTGGAAGCGCTGTGGATGGGCGTCCCAGTGCTGACGCTGGCCGGGCAGAGCTTCCTTTCGCGCCAGGGCGTGGGACTCGTGACGAATGCCGGTCTGCCGGACTGGGTGACGACCGCTGCCGACGACTACGTCGCGCGAGCAGTGTCCAGCGCTACAGATCTTGCTCGGTTGGCGGCTCTTCGCTGCCGGCTCCGGCAACAGGTGCAAACGTCCCCCATTTTCGATGCGCCGCGCTTCGCTCGGCACTTCGAGTCCGCGCTGCGCGGCATGTGGAGCCTCTGGTGCGACCAGCCGCGGCGGACAACCTGATCGAGGCTTCGTCCAATCCAAAGTTGACCGACAGCGGGAAAAAAACCCGCCGGGAGGCGGGCTTTTTTGCCAGGAGGAAGCCTGCCTGTTACTTGAGCTTCGTTTCCTTGTACATGACGTGCTTGCGGGCGACGGGATCGAACTTCTTGATCTCCATCTTTTCCGGCATGAGCTTCTTGTTCTTCGACGTCGTGTAGAAGTGTCCGGTTCCGGCAGACGATTCGAGCTTGATCTTTTCGCGGGGCATGATCGGGTTTCCTAGGAGAATCGGGCGCTGCGGGGCGCGTCAGACATGCTCGCCCTTGGCGCGCAACTCGGCCAGGACGACGTCGATGCCCTTCTTGTCGATAGTGCGCAGCGCGTTGGTGGTCAGTCGCAGGCTGATCCAGCGGTTTTCGCCTTCGACCCAGAAGCGGCGGCGCTGCAGGTTGGGCAGGAAGCGCCGCTTGGTCTTGTTGTTCGCGTGCGAAACGTTGTTCCCCACCATGGGGGACTTGCCGGTGATTTGACAGACTCGAGCCATCGCTCGCTCCTTGTTGTTCGTGCGGCCGGCCTAGGGGGAATGGACCCCAAGGGAGGCGGGTTGCGCAAAGTCTGGATATTATCGCCCGAAATTCCGGTCTGAATCAACCCCTTACCTTAGAGGCTACAGCAGCCCCCTCTCGGCGAAGGAAACGACGCGGTGCCCGGCCACGATGAAGTGGTCCAGCGTCCGGATGTCCACGAGCGCCAGCGCCTGCTTCAGCGCGGACGTGAGCAGCTCGTCGGCGCGCGAAGGCTCGGCGACGCCGCTCGGATGGTTGTGGGCGAAGATGACGGCCGCGGCATTGCAGGCCAGCGCCGCCTTGACGACCTCCCGTGGATAGACGCTGGTCTGCGCCAGCGTGCCGCGGAACAATTCGTCGGCGGCGACCAGCCGGTGCTGGCTGTCCAGGAACAGCGCCATGAACGCCTCGTGCGGCAATGCCGAGAGCGAAAGGCGAAGGTAGTCGCGGACGGCGTCGGGGGAGGTCAGCGCGTCCTTGGCGGCGACCTCCTCTTCCAGCGCCCGGCGCGTCAGTTCGACGACGGCCTTCAATTGCGCAGCCTTGGCCGGGTCCGATGCCGCGCACCGAGCGCATTTGCGCCGTGGTGGCCGACAGCAAGCCGGCGCAACCGCCAAAGCGCAACAACGCATCGCGCGCGAGGTCGAGCACGCAATGGCCGCCGACGCCGCTGCGCAACAGCACCGCGAGCAATTCGGCGTCGGTCAGCGCGCCGGGCCCCAGTTCCAGCAGCCGCTCGCGCGGTCGTTCGGCCATTGGCGACGCCTGCGATTCCCATTCGGCGATCCTCGGGGCAATCGGATCGCGCGACCGGCGGCTTGGCGCCTTCAGCCCGTGGACCCTCGCGTTGGAGTGTAAACTTCGCCGCGCACCCATCCCCATCAGCCAAACAGCCGAACGTCGATGAGCAATGGCACTCAACTGAGCACTCAACCAGCCGCCTCGGCGCCGGCGCTCGCGCGCGTGGTGCTGGGCGTCACCGGCGGCATTGCCGCGTACAAGGCGGCGGAACTCACGCGCCTGCTGGTCAAGGCCGGCATCGTCGTCGATGTCGTCATGACCGAAGCCGCGACGCACTTCGTCACGGCCGTCACGTTCCAGGCGCTTTCGGGGCGGCCCGTGTTGACCGACCTGTGGGAGTCCGGCGCCGCCAACGCGATGGGCCACATCGCCGTTTCGCGGGGCGCCGACGCAATCATCGTCGCGCCCGCCTCCGCGGATTTCCTGGCCAAGCTCGCGCAGGGCCGCGCCGATGATCTCCTGTCAACGCTATGCCTTGCCCGCGAATGCCCGCTGCTCGTCGCGCCGGCGATGAACCGGCAGATGTGGGCGAACAAGGCGACCCAGCGCAACATGGCGCAGCTCGCGCAGGACGGCGTGGCGATTCTGGGCCCCGACACCGGCGAACTCGCGTGCAACGAAAACGGCGAAGGGCGGATGCTCGAGCCCGAGGACCTCTTCGCAGCGCTGGTCGCGTCGCGCCAGCCGAAAGTGCTGGCGGGCAAGCGCGTGCTGCTGACGGCCGGGCCGACGTTCGAGGCGATCGATCCGGTGCGCGGCATCACGAATTCGAGTTCGGGCAAGATGGGATTCGCGATGGCGCAGGCGGCGGCGGAAGCCGGCGCGCAGGTGACGGTCGTCGCCGGGCCTACGTCGCTGGCGACGCCGCCGGGCGTCGCGCGCATCGACGTGACCAACGCCGCGCAGATGGCGGAGGCCGTGCTCGGACGCATCGACCGCGCCGACATCTTCATCGGCGTCGCGGCGGTCGCCGACTACGCGCCGGAGACACCGTCGGACAAGAAGATACAAGAAGTCGCCGGCGATGCTGACGCTCACGCTCAAGCCGACGATCGACATCCTGGCGACCGTGGCCGCGCGCGCCGAACGCGCCGTTCTGCGTGGGCTTCGCGGCCGAGAGCCACGACGTGCTGGGCCAGGCCGAGGACAAGCGCAGGCGCAAGAAGCTGCCGCTCCTCATCGCCAATCGCGTGCAGGACGCGGTGGGCAGCGACGACAACGAAGTCGCGCTGCTCGACGACGGCGGCGCGCATCCGCTGCCGCGCATGGACAAGCTCGCCGCTCGCGCGACGGCTCGTCGCGGAAATCGCGCGCGCGACTTGCCGCGTCGCTGACCGCATGCAGCTCGCCGGTCATCGCGCTGAAGGTGCTCGACGAGCGCATCCGCCCGCACCTTCCCGCCTATGCGACGGCGGGCTCGGCGGGCCTCGACCTGCGCGCATGCACGGACGCCGCCGTGGCGCTTGCACCGGGCCAGACCGAATTGATTCCCACCGGCATCGCCATCCATATCGCCGATCCGGGCTATGCGGCGTTGATCCTTCCGCGCTCGGGACTGGGCCACAAGCACGGCATCGTGCTCGGCAATCTGGTGGGCCTGATCGACTCCGACTACCAGGGACAGCTCATGGTCAGCTGCTGGAATCGCGGCCGCGAACCGTTCACGCTGCAGCCGCTCGACCGGCTGGCGCAGCTCGTCATCGTGCCGGTGGCGCAGGCGTCATTCGATGTCGTCGAGGACTTCACCGCCAGCGCGCGCGCGGCCGGCGGATTCGGCAGTACCGGGCACGGCTAGTTACACGCGGCCATCCCTACATTTGGGGAGGCGCCCGCCATGCGCGATGTCATCAGGCATTGGGAAAGAGATGCTTTGCCCACGCGGGTATTCGCTTCCAGTATGCGTGAAAGTTGGGAGCGAAACTCCCGAAGTTGAACCCTCTCCGGGCGCCGAGCGCAGCCAGACTTCCCGTGGAATAAAGGCTTATGTGCCCGTTGCGAGGACCCAGGTACCACCAGTCCAGCGACCGCCCCAACCCGATGTTTCCATCGGACAGAAGCGTGCTGAACAGCACGATGCCGTCGTCGTCGATGAGCGTGTCGATGTCGGCGACAAGGCGCACGGGATCGGGGACGTGCTCGAAAACCTCGAAAGCCGTAATGAGGTTGAACTTGCCGAAGTCGTCCAGCCGCAAATCGCGATCGACGAATGGGTCGTAGGATGCCGAGTACCAGCCCTCGTCGAGCAGAATCTGGCTCAGGAGTCCGTTGCCGCCGCCATAGTCGAGGTGCCCCAACTCTGGACTCCAGGCCGGAAACAGCCGCAGCAGGTGTGTGGCGTTGGCCCTCGGACGCGCATCGAGATAATCAGGATCAACGGCCGCATAGTCCTGGTTGTATATTTTTTCCGAGAATTCCTCGAGGGTCCACTGATAAAGCTGGGGCGCGAAGCTGAATGCGCACCGCCGACAGCAGAAATACTCGATGGGAATGCCTGCGGGCGGTAGTATTTTTCCGCGAACTTCCTCGCAGGACTTGTTGAAGTCGACCGTGCCGAGCGACACGGTGGCGCCTTCGCAAACGGGGCACGCGGTCGCGACGGAAGCATCCATCCCGCTCAGCTTCCGAGGCGCCACTTGTCCGTCGCTGCCGTTACCCGGCGCAATCCCTGTACATCCAGGTTCGTCTCGCTCGGAACACAAAAAATGTTTACCGACACGATGCCGGGAAAAATGTCTTCCCCGTCGCCGGCGAAGTTGTCGGGATTGAAGAGGCGAGGCAAGTGCCAATAGACCGAATAGCCCATGCCCAGCACCAATGAGAGGAGCTCCTCTGAGCGCTCGTCACGATCATTTTCCAGGTACATCAGCGGGCGGTAGGTTTCGATCGTCCTGCGCGCACCCTTGACGACCTCGGGCTCCATGCCCTCCACGTCCACCTTGAGGAAATGGCACGCGGGAAAGTCAAAACTGTCCAGCGTGATGAGTTGGACCGGTTCGCCCCCGCCGACATTGCGCATCGAAACCCCGCCAAAATTGGCGCGAACCGAGGGGTTCAGCGCGGGCACCATAATCGTCGCTGGCTCCGCGCCAACAGCGGCCTGCCAGGCGCGAACATTCGTGCACTGGTTGAGCGCCAGATTGGCACACAGCGTTTGGAACACGATGCGCTGGGGCTCGAAGACATGAACTTCGCCGTCGGGTCCAGCGAGCCGGGACAGCTCGACCGTGTGCGCACCGATGTTGGCGCCGACTTCGACCACAAAATTGCCGGCGCCCACGATGCGCTGAAACAGATCCTGTTCAGCGACTGAGAATTCGCCGTATTTCTGGAGGGAGCCGCCGACGTAGATGTCGTGCCGGTTGTAGACCATCGGACCGGTCCGGCATATCGTCAATTCGTTGAACCCCGGCGGATCGGCGTCCGGAAGCAGATTCTTGCGTTCGGTCATGTGATTGTCGTCGTTGCGGCGAAAACGGCGACGCTCACTTGGCTGCGAGCTGTCGGACTATGACCTGCGTCGCGTTTTCCGCAAATTGATTGCTGTAGCCAAGCTCCCTCAATTTCCACTGGAACACGTTGGCAAGCTTCGCTTTCTTGTAGACGCCAAGCTTGTGCTCCTCGTGATAGCGAATGGCACGCATAGCCAGACCCTCGAGGATCACCTTGATCTGGTGGGCGGCTCCGGTGTCGGTCCGCGCCTCCGACGCCGGCGGAAACCGGCGACCCAGATCGGCAGCGAGCACCGTCGCAAATTCCTCGATCTCCTTGGTGTCAAGTGCCTTGAATAGTGCCATGGTGCGGCTCGCCCGGGAAAATTGGATGGAAGCCAAGGTTACTCAAATCGTCCTTGGCTGGAACAGGCTCATTTATCATAGCTCGACACAACCATCGAGCGCCACATCTTCCCCCGCTTCCTCCGGTATCGCCAGCAGCGACAGCGCCGACCTGCCGGCGAATATGTCGTCATCACGACGGTTGAAATTCCCCGGATTGAATAGTGCGGTCTCCACCCGCCAGCAACGGCAGCCGTAGGACTTTCCGCTGTCCGCCAGCGCCCGCAATGCCGCCTCGTCCGGAGCTGCTATCAACAATGTCGGCCGGGTTCGCCAGATCGTCGCAGCGGCACCGTCCAGTACTGCGAGCGAATGGTCATCGAGTTTGAGAACGTCCAATCGTTCCAATTGCAAATCGTCAATGGTTTCCATTCCCAAGGGTGCACCGGCGGGGCGAAACGCCCCTTTCAACACCGTAGCGTTTGCAATCCGATTGGCCGCCAGGTTCTGCCGGAGAATTCGCAGCTGAAGCGGGCGAGCCTCGGTGAGCAGCAAGTGCCCCTGCGGCCCGATCGCCGAAGATATCTCCAGCGCGTTCGCGCCCACGCCGGCACCCATTTCCAGTACGGTCGAGCCCGTGGCGAGGAATCGCCGGAGGAAATCCGACTGCAATTGCTGCCATTCCCCATACCATGCAATTGACGCGCCTACATCCGGCTCCGCCGGGAAGAATTGCAGGATTCCGGCTCGCGTTTGAGTTATGGCACTGAGGTCACCGCGACCGCCGCGCAAGACCCATTCGGAGAAAGTCGTAGGCAGCTTCGGCGGGGGAGACTGCGTCTCGCGCAGTAATGGCGCTGGGCTTGTGGCGCCCCTCCCTCGCTCTTGGCGGTCGCGGAGCGCGTCTGTCACGCGCCTCACCACTTCGTCCCAATCGCCGCGCTTCTTCTGCCGAAAGATGCGCATGGTCGGATACCAGGGAGTTTCTTCACCCGAGCGCAGCCAGCGCCAATCCGGGGAACTGTCAACGAGCAGCCAAACCGGCTTGCCCAGCGCACCCGCAAGATGTGCGACCGCGGTATCCACGCAAATCAGCAGATCAAGTTGGGCGATTACGGCAGCAGTGTCACGGAGGTCACCGAGCTCCCCGCCAAGGCTTACCCAGTCGAAACCGCGCGGCGCCACCGCGTTCTCGTCATCGCGACCGCCTTTCTGCAACGCAAACCATTGCACACCTGAAACCTCGCCCAGGGGTGCCAAGGTCTCCAGCGGCACCGACCTGTAGCGATCACGAACGTGCGAGCGATTGCCGGCCCAGACCAGGCCCACCTTCAGCTTGTGGCCGGCCACCAGTCGTGGCGCCCACTGTATCAATTGCTCGGGTGCGGCTGCGAGGTAGGGGGCCCCGGGAATCGATCCCAAGTCCGTGCCGAATATCCGGGGGAGACTCATGAGGTTGACGTAATAGTCGAAATCGACATCAGGCCCGTTGGGAAGAATCAAATTGTCTATCCCGGGGAATGCCTCAGCCACAGGATCGAACTTCAGGAGCTGCACGGTGGCGCCAAGAGTCTTGAGCTGGGGCGCGTAGCGTACGAACTGAATGACGTCCCCGAGTCCCTGTTCTATTCGCAGCCGGATGGACTTGCCATGGAGGTCCTGACCCAGCCACGGAGGCTTCGCCGAACGCAAGCGCGCAGACATCATCGGCTCGACAAGCCAGCGAAATTCAAAGTGTTCCCAACCCTCCTGCATCCTTCCGGCCGCGAGGAGCAACAATGCGTAAGCGTAGTGGCCATAGGGATTGGGCCGCCTGGGCAGCATCCGATCGAACAAGGCCATCGCTTCGCCAGGCTCGCCTTTGTCGGCAAGTTCAATGGCCAGGTTGACGAAGCTGTCGAGACCGCCCTCTTCCTCTTCATCCAATGCTGTGGCACGGCGAATCGATTCCAGCGCTGCGTCAAAGCGCCCTTGGCGGCGCTGCGCAACACCCAGGTTCTGCCATCCAACAGCGCGCTTTCCATCGATGGCTATGACACGCTGGAACAGAGATTCGGCCGCCCCGTATTCGCTCCGCACAACTTTGCAATTGCCCAGTTCGATCATCGCATCGTAGTCGTTCGGATCGACGGCAAGAGCTTGTTCGAATTGGGAGGCCGCCGAATCCAGCTGGTCCTGCGCACGCAATGCCGTCCCCAATTCGCGATGCGCAATGGCAACACCGGAATCCAGTGCAATGGACTTGCGCAGTCGTGGCTCGGCATCCGCGACCCGTCCAACGCGAAGGTACGATCGGCCCAGCTGCAATTCGAGCGCCGGACCGTGGTGTCCGTTGCGCTCGGCGCGGAGGTAAGCGTCGAGCGCCTCATGGAAGCGACCCCAATCGAACAATATCGAGCCGCGGGCAAACAGCAATGCCGGATCGTCTGGGGCCAGCGCGAGCCCGGCCGCAACCTCCGCGAGTGCTCTTCCGGGATTGCCCGACGACTGCTCGTTTGGACTCATCCTCCGGCGGGATCGCGCTCACACAAGCTCCGTGCACTCGTCGAGCGCCACATCCATCTCGACTTCCTCGGGAACGGCGAGCAGCGCCAATGCCGTTCGTCCCGCGAACCGGTCATCGTCGCGGCGATTGAAATTCTCCGGATCGTACAAAGCCGTCTCCATGCGCCAGCAACGATAGCCATGTTCCCTGGCGAATTCCGCGAGCGACGACAGCGTCGACTCGTCCGCTGCCGCCGCGAAGACCAGCGGCCGCAGGCGCCACAGCGTGTCCGTCGCACCTTGCAGCACCACCAATGCCGCAGCGCCGTCGTCGAGCTTCAGCCAATCCAGTCGTTCCAGCCGCAACTCGTCCACTGTCTCGACATCCGGCGGGGCGCCGAACGCGCCCAACGCCCGTGCCATCAGCGTCACATTGCCGATACGGTTGGCCACCAGATTCTGCCGGAGGATGCTTCGCATTGGCGCGCGCGACTCGTACAGGAAGAGGTGTCCGGTCGGGCCGATCGCTTTCGCGACGAACAGCGCATGCATTCCCGCGCCCGCGCCCGACTCCAGCACCGTCGCTCCCGGCCGCATCATGGTCCCCAGCAGGTTCAACTGGCGCTGCAGGTGATCGCCGTACCAGCCGATCGACATGCCGAGGATCGGTTCGTCCGGAAGGTATTGCATGATCCCGTGACGTGTCTCCGCCACGGCGGACAAGCCTGGACGGTGACCAGATGCAAGTTGCGACGGCTGACCGACCGGCAGCCGCGGTACAGGGCGTCCCGCGCTTCGCGCGATTGCCTGCGCGTTCATGGCCTTCGCCGCGGCCGGATCACGCGCGAATTCCCCCAGGGCTTCCTTTATCGCCTCCACCACATGTGCCCAATCGCCACGCTGGCGCTGGCGAAAGAGCCGCATCGTCGGATACCACGGGCTGTCCTCCCGGTGTTCCATCCAGCGCCATTCGGCCGGAGTGGGCAACATGAGCCACACCGGCTTTCCCATCGCACCGGCGAGATGCACGACCGACGTGTCGACCGAGATCACCAAATCAAGGTGGCTGATCGCCGCGGCCGTCTCCGCAAAGTCGTGGAGCTCGTCGCTCACATCGTCGATCTCGAAACCCGGCGCGGACGCTTCGGCCTGCGCGTCGGGCGGGCGCTTCTGGAGCGAGAAGAAGCGCACGCCATCAACGTCCTTCCATGGTGCCAACATTGCCAGCGACATCGACCGATGGCGATCGTTGACGTGTTCCCGGCGGCCGGCCCACACGAGCCCGACTTTCAGTCCGTCGCCGTCTGCCAATCGTTTTGCCCAGCGCTCGCGTCAATGCCGAGCTCCGCGTGCAGATAGGGAACCTCCGCGGGAATCGTATCGAGATCGGTTCCAAACACCCGCGGCAGACTCAGCAGATGAATGTAATAGTCGATTTCGGGAAGCGCGTCTCCGGGGCCCATGAGCCGGTCGATTCCGGGAAAGCCCTGGACAAGACCACGCAGCGGTGTCTGCGACCGCCAGCAGTGTCGTTGCGCCCAGCGCCTTCACATAGGGCGCGTAGCGAATGAATTGCAGCGTGTCGCCCAGCCCCTGCTCCGCGCGCAACAGATCGTCTTGCCACGCAGGTCCTGGCCGGACCAGACCGGCCGTGCGAGAGAGGGGCGATCGACAGAAGCGGCTCCTTGAGCCACCGGAACTCGAAATGCGTCCATCCTTCCGGCAGCGCCCTGCGAAGCGCAGCGCTTGCGCATAATGCCCGTGTGCGTCCGCGCCGCCGTGTCGCGCAAGGTTGCGCTCGAAGATCTCGATCGCCTCCCGCGTTTGGCCGCCGCCTTGCAAGCTCAGCGCGAGATTTACGTAGCTTCCCCGGCTCTCCCCGTCTTCCGCCTCGATCTGCGACGCGCGCTCGTAGGCCGACCGCGCTTCCGTGTACCTGTCCTGGTGCTCGAGCGCGACGCCCAGGTTGTTCCACGCGTTGGCGTGCCTGCCGTCAATCGCAATCGCCCGCCGGAACTGCGCTTCGGCGGTCTTCGCGTCGGCCAGCGCCATCCTGCAAACGCCGATCTCGACCATGCAGTCGGCGTCATCCGCGTGCAAGCCCAATGCGCGCTCGAAGCTGTCGATGGCTTCGGCCACGCGTCCTTGCGCCCGCAGCGCCCTGGCAAGGCCGAAATGCGCGCGCCACGATCCCGGCTCGTCGCATCACGGCTTTGCGCATGCCCGTTTCGGCCTTGTCGACAGCGCCGGCATCGAGGCACGCCCATCCCAGGTGCAATTCGAATCCGGGACCTCGAGCGCCGTTGGCGGCGGCGAGCAGGAAAGCATCCACGGCCTCGCGAGACCGGCCCCACGCATGCAGCGTGCGGCCTTTGGCGAACAGGAGTCCTGGATCGTCCGGGGCGGCAAGCATGGCCGTGTCGAGAAGGGCGAGCGACTCGGCGAATCGTCCGGCATCGGCAAGCCGTTCAGCTTCTGCCGAAGCATCGCCTGCGCTCTCCATCGAGGGGCCGATCCGCGCCGCGGTTTCCGCGCCCACCGCAGGGCCAGGCGTCTTCGTGGTGGAGTTTGGCGACGGTGTTTTCGCCGCCGGAAAGAGCCTGCGCAACAAAGTCATGTCTGCAATTATCGATCAGACAGCGCAACGCAAATGAAAAGCCCCTCGATTCGAGGGGCTTCTCGTACCACTGAAGGAACGTGAGTCCGTGGATTAGCCGCGGCAAGAACCCGGCAGGTACTTGGCGGGCATCGTCGTGGCGGCGCCGGCCATGCCGCACGACGAATGCGAACACCTGCGTCGGGAAAGGCGGCAACTGTAAGCGGGGCCGGCGGAGATGCCGAGTCGGGCGCACGGATGACATCCCGCACAACCATTGCCGGCTGCCGGTGCCGAGCCGCGTGTCGGCGGACGAGCGTCACCAAAATCTCGCCATTGGCGCCCGTGTGCAGGTCCGACACGTACTGCGTCGTCGTCGTTGCCTTCGTTGCAGCCCCAGCCGTCGACGCCGGGATCACCTGCGCCGCCTTGGCGCTTTGATAGATCTCCGAAACCGACGTGCGGCATTGGCTCGCCACCAAAATCGCTTCCGAAACCCGGGCGCGGATCATGTAGTCCTGATACGCCGGCAGCGCGATGGCCGCCAAGATGCCGATGATGGCCACAACGATCATCAGTTCGATGAGCGTAAAGCCCTTTTGAATGCTTCGCTTCATTTTCCTGTCTCCTTGATTGATGACTGACCACGAACCGCTCGCACCCAGCGATGCTGCATCGAAGAAAGCAAGCGGTGTGCCGCCGGGGTCACTCGACCGCTCGGCTGCAGCGCGATATCTTTATAACCCAATGATTTTTAGATAATTTTTGTGCCGACAAATCGATGAACGGTTGCCCCTTCACGCACCTGTTCCGAACAGGAAATTATGCGACGCGATGGTTCGGCCGACGCTGCAGGGAACCGGGGTGACGCAGAGCGTCACCTTTTGGCGACAGCGGTCTAGCTGGTGACCGACAACTCGAGGCGGACGCCCGCGACCTCGAACGTGTCGCCCGGGTGAAGGACCGTGCCTTCGGGCGCCACCGGCGTGCCGTTGATACGCGGCGGCTGCGTCCCCTCGACGGGAACCAGGCGGAATCCCGAGCCGACCTTGCGGACCACGGCCACCTGCACGCCGACGCGCCCGACCGAAAGCTCGTCCTTGTTGAAGGGAACCGCTCGCCCGAGATTGGGACCGGAGAGAACGCGCACCGTCGGCTCCGGCGGCGTCGGTGTAGCGGCGGCAGGCGACTCGCCAGCGGCCACGCTTTCGGATCCCGCCCGCGCATTCGGCACGTTGGCCGGCTCCGCCGACGTGTCGATGGGACCTGCGCCGGTATTGCCGGTGGGTGCCGCCCACTCCGCAGCCCACGCGGCCAGCCGCCGGTCGGATTCGTGGCGCGTTAGCGATGGCCTGCGTTCGACATCGGGCGCGCGCTCGGCAACCGCTTCGCGGCGCGCCGCCGGCGGAATCGCGCGCTCGGGCATCGCTTCGCGGCGCGGCGCGACGGGGACGGGAGATTCGACCAGGTCCTCGTCCTCGAGGTCGGGATACAGCAGCCGATTGGCGCCGCCGCGAAGATTGCCGGGCGACGGGACGGCGACGCTCGGAAGAGGGCGCGCCGATTCGACCCGCGTATTCAATCCAAGAAGCTGGTTGCGCGCGACGTCGACCGGCAGACCGTCCACGCGAATGCTTTCGTCGGAAACGAACACCAGGCGTTGCCGTCCGATGTCGATCTGGTCGTAGTCGCGCAGGAAGTGCTTGACGATGGGCTTGCCGTTGACGAGCGTGCCGTTGGTGCTGCCCAGGTCTTCGAGGAAGGAATCGGCGAGGATGGTCACGACCGACGCGTGTTCGCCGGAGACGGCCGGATGCGGCAGGCACACGTCGTTGTCGGCGCGGCGGCCGATCGTCATCCGCTCCTTGGCGAGCGGGACGTCCTGTGTCGATCCGTCCGCGAGCAGCAGCACGAGCTTGCCCACGACGCTCCCCTAGCCTTTCTTCTTGGCCAGCCAGCGCTGCGCCCAGCCCGTCGCCGGCAGGAATTCGGGCGGCACGCGCACCAGGATGACCGAGATGTTGTCGCGGCCGCCGTTCTGGTTGGCGAGCTCGATCAAGTCGGCCGCGGCCACCGCCAGGTCGCTCCTTTTTTCGTCGATCACCGAATGGATCACCTCCGGGTCGACCATGTCGGTCAACCCGTCGGAGCAGAGCAGGTAGATGTCGTTCGCTTCCATCCGGTATTCGGCGATATCGGTCGGCACGATGGCCTCGATGCCCAATGCGCGCGTGACGAGGTTCTTGTTAAGCGAATAACGTGCCTGTTCGGGCGTCAGGACGCCGCTGTCGATCTGTTCCTGCAGCAGCGAATGGTCGTGGGTCAGCTGCTCGAATTTCTCGCCGCGCAGCCGGTAGCAGCGCGAATCGCCGATGTGGCCGATCGACACGCGGTTGCCGCAGAACACGGCGGCGACGATCGTCGTGCCCATGCCCGCGCATTCCGGCCGCGCCTGCGCGGCTTCGTAGATGCCCTTGTTGGCGGCGGCGATCTGCTGTTGCAGCAACAGCGCGCCGTGGGTGAGGCCGCTCTGGATGTCGACCTTCGAGAGCTCGCGGCCGGACTTCAGCTCCGGCATCATGCCGTTGGTCACGACGTTGACCGCGATGCCGCTCGCCACCTCCCCTGCGCTGTACCCGCCCATGCCGTCGGCCAGCACGGCGATGCCGGCGTCGCCGTCGGCGAAGACCGTGTCCTCGTTGTGCGCGCGCACCATCCCCGGATGGGACAGGCTCGCGATGTCGAGAGGGGTCGGGTCGGCCATGGGTTTCGTTTCGAAGGGCTTGCGGCGTCGAACGTTGCGTCGCTTTCAGGTCGCGAGTGTAGCGGCATGTGCCGTGCCGCGCGAGAGCCTCGTCATGGGGAGTCGGAAACGGCGCGGCGCTTCAGGAACTCGGCCGCCCCGACCACGAACAACACGCCGGCGACCGGACCCGCCCATTCGAGCCATCCCGCGTTGGCATGGATCCACGGCAACAGGGCGGCATCCTCGACCAGCAGGCTGCCGGCGATCCAGCCCAACAGCCCGCCGCCGGCCAGGATGATGAACGGGAAGCGCTCGATCAACTTGAGGATGATCTGACTGCCGGCGATGACGAGCGGGATGCTGACGACCAGGCCGAACACCAGCAGCGGCACACTGCCTCGCGCGGCGGCCGCGACGCCCAGCACGTTGTCCACGCTCATCACCAGGTCGGCAATGATGACGGTTCGAACGGCCGACCACAGCCGCTCGCTGGCCTGGACCGTCTTGTCGTCGTCCCCGTCCTCGGCGATCAGCTTGATGCCGATCCAGAGCAGCAGCACGCCGCCCACGGCCCGGAGCCACGGCAACTCGAGCAGCTTCACCGCAAAGACGGTGAGAACGACGCGCAGGACCACTGCGCCGGCCGCGCCCCAGATCACGCCCCAGCGCCGCTGCTTTGGCGGGAGTCCGCGGCAGGCGAGAGCGATCACCACCGCGTTGTCGCCGGACAACAGGATGTTGATGTAGATGATCTGCAGCGCTGCGAACCAGAACTGCGGCGTGAGCCAATCCAAGCGTTTCTACCCCCGATGCCTCGATGCGAACGGACGCGCGCACAGGCAATGTCGCGTGCGCGCTCTCAAGCGCGCAGCGCCGCCTTGAGCAGCTTTCCCATCTCGGCCGGGTTGCGGGTGACGGTGATGCCGCACGCCTCCATCACGGACAATTTCTCCTGCGCGGTGCCCTTGCCACCGGAGATGATCGCGCCGGCATGGCCCATCCGCTTGCCGGGCGGCGCGGTGACGCCGGCAATGAAGCCGACGATGGGCTTTTGCATGTGGTCCTTCGCCCAGAGTGCCGCGGTCTCCTCGTCGCCGCCGCCGATCTCGCCGATCATCACGACGGCGTCGGTGCCCGGGTCGTCGTTGAAGAGCTTCAGGATGTCGATGTGCTTCAGGCCGTTGACCGGGTCGCCGCCGATGCCCACGGCGGTCGACTGCCCCAGTCCCAGCTCGGTGAGTTGCCCGACGGCCTCGTACGTCAGCGTTCCCGAGCGCGACACGACGCCGACGCGCCCCTGCTTGTGGATGTGTCCGGGCATGATGCCGATCTTGATCTCGTCGGGCGTGATCACGCCCGGGCAGTTGGGTCCCAACAGCAGCGTCTTCTTTCCCTGCATCCGGTAGCGCGTGTCGATCATGTCGCGCACCGGTATGCCTTCGGTGATGCAGACGACGAGGTCGAGGCCGGCGTCCACCGCTTCGTCGATGGCCGCCGCGGCAAACGGCGGCGGCACGTAGATCACCGAAACGGTCGCGCCGGTCGCCTCCTTCGCTTCCTTGACGGTGGCGTAGATGGGGATGCCTTCGAAATCCTCGCCGGCTTTTTTCGGGTTGACGCCGGCGACGAAGCAGTTGCGGCCGTTCGCGTATTCGCGGCACATCCGCGTGTGGAACTGTCCGGTCTTGCCGGTGATCCCCTGCGTGATGACCTTCGTATTCCTGTTGACCAGAATCGACATCCGTTGCCCCTCGTTTCCCGCAGTTGCCCTCAGTTGCCCTCAGTTACCCTTCGCAGCGGCGACGATTCTTTCCGCGGCTTCGGCCATGTTGTTCGCCGTGATGATCGGAAGGCCGGAGTCGGCGAGGATCTTCCTGCCGAGGTCCTCGTTCGTGCCCTTCATCCGCACGACGAGCGGCACCTTGAGCGAGACCGCCTTCGATGCCGCGACCACGCCCTCGGCGATCGTGTCGCATTTCATGATGCCGCCGAAGATGTTGACGAGGATGGCCTTGAGGCCCGGGTGGCGCAGCATGATCTTGAAGGCCTCGGTGACCTTCTCCGCCGTCGCGCCGCCGCCGACGTCGAGGAAGTTCGCGGGCTCGCCGCCATACAGCTTGATCGTGTCCATCGTCGCCATCGCGAGTCCCGCGCCGTTGACGAGACAGCCGATGTCGCCGTCGAGCGAAATGTACGAGAGATCGAACTTCGACGCCGCGATTTCCGCCGGGTCCTCCTCGTCCAGGTCGCGCATCTCGACTATTTCGGGGTGGCGGAAGAGCGCATTGGAGTCGAAATTGAGCTTCGCATCGAGCGCGATGACCTTGCCGTCTCCGGTGACGACGAGCGGGTTGATTTCCGCCAGCGACGCGTCCGTGTCGTGGAACGCCCTGTACAGTCCCTGCAGCACCGCGCGCGCTTGCGGGACCGAACCGTCGGGCACGCCAATCTGGCGCGCGATGCCATCGGCCTCGCTGTCGGTCAATCCGGTGCCGGGATCGATGAAGATCGTGTGGATCTTTTCCGGCGTGTTCGCGGCAACGGCCTCGATGTCCATGCCGCCTTCGGAACTGGCCATCAGCGCCACGCGTTGCGTGCCGCGGTCGACGACCATGCCGACGTAGAGTTCACGCCGGATGTCGGCGCCCTCTTCCACCAGCAATCGGCGCACCTTCTGTCCCGCCGGCCCGGTCTGGTGCGTGATGAGCTGCATGCCGAGAATCTCGCTTGCGCGCTGCTTTACTTCATCGAGCGACTTCGCGACCTTGACGCCGCCGCCCTTGCCTCGACCTCCCGCGTGGATCTGCGCCTTGACCACCCATACGTTGCCGCCCAGCGCCTGCGCCGCCTTCACCGCCTCGTCGACCGAAAATGCCGGAATGCCGCGCGGCACCGGCATGCCGAAGCGGCGAAATATTTCCTTGCCCTGATATTCGTGAATTTTCAACTGGAGCCCCCGCCTTCCGTGAAATACAAATGACGCCGCTGCGACTGTCTTTAGCGCTTGATAACGATACCCTGCCCCGTCGGGAGCGACCCGTCGGGAGCGGAAGAACCTTATATTTCCGTGCGTCGAACCACGTGTCCTCGGCCAGCTTCTGACCACGATAAACGCCGGCCCACTCGTAGTCGTCGAGGATGACGACGCCGCCCGGAACGACCCTGCCGAACAACGCATCCAGCGACGCGATCTCCGCCGGAGCCTGGTTGAGGTCGATGTGCAGGTAGGCGATGTCCGTCGGAGACTGGCCGTCGAACACCTCGGGAATCGCGCCCTTGAAGATCTTCACCTGCGGGTAGGCCGTGAACTTGTCCCTGACCCTCGCCTCCAGGCCAGGACCGTGCTCGGGCATGGCGTGATGCATCATCCACTCCTCGTGCTCGAACAGATCGTAGACCCAGAAATCCTTCGGGAACTCCGTTCCGCCCAGGTAATCGACGACCGTCTTCACGCCAACGCCGGTGTAGGCTCCGCACTCGACGAAATCACCTTCAAGCTGTACGCAGTGGTATGCGGCGCACGACAGCACGAACCGTCGCCAGATGATCGCCCTGTCTGCATCGGTTTCCACATTGGCTTCCCATGCCTTGACGAACGCCTCGTCGTCCAACATCGAGTTGTTGCGCATCCAGGTGAAAAAGTTGTCGGCAAAGTGGAATCCCGGCGCCACGAGATTGGTCACCGACCTGATGTGCTGCGTGACGAGATCCGGATTGGCCGTTGCCCAGAACGTCGGGTAAAAGTAGCTCTTGACTCTGTCCATTGCCGCCTTCGACAACTTCGGGAGGCTAAAGTCTTTGGGTTGAGATGGCGCAAACATGGACATTGCCAATGTGCTCCCGGATGTCGTTATGCGAACTTCACGCGAGGTCCCGGTACCACTTGGGGTAGTACTCGCGCACGGTGTCGGTCGTGGTCAGCAACGCGTGGCAGCGGTCGAGCTGGAATGGCTTGCCGTCGCCTTCGTCCTCGCGCACGAGGCCCGCGAACGTCTGCACGGCGGCCGTGGGCAGATAGGAAAGGAGCTCGGTCAGGTGCGTGCAGCCTTGCACGCCGCCCACGAGGTCGTGCAACTGCTTGCGAAACCCCTTGACGAGATTGGCGCCGACCAGTTTCTGGTACGCCGGGCCGATCCGGTTGCACGCGCCGGGGTAGGGCATGCCGTCCGTCACGGCTTCGATCGCGTGGATCACGTACTTGCGGTCGACGGTGACGCGAACCCACATGTCGTGCACCGCCTCGCGCGCGGGACGCACGCCCGTCAGCAATTCGTAGTCGTGGTCCTTGGCGTCGACGATATGCGCCTCGATGTCGAACAGCCCGTCGTCGCGGCGGAATCCGTCATAGGTTATGGCGCGGCGATGCAGCCGCTCGCGCGTCACGGTGGGCGTTGATAACGGCATGGGCGGACGGGATCGGTGACGATAAGCGCCCGCGCGAGCGTGCGGCCCGGTAGCGAACGGCTAAAATAGCTGCAGAACGAGAATATTACGCTGCCGCGACGTTTCGGGGCAACCGGAGGGTTTCCATGCCTTTCATCTTGGCCCTCGACCAGGGGACGACCAGTTCGCGTGCCATCGTGTTCGACCACGCGGGGACCATCCGCGGATCGGCGCAGCGGGAATTCCGCCAGATCTTTCCGCAGCCCGGATGGGTCGAGCACGATGCGACCGATATCTGGGCAAGCCAATTCGCCGTTCTGCGCGAAGCGCTCGCCCACGCGAAAACCGGCGCGCAAGACATCGCGGCAATCGGCATCGCGAACCAGCGCGAGACCACACTGGTCTGGGAGCGCGCCACCGGCCGGCCGATCGCCAACGCGATCGTCTGGCAGGACCGGCGCACCGCGCCCATGTGCGACGCGCTGCGCGACGCCGGCCACGCGCCGCTGTTCGCGCGCAAGACCGGTCTCGTGCTGGACGCCTACTTCTCCGGCACCAAGCTTCGCTGGCTGCTGGACAACGTGCCCGGCGCGCGCGTTCGTGCGCAACGCGGCGAGCTTGCGTTCGGCACGATCGACACGTGGCTCATTTGGCAGCTCACCGGCGGCCGTGTGCATTGCACGGACGCTTCGAACGCGAGCCGCACGCTTCTGTTCGACATCCATGCCGGCGCCTGGGACGACGAGCTCCTGGCACTCCTCGACGTGCCGCGCTCGGTGCTGCCGCGGGTCGTTCCGTCGAGCGGCGTATGCGGCACGGCGGCGATCGATGGGGTCGACATTCCAATCGCCGGTATCGCCGGGGACCAGCAGGCCGCGCTCTTCGGACAGGCATGCCTGACGCCGGGACTGGCCAAGAACACGTACGGCACCGGCTGTTTCCTGCTGCTCAATACCGGCCGGCAGGCGGTCGCTTCGCGCAACAACCTCTTGACCACCGTGGCCTGGCAGCGCAAGGGCGCGACCGACTACGCTCTGGAAGGCAGCGTGTTCATTGGCGGCGCGGTCGTGCAGTGGCTGCGCGACGGCCTGAAGATCATCCGGTCGTCGTCCGACGTCGAGGCGCTGGCGCAAAGCGTTCCCGACAACGGCGGCGTGTACCTGGTGCCGGCTTTCGCGGGCCTGGGGGCCCCGCACTGGGACGCGTATGCGCGCGGCGCGATCTTCGGGCTGACGCGCGGCGCCACGAGCGGGCACATCGCGCGCGCGGCGCTCGAGTCCATCGCGTTCCAGAGTGCCGACGTGCTCGCGGCAATGCAGAAGGACGCCGGCATCACGCTGTCGGAACTGCGCGTCGACGGCGGCGCAACCGCCGACGACCTGCTGATGCAGTTCCAGGCGGACATCCTGGGCGTGCCGGTCGTGCGCCCGCAGGTGCGCGAGACCACCGCGCTCGGCGCCGCCTACCTCGCCGGTCTCGCCGTCGGCTATTGGGCGGGCGATGCTGATGTCGCCGCCAACTGGCAGGTCGACCGCCGTTTCGAGCCGGCGATGCCGCGGGAGCGCGTCGACGAGTTGCGCGCGGGCTGGGAAAAGGCGGTTTCGCGCGCGAAAGCGTGGGCATGATTTGCGGCGATCCATCCGACTGAGGCCAAATCGAGGGGCTTGCGTGCGCGCAGATATGTGCATATACTCGCAACTACGTGCATATGCGCTGATTCTCCTCGACCGTGCCCGCTGCCCCGCCATTTTCGTCGCCCTGCGCCTGCTCGCGGCTTCGCCGCGCGTCACGGGCCGTCACGCAGCTCTATGACGACGCCCTGGAGCCGGCCGGATTGCGCGTCACGCAGCTTTCGCTCCTGCGCACGCTGCAGCGGCAGGGGACGCTGCGCATCGGCGAGCTCGCCGCGCAAAACCTGCTCGACCGCACGGCCCTGTCGCGCAATCTCGACCCGTTGGTCGATCGCAAGCTGGTGGCGATCGTTGCCGGACGCGACGCGCGCACGCGCGAAGTCACGCTGACACGGCAGGGAACCGCCGCGATCGCCGACGCCGCACCGCACTGGGAGCACGCGCAGAAGGAGGTCGCCCGCCATATCGGCCGCGACCGGCTCGACGGCCTGTATGACGTCCTGCGGGACATCGAAGCACTCCACCCCGGTCCCGGCGGACGCGGGGCCTGATCGACTGCAGGGAAATTCCCACGATGGCGAAACTACGCAGCGCCGATTGGCGCAACTCCGACCGTTGTCCTAGTCTGCGGCGGCCTCATTCTCACGATCGCGATGGGCATCCGCCACGGCTTCGGCCTGTTTCTGCAGCCCATCTCGCATGACATGGGCTGGGGGCGCGAAACGTTTGCACTCGCCATCGCCGTGCAAAACCTGGTATGGGGCGTAACGCAGCCGTTCACCGGGATGATCTCCGACAAGTACGGCGCGGCGCGGGTCGTGATCGGAGGCGCGGTCCTTTACGCGCTGGGACTGGTCGCGATGGCGAACTCGCACACGCCGCTGTTCTTCATTCTCACTTCCGGCGTGCTGATCGGAATCGGCCTGTCCGGCGTCACGTTCAGCGTGATCTCCGGCGTGCTTGGCCGCAGTTACCCGCCCGAAAAGCGAAGCATGGCGCTCGGGATCTCGGCGGCCGCCGGATCGTTCGGCCAATTCGCGGTACTACCCCTGGCCCAGACACTCCTTACCCATATCGGCTGGTACGGGGCGCTGCTGGCGATGGCCGCCGTCGCGCTGTGCATCGCTCCGCTGGCGGCGGCACTGGTCGAGCGCGGCGGGACGCAGATCCACATGTTCAAGCAATCGGCCGGGCAGGCGATGGGCGAGGCCCTGGGACATCGCGGCTACATGCTGCTCACGGTCGGATTTTTTGTCTGCGGCTTCCAGGTCGTGTTCCTCGCCGTGCACCTGCCAGCGTATCTCGCCGACAAGGGGTTGCCGGCATACGTGGCGGTCACGGCGCTTGCGCTCATCGGCCTGTTCAATATCGTCGGCACCTACATCGCAGGATGGCTGGGCGGCAGGATGCCCAAGAAATACGTCCTTTCGGGAATCTATTTCACCCGCGCCGTCGTATTCGCGCTGTTCATCTCAATACCAATCACCGTATACAGCGTGTACGCGTTCGCCATCGCGATGGGATTCCTGTGGCTGTCCACGGTGCCCGTCACCAACGGCATCGTCGCGCAGATTTTCGGTGTCCGCTACATGGCCATGCTGACGGGATTCGCGTTCTTCTCGCACCAGATCGGCAGTTTCCTGGGGGCGTGGCTCGGCGGCAAGGTCTACGACGTGACGGGTAGTTACGATATCGTGTGGTACCTGTCGATTGCGCTCGCCGTCGTCGCCGGCCTCATCAACCTGCCGATCGACGAGCGCCAGATCAAGCGGCCCGCGCTGGGAATTGCATAGCCGATTCGGGGATTGGTCGAGGGCGCGACGACCAGGCACTGGAGCGCACGCACAATACGACATGACCGCTCAGGTGCTTGCCCTTTTCCAGGCGAACCTGCACGGCCCGCATATGCCGGACATCAAAACCGTTTGCGAAGCAAGTCGTTGCAGGTAGGCCCGGGTGGGCGTTGCCGCGCTTGCGGAATGTCGCGGCCGCGCCCGGCGTCCGGTCGATCATTGGTCCTGGAACGCGTCCGCCGGAATCTGGTCGACGGCGTCGGTGATGATCGTATCGACACCCCAACCCGCCAGCTCGGCCACGCGCGCGGGATCGTTGGGCGTATAGCAACACACGCGGTAGCCGCCGCGGTGCGCGGCGTCGACGATTCTCGGCGTCAGCGCCTTGTGCTCGACGTCGAGCGCGACGCATTGGAGGCGCGCCAGCCGCTCCAGCCAATCGGCAGGCAGTTCGTCCAGCAGCAGCGCGCGCGGCAGCTGCGGCGCCGCATCGCGCGCCGCCACCAGCGACGCCTCGTCGAACGACGACAGCAGCGGCAGAACTTCGGCGTCGCGCCACAACGCGGCAGCGTCGAGCGCAACAGCCGCGCCGGTCTCGCGTTCGCGCCCGGGCATGGGCTTGATCTCGACGTTGCACGCGACGCCGTGCGCGCGCGCCCAGCGGGCAATCGCCGCGAACGTGGGCAGCATCTCGCCCGCGTATTTGGCCGAATGCCAGCCGCCCGCGTCCAGCCGCGTCAACTCGCGCCAGGGAAGCGCGTCGGCGCGGCCGCGGCCGCTGGTCGTGCGCTCGAGCGTCGCGTCGTGCAACAGGAATGCGACATTGTCCGCGGCCAGCTTGACGTCGAACTCCACCATGCCATAGCCGTGCGCGTGGCCCACGCGCATCGCGGTGAGCGTGTTTTCGGGCGCGAGCTTGCCGGCGCCGCGATGGGCGCACAGACGGGGATAGGGCCACGGAGGCAAGGTTGCCATGTTCAGCGGATGCGGGCGCCGGTTTCGGAGTCGAACAGGAACACGCGGGACGGATCGGCCGTAAGGTGCAGCGTCGACCCCAACCCGGGATTCGCGCCGTGCGGCAACCGCGCGATCAGCGTGCCTGCGCCATGGCCTATGTGAACCAGCGTGTCGGCCCCCAGTTCCTCGACCATTTCCACGGGGCCGGACACCATCGCTTCGCGGGCGTCACTCGGCCGCAAATGCTCCGGACGAACGCCCACGGTGACGGCGCGGCCGGCTTCCGCGCCGCCGACCGCCGCGGTGACATTGCCACCGGCCAGCAGTGAAAAACGCGAGCCGCCCTCACCTTTGGCGGGCAAGAAGTTCATCGCCGGCGAACCGATGAAGCCCGCAACGAATAGCGTAGCCGGATTCCGGTACACCTCCATCGGCGTGCCGATCTGCTCCGCGCGGCCGGCATTCATCACAACCATCCGCTGCGCGAGCGTCATCGCCTCCACCTGGTCGTGCGTGACGTACAGGCTGGTGGTGCCGAGCCGCCGATGCAGCTTCTGGATTTCGAAGCGCATCTGCACGCGCAGCTTGGCGTCCAAGTTGGACAGCGGCTCGTCGAACAGGAAGACCGCCGGCTCGCGCACGATGGCGCGGCCCATCGCGACGCGCTGCCGCTGGCCGCCGGAGAGCGCGCCGGGCTTGCGGTCGAGCAGCGAACCCAGCTCCAGGATTCCCGCGGCGCGGTCCACGCGAGCCTTGATGTCGTCCTTCGTGAAGCCGCGGATCTTGAGCCCGTAGGCCATGTTCTCGAACACGCTCATGTGCGGGTAGAGCGCGTAGTTCTGAAAGACCATCGCGATATCGCGGTCCTTGGGCTCGAGCGCGTTGACCACGCGCTCGCCGATGACAACTTCGCCTGCCGTGATCGTCTCGAGGCCGGCCACCATCCGCAGCAGCGTGGACTTGCCGCATCCCGAGGGACCGACGATCACGATGAACTCGCCGTCGGCCACGTCGGCACTGACGCCGTGGATGACCTCGAGAGCGCCGTAGCTCTTGCGGACGTCGCGAATTTGCACCTTTGCCATCGCTATTTCTCCGCGTCCACAAGGCCCTTGACGAACCACTTCTGCATCAGCAGCACGACCAGCACCGGCGGCAGCATGGCGAGCAGCGCCGTCGCCATGACGAGATTCCATTCGGTAAGCGCATCCCCGCCTGCGATCATCCGCTTGATGCCTATCACGGTGGTGTACATGCTTTCCTGGGTCGTCACCAGCAGCGGCCACAGGTATTGATTCCAGCCGTAGATGAACATGATCACGAACAGGGCGGCGATGTTGGTCTTCGACAATGGCAGGATAACGTCCACGAAGAAGCGCATCGGACCTGCGCCGTCGATCCGCGCGGCTTCGGCGAGCTCGCGCGGCACGGTCATGAAGAACTGCCGAAACAGGAAAGTCGCCGTCGCCGATGCGATGAGCGGCAGCGTCAGTCCCGCGTACGTATTGATGAGTCCCAAGTCCGCTGCGACCTGGTACGTCGGGAAGATGCGCACCTCGACCGGCAACATCAGCGTGACGAAGATCATCCAGAAGAACGTACGACGCAACGGAAACCGGAAGTAGACGAAAGCGAATGCGGAAATAATGGAGATGGAGATCTTTCCGATGGCAATCACCAGGGCCATCACCAGGCTGTTCCACATCATCGGGCCGACCGCCGCGCCCGATGCGCGCTCGCTGCCATGCGCGAGCACCGCCCGGTAATTCTCGATGAGGTGCGTTCCGGGAAAGAGCCGCATTGGCACCTGGATCACCTCGTCCAGCGAGAGCGTCGACGCCACGAACGCCACGTAGAGCGGAAACGCCACGATGAAGACGCCGCCGATCAGGACGACGTGGCGCAGCACGGTAAGCAGCGGGCGGCGTTCGACCATGTCAGTACCGCCGGGTCGCCCCATAGTACTGACGCACCCCCATTGGGGGCAGCGAGCATGGCGAGCGTGGGGGTTGTTTCATGTTAGTAATGCACTTTGCGCTCGACGTAGCGGAACTGGATCACGGTGAGCGCAATCACGATGCACATCAGGACGACGGACTGCGCGGCGGAACCGGAAAGGTCGAGGGCCTGCACGCCCGCCTGGAAGACCTTGTACACGAGGATCTGGGTCGCCTGGCCCGGGCCGCCCTGCGTGGTCGCGTCCACGATGGCGAAGGTATCGAAGAACGCGTAAACGATGTTGACGACGAGCAGGAAGAACGTCGTCGGCGACAGCAGCGGAAATACGATGGTCCAGAATCGGCGCATCGGCCCGGCGCCGTCGATCGCGGCGGCCTCGATCATCGATTTGGGGATCGACTGCAGGCCGGCCAGAAAGAACAGGAAGTTGTAGCTGATCTGCTTCCAGACGGCGGCGATCACGATCAGCGTCAGCGCCTGGCCGTCGTTGAGATAATAGTTCCAGTTGACGCCGAACTGGCGCAACGCAAATGTGATGATGCCGATCGACGGGGAAAGCAGAAATAGCCACAACACGCCGGCGACCGCCGCCGCCACGGCATAGGGCCAAATCAGCAGCGACTTGTAGACCGCCGCGCCGCGCACGATTCTGTCCGCGAATACCGCGAGCAGCAGCGCGATCGAGAGGCCGATGGCGGCCACCAGCAGCGAGAATACCGCCGTGACCCGGAACGAGCGCAGGTAGAGCGGGTCGCCGAACAGCGCCTTGAAGTTGTCGAACCAGACGAACTGCGCATGCGTGGCGAACGCGTCCTGCACGAGCACCGACTGGTAGAGCGCCTGGGTCGCCGGCCAGAAGAAGAAGACCAGCGTGATCGCGATCTGCGGCGCGACCAGCGCGTAGGGCAGCCAGCGCGATCGGAAGACGGCGCGATCGTCCATGGCGCGTCGCCGCCTCGCCGCCGATTGCGCGGCGCGGCGGCGATGGCGTCGCTACTGGTTCGCCTTCTGGAACTTCTCGAGTTGCTCGTTGCTGCGAGTCACGGCCTCGTCGAGCGCCTGCTTGGCGGTCTTCTTGCCGTTCCAGACCTCTTCCAGCTCCTCGTCGATGACGTTGCGGATCTGCACGAAGTTGCCGAAGCGCAGGCCCTTCGAGTTCGCGGTGGGCGGCTTGTTGGTGAGTTCTCCGATCGCGATGTCGAAGCCCGGATTCTTGTCGTAGAACCCCTGCTTCTTGGTGAGCTCATACGCGGCAATCGTGATCGGAACATAGCCCGTCGACTGATGCCAGTCGGCCTGGATTTCCGGCGTCGACAGGAACGTGAAGAATTTCGCGATGCCCTTGTACACCGCGGGATCCTTTTGCGTCAGCACCCACAGCGTCGCGCCGCCGATGATCGTGTTCTGCGGCGCGCCCTTGACGTCGGGCCAGTACGGCAGGCGCGCGACGCGCCAGTTGAATTTGGCGTTGGCCTTGATGTTCGCGTAGGAGCCGCTCGACGTCGTGATCATCGCGCAATCGCCGCTCGTGAACTTGGCCAGCGGCTCGTCCTTTCGGCCGGCATAGGTGAACAGGCCCTTCTTCGACCAATCGCCCAGCGTACTGATTTGCCTGATCTGCACCGGGCCGTTGAACTCCATGCGCGTGCCGAGCCCGCCGAAGCCATTTTCCAGCGTGGCAAACGGCACGTTGTGCCAGGCGCTGAAACTCTCGAGCTGCACCCACGACTGCCAGCCGGTCGTGAACGCGCAGGCGGCGCCCGACGCCTTGAGCTTCTCCGCGGCCGCGCCGACTTCCGGCCAGGTGGTGGGCGGCTTGTTCGGGTCCAGCCCTGCCTTCTTGAACTCGTCGTCGTTGATGTAGAGCACCTGCGACGAGCTGTTGAAGGGCATGGAAAGCAGGCGTCCGTGCGTGTCGGAGTAATAGCCGTAGACCGCGCCGAGATAGGCCTTGGGGTCGAACTTCTCGCCCGACTTGGCCATCAGCTCGTACACCGGCATCACCGCGCCCTTGGCCGCCATCATCGTCGCCGTACCGACTTCGAACACCTGGACGATTTGCGGTGGATTGCCCGCGCGGTAGGCGGCGATTGCCGCGGCCATGGACTCGTCGTACTGGCCCTTGTAGACAGGAACCACCTTGTAGTCGGACTGGGTGGCGTTGAACTTGGTCGCGATCTCGTTGACCTTGTCGCCAAGCTTGCCGGTCATCGAATGCCACCACTGGATTTCGGTGACCGCGTGCGCCGACACGGCGAAAGCCGCAAGTGCGGCCGCAACGAACAGGCGCGAGACACGGGAAAGGACGTGCAACATGGAGCTCCTCCTTGTGAAGTGGGCAGTCTGCCTCTACCGGGTGACGATTCTATGTCATTTGCGGTGGCCGCGGCGCTGCGGCGCGCTAGTCGGCGCGGCCGGGCTCGGGTAGCGGCACGCCCGGCGGGGGGGCCGTCGGGGCCGTAGCGGCGCCCGGCTCAGCCTCGTGCCGCCCGGCGAGCAGCGTGTAGGCCGTGGGAACGACAAACAGCGTCAGCATGGTCCCGAACGCCATGCCGCCGACGATCACCCACCCGATCTGCGTCCGCGATTCGGCGCCGGCGCCTGAGGCCAGCGCCAGCGGCAGCGCGCCCAGCACCATCGCACCGGTCGTCATCAGGATCGGGCGCAGCCTAAGCGTTGCGGCGTCGATGACGGCCTGGAACAGCGGCTCGCCCTTCGCGCGCAGTTGATTCGAGAATTCGACGATCAGGATCCCGTGCTTGGTGATGAGCCCCACCAGCGTGACGAGACCGACCTGGCTGTAGATGTTGAGCGTTCCGCCGGCCAGCCACAGCGTGAACAGCGCGCCGGTCATCGACAGCGGCACCGAGAGCATGATCACGAACGGATTGACGAAGCTTTCGAACTGCGCCGAAAGCACGAGGTAGATGAACAAGAGCGCCAGCACGAACGTGAAATAGATCTCGCCCCCCGACGCGCGGAATTCGCGCGACTGGCCATCGAGGTCGGTTTGAGCGGTGTTCGGCAACACGCGCTTCGCGGCATCGTCCATCGCGGCCAACGCCTCGCCCACCGAATAACCGGGCGCCAGCGTCCCCGTGAGCTTGACCGCGCGCAGCCGGTTGAAGTGGTTGAGCGACTGTGGCGCCACGCCTTCGCGAACATCCACCAGGTTCGACAGTTGCACCATGCTGCCATCGCGCGCGCGAACATACGCGTCGCTGATGTCCGCGGGCGACGTGCGGTCGAGCGGCGCCACCTGGACGATGACGTCGTATTGCTCGCCCTCGCGCTTGAAACGCGTCACCTGCCTGCCGCCGAGCATCGTCTCGAGCGTGCGCCCTACCGTGTCGACGGCAACCCCGATGTCGGACAGTTTGTCGCGGTTGATCGTGACGCGCACTTCCGGCGTGTTGAGCCGCAGGTCGGTCTGCAAATTCTGCACACCCGGGTACTTGCGCATCTCGTCCAGGAATCGATCGACGATCCGCTGCAACTCGGGATACGGAACCTGCGCCATCACCACGTATTCGACGGGCGTCGAACGGAACGGCTGGCCGAGCGACGGCGGACTCAGCGGAAAAGCAATGGCCCCCGGAATCGTCGCGAATTTCGGCCGCAATTCGTCGGCAATCTGTTGCTGCTTCTTGGTGCGCTCCTCCCAGGGTTTGAGGCGCAGCACCGCGATGCCGTCGACGACCGTCGGGAATCCGGCGATCGCCGTGTACGCGGACGCCTCCGGAACCTGAGTATAGAACTCCTCGATCGGCTTGATCTGATCGGCAGTGTAAGTCGGCGTCGAGCCTTGCGGCGCGGAAACAAGGCCCAGGATCACGCCGCGATCTTCGGTTGGCGCGAGCTGGGATTTGAGCGACATGAAGAACACCGCGCCGAGTCCCAGGACGAGCAGCCAGCCCGCTATGATCACCCAGCGCGCGTGCAGCGCGGCCGTCAGCAGCCGGCGATATCCGTGCGTGAGCGCCAGGATCCAGCTCTCGATCGTGTTGTAGATCCACGAATGCCGCTCCTGATGCCGCAGCAGCAGCGAACACATCATCGGCGACAGAGTCAGCGCAACGAAACCAGACACCAGTACGGCGCCGGCCAGCGTCAGCGCAAATTCGACGAAGAGGCGTCCCGTGCGGCCGGTCGCGAACGCCAGCGGCGCGAAGACAGACGCCAGGGTCAGCGTCATCGCGATGATCGCGAAGCCGATTTCCCGCGCGCCGAGGATGGCAGCCTGCTTGCGCGGGATGCCCTCCTCGACGTGCCGGAAGATGTTCTCGAGCATCACGATGGCGTCGTCGACCACCAACCCGATGGCCAGCACGATCGCCAGCAGCGTCAGCGTGTTGATCGTGAAGCCGAACGCGTACATCAACCCGAATGCGCCTATCAGCGAGACCGGGATCGTCACGATGGGGATGAGGGTCGCGCGGAGGCTGCGCAGGAAGAAATAGATGACGAGCACGACGAGCAGGATCGCCTCGCCGATGGTTTCGAACACCGACTTGATCGAGCGTTCGATGAATACCGACGTGTCGTAGGCGACGATGAGTTTCATGCCCGGCGGCAGCCCGGGATTGATCTTTTCCACCTCTGCCCGGACGGCGTTCGACAGGTCCAGAGGGTTCGACACCTGTTGCTTGATCACGCCGATGTTGAGCGACGACTTGCCGTTGAAGCGCGAGATCACGCGTTCGTCGACCGCGCCGATTTCGGCCGTTCCAACATCGCGAATCCGTACCGGGTAACCGGCGACGTTGGCGACGATGATGTTGCTGAATTGCTCAGGCGTTCGCGTGTCCGTCTCGGCGACGACGGTGAATTCTCGCGACGTCGACTCGATGCGCCCCGCCGGAATCTCGGCGTTCTGCCGCCGGATCGCATCCTCGACATCCTGGACAGTCAGCTTGTAGGCGGCCAGACGCGTGCGATCGAGGTTGATGCGCATCGAGACTTCGCGATTGCCGAAAACGCGGACGTCGGCCGCGCCGGGCAGCACAGATAGCCTCGGCTGCACGTATCGCTTGACGTAGTCCGAGGCCTCGAGCGGCGTCAGCGACCCGGCCTGCACGGCGATGTAGATGATCGGGTTCGAGTCCGCCTCGACCTTGGCGATGATTGGCTCGTCGATGGTGTCCGGCAGCTTGCCGCGCGCCCGCGCCACCTTGTCGCGCACGTCGGCCGCGGCCGAATCCGGATCGCGCTTCAGCGTGAAGCGGACGTTGATGCGCGACGTCTCCGAGCGGCTTTGCGACGTCATCACTTCCACGCCCTCGATGCCGGCCAGCGAGTCCTCGATGGGTTTGGTCACCTGCGACTCGACCACCTCGGCGGATGCGCCGCGATAGTCGACCGAGACGCTGACGACGGGCTCATCGATGCGCGGATACTCGCGCACCGAAAGCCGCGTATACGAAATGAGGCCGACCAGGACGACGATGAGCGACAGCACCGTCGCAAGGACGGGGCGCTTGATGCATATCTCGGGCAGTTGCATCGCTGACCGTGCCTAAGAAATCAGGACTTGGACGGGGGCGTCAGCGCCGCATCCGCCTTGCCGGGAGCGGCATTGGCCGGCGCGATGACGTTGGCGCCGCCGCCTGCCGGCGCCACCTCCGCCGTTGCTGCCTTGGGCTTGGCCGCAGCTGCGTAGGTCACTGGAGCGCCATCGCGGAGCTTCAACTGGCCCGCGGTGACGACGACGTCGTCCTTGCCCAGGCCATTGAGAATTTCGACTTTGGCGTCCCGGCGCTGGCCCACCTCGACCTTGGTGCGCACCGCCTTGCCATCGACGACGCGATAGACGAATTGCTGGTCGCCCTGCGGGACCAGCGCCTGCTCGGGCAGCACGAGCGCTTCCTGCGCGTCGCGCGTGATGACGCGCACACGCGCGAACATGCCCGGCCGCAGCGACGTATCGGGATTGCGCACGATCGCGCGGATCACGACGGCGCGCCCCGCGGCGTCGATCAGCGGATTCACCGCGAACACCCTGCCCTCGAAGGTCTTGCCCGGCAGCGCGTCCAGCTGTATCTGCAACGCCTGCCCGACCTGCACCTGGCGCATGTAGACCTCGGGCAGCCGGAAGTCGACCTTGAGCGGATCGATCGCCTCCAGGTTGACGAGGTCGGCGCCCTCCTTCACGTAGTCGCCGACCGACACCGAGCGCAGGCCGATGATTCCCGAGAACGGTGCGCGCAGGTCCATCTTCGCGAGCTTGGCCTCGGCCAGCTGCAGCGACGCCTCGGCTACCTTGAGGTTGTTCTCGGCCTCGTCCTTCGCCTGGCCCGAAATGAAGTTGCTCTTGGCCAAGTCGACGGCGCGGTCGAACTTGGTCTTGGCCAGAACGTAGTTGGCGCGCGCCTGCTGTGCCTCGGCCTGCGGCACCGCCGTGTCGAGGCGCACGAGCAGCGCACCCTTCGCCACCCTCTGGCCTTCCTGGAACGCGATGCTGCTGATGCGCCCGGCCACCTCGGGGCGCAGCGTCACCGATTCGTCGGAGCGCAAGCTGCCGACCGTCGTGATCGTCTGCGGAAGCGTCACGGTCGCGACCTTGATGGCCTCGACGGTGATCTCACCGCCGCCAACCGCGGCGGCCGCCTTCGCCGCAGCTTGGGCTCCCGCGACCGCCTGCTGGCCCGCACGCTGCAGGCCGAACCAGTAGCCACCACCCACGGCGGCCATCACGAATGCGGCCGCTGCGGCGGCTTTGACTGCTTTGTTCATTGGAGCCTAAGTGTGTCGGATTGGCGGTCTTCGCCGCCAGCCCAAAGCGGCGACGTGCTCACCGGACCACGACCGCGATGACGGCGACTCGAGCACCCGCGAGGTATGACGGCGAGGGCTGGCCAACGTTCAATTATGCGCCGTCAGCGCCTCCGACGCCAAATCGGGGCTCGTGGACGCAATCGCGGTCATGGGCGCAACTGCTAGAATCGACCGGGGCATTCGATCCATCTTGAGGAGTTCCAGCATGACGACCCGCCGGTCCCCGCGGACGGCGACGCCGCCGCGCCACTGGTTGCATCTGGCTTGCGCATTGCTGGTGACCGCCATCGGCTGGACGCCGGGTCCGCTCATCGCACAGGGTTACCCGAGTCGACCGGTCAAGCTCGTCGTGCCCTTTCCGCCCGGCGGGTCGCTCGATTTCACGGGCCGGCTGATCGCGCAGCGCCTCACCGAAATGTGGGGCCAATCGGTCGTCGTGGAGAACAAGCCGGGCGCCGGCGGCAACATCGGCGCCGACTTGGTCGCCAAGTCCGCACCCGACGGCTACACGATCCTGATGGGCGCGCTGTCGACGCACGCCGTCAATCCCAGCCTGTACAAGACGATGCCGTACGACGCCGTCCGCGACTTCGCGCCGATCACGCTCATCGCCACGACACCGAACGTCCTCGTCGTCAACGCGAACTCGCCGGTGAACAACGTCAAGGAGTTCATCGCCTACACGAAGGCGAATCCCGGCAAGCTGTCGTTCGGATCCGGGAGCATCGGCAGCGGCGGACACTTGGCCGGCGAGCTGTACAAGGTCGAGACCGGCACCGATGCCGTGCACGTTCCCTTCAAGGGCGGCGCGCCGGCGACGCAGGCACTGCTGGCCGGCGACACGCAATTCATGTTCGACAACCTCGCCAACGCGATGGCGCAGGTCAAGGCCGGCAAGTTGAAGGCGCTGGCGGTGACGACCGCGCAGCGCTCGCCGCTGGCTCCGGACCTGCCGACGATGGCCGAAGCCGGCCTGACCGGATTCGACATTTCGACGTGGTATGGGCTTTTCGCGCCGGCCGGCACGCCGCCATCCGTCATCGCGAAGTGGAACGCGGACGTCACGAAGATCCTCACGACACCCGACGTGCGGGCAAAGCTCATGGCCGACGGCGCCGAACCGGCACCGGATACGCCCGAGCAGTTCGCGCAGATGATCGCGCGCGAACTCGCCAAGTACGCGCGCATCATCAAAGCCTCGGGCGCGAAAGTTGATTAGCAACGACGAAGTGTCGAGGCCGCGTCCGGTGGCCCGTGTAACGGAGGCAAAGATGAAACGGTCGTATCGCCTGGCCCTCGCCGCCATGCTCGCGGCATTCGCGTTCGGCGCGTCCGCGCAGACGTATCCGAACAAGCCCATCCGCATCGTCGTGCCGTTTCCCGCCGGCGGCACCACCGATGTGCTGGCGCGCGCGGCGGCGCAGAAGATGTCCGAGACGCTTGGCCAGCCGGCAGTGGTCGACAACCGCCCCGGCGCCGGCGGCAACATCGGCGCGGAGCTGGTTGCGAAGTCGCCACCCGACGGCTATACGCTGCTGATGGGCACCGTGGGCACGCACGCCATCAATCCGAGCCTCTATCCCAAGATGCCGTACGACCACGTGCGCGACTTCGCCCCCGTGATCCTCGTCGCCGGCGTGCCGAACGTCCTGGTGGTCAACCCGGCGCTGCCTGTCAATTCCGTGCAGGAGCTCATCGCCTACGCGAAGGCGAATCCAGGCAAGCTCAACTTCGCGTCGTCGGGCAACGGCACGTCGATCCATCTCTCCGGCGAACTCTTCAAGACGATGGCCGGCGTGCAGATCGCGCACATACCGTACAAGGGCAGCGCGCCCGCGCTGCAGGACCTGGTCGGCGGCCAAGTGCAGCTGATGTTCGACAACCTGCCTTCATCGCTGGCACTCATCAAGGCGGGCAAGCTGAAGGCTCTGGCCGTGACCAGCAAGGAGCGAGCGGCCGCGCTGCCCGATGTGCCGACGATGGCCGAGTCGGGCCTGCCCGGCTTCGAGGCGTCATCGTGGTTCGGCCTGCTGGTGCCGGCCGGGACGCCGCAGCCGATCGTCCTGAAGCTCAATGCCGACGTCGCGAAGTGGCTGGCATCGCCCGATGCCAAGGAGAAGCTGCTGGCCCAAGGGGCGATCGCCGCCGGCGGCACGCCCGAGGACTTCGCGCGGCACATCGCGGCGGAGACCGCGAAATGGCAGAAGGTCGTGAAGGATTCCGGGGCGAAGATCGACTAGGCTCAAGGATCAGCGCAGGTCGCGCCATACCGCCGTAGCGAATACTGCCCATCCGGCCAGGAACGCCACGCCGCCCAGCGGCGTGATCACGCCAAGGCCGCGCGCGCCGGTCAGTGCGATCGCGTACAGGCTGCCCGCGAACAAAAGGTTGCCGGCGACGAACAGCCACGCTGCCAGCCTTAAGCCGCCGCTGCGGGGATAGTGCAGCAACAGGCTGCCGATACCCAGCAGCGCTATCGCGTGCCAGGCGTGGTACTGGACCGCCGACTGCCACACCGCCGTCATCTGGGGGTCCAGGTACCCGCGAAGCGCGTGCGCGCCGAAAGCGCCAAGCGCCACGGCGGCAAACATGAAGATTCCGCCCAGCACCAAGGCTAATCGCGCAGTCATTTCCATTACAATTCCCCTCTGTCCACTCGAGGCCTACCGGATCTTATCGTGCCCACTATTTTGCCAATTGAGCGCTTCCACACCAGCAAGCGCATGTCCGACATCGTCGTCTTCGCGCCGGCGAGCGAACGGCTGGCCTACCTCGCCGGCCAGGTCGCCGAGGACCCGACGGCCGACGTGGCCGCGCAAACGCGTTCGGTGCTGGGCCGGGTCGACGCGCTCCTTGCCGAGATCGGCAGCGACAAGACGCGGATCCTGTCCGCGACGATCTACCTTCCCGACATGAAGGATTTTCCGGTGATGAACGCGATATGGGACGCCTGGGTGCCGCAGGGGCATGCGCCGGCGCGCGCGACCGTCGAGGCCAGTCTCGCAAGCTCCGATTACAAGATCGAAATCCAGGTGGTCGCGGCGGCCCCTGCCGCCTCAGTGACCAGCTGAGCGACCGGGTGACCATGAGCAATCTCTCCGCCGACAAACAAGCGATCGTCGCCGCCACGGCGAGGCGCGAGGTCGCTGCCCCCTCCAGCGCCGCGACGCTCCCGGTGACGCGCGCGATGTTCGACGAGTGGATGGTGCCCTGCTACGCGCCGGCGCCGTTCGTGCCGGTGCGCGGCGAAGGCTCGCGCGTGTGGGACCAGGCCGGGCGGATGTACATCGACTTCGCCGCCGGCGTTGCCGTCACCGCACTCGGCCATTGCCATCCGGCGATGGTCCGCGCGCTGACGGACCAGGGGTCCACGCTGTGGCATGTTTCGAACTGGCTTACCAGCGAGCCCGCACTGCGTCTGGCCAAGCGTCTCATCGACAACACGTTTGCCGAGCGCGTGTTCTTCGCCAATTCCGGTGCGGAAGCCAACGAGGCGGCGCTGAAGCTCGCCCGCCGCTATGCGCGCGACCGCGTGGGCGAGAAGAAATTCCGCGTGATCTCCACGGTGAACAGCTTCCACGGCCGGACGCTCTTCACCGTCACCGCCGGCGGCCAGGCCAAGTACGCGAGCGGCTTCGGGCCCAATCCCGCAGGCTTCACGCACATTCCGTACAACGACGTGGCGGCGCTCGAGCGCGAATTCGCCGCGTACGGCGCCGACATCTGCGCCGTCATCCTGGAGCCGATGCAAGGCGAAGGCGGCATGCGCCCTGGCACGCCGGAATTCCTGCAGGCCGCGCGGCGGCTGTGCACGCAATTCGGCGCATTGTTGATCCTGGACGAAATCCAGAGCGGCATGGGCCGCACCGGCACGCTGTTCTCGTACATGCAGAAGGGCATCGTCCCCGACATCATGACCAGCGCCAAGGGACTTGGCGGCGGCTTTCCGATCGGCGCGATGCTCACGACGACGGACATCGCCAGCGTCTTCAGCGTCGGCGTGCACGGCACGACGTACGGAGGCAATCCGCTCGCGTGCGCGGTCGCCGGCGCCGTCTTCGACGTCATCAACACGACCGAGGTCCTGGATGGCGTCAAGGCGCGGCACGCGCTGTTCATGGAGGGCCTCAAGGCGATCAACACGCGCCGCCGGGTGTTCGCCGACCTGCGCGGCGAAGGCGTGTGGATCGGCGGCGAGCTCGAGGCGCGCTGGCAGGGCAAGGCAATGGATGTCGTGAAGGCCGCCGGCGACGCCGGCCTCATGCTGCTCGTCGCGGGCCCGGACGTCATCCGCATCGCGCCGTCGCTCGTCATCTCGCTCGACGAAATCCTCGAAGGCCTCGCGCGGTTGGAAGCGGCGCTCAATCGCGCACTGGTCTGACTCCGCTTTCGATGTTCTTCATCCGGCCGATCGCACGCGACGACGTCGGGAGCGTCCTCGCGCTGTCCGAGCGCACCGGCACCGGCCTCACGACGCTTCCGGCCAATCGCGAGCGGTTGGCGTCGCGCATCGAACGCTCGCTCGCGTCGTTCGCCGGGAGCGCCCTGCGTACCGACGCGTGCTACATGTTCGTGCTGGTCGACGGCCGCAACGGCACGCCAGGCCGTGGCCGGCATCCGGACCGCATCGTGGGCATCAGCGCCATCGAAGCGGCGGTGGGCCTGACCGAACCCTTCTACAACTACCACGTCGGCACGCTGGTCCACGCGTCGCGCGCGCTCGATGTCTACACGGCCGCGCCGACGCTCTTCCTCGCCAACGACCATACCGGCCACACCGAGCTTTGCTCGCTGTTCCTGGACCAGGCTTTCCGGCAGGGCAAGAACGGCGTGCTGCTGGCGAAGAGCCGCCTGCTGTTCATCGCCGAATTCGCGCACCTTTTCTCACCGAAGATCATCGCGGAGTTGCGCGGACGCTTGACGGAGGACGGCAAGAGCCCCTTCTGGGAAGGCTTGGGCCGCCATTTCTTCGCGATGGAATACTCGACGGCCGACTACCTGACCGGCATCGGGCAAAAATCGTTCATCGCGGAATTGATGCCGAAGCACCCCGTCTACGTGAACCTGTTGCCCGCCGATGCGCGTGACGCCATCGCCGCCGTGCACACCGACACGGCGCCCGCGCGCGCGATGCTCGAACAGGAAGGCTTTCGCTATGACGGGTACGTCGACATCTTCGACGCTGGTCCTACCGTCGAATGTTTCCGCGACGACATACACGCTGTTCGACAGTCGCAAGTCCTTCCGGTGACGCTCGAGGAGGAAGACCCGGTCCCCGACAGCCTGACCGACGACGTGCTGTGGCTGGTCGCCAACCGCGACCTCAAGCATTTCCGCGTGCTTGTCACCACGGCGCCCGATCCGCGCCGACCGCTTTCCACTGAAACCCTACGCCGCGGCTACGCTGCGCGTCGGCGAAGGCGACACCGTGCGGGCGGTCCCGCTGTCGCCGGCGGACCGGTAACGCAACGGCGCCCACTCCCGATGCCCGAATACAATTTCGACGGCATCCCCGGACCGACGCACAATTATTCGGGCCTCGCCACCGGCAACGTCGCCTCCGAACACAACGCGGGCCTCGTCGCCAATCCGCGCGAGGCGGCATTGCAGGGGTTGGCCAAGATGCGTGCGCTGGCGGCGCGCGGTTATCCGCAGGCCGTGCTGCCGCCGCACGAACGACCGTTCCTTCCTGCGCTGCGGGCACTGGGATTCGCGGGCACCGATGCCGCAATCCTGCAGCGCGCCGCGCGCGAGGCGCCGGGATTGCTCGCGGCATGCTCGTCCGCCGCCGCGATGTGGGTGGCGAACGCGGCCACCGTCAGCCCTTCGGCGGACACGGCCGACGGCCGCGTGCACTTCACGTCCGCCAATCTCGTCTCGCACTTCCATCGGTCGCTCGAAGCGCCGACTACGACGGCAATCCTGCGCGCGATCTTCGCCGACGCGGCGAGATTTGCCGTGCACGATCCGCTGCCTTCGGCGCCGCAGCTGGGCGACGAAGGTGCGGCGAACCACACGCGCTTCGCCAGCGGCGAGAACATTCCAGGGGTCGAATTCTTCGTGTTCGGCAAGCACGGCTTCGGCGGCGGATTGGCACCCGCACGCTATCCGGCGCGACAGACACAGGAGGCGTTCGCGGCGATCGCCCGGCGTCACGGACTTGCGCCGGCGCGTACGGTCTTCGCGCAGCAGAATCCGACCGCCGTCGACGCCGGCGTCTTCCACAACGACGTCATCAGCGTCGGCCAGCGCAACGTGCTCTTCTGTCACGAGCACGCGTTCGCCGACCAGCACGCGGTGCTGGCGGATCTCGCCGCGCGCGTCGACGATTTCACGCCGGTCGTCGTGCGCGAGCGCGACGTGAGCCTCGCGGATGCCGTCGCGACCTACCTCTTCAACAGCCAGCTCATCGCGCGCCCCGACGGGCGGATGCTGCTGGTCGCGCCGGCCGAGTGCCGCGAGAATCCGCGAGTCGACGCGTACATCGACGCGCTCATCGCATCCAACGGACCCTTAGCCGAAGTGCTGACCTTCGACTTGAAGCAGAGCATGAGGAACGGCGGTGGCCCGGCCTGTTTGCGCTTGCGCGTGGCGCTGACACCCGATGAACGCAAGGCGGTGCGTGCAAGGGTCTTCCTCGACGAGACTCTGGCGACGGCGCTCGAACAGTGGATTCGCCGCCACTATCGCGATCGATTGGCGCCGGGCGACCTGGCGGACCCGGCGCTGCTGGACGAGTCCAGGCGCGCGCTGGACGAGTTGTCGCAACTGCTGAAGATCGGCAGCGTGTACCCATTTCAGCGCGACGCCAGCGGAACCGGACCTGCTACCTCTTCAGCCGCTCGCTGAGGAAGTCCAGCATCTGCTGCATCGACTTCTGGTTGGCGGCATCGGTGAAACCGTGGCCCTCGCCTTCCAGCACGACGATCTGCGTCGGCACACCTGCGTCCTTGAGCCTTTGCGCCATCCGGACTGACTGGTCCACAGGAACCAGCTTGTCCTCGGTACCGTGGAAGAAGAGGAACGGCGGCGCATCCTTGGTCACGTAGTTGATCGGCGAAGCCCTGCGGTAGACATCCGGCTTGTCCGCAAGCGATCCGCCGAGGAATGGAATGATGACTTCGGTCGTGAGGTCGGCGGGCCAGCCGCTCGCGGAGAAATCGGTGGGACCGAAGAAGCTCACTACGGCTTCCACGCGGCTCGGCTGCTCCGGGTTGCCGCCAGCGCCATCGAGACCATCATCGTTGCCGGTGACGCCGAGCATCGCGGCGAGGTGGCCGCCCGCGGAGAAGCCGATCACGCCGATGCGGTCCGGATCAACGCGATACTTGCCGGCATTGGCGCGCAGCCAACGCACGGCGGCCTTGCAATCCTCGACCTGCGCGGGAAACCGGGCAACCGGCACCAGGCGATAGTCGATGGTCACCGCCACATAGCCCAGACGGGCCATCCCCTCGATGAAGTGATTCATCTGCTGGCGACTGCCCGCCCGCCAGCCCTCGCCGTGCACAAACACGACCGCAGGAAATGGACCCTCCCCCACCTTCGGCATCGCGAGGTCGAGCTTCAGCACCACGTCGCCGCCTCGCCCAAAGGCAAGGTCCCGTTCGACGGCAATTTCGGGGTTGCGCGGAGCAACGAACACAAGCAGCGCGACGACGGCAAGCGCCACCGCCGCCAAGACGATGACGAGGCGTTTCACGAAGGGGCCCCCAACCGGTTATAGCGAGCAGGAATATCAAACCTCTCCAAATATCATTTCCGTCTATTTGCCCTGTTGCCTAGTATCCGGTGTCGTCCTGCGAGACCGCCTTCGCAGGTTGTCTCGCATCACCTTGGGGATCTGGCCCATACATGAATCTGCCATTGCGCACCGGGGAAGCCACGCAGCGCCTGCGCCACGCGGTCACCGCGTACGCGCCGGCAACGCTGGCATCGAGCTTCGGCGTCGAGGACATGGTAATCCTCGACCTCGCCGCCACGCTCGACCTTCCCGTTGAGGTGTTCACGCTCGATACCGGCCGGCTGCATGACGAGACGTACGCGTTCATCGACTCCGTGCGCCAGCGCTACGGCGTGCCGGTGCGCCTTTACGCGCCCGACGCCCGGGACATCGAGTCGTTCGTTGCGGCGCACGGACCCAATCCCTTTTACCGCTCCGTCGAATTGCGCCGGCAATGCTGCGAGCTGCGCAAGGTGCGCCCCCTCGCTCGCGCGCTCGCAGGCAAGTGTCTCTGGATCACCGGCCTGCGCCGCGGGCAGTCGGTCACGCGCACCGATACGCCCATCCTCGCCCGCGACGAGCAGCACGGCCTCATGAAGCTCTCGCCGCTGGCCGACTGGACCGAGGATGACGTCTGGGGCTACGTCCGTGAGCACGACGTGCCCACGCACCCGCTGCACCAGCGCGGCTTCCCCTCCATCGGCTGCGCGCCGTGCACGCGCGCCGTGATGCCCGGCGAGGACCCGCGGTCGGGACGCTGGTGGTGGGAGGCGCCCGCCGACCGCGAATGCGGCATTCACATCGACGCGCAGGGCCGCGTGGTTCGCGCGCGCGCCGCCGTCTCCTTCTAGAAAGCCGCCACGCCATGTTGCTGCACGACGACCCCGCGCTGAACGACGTTGCACCGCCACCGCCGATTGCGCCGCGGCGGCGCAATGGCTACCTGGCCGAACTCGAGGCCGAGTCGATCTTCATCCTGCGCGAGGTCGCCGCCGAGTGCCGCAACGTCGCGCTCCTGTTTTCCGGAGGCAAGGACTCCGCGGTCGTCCTCCGCCTGGCCCAGAAGGCGTTCGCGCCCGAGAAGGCGCCGGTGACGCTGCTGCACATCGACACCGAGCAGAATTTTCCCGAGGTCATCGCTTTCCGCGACCGGATGGCGCGCGAGACCGGCCTGCCGCTCGTCGTGCGCTCGCTCGACGATTCGATTCGCGCGGGCCGCGTGCGATTGCGCCGCTCGAACGAGTCGCGCAATCCGCACCAGGCCATCACGCTGCTCGACGCCATCGCCGAACTCGGATTCGACGCCTGCATCGGCGGCGCCCGCCGCGACGAGGAAAAGGCGCGCGCCAAGGAGCGCGTGTTCTCGTTCCGCGACGATTCCGGGCAATGGAACCCCAAGGCGCAGCGGCCCGAACTGTGGTCGCTGTACAACGCGCGCGTGCACAAAGGCGAGAATATGCGCGTGTTCCCGCTGTCGAACTGGACCGAACTCGATGTCTGGCAGTACATCCGGCAGGAGGTCATTCCGTTGCCGGAACTCTATTTCTCGCACCGGCGCGATGTCGTTCGCCGCGGGAATGCGCTGGTGCCGGTGACGCAGCTGACGCCCGCCGAACCCGGCGAGCGCGTGGTCAATCTCTCTGTGCGCTTCCGCACCGTCGGCGACATTCCATGCACGGCGCCCGTCGAGTCGGACGCAACCACGCTCGATGACATCGTCCGCGAAACGGCCTCGACGCGCATCACCGAGCGTGGCGCGACGCGGCTCGACGACCAGGCCAACGACGCCGCGATGGAGTTGCGCAAGCGGCAGGGTTATTTCTGATGCGCACATCGGCTCATTCAACCGTCCGCACACGCCGCTGCGCTTCACCACCGCAGGCAGCGTCGACGACGGCAAGAGCACGCTGATCGGCCGCCTGCTGTGGGACAGCAAGGGACTCCTGTCGGACCAGGTGACGGCGCTCGAAGCCGGATCGCGCCGCGCGGGCCAGATGCCGATCGACTTCTCGCTGGTCACCGACGGGCTGCTGGCCGAGCGCGAGCAGGGCATCACGATCGACGTTGCCTACCGCTATTTCGCCACGCCGGCGCGCAAGTTCATCATCGGCGATTCGCCGGGACACGAGCAGTACACGCGCAATATGGTCACTGCCGCCAGTACGGCGGATGTCGCCGTGTTGCTGGTGGACGCCGCGCACGGCCTCATGGCGCAGACGCGCCGCCACGCGTTCCTCGCGCGCTGGGCGGGCATTACACGGATGGTGCTGGCCGTTAACAAGATGGACCTGGTCCACTGGGATCGCGCACGCTTCGAGGAGATCCACGCGGAATTCTCGGCTCTCGCGGCGCACCTCGACTTCACCGAAGTGCACGCCATCCCGATGTCCGCGCTGACCGGCGACATGGTCGCCTCCCGTGGCGACGCGCTGCCGTGGTACGGCGGCCCGACGCTCCTCGCGTATCTCGAAAGCGTCGATGTCCTGCGATCGCGCGCGACGCAGCCGCTGCGGTTCCCGGTCCAGCGCGTGACGCGCACCCTGGCTGCCGAGCGCGGCCGGCCGCAACGCGGCCTGCAGGGCACGGTCGCAAGCGGAACGCTCGAAATCGGTTCGGATGTGGCGGTCATGCCCGCGGGCTCGCGCGCGATCGTGGCCGGCCTTGCCGGACCCGATGGGCCCATATCGCTGGCCCTTCCCGGCCACGCGGTGACGGTGACGCTCGACCGCGATGTCGACGTCGCCCGCGGCGACCTTCTCGCGCCTGCCGGCGCGCGCCCGCGCGTGACGCGCGAAATCGTTGCTGACCTCTGCTGGTTCGACATCGAGCCGCTCCAGCCTGCCACGAGCTACCTCATCAAGCACGCGACGCGCACAGTCCGTGCGAGGGTAGCGGAGATCGTGCACGAGATCGACCTCGCCACCCTCGCGCCCGTCGCGCCGCGCGAGGAAGTCGGCATGAACGACCTCGTGCGCGCGCGCCTGGCCATCAACGAACCTCTCGCCATCGATTCATTCCACGACGACCGCACGACCGGCGCCTTCATCGTCATCGACGAAGTCACCAACCGCACTGTCGCCGCGGGAACCATCGTCTAGGCGATCACTCGGCCGGGACCGCCGGCAGCGTCCGGTGCCGGCGCACGGGCGACCACAGCACCGCACCCGCGGTGAGCGTGATGGCCAGCGCGCCGACGGTCAGCAGCGTAGGGCGCAAGCCGATCGCCGTTGCCAGCGCGCCGCCCGCTAGCGAACCCAGCGGCGCCGCGGCCACCGTCAGGAAGCGCATCGTGGCCGTCATCCGGCCCAGCAGGCGGTCCGGCGTGATCGCCTGGCGCAGCGCGAGATAGTTGATCGCATACAGCACGGCGCCGAAGTCGAACAGCAGCATCGCGATGCCCAGCGCGAGCGTTGCGAACCACACCGGTCCCGACACGAGCCCGAACGCCTGCCAGCCTACTGCCGTCAGCATCAGGCCGTGGACGATCACTGGTCCCACGCCGAAGCGCGCCGACAGCTTTTCCGCCGATGCCGCCGCCAGCATGCAACCGAAGCCGCCGAACGCGTAGGTGAGTCCGATCGCGCCCGCCGAGAGGCCCAGTTCGCGCGTCGCGAACAGGATCAGCACGGCGAGTTGCATGTGATGCAGCAACTGCCACAGCGCTGCGACCCAGGCGAGCGACAGCAGCGTGCGGTTGTGCCAGACAAGCTTCAGCCCTTCCACGATCTCGGCGGTCACCGACGCCTTGGGGCCCGCGTGCGGCACGTCCTGCGGAACGCGTATACGCCGCAGCATCCACGCCGACACGAAGAACGTCAGCGCGTCCAGGATGATCGCGAACGGCGCCGTCAGAAGCTGGATGAGGCCGCCGGCCAAGCCGGGACCGATCAGCGCCGACGACGTCTCGCCCAACGCCGTCTTGGCATTGGCCTCGACCAGCCGGTTCCGCCCCGCCAGTTGCGCGAGCAGCACCTGGTAAGCGCCGCCGCCGACCACGTTCGACACGCCACAGAAGAAGCCGACGACGTAGAGGATCTCCATCGCCAGCGTGTTGGTGAACGCGGCAATGGGAATGGCGAGCAGCGCCGTGCCGCGCACCAGGTCGGAGGCGATGACGATCGGCAATCGGCGCACACGGTCGAGCAATACCCCGGCGTGCAGCGAAATCAGCGCGAACGGCAACGTCTCGAGCGCGATCAGCACGCCCATCTGCAGCGGCGTGGCGTGCAGCAGCAGCGCCGCCGTCAGCGGCAGCGCGAGGTTCGTGATCTGGGCGCCGAATGCCGTGATCGTCAGCGACGTCCAGAGCCTCCGGAAATCCGGAGACAGCCAGAGCCCGCGAAAATTACGGCGAATCCAGCGCTGCAAGCTTTCCATGACGACACCTGTGGCGGCAATCCGGAACGCGATCATTCCGGCGCGTCCGCATCTTCGCGAACGCGAATGGAACAGCGACAGGCGGGAGTCCGGAGAAGAAAGAAAACGCCTACTGGTCCGGTTCCCGCCCAACCCGGCGGGTAACCCGGCGGGCGCTCTAAATCGGTATTACGAGTGACACGCCTTGCGGCGCGACGTGCGGGACAGCGAAATCGGTGAAATTCGAAATTTCGTCGCCGGGTGGCATGGACGAACGCCGCCCCGTGCGCAGTCGCGCCGTTGCTGCCGGCGAGTGCGAATCGAGGTTGCGGTTCATGGCTATTCGTCCAGGGAGAGAGGAAATCGTGGGGTCGATTCTACGCCGGCCGCCAGATTGCGACAAACAGCCGCCGCGCCTTCCGCGGTTTCGCGCGCACGGTTGTCGCATTCGCACCACGCTCCGGCCCTGCCGCGACGGGGATCGGCCGTCAGGGCTCGACAGGGCGGTGCGGCATCTTGAGATCGAGGTCCAGATATTGCCACGGGTTCTGCTGGAACTGGCTGTACTTGTAGCCGATCACCCACGGATAGACGACGATGTTTTCGATCCGGTAGGCCGTGAGAAGCCACGGCGAATACGCGGATACTATCTGCGTCATTTCGCGAAAGAGCTTCGTGCGCTCCGGGCCGTCCGGCAGGCTGCGCGACCGTTCATACAGCCGGTCATAGTCCGGCTGCTTGAAGCGCGCCAGATTCGACAAGCCGGAATTGGGACCGTAGAGAAGACCCAGGAACTGGTAGCCCTCCGGCGTCGTGCTGATGTTACCCAGCGTCCAAGCCTGCAGCTGGCCCGCGCGCGCCATCTTGAGCAAATCGCCGAATTTCTGGTTGACGAACTCGACGCGGATTCCTACCGCCGTCATATTGCGCTGCCACAGCTCGTTGTATTGCCGGTCGAGCGCCGACGGCGACGTCCCCAGTTTCAGCACCAGCGGCTTGCCGTCGGGCAGGTCGCGCCAGCCGTCCTTGTCGCGGTCGATGTAGCCAAACTTGTCGAGGAGCGCCTTGGCGCCCGCCGGATCGTACTTCGCGTTTCCCGCGAACGCAGGATCGTAGCCCGTAACGCCGGGGGGGATCACCTGCGTGGCCGGCGTGCCCTGCGATTGCCGCAGCACGCGTATTTCCTCGTCGACGTTGTACGCCATGCCGATCGCGCGGCGCAGCGCAACCTTGTCCTTGGTATAGCCGCCGACCACCGGATCTTCCATGTTGAAATAGGTGAACGTTATCGCGGGCTGTGTGCCGCGGTCGAGCACCACGCCGACTTTCGCGAAGCGCGGCAGGATCCTGTTGTCCTTGCCCATCACGTTCCAGACGAGGTCGTTCGGGACCGCGGAATAGTCGAGGTCACCCTTCTCGAACGCCAGCAGCCGCGGCTGCGACTCCTCGATGATCGTGATCTCGACCCTGCCGATCAGCGGCAGCCTCTTGCCCTTCATCTTCGCGACGATCTCGCGATCGGCCGGGTCCTTGCTGTCGGGGAAGAACACCTCGCGAAAGTCCGGCTTGGCCTCGAGCACGATCTTCTGGCTGCGCCGCCATTCCTTCAGCCGGTAGGGTCCGGTGCCGACCGGATTCTGCATGACCCAGGTGCTTGCGTCGCCGTAGGCCTCGACAACCTCGCGGGCAACCGCCGCCGCCTGCACCTGCGTGAGGTACGACAGCAGATCATAGGACGGCCGCTTGAGCTTGATGCGTATCGTGTAGCGGTCGGTGACGAGCAGGCCCTCCATCGGCGCGTCGTAGTCGAATTTTCCCGTCTCCTTCGCCTTGGCCACGGCCGCATCCGATCCCACGAAGGTGTCGTCGAACACCTGCAGGTTGGGTGAGCGCATCTTGGGATCGATCACGCGCTTCCACGAATAGACGTAGTCCGCCGCGGTCAGCTCGCGCTTCTTCCCCTTGAACGCGGGATCGTCGCTGAAATAGATCCCGGGTTTGATCTTGAACGTCCAATTGAGGCCGTCGGCGGAGATCTCCGGCAGCGCGACGGCCGTGTTGGGGACGATCTTCTGCGGCCTCGCCAGGTAGTCGTAGTTGTACGGCGGGTCGAAGATGACGCGGTTGACGTAATTCGAGTAGATGTCGTTCGACGCCTGCGGATCGAAGCCCGTCTCCGCGACCGGGTAAGCGACGCGCAATACCTTGTTCGGGTCGGCCTGCGCCGCCGCGCGGAAAGGCATCAGCGCCGTGACGACGGCGAGCACGACGAGCGCGGCGGCACCGCGCATCACAGCGCTTTTTCGATGTCGCCGGCCATCGACTCCGGCGTGTCGTTCGGCGCGTAGCGCGCGAGAACCTTGCCCTTGCGGTCGACGAGGAACTTGGTGAAGTTCCACTTGATCGCCTCGCTGCCGAGCAAGCCGGGCTTCTCGGCTTTGAGGTACTTGTACACCGGTGCGGCGTTGGCGCCGTTGACGTCGATCTTGGCGAACAGCGGAAATGTGACGCCGTAATTCAATTCGCAGAACTGCGCGATCTCCTCTTCGCTTCCCGGCTCCTGCGCGCCGAACTGGTTGCACGGGAATCCCAGCACCTCGAGGCCCTTGCCGTGGAACTTTTCGTAGAGCGCCTCCAGCCCCTTGTATTGCGGCGTGAAGCCGCACTGGCTCGCCGTGTTGACGATGAGCATCACCTTGTCGCGGTACTTGTCGAGCGAAACCTTCTTGCCGTGGATGTCGTCGACGCTGAAATCGTAGATGGAGGCCATGTCGGGCTTTCGTGGTGGGTGAGGCGGGGGCTTGAGACGTACGATCGGACGCGCTGCGGTGGAATTATGCGGTCTCGCACCGTGCGCGCCAAGACGCCGAATCAGGCGGCGGCAACGCCGGAACCGCGCCACTCCCCGCTTGTGGCCTCACGGCGTTCCGAAGCCGCCGCCGCCGGGCGTCTCGATGACGAATACGTCGCCCGGCTGCATCGCGACCTCGCACGTCGCGCCGAATTCCTGGCGTGTGCCGTCCCGCCGCTCGACCCAATTGCGTCCGCACGCGCCGGGCTCGCCGCCCGCGACACCGAACGGCGCGACGCGACGATGGTTGGCCAGCATCACCGCCGTCATCGCCTCGAGGAAGCGCACGCGACGAATGGCGCCATCGCCGCCACGATGCCGGCCACGGCCGCCGCTGCCGCGCCGGATCGAAAACGCGTCGAGCCGCACCGGGAAGCGCCATTCCAGCACCTCCGGGTCGGTGAGCCGAGAATTGGTCATGTGCGTCTGCACGACGCTCGCGCCATCGAAATCCGGACCCGCGCCCGCGCCGCCGGAAATGGTCTCGTAATATTGATGCGTGTCGTTGCCGAACGTGAAGTTGTTCATCGTCCCCTGCGATGCGGCAAGCACGCCCAGCGCGCCGTAAAGTGCATCGGTGACCGTCTGCGACGTCTCGACGTTGCCGGCGACGACGGCCGCCGGATAGCGCGGACGAAGCATGGAGCCTTCGGGAATGACGACGTGCAACGGCTTGAGGCAGCCGGCGTTCATCGGGATTTCATCGTCGACCAGCGTGCGGAAAACATAGAGCACCGCCGCCTTGCACACGGCGGACGGCGCGTTGAAATTCGTCGGCTGCTGAGCGCTCGTCCCGGTGAAATCGATCGTCGCCTCGCGTTTTCCCTTGTCGATCGAAATCGCGACCGCAATCTTCGCCCCGCTGTCCATCTCGTATTCGAAGCGGCCGTCCTTCAGGACATCGAGGACGCGGCGCACCGACTCTTCGGCGTTGTCCTGTACGTGCCGCATGTACGCGCGAACGACCGGCAACGTGAAATGCTGCACCATCTTCGTGAGCTCGGACGCGCCTTTCGCGCATGCCGCCACCTGGGCACGCAGGTCCGCCATGTTCTGGTCGACATTGCGCGAAGGGTAGCGGCCCGACGCCAGGATGGCGCGCATCTCGGACTCCAGAAAGCGCCCGCCGGCAACGAGCTGCACGTTGTCGAGCAGCACGCCCTCCTCGTCCACGTGCGTGGAATCGGGGGGCATCGAGCCGGGCGTGATGCCGCCGATGTCGGCGTGGTGGCCGCGCGAGGCGACATAGAACTCGGGACGAGGGCCTTCCAGGAACACCGGCGCGATCACCGTCACGTCCGGCAGGTGCGTGCCGCCGTTGTAGGGCGCGTTGAGGACGAACACGTCGCCGCGCTGCATCGTTCCCGCGCGGCGGTCGATGACTGTGGTCACGGACTCGCCCATCGAGCCCAAGTGAACCGGCATGTGGGGCGCATTGGCGATAAGGTTGCCGTCGGCGTCGAAGATCGCGCAGGAAAAGTCGAGCCGCTCCTTGATGTTCACCGAGTAGGCGGTGTTGGCGAGCGTCACGCCCATCTGCTCGGCGACCGCCATGAACAGGTTGTTGAACACTTCGAGCAGCACCGGGTCAGCCGTCGTGCCGATCGCGTGCGTCCGCGACGCGGCTTCGATCCGGTCGAGAACGAGGTGGTCGCGCGCGGTCAGCGTTGCGCGCCAGCCCGGCTCGACGACGGTGGTCGCGTTGCGCTCGCGGATCACGGCGGGTCCGGCAATCGCGTCACCCGGCCGCAGATCGTTGCGGTCGTAGACGCGCGCATCGCGGAATGCGCCATCCGTGTAGACGCGGTTGGTCCACAGCGGCTCGAGGGGTCCCGCACGTGCGGCGAACACCGGCTTCTCGTCCGCCGCCGACTGCGTGCGGCCCACCGCCTCGACCGCGACGGCCTCGATGACCAGCGGCTTGCCCGGCATCAGGAAGCCGTATTGCTGCGCGTAACGTTTCTCGAAGTCGGCGATGATGGCCGACAGCGCCGGCGCCGTGCGAATCTCGAGCGTCGTGTCGGTGCCTTCGTATTTGACGTGCAACGTTCGCTGGCAGGTGATGCGCTCGCGTGGAACGCCCTGCGCTTCGACCTCGGCGCGCGCGGTGGCTTCGAGCGCATCGAACGCCGCGGCGGTAGCCGCCAGCGCGGACTCGGTCATCACGGCCTCGACGGCCAGCTGTCGCAACGACCGCACATCGGCCAGACCCATGCCATAGGCCGACAGCACGCCCGCGAGCGGATGGATGAACACCCGGGTCATGCCCAGCGCGTCGGCCACCAGGCACGCATGCTGGCCGCCGGCGCCGCCGAAGCAGCACAGCGTGTACTCGGTGGCGTCGTAGCCGCGCTGCACCGAAATGTGCTTGATCGCGTTGGCCATGTTCTCGACGGCGATCCGGAGGAAACCGTCGGCTACGTCCTCGGGAGTGCGCGCGATTCCGTTCACGGCGCTGACTTCTTGAGCGAGCGCGGAGAACTTCGTCCGTACGATGGCCGCATCGAGCGCCTGGTCGCCGCTAGGTCCGAATACCTTGGGAAACAATTGGGGATCGAGCTTGCCGACCATCACGTTGCAGTCGGTCACCGTCAGCGGGCCGCCTCGGCGGTAGGCGGCGGGTCCCGGCGCGGCGCCGGCCGACTCCGGTCCGACGCGAAAGCGCGCCCCGTCGAACGTGCAGATCGAGCCGCCGCCGGCCGCGACCGTGTGGATGCTCATCATCGGCGCGCGCAGCCGGACGCCGGCAACTTCGGTGACGAACGCGCGCTCGTAATCGCCCGCCCAGTGCGTGACGTCGGTGGACGTGCCGCCCATGTCGAAGCCGATGATCCGGTCGAAGCCCGCCTGCCGCGACACCTCGACGGCGCCGACGACGCCCCCTGCGGGTCCAGACAGAATGGCGTCCTTGCCGTGGAAGAGATTGGCGTCGGTCAGCCCTCCGTTCGACTGCATGAACTGCAGCCGAATGCCGCTGTCGCCGCGGCCGCCCGACAACTCGCGCTCAACCTGCCTGACATAACGGCGCAGGATCGGCGACAGGTAGGCGTCGACTACCGTCGTATCGCCGCGCGACACAAGCTTCATCAGCGGGCTCACCTCGTGCGACACCGAGACCTGCGTAAAGCCGATCGCGCGCGCGCGGGCCGCGATTGCCTGTTCGTGCGCCGGATAGCGGTAGCCGTGCATCAGCACGATCGCCACCGCCCGGATGCCGTCAGCAAAGGCCGCGCGCAATCCCGTATCGGCGGCCGCAACGTCGAGCGGCGTCACGATGTCGCCATGCGCGCCCATGCGCTCGTCCACTTCGATCACGCGCTCATGGAGCATCGCCGGCAGGTCGATCCTGCGCACGAAGAGCTTCGGGCGATTCTGGTAGGCGATGCGCAGCGCATCGGCAAAGCCGCGGGTGATCACCAGCGCCGTACGCTCGCCTTTGCGTTCGAGCAGCGCATTCGTGGCGACCGTGGTGCCCATCTTGACGGAGTCGATTGCGCCGGCCGGGATGGCAGCGCTCTGCGCCAAGCCAAGCAACTCGCGAATGCCCTGCACCGCGGCATCGGTGTAGCGCTCCGGATTCTCCGACAGCAGCTTCGCGGTGGCCAACGTGCCGTCGGGCTTGCGCGCGACGATGTCCGTGAACGTCCCGCCGCGGTCGATCCAGAATTGCCATTGCCCGTTTGCCGCCATGCTGCTCCGTAGTGTACTTTATGGTAATAACCAACAGCATGCGCCGCGCGGGGCCCAGGGTTGCCATCCGCGCTCGACAGGAGAATCCCGATGAAGCACATCACCGCCTTAGCCGCGCTCGGATTCGCGATCGCCTTGCCGGTCGCGCAGACCGCCATCGCACAAACGAAGTGGGACCTGCCCACCGCGTATCCGGCCGGCAACTTCCACACGGAAAACATCATGCAGTTCGTGGCCGACGTCGAGCGCGCGTCAGGCGGCAAGCTCAAGATCCAGGTGCACCCGAACGCGGCGCTTTTCAAGGCGCCGGAGATCAAGCGCGCCGTGCAGGGCGGGCAGGCGCAAGCAGGCGAAATCCTGCTCGTCAACTACGAAAACGAAGACCCGTTCTATGGCCTCGACGGCATCCCTTTCCTGGCCACGTCATACGCCGAGGCGCAGAAGCTCGCCAAGGCGTCGCGCAAGACGCTCGACGACAAGCTCGCGAAGCAGGGGATGAGAGTCCTGTACACGGTGCCGTGGCCGCCGCAGGGCATCTTCAGCAAGAAGCCGCTCAATTCGGTCGCCGACATGAAGGGCCTCAAGTGGCGCGCCTACAGTCCCGCCACGGGGAAGATCGCCGAACTCGTCGGCGCGCAGCCGGTGACCGTGCAGGCCGCGGAGGTCTCGCAGGCGCTTGCGACCGGCGTCATCGATTCTTACATGTCGTCCGGCGCGACAGGCTTCGACTCCAAGACCTACGAGCACCTCAAGTACTTCTACAACACGCAGGCCTGGCTGCCCAAGAACGCGGTGCTCGTCAACATCAAGGCGTTCGACGCGCTCGACAAGGCGACGCAGGCCGCGGTGCTCAAGGCCGCGGCCGACGCCGAAGTGCGCGGCTGGAAGCTGTCGGAGGAAAAGAATGCCTGGTACATCGACCAGCTGAAGGCGAAGGGGATGCTGATCGAGAAGCCCTCCGAACAACTCATGGCGGATCTTCGGCGTGTGGGCAACCACATGCTGGCCGAATGGCAACGCAAGGCCGGCGACGACGGCAGAAAGGTCATCGACGCGTATCGCGCGCAGCAGTAGGCTGTGCGCGCGCTGCTCGATCGCCTGTACATCGCTGCCGGAGGACTGGCGGCGCTGTTCCTGGTCGGGACGCTGGCTATGGTCGTGGCCGGCATCGCCGGCCGCCTGCTCCATTTCAACGTTCCCGGCACCGACGCGTACGCGGGCTACTGCATGGCGGCCGCGGGATTTCTCGCGCTCGCCCACACGCTGAAGCGTGGCGAGCACATCCGCGTCACGCTGGTCCTCGAGCACCTGGCGCTCAAGCCGCGGCGCGCGCTCGAACTGTGGGCGCTCGGCGTGGCAACGCTCTTGTCGGCGCTCTTCGCGTATTACAGCGTCCGCCTGGCGTGGCAGTCGTGGGACTTCAACGACATTTCGACCGGCAACGACGCCACGCCGCTGTGGATCCCGCAAGTGACGATGGCGCTCGGCACTGTCGTGCTGTGCATCGCTTTCGTCGACGAACTGGTCCTCGAGTGGCGTGGCGCGCGCCTTCCGAAAATGCCCTCCGAAGCGCTGCACAACGAGTAGCGCCGCATGGATGCGCTGATCACGACACTACTTATCGTCGCGCTGTTCGCGCTGCTGGGCAGCGGCGTGTGGATCGGGCTGGCGCTGGCGGGCGTGGCCTGGATCGGCATGGAGCTCTTTTCGTCGCGCCCGGCCGGCGACGCGATGGCGGTGACAATCTGGGGTACAGCGTCGTCGTGGACGCTGACGGCGTTGCCGCTTTTCGTATGGATGGGCGAGATCCTGTTCCGCACGCGGCTGTCCCAGGACATGTTCCGCGGGCTGGCCCCGTGGCTCGAGCGCATTCCCGGCAGGCTGCTCCACACGAACGTCATCGGCTGCACGATCTTCGCGGCGGTGTCGGGTTCGTCGGCCGCGACCTGCGCGACGATCGGCAAGATGACGCTGCCGGAGCTGAAGGCGCGCGGCTACCCCGACGGCATCACGATCGGCACGCTCGCGGGCGCGGGAACGCTGGGCTTGCTGATCCCGCCGTCGATCATCATGATCGTCTATGGGGTCAGCGCCAACGTGTCCATCGCCGAACTGTTCATCGCCGGCGTGATCCCCGGCGTCCTGCTCGCCTCGCTGTTTTCCGGGTACATCGTCGTGTGGGCGCTGCTCAATCCGCGCAAAATTCCGGTGGCGACCGAAAGGACGACGATCGCGCAGAAACTCCGCGCATCGCGCCACCTGATCCCGGTCGTGCTGCTGATCGCGCTGGTGCTGGGTTCGATCTACGCGGGCGTCGCCACCGCAACGGAGGCGGCGGCGTTCGGCGTCATCGGTTCGCTCGTCCTGTCGGCCGTGCAGGGATCGCTCAGCCGCAGGACGTTCCGGGACAGCCTGATGGGCGCGACGCGGTTGTATTGCATGATCGCGCTGATCCTTTCCGGTGCTGCGTTCCTGACCATCGCGATGGGCTACATCGGCCTGCCGCGCCACCTTGCCGAATGGATCGGCTCGCTCGGGCTCTCGCCGCTCGCGCTGGTCGTGGCGTTGACGCTCTTCTACATCGTCCTCGGTTGCTTTCTCGACGGCATATCGATGGTGGTGCTGACGATGGGCGTCATACTGCCCACCGTCGAAGCCGCGCACATCGACTTGCTGTGGTTCGGCATCTTCGTCGTGCTCGTCGTCGAAATGGCGCAGATCACCCCACCCGTCGGATTCAACCTCTTCGTGCTGCAAGGGATGACCGATCGGCAGATCACGTGGATCGCGCGCCAGACGGTACCGATGTTCATGCTGATGTGCGCGGCCGTCGCCATGATCTGGATCTGGCCGCAGATCATTCTGTGGCTTCCGGCGCACATGAAAGTGGGCGGATGATGACGGCGGGAAGATCCATTCGGTGACGAGATGACATCGTCGAGCCACGCCCAGGCCTATGCTGCGAAGGTCGCCATGCCCTTCGCCGTGATCGGTCTGCGCACGAATGGCAGCGCGCTGACGGCGCTTTCGTACCTGCCGCCGACCACGCGCACGCAGGCGCCCGCCGATCGCGTCGCCGAAAAGGCCGCCCGTGAACTCGAGAGCTATCTCAAAGATCCCGGATATCGTTTCACCGTCGCATTGGCGCCTGCCGGCACGCCGTTTCGCCTCCGCGTGTGGGCGGCGCTGTCGGCCATCCCACTTGGTGAGTCCCGGACGTATGGCGAAGTCGCGCGCGCGCTCGGCAGCGCGCCGCGCGCCGTCGGACAAGCGTGCGGAGACAATCCCATCGCGCTCATCATTCCGTGCCATCGCGTCGTCGGCGCGCAAGGGACGCTGGGCGGATTCATGCATGCACGGGATGGCGATCCCGTGGCGATCAAGCGTTGGCTGCTCTCGCACGAGGGTCACCGCTTCGGCGTCTGAGGCGGCGCGAAGCAGGCCCATGGCGAAATCCGCGGATCTGATCGACGCGTTCTGCGACCAGCTTTGGCTGCAGGACGGACTGGCCGCCTCGTCGCTGTCGAGTTACCGGCGCGATCTGACCGCATGGGCCGCGTGGCTGGGGGCGCGGGGACTGCTGGCGGCCGACCGCGGCGATGTCGAGCGCTGGCTCGCCGACCAGTTCCACGTCAAGGCCAAGGCCACCTCCGTGGCGCGGCGGCTTTCCACGCTGCGGCGCTTCTACCGGCTGCAACTCGAGCGCGGCATGGTGCGCGAGGATCCGACGTCGCGCGTGCAGGCGCCTAAGCGGCCGCGCCGCTTGCCGAAGCTCCTGTCCGAGGCGCAGGTCGAGGCGCTGCTCGCCGCGCCCGCCACGGAATCGACGCTCGGATTGCGCGACCGCGCCATGCTCGAAACGCTCTACGCCACCGGCCTTCGCGTATCCGAACTGGTCGGGCTGCGCATCACGCAAGTGTCGCTGGACATGGGTGTCGTGCGGGTGCTGGGCAAGGGCAGCAAGGAGCGGCTGGTGCCGCTGGGCGACGAAGCCGTCGACTGGCTGCAGCGTTACTTGGCCGAGGCGCGGCCGGCGCTGGCGGGCGAGGCAAAGAACGAATCCGTCTTCCTCACGTCGCGCCACACGCCGCTGACGCGGCAGGCATTCTGGGCATTGATCAAGCGCTACGCGTTGAAGTCCGCGATCGCTCCCGCCGCGCTTTCCCCGCACGTGTTGCGGCACGCGTTCGCCACGCACCTCCTCAATCATGGCGCGGACCTGCGCGTCGTGCAGCTCTTGCTCGGCCACGCCGACATCACGACGACGACGATCTACACGCACGTCGCGCGGGAACGCCTGAAGCAGTTGCACAGGCAGCACCATCCGCGAGGCTAGGGCGCACGCGGTCGCGGTTCGAGTAGAATCGGCCCGCTCCCGGTTGCCCGGGTTGTCCCCGGTTGCCCTGACGCACGCTCTGCAGCCTGAATCCGCTCAGATGTCCCGCACCTTCATCCTCCCACGTCCCCTTACTTCGCTGGCCCGGGTGTTCCCGGGCATGCCGTTCCATTTCCAGTGCAACCTCTGCGACTCGCCCAACATCGCCGCGCTGGCGGAGCTGTCCCGGGAAACGCCGTCGTGCACCGCCTGCGGCTCGAACGTGCGCTTTCGCGCCATCGCGCGCCTGATCGTCAGCGAGTTGCTCGGGCGCAACCTGCCGCTGACCGAGGTGCCGACCCGCCGTGACATTGTGGGCCTCGGGTTTTCCGATGTCGGCCTCTACTCCTTCCCGCTCGCGGACAAGTTCTCCTACGAGAACACGTGGTACCACACGGCGCCGCAGCTCGACATCGCCAACGTGCCGCAGCAGCGCTTCGGACGCTACGACTTCGTCGTTGCCAGCGATGTGTTCGAGCATGTGGCCCCGCCTGTCTCGCGCGCATTCGAAAACGCCCGCAGGCTGCTCAAACCGAACGGCAGGTTCTTCTTCACGGTGCCCTTCTCATTGGAGCCGAAAACGGTCGAGCATTTTCCGGAACTGCACGACTGGACGTTGGCCGAGCGCGACGGCGCGTGGACACTCGTCAACCGCACGCAGGAGGGCCGCCAGCAGGTGTTCACCGACCTCGTGTTCCACGGCGGTCCGGGCTCGACGCTCGAGATGCGCTTCTTCTCGCGCGAGGGGCTGGAGCGCGAGTTCGCCAACGCGGGCTTCGCGCGCGTCCGTGTCGCCGCGGAGCCCTATCTGCCATTCGGCATCCACTGGCCCAAGCCATTTTCGGTGCCGATGGTCGCCTACGCGACCTGAAGCCGGTTCGCCTCCGCGCTCCAATTCATGCCCGACCCCTTCGCCATCGCCCGCCCTTTCGCCTACACGCTTGCACGCAGGCTGCGCCGACTGCGCGCCGGGCACAAAGCCGGCGGCGTCCGCGTCGGAGACGTCGATCCTGGGGCCATGGCACCGGACACGGCAATCAATTTTCAGTGCAATCTCTGCGGTTCGCGCAACAGCGCCGCGCTTTCGCAACTGTCGCGCGAAGCGCCAACCTGCAGCGTCTGCCGCTCGAATGTGAGGTTCCGCGCGATAGGGCGACTTGTCGTGCGGGAAACGCTAGGACGTGACCTGACGTTGCCGGAGATGCCGGAGCGGCGTGACATCGCGGGCCTCGGATTGTCCGAGCGGGCCGCCTACGCGTATCTGCTCGCGGACAGGTTTTCCTTCGAGAACACCTGGTTCCACAGGGCGCCGCAGCTCGACATCGCCAACGTACCGCAGCAGCGTTTCGGACGCTACGACTTCGTCGTTGCCAGCGATGTGTTCGAGCATGTGGCACCGCCCGTCTCGCGCGCATTCGAAAACGCCCGCAAGCTGCTCAAGCCAGGCGGCAAGCTTATCTTCACAGTGCCCTTTTCCCTGGAGCCGAATACGGTCGAGCATTTTCCCGAACTGCACGACTGGACGTTGGCCGAACGCGACGGCTCATGGCGGATCGACAACACGACGCAGGACGGCGGGCGGCAGACGTTCGACCATCTGGTCTTCCACGGTGGCCCCGGCTCCACGCTGGAGATGAGGATATTTTCCCGCGCTGGGCTGGAACGCGAGTTCGCCAACGCGGGCTTCGCGCGCGTCCGCTTTGCCGCGGAGCCCTATCTGCCGTTCGGCATCCACTGGCCCGAGCCCTTCTCGGTGCCGATGGTGGCTTACGCGTAAGCGCTACCGCTGCCGCTCGATCTCGACGCCGATTTCCCTGACCCCGGGCAGCGGCGCCAGCTTGGCCACGCGCAGCTTCACGCCCCGCGCGCCGAATTCCTGCAGCACGATCTGCGCGACAGCTTCCGCGAACCGCTCCATCAGCGGATGCGGATTGTCCTTCGCGAACGCCTTGATCCGCGCGACGAGCGCGGCGTAATCGAGCGCGTCCTCGAGCTTTCCGGACGTGAATGGCTTGTCCGACGGCAGCGTGACGTCGAGATCGAGGCGGATGGTCTGTGGCAGCTGCCGCTCCCAATCGTAGACGCCGATGCGCGTCTCAAGACGCAGGTCGTGGACAAATATCCGGTTCATGGTCGTTGCGCTAGAATCGACGAAGGATTCTAACCCGTGCCGACAATGCTTCCCGCCATACTCATCGTCATCGCCGCCTATCTGCTGGGATCGGTGTCGTTTGCGGTCGTTGTGAGCAAGGCGTTCGATTTGCCCGATCCGCACGAGTATGGGTCCGGCAACCCCGGCGCTACCAATGTCCTGCGCACCGGCAACAAGGCGGCCGCGCTGCTGACGTTGGCGGGTGATGGCGTGAAAGGCTGGCTGGCGGTCGTGCTCGCGGAATGGGCGGCGCACGCGACGGGCGCGCCCGATTGGGTCGTACCCGGCGCCGCACTGGCCGTGTTCCTCGGACATCTGTATCCGGTGTTCCACCATTTCGCCGGCGGCAAGGGGGTATCCACCGCCGCGGGCATCGTGTTCGCGCTGCACTGGCCGTTGGGCCTGGCGCTTCTCGTCATCTGGCTCACGATGGCGCTCGGCTTCAGGATTTCCTCGTTGGCCGCGCTGACGTCGGCCGCGTTGATGCCCCTCGGCGGATTCTATTTCTTCGGCAATTCGCTCGTCGCGTGGTCTCTCGTCCCCATCGCTGCGCTGTTGTTCTGGCGGCACCGCGCCAACATCAGGCAGCTGATGGAGGGCAAGGAGCGACCGATCGGCCAATAGGCGAGCCGCCGGGCCAACAGCAAAGCATCGCCAAAATCATTGAGGCATCGACACCATGAAAGCCATCCGACCGGACCAGGAATTCCTGGAAATCGCCAACACGTTCATCACCGCGGCGAATGCCCATTGCGACAAGGTGCCGGGCGCCAAGGTCAGCGCCGCGATGCTCTATGCCGCCGCGCGATTCAATGCGTTCGTCGCCGCCGGTTCGACCAAGTCGCAACAGGAACTGGCGGAGCAGCGCGACGCCGCTATCGCATACCTTGTCGAGCAATACGGGAAAATGCTGAACGAGCATTTCGGCGATTATCAACGCAACTACTCGACGTACCTGGTCGAGGTCGGCCCACCGAAATGATCGTCAGGGCGCCTCGAGCGAGCTCAAGTCCCAGCGCGGCCTGACCGAAAAGCCGTAGTCGCCGGCGCCCGCCGAAGGCAGCCGCAGCGCGCCTACCAGCGCGATCATCGCGCCGTTGTCGGTGCAGTAGGCAAGCTCGGGAAAATATACGCTGCCGCCGCGCGACTTCGTCTCGCGCGCAAGCCGCGCGCGCAGTTCCCGGTTGGCGCCCACACCGCCCGCGACGACGAGCGTGGCCAAACCCGTGGCGTCCAACGCCGCAACGGTCTTGGCGGCGAGGACGTCGACGATCGCGCTCTGGATTTCGAGCGCGATGTCGGCCTTCCTTGCCAACGGCAGCGTCTCGGGCGATTCCAGGCCGGCCTCGCGCTGCGCGAGCGTGCGCACCGCCGTCTTGAGCCCCGAGAAGCTGAAGTCGAGATCGCCGGAGTCCTGCATCGGCCGGGGAAGCTTCACGGCACCGCGCGTTCCCTTTTCCGCCAGCGCTGCCAGCGCGGGTCCGCCGGGGTAAGGCAGGCCCAGCAGTTTCGCGGTCTTGTCGAACGCTTCGCCGGCGGCGTCGTCGAGCGTGTCCCCGAGCAGCCGATAGCGGCCCACACCCTGCACTTCAAAGAGCTGGCTGTGGCCGCCCGACACCAGCAGCGCGACGAACGGGAAATCAGGACGCGGCTCGGAGAGCAGCGGCGAGAGCAGATGTCCTTCGAGGTGGTGCACGCCGATCGCGGGCTTTCCCAGCGCCCGGGCCAGCGCACAAGCCACGCTGGCGCCGACCAGCAGCGCGCCGGCCAGTCCGGGCCCGCGCGTGAATGCGACGCCGTCCAGGTCGACGAGGCTCACGCCTGCATCGTCGAGCACCGCGGTGGTCAGCGGAATGACCCGGCGCACATGGTCGCGCGAAGCGAGTTCGGGCACGACGCCGCCATAGGCCTCGTGCATCGCGACCTGCGAATGCAGCGCCTGCGCAAGGAGTCCGCGCTCCGTGTCGTAGACGGCCACGCCGGTTTCGTCGCAGGAGGTCTCGATGCCCAGGACGCGCATGGGAGGCGAGCCCGCGGAAGGCTCGGTGAGGGAAGGAAAAGTGAAATCATACAGGGGCTTGCGGGTTTCGCTCTGATCGGATATAGTTATCGATTGCCTAATTCAAGACTTTAAGGATCCACCCCCATGCCAAGCGTCCGCGTCCGCGAAAACGAGCCCTTCGAGGCCGCGCTTCGTCGTTTCAAGCGCACCATCGAGAAGACGGGCCTGCTGACCGAGCTGCGCGCCCGCGAGTTCTACGAAAAACCCACCGCCGAGCGCAAGCGCAAGAAGGCGGCGGCCGTGAAGCGCCATTACAAGCGCATCCGCAGCCAGCAATTGCCGCCGAAGCTGTTCTGACCCTTCCGCACGTGTAGATTTGCCAACAAGGGGCGAAGCGATTCGCCCCTTCTTGTTTTGGTCGCGCAACCCCATCTGGGACCACCATGACGCTCAAGGCCAGAATCACCGAGGATATGAAGGACGCGATGCGCGCGAAGGACACGGCGCGCCTGTCGACCATCCGCCTGCTGCTGGCGGCGATCAAGCAGCGCGAGGTCGACGAACGCAAGGACCTGACCGACGCCGACGTGCACAACGTCATCGAGAAGATGGTGAAGCAGCGGCGCGACTCGATCACGCAGTTCGAGGCCGGCAACCGGCCGGACCTCGTGGCGATCGAAAAGGGGGAAGTGACGGTACTGCAGACGTACATGCCGCAGCAGCTCACCGACGGGGAAATTGACGCCGCGGTTGCGCAAGCGATTGTCACGACGGGCGCAGCGGGCCCCGCGGCGATGGGCAAGGTCATGGCGGAACTCAAGGGCAAACTCGCCGGCCGCGCGGACATGACGGCAGTTTCCGCGAAGGTCAAGGCGAAGCTCGCGGGCTAGAAGCGCGCCGCGCGGAACCATGAGCGCAAGCCGCCCGTCGCTTCCGCCCTACCGCAGCGGAAAACGTTGCCTATAATCGAAGTGTCCCCCGCGCTGTCCGCTGGCGCCGTCCGCCCGCTGGTGGGGCGGCGCAGCGCCGCATTCCGTTTCGATCCGCCCAAGCCATGATCCCGAACGACTTCATCCAGACGCTTCTGTCGCGCGTCGACATCGTCGAGGTCATCGACCGCTACGTGCCGCTGAAGAAGGCCGGCGCGAATTACGTCGCGTGCTGCCCGTTCCACAGCGAGAAGACGCCGTCGTTCTCGGTCAGCCCCGGCAAGCAGTTCTACCATTGCTTCGGCTGCGGCGCGCACGGCACCGCCGTCGGTTTCCTGATGGAATATGGCGGAAAGGCCTTTCCCGATGCCGTCGAAGAACTGGCGCGCGATGCTGGCCTCGAAGTTCCGCGCATCGAGCGCCCGGGCGAGCGCGAAAAGCGCGACGAAGCGCAGGACCTGAACGAGATCCTGCTCGCCGCGGCCAAGTTCTACCGCGCGCAATTAAAGGATGCGCCGCGCGCCATCGACTACCTCAAGGGTCGCGGCCTGACAGGAGAAGTCGCGGCGCGCTTCGGCATCGGCTATGCGCCCGATGCGTGGCAAGGACTGGAAGCGGTGTTCCCGAAATACGACGCGCCCGAGCTGGACGCGGCCGGCCTCGTGCTCAATGGTGACGGCGGCAAGCGTTACGACCGCTTCCGCGACCGCGTCATGTTCCCCATCCACGACAGCCGCGGCCGCGTGATCGGCTTCGGCGGCCGGGTGATGGGCGACGGCGAGCCCAAGTATCTCAATTCGCCGGAAACGCCGGTGTTTTCGAAGGGCCGCGAACTCTACGGTCTGTACCTCGCGCGCAATGCGATTCGCGATGCCGGCCGCGTCGTCGTCGTCGAGGGCTACATGGATGTCGTGGCGCTGGCGCAACATGGCGTCGAGTACGCGGTCGCCACGCTGGGCACGGCCACCACGCCAACGCACGTGCAAAAGCTGTTTCGGCTGACGGACACGGTCGTGTTCTGCTTCGACGGCGACAACGCAGGCCGCAAGGCCGCGTGGCGCGCGCTGGAAAATGCACTGCCGGTGCTGGCAGACGGCAAGAACGCGACGTTTCTATTCCTCCCCGATGGCGAGGATCCGGATGACTTCGTGCGCAAGCGCGGCCGCGCCGCGTTCGAACAGGCGCTGGAAACCGCTGTCCCGCTGTCCGAGTTCCTGCTCTCGGAACTTGCGGCACGACACCCGCCCACGTCGGCCGAAGGCCGTGCCGCGCTGGTCGCGGCAGCGCGCCCCCACCTGGCCGCGATCAACGCGCCGGTGCTGGCGGCCATCCTGCGAAGGCGGCTGTCCGAGCTCTCCCAACTTCCGGAAGCCGAATTGCGCGGACTGCTCAACATCCCCGCCCCTGCGAGCGCGGGCAGCCCCGCGCCGCGACCGGCGCGAGACGACGCCCGGCCCGGGCAGCGGCGCTCCACGTTTCGCGCCAACGTGCGCCGGCCGCCCTCGCTGGCGCGGGAACTGATCCAGGGACTGCTGCTCCAACCCGCCTTGGCGCGGTCGGTCGAGTTTCCCCGCCCCGACGACGGCGCGCCCGACAGCGCGGCGCTGGTCGCGCTGGTCGACTTTTGCGCTGGCGCCGAAGGCGAACCCACGTCGGCGGGCGTCCTCCAATGCTTTGCGGACTCGCCACACGAAGCGGTCCTGGCCAGCGTGCTCGCGATGGCCGAGGATCAGGGACTGACGGCAGACCAGGCCGAAGCGCATGTCCGCGAGGGCCTTGAGCGCTGGTGGCAGCAGGCTCGACGGACGGGCTTGATCGCCCCTCCCCCGCTCGCCGGGGCCCAGACACCCGAGGAAATCCAGCGGCTGCGCCAGCTCGAGTTCGTGCGGCAGGCGGCGGCAACCGGGGGTTCCGAGCCCGGTTCGCCCCGTTCCGAGGACGGGTTTTAGCCCCCCGGAATGGCTCGGCACATGGTATTATTTGAGGTTTTCCCGCTTCGGCCCCAAATATCCGGGCTAATCGAGATGCGGGAGCGTGGGCGTCGCCGCAGGAATCCTTAGCCTTTGCACCCCACACATGCCGTTTCAACAAGGATGAACATGGCCAAGAAGCCCGCGAAGCCCACCCGCAAAGCTAAGCCCAAGTCGAAGGCTAAGCCGAAGTCGAAGCCGAAATCGGCCAGACCGGCGGCGCGGAAGGCGGCTGCGCACGCCAAAGCGAAGTCGAAACGGCCCACCAAGCCCGCGGCGCGCAAGGGCGGCAAGTCGAAGCCGGCGGCCAAGAAGCATTCGGCCAGTCGCAAGGCTGCCCCGAAGAAGCCCGCGCGCAAGCCCGCCGCCAAGGCCAGCACGAAGGCGGCGCCAAAGGCCAAAGTAGCGTCCAAGGCCAAAGTCGCCCCGAAGTCCGCGGCCAAGCCGTCGGTGAAGGTCGCGCCTAAGCTTCCGCCTAAGAACGTCAAGGCCGTCGCCGTCAAGCCGGTCATTCCCGCCAAGGGCGGCAAGCCGCTGCCCGCGGCCAAGGGCGTCCCAGCCGTTGCGGCCAAGCTTGCGGCGGCACCGGGGCACAAGCCCACGCCCAGCGAAATCGCCGCCAAACTGGCCGGCAAACGCGCCGAAGATGCGGCGTCGCGAAAAGGCAAGAATGGCCGCCACGCCGAAATTGCGCCGCGAGTGCTCACTCCGGCCGACGTCGAAGCCCGCAAGCGCCGCCTGAAGACGCTGATCGTCCTCGGCAAGGAGCGCGGCTTCCTCACCTACGCCGAAATCAACGACCACCTGCCCGACGACATCCTGGACGCCGAGCAGATCGAGGGCGTCATCTCGATGATCGGCGACATGGGCATCCAGGTCTACGACGAGGCCCCCGACGCCGAAACGCTGCTGATGTCCGAAGCGCCGGCCACCGTGCCCGCGGAGGACGTCGAGGAAGAGGCCGAAGCCGCCGCGTCGACGCTCGACTCCGAATTCGGCCGCACCACCGACCCCGTCCGCATGTACATGCGCGAGATGGGCTCCGTCGAACTCCTCACGCGTGAGGGCGAAATCGAAATCGCCAAGCGCATCGAGGAAGGCTTAAAGCACATGATCATGGCGATCTCGGCGTGCCCGATGACCGTCGCGCAGATCCTCGACCTCGCCGACAAGATCAGCAAGGACGAACTCAAGATCGACGATCTGGTCGACGGTCTGATGGACTTCAACGAGCAGCTCACCGCCATCGATGACAACGATGACGAGGAAGCAGAGGAAGACGAGGCCGACGCCGGCGCCATCGCCAGCGAGAATCTCGAACGCCTGAAGGTCGCCGCACTGGAGAAATTCACGACCATCCGCCGCCATTTCGCGCGCATGCTGGTCGTGCTGCAAAGGAAGGCCACAAGGCGCCCAAGTACCTCGAGCTGCAAAAGAAGATCTCCAGCGAGCTGATGCAAGTGCGCTTTGCCGCGCGCATGGTCGAGCGGCTGTGCGATTCCGTGCGCACCGAGGTCGACAACATCCGCCAGATCGAGCGCAAGATCCAGGACCTGGTCGTCAACAAGGGCGGCATGCCGCGGCCGGACTTCATCAAGGCGTTCCCGACCAACGAAACGAGCCTGCGCTGGATCGACCGCGAGGTCGCCGCGCACCACAACTACAGCGAGCAGCTCGCCAAGTACCGGCAGGCCATCGTCGAGCAGCAGCAGAAGCTCCTCGACCTGCAGGTGCGCGTGATGATCCCCTTGAAGGACTTAAAGGAGATCAACAAGCAGATGTCCACCGGCGAAGCCAAGGCCCGCAAGGCCAAGCGCGAGATGACCGAGGCCAACCTGCGCCTCGTGATCTCGATCGCCAAGAAGTACACGAACCGCGGCCTGCAGTTCCTCGACCTGATCCAGGAAGGCAACATCGGCTTGATGAAGGCCGTGGACAAGTTCGAATACCGGCGCGGCTACAAGTTCTCGACGTACGCCACGTGGTGGATCCGGCAGGCGATCACGCGCTCGATCGCCGACCAGGCGCGCACCATCCGCATCCCGGTGCACATGATCGAGACGATCAACAAGATGAACCGCATCTCGCGGCAGATTCTGCAGGAAACGGGCCAGGAGCCCGATCCGGCCACGCTCGCCGAGAAGATGGAGATGCCCGAGGAGAAGATCCGCAAGATCCTCAAGATCTCCAAGGAACCGATCTCTATGGAAACGCCGATCGGCGACGACGACGACTCGCACCTGGGCGACTTCATCGAAGACCAGTCGACGGTGGCGCCGTCCGATGCCGCCGTCAATGCGTCACTGCGCGACGTGTGCAAGGACATCCTCGACACGCTGACGCCGCGCGAAGCCAAGGTGCTGCGCATGCGCTTCGGCATCGAGATGAACACCGACCACACGCTGGAGGAAGTCGGCAAGCAATTCGACGTCACGCGCGAGCGCATCCGCCAGATCGAGGCGAAGGCGCTGCGCAAGCTGCGCCATCCGTCGCGGAGCGAAAAGCTGCGGAGCTTTCTCGAAGGCGAATGATGTAGCTATTCCGTAACCGCAATGAAAAACGCCCCGGCAGATCCCGGGGCGTTTTGTTTGGCGAGCGGATGCCTCAGTTCGTCGCGAAGCAGTAGAGGTACCCGGCGCCGCCCGTCGACGCGAGTCCGGGGATGCTGCACCCCTTGGTCGGGTGCGACGAATTCCACGAGACATCGCTGGGCGGCGGGGACGTGCCGGTGCGGTCGAAATGTCCGACGATCGCCGAACCATCGTCGCCGCTTTTCGTCCAGTTGCCGCACGTCTTGTCATCGCCGCCGGCGAACGCCATGCCGTCGGGCTGCGAGCCCGTCAGGATGTCGTGCTGGTTGGGCGTGTCGCCGCGGCCGTTGACCACTGTTCCCTTTTCAGTCAACGCGGTTTGCTTGTTCAAATTGTTGTTGCCGTGCAGCTCCGCGACGTCGTGGGCGATGACGACGCCTTTCGCGTTTTGCCATGGGCCCTTCCCGATGCGGTCCTTGGCGTTGACCGCCGGTGTCGACCCCGACGCCTGCGTGCTTAAGTAAGCGTGCCACGTCTTGCCGCCCGCGCCGACGGCGGCGGCGAGCGTCTGGCAATGCTTGTCGGCGCCCGCCAGCCCGCCGAAATCCGCGCCCTTTCCGGACCCTGCGCTGGTCACGAAGAACGTCATGTTCGCCGATTGCGCCCACGCGCCGCCGCACAGCGCCGCGCCGATCACCGCAGCGGATGCCGCGATCCCCAGACCTCGCGTTCTCATGTCGCATTTCTCCTCAAGGATGCGCCCTTCCCGTCGATCCACGGGTCGTGACGCCGCCTTTTTAACATAACCGCCGCCGCGCCTGACCGCGTACCGGCTATTTCAGAAGCAGCACCGGGATCTTGGAAAGCGCCAGCACCTTGGTCGTCACCGAACCCAGGACCAGATTGGCCAGCGCGCCATGTCCTTGCGTGCCCATCGCAATAAGGTCGCAGTCCGTGGCACCGGCCCGCGCGACGATCTCCGGCGCGGCTTCTCCGACCACTTTTGTCGCGACGAACGGAACCTTGGCTGCTCCGAGGAGCGCACGCGATCCGGCGAGCGCCGCCTCGCCCTCCTCGTCGTAATAGCGGTCGATCGCTTCCTTGCCGACCCAGCCCGCGGCGCCGCGATACGGCAGCGGCGGATGCACGTTGAGCAGCACGATGTCGCAGGGTTCGCGGAACCGGTCGAGCATGCCGACCAGTGTCGAGAGCGCGGCGAGCGCGCGCGGAGAGCCGTCGGTGGCGAAGAGGATTTTCATGTCGGTGGGCGGCCGTAGTCGGTCAAGTGCGTGAAGTCTAATGCGCAAACCGCCTTGCCGGATTGATGCCGGTCATGCCAGCGTCAGCACCGCCGTAACCTGCTCCGGCTCGTCGGGGTCGTCGTGGATTTCGAAACCCAGCTGCTCGGAGAACTTGACCATCCCCTGGTTGCCGCGAAGCACGATCCCTTCCAGCCGCTTGAATCCGCGCTTCTTCGCGCACGCGATGATCCGCTCCATCAGCATCCGGCCGATGCCACGGCCGTGCCACGCGTCGGCGACGACGACGGCGAATTCCGCGCTTTCGCCATCGTGATTGGCGATGTAGCGTGAAATGCCCACGATCATTTCCCCCGCCGGACTGGAAGGGTCCGGCGCCAACGCGAGCAGCGCCACCTCCCGGTCGTAGTCCACCTGCGTGAAGCGGGCGAGCATCGCGGGGGTGAGCTGATGCAGCCGGTAGAAGAAGCGGAAATAGCGCGTCTGTTCGGAGAGCGATGCCACGAACGCCCGCTCGATATCGGCGTCCTCGGGGCGCACCGGCCGGACGCGGAGCTTGGTTCCATCGGCAAGCACCATGTCCGACTCGAGGGCTGTCGGATACGGATGGATCGCCATGTGGCGGTAGCCGGGGCCTGCCTTCCGCTTCGGGTCGACCACCAGTCGCACGCCTGCGATTTCCGCGCGGTCGGCGGTGACCACTATCGGGTCGAGTGCCAATTCGCACACCCAGGGCAGTGCGCACACCAGACCCGAAACCTGCAGCAGCAGCCGGATGAGCGCCGGCGACGGAGGCGCATGCCGCATTGACGCGGACGCGATCAGGTCGCGCGCGAGCCGGCTGTTAAGCGGCGGCAGCATTACGGCGCGCGGCGAGCGCGTAACCAGCATTTGCTCGCTGGCGCCAAACGCGATGACGGGCCCGAAGACGTCGTCGGTGGAAACCGCGATGGCCGCCTGGCTGGCGTCGAGCGTCGAGAGGTCGCGCTGCACGACAACGCGGCCGCTCCATCCTTCGCGCTGCTCGGCCGACAGCGCGTGGCTCAGTTCACCGTAGGCGCGCGCGAGCGCGCGCCCGCTGCGAATGCCGCCGCGCGAAGGCGGGTGGGCGGATCCGGCGATATCGAGCGCCAGGCGCACCGGATAGCCGAGCTTCCGGGCGGCGGCGCTTGCCTCCGCGAGCGTCTCGACCGCAGTCAGGTGCGGCAACGCGATGCCGAACGCGCCGAGCAGCGCATGTGCGTCCATCAGCGGCAACGCGCCGCGCGGGCGCGACGCGGCGCGCGCTCGGATGCTCTCGGCCGCCGCGAGATCGGGCGGCTCGGGATCGGCCTGTGGCGGCGGCACCTCGAGCAGCCATTCCTGGTTGCGGCGATAGGTGGCGAGAAAGGAGAATGCCTCCACGGCGTTCTCCGGCGTGTAGAAATTGGCGATGCCGCCCGCGTCCAGCGCCTCGTGCACGCCCGGACGGTACAGCGCGCCGAGCCAGGAAGCGAGCACGGGCTTGGTCGAACCCCGTGCAACGGCCGCCACCGCGCGGGCTGCGTCGATGGCCGGCGTGTTGGGCCGGGTGACGTGCAGCGCCAGCACGGCATCGACCTGCGGATCCGACAGTGTCGCCGCGACGGCGGCAGCGAGCCGCGCCGGCGGCGAGTCGGCGCGCACGTCGACCGGATTGGCGCGCACGATTTCCTTCGGCAGCAGCGCGTCCAGCGCCTGCACCGTGGCGGGTTCCAGCGCGGCGAGCGTGACGCCGCTCCCCACAGCGCTGTCCGCGGCGAGCACTCCCGGACTGCGGCCGTTGGAGACGATGGCCAGGCGGTTGCCGCCGGGAATCTTGCCCATCGCGAGGATGCGCGCCGCGGCGAACAACTGCGTGTACGTGCGGACGCGCACGGTGCCCGCGCGCATGAGCGCGGCATCGAACACGGCGTCGGGCATTGGGGCGATGTCTCCGTCGTCCGCGGCATCGCGCGCGCGCTCGAGCGAGCGCCCCGACTTCAGCACGACGACAGGCTTGATGCGCGCCGCCGCGCGCAGTGCCGACAGGAACGCGCGGGCATCGCCCACCGACTCGACATAGAGCAGGATGCCGTCGCTCACTGGATCCAGCACCAGCGCGTCGAGCAGCTCGCCGAAGCTCACGTCGATGCCGCCGCCCAGCGAAATCACCGACGAGAAGCCGATGTGCATCGGTGCCGCGAAATCGAGCATGGCCGTGCACACCGCGCCCGACTGGGACACGAGCGCCAGGCGTCCCGGCAGCGTCGATGTCGTGCCGAACGTCGCATTGAGGCCGATGTCGGTGCGAATGACGCCGAAGGCCCCCGGACCCACCAGTCGAACCTTGCGTTTCCTGGCGGAGGCCGAAACGTCGCGGCGCCAGGCGCGCGCACTCGCGGGGTCGGTCGCGTCGGGCGCGGACATCACGATGGCGGCGCGTGCGCCGGCAGGCAAGTTGTCGATCAGCCCCGGAACCGCCGCCGCGGGTGCCGCGACCACGACCAAATCAATCGGCTTGCCGATGGCCGCGACGGTCGCATAGGCACGATGATTGAATACGCGGCGGTGGCCGGGATTGACGGCGTAGACGTCGCCCTTGAATTCTCCCGCGAGCAGGTTTTCGAACACGCTGCGCCCGAGCGAACCCGCCCGGTCGGAAGCGCCGACCAGCGCGACGGACTTCGGGATGAGCAGCGGGTGAAGGTAGTGGTGCATATTGCGAGGGACGATGCCGCCAAAGAGATTATATAATCGCGCGGTTGCAAGACGCGGCCGCGCGAGATTTAAAGAGCGCCCGTGACGCGCACCCGCGGGCCCGTAGCTCAGTTGGTTAGAGCAGAGGACTCATAATCCTTTGGTCGCTGGTTCGAGTCCAGCCGGGCCCACCGTATAGATCCGGCACTTACGACGACATTGGTGGATTCCTCGGATAAGGCGGGGTTACGCCGGGGTTACATGTTCCGCGGACGCTGGAGCGCTAGATCATGGATGCATCCGCCGGAGATCTCGAAACGGAGCACGACATTTACCTCGACGATGCCATTTGCGACTATCCCCAGTCTGGCGAACGCATACGGGGCCGACGCAACCTCCAAGCTCTCCGCGGGCATCACCCCGACAAGTCTTCGGAGTTCAGGGTGCGGCGAATAGTGGGTTCGGTGTCCTTGGGTTACCGAGTACTTCATCACGTATCAGGGAACGATTGCTTACACAGTGAGCATCATGGAGTTCACCGGGGACAAGGTGTCCCACGAAACGCAGTACTTCGCTGATCCATTCACGGCGCCGGCATGGCGGGGGCAGTGGGTCGAGCCAATGGCGTAGTTGGGCCGTGATGCTAGAGCTCTCACGTTCAGCACATACCGCGTCCTTCGAGAATGGATAAGATCCACCTCCGCCGCAGAGCAGGCGGATGAGCCATCTCCCCGAATCCGAAGTTAATATGGCGCTTCCCACTCTCACAAGGAGCGAACGCCTTGGGCACAGTGGCATCCAAGGACGGCACCGAGATCTACTACAAGGACTGGGGAAGCGGGCAACCGATCGTCTTCAGCCACGGCTGGCCCCTCACGGCCGACGCCTTCGAGGATCAGATGTTCGTTCTGGCGTCACGTGGCTATCGTTGCATTGCAGCGGACCGCCGCGGTCACGGACGCTCGAGCCAGCCCTGGCAGGGCAACGACCTCGACGCCTACGCCGACGATCTGGCAACACTCACGGCGGCGCTGGATTTGAAGAATGCCATCCACGTCGGCCACTCGACCGGCGGCGGCGAGATCGCGCGCTACATCGGGCGCCATGGCACCAAGCGCGTCGCGAAAGCGGTCCTGATCGGCGCTATCCCGCCGGTGATGGTGAAATCGGCAGCCAACCCCGGCAGTACGCCGATCGAGGAGTTCGACAAGCTGTGCGCCGCTGTGCAGGCGGACCGCACCAAATTCTGGCTGGACCTGACCTATCCGCTCTACAGTTACAATCGCCCGGACGCCAAGGTCTCGGAAGGCGTGCGCCAGCAGTTCGTCTATCAGAGCATGATGTGCGGATTCCCCGGCTCGTACTTCTGCGTCAAGGCATTCTCCGAGACCGACCTGACTGAGGACCTGAAGAGGTTCGACGTCCCGACGCTCATCCTGCACGGCGACGACGACTAGATCGTGCCAATCGCGGATTCGGCGCTGCTGTCGTCGGAGATCGTGAAGAACGCGAAGCTGGTGGTTTACAAGGGCGCTCCGCACGGCATGTGCACGACGCTCAAGGATCGGGGCAACGAAGAACAGCTCGCATTCATCAAAGCGTAGGATAGAAGTTTCGGGTTTAATCGACCGCAACCGCGCTGAAAGGATACACCCGTGAAGAAATCTGATACCGCGAAAATAGCCGACCTCAAAACCCGGCGCAAATCTCCGCTGACCACGCCCACCGATCTTAAACAGGCAGCGACCAAGCAAATTGCAGGGGCAATGAACGCCATCCTGGCGGACGTGTTTGCGCTTTACCTGAAGACCAAGAACTTTCACTGGCACATGAGCGGTCCGCACTTCCGGGACTATCACTTGATGCTGGACGAACAGGCCGACCAGCTGTACGCGATGACCGACCCTATTGCCGAGCGGATACGCAAGTTGGGCGGCACCACGCTGAGGTCCATTGGTCACATCTCGCGAACCCAGCGCATTCTTGACAACGACGCGGACTACGTCCAACCGCTGGACATGCTGGCGGAGCTGCGTGACGACAACAAGACGCTGGTCAGCAGCCTACGGGAGGCGCACGACGTGTGCGACGAGCGCCGTGACATCGCGACCGCCAGTCTGGTGGAAGTCTGGATTGACGAGACGGAGCGCCGCACGTGGTTCCTGTTCGAGGCGAGTCGTCAGGGCGACAGCACTGGGCACTGAGCGGACGAATCGCGAAGGGCGAATCCGCCGTGGCTGACAGCGCGCAACCCGGCATTGAAAGCCGGTGGCATCAGATTTTCCCGGTTCTCAGCGAGACCGATATCGCGCGCATCAGTCGCTTCGGGACAGTCCAGCGCTACGAGCACGACGCGCGCCTCTTCACCGCGGGCGAGCCGGTGCCAGGCATGTTTGTGGTGTTGAAGGGCAGCGTGGCAGTCAATCAGCGTGACGGCCACGGTCTTGTGCTTCCCATGGTACGTCTAGAGCGCGGTCAATTTTCCGGCGAAGTTGCACTCCTGTCCGGTCGCCATTCGCTGACAGACGGCTTCGCCGAGGAAGATGTCGAGGTGGTCCTGGTGCCGCCTTCGCAATTGCGCGCCTTGATCATCGCCGAGGCCACTCTTGGCGAGCGCATCGTCCGCGCGCTGATCCTGCGCCGGGTCGGGTTGCTAGAATCCGGCGCGAGCGGTCCCGTCCTCATCGGCCACACGGGGTCCCCTGAGCTGTTGCGGTTGCAGAATTTTCTGCGGCGCAACGATTATCCGCATCGGGTTATCGACACTGCGCTGGAGGACGATTCCGCTGCGCAGCGTCAGCATCACGCCTTGCCGGAGGGTGACGTTGTCGTGGTGTGCCCGAACGGCTCAGTGCTGCGCAATCCCAGCGAAGACGCGCTCGCACGGGGCCTGGGCATGCTCGATTCGGTTGAGCACAACGAACTCTTCGACGTTGCCATAGTGGGCGCAGGTCCCGCGGGGCTCGCGACCGCCGTCTACGCTGCCTCCGAGGGCCTGCACGTCGTCGTACTAGACTGCCGGTCGTACGGGGGGCAGGCGGGTGCCAGCGCGCGTATCGAGAACTATCTGGGATTTCCCACGGGCATCTCCGGCCAAGCGCTCGCAGCCCGCGCCTATATCCAGGCGCAGAAATTCGGCGCCGAGATCATGATCCCGGCGCAGGCCGTCGCGCTTGATTGCAGCAACGCGGAGGCGGACGCAGAGTTCTCGGTAAGGTTGGCTGACGAGCGCCGCCTCAGATCAAGGACGGTGGTCATTGCCAGCGGTGTACGTTATCGACGCCCCGCGGTCCCGCGGCTGAGCGAATTTGAAGGACGAGGTGTTTGGTATTGGGCGTCGGCGCTCGAAGCGAAGACATGCGCGAACGAAGAGGTGGTGCTCGTAGGAGGCGGCAACTCCGCCGGACAGGCCGCGGTATTCCTGTCCCAGTTCGCCGCCAAGGTGCACGTGCTCATTCGGGGCCCCAGTCTCGCCGCCAGCATGTCGCAATACCTGATCGAGCGCATTCGCGCCACACCAAATATCGAACTGCGAACGCAGACCGAATTGACACAATTGCACGGCGACCAGGCGCTGGGTCTCACTGCAGTGTCGTGGCGCGGCGATCGCACCGGAATCGAGGAGGAGCGGCCGATTCGGCATGTTTTTCTTTTTGTCGGCGCGGATCCGGAAACCCAGTGGCTCGAGGGCTGTGGCGTTGCGTTCGACGCGCAAGGGTTCATTCTGACGGGGTCGGCGTCGTCGGGCGGTTCAACGGGGCATGTTCCAACCCCGCTCGAATCGTCGGTAGCCGGCGTATTCGCCGTCGGCGATGTTCGCTCCGGTTCGGTGAAGCGCGTCGGCGGCGCAATCGGTGAGGGCGCCGCGGCGGTGGCGCTGATTCATCGATACCTCGCGTCCGCGCGCCCGCAGCTCGAGCCGGGCGAGAGCAAGCAGGAATCGGTCCGAGACCGAGCCTAGACCGCGGGTTCCACGTTCAATGCTCTAGGGTTTCGGGTCAACAAGAGAGCGGAGCGACATGGCTCGACTGCTGTCGATCAACGTGGGACTTCCGCGCGACATCGAATGGAAGAGGCGCACTGTACACAGCGGGATCTGGAAGGATCCGGTGCGCGGCCGCTGTCGGGTCGCCCGGTTGAATCTGGAGGGAGACGGTCAAGGCGACCTGGCTGGGCACGGGGGTGAGCAGCGCGCCGTCTTTGTCTACCAAATCGAATCGTACCGCCATTGGCAGGAGCGGCTTGCGAGGACCGACTTCGTCTACGGACAGTTCGGCGAGAACTTCACAATCGAAGGACTGCCCGACGCCGCCGTGTGTATCGGCGACCGTTATCAGATCGGGAGCGCGCTGTTCGAGGTCACCCAACCTCGCGTTACCTGCTATCGCGTCGGCATTCGGATGAACGAGCCTCGGATGCCGGCATTGCTGACCTCCAGCGGGCGACCCGGGTTCTACTTCCGCGTGCTGCAGGAAGGCTTCGTGGAGGCCGGCGACGACATCGTGAAGGTGGGAGAGGCGGCGGAGCGAATGACCGTCGCGGAGATCAATGCGCTCCTCTATTCGCCCGATCATCCGCGCGAGAAACTGGAGCGCGCACTGCGGATCGACGCGCTTTCACCCGGATGGCGCGGGTCTTTCGAGGCGTTGTTGCAGAGTGCTGCCGGAAGCGGGAACGCGGGTCTCGCACCGGCGGCAGCCGCGCATCCGGTTGCGCCAGGATTTCGGCCGCTCAAGGTGGTGGCGATCGATCAGGAGTCCGCGGACGTTCTCTCGCTGACGCTTGCGAGCACGGACGATCAGCCGCTGCCGCAGGCTCTGCCCGGCCAGTATGTGGTGCTGCGTATCCAAACGAACGCCGACGGCCCGCCACTTTTCCGCAGTTTTTCGCTCTCGGGCGACGTCGCGGCGGCGTGCTATCGAATCAGCGTGAAGATCGAGCCGAATGGCGCGGCTGGCGAGTACCTGCGGGAGCATGTGCGAATGGGCGATGCTCTCGCCGTGAGCTTGCCGCGCGGAAGCTTTGTGCTGCAGCCCGGAGAGCGGCCGGTGGTGCTGCTGAGCGCGGGAATTGGAGCGACACCGGTTCTGGCGATGCTGCATTCGCTGGCAGCTGCCCAATCGACACGGCAGGTCTTGTGGCTGCATGCGGCTCGCGATCGGCAGCATCATCCCTTTGCCGCCGAAGTCCGCCGGCACATGCAGGCACTCCCCCACGGCCGAAGTTATGTCTGTTACAGCAGGCCGGGGTCGACCGACAGGATGGGTGAGGATTTCGACGCTACCGGCCACCTGTCGCGATCGGTCTTCGACGCGGTCGGCTTCCCACCCGAGGCCGACGTCTACCTCTGCGGGCCGGCTGGCTTCATGGCAGAGATGAAAGAGCTCCTCGCAAGCATGGGGGTCGCGCCCAAGCAGGTTTACGTTGAAATCTTCAACGGCGGTGAATCGATGACTCCCGGTGTCGTCGGAGCAGCGACGCGGGCGCCTCATGTGCCGAAGGATGATGCCGGCACCGGCGCGCTGGTATCGTTCGCGCGCAGCGGCATCGCCGCGCACTGGAATGCTTCCACCTACCAGAGCATCCTGGAACTGGCCGAAGCGTGCGACGTGCCCGTCCGCTGGTCGTGCCGCACCGGCGTCTGCCACAACTGCGAGAGCGGATTGATCAATGGCTCCGTCACCTACCAGCCTGATCCGCTGGATTCGCCTGCACAGGGAAATGTCCTCATCTGCTGCGCCCGGCCGCAGGATGACGTGGTGATCGACCTGTGAGCCGCGACGCAAGACAAAGCGAAACGAAGGTTGCAAGCGTCCGGCGCAACTTCTTCGAGCAGGATCCGCTTGATGTTGGCCGAGCGCTCATCGGCATGGAGTTGGGATCGGATTTATCCGGGAGCCGGTGTGGCGGATTGATTGTCGAAGCCGAGGTGTATGTCGGTCCGGCGGATCGCGCGTCCCACGCCTGGAATGCGCGCAGGACGGCTCGTACCGAGGCCCTGTTCGGCCCCCGCGGCCACGCGTACGTCTTTCAGATCTACGGCATGCACTACTGCTTCAACATCGTCGTCGGCGCGGGGCGAGTCCCCGCGGGCGTGTTGATCAGGGCGCTGCGGCCGACGTTCGGGTTGGACGTCATGGCGAAGAATCGCGGTCTTGCAAGCGTGCCGGCCAACCTGCGGCAGCTTACCTCCGGCCCGGGACGGTTGGCGCAGGCACTGGGAATCGATCGCCAGGCCAACGGGTTGGATCTATGTCACGCGCCGCTGTGGGTCCGGCGCTCTCAAGCGGGACGGCGCCTGGCCGCTGTCCAGGGAATTCGGGCCGGAGCCCGTATCAACGTGGATTATGCCGGGGACTGGGCAAAACGAAAGTGGCGATTTACGCTCTCGGGCGATCCATTTGTCAGCGTTTGACGGAATTTGGAAACGCCTCCTGCGAGCGCCGCGGCCATATTCACCAGGTCCGCGAGTGAGTCGGCGTGCATCTTGCGCATCACGCTGCCTCGATGCGCTTTCACCGTGATCTCGCTGATGCCCAGCTCGCCGCCAACCTGCTTGTTCAACAAGCCGGAAACGACCAGCGCCATGACTTCCCGTTCACGGCGACTGAGTGACGCGTAGCGATCGCGAAGAACGCGCATCGCCGCCTCGCGTTCAAGTGCGATGCTGCTGCGCTCGATCGCATGCCGGATGGCGCTCAGCAGCGTCTCACCACCAAGCGGCTTGGTCAGGAACTCAATCGCTCCGGCCTTCATGGCCTTGACCGTCGTCGGTACGTCGCCGTGACCCGAGATGAAGATGATCGGCATACCAGCCTGGTCGACGGCGACGCGCTTCTGCAGTTCGAGGCCATCGATGTCCGGAAGCGTGAGGTCGAGCACCAGGCAGCTTAGGGCGGGCGCTCTTGGACAGGACAGGAACTCCTCCGCGGAGGCGAAGGTCTCCGACTGCCAGCCCGCCGAGTCGATCAGCAATTCCAGCGATTGGCGCACCGAGACATCGTCGTCGACGACAAATACGATTGGGGTTGCGTGGGACACGGGCGATGACCTCAGGTTGCACAGCGTGGGGCGATATTGACCCACATCAAGGTTTGCGCACTATCACATCTTTCCATTAGATACGGCCGCGCGCCGATGGGGCAGAATCCCGTCGGCAAATCATTCTGCCGGCCGATGACGACATCCACCCACCGCCCGTCCTGCTTCGCAATCGCCGTGGTCGACGATGACCCTAGGATTCTCGAGTCGCTCGGGAATCTTCTCGAGTCCGCGGACTATGCGACGCGCTTGTTTGCCTCTGCCACGGCGCTGCTCGAGAGCGGGTGTCTCGCGGAGCTCGACTGCCTGATCTCGGACATCGACATGCCCGCGGTGGACGGCTTTGAATTGTTACGGATGGCACACGCGGCACGACCCGAGTTGCCGGTCATCCTCATTACCGGACATCCGGACATGCTCAGTCGCTTGCCGGCAATCGGCCCAACTCATTACCGCTTGTTCAAGAAGCCGTTCGATGGCCAGGAACTCCTCGCCGCCGTCAGCGGCGCTCTCAGGAATCCAAAGTCGCGCGGATCTGGCAGCACGGGAGGACTAATTGCCCTGCTTTTGACGGGGTTTTTGGGCAGCTAATTCGCAATTAAGATGTGGGCGTTGGTGAGTGCCCAGCCGCCTATCGGCTAAACGCAAGTTCCGCGCCCCGCGGCGAGGAGTCGCCCCGATGCCAGAGACGGCCCCCATTGTTTCAGAAGAACGGCGCATCTTTCTCTCGAGCCTGTCTCCGGGCCCCGCGCAGAAACGGCTGGCCCTTGCCTTCGTGCTCGGCCTGTTCGCCATATTTCTCCTGATCACCGCAGGTCCGCTGTCGGGCGTCAGGCTCGGCCGGGTCGACGCCTTCGTCCCGGCCTACGCGACAGCAATGTTCGTGTGCGATTCGATCACCGCGATCCTTCTGTTCGTGCAGTTTTCCATTCTGCGGTCGCGCGCCATCCTCGTGATCGCCAGTGGATACCTCTTTACCGCGCTCATCCTGATCCCGTTCGTCCTGGGCTTCCCAGGCGTGTTTGTCCCAGGGCGGGGGCTGTTTGGCGGCTTGCAGAGTACGTCCTGGATTTGGTGTTTTTGGCATGCCGGTTTTCCACTGTTCGTCATTGGCTATGCGCTGTTGAAGGACGAAGACTCGGGCAAGCGATCCTGGCGCGACACGGTGCGTGGGCAAGTCACGCTGAGTGTCGCCTTCACGGTGGCCGTCATCTCGATGGCGGCATTGTTATTCCTGGCGGGCGAGGCGCTGTTGCCCGAGGTGGCGTCCGATTCCCGCCAATTCGGCTCGCTGTGGCCTTACTTGATCGGTGCGCCCGTGGCGTTGGCGAATCTTTCCGCCCTCTTCGTGCTGTGGGGCCGGCGGCGCTCGATGCTCGACCTCTGGCTGATCGTTGTTATCTGCCTGTACTTGATCGAAGTTCCGCTGAGCTACTACCCCGATCCGGAACGCTTCAGCGTCGGCTGGTATACCGTCCGGGTCTCCGGTGTCCTGTCGAGTTGCATCGTCCTGATCGTCCTGCTGTACGAGATAGAAACGCTCTACGCGAGGCTGTTGGGCGCGGTGCTTGCCCAGCGACGCGAGCGCGAGGCGCGCCTGATGACCGGCGACGCGGTCGCGGCCTCGATCGCCCACGAGGTCAAGCAGCCGTTGACGGCGATGGTCACGAGCGCCGATGCGGGCTTTCGCTTTCTTGATCGCCCGACGCCCAATCTCGACCGGGCCAAGGAAGCATTCAAGCTCATTTCCGCCGATGGCCATCGCGCGGGGGCGGTGATTGAGAACATCCGCGCGAACTTCAGGAATGACCAACGGACAACAACTTCGCTCGATGTCAACGAGCTTATCCGGGAGGCGCTCGCCCTCGAACGCAACGACCTGGAGAAGCACCGGATACTTGTTCAAGCCGAGGCGAACGCGCAACTGCCGGAGGTGCGGGGAAATCGGGTCCAGCTGCAACAGGTGCTGATCAACCTGATCACGAACGCCATTGACGCGATGGCGGTCAAGGAAGAACCCAGGGTTCTATCTGTAAGATCCGAAGCGCACCACGGCGACAGTGTAAAGGTATCGGTTGTGGACACCGGGGCAGGAATCAGCTCGAGCGAAATCGACCGGATATTCGACCCGCTCTTCACGACCAAGCCCGACGGCATGGGGATGGGGCTGTCGATTTGCCGCGCGATCATCCACGCTCATGATGGTCGATTGTGGGTGACGCCGAACGTTCCCCGAGGCGCTGTATTTCAGTTCACGTTGCGCGCCGATGGACCGGCGTCTGCCGGCGCCTGATTGGCACAAGCTGCAAGGTATCGACCATCATTGCGCGCGCCGGGCATGGGTCATCGGAATTTCCAGCGCGCCGGCCATTCGCACCAGCTCGGCAAGCGATCCGGCCTCCATCTTCTGCATGATCTTGCCACGATGAATCTGGATCGTAACCTCGCTGATGCCTAGCTCGGCCGCAGCCTGCTTGTTGAGGAGGCCGCTGACTATCAGCGGAAGGACTTCGCGCTCGCGTGGCGTCAGGGACGCGAGTCGCTGACGCAACTCCGCCAACCCGGCTCGCTTCTGCCTGGCATCGCGATCCTGGACGAGGGCCGCATTGATCGCCCGCATCAGGTCTGCCTCGCGGAACGGTTTGGTCAGGAAATCGACCGCGCCTGCCTTGATCGCGCGGACGGACATGGGGATGTCGCCATGACCGGTGATGAATACGATTGGCGGATGATTTTCCTGCGTGGCTTGGCGTTGGAGTTCGAGGCCGCTGATATCCGGAAGCTCGACATCCAGAATCAGGCAGGCCGGCACATCGGGCTTGGGATATGCAAGGTACTCCGCGGCCGAACCAAACGCCGCCACTTGCAGATCGAATGTCGAAAGAAGCGCGGACAACGCTTCGCGGATCCGACGGTCGTCGTCCACGATGTAAGCGATTGGGGCTCGCGGATTGAGCTCGTTCTCCATACCAGTCCTGTCCTGAATCTGCCCCTGGCGCGACGGTACGCCACATTACGTGCGCGCGTACATCGTACTTTGGTGTCGATACGCGCCAGGTGTCAACACCGGCGCGCCTCATGTTGGGCCACGCCGTCTGCAGGCGCGGCTCATAGCATCTTATCGAGCAACACCATCGTCCAATCGACGAGATGCTGTGCGTCTGGTGTCATTCCATTGGCGCATTGTGTCCGATTGAATCGAATCGCATGCGCGACACACCGCTCTTCCATGACAACCCCGGAAGGAAACACCATGGCCCAAATCAGTGCTACACAACGCAGCAATGAGACAGCCAACCAGAATGCGATTCGTCCGTTTCGCATGACCTTCTCGGACACGGAGCTCGCCGATTTGCGCAGGCGCATCAACGCGACCAAGTGGCCCGAGCGGGAGACGGTCGCGGATGCATCGCAGGGCGTGCAGCTCGCCACGACGCAGGCCCTCGCGCGCTATTGGGCAAACGAGTACGACTGGCGCAAATGCGAGGCGAAACTGAACTCCTACCCGCAGTTCATCACCGAGATCGACGGGCTGGACATCCATTTCATTCACGTGCGTTCGAACCACGATAATGCGTTGCCGCTGATCGTCACGCACGGATGGCCCGGCTCGATCGTCGAGCAGATGAAGATCATCGATCCGCTGACCAATCCCACCGCGCACGGTGGCAGTGCTTCCGATGCGTTCCATTTGGTGATCCCGTCAATGCCGGGCTACGGATACTCGGGACGACCGACCGCCACTGGGTGGGACCCCGTCCACATTGCACGAGCCTGGACCGTGCTGATGAAGCGCCTCGGATATACGAAATTTGTGGCGCAGGGTGGCGATTGGGGTGCGGTCATCACCGAGCTAATGGGCGTGCAGGCGCCGCCGGAATTGCTGGGAATTCACACCAACATGCCTAACGTGATTCCAATCGACATCGACCAAGCGGCTTTTTCCGGTGCGCCGGCGCCAGCAGGTCTATCGGCCGACGAAAAGGTCGCTTACGAGAGACTGAGCTTCGTCTATGCAAAGGGCATCGGCTACGCCTTTCAGATGGGGTTGAGACCGCAGACGCTGTACGGAATCGCGGATTCACCGGTCGGCTTGGCGGCTTATTTCCTTGATCACGACGCGCGCAGCTATGAGCTCATCGCGCGCGTCTTTAACGGCCAGTCTGAGGGCCTCGCGCGCGACGACATCCTCGACAACATCACGATAACGTGGTTGACGAATACGGCGCTTTCCGGCGCCCGTCTTTACTGGGAGAACAAGGGGTCATCGTTCTTCGCTGTCAAGGGTGTCGGCGTCCCGGTTGCGGTGAGCGTCTTCCCTGACGAGCTCTTTCCAGCCCCGCGCAGCTGGGCAGAGAGGGCGTATCCCAAACTGATCCATTACAACAAGGTGGACAGGGGCGGGCACTTCGCGGCCTGGGAACAGCCGAAAATTTTCTCGGAGGAGATTCGCGCGGGTTTCCGGTCGCTCCGTTGACCCAGCGGTTCCAAGACAAGACCTGAGGGCATTGCCTCGCCAGGGCCGGAAATCGGCCCGGCGGGGCGTGGTTTCGGTGTCGGTCCGACAGCGGTGTCAGAATGATAAGATTTCGGCAGCCTTGTCACTACGACTCTTGCGAGGAGCAATGCCGATGCGCACTTTTCGAAAGACGCCAGAGGCCGTTGCGCGCCTCTCGCAGGAGCAGTATCGCGTGACGCAACAGAGCGGCACTGAGGCTCCCGGAAGCGGCGAGCTTCTCGACAATCACGAGCCCGGCATCTACGTCGACGTTGTCTCGGGCGAGCCGCTGTTCGCGTCCTCGGACAAATTCGAATCCGGCTGTGGCTGGCCGAGCTTCACCAAGCCAATTTCGCCCACGACCGTCAACGAGCTGAGGGACGATTCGCACGGGATGATCCGCACGGAAGTGCGCTCGGTTGCCGGTGACAGCCATCTCGGACACGTTTTCGACGATGGGCCGGCCGACCGTGGCGGCCTGCGCTATTGCATCAATTCGGCTTCGCTGCGCTTCATCCATCGCGACGACATGGAAGCGGAAGGTTACGGCGCATACCTCGACCAGGTGGAGGACATTTAATGACACAGGAGCGTTCCGTACTTGCCGGTGGCTGCTTTTGGGGTATGCAGGATCTCATCCGAAAGCTCGACGGTGTCGTTTCAACTCGAGTTGGATACTCGGGCGGCGACGTTCCGAATGCAACCTATCGTCGGCATGGTACTCATGCCGAAGCCATCGAAATTGTTTTCGACCCGGCCCGCCTGAGCTATCGCAAGCTGCTGGAGTTCTTCTTCCAGGTCCACGACCCCACAACGCGCGATCGTCAGGGCAACGATATCGGTGCAAGCTACCGTTCGGCAATCTTCACGACCAGCGACGAGCAAAGGCGCATCGCGGAAGACACGATCGCCGATGTGAACGCGTCGGGCTTATGGCCCGGGCGAGTCGTGACCGAAGTCGCGCCGGCGGGACCTTTCTGGGAAGCGGAACCGGAACACCAGGACTATCTGGAGCGCATTCCGAACGGATACACCTGCCATTTCGTCCGGCCGGGTTGGAAGCTTCCGGTACGAGACAAGACTGAGGCAAGCGGGACTGCTGCTCTATAACGCGTCCGGATTGCGCCACGGTGTACCGGGCGCCCACGGATGCCATGGTCCGGCCGATACCATCGTCCAATAGATTCACGCCCACGCTTCTGGTCTGATCGCGGCGACGACCTGCGTATCGGAAGGGGTTGGGTGCCATGGCCTTCAGCGTCGAAGTCAACGGAAAAGCACACAGCGTCGATGTCGACGGCGACACCCCGCTTCTCTGGGTGTTGCGCGACGTTCTCGGCATGACCGGTACCAAGTTCGGCTGCGGCATGGCGCTCTGCGGCGCATGCACGGTCCACCTCGAGGGCGTGCCGGCGCGCTCATGCGTCACGCCCATCGCCGCTGTGGCCGGCAAGCGCATCACCACGATCGAGGCGATCGGCGCGACGCCGGCGGGCGCCAGGATCCAGAAGGCGTGGCTGGCCAGCGAAGTGGTTCAGTGCGGTTATTGTCAATCGGGCCAGATCATGTCCGCATCGGCGCTTCTGGCGAGCAACGCGCATCCGACGGACGCCCAGATCGACGCCGCAATGTCCGGCAATATCTGTCGCTGCGGAACCTACGTCCGCATTCGCGAAGCCATCAAGCTCGCCGCGCGATCGGGCGGGCAGGGAGGCTGACATGTCCGCAAAACTTCGCGCTTCATTGGACGCCGGCGACGATCGGTTGTTGACGGCGCACGGTCTTTCGCGGCGGCAATTTCTGCGGGCCGGGTCGGCTGCAGGGGGGGGCCTGCTGCTGGGCTTCCACCTCCCGTTCGCTGGCGAGGCCGAAGCAGCCGGAGCGGATACCTTCGCTCCAAATGGATTTATCCGCATCGGGGACGACGGACAGATCGTCCTGATCATGCCCTATGTCGAGATGGGCCAGGGCACCTACACGTCCATCCCGATGCTGATCGCCGAAGAACTGGAGGTGGACCTGAAACAGGTGCGGCTCGAACCCGCACCGCCCAACGAAAAGCTCTATGCAAATCCTTTGATTGGGGTGCAGGCAACCGGCAACTCGAACGCGATACGCGGCGCGTGGCAGCCGCTGCGCCAAGCCGGCGCGACGGCCAGAACGATGCTCGTCGCGGCTGCGGCTCAGCGTTGGGGCGTCGATCCGTCATCGTGCCGCGCGCAAAGCGGAGAAGTGCTTCATGCGCCGACCGGAAAGAAGATCAAGTACGGCGCCCTGGCCGCGGACGCTGCGAGGATGCCGGTGCCCGAAAACGTGGCGCTCAAGCCAGCGAAGGACTTCAAGCTCATCGGCAAATCGGAGAAGCGTCTCGACGCGCCGGCGAAGGTCAACGGAACCGCGGTCTACGGCATCGATGTGCGCCCCCCCGGCGTAAAGTTCGCGACGCTCGCGCAATCGCCTGTGTTCGGCGGCCGAGTGAAGAACGTCGACGACACGGCGGCCAAGGCCGTCAATGGCGTGCGTCAAATCGTGCGGCTCGACGATTGCGTCGCCGTCGTGGCCGACCACATGGGCGCCGCGAAGAAAGGACTGGCAGCCCTGAAGATCGAATGGGATGAGGGGCCGCTCGCCAAGCTCACCACGGACCAGGTCGGGGCGGAACTCGAGAAGGCAGTTCTCAATCCCGGGCCGGTGGCGCAGAACTTGGGCGACGTCGACAAGGCGTTGGCAAGCGCCGTGACCAAGGTCGAAGCGACATACCAGGTTCCGTTCCTCGCGCACGCGGCCATGGAGCCAATGAATTGCACGGTTCACGTCCGCCAGGACGGCTGCGAAGTCTGGGTCGGCAACCAGGCCATCGCGCGCTGCCAGGCAGCGGCGGCAAAAGTCCTCGGACTGCCATTGGACAAGGTCGTGCTCCACAACCATCTGATCGGCGGCGGCTTCGGCCGGCGGTTGGAAAGCGATGGCGTCGCTCGCGCCGTCCAGATCGCGCAACAGGTCGATGGCCCCGTCAAGGTCGTATGGACGCGCGAGGAAGACATCCAGCACGACATGTATCGGCCCTATTTCTTCGACCGACTTTCCGCAGGTCTCGATGGGCGCGGAAAGCCGATCGCCTGGAACCATCGCTTCGCGGGGTCCTCGATCATCGCGCGATGGCTGCCGCCGGGCTTCAACAACGGACTCGATCCGGATACGACCGAAGGCGCGATCGATCTGGTCTATGCCCTTCCGAATTTTCACGTCGAGTATGTGCGGGCGGAGCCTCCCGGCATTCCGACCGCCTTCTGGCGAAGTGTCGGGCCGTCGCACAATGTTTTTGTCACCGAGAGTTTCATCGACGAACTGGCAGCCGCCGCGAAGCAGGATCCGGTGGCCTATCGGCGCGCACTGCTCGACAAATCACCGCGCGCCAAGACGGTTCTCGACCTTGTGGCGGAAAAGGCCGGCTGGGGAAAGCCGTTGCCCGCAAGGTCCGGTCGCGGCGTCGCGCTCCAGTTCGTCTTCGGGACCTATATGGCGCAGGTCGCCGAAGTGGAAGTGGCGATGGATGGCGCGGTTCGCGTGCGGCGCGTCGTTTGCGCAGTCGACTGCGGCACGGTGATCAACCCCGACACTGTCCGGGCACAGATCCAGGGCGCGATCGTCTTCGGCATCACTTGCGCGCTCTATGGCGAGATCACGCTCAAGGACGGCCGTGTCGAGCAAAGCAACTTCCACAATTACCAAATGCTGCGCATGAGTCAGGCACCGGCCATCGAGGTCTACATCGTCCAGAGCTCTCTGCCGCCAGGCGGAATGGGCGAAGCCGGAACGTCGGCGATCGTCCCCGCGGTCACCAACGCGATCTTTGCGGCGACGGGCAAGCGATTGCGGAAGCCGCCGGTCGACCCCGCCGCGCTGAAGCAGGCGATGTGAGGAACGCAGCAATGACTCAAGCCCACCAGCCAGGCCAAGCCAACTTCAGGGCGGTCCTTCCTGAAGACATCGACTGGAAGCCGTTCCCGGCCTTCCCGCCATCGGTCCGCCTGGCTATCGTCGTCGGTAATCCGTCGGAGCCCGGCCCCTACGTGACCAGGGTCAAGATGCCCTCCGGCGTAAAGCTGATGCCGCACAGACACCCGGAGGACAGGATCTATACCGTCATGTCCGGCGTTTTCTACATCGGACTGGGCGATCGGTTCGACGGCGACGCGGTAAAGGCGTATCCACCCGGGAGCGTCATCGTTCTGCCCGGCAATACGTTCCACTTCCATTGGGCAAAGTCCGGCGAGTACGTCACCCAGATATCGGCCATCGGTCCACTGGGCCTCGAGTACTTGGATGCCGGCGACGATCCGCGCGAGCCCGGACATCACAACGAATAGGCCGCAACTTCGTTGGAAGACTGGCGCTACGAGTGCAGGCTGCGCATGGTCGCCCCACGCATCTGACATCCACCAATTCCGAGTGGCTGATGCCAGGCGATGCCTCCGGAGGCGCCGCTGCCGTCGCGCTGATTCAGCAGGACCTCGCCATGGGGCCGGGATGATGCGGCGAAACGCAACGGCGATCCGCGGCACGCGCTGGCCGACCAATACCTTGGTCCAATGGATGTGAGTTCACAGTTGGAGCGTAATCGCATTTTGCATAGCAACCGGTGGCGCACAGGCAGGAGGTCTCACGAAATGAAATCAATTACGCGCGCGCGCGGGCCGCAATTCAGCTCCCTGGCGCTCGTGCTGGCCGCATCGAGCGCCGCCATGTGGGCCTCGGCGGCGCCGGCCGACACCGCCGAGGTCACTGCCCCGCAAATGATCGACGCTATGGAGGGAGACTTTGGCGTACACCCCGGCCAGCGCAAGAACCACGCCAAAGGCCTCTGCGCGGCGGGCGAGTTCGTCGGGACGAGCGATGCGGCTGCCCTTAGCCGCTCGGCGCTCTTCTCGGGCAAGACTATTCCTGTAGTCGCGCGCTTCTCGCTCGGGGGAGGCGATCCCGACGTTCCGGACGCGGCGCCGGCTCCGCGCGGCTTAGGGCTCGAGTTCCGTCTTCCGGGCGGCGCGTTGCAGCACATCACCATGATCGACGCGCCGATATTCGCCGCAAAGACACCGGCCTCCTTCCGCGATTTTTTCCTGGCCGCGAAGCCGGATCCGAAGACGGGCCAGCCCGACCCCGAGAAGCTAAAGGCGTATTTCGCCACCCATCCCGACGCGATGGCCCTGACCGAGCTGTCGAGTCACCACACGCCGACGGCGAACTACTATCAGACCACCTACTTCAGCATTCACACGTTCAAGTTCATCGACGCGAAAAGCACCGAGCACATGGTGAAGTGGCGCTTCGTGCCTCGCGACGGCACGAAAGAGATGACCGCCGCGGAAATGAAGGCGGCGCCTCATGACTTCCTGGAGAAAAACCTTATCGAGCGCACTCGCAAAGGGCCAGCGGTGTGGGACATGATCGTCTATGTGGGCGAGCCCGGCGACCCGCAGGACGACCCGACCTTGGCGTGGCCGGAGACCCGCAAGCATTTCAAGGCGGGCACCCTCACCATCACCCAGGCAACGCCGCAGCAAAAGGGCATTGCCTGCGAGCCGATCAACTTCAATCCGTTGATCATGGCTGATGGCATCGCTCCGACCAACGATCCCATCCTGCTGTTTCGCTCTCCGGCGTACGCAGTTTCGTTTGGCAAACGCCTGTCCAACCAATAAGGCCGCGGCAGGCGCCGGTACAAGCACGCTCTATCCGAATTGGAGTCGCCAATGAGCAAAGTACAAGTCGAGGAGGCGAGCTATGAGATGCCGCCGCGCGAAGGAATTACCGTCGCACACTTTCTCACCGTCGCCGACGTCGACCGATCACTTCGATTCTACGAAACGGTGTTCGGAAGTCGCATTTTGAGCAGAGGCGACAGCCGCGGTGCGCCCGGGTACATCCAGATCGCGAACACGTGGCTCATTGTCAACGTCGGGGGTGGCCCGACCCCCGACAAGCCGTCGGTTACGCTCCGTGCCCCCCCCGACCCCGATGCGGTGAGCAGCTTCATGAACATACGCGTTGCGGATATCCAGGCGTGCTATGAACTGTGGCGAAAGCGAGGGGCCGAGTTCATCACCGAGCCTAAGGACAAGTATGGCGAGACGCGCTGCTATATCCGCGATCCTGATGGTTACATCATAGAAGTTGGACAAAGCAAGCCGGACTTCACTTACGGTTGAGATTCGGCTCAGGCATCAACGGCCTCCAGGATTCTTGTCATGCAAAAGCTCGGGTCTGGGGCTTCGTCGCTCGCTAGCGCCGATGGGAATGCGTGGACCGCATCGACGGAGGTGGCGGCTCCCTGCGGCGGTATGTACCTGGCACTCGGGGATTCGCGCGAGCTGGGCGATCGCTATGCACGCGTTCGACAGCAGACCGAAGCCTTGGCGGGGCCGCTCAGCGCCGAAGACATGGTTGTCCAATCGATGCCGGACGCCAGTCCAGCCAAGTGGCATCTGGCGCATACCACCTGGTTCTTCGAAACCATGGTGCTCTCGGTCCATTTGCCGCGTTACTGTGGCTTCGATCCTGGTTATGGCTACCTGTTCAACTCCTACTACGAGGCATTTGGGCCGCGCCAGCCAAGGGCACAGCGCGGCCTTCTGACACGCCCGAGCGCGCCGGACATCATGGCGTACCGGCGCTACGTCGATGGCCATATGCGCACGCTGTTGAAGTACGGCGTTTCTGCAGAGATTGAGGACTTGGTGCGCCTGGGTCTTGCCCACGAGGAGCAACATCAGGAACTGTTGCTGATGGATGTGCTCGATCTTTTCAGCCGGTCGCCGATCAAGCCGGCCTACGACAAGGACTGGCCGGTTGACGCAGTCGGTCGCAAGGGACGTTACAGGGGAATGTCGGGCGGCCCGTTCGAGCTCGGTGTGGCCGCGGCGAGATTCGCGTTTGATAACGAACGCCCGCGCCACACGACTTGGCTCCGGCCTTTCGAAATATGCGACCGCCTGGTGACTAACGGCGAATGGCTTTCGTTCATGGCGAACGGCGGGTATTCACGGCCCGAGCTTTGGTTGTCGGACGGCTGGACCCTCGTCCAGTCGGAGTCGTGGGACTCGCCGCGTTACTGGGTGCAAACGCCTGACGGCTGGAGCCTGATGACGCTGGGAGGGTTGCGGAAAGTCGGATGCTCCGGTCACACACGTCAGCTACTACGAGGCTGCCGCGTACGCTGCGTGGGCAGGCGCACGTTTGGCTACCGAGGCGGAATGGGAGTGCGCCGCGCGCGCAGGTCTGCTCGAACAGCTCGAGGATGTGGCTTGGCAATGGACGCAGAGCACATACGGTGCCTATCCCGGCTTTCGACCGGCGGAGAAAGCGGCGGGCGAATACAACGGCAAATTCATGGTAGGGCAGATGGTCTTGCGCGGTGGAGCAAGTGTCACGCCGGCCCATCATTCGCGCCTGACGTATCGCAATTTCTACCGCCCCGAACAGCGCTGGATGTTTTCGGGCATCCGTCTCGCGCGCGACCTGACCCGGTCAAGCGAGTGGGGCGAGCCGACGCCAGCGGATTCCGATTTCGCGGTGGACGTTGTCGCCGGCCTGCGGGCGAGAGAAAAGACGCTTCCCCCAAAGTACTTCTACGATGCGGCTGGCTCGGAGCTGTTCGAGGCCATCACCCGGACGCGCGAATACTATCCGACACGCGTTGAAACCGCGTTACTCCAGCAATTTGCGAGCGAGATTACCGCCGGGATCCCGGACGGCGCCGTCCTGGTGGAATTCGGCAGCGGAGCCAGCGACAAGGCCCGGGTGATCCTGGATGCGGCACCGAAGATAGCTGTCTATGTGCCGATCGACATTAGCGAAGATGCGTTGGCGAAGGCCGCCGTTGCTGTATCGGGCGACTATCCCGGAGTGCAGGTTATCCCCGTTGCAGAGGACTTCACCAGCGCCATCAGGTTGCCCGCGGCGGCGCAGGGCCGGGTCAAAATCGGCTTCTTTCCAGGCTCGACCATCGGCAACCTGACGCAAGCCGAGGCGCTGCGATTCCTGCGCTCGGTGCGGCACCTTCTGGGTGATGAGTCCGTTCTGGTGATCGGGGCGGATTTGATCAAGGACGAAGCGACGCTCGTCGCTGCATATGACGATGCGGAGGGCGTCACCGCACGGTTCAACAAGAACCTGTTGGCTCGCATTAACCGTGAGCTCGGCGGGGATTTCGATCTGGAGGCGTTCGACCATTTGGCGGTATGGAACGCGGAGCTGGCCCGCATGGAAATGCATCTGGTCAGCCGGACGAATCAGATTGTGAACGCCGCCAGGCACACGTTTGCCTTCAAGGCCGGGGAGCGTCTGCATACCGAAAACTCGCGCAAATTCACGAGTGATTCCTTCGCCGACCTTGCCGCCCAGGCGGGTTGGTCGGTGAAGCGAGAATGGGTTAGCGCGGTGCCGCGATTTGCCATTTTCAGCCTCGCTCCGCAAGCAGGGGCTCGGTGACGGGGGCCGTCATACGCAAGGGGCGAGCGCACCCGACCATCATCTCGACATCGTCCTCCTGCAAGCACGCGCTCGCGCAATGGTCGCAAGCAACGGCGCACGTGTTGCACCCGTCGATACACGACTGATACCTCGGTCGCGTCACGTCCGTTTTGACCCGATACCATCGTGCAATTGAGATAGTTATGCAGGTCTGCTTCAATACAAAGGGCAGTTGCCGTTGCCAGGCAACGGAAAGGAACACCAATGCAACGCAAGTACAAGTTAGCGATTTCGACGGCCATGGCAGTGCTGGCCATGCTGAACTGCGTGTTCGTCTACGCGCAGGACAAGTACTCGTTGAAAACGCCGGCCGGAGTCGCGTTCTCCGACTTCAGGGGATACGAGGACTGGTCGGTGGTCTCCTCCGCCCGCACCGACGAAGTGCTGAAGGTGATCATCGCCAATCCGATCATGATCAAGGCGTACAAGGCCGGCGTTCCTGGCAACGGCAAGCCTTTCCCGGAGGGCTCCAAGATCGCCAAGCTGCAGTGGAAGTTCAAGAGGAGCACGGAGGCCCCGTTCGCCGTGGATGTGCCCGACGTCTTCTCGCAGGCCTTCGTCATGGAGATGGACAGCAAGCGATTTCCCAATACCGGCGGATGGGGATATGCGCTGTTCAACTACGAAGCCGCGTCGGACAAGTTCACGGCCGATCCCAGTCCCGCGGACTGCGGACACGCGTGCCACGTGGCCGTGAAGGCAAAAGACTACATCTTCCACCCCTATCAGAAGCGCTGAACCGCCTGGATCTATGGTTCGAGGGTTTCGGCCGCCGCATGCGATTGGCTCGAGAGCGCTCACAACATGGATACATCGTTCCTCACAATGGGCGCCAATGCGCCCGAGGTCGCCATTACGCTCAATCGCGTGGCGCTGGGCGTGTTTTTCTCGATCAGCGGCTACCTCAAGCTGTCTAACGACTCCCGGCACGCAGCGCTTACACGCACGCTGCAGGAATCCGGCGTGCCCGCGGTGCCGATCATGCGATGGCTGGTGCCCGGCGTCGAGTTCAGCGCCGGATGCGCGCTCATCATCGGCTTGTTGTCCGCGCTCGCGGCCTTCGGTCTCTTCGTGATCTGTCTCTTCGCCTTCAGGCTCGATGCCATCAAACGGATAGAAGGATGGATGCCGATCAATCGCGCCGATTGGATCGGCGACGTGCTCTACCTGCCCGAAGCACTGTATTGCATCGGATTGGCTGCCGTGATGCTGGCCGGGCCGGGACCCTGGAGCCTCGACGCCATCATTGCCACGCGTCTTGCAACCTAGCCACCAGCCCGCGGAGGTCACCATGAACACGATGACGAGCGCCCCGAGCGCCGCCAAGATCGACATGAAGCTCGAGGTCGTCGTCATTCCCGTGTCCGACGTCGATCGCGCCAAGCGCTTCTACGGGAGCTTGGGGTGGCGCGAAGACGCCGACTTCGCTGCAGGCAACGCGTATCGGGTCGTCCAGTTCACGCCGCCGGGCTCGCCATGCTCGATCCACTTCGGCAAGGGACTCACGCCGTCCGCGCCGGGGTCGGCGCGCAACCTGTATCTCATCGTGTCCGACATCGTGGCGGCCCGCGCCGAACTCGTGAGCCGCGGCGTCGACGTGAGCGAGGTGTTCCACCGTGCCGGTCCGGGAACGCCGTCGCTCAGCGGTCCGGATCCCCAGCGGAGCAGCTACAACTCGTTCGCCACGTTCAGCGACCCGGATGGCAACAGTTGGCTGCTCCAGGAAATCGGGACCCGGCTTCCCGGGCGAGGATTGAGCAACAGCGACGTCGCGACGCTGACCGACCTCCTGCGCGAGGCGGAGGAGCACCACGGGATTTACGAGGCGACCGCTCCGAAGCATCACTGGTCGACGTGGTATGCCGCTTACATCGTTGCGCGCGAGCGCGGCAGGACTGCCGAGGATGCCGCCAAGGATGCAGCGCTCCATTTGGCAGGTACACCTCAGGGTACCCATCCATGAGGCCCGACATCGTCGCCGGGTCTCCTTTCCCCGACTACGAGCTTTCGGACCAAGGCGGCAAGCACCGCAAGCTTTCGGAGTTGCAGCAGGGCGACCCGCTCGTGTTAGTACTTTCGCGCGGCGGTTTCTGTCCGCGGGACCGGCGGCAACACGAGGGGCTGCTGCAGCTCCACCACGAAATGCAGGTCGGCTACTGCCGTCTCGTGACCATCTCGACCGACAACCTGCTCGAGACAAACGAATTTCGCGCCGGCGTCGGCGCCCGCTGGACGTTTCTGTCGGACCCCTCGCGCAAACTGCAGAAGGACCTCGACATCGCGGAATACACAGACCCCACGCACAATCCGATGATCCCGCACACACTGGTGCTCGAGCCCGAGTTGCGCGTCTACAAGATCTACAACGGCTACTGGTTCTTCGGGCGGCCGACGGTAGAGGAATTGCGCCTGGACCTGCGCGCCGTGCTGAAAGGATGCCGTCCGGATTGGAGCATCGACAGCGCTGCGCAACGAGCCGCGTGGGCGAGCGGCGAGAAGGCGCGCTTCCATCCCTACGGGAAAACGCAGGCACAGGTACTGGCCGAACCGGATTTTTGAGGAGTCACCATGAGCGCCGAAATCGCTTCGCCAATCAACCGTGATCGTCGCCGCCTCCTGGCCGCCGCGGTCGCAGGCATCGCGGCCGCAGAGCTCGGCATGACGAACTCGGCGGACGCACAAACGACGACGATAAGCCCGATCAAGCCGGGGACGAACACGTCGTTCGGCTCACTTAAGCAGATCGATGCCGGCGTTTTGAACGTCGGCTACGCCGAATCCGGCCCCGCGAATGGCGCGGTTGTCTTTCTGCTGCACGGCTGGCCCTACGACATCTACAGCTTCGTCGATGTCGCGCCGTTGTTGGCATCGGCGGGCTACAGGGTGATCGTCCCTTATGTGCGCGGCTACGGCTCGACCCGCTTTCTGTCGAGCGAAACGTTCCGCAATGGCCAGCCGTCGGCAGTCGCCGTCGATCTCGTCGCGCTGATGGACGCCCTCAAGGTCCAGAAGGCGATCCTCGCCGGCTTCGACTGGGGAGCGCGGACGGGCGACATCGTCGCGGCGCTTTGGCCGGAGCGCTGCAAGGCTCTGGTGTCGGTGAGTGGTTATCTGATCGGCAGCCAGGAAGCCGGCAAGATACCATTGCCGCCGCAGGCCGAATTCGAATGGTGGTATCAGTTCTACTTTGCCACCGAGCGCGGCAAGGCAGGCTACGACAAGAACCGGCACGATTTTGCAAAGCTCATCTGGCGCCTTGCATCGCCCAAATGGAATTTCGACGACGCGACGTTCGACCGCAGTGCGGCGTCCTTCGACAATCCGGACCATGTTGCCATCGTTGTACACAATTATCGGTGGCGACTCGGGCTGGCGGAAGGCGACCCGAAATTCGCCGATCTGGATAAGCGGCTGGCGCAGGCACCGGTCATTACCGTGCCCACCATTACCATGGAAGGCGACGCCAATGGCGCGCCCCACGCGGACCCCAGCGCCTACGCCGGCAAGTTCACGGGCAAATATGCGCACCGGACCATCAACGGCGGCATCGGGCACGATCTGCCGCAAGAGGCTCCGCAGGCCTTTGCGCAGGCGGTAGTCGACGTCGACCGTTTTTGATCGGCGCCGCGATATTCCTGGAGAGGCTTCTTTAATGAGACCAAGCCAGGTCTTGCTTGCGGCGGTGCTCGCCACCGCGGTCGCGGCTTCGAACCAGTCCGCCGCTGAGGAGAAGAATGTGGTGCCGCAAACCACGCGCGCAGCAATCAATCTGCCCGTTGAAGGCGAGTTTCCTTCCCTGGCCGGCGCGACCGCATGGCTCAATTCACCGCCGTTGACCGCGAGCGGACTGCGCGGGAAAGTGGTCCTGATCGACGTCTGGACCTATACCTGCATCAATTGGCTGCGCACGCTCCCCTATGTGCGCGCATGGGCCGAGAAATACAAAAACCAGGGACTGGTGGTGATCGGCGTGCATTCGCCGGAATTCGGCTTCGAGCACGACATCGACAACGTGCGCCGGCAAGCGAAGGACATGCGCGTCGACTATCCGATCGCCATCGACAACGACTTCGCGGTGTGGCGTGCGCTGAACAACAACTATTGGCCGGCCTTGTATCTCGTCGATGCGCAGGGACGCATTCGGTACCATCAATTCGGCGAGGGCGAATACGATCGGACGGAAAGGGTCATCCAGCAACTATTGGCCGACGCGGGGCAGGCTGGGAGCCGCAACGAACTGGCTTCGGTCGACGCACGCGGCGTGGAGGCTCCCGCCGATTGGGACGCATTGAAGTCGCAGGAAAACTACGTGGGCTATGACCGCACCGAGAATTTTGCGTCTCCGGGCGGGACGGCGCCGGACAAGCCTCGCGTTTATGGTGTCCCGGCGAAATTGAAGCTGAATCAGTGGGCGCTGTCGGGCGATTGGACGGTGGGGAAGCAGGCCACCGCGCTGAACAAGGCCAATGGCCGGATCGTGTATCGCTTTCACGCCCGTGACCTGCACCTCGTCATGGGACCGGCGGCACGAGGATCTTCGGTGCGCTTTCGCGTCCTCATCGATGGCCAGCCGCCGGGGTCCGCCCACGGGTCAGACGTCGACGATCAGGGCAACGGCACGGTCACCGAGCAGCGGCTGTACCAGCTCATACGGCAATCGAAGCCAATCGCCGATCGCCAGTTCGAGATCGAGTTTCTCGATCCGGGCGTGGAGGCCTTTGCGTTCACCTTTGGCTGAGGCGGTACGCTACAGGAGTTGCTCCGGCACGAACGGCGCGAACAGCATGTTCTCGAGACGCATGAACGGCGTGACCTCGGGCTCGCTCGTCAGCACCACCTCGCCTCGTTCATCCGTCGCCAGCCATTCAAGGCTTTGTCCATCGGGGCCGAATTGCAGGCGGTACGAACTCTGCAGCTTGCTGATGTTGATGACTCGGATGACCTCCCGGGCAAGTTCCGGACACTCGGCGAAAATTCCCAGCTCGGTGTTCGTGCTCTCGGACCTCGGGTCGAGGTTCATCGACCCGATGTACACCATCGATTGATCGATGACGGCCGTCTTGGCGTGCAGGCGACCGAGCGACTGTCCGGGAAGCTGGAGCCGCTCGTTGTTCCGGATGCGAGTGGGACTGAGCTCGTAGAGGTCGACACCGGTTCGCAGCAGCGCCACGCGGTACCGCGCATACCCCTTGTGCACGATGGGCTCGTCGTTCGCTGCCAGCGAATTGGTGAGGACCGCGACTTTCACATTGCGCTTCCGCAAATCGGCGAATTCCTGCACTCCCATCGTCCCCGGCACGAAATAGGGGGACGAAATGACGACTTCGCTCTTGGATTTCATGACCCGGTCCATGACACTCATCTGAACGCTCATCGACCGGGCCATTTCATCCGACGTCGCCATGACTTTGCCCGGCTGGTCCGCAAACGCAACCGCCGTTCCCCAGACAAGTCCGAGACGCCCCGAATCAAGGTCGTCGCTGATCGGGCCATAGCCGAGGATGTCGAACGGCGGCACCTTGACGGACATCATTTGCTCCCCGTCGTCCACCAGATGGTCAAAGCTTCGTTGCGCTTCCACGCGATTGTCGGATGCGCCGAGGATGGCCTCCGCGGGATAGGCTTCCGGGCTGTTCCAGTAGACATCGAAGATGTTCGCGAGCTGACGAACGACCGGGCCCACGAGGAATACGTCCATGTCGACAAAGTTGGCCGTTGCGCTGCGCGTGAAGTATTCATCCGCAATGTTGCGGCCGCCCATGACGGCGACCGCGCCGTCGGCAAGGAAGAGCTTGTTGTGCATCCGGTGATTGAGTCGGGTGAAATCGGCGATGACGCCAGGTACTTGCTGGCGATGCTCTGCCGCGCGCAGCAGAACGGGTTGAAGAGGCGCACCTCCACGTTCGGAAATGCCGCCAGGCCGCGAAACATGGCGTCGCCACCTACCGTGTAGAGGTCGTCGACGAGCACTCGCACGCGCAGCCGCGCAACGCGGCGTCGCGCAGATTGCGCATCAGCAGGCGTCCGGTCCGATCCCCTTGATCTGGTAATACTGGACGTCGAGGGAATGGACGGCCCTGCGGGCAAGCTGGACCCTGGCGTCGAGCGAGTAGAAGCCGAGAGGCATGAGCCGGAATCCCGTCAGCGTCGGCGCGGGGCTGGAGTCTTGTACGATCCGGACCAGCGGACTATCGTCGGAAGGCGGCCGCGCCGAGGAAAATGGCCGATCGACATGGGTTGGCAGCGCGCCGCACGCCGACAGCAAGGCCGCCGCGAGCAACGCTATGGCGCTGCGACGCCGCGATACAATGAACGCCGGGGATTCCGTGGAGATGGCCATGGCACGTTTTCTCGTTTGCGCGCTTGCCTTGCTGGGATGCTCGTTTCCCGCAAGCGCCGCGCTCGATATCGGCGAAAGCGCGCCAACGTTCACAACGCAGGCGGCAATGGGGGGGACAGTCTACAACTTCTCCCTGGCCGACTCATTGAAAGCGGGCCCGGTCGTGCTGTACTTCTTCCCCGCGGCATATTCCGAAGGCTGCTCCATCGAAGCGCACGATTTCGCCGAAGCCACGGAACAGTTCAAAGCGCTCGGAGCATCGGTAATCGGCGTCTCTGGAGACGACATCGAGACGTTGACCAAATTCTCCGTCCAGGTCTGTCAGAGCAAATTTCCCGTTGCCTCCGACAAGTCGCAGGCGATCATGAAATCCTTCGACGCCGTGATGCAAACGCGGCCCGAATACGCCAACCGCATCTCCTATGTGATTGCGCCCAACGATACCGTGGTTTTCCAATACATGAGCCTCGATCCGACCAAGCACGTTGAAAAGGCATTGGCCGCCCTGCGCGAATGGCTGGACAACCAGAAGAAGAAATAGCGCGATTCGCTCGATGGACTCTCTTCGCTCCAGTGGCGGCTCCCGCCTGCAGCGTGTAGCGCGCGAGGCAATGCGCGTGAACGGCCTCCTCCCGGACTTCTCGCCGGCGGTCCTGGTCGAAGCGAAAGCGTTGACCCAGGCGGCCACGGATGCGGCGGTGCGCGATCTGCGCAGCCTCGTTTGGTCCTCGATGGACAACGACGACTCGCGCGACCTCGATCCTTCGAGGACGCGAGCGCGGTATCGACGACCGCGTCACCCAGAACTGCGCGCTGCGCTTCCACCGCGCTGATGGCAGCTTCGAGTTGCTGCTGTTCCCTGGACATGGGGCGAGAATGCCAAGTCCCTAACGGCCGCCGTCAACGCCTTCTTGACGATCCGGTCGGGGGCGAGCCGCTGCTTTAGGCGCACTGCTTGCAAGATGGCTCTCATACGTTAGCGCCAGTTGGCCGGCGCACGCGCAACACCCGCAATCGCTGCGAAGCGGTAGGTGGTCCCCGTCCGGCGTATGGCCGAGTAGCGTCGATATCCTCTTGCGCTGCCGCGGTGGCAATCAAGGGCTCCCCCTCGTCCTGCGTCAACCACCTGTCCCTCACTTACTCGCCGGGCAACAAGAAGATCTTCGGCATCGCCTCGATCGACTGCCACTCGTCACGCGCGATGCGCAACAGCTTGCGATTGGTGGCGAGGTAACGGTTCACGGTCGCCGGCTGACTACCGCGCTTCAACTCCTGCTGGGTCACCTGTCAGATCACGTCCCGCTTGATCTCACTCAGGTTCAACTCCCCAGCTTAGCGGAGGGCCGCCTCGAGGATGGCGACATCTTCCTCGGACCTCCGTACCAGGATGGCAACCGCCTCCGCCGATAGCGGGATGGTTTGGGAGGTGCCGTTCTTGGTACGCGGGATAGCCCACTCCTTGCGCGGGAGGGAGAACTCCTTCCAGCGCATGGAGAGCACGTTGTCCCGACGCGCCCCGGTCAGGAGCGAAAGCAGGATGTAGTCTCGAATCACTTCGTTGGGCTCTTCTGCCAAGGCCCGGAAGAAGCGTGGCAGCTCATCGGCCTGTAGAAATCGGGCACGGCTGGCCTCGCGATTGCGCCGTATCCCTTTCGCCGGGTTGTGCTCGGTTAGCCCCCATTCGATTGCTCGCCCAAAGACGGACGACACAAGTGCGAGAACCCGATTTGCGACGACCGGGTGCCCATCGTTAGTGATTTCGGAGTGGATGGCGGCAATCGTCGCCCGGCTTATCGCCGACAGCTTCTTCCTGCCGAGCGGCTTGGCGAGGTACTGGGTGAAGCGCTGCTGGTCTTCCACCCACGTTCGCTTTTGAGATTTGGCGTGACGATCCAGATACTCGGCAAAGAGTTCTCCGAAGGTGCGCTCGGCGCGGTGCGCGCGCTTAGCTTCGGCCACATTGACGCCCTCGGCTGCCTTGGCGTTGATGCTGCTGGCTTGGCGCCGGGCTTGGTCAATCGTGATACCGCCCGGGCCGTAGCGTCCAAGCGTGACCCGGAAGGGCTCGCCACCTTTTACGCGACGAAACAGGGAGAACGTCTTGGCGCCGGCGGGCGTGACTCGCAGACTCAAACCGGGTGTCTTGGTATCATAGACAACGCGTCACTCCCAACTTCGATCGGGTGCGCATGTTCGAATCAGTGCAGAAACGCGCCGCGATCCTTGCGCGCGACGGACCCAACCTGCGTCGCCTCATCGTCAACTGCAAGAAGCTGCTGACCGAACGAGGGGAAGCGGCCGGTGTGTCGCTCGCCAAAACTACGATTGATAGGTACCGCGAACTGGACAAGAAGGACCAGGCGCGATTCTTCGCGGTGCTGCTCGCGGAATTTTCACCCGATCCCACACAGGTGCTCATTGCGGCGAAGGCGTACGCCGTAGAGCCGTCGGCAGCCAACCTCGCGCGGCTCAGCGTCGCCGCCGAGCCGCCACGCCAAGAGCTGTTGCGACGGCTGAACCGGGCGCCGGGAGGCACCGCCACGATTCTTCGCATGCGCGAGCGCCTGCTGGAACTCAAAGGCGGGCAACCCGAGCTCGAGGCCGTCGACTGGGATCTTCGTCATCTGCTGTCGTCGTGGTTCAACCCTGGCTTCCTGCAAATCGTTCGCGTGGATTGGCACACGCCCGCCTACCTGCTGGAGCAGATCATCACCCATGAGGCGGTGCACGAGATTCGGGGGTGGAACGACTTGCGCCGGCGCCTCGAGGCCGATAGTCGATGTTTTGCCTTCTTCCATCCGGCGCTGCCCGATGAGCCACTGATTTTCGTGGAGGTAGCGCTCCTGGACCGGATGGCAGACGCCGTGGCGCCCTTGCTTGACGCCGAGTCGACTTCGAAAGACCCGAGCCGGGCGACGACGGCGGTCTTCTACTCGATCAGCAACTGCCAGCCGGGCCTTCGCGGCGTTTCGCTCGGGAACTTCCTCATCAAGAACGTGGTGGACTTGCTTTCCCTGGAGTTTCCGCGACTCAAGGTGTTCTGCACGCTGTCGCCTGTGCCGGGTTTCGCCGCTTGGCTTGAGGCGATGCTCCAGGAGTCCGCGGCCCCGCGATCCGGGCCACTGGCTCTGGCGTTGAAGGCTGTCGCTGCGGCGCTTGGCACCGACATCGCCGGGATCGCCGGCGACACGCAGAATGCCAGCGAGCGCCTGAAGCCATTAAAGGAGCCGTTGACTCAACTATGCGCTACCTATCTGCTGCAGCGAGCCGATGACAGCGAACCCTCACAGGACCCTGTCGCAAGGTTTCACCTCAACAACGGCGCCAGGCTGGAACAGATCAACTGGTTGGCTGATGTCTCCAAGAAAGGGCTCCGAGAGTCACTGGGGCTGATGGTCAACTATTTCTACGAGCGTCGCGCCATCGAGGCCAACCACGAAAAATTCGTCGGGGGTGAGATCGTCGCCTCGCGGCGCGTACGCAGCCTGGCGTTAGGCAACTGACGGTTCGCATCAATGTCGGCCTGGACTGCGTAGACTCCATTCGGCATTCCCGCCCGCCCACCATCGAACAAGGCGACACGAGATGGCCACCCCAATCCAACGGATATACCGGTTTTGCCTGGGCGACGGCAGCTTGACGCTCGCCGTCTGCATTCTCATCTTCTTCGTGTTCGTCCTCTATCCGATGGTCGAGGTCGGCGTGATCCGGCGCTTCTGGCTCGATCTCGTCTTCGCAGCGTTCCTGGCCATGGGCGCAGTCTTCGTGTTCGAGCCCCGGCCCATCGTGCGCATCTTCCTTATCTTGCTGGCGGGCTCCGTAGTCACCAGTCTTCTCGAACACTACTTCGACCACGCGTGGCTCACGGTGCTGCGCTCGCTGCTGACGATGCTGGCCGCCGGCTTTCTCTGCGCGCTGCTGCTGGCGCGGGTGATGCGCGACGGCCGCATAAACGCCAATCGCATCATGGGCGCGATCGGGTCATACCTGCTGATAGGCGCCGTTTTCGCTGGGGCGTACCGGCTATTGGCGACCTTCGTGCCGGAAGCGTTCGCCATCGGCGGAGTACCCGCCGACTGGGAGGCCATCGGCCCGAAGCTCACCTATTTCAGCTTCATCACGCTGACATCGACGGGCTACGGCGACATCACGCCGCTGCATCCTTATGCGCGCTCGCTCGCCACGATGGAGGCGCTGGCCGGCAACCTGTTCCTCGCGGTCCTTGTGGCGCGGCTCGTCGGACTGGAAATCGACTGGAGGCACGAGCTACGGGACCTGCAGCGCCAGGAGGCGGCGGCACGCAAGGCCGCCGAATCCGGCAACGAGACACCCTAGACCGCGAGCAGCGCGCGCACGTTGTCGACGTCCATCGTCGCGCCCTGCCCGCGCGCGACGACTTCGCCGCGCGACATGACGACGTAGTGATCGGCGAGCGACTTGGCGAAATCGTAGTACTGCTCGACCAACAGGATCGCCATCTCGCCGCCCTGCGTCAGCTTGCGGATCGCGCGCTCGATGTCCTTGATGATCGACGGCTGGATGCCTTCGGTGGGTTCGTCCAGGATCAGCAATTTCGGGCGCAGAGCCAGGGCGCGGCCGATCGCGAGCTGTTGCTGCTGGCCGCCGGACAAGTCTCCACCGCGCCGGTTCAGCATGTCCTTCAGCACCGGGAACATCTCGTAGATGAACGCGGGAATGCCAGCGCCCTTCTTCTGGGTGGCCAGTCCCATCTGCAGATTCTCGAGGACCGTCAGGCGCGGAAAGATGTCGCGGCCCTGCGGCACGTAGCCCAGCCCCAAGCTGGCGCGCGCGTGCGGCGGCAAGGTGGTGATGGTCGTTGCGTCGAATTCGATTCCGCCGGAGCGCACGGGCACCAATCCCATCAGGCAACGCAGCAACGTGGTCTTGCCGACGCCGTTGCGGCCGAGCAGCGTCGTGCACTTGCCCGCCGGAACGTCGAACGACACGTTGCGCAGGATGTGGCTGCCGCCGTAGTACTGGTTGATCTTCTCGACGCGCAGCATGCCGTATCTCTGATTAGCGTCCCAGAAAGACTTCGATGACCTGCTCGTTTTCCTGCACGTTCTTCATCGAGCCTTCGGCGAGAACGTGACCCTCGTGCAGCACGGTGACGCGATCGGCGATCCGCGCGACGAAATCCATGTCGTGCTCGACGACCACCAGGGTGTAGTCACCGGCCAGCGTCAGGAACAGTTCGGCGCTGCGCATCGTCTCGTCGTCGGTCATGCCGGCCACCGGCTCGTCGAGCAACAGGACCTGCGGCTCCTGCATCAGCAGCATGCCGATCTCCAGCCATTGCTTCTGGCCGTGCGACAGGAGCCCGGCGAGCCGCGACGCCTCTGGTGCGAGCTGGATCGTCTCGAGAATCGTCAAGATGCGGTCGCGCGCCGTGGAATCGAGTTCGGCAGTCAGCGTCGGCCACACGCGCTTATCCGCCTTGCGCGCGAGTTCCAGGTTCTCGAACACCGTATGCCGCTCGAACACCGTCGGCTTCTGGAACTTGCGGCCGATGCCGCGGCCGGCGATTTCTGGCTCGGTCAATTCCGTGAGGTCGATCGTCTGGCCGAAGAACGCGGAGCCGCTGTCCGGACGCGTCTTCCCAGTGATGACATCCATCATCGTCGTCTTGCCGGCGCCGTTGGGACCGATCACGCAGCGCAGTTCGCCGGCGTCGACGATCAGCGACAGGTCGTTCAGCGCCTTGAAGCCGTCGAAGGAGACCGAGATGGAATCAAGATAGAGAATGCCGCCGTGGCTGATGTCTACGCCGGGCGTGACCACGCGGCCGTCGCTGATGCCCGTCGGATCGTTGGTTCCGTCCTGCGGCGGCATTCCCGCACCGCTGGGATAGGGCGCAACGTCCATCACGATGACCTCTTCGACCAAAGTCCGGCAATGCCGCGAGGCAGGAACAGCGTGACGAGAATGAACAGGAGCCCCAGCAGGAACAGCCAGTATTCGGGCAGGACCTGCGTGAACCAGCTCTTGCCCAAGTTGACGACCGCGGCGCCGACGACCGGGCCGATGAGCGTTCCGCGGCCGCCCACGGCAGTCCAGATCGCAATTTCGATCGAATTGGCCGGCGACATTTCGCTCGGGTTGATGATGCCGACCTGCGGTACGTACAGCGCGCCGGCGATCCCGCAGATCACCGCCGACAACGTCCAGATGAAGAGTTTGAAGTACACGGGGTTGTAGCCGGAGAACATGACGCGCGACTCGGCGTCGCGGATGGCCGTCAGCACGCGGCCCAGCTTGGACGCGACGATCGCGCGTCCGAGCAGCAGGAAGCCGATCAGCGCCGCACCGGTCAGCATGAAGAGCGCCATCCGCGTCTGCGGCGCCGCGATGGGAAAGCCCAAGATGCGCTTGAAGTCGGTGAAGCCGTTGTTGCCTCCAAATCCCGTGTTGTTGCGGAAGAACAGCAGCATGAACGCGTAGGTCATCGCCTGCGTGATGATCGAAAAGTAGACGCCCTTGATCCGCGAGCGGAAGGCGAAGAAGCCGAACACGAGGGCCAGCAGACCGGGAACCAGAACGACCAGCAGCGCGCAGTACCAGAAGCGGTCGGTGAAGCTCCAGTACCACGGATAGGCCTTCCAATCGAGGAACACCATGAAGTCCGGCAGGTCGCTCTTGTAGACGCCGTCGTGGCCGATCGAGCGCATCAGGTACATGCCCATCGCGTAGCCGCCGAGCGCGAAGAACGTTCCGTGCCCGAGCGAGAGAATGCCCGTGTAGCCCCAGATCAGGTCCATCGCCAGCGCGACGATCGCGTAGCACATGATCTTGCCGGCGAGGGTCACCGTGTATTCCGACACGTGAAATACGTTGCCCTCGGGAACGACGAGGTTGCCTACCGGTATGGCGACGAAGAGGACGGCCGCCGCCGCGCCCAGCAGGCCCCACATCCGTCCGGACCACAGACGCGGCAGCGAGAAGTTGCCGGCCGGCGGGGCCAGAGGCATAAAGCCCAGCGCCATGCGCCTCAAGCCTCCACCGTTCGGCCTTTGAGCGCGAACAGTCCCTGTGGACGCTTCTGGATGAAGATGATGATGAAGACCAGGATCATGATCTTCGCCAACACCGCGCCCTGCCATGCCTCGAGGAACTTGTTCATGACGCCAAGTCCGAGTGCCGCATAGACAGTTCCGGCGAGCTGCCCGACCCCGCCCAACACGACGACCATGAACGAGTCGACGATGTAACTCTGGCCCAAGTCGGGCCCGACGTTGCCGATTTGCGACAGCGCGCAACCGGCGAGCCCGGCTAGCCCTGAGCCCAAGCCGAATGCCATCATGTCGACCCTGGGTGTGCGCACGCCGAGCGCACTGGCCATCGCGCGGTTTTGCGTGACCGCCCGAACCCAGAGTCCCAGCCGCGTATGCGTCAGTAACAGCCACACGGCGAGCAGCACGCACGCCGCGAACGCGATGATCACCACACGGCTCCACGGCAGCACGACATTGGTCATGATCTCGAGCCCGCCGGACATCCACGAAGGATTCTCGACCTGGACGTTCTGCGCGCCGAAGATCGTGCGCACCGTCTGAATCAGGATGAGGCTCAAGCCCCACGTCGCGAGCAGCGTCTCGAGCGGCCTTCCGTAGAGATGCCGGATCACCGTGCGCTCCAGCACCACGCCTACCCCCGCGCTGATCGCAAACGCGACGGGTACCGCAACCAGCAAATAGAACTCGAACGCGCCCGGGGCATGCTGGCGAAAAAGACTTTGCACGACGTAGGTCGCATAGGCGCCGATCATGATCAGCTCGCCATGCGCCATGTTGATGACGCCCATAAGGCCGTACGTGATCGCCAGTCCCAATGCAGCCAGCAGCAGGATCGTTCCGAGCGAGATGCCGGAAAAAACGCGCGCCGCGATGTCGCCCATCGCTAGCCGCTTCTCGACGGCGGACAGCGAGCGCTGCGCCTCGGTCCGGATTTGGGCATCCGGCTCGACGTAGACGCCGCCCTTGCGCTCCAGGACTTGCTGCAGCAGCGCCTTGGTGGCGCCGGTATCGGATTGCGCCAGCGCGCGGATCGCCGTTAGCCGCTTCGCCTTGTCGCCGCTGCGCAACTCGATCGACGCCTGCGTCAGCGAGAGCAGGCCGCGCACTTCCGCGTCGGATTCCTTCGCAAGCGCGGCCTCGATCGCCGGCAGCGCTTCCTCCTCTGAATTGTTCTGCAGGTCCTTGGCCGCCGCCAGGCGAATGGCGCGATCCGGCGACGACAGCTTCAACGCGGCGATCGCCGTCGTCAGCTCCCGCCGGATCCGGTTGTTGACGACTACATCGTCACGCGCCTCGGGTAGCGGCGAGACCGCCTGGCCCGTGATGGCGTCAATTGCAGTGTCGCCCTTGACGACCAGGACAAGATCTTCACCCGAGGTCTGTACCTCGCCGTCCAGCAGCGACTGGAGGAACGGCAGCGCCGCGCTGTCGCCACTGTCGACGAGCGTGCCAATGGCCTTGATTTTCGCATCGCCTTCACCGAATGCCAGCTCCTTGATCACAGGCACGGGCAGCGCCAGTGCGATGGACGCCGACCATAACGCGGCGAGCATCAGCACGAATTTCAGTTGCCGTCTGCCCCCGCGAGTCTTGCCCATCGCATCAACCTCAGTGTCCAAACTCGTTTCCAAACTCGTTTCCAAACTCGGTTTGCGAATGCCCGGTCACGCCCGTAACGAGTCCAAAAAAAACCGGCAGCGGGTGACGGCATCGGCCGTGAAGACCGTGGTTGCCGCTCCCGCGCCGGCGGGCTGTCCAACCCATTTCATGATCGTGCGATACAAATTCCCGTTCGTTGCGCAGTCAGGCAATCTATGCGCAGCAGAAGCGTCACTTCTTTTCCGGCTCGTCCTTCTTGCCCTTGTCTTCGGGGATGTACGGGCTCCACGGCGTCGCCCTGATCGGTCCCGGCGTCTTCCACACGACGTTGAACTGGCCGTTGGCCTGTACTTCGCCAATGAACACCGGCTTCCACAGGTGATGATTCTTTTCATCCATCTTGATCGTGAATCCGTCCGGCGCCTTGAACGTCTGCCCGGCCATCGCGACGATCACCTTGTCCGGATCCGTCGTCTTGGCCTTCGTTACCGCCTGCGCCCACATGTGCACGCCCACCCACGCCGCTTCCATCGGGTCGTTGGTCAAAGGCTTGTCGGCATTCGGCAGCTTCGCCTTCTTGGCGTATGCGGCCCAGTCCTTCTTGAACTGGTCGTTGGCCGGATTCTTGAGCGTCATGAAGTAGTTCCATGCCGCGAGGTGGCCGACCAGCGGCTTGGTGTCCACGCCGCGCAACTCTTCTTCGCCGACCGAGAACGCCACGACGGGCACGTCGGTCGCCTTGAGGCCCGCGTTGCCCAGCTCCTTGTAGAACGGAACGTTGGAGTCGCCGTTGATTGTCGACACGACGGCCGTCTTGCCCTTGGCGGAGAACGTCTTGATGTCGGCCACGATCGTCTGGTAGTCGCTATGCCCGAACGGCGTGTACGTCTCCATGATGTCCTCGTCCTTGATCCCCTTCGAATGCAGGAACGAGCGCAGGATCTTGTTCGTCGTGCGCGGATAGACGTAGTCGGTGCCGAGCAGGACGATGCGCTTGGCGCCGCCGCCTTCCTTGCTCAGCAGGTATTCCACTGCGGGGATCGCCTGCTGGTTCGGCGCGGCGCCCGTGTAGAACACGTTCTTGGAAAGCTCTTCGCCTTCGTACTGCACCGGGTAAAACAAGAGCCCGTTAAGCTCCTCGAACACCGGCAGCACCGACTTTCGGGACACCGACGTCCAGCACCCGAACACCACGGCGACCTTGTCCTGCGTCAGCAACTGCCGCGCCTTTTCGGCGAACAACGGCCAGTTCGACGCAGGGTCGACGACGACCGCCTCGAGTTTCTTGCCGAGCAGTCCGCCCTTGGCGTTGATGTCCTCGATGGCCATCAGCGTCACATCCTTCAGCACCGTTTCGCTGATTGCCATCGTGCCGGACAGCGAGTGCAGCACGCCCACTTTGATCGTGTCGGCCGCCAGCACCGGCGTGCCGAAGCTCAAACCCGCGGCGGTGGCCGCGGCAATCAGCGCCATGCGCTGGAAGAATGTTCTGCGTTGCATAAATAGTTCCCCGCGATGTGAATTGGATGTGCGATCCCGGCCTCGTGGCACGCGCCCGTCATGCATCCCCTCGGCGGGCGACATCCACTGGCATGTTGCATTGCACGACGCATGCCAGCGTTGCGCTCCTGTCGAATCGCGTTGATTTGATGCGGGATTCATTCGTTTCGACGCAGTGGGCGCATGGCGCGTGCGCCATCGAAGTGCGTGTCCTTCATCCCACAATGGTGCGCAATGGCGCGCTGCGCACCAAGTTGGTGATGTCAGCGCGGGCGCTTGGGCGCGCGGATGCGTCGGCGGCGAAGCCGCAACGCGACGGTGACGATCAGCGCGACGACGATCGCGCCGATGAAGAATTCGCGCTCGATATGCAGGACGTGGCCAAGCAGGCGCTGCGCCGCCTCACCCAGCATGTAACCTGCGCCCACCCAGCAAGCGCTCCACACGACGGCACCCAGCGCGTTCAACACCAGGAATCGGGGCCAGGACACTGCGCTGGCGCCAATGACGGCGGGGCCCACCGTGCGCAAGCCATAGAGAAAGCGGATGCCGAACACCGCAAATTCGGGAAAGCGTTCGATCAACGCTTGCACGCGCTCCGCAGCGGGCGCGAATTTGGGATAGCGCTCGAGAAGCGCCGATCCATAGCGCCGGCCCAGGGTGAAATAGGCGATGTCGCCGATGGCGCCGCCCAGCGCGCCCAGGGCGACCAAGAGTGGCAAGTCGAGCACGCCGCGATGCGCGAAGAGCCCCGCGATCACGAGGACCGTTTCGCCTTCGAACAACGCGCCCAGCAGCGCGGCAGGATAGCCGTACTCCGCCACCAGCGGAATGATTTCGATCGCCATCAGCGCCTGTCTCCCGCCGCGACCCGTTGCCGCGAGCGCCGGTCAGGCCGTGCGTTCCGTGATGGGCCGGCGCAGCATGCCGCGTTCCTCGACAAAACGGATCACCACGTCGAGGCCGGTGCCGGTCTTGAGGTTGGTGAACACGAACGGCCGCTCGCCGCGCATCTTCGCGGCATCGTGCGCCATGACGTCCAGCGACGCGCCCACCATCGGCGCCAGGTCGATCTTGTTGATGACGAGGAGGTCCGAGCGCGTGATGCCGGGTCCGCCTTTGCGCGGGATCTTGTCGCCGGCGGCGACGTCGATGACGTATAGCGTGAGGTCGGAGAGCTCCGGACTGAACGTCGCGGCGAGGTTGTCGCCGCCGCTTTCGACGAACACGACATCAAGATTGCCGAAGCGCTGCGCCAGGCGGTCCACCGCCTCGAGATTGATTGACGCATCCTCGCGGATCGCCGTGTGCGGACAGCCGCCGGTCTCGACGCCGATGATGCGGTCGGCCGAAAGTGCTTCGTTGCGCACGAGGAACGCCGCGTCCTCTTCCGTGTAGATGTCGTTGGTCACGACACCGATCTCGTATGTGTCGCGCAGCGCGCGGCACAGCGCCAGCGTCAGCGCCGTCTTGCCGGAGCCGACGGGGCCGCCGATGCCGACGCGAAGGGGTTGGGCAATCGCCATCGCGTGCCGATCCTAGCTGCGAAAGAGCCGCGTGTACTGCGTTTCGTGGCGCGCCGACGCCAGCGCCAATCCCGGCGAGAAACTCGCGACGTCGGCGTCGTCCAGCATTCGTGCGGCAGCAGCGATCGCCGGAATGCGCGCGGCCAGTGCCTGCAGCAAGCGCTGGCCGCTGACCTGGCCCAGCGGAACTGCCTTCATCACCGCAAGGACCTGGTTTTCGAGCCACGACCACAGATAGCCGGCCAATGCTTGTTCCGCGGCCACGCCCGACCGATGCGCAGCCAGCGCAAATGCCGCCGGCAGCGTGACCGGCATTGCATCCGTGGCCATCGCGCGCGCCGGCGCGTCGACGAGGCCGAGTTCTCCCAGCAACTTGATCAGCGCGCCGCCCGTCTGCTCGGTCTCCGCACGCAACTCCGAAGTCTCCCGCGACGCGCGATACCATGCATTCCACGCGATGAACGTCGGCCGGTCGTCCGCCGCGGCAGCGTTCATGCATCGCCACAGGACGGCCGCATCTCCTGGCCCGACCGCGTATTCCATCAGGTCGCCGATCCAGCTTCTCGCGCTGTCCGCATCGTGCACGGTGCCCGCCTCCACCGCCCACTCGAGCCCCTGCGAATAGCTGAAGGCACCGATCGGCAGCGCCGGGCTCGCGAGTTGCAGCAGTCTCACGAGTGTAAGGTTGCCGTCTTTCATGAGCTTGACCTCACGCGCGCGGCCATGTCGTGGATGATGCCGCCGTGCTTTGCGTCGCCGGAATGGTGATGATGACCGCCGGCGTAGGCGCCGGATTCCGGCTCGAACGGCGCGCTGATCGGCGTCACCGTCGCGCCGACGCTGCGCGCCATGCCGGCCAGCACGTCGTCCGCCGCGAAGCGCAACCAGCCGTCGCCCACCTGCACCGGCGTGTGCCGGTTGCCCAAGTGATACGCGCAGCGCGCGAGGCCGGTGGCGTCACCGCAGCGCGCCTCCATCAGCGCCTCTTCCGCCGCGACCACCCGGACGATCCGGCCATCGTCCGCGCGCAGGCAATCGCCGCCACGAAGCACCGTGCCACGGTCGAGCATCAAGCCGACTTCCTCGCCCGACGACAGCCTTGTCATCAGCCGGCTCCGCTGCCGCATGTCGAACGGCAGCGTCAATTCCGCGTCGGCTTGGAGAGCGGCGGGCAGGCGCTCGCGGATCGTGACCATCAGGGCCTAGAACAGGAAGTAGCGCTGGGCCAACGGCAGCGACTTGGCCGGCTCGCAGACGAGCAATTCCCCATCGGCGCGCACGGCGTAAGTCTCCGGGTCGACCTCCATCTTCGGCGTCAGGTCGTTGTGCTTCATATCCTTCTTGCCGATCTTGCGCGTGTTCTTCACTGCGACCAGCGGCTTCGCGAGCTTGAGCCTGGCGACCGCAGGATTCCTGAGCGCACTCTTGGACACGAACGTCACCGATGTCGCGAGCGCCTTGCCGAACGCGCCGAACATCGGCCGGTAATGCACCGGTTGGGGCGTGGGGATCGACGCATTGGGGTCGCCCATCGCGGCGGCGGCGATCATGCCGCCCTTGATGATCAGCGACGGCTTGACGCCGAAAAATGCCGGGCGCCACAGCACGAGGTCGGCCATTTTGCCGGGCTCGACCGACCCGACGACGTGCGAAATGCCCTGCGTGACCGCCGGGTTGATCGTGTACTTGGCGATGTAGCGCTTGACGCGGAAATTGTCGTTGCGTGCCGTGTCGGGGCCAAGCGCGCCGCGCTGCTGCTTCATCTTGTGCGCCGTCTGCCAGGTCCGGATGATCACCTCGCCGACGCGGCCCATGGCCTGGCTATCCGACGACATCATCGAGAACGCACCCAGGTCGTGCAGGATGTCCTCCGCGGCGATCGTCTCGCGGCGGATCCGCGATTCGGCGAACGCGATGTCCTCGGCGATCGACGGATCCAGGTGATGGCACACCATCAGCATGTCGAGATGCTCGTCGACCGTGTTGACGGTGTAGGGCATCGTCGGATTGGTGGAAGAAGGCAGCACGTTGGGCTCGCCGCACGCCTTGATGATGTCGGGCGCGTGGCCCCCGCCTGCGCCCTCGGTGTGGAACGTGCCGATCGCGCGACCGCCGATTGCCGCGAGCGTGGTCTCGACGAAACCCGATTCGTTGATCGTATCGGTGTGGATTGTGACCTGCACGTCGTATTTGTCGGCCACGCGCAGGCAGTTGTCGATCGCCGCGGGAGTCGTGCCCCAATCCTCGTGCAGCTTGAGCCCGTAAGCGCCGGCTTCGATCTGCTCGGCCAGCGCGCCCGGGGTCGAGCAGTTGCCCTTGCCCTGGAAGCCCAGGTTCATCGGGAACGCGTCAGCGGCCTCAAGCATCCGGTGCATGTGCCACGGACCGGGAGTGCACGTCGTCGCGAACGTTCCGGTCGCCGGCCCGGTGCCGCCGCCCAGCATCGTCGTGACGCCCGACATCAGCGCGTCGTCGATTTGCTGCGGGCAGATGTAATGGATATGCGAGTCGATTCCGCCGGCGGTGACGATCATCCCCTCGCCGGCGATGATCTCGGTGCCCGCGCCGATCACGATGTCGATTCCCGGCTGGATATCGGGATTGCCGGCCTTGCCGAGCCTCCCGATCTTGCCGTCCTTGATGGCGAGGTCGCACTTGACGATGCCCCACCAGTCGATGACGAGCACATTGGTAATCACCGTGTCCGCCGAATCCTTCGCCAACCGCTGGCTCTGGCCCATGCCGTCGCGGATGACCTTGCCGCCGCCGAACTTCACTTCCTCGCCGTACGTCGTGAGGTCGCGCTCGACCTCCACCACGAGATCGGTGTCCGCGAGCCGCACGCGGTCGCCGACCGTCGGCCCGAACATCTCCGCATACGCGCGGCGGCCGATCTTCATCGCTTGCCTCGGGCGGCGGGTCGCCCTGGAGCGGTCTTCTTCATCTTCTTCGCGGCTTTCTCCAGCGGCCCCATCACCGCGCCCGTGAACCCGAACACGATGCGATCGCCCGCCAGGGCCACGAGTTCGACGGTGCGCTTTTGCCCGGGCTCGAAGCGCACGGCCGAGCCCGCGGGAATGTTCAGGCGAAAGCCTCGCGCCTTGCCGCGGTCGAACAGGAGCGCGGCGTTGGTCTCGGCAAAGTGATAGTGCGAGCCGACCTGGATCGGCCGGTCGCCGGTGTTGGCGACGTGCATGCTGACGCGTTCCCGGCCGGCATTGAGCTCGATGTCGCCGTCAGCGACGAAGATTTCACCGGGGATCATGGTGTTGGACCATTCGTGCTCATGGGATGGGTTGATGCACCGTCACGAGTTTGGTGCCATCGGGAAACGTGGCCTCGACCTGGATCTCGGGAATCATTTCCGGAATGCCCTCCATCACCTGCGCGCGCGAAAGCAGCGTCGTGCCGAATCCCATTAGGTCCGCCACCGTGCGGCCGTCGCGCGCCCCTTCGATGATGGCCGCGGAAATGTACGCCACCGCTTCCGGATAACTGAGCTTGAGCCCGCGCGCCAGCCGCCGCTCCGCAACCAGCGCCGCGGTGAATACCAGCAGCTTGTCCTTCTCGCGCGGAGTCAGATCCATCAGGTTCGCCAGATACGAGGAATGATGGCGGCGCGGCCCGCGACGACGGGCCGCACGATGGACCACAGCGCCGAAAAATAGGCGTGTGCTGACTCGCTCGACGCGCCTCGATATCGCGCGACCAGCGATCCCGGAAGGCGCGTCACGGCGCCGTCTCCTTCCGCCGGCGCCGTCGCACGGCACGCGTTGAGAATCGCATCGTCGAATGTCGCGAACACGGCTACGAATGTGCCAAAGACCGGCGCGCGATTCAAGCCCGCCGGCGACGAGAGCCACGGAGAATTTCCGCCGAGGACCATTCGCTCGCTCCAAATCAGTGCGCCATCGCGCAGGATGTCGCAGCGCTGGCGCCACCGCCCTTTCGTGAATCGTTCCGACGATTCGGTGCGGCCGAGGCAGATCACGTCCCAGCCCAGGTACGACGCGGTGCCGGTCAACTCCACGCGAGTAGCGGTCGCCGCATGGGCACCGTCGAACACGATGGTTCCCTGCGGCAGCCACTCGAGGACGCCACCGTCCGCGACGCTGAACACGATGCGCTGCGCTGCATCGGCGCCCGCATTGCGGTACCACCGCGTCGCGCCGGGCGTCGTGAGTTGCGCGTGGGCGCCGGATTCCACATCGACGCGCAGCTCGATGTCGTCGCCGCCGGCGATGCCGCCCGGTGGGTGCACGACAATGCACTGACAGACGTCATCGCCTTCCGGGTACAGCGGCTTTTGCACGACGAGCGGACCCTCGTGCGCGCGCCGCACGAGCCGCGTGCGCCCATCCGCCTTCGCGAAGCCCAACTCCAGTCGCGCGCGCCAGCCCGCCCGCGCGCTGGCGGCAGCGATGTCGGCGACAGCAGCGGGTCCGGCGTCACGCATGCCGGGAGTCTACCGCAGCAAGTGGGCTAGACGCCGAGCCGCGCAGCGAGTTCGTCCGGCTGCGTCGCCAGCGTCTCCGAGCGGTTCTCCATCACGACACGGCCCTTCTCCAGAATGATTGCGCGGTCGGTATGCGCAAGAACCGTCCGGAAGTTGCGGTCGACGATGAGAGAGGCGATGCCGGAGCCGCGGATGTCGCCGATGATCCGCCAGATCTCGCGCACGATCAGCGGCGCCAGACCCTTCCGTCGCCTCGTCGAGGATCAGCAAATCCGGATTGGTGGACAGCGCCCGGCCGATGGCGAGCATCTGCTGTTCTCCGCCGGAGAGTTGCTGGCCCCCTTGGTTCAGGCGCTCGCCCAAACGCGGAAACGTCCCGAGAATGCGCTCGATGGGCCAATCGTTGCGGCCGGAAACACCCCGGCGAGCCGCGACGAGCAGATTTTCGCGTACGGAGAGATTGGGAAAGATCGCGCGGCCTTCGGGCACATACGCCAGTCCCCAGCGAGCCACGCGGTCGGGCGGAGTCCTCGTCGCATCCTGCCCGCGAATCGCGATGCGCCCGCGGGACGCGCGCACATGACCCATCAGCGTGCGGATCAGCGTGGTCTTGCCCATGCCGTTGCGTCCGAGGAGGCCTACGGACTCGCCGGCGCGCACCGACAGCGAAACGCCGCGCAGCACGTGGCTCTCGCCGTAATGGACGTGCACGTCGTGCGCGTCGATCAGTGTAGGTTCAGTCGACATGGACCCTCAGTTGACCTCACCCAGGTAGGCCAGCTGCACTTCGGGGTCGGCGCGCACTGCGGCTGGCACGCCGCTCGCGATCACGGCGCCGTTGATCATCACGGTGATCCGATCGGACACGCGGAACACGGCATCCATGTCGTGCTCGACTAAGAGAATCGCATGTCCCGCCTTGAGGCCGGCGAGCAGGCCCAGCATGCGCTCCGTTTCCTCCGGACCCATTCCGGCAAGCGGTTCGTCCAGCAGCAGCACGCGCGGCTGCGTCGCCAGGCACATGGCGATTTCCAGTTGCCGCTTCTCGCCGTGCGACAGCATTCCGGCGCTTCGTGCAGCGAGCCCCGAAAGCCCCGTCTTGTCCAGCGCTTCGCGCGCCAGCGCGGTGCTCACGGGGCAGGTGTCCGCCGGCGTCCACCAGTTCCACGGCTGCTGGCGCGTGGCCTGTGCCGCGAGCCGGCAATTCTCGAAGACGGAGAAGCGCGGGAAGATCGTCGTGCGTTGATAGCTGCGGCCCAGGCCCGCATGCGCGCGCGAAGGCTGTGACCAGTGCGTGACATCCTGCCCCAGCAATTTAACCGACCCGTTCGTGATCGGAATTTCGCCGGCCAGCACGTTGATCAGCGTCGACTTTCCGGCGCCGTTGGTGCCGATCACCGCATGGATTTCGCCTTCCGCGAGATCCAGCGAAACGTCGGATACGGCAACGAGACCGCCGAAGCGGCGCGTGACGCCTTTCGCGCGAAGGAGTGTCGTGCCTGCCTCAGCCACGTTCCGCCTCCCGGCGCCCGCGGGCGCGCCACGCGCGCCACTGTGCGGGGATTCCGATGAGCCCGTCGGGCATGAACGCCACGGACAGGATGATCGTGCCCCCTAGCAGCAGCTGCCAGTGCTTGGCGAATTCGCCGAACACCGCGTCCCACTGGAAGAAGAGTTGCAGCAGCGCGAACGCGAAGGCGCCCAGCACGGCGCCAGAGAGGCGCCCCATGCCTCCCAGGATCAGCATCAGCAGGACAGCGCCGGATTCATGCCACGAAAGCATTTCCGGATTGACGAACCCGTCCTTGACCGCGACGAGGAACCCCGCGAGACCGGCCAGCGCGCCCGCCAGCGTGAATGCTGCCCATTTGTATGGAAACGTCGCGAAGCCTGCGGCGCGCATCCGCTGTTCGTTGCTCTTGATTCCTGCCAGAACGCGACCAAAGCGGCTCTTAAGCAGCACGGCGAGAAGCACGAACACCACCAGCAGGCACGCCAGGACGAAGTAGTACAGCACCACGGGCTTGCCCAGGTCGAAAAGGCGCACGCCGAACAACGCAACGTCCGGCTTGACGTTGAGATAGATGCCGTCGGTGCCGCCGCCTACTTCCGTGTCGTGGAATACGTAATAGGCCATCTGCGCGAATGCCAGCGTCACCATGATGAAGTAGACGCCACGGGTTCGCAGCGACAACGCGCCGACGAGAAAAGCATAGAGCGCCGAGCACGCGAGCGCCGCAGGCAGCAGCCAGAAAAAATTGGCGGCGCTGTATTGCGGGGACAGCAAGACTGTTGCGTACGCCGCAATGCCCAGGAACGCGGCGTGGCCCAGACTCACCAATCCGGTCGCGCCCACAAGCAATTCGAGCGACAGGGCGAAGATCGCGAGGATCATGACCTTGGCTGTGAACTCGAGGTAGAAGCCCGTCGTCACCAGCGGAAAGGCGAGCAACAGCAGCACGACGGCAACTGGCACGGCCAGGCGGCGCACGGACGGGGGCATCGTCGCCATCAGCCCTGGCGGAACAAGCCTTCGGGCTTCCACAGCAGGATCGCGGCCATCAGCAGGTAGATGGCGATCCCGGCAGCCTGCGGAAACAAAACCTTGCCAAACGTGTCGACGATGCCGACGAGCAGCGCGGCCAGGAAAGCGCCTCGAACAGAGCCGATGCCGCCGATGACGACGACGACGAAGCAGACGATCAGCACCTGCGCGCCCATCCCCGGATAGACGGACGACACGGGAGCGGCAATCATGCCCGCGAGGACGGCGAGCGCGACCCCGGCGGCGAACACGACGCGGTACAGGAACTTGATGTTGATGCCGAGCGACTGGACCATCTCGCGGTTCGAACTGCCGGCACGAATCATCATGCCCAGCCGGGTTCGCGCGATCACGACATAGAGCGCGGCCGCGACGGCGAGGCAGACCGCGGAGATTGCCAGCCGATACACCGGGTACTGCATGAGATCGCCCAGCCGCACGCTGCCGTCCAGCCACGGCGGCACCGGCACGCCGTGCACGTCGTTGTCGACCAGGATGCTGCGCAGTTCCTCGAAGACCAGTATCAGGCCGTACGTCATCAGCACCTGCTGCAGATGGTCGCGCTCATACAGGTAGGAGACGAACAGCCACTCGAGCAGGTAGCCGAAGATCACCGCGAGTATGAGCCCGGCCAGAAGCGTGGCGGCGAAGTTGCCGCCGAATACGGGTGCCAGCGAATACGCGAGGTACGCGCCGATCATGTAGAAGCTGCCGTGCGCCAGGTTGATCACGCCCATGATGCCGAAGATGAGCGTCAACCCGCTCGCGACCAGGAACAGCAGCAAGTCCGTACTGCAGCGCGTTCAGGCACTGGACAAAAAAGGTGGCTATATCCATGCGAGGTCAGGCTCGTGGCGCATCTGGAACCATGCCAAGCGCGGCGCGATAAAGTTGCCTGGACTCGATCGGACCGCCCGCGGCAGATCATACTTGCAATTGGCCAACCGGGACCACCCCACGGCGCCACTCTGCCATCCACGCGGTCCGCACGCCATGTACAACAGCGGTGTCAATGGGTTACCTTCCACACGGCACAGATCAATCCAAGCGGCTCTGCCCAAATCCTTACGTTGCGAGGTGGTCGATGGCGCAACTCACCGAATTGCTCGCTGCAGCTCGCTCCGGCGACCAGCAGGCTGCGGGCGAGGCATTCAGCGTCCTCTATGCCGAACTGCACAAGCTCGCCCGCTCCAAGCTCCGGCAACACCAATCGATGACGTTGCTCGACACCACGTCGCTCCTGCACGAGTCTTATCTGCGGCTGGTCGGCGCGCATGCGCTGCCAGTATCGGACCGGCATCATTTTTTCGCGTACGCTGCGCGTGTCATGCGCTCGGTGATCGTCGATTTCGCGCGCGCTCGGCTGGCCGAGCGCCGCGGCGGCGATGCCGACAGGCTGGTTCTCGACACCCACGTCGCCGCGGATGTCGCCAATATCGCGGCGCCGGAGCACGACGTGTTGCGCGTACATGACGCCCTCGACGTACTCGCCAAGGCGGATCCTCGGTTGGCGCAGGTGGTCGAAATGCGGTACTTCGGCGGCATGACGGAAGAGGAAATTGCTGGAGTGCTTGGCACCTCGCCACGCACGGTGCGGCGAGACTGGGAGAAGGCGAAACTATTGCTATTTGCCACCCTGGGTTGATAGCGATGGCCGGATCTCTGCCCCAGCAACGTACTACGGTGGTGATGACCCCTGATGTCCTGAGCCGCCTTTCCGCTTTGCTGGACGAAGCACTGCAACTCGACGCGAGCGCGCGGGAGACCTGGCTCGCGGCGCTACCGAGCGATGCTGCGGAATTGGGCCCGACACTGCGCGCATTGCTAGCCCGCCATGCGGCGAAAGAGACCGGCAACCTCCTCGACCGGTCGCCGCAGTTCACACTGCCATCCAGCGCGACTACGCCCGCAAGGGCTTTCGGTCCCGGTGATACCGTGGGACCTTATCGGCTGCTGCGCGCGATCGGCCACGGCGGCATGGGCGAGGTGTGGCAAGCGGAGCGCGCCGACGGAACGTTGAAGCGCAAGGTCGCGCTGAAGCTGCCGCACGTCAGCTGGGCGCCGGGGCTGGCCGAACGCTTCGCCCGCGAGCGCGAGATCCTGGCGAGCCTCGAGCATCCCAACATCGCGCGGCTGTACGACGCCGGGTTCGACCCGCACGGACGCCCGTACATGGCGCTCGAATATGTCGAGGGCCTGCCGATCGACGAGTTCTGCAAGCGGCGAGCGCTGCCGGTGGAGGGCCAACTGCGCCTGTTGCTGCAGGTAGCGGACGCTGTGGCCTTTGCGCACAGTCGGCTGGTGGTCCACCGCGACCTGAAGCCGGGCAACATGCTGGTCACCGAAGAGGGGCAGGTGCGCCTGCTAGATTTCGGAATCGCCAAGTTGATGGAAGGCGACTTCGCGCAGGAGACCGCGCTGACGCGCGTCGGCGGCCGCGCGTTGACCCTCGACTACGCGAGTCCGGAACAGATTCGCGGCGAGCCGATCGGTACTGCGAGCGATGTCTATTCGCTGGGGGTGGTGGCGTTCGGGCTGCTCGCGGGGGCGCGGCCGTACAAGCTGAAGCGGCAGAGTGCGGCGGCGCTGGAGGAGGCGATCGCCAACGCGGACGTGCCGCTGGCGAGCGAAGTGGCGGAGGATGCGGCCCGCGCGAAGCGACTCGCCGGTGATCTCGATGCGATCCTCAACAAGGCGCTGAAGAAGAATGCGGCCGATCGCTACCCCACCATCGACGCGCTCGCGCAAGACTGGCGACGCCACCTTGAAGGACACACGGTTTCGGCCCGGCCCGATACGCTCGCGTACCGACTCACCCGGCTGCTACGCCGATACCAGGTGCCAGCGGTCGCGACCGCGGTTGCATTGGTGGCATTCGGTCTCGCCCTCGGCGTCGGCGCGACCGCGCTGGTAATCTTCATATTGTTGCTCGGTCTCGCCGCGGCGCTCTGGCAGGCAAGGCGTGCACGCGAGCAAGCGCGCCTGGCTCGCGCAGAAGGACGCAAGGCAGAAGCCGTCAAGCGCTTCCTGCTCGACATCTTTCAGACCAATAGCCACGCACAACCCGATCCGCTGAAGGCGCAGCAAACCACGGCCCGTGAGCTGCTGGATATAGGCGTGCGCCGCGTGGACGAGGCGTTGCGCGACGAGCCCGAGTCGCACATCGAGATGCTCGACAACCTGGCTGAACTCTACTTTCAGATCGGGCTGCGAACCGATTCGATACGACTGCTCCGTCAGGCCACCGATCTCGCGCGGCAGGTCTTCGGCCCGAAAGACCGGCGCTTCGCGCGAATCGCCATTCTTTGCGCGCGAGCCATGGAGTCTTCGGTCGAGCGCAAGGAGGTGCCAAGTCTGCTGGCCGAGGCAAATGCCGCACTGATCGCCGCCGGGGATGCGGATACGCCGATGCGCGGCACGCTGCTGCGCGAGCTCGCGTCCTATTATGGCTACGAATCCCTCGGACCGGCGATAAGCACCGGCGAGGAATCGGCCGCGGTGATGCGAAGAACGGCCGTCGGCGTCGAAGTATCCAATGCTTGCAGGGTCGCCGGCCGCATGCGCATGATCTCCGGCCATTACGACCTCGCGGAGCAGCACTATCGCAATGCGCTGGCAGCGCCGCCCGATCCCGCCGATTTCAACCCCGGTTGGCAGGTGAACAGCAACGCGGAGCTCGCGACCGCGCTGTTCAAGCAAGGGCGCATTGAGGAAGCGGAGCACCACGGGCGAACGGCGCTTGAACAGTCGGAGCATCACTACGGCCCCGATCACCGCTGGACGTTGGTGGTCAAGACGCGGCTTTCCAATCAACTCGTCGCAAGCGGCGATCTCGTCGGAGCCCTCGCGCTGCGCGCCGGGGTGGACGAATCCCTCCGTCACGATCGCCCGGAGTACGACGCCGCGTTTCGGGCCAACATGGCGGGCTATTTCGGCGCTACGTTCGTCGAACGCGGGCGCCCGGATCTGTCGGAAGCTTCGCAGCGCGAGGATCTCGAAGACCTTCGCGAAAACTTTCCCGACTCGTACATGCGCGCCCTGCGCGAAGCAGACATCGCCGACCTCGAGCTCGTCCATGGCCGCCTCGACGAGGCGCGAGCGCTGCTCAAAGCGGGACACGATCGTTGGCAACGATACGCCGGCGGTCATCACGAACCGGCGCGTGGCGCCTTGTTTGCGTTCGTCGGAGCACGCCTGGCCATGGCGCAGCGACAGCCAGATGCGGCACTGTCGTGGGTGGAAGGTATCGAGTTACCGAAGACCGCGGCGCGCGGCCGTTTCTGCGCCGACACGCTGCAGCTAGTCGCCGAGCGTGCACGAGTGGAAACCGCCGTGGGCCAAGCGGCTGCGGCGCACGATCGCGTGGCTTCGGAGTTGCGCGCGCTTCGCCAGCATCTTCGCAACGCGCGCCTACCAGACACCGAAGCGCGCCTTCTCGTGGCCTCCGGTGAGGCTCTGCAAGTCTTGGGCAACTTGCGGCTCGCCGAAGAGGCGTTGCGAGCGGCGGTCGCGTTGCGCGTCGAGCATGACGACCCCGCAAGCTTGTGGCTTGCCGAGGCTCAGATCGCGCTGGCCCGCTGTCTCGTACAACTTGGGCAAAGGGACGAAGGCCGCAAGCTATTGGATAACGCCCGCGCGATTGACGCGCAACACCCTGCTTTGAAACCTTATCTCGAGCGCGCGATACGCGATGCCATCCATGCGGTTGCATCGCCATGACGTCCTGAGGCACTGGGCCGCTTGTCCGCGCGTGTCGTCGCTGGCGAGCCGGGTGTAGACGGCGTCATGCAGCGCCAACCTCGCGGGTCTCCTGGGCCGCTCGTTGCAGGCGCGCGGCCGCCCGGATCGCGAAGTTCCGCTGTTGCGGGGACCAGCAACGGAATGCTCCCGCGGCCGGCGTGGCCGGATTCGGCACCAGCATGACGTACTTAGGGATGAGGGCACATTCGCGCCCCCAATCGGAGGTACGCGATGCTCTTCTCTCTCCCCACCTATTTGGCGCCGCCCGCCTTGGCGATCCTTGTAGCCGTACTCGCCATCGCGGGCCTGATCAGCGGCCTATCGGGCTTCGGTTTTTCCGCAGTTGGTGCGGCGAGCCTGTTCCTCTTGCCGCCAAGCATCAGCGTGCCGCTGCTGATGGCGTTATCGACAGCCAATCAATTGTTGTCCTTTCGGCAACTGCGCAGCGAGATGACGCCGCTGTCCACTTGGTGGCCGGACGGACCCGGCCCGTTCCTGGCCGGTGGCCTCCTGGGTGTGCCATGCGGATTGTGGCTGCTTGGACACCTCGAACCGACCGCGCTCACGGAGCTGTTTGGCACGCTGCTGTCCGGCTACGCGGTGTTCTCCCTGTTCCGGCCGGCGCATTGGAAGGTCGTCGGCGGCGGCTGGCGCACGCGTGGGTTGATCGGTCTGGTGGGCGGACTGATTGGCGGCTTTACGGCATTTCCGGGCGCCGCCGTCGTCGTGTGGCTCACCCTCTCCGGTGCGCCCAAGGCCATGGCGCGCGCGACGACCCAACCCTACATCCTGGGCATGCAGGTCGTCGGCATCACGTTGCTGGCCATGTTCAAGCCGGAGTCGTTCGGCGCCGAGTTCCGCGGCTTGTTCGCGCTATGCCTGCCTGTCGTGCTCCCGAGCACGCTGGTTGGCGTCGCGATTTACAGGCGCATGTCCGACACCAATTTCCGCCGCGCGACGTTGGCGCTGCTCGGCGTGGCAGGAATCGGCCTGCTCGGCAAGGCGCTTGTCGCATAGGTCGAAACGCGAATATTCGCAATTCGGGTTGGCCGGATTCGCGCGAAATCTCCGTACGAGTGAGTAAGGACGGCGAAATGGTTCGGCGTCCTGGCTCACCACACGGAGGACTTCATGGATCGTTTTGGAACTTCTCGCCAACATCCCAAGATCGGCAGCGTCTCGCTGCGCATGCTATGGATCCCGGTCGTCGCTTCGATCCTCGTCGCCGGTTACATCACACTACGCCCGCCGCAGGACGAGCGTGCATCGGCGACGACGGTGGCCGCCGTAAAGGAATCAGCGGCGCCACAACCCACCATAATACCCAGCGACGTCACCACGCGCGAGGTCGACGCTTCGCCCGCCCTGCCCGACGAGGCAATCAGGCAGCAGCAGGAACTCGACCCGGTCGGGGCCGGGCATGACATTCCGCGCTGATCGGTCCACCGCTCCGCAGGACGTGCTCGCTCTATCCGCAACCAAATCCGACCGGGGAGTAAACATCGTGCATTCCACGGAGCGCCAGAGACTTGTTTCGACCATGTCCCATGAGCCCGCACACGCACTCGGGGTCATCCTAAAATGTGGCGTCTGCCTAGCCCTGCTGATCCTTCTGGCGGTGATCGGCAGCACCAATGAGAGGGACGATATTGCGCAAGTGCGCAGCGGTCCGCCTCTTTCGGCGTCGGTAGCCAAAATGTCAAGTGCCGCCGCGCATCGCAAAGAGGTGTTTGACGGCCGGCGCGCGCATTTCTTGGGCAATGCGTCCGAACGCGATTTCGCCGGACAGTCGCTGGTCAGTCATGCCGATGTGGTCGCGCCATGAGCATCTCGATCCGAGCGCAGCTTGTAAGCGGAAACCGATGCCGCGGCGGCGCGCGCAATTGCAGCCGCGGGTCCAGCGTCACATCGCGCAGCCGCGCCCGGGGTCGGCCAGCGACTTCGCTGCCAGGCCGATGGATTTGTTCTCTCCGTTCTCGACCTTGCGCAGGTAGAAATCCTGCACGACGTTGTGAGAAGGCGAGAGCGTGATCTTGCCGCGCGGGCTGTCGATCTCCGCCGAGGCCATTGCCCGGTAGAGCAGTTGCCGCTGGCCGATGTCGCCGCCGACGGCCCGCAATCCTAGCCCCAAGAGCTGCGCCGAGTCGTAACCCTGCACGGCGTAGACGTCGGCCTTGGCGCTGTAGGCCTTGGCATAGGCGAGCCGGAACGCGGTGTTGCGCGGTGTGGTCAGATTGTCGGCGTAATGCAGCGTGGTGAGGAGCCCTTCCGCGGATGCACCCTGCGCGTCGAGCGTGCCATCGGTAAGAAATCCCGCTCCGAGCAGCGGGACCTTCTCCTTGAGGCCAGCCGCGGCGTAGTCCTTGACGAACTTGACCGCACCCCCGCCGGCGAAGAACGCGTATGCGCAGGTAGGCTTGATCGAAGCGATCTCGGTCAACAGCGCCTGGAATTCCACGTTCGGGAACGGGACGTACAACTCCTTCAGCACCTTGCCGCCGCCCCTCTCGAAGGTCTCCTTGAACCCGTGGACCGACTGCTCGCCGGCGGCGTACTTCCAAGTTATCGTGACCGCCGTCTTGTACCCTCTCAGCGCCGCGACGATGCCCATGGCGAGGCCGGGCTGCGAATTGGAGAACGAGACGCGGAAGATGTTCGGCGCGCAGAGCGCGCCGGTCGCCTCGTCCACGCCGGCATTGGGAATGATCAACAGGATGTTGTTGTCGCGCGCGGCCTTGACGATCGCCATCTCCACGCCGGAGTGGACGGTGCCGACGATGACATCCACGTTGTCGCGCTTGATGAGCTTGTTTACGTTGTCCGCCGCCTTCGCAGGGTCCGATTCGTCGTCGACGGTGAAGTACTCGAGCTCACGTCCGCCGAGCTTGCCGCCCTGCTCGCTGACATAGAGCTTGAAGCCATTCTCGATCGCGCGCCCCAGCGCCGCGTAGGTGCCGGAATAGGGCAGCATGAAGCCGACCTTGATCTTGCCGGCCTGGGCACGGGCCAAATTCGGCACCCCGACTGCGCCAAGTGCTCCCGCTGCGCCAAGCGCCTGGATCACCCTGCGGCGTTGCCTCCACTGTTCATTCGTTGTCACGGCTCACCTCCTCGACGTTGATCCTCGTTCTTTGCGCGGCTCGCGCATCATCCTACACGACTCATCGCCGCCCGCGCATGTTCGTTCAGGAATGCCGTCACCGCCTCGATCAGCACTCTGGGCTGGTCCCGGTGCGGCGAATGCCCGCACGCCGGCAGTTTCAGAAGACGCGCTTGCGGAACGCTCCGCGCGATGGCGTCGATCTGCGCCATCGTTCCGTATTCATCCTCCTCCCCTTGCACGGCCAGCACGGGACAAAGGATGCGCGACAGGCACTCTTCGATGTCCCAGGCACGAAAGGCAGGGTCGAGCCATATGTCGTTCCAGCCGCGGAAGGCAGAGTCGGGATCGTCGTGGTAGCGCGCGAGCCTGCGCCGCAAATCAGTCGCCTCGTAGGCAATGCGCGCCTGTTCAATGCTGGCCACGCTCACGTCCTCGACGAACACGTGAGGCGCGACGACGACGAGGCCGGCGATACGCGCCGGAAACGCCGCGGCGTAAAGCAGCGCAATGGAACCGCCGTCGCTGTGTCCGAAGAGCCAGGGCGGATCCTCGACCCCGAGCCGCGCGAATAACGCGGGCAGCACCGCGTGCGCCTGTTCATGCATGAAGTCGACCGGCCATTTCTCGGCCAATGGCTTCGGCGTCGAACGGCCGTACCCGTAGCGCGAGTACACCAGCCCGCGCATTCCCGCCGCGGCGCACAGCGCCTGCGGGAAGTCCCTCCACATCGCGACGGAACCCAGCCCTTCGTGCAGGAACACGACGAGCGGCGCGTCCGCACGGAAAGCGTCGATCCACACGTATTCGAGCCGCTGCGCGCGGCCGTTGATATCGAGATCAGCAAACCCGGGGTTCATCGCGAGAATGTGAAGTCGCGTCAACCCGCCGCGCGCTCGCGCAGCTTGAAGCGCTGGATCTTGCCCGTAGCCGTCTTGGGGAGTTCCGCCAGGAAACGAATCTCGCGCGGATACTTGTACGGCGCAAGCTGGTCCTTGACGAATGCCTGCAGCGTCCCGGCCAGCGCCACGTCGCCGCTCTGTCCGGACTTGAGAACCACGTAGGCGAGCGTCCGCGTGAGTCCGTCGTCGCCGACCTTGCCGACGACCGCCGCCTCGAGCACCGCGTCGTGCCGCATCAGCGCGGCTTCGACCTCGAACGGCGACACGTACTGGCCGCTCACCTTCAGCATGTCGTCGCTGCGGCCGGCGTACGTGTAGTAGCCGTCGGCGCTCCGCGTGTACTTGTCGCCGCTCTTCGTCCATTCGCCCTGGAACGTGGTGCGCGTGCGCTCGCGGTTCTCCCAATACATGAGCGCCGCCGAGGGACCGCGGATGTACAGGTCGCCGATCGCATCGACGCCGACCGGCCGGCCGTCTTCGCCGCGCAGCTCGACATCGTAGCCAGGGACGGGCTTGCCCGTCGTGCCGTAGCGGACGTCGCCGGGCAAATTCGACAGGAAGATGTGCAGCATCTCGGTCGAGCCGATCCCATCCAGGATTTCGCAACCGAAGCGCGCGGTGAAGCGCTCGCCCACTTCACGTGGCAGCGCCTCACCCGCGGAAACGCAGCGGCGCAGCGCGACGTCCGCGCGCGACGGCAATTCGGGTGAAGACAACATCGCGGCGTAGAGCGTCGGCACGCCGTAGAAGATCGTCGGCTTGCGCTGCGTGAGCCGCTGGAACACGGCGGCGGGCGTGGCGCGTTCGGCCATCAGCACCGTCGTGGCGCCCGCGGAAAGCGGAAACGTAAGCGCGTTGCCGAGGCCATACGCAAAGAAGAGCTTGGCCGCCGAAAACACCACATCGTGCTCATCGAGCCCGAGGACCGGCTTGCCGTAGAGCTCCGCGGTCCAGTGCAGGTTGGCGTGCGTGTGCACGGTCCCCTTCGGGCGTCCCGTGGACCCGGACGAATAGAGCCAGAACGCCATTTCGTCGGCGGCGGTATCCGCGGCTTCCGGTTGCGTGCCCGCCGATCCCAGCCAGTTGGAGAATTCGCGAGCGGCGCCAGGCAAAGTTGCTGTCGCACGCGACACGATGACGTTGGCAACGTCGTGTCCGCCGCGCGCGAGCGCTTGCTCAAATGCGGGCAGCAGCGCGCCGGACACGAACAGCGCCCGCGCGCGGCTGTGCGCCAGCATGTACGCGTAGTCATCCGCGGTCAGCAGCGTGTTTACCGCGACGGGGACGATCCCCGCGTACAGCGCGCCTAAGAACGCGACGGGGAAATCGACGGTGTCGTGCAGGCATAGAAGGACGCGTTCTTCGCGGCGAAGTCCCAGCGCGCCCAACGCTGCGGCGGCTGATCGGACGCGCGCGTCAAGTTCACCGTACGTGAGCACGCCGCCATCGTCGATGTACGCGGGCTTAGCGGCGCGCGCTGCATTGCGCGCGAGAAGGCTGCGGGCAAAATTGAACCGCTCCGGCGGCGGCGTCCGATGTCCGTCCATGCATCCTCCCGCAACCGTCGTCGTGTCCTGCGGTTGCCTGTTCTGAATCCGGGCCCTGTCGCATCCATCGTCATTGTGCCGCCGACGATGCCGGACGTTCGGCCGGTTCGAGCGCCGGACAGTGATTGCAATGACTCCCGGCGTCTGGTACTTTAATTCATGTCAAACGAAATTTGCAAGCAATAAACTGCATCTTCATGTCCAGCATGACCGATACTACAGCCATCGCCGCAAGGGATCCTTTTCTCACCGTGCTGGGCGAACGCGTCCGGCTGATGCGCTCGCGGCGCGGCGTCACCCGCAAGGTGCTGGCGCAGGAGGCGGGAATCTCGGAGCGGCACCTGGCCAACCTGGAAACCGGAACCGGCAACGCATCCGTGCTGCTTCTGCGGCAACTCGCGCAGGCGCTCAATTGCTCCATGGCGGAACTGGTGGGACAGGACGGGATCGCCTCACCCGAACTGGTGCTCATCCGCCAGCTGCTGCGCGGCCGCGACGAGACGACGCTGCAACGCGCGCGGCTTGCATTGGCCGAATTGCTGGGCGCCGGCCAGCCCGATCCGACGCGCTCCGGCCGCGTCGCGCTCATCGGATTGCGCGGCGCGGGCAAGTCCACGCTGGGGCGCATGCTGGCCGACGGTCTCGGCGTTCCGTTCGTCGAACTCAATCGAATCGTGGAGCGCCTGGCGGGCTGCGAGGTGTCCGAGATTCATTCTCTTTACGGCGCGAAGGCTTACCGACGCTACGAGCAGCGTGCGCTGGAGGAGACCGTGACCAGCTTTCCGAGGGCGGTCATCGCCACCGGCGGCGGCCTCGTGTCCGAGCCGTCTACGCTCGAGTTCCTTCTCGCGCATTGCTACACGGTCTGGCTGCGCGCGTCACCCGAAGAGCATATGCAGCGCGTCGTCGCCCAAGGCGACACGCGTCCGATGGCCGGGAACAGGGAAGCCATGGACGACCTGAAGCGCATCCTGGCCAGCCGCGAGCCGTTCTACGCGAAGGCGGATTTCGAGTTCGACACCAGCGGCAAGACGCTGGCCGATGCCTTCCTGCAGCTTGGCGCCGACGTTTCGCAACGACTCCCGTCGCCAAGCTGAGGGCCGCAACGGGCCCCATAGTATGCAATATATTGCCTTTCGCAAGAATATTACGGTGCATAATGTTTCATCTATTGTAGTCGCGGGCTTGATGACTGAGCTTGCCGGAGAGCACCCATGTCCGATGCGCTGAACATCGACTACCGAACCGACCCTTCGCGGTACAGGCACTGGAAACTCACCGTCGACGGTCCGGTGGCGACGCTCACCCTGGATGTCGCGGAGGACGGTGGCGTGCGCGACGGCTACAAGTTGAAGCTCAATTCCTACGACCTAGGCGTGGACATCGAGCTGCACGATGCCGTGCAGCGCATCCGCTTCGAGCATCCGGTGGTTCGAACTGTCGTCGTGACGAGCGCCAAGGAACGCGTCTTCTGCTCCGGTGCCAACATTTTCATGCTGGGGCTGTCGAGCCACGCGTGGAAGGTGAATTTCTGCAAGTTCACCAACGAGACGCGCAACGGTCTGGAGGACGCGAGCCGCCACTCCGGCCTCAAGTTCATCGCCGCCGTCAACGGCGCGTGCGCGGGCGGCGGCTATGAGTTGGCGCTCGCCTGCGACGAGATCTTTTTAGTCGACGACCGATCGTCGAGCGTCGCTCTGCCGGAAGTCCCGTTGCTGGGCGTGCTGCCGGGAACCGGCGGCCTGACGCGCGTCACCGACAAGCGCCACGTAAGGCACGATCTCGCCGACATCTTCTGCACGCGCAACGAAGGCGTTCGCGGCCAGAAGGCCGTCGACTGGCGGCTGGTCGATCGCGTCGTCAAGCCCGCGCAATTCGCCGCCGCCGTCACCGCGCGCGCGCATGAACTGGCGGCAGGCAGCGACCGTCCCGCCGACGGCCGTGGCGTCGCGCTTACGCCGCTGCATCGCGCCACCGATGCCACCGGCTACCACTACGAGCACGTCGACGTGGTCATCGATCGCGCGGCGCGCACAGCCACGGTGACCGTGCGCGGTCCCAAGGCGACGCAGCCGCCCGACATCGCCGGCATCGAGGCGGCAGGCGCGCAGTGGTGGCCGCTGGCGATGGCGCGCGAACTCGATGATGCGATCCTGTCGCTGCGCACCAACGAGGTCGACATCGGCACGTGGCTCCTGAAGACGCAAGGTGACGCCAAGGCGGTGCTCGCTGTTGACGCGACACTGTCCGCGCTGCGCGACCACTGGCTCGTCCGCGAAACGATCGGCCTCCTGCGGCGGACGCTCGCGCGGCTCGACGTCACGTCGCGCACGCTTTTCGCGCTGATCGAACCTGGCTCCTGTTTCGTCGGCACGCTGGGTGAACTCGCATTCGCTGCCGACCGCAGTTACATGGCGAGCCTGCCCGACGATCCGGCGCGGGAGCCAGCTTATCACGCTGTCGGAATTGAATTTCGGCTCGTATCCGATGGTGAACGGCCAGTCGCGCCTCGCCCGCCGCTTCTACGACGAAAGCGGGCCGCTCGACGCGGCGCGCGCGGCTACGGCCACGCCCCTCACGCCACAGGAGGCCGAGCGCCTGGGACTCGTCACGGCGGCGCCTGACGACCTGGACTGGGCCGATGAAATCCGCATCGCGCTGGAAGAGCGCGCGAGCATGTCGCCGGACGCGCTCACCGGCCTCGAGGCGAACCTGCGCTTCGGCGGCAAGGAAACGATGGAGACGCGCATCTTCGGGCGGCTGTCCGCGTGGCAGAACTGGATCTTCATTCGGCCGAACGCGGTCGGCGACAAGGGCGCGCTCAAGGTCTACGGCAAGGGCGGCAAGCCGCAGTTCGACCATACGCGGGTGTAGCCGCCAACGAAGGGACCAAACAAATGTCCAGCATCAACTACAGCGAGACCATCCCCAACAATGTCGACCTGGCCGGCGACCGGACGCTGCAGCGCGCGCTCGAGCAATGGCAGCCCAACTTCCTCAGCTGGTGGTCGGACATGGGCCCCGACGGGTCGCAGAATTTCGAGGTCTACCTGCGCACCGCGGTGAGCGTCGAGTCCGGCGGCTGGGCGCACTTCGATCACGTGAAGATGCCCGACTATCGCTGGGGGATCTTCCTGGCGCCCGCCTTAGCCAACCGCAAGATCCACTTCGGCGAGCACTTGGGCGAACCGGCGTGGCAGGATGTTCCGGGCGAGCATCGCGCGAACCTGCGGCGCATCATCGTGACGCAGGGCGACACCGAGCCCGCGTCCGTGGAACAGCAGCGGTACCTGGGCCTTACGTGCCCGTCCCAATACGACCTGCGCAACCTGTTCCAGGTCAACGTCGAGGAAGGCCGCCATCTGTGGGCGATGGTCTACCTGCTCCACCGCTACTTCGGCCGCGACGGCCGCGAGGAAGCGGAGGAACTGCTGCAGCGGCGCTCCGGCGACATCGACAATCCGCGCATCCTGGGCGCGTTCAACGAGAAGACGCCGGATTGGCTCGCATTCTTCATGTTCACCTATTTCACCGACCGCGACGGCAAGTTCCAGCTGTGCGCGCTCGCCGAGTCGAGCTTCGACCCGCTGGCGCGCACGACCAAGTTCATGCTGACGGAGGAGGCGCACCACATGTTCGTCGGCGAGTCGGGCGTCGCGCGCGTCCTGCAGCGCACCTGCGAGATCATGAAGCAGCTCCAAACCGACGATCCGACGAAGGTGCGCGGCGCGGGCGCCATCGACCTGCCGACGATCCAGCGCTATCTCAACTTCCACTTCTCGGTGACCGTCGACCTCTTCGGCGCGGACCAGTCGTCGAACGCCGCGACGTTCTACAACGCCGGGCTGAAGGGGCGCTTCGAGGAGGGCAAGCGCGAAGACGATCACCGGCTGCGCGATCTTCACTACGGAATATTGGAAGCGGTCGACGGCCGCCTCGTGCAGCGGGACGCGCCGATGCTCAACGCCTTGAACGAAGTGCTGCGCGACGACTACATCAAGGATTCGGTCAGCGGCATCGGCCGTTGGAACAAGGTGATGGAAAAGGCGGGAATCCCGTTCCGGCTGACCGTTCCGCACAAGGCGTTCAACCGGAAGATCGGGACGCTCGCCAGCACGCGCGTCGCGCCCGACGGCCGCGTGGTCAGCGAAGCGGAATGGGCCGCGCACGAGCACGAATGGCTCGCGTCACCGGAGGATCGCGCGTTCGTCGCCTCGCTCATGGGCCGCGTGGTCGAGCCGGGCCGGTTCGCGAACTGGATCGCGCCGCCTTCCATGGGCATCAACAAGCAGCCGGTCGACTTCCAGTACGTCCGGTTCAACTAGGGCCGGCGGCAGGCGCGTGATGAAAGCAGAAGTGCATGCGGTCGAGGTCATTCGCCAGCACCTGATCGACCCGGAAATCTGCATTCGCTGCAACACGTGCGAGGAGACGTGCCCGATCGACGCGATCACGCACGACTCGCGCAACTACGTCGTCGACGCCGCGATCTGCAATGGGTGCAACGCCTGCATATCGCCGTGCCCCACCGGGTCCATCGACAACTGGCGGCAGGTTGCGCGGGCGAAGGTCTACACGCTCGACCAGCAATTCTCGTGGGACGCGCTGCCGCCGCAGGAGAGCTTGGGGCAAGGCGCGGCGCCGGAAATCCCGCCGGAAATCGCGCGCATCACGACCGAGGCCAGCGCCGGACAGGGCGGCACCGCCGCGCCGCCGTGGTCGGCCGCCCATCCGTACGTCAACCTGCACACGCAGGCGCAGCCGGCCATCGCCACCGTGACGGGAAACTTCGCGCTGACCGCGGCCGATGCGTCGAGCGACATCCGCCATATCGTTCTCGACTTCGGCGCGACGGCGTTCCCGGTGCTCGAAGGACAGACCGTCGGAATCATTCCGCCGGGGACCGACGCGCAGGGGCGTCCGCACTACGTGCGCCTGTATTCGGTCGCCAGCCCGCGCGAAGGCGAACGTCCGCGCTACAACAACATCGCGCTGACCGTCAAACGCGTCACCGCCGACCACGAGGGCCGGTCGGTCAAGGGCGTGGCGTCGAACTACCTGTGCGATCTCGCCAAGGGCGACACGGTAAAGGTCGTCGGACCGTTCGGCATGAGCTTCCTCATGCCCAACCACCCGGGCTCGAGCCTCCTCATGATCTGCACGGGCACGGGGTCGGCGCCGATGCGCGCAATGACCGAGCGCCGACGCCGGCGCATCGCGGAAAAGGAAGGCGGCGAGTTGATGCTGTTCTTCGGCGCCCGCGCGGCGGCGGAACTGCCGTACTTCGGGCCGCTCCTCAAGTTGCCGAAGGACTTCATCGACATCAACTTCGCCTTCTCGCGCGTGCCGGGCCAGCCGAAGCAATACGTGCAGGACCTGATCCGGCGCCGCGGCGACGATGTCGCGCGTCTCTTGCGCGACGACCAGTGCTACATCTACGTGTGCGGCCTGAAGGGCATGGAAGAAGGCGTCGCGGAGGCGTTTCGCGACATCTGCCGGCAGCATGGGATGGACTGGGACGCGCTGCTGCCCGCGTTGCTCGCCAAAGGCCGCTATCATCAGGAAACGTACTGACGCCGGCGCCAATTCATGAAGTTCTCGGAATTCCATGCGGGCCAGGTCATCCACTGCGGTCCGGCAAGCCTCAGCGAGCGCGAGATCGTCGCGTTCGCGCGCGACTACGACCCGCAGTGGTTCCACACGGATCCGCAACGCGCCGCGGCGAGCACCTGGCAAGGGCTCATCGCCAGCGGCTGGCAGACCTGCTGCGTGGCGATGCGCCTGGCGTGCGACGAGATCCTGGCCGGCTCGGAGTCCTTTGGTTCGCCTGGCTTGGCCTACCTCAAGTGGGAAAATCCGGTACGTCCGGGCGATCTCCTGAAGCTGCGCGTGGACGTGCGCGACGTGCGTGCGGCGCGCAGCAAGCCCACGCTGGGCATCGTCCGATGGCGCTGGCGGCTCCACAACCAGCACGAGCAGGTGGTGCTCGACCTCGAGGCGACGAGCCTTTTCGACCTCGCGCAGGCAGCGCCGTAAATCAGCGGCCGGACTTGAGCGCGAGAGCGCGCGCGTAGACTGCTTCGCGCTTGATGCCGGCAACGGCCGCGACGACGCGCGCGGCACGCGCCGGCGGCAGCTCTTCGAGCAGTGCGACAAGCCAGCGTTCCGCGTCGGGCGACAGCGCCGCGTCGGCGACTCGTGCTGCGGCGGGCATCCTGTCGACGATCAGGACGAACTCGCCGCGCTCGCGATTCGGATCTGCTGCAAACCATGCGTCCGCTTTGCCGAGCGGAATGCGCGTGATCGTCTCGAACGCCTTGGTGAGCTCCCGTCCGACGACCAGCGCGCGAGCCACGCCGAGTGCGGCGGCCAGGTCGGCCACGGTCGCGCGCACGCGATGCGGCGCCTCGTACAGGACGATCGCCGCCGGCAGGTCCGCGAAAGCCGCGAGGCGTTCGCGCCGTGCCTTGGCCTGGAGCGGCAGGAAGCCCAGAAATGCGAACTCCTCCGCGTCGAGACCGGCGGCCGAGAGGGCCGTGGTCAGCGCCGACGGGCCGGGCAGCGGAATGACGGGATAGCCTGCTTCGCGCGCCGCGCGAACGACGCGCGCGCCGGGGTCGCTGATCGCCGGCGTTCCCGCATCGCTGACGAGCGCAATGCTCTCACCGGCGGCGAGCATCGCGATCAGCGGCTCCGCGCGCGACGCCTCGTTGTGCGCATGCAGCGAATGCATCTTGGTCGCGATGCCATAATGCCTGAGCAACGTCGCCGTCACCCGCGTGTCTTCCGCCGCGATCACGCTGGCGGTCGCCAGCACGTCGAGCGCCCGCAGTGTCAGGTCGCGCAGATTACCGAGCGGCGTCGCCACCACATATAATGATCCGGGCATGGCGCGAAACGCCTCGTCCACGCCGTGGTCAGCGTGTTCGCGCATCCGCGCCTTTCCTGGTTCGCCGCCCGCCACCTTCAAACTCGCCCTCTCCCATGGTCGTATCCCTCGCCGCGTTGCAGCCCGGCCACGCATTCCGACGGCTGGCCGTGGGTTGGCTCACTCGCTGGCTCGCCGTTGCATCGCTCGCGACGGCCGCCGCATTCTCCGCCGCGCAGACACCCGCGGCAAGCGACGCTCCGCCGGCGCCCGTGGAAGCCGCGCCGTTGCCGACGCCTCCGCCCACGCCCAAGGTCGACATCGCCGTCGTGCTGCCGCTCGACGCGCCCAACTATGCGCGCGCCGCGGAGGCCGTGCGCGCGGGTTTCGTCGCTGCGGCGGACGCTTCGGGCGGCCAGTCGTCGTACGTCGTCATCCCGCACGGCGAAGATGGTGTGCTCGAGGCGTTCGAAAACGCGCGACGATCCGGCGCCGCGGTGATCGTCGGGCCCCTGATCCGCGACGACGTCAAGACCGTCGCGCAGATGTATCCTGAACTTCCGTGGACGCTGGCACTGAACCAGGCCGAGGACGTCGCATCGGGGCCGCCGCAGATGTTCACGTTCTCGCTGTCCGTCGAAAGCGACGCCCGCACGATCGCGCGGCACTTGCGCGACGATGCCGCGCAGTACGTCGCGATCGTCGGCGGCGATTCGCCGCTGATGAAGCGCTTCGCCGTCGCGTTCACCGCCGAATGGCTGCAAGGCGGCGGCACGTTGCCGCACAGCGTCCCCTTCGATCCGGCGCCGAACGTACTGGCGCAGCTGAAGCGCGACTTCGAGAAGAAGATTCCCGACGCCGCCTTGCTCGCCGTCGACGGCAGCGACGCGTCGCTGGCTAAACCCTATCTCGGGGCCGTCCCGGCCTTCGCGAGCGGGCTCGTCTTCGACCGCAGGTCCGAAGTGCCCCTATACGACCTCGAAGGGCTCACCGTCGTGGAGATCCCTTGGCTCGTGACGCCGGACGCGCAGGAATTCGCGAAGTTTGCGCGGAAGGAATTCGCCAGCGCGTCGCTGGAGCGACTGTACGCGCTCGGCCTCGACGCCTTTCGCATCGCGCAGGCGCTGAAGAACGGCCCCCCGGACCACTTTGTCATGGACGGCGCTACCGGGCACATCGCGCTTGGCGAAGGCCGACAATTCCTCCGCGAGGGGCGCCTCGCCATCTATCGCGACGGACAGCTGGTTCCCCTCGATGGCCCGCGCTGAAACGCGCGGTCGGACGCCGGCGCCTGCGGCCGCCGGCGCGCGCGCGGAAGCGATGGCCGCGGAGTTCCTCGTCGCACGCGGGCTCACGATCGTTGCGCGCAACTTCCGGATCCGCCGCGGCGAGATCGACCTCATCGCGCGCGATGGCGACACGCTTGTGTTCGTCGAGGTGCGCCTGCGCCGAAATTCCGCCTTCGGCGGCGCAGCCGCCAGCATCACGTCCGCCAAGTCCGCGCGCCTCATCGTCGCGGCGCGCTACTATCTCGCCGGCCTGAGCCCCGAGCCTCCGTGCCGCTTCGACGCCGTGCTGCTGGACAGCCTCGACCCGCCGCGCATCGCTTGGGAGCGCGACATTCTGTCGGGGTGACCGCGCGCATCCTGCTAAAATCCGCGCACGATGATCGACCACATGAAGCGCATCCGCGACCACTTCGCGGAAAGCGCGCAGTTGAAGCTCGAGGCCGCCGACGTGCTCGCGCCCGACATCGCGCGCGCGGCGGGCATCCTGACGGAGTGCCTGTTCGCCGATGGCAAGATCCTGGCATGCGGCAACGGCGGCTCGGCGGCCGACGCACAGCATTTCGCGGCGGAACTGGTCGGCCGCTTCGAGCGCGAACGGCCGGAGCTGCCTGCAATCTCGCTTGCCACCGACACGTCGTTGCTCACGGCGGTCGCCAACGACTATTCGTTCGACCAGGTCTTCGCCAAGCAGGTGCGGGCGCTGGGAACCAAGGGCGACGTGCTGATGGCGATCTCCACGTCGGGCAACTCCGGCAACGTGGTGGCTGCCGTAGAGGCCGCCCATAAGCGCGAGATGCGCGTGATCGCACTGACCGGCAAGGGAGGCGGACAAATGAATGAACTCCTGGCGCCCGGCGACGTCAATCTCTGCGTGCCGCATTCGCGGACCGCACGCATACAGGAGGTCCACTTGTTGATGATCCATTGTCTGTGCGACGCCATCGACGCGACGCTGCTCGGGGACGAATCGTGAATCGCGAGTCGCTGGCAGGTCTCGCCGTGCTGGTCTTCGCCCTGGCGGCGCTTTCGGGCTGCGTCCCCGTGATCGTCGCCGGCGCGGCCGGCGGCGCGGCCATGGTCGCCACAGACCGCCGGACGACGGGCACGCAGGTCGACGACGAGGCGATCGAGCTCAAGGTGGCCAACCAGGCGCACAACCAGTTCGACGATCGCATCCACCTCAACGTCACCAGCTACAACGGCGTCGTCCTGCTGACCGGCGAGGTTCCGGACCAGGGCACGTGGGCCAGCGTCGGTGCCATCGCGAAGGGCACGGAAAAGGTTCGCGTAGTCAACAACGAGCTCGTCGTAGCGCCGAACAGTGACCTGTCAGCGCGTTCCAACGACAGCTACATCACGTCGAAGGTGAAATCGCGGATGGTCGAGGCCAACCGGTTTCCGCCCAACGCGGTCAAGGTCGTCACCGAGCGCGGCGTCGTATACCTGATGGGAATCGTCTCGATGGAGGAAGGCAACGCAGCGGGCGAGACCGCCGCGACGACGTCGGGGGTCGTGCGCGTCGTCAAGTTCTTCCAGTACCGCAGCTGATGAATCCCGACGCGGCCGACCTGCCCGCGCCGACCTATCCCGCCAAGATCGCGTCCGCCGCGGACGCGCTTGCCCGGATCGCGCGGCTGCCGCGTCCGGTCGTGTTCACCAACGGCGTCTTCGATCTGCTGCACCGCGGGCACGTCACCTATCTGGAGCAGGCGCGAAGCCTCGGCGCGTCGCTGGTTGTCGCGGTCAATTCCGACGCTTCGGTCAAGCGCCTGGGCAAGGGCGACGAGCGCCCGCTCAATACGCAGGACGACCGGATGGCCGTGCTGGCGGCGCTCGCGGCCGTCGACCTGGTCGTACCCTTCGACAGCGACACGCCGCGCGAGCTGATCATCGCAGCCATGCCGGACATCCTGGTCAAGGGCGGCGACTACACGGCGCAAACCACCGCCGGCGCCGCCGAGGTCATCGCGCACGGCGGCCGCTTCGCCGCGATCCCGTTTGCCTTCGAGCGCTCGACGACCGCACTCGTGCGCCGGCTGCGCCGATAGGCTTGCGGCCGCTGCTATACTTTTCGCGTTTGAGACATCGCATCCGGGAGCACCTCATGTTGCCGCACGACCGCGAAGTCGACGCCCGGGGGCTGAACTGCCCGTTGCCCGTCCTGCGCACGAAGAAGGCGCTGAACGACATGACCAGCGGACAGAGCCTGCGCGTGATCGCCACCGATCCGGGCAGCGTGCGCGACTTCATCGCGTTCGCGAAGCAGACGGGCAACGAACTCGTCGAGCATGGCGAACAGGACGGCGAATTCTGGTTCCTGCTGAAGAGGCGCTAGACGCCCCGTTCCGCGGCGCGCCTAGCGCCGGTAGCGATTCAGGAAATCCGCGACGATGCCACGCTGCGAGCGGTCGATTGCCGCGTCGAGCGTGTGGTCGGACGGATCGTACTGCTTGGCCTTGCGGAACGCCGCGATCGCGTCCTGGTGATAGCCCTGCGCCTGCAGCGCCTGCCCCAGGCAGCGGTACGACTCCGCATTCGCGAGCTCGAGCTCGGTCCACGCCTTGCATATCTCCGCCGCGCGGCGCCAGTTGCCCGCGCGCAGCATCCGCGGACCTTCGACGCTGACGACGGCGATCTTGGCGCGCCGTTCAGCGAAGAGGGTTGCCACTTCGGTGTCGATCGGGTCGTTGCCCGACGTCGCCGGCGCTGTCGTATCCGTGACGACCGGTGGCGCGCTTGTCGTTGCCGGCGCCTTTGCCGAAATGCCCGACGGCGCCGCCGGCGGAGCCGGCCGCGTCCCGCTGATCGGCCCTCCGCCGCCGGCAAATCCCGCCGACAGCGTGCCGGCCGACGGCCACGCATCGGCGATCGTCGTGCGCGCCCACGCGATCGACTCGGCCATCGGCTGGTGCCATGCGACGCCATAGAGCCACAACATCGCCGCCAGGCCGCAGACGCCCGTCAACGTGTTGAGCACGCCCGGAGGCCCGTGCGTCACGAGCACGTCCTGCGCGAAATCCCAGTCCGTCTCCTGATTCTGCGCGATCTTCTCGTAGGCGACGGCGATCAGCACCGGGGCCAGCAGAGGAAAGCCGCACGCGACGCCCTCCCACCAGACCCGGAACGACCGCTGCAGCGCGCGCCGCAGCTGCGCCTGCGTGTCGCGCCGAGCATACGCGTCAGAGATCGAGAATTGCAGGAAGACGCCGAAGAGCCACTTTCCAGGCGTGGTGCCCACCGAGGCGATGAGCAACGCCTCGATCGGCACCCACGAGCCGGTGATGAGGATGGGTGCCGTGAGCGGGTGGCCGAGCCAGAAGGACAGCTCTTCGGGAACGAGTCCCAGGCCGCGCAACTCGGACAGCAGCAGCGCGAGCACCAGTCCCCAGATCGCGTAGTCGAAAAGGCGCGCCGCGAGTCGCTGCCATGGCCGTGCTTCGCTGGTGCGTCCTGATTTCGCGCGTTCGAGCTCCGCCATTCGCAACTGGAAGATCCAGCTCGCGTCCTCCTGCGGCTGGTTCGTGCCCAGGAAGACGCTCTTCTCGCGCCGCCAATTCAGGATCGCGAGGTCGGTCTGCGGAACCAGCAGCGGTTGCGGCGCGCCGCTTCGCCTTCTCATGTACGCGATGCCGTGCACGACGCCGTAGACCAGAGTCAACGCGAGCAGTGTGATCGTCAGCCAGACCAGAACCTGCTTCGCGACCAGAATCGTGTCGGCCGGCGTAACGAATGCGATGGCCGACGCGATGAAGGTGCCGAAGAGCGCGCACAGGCCGATGGTCACGATCGGCGACCGGCCAAAGGACGCGACGCGCTCCGTCAATCCAGGGTGGTGAAGCGAGAGTTCGGACATGGGCTCGTCGGCGTCGAGCCCGGTTTCCAGGTCCTCGTCCATGGCCTCGGGCGTTTCCGGGCGCGGTTCTTCGGCGAGGTTCCCCACGTCGGTCTGCTCGCCGGCATCGGCAACGGCGTTGTTGACGACGTGGGCGATGCGCTGCTCCGTTGTCCCGGTGGAGACTGCCAGTTCCTCGTCGTAGCGTTGGCGACGGTCCGGGTCGGACAGGATGCGGCTGGCATGATTGATGAAGCGCAGCGCCTCCTCGACGTTGCCCTGGCCATCGCGCGTCTTCGCGTAATACTTGCGGATCAGCCGGCGCAAGCTTGCCCGCACGTCCTCGTCCGAGGAAGTGGGGAGAATGCCGAGCGCCTCGTACAGCGTTGCCTTCATGCGGGGGGCTTGGTTAATGATTGATTATGCCGTTGGAATCTTGGGCGAAAAGGCCCGGCAAGGCAAGGTTCGTCAGATTAAGGTAAGCAAAAAACAGGCCTTTGGAGCGCATCGGGCGGATGGGACCCTTGTCTCACGGAATCCGGGCCGCCAATGCAAAACGGCCCCGAAGGGCCGCTTTGGCAGTTCCGAACGCCCAAAAGACCGTCACTCCGTCTTGCCGGCGTCTTTGAGCGGGCTTCGATGGGCGAGCTTTTCGCGAATCCGCGCCGATTTGCCGGAACGTTCGCGAAGGTAATAGAGCTTGGCGCGGCGGACATCGCCGCGGCGCTTCACTTCGATGGATGCCAGCATCGGTGAGTACGTCTGGAACGTACGCTCGACGCCTTCGCCGCTGCTGATCTTGCGCACGGTGAACGACGAATTGAGGCCGCGGTTGCGCTTGCCGATGACCACGCCTTCGTACGCCTGGACGCGCTTGCGCTCGCCCTCGACCACGCTCACGTTGACGACAACCGTGTCGCCCGGGGCGAATTCGGGAATCGTCTTTCCCAGGCGGGCGATTTCTTCCTTTTCCAGCTGCTCGATGATGTCCATTGCGTCTTTTCCTCGGTTTCCGATTGGTCCCCAGTCGACTGGGGTCTTGTGTCCAGCGCAGGGACGAACCCTGTTGGGCACGGTTTGTCGCGGCGCGCGCTTTCTATCCGATGCGACCGCGCGCCTGCTTTGTCGCTTGCCTGATCACTTCTTCAACGCCGCGGCATCGTGCTCGCGCTGGTACTCCTCGAGCAGCGCCGTGTCCTCTTTGGTCAACTGCCTGTCCGCCAGCAATTCCGGCCGCCGTTCCCACGTCCGCCCCAGCGCCTGCTTGCGCCGCCACCGCCGGATGTCCGCATGGTGCCCAGACAATAATACGTCCGGGACCGAAACGCCTTCCAGCACTTCCGGACGCGTGTAGTGCGGCCAATCGAGGAGCCCGTCGGAAAAGGAATCCTGCTGCGCCGACTGCTCGTCGTTCAATGCGCCCGGCAACTGCCGCGCCAGCGCGTCGATCAGCATCAACGCCGGCAATTCGCCGCCGGAGACGACAAAATCGCCGATGGCGACCTCTTCGTCGGCCTCGCGCGCCAGCAGCCGCTCATCGATGCCTTCGTACCGCCCCGCGAGCAGGATGTACCCTGCGTTAGCCGCCCGTGCCAGCGCCAGCACCCGCTCGTGCGTCAGCGGAACCCCCGCCGGCGATAGGTGGATGACACGCGGCGCCGCAACGCCTTCCGCCCGCTGCGCAGCCTTGGCTGCCGCAATTGCCTGTGCCAGCGGTTCGGCCAGCATCACCATTCCCGGACCGCCGCCGTAGGGCCGGTCGTCCACGGTCTTGTGATTGTCCGCCGTGAATTCCCGCGGATTCCACAGCCGCAGGTGCCAAAGCCCGCGCTCGCGCGCCCTGCCCGTTACGCCGTACCCGGCGGCCTGCGCCACCATCTCCGGGAACAGCGTCACGACGTCGATGCGCACCGCCGTTCCCGCGCTTCAGTAATCAGGTTGCCAGTCGACGTCGATGCGACCTGCCGCGACGTCGACGCCATCCACATAGGCTGCAACGAAGGGGATCATCCGCTCCGCCGCAGCCGCCTCGTCCGTGACGCAAAGCACGGGGTGCGCGCCAAAATCCTGTACCTTCGTCACCGTACCCAGACGCACGCCTTGCCTGTTCATCACCGCGAGCCCGACCAGGTCCGCGTAGTAGATCTCGTTCTCTTCGGCGGCCGGCAGCGCCGCGCTCGGCACACCGATATCGGCGCCTTTGAGCGCCGCCGCGGCTTCGCGGTCGGTGATCCCCGCAAGCTGCGCAATCAACGTCGCGCCGTGCTCACGCGACGATTGGACACCGTATTCGCGCCAACCCGACGTTGCGGCACTACCCGCTGCAGCGGAGCCAGTCCGTGGACGGAGCCACCACGCGGCGTAATCGAGCAACGTTGCCCTGTCCTGCGTGTACGCGTGGACCTTGACCCAGCCCTTGACGCCGTAGGGGGCTATGACCCGCCCCATCACCGTGTAGTCGGTGGCGCCCAGCGCTGCCTCGTGTCCTGCCTTTAGTTTCCTGTCACGCTGCGGCGGGTGCCGCCGGGGCAGCGGCCTTCGGCGCGGATTTCTTGACGAGGCCGGCCACGGTATCGGACAGCTTGGCGCCGCGCTCCTGCCAGTACGAGATGCGATCGAAGGAAAGGCGCAGGGCCTCTTCGTTCGCCGTGGCGATCGGGTTGTAAAAGCCGACGCGCTCGATGAAGCGGCCGTCGCGACGGCTGCGCGAATCGGCAACCACCACGTTGTAGAAGGGACGCTTCTTGGCGCCGCCGCGGGCTAGTCTGATCACTACCATTGTCGTGTGCTCTTGAAAGTCGGATTGCGGGAAAAGTCTTAAATTATATATGAAATTAGGCCTTTAGCGCTACCCTGGCCGCCACCCGTGCTCAGGGGTCGATCTTGTAACCGACTGATTTAAAGCGATAAAAAATTGGCAAAACCGTCATTCGGCAGCCTAACGCATTCCCGGCAGCATTCCCTTCATCCCCCGCAGCATCTTTTGCATGCCGCCCTTGCTGACCATCTTCATCATCTTCTGCGTCTGCTCGAATTGATTGAGCAACTGATTGACCTCCTGGACCGACACGCCCGCGCCTGCGGCGATCCGGCGCTTGCGCGACGCCTTGAGGAGTTCGGGCTTCGCGCGCTCCTGCGGCGTCATCGAATTGATAATGCCTTCGAGGCGGCCGATCTTCCGGTCGTCCATCGTGGCGCCCTGCGCGGCGCGCGCCAGCTCCGCCGGAAGCTTGTCCAGCATTCCGGCAACGCCGCCCATCTTGCGCATCTGCCCGATCTGCGCCTGAAAGTCGGTGAGGTCGAAGCCCTTGCCCGACTTGACCTTCTTCGCGAGCTTTTCCGCCGCGACGAGATCGACGCTCTTCTGCGCGTCCTCGATGAGCGACAGCACGTCACCCATGCCCAGGATGCGTGCCGCCATCCGCTCCGGATGGAAGACCTCCAGCCCGTCCACTTTCTCCGACATCCCGGCGAACTTGATCGGCGCGCCAGTGACCTGCCTGACCGACAGCGCCGCGCCGCCTCGCGAGTCGCCATCGAGCTTGGTCAGAACCACGCCGGTGAGCGGCAGCGCATCGCGGAACGCGCGTGCGGTATTGACCGCGTCCTGCCCCTGCATTGCGTCGACGATGAACAACGTTTCGATCGGCTTGACCGCGGCGTGCAGTGCCGTTATCTCCGCCATCATCGCGTCGTCGACGGCGAGCCGCCCCGCCGTGTCGACGATCAGCACGTCATGGTAGTGTCGGCGCGCCCAGTCGAGCGCCGCTTCGGCGATCGCGACCGGCTGCTGGTCGGCGCTCGACGGGAAGAAATCCGCGCCGACCTGAGTCGCGAGCATTCGCAACTGCTCGATCGCCGCCGGCCGGTATACGTCGGCGGACACGAGCAGCACTTTCTTCTTCTGCGCTGTCCGGATGAGACGCGCGAGCTTTGCGGCGGTCGTGGTCTTGCCGGTGCCCTGCAATCCGGCGAGCAGGATCACCGCGGGCGGCTGCGTGGCAAACGACAGCGGCGCGGCGGCGCCACCCATCAGCGCGGCGAGCTCGCGGTGCACGACGCCGATCAATGCTTGGCCGGGCGTCAGCGAATCGGCGACCTCCGCACCGATCGCCTTTTCCCGGACGCCGTTGATGAACTCCCGGACGACGGGAAGCGCCACGTCGGCTTCGAGCAGCGCCAGCCTTACTTCGCGCAGCGCGTCCTGGATATTGGCATCGGTGAGCCGCGCCTGGCCGCGCAGCTCTTTGACGACGCGGGAAAGCCGCTGAGTGAGATTGTCGAGCATCGGAAGTGGGGTGGCGCGCGATTGGCGTCTTGGGCCGCACGCATCGGGTAAACTGCCTCGAGGTCCGACCCGTGATTTTACTGCACTTCGCCGTTGCCGCTCTTTATGCCGCCGCCGCGTGGGCAAGCTGGCCGCGCGCGGACGCGCCGCCGCACGGCCGCGCGCGCGATTGGTTGCTGCCATTGGCGCTCGCGCTCCACGCGTATGCCATCACGCACGCGATCGCCGCACCCGACGGCCTCAATCTCTCTTTCGTCAACGCCCTGTCGCTCGTTGCCGGCCTGGCGGTGCTCGTCGCGTGGGCCTCCGGGCTCCTGCGGACGTTGCCGGGCGTGGCGGCCGTCGTCCTGCCCGTTGCCGCGGTGTGCGCGTTGGCGCCCGCCGCCGGGGAAGGTCCGCACCGTTTCGCCTACGCCGATGAACCGTGGGCAGCCGTGCACATCGCCGTCGCGCTTCTGGCCTATGCGCTGTTCGTCGTCGCCGCGCTGCAGGCGCTGGTGCTGATCGGGCTCGAAGCGCGGCTGCGGCGGGGTTTGCCCGCAAGCGCCGACGGCGACGCGCCGCCGCTGCTGCTGCTCGAGCGCTTCATGTTCCGTCTGGTCGGCGCGGGATTCGTGTTGCTGACCGCGACACTGGTCAGCGGCTTCGTCTTTTCCGAGGAGATCTTCGGACGCCCGCTCACGTTCACGCACAAGAACGTCTTTTCGGTGGCCGGCTGGCTCACCTTCGCCGTGCTCCTGTTCGCGCGCTGGCGGTACGGATGGCGCGGAAAGCGCGCGTTGCGCTGGATTCTCGCGGGTACGCTGCTGCTCGTCCTGGGTTACCTCGGCAGCAAATTCGTGTCCGAAGTGCTGCTGCGCCGCTGACGTGGACGACACCCCCCTCTCCACGCTTGGTCTCGCGCTCGGCATACTGCTGCTCCTGTCCGCGTTCTTCTCGCTGGCGGAAACGGCGATGATGGCGTCCAACCGCCATCGGCTGAAGCATCGCGCGCAGCGCGGCGAGACCGGCGCCCGGCTCGCGCAGGCGCTGCTGGGCCAGATGGACAAGCTCCTCGGCGTCATCCTGCTCGGCAACACGCTGGTCGCGGCGGCCGCGGCGACGATTACGGCGGTCATCACCAAGCGCCTGTTCGGCGAAGGTCAAATCGCGTTGGCGTTGGGTACGGTGACCATTTCCTTCGCGATCCTTGTGTTTTCGGAAATCACGCCGAAGGTCATCGGCGCGGCGCATGCCGACCGCATCGCGCCACTGGTGAGCTTTGCGCTGGCGCCGCTGCTCAAGGCTGCCACGCCCGTTGTGTGGTTCGTCAACCTGTTCGTGCAGGGTCTCCTGAAGCTGATGCGGATCCGGCCGGCGAGCGACACCGGCGCGCAATTGACACAGGAAGAATTGCGCTCGCTGGTGCTCGAGGGAAGCCAGTACTTCCGCGGCAAGCACCGCACGATGCTGGCGAACCTCATGGACCTGGAGGCGATCACCGTCGACGACGTGATGACGCCGCGCAATCGCATCCATGCGCTGGACCTGGCGGAAAAGCCGGCGCTCCTACGCCAGCAGCTCGCGACGTCCTACCACTCGCGCGTTCCCGTTTACGAAGAGACGCTCGACAACATCGTCGGCGTGCTGCCGCTCAAGTCCGTCGTCCATCTGCAGCAGCAGGCAGGCGAGGTCGATGCCGAGCGCCTGCGCCCATTGGTGCGGCCGCCCTATTTCATTCCCGCGGGCACGCCGCTGCTCACGCAGTTGACGCAGTTCCAGAACGACCGTCAGCGCCTGGGGCTGGTCGTCGACGAATACGGCGAGCTCCAGGGCCTCGTCACCATCGAGGACATCGTGGAGGAGATCATCGGCGAATTCACCACGCAGGCGCCGGGCGGCACGGAGACCTACCGTCGCGAACCCGACGGCAGCGTCATCGTCGCGGGCATGGCGCTCCTGCGGACGCTGAACCGCCGGCTGGGGACGAAATTCCGGCTGGACGGCCCGAAGACGCTCAATGGCCTCATCATCGAACATTTGGGCGACATTCCCGAGGCAGGCACCGCGTTTCGGCCTGGAGGGCCAGCAGGTCGAGGTCCTGCAAACGCAGGATCGCGCGGTCAAGGTCGTCAAGCTGCTCGCCCCGGTCGGCCGCGGCGCCCCGCCTTTACAAACGCCGGTCGAGCGGGCATCATCGTCAAGCTAAGTTTTATGCGAATGGAATAGCGCCGCGCCGGGTGTGTCCGGCACGATGTTTGCTTATTTGAATCTCCAGTACCGACGCCGACAACTGACCGGACATCCCGCCGCCCACCATGGCCACGCACGCCGCCACCCGTAACATCAGCGGTCTCGCGCGCGCCTTGGCGCAGCACGGCGTCATGTCCGAGTACGAGGCCGAAACGCTGCAGACGCAAGCGCAGTCGACCGGTACGTCCTTCGTCGAGACCGTTCTTCTGGGCAAGCGAATGACCGCCGTCCAGCTCGCGGTATTCGCTTCGCGCACGTTCGGCAATCCGCTGCTCGACCTCGCGGGTTTCGACCTGGACCAGATCCAGAAAGACTTGGTCGACCTCAGGATGGCGCAGACGCGTCGCGTTCTGCCGCTGTACAAGCGCAACAACAAGCTCTTCGTCGCGATCTCGGATCCGGCGAACCTGCAGGTCCTGGACGAAGTCCGGTTCAAGACGAACCTTGTTCCCGAACCCGTCGTCGTCGAGGACGACAAGCTCGTCGCGGCCATCGCCAAGCTGGTCGAGGCGAGCGGCGCGTCGTTCAAGAACTCTGGGAACCTCGATGACATGGAGGTCGGTCTCGACGACGACTCCACGGTGCAGGTGTTCGCCGACGAGGAGTCCTCCGACATCGAGGACGCCCCTGTCGTCAAGTACATCCAGAAACTGCTGCTCGACGGGATCAGCCAGGGCGCGTCGGACATCCACTTCGAGCCGTACGAAAAATTCTTCCGCGTCCGCTATCGCGTCGACGGCATACTGTCGGAAGTCGCGCAGCCCCCGCTGGCGATCAAGGACAAGGTCGCATCGCGGATCAAGGTAATCAGCCGGCTCGACATCTCGGAAAAGCGCGTGCCGCAGGACGGCCGGATGAAGCTCGTGCTGTCGAAGAGCAAGACGATCGACTTTCGCGTGTCGACGCTGCCGACGCTCTACGGCGAAAAGATCGTGATGCGGATCCTCGATTCGGCCGGGGTCAAGCTGGGCATCGAGGCCTTGGGCTACGAGCCCGAGCAGCAGGCGCATCTGCTGAACGCGATCGGCCGCCCCTACGGCATGATTCTGGTGACCGGCCCCACCGGCAGCGGCAAGACGGTTTCGCTGTACACGTGCCTCAACATCCTGAATCAGCCCGGTGTGAACATCGCCACCGCCGAGGACCCCTGCGAAATCCAGCTGGCCGGCATCAACCAGGTCAACGTCAACGACAAGGCGGGCCTCACTTTCGCGGCAGCGCTGAAGTCGTTCCTGCGGCAGGATCCGGACATCATCATGGTCGGTGAAATCCGCGACCTCGAGACCGCCGACATCGCGATCAAGGCGGCGCAAACGGGCCACCTCGTGCTGTCGACGCTGCATACGAACGACGCGCCGACGACGCTCACGCGCCTCCTGAACATGGGCGTGGCGCCGTTCAACATCGCGTCGTCGGTCATCCTGATCACCGCCCAGCGACTGGGCCGCAAGTTGTGCTCCAACTGCAAGAAGCCCGAAGACATACCGCCGGAAGCGCTGCAGCGCGCGGGCTTTCGCGACGACGACCTCGACGGGTCCTGGCAGCCCTATGGTCCGGTCGGATGCGACCAGTGCAAGGGCACCGGCTACAAGGGCCGCGTTGGCGTCTACCAGGTCATGCCCATCTCCGACGAATTGCGGCAGGTGATCATGCGCGCCGGCAATGCAATCGACATCGCCGATCAGGCCCGCAAGGAGGGTGTGAAGGACCTGCGCCAGGCCGGATTGGTCAAGGTCAAGGCAGGCATCACATCGCTCGAGGAAATCGAGGCGATCACCAACGAGTGACGGGGAATCCCGGCGCGCGAGGACAATCATGGCAACTGCAACCGCACAATCACGCCGCGACGTAAAGGAATACACGTTCCTCTGGGAAGGCGTGGACCGGAACAACCGCCAGGTCCGCGGCGAATCGCGCGCCGCTTCGGAGACGGTGGTCGTCACGAATTTGCGGCGCCAAGGCGTGCGGATCGTCAAGATCAAACGCCAGGCGTTCCGCGGCGGCAAGGGGATTGGCGAAAAAGACATCACCTTCTTCACGCGCCAGCTGGCGACAATGCTGAAGGCGGGCGTCCCGCTCCTGCAATCGTTCGAGATCATCGCCCGCGGCCACAGCAATCCTCGCTTCTCGCGGCTGATGATGGACATCAAGAACAAGATCGAGACAGGTTCCTCGATGTCCCAGGCGTTTCGCGAGCATCCCAAGTACTTCGACCCGCTCTATTGCAACCTGGTGGCCGCCGGCGAATCGTCAGGCATGCTGGACGCGATTCTCGACCGCCTCGCGACGTACAAGGAGAAGATCCTGGCGATCAAGGCCAAGATCAAATCCGCGCTGTTTTATCCGATTTCCGTCATCACCGTCGCCATCGTCGTGGTCTGGGTCATCATGGTCTGGGTCGTCCCGTCCTTCAAGCAGGTCTTCACGAGCTTTGGCGCGGACCTGCCGGCGCCTACGCTCATGGTCATCGCGATGTCGGAGTTTGTCGTCAAATGGTGGTGGCTCGCGTTCATCGTTGTCATCGGCGTCATATTCGGCTTCATCTTCATGCTGAAACGGTCCGAGGCTTTCAGGTACGGATTCGACCGCGTCATGCTTCGGTTCCCGATCATCGGGGAGATCTTGCGCAAGGCCACGATCGCGCGCTGGACCCGCACGCTGCAGACGATGTTCGCGGCCGGCGTTCCGCTCGTCGAATCGCTGGATGCCGTGGCCGGCGCCTCCGGCAATGCCGTCTACGCGGCGGGTACCAAGAAGATCCAGACCGAAGTGAGCACCGGCACCAGCCTGACCAATGCGATGGGCAACACCAACCTGTTCCCGACGATGGTGTTGCAGATGACGCAGATCGGCGAGGAATCGGGCTCGCTCGACAACATGCTGGGCAAGATCGCCGACTTTTTCGAGCGGGAGGTCGACGACGCCGTCGCGGCGCTGTCGAGCCTCCTCGAGCCAATCATCATCGTGTTCCTGGGCGTCGTGATCGGCGGCCTGGTCATCGCGATGTACCTGCCCATCTTCAAGCTCGGTTCCGTCGTCTGACGCCGGTCACCGTGCGCGGATGACGTCACTCCTCCTGGATCCGGCGGCGGCGCCGTTCATCGCTGCGGCCGTCGGACTTTGCGTCGGCAGTTTCCTGAACGTCGTCATTCACCGCCTGCCGCAGATGCTCGAGCGCGGCTGGCAGCGCGAGTGCGCCGAGTTACGCGACGAAGCCGTCCCCGAAGCGCCGCGCTACAACCTCGTCGTGCCGCGGTCGGCGTGTCCTTCCTGCGGCCACGGCATCACCGCGCTCGAGAACATTCCCGTCATGTCATGGCTCGCGCTGCGTGGGAAGTGCTCGGCCTGCCACGCGCCGATTTCGGCACGCTACCCGACCGTGGAGATCCTGGGCGGCGTTCTCGCCGTGTGCGCCATCCTGCAATTCGGCCCCGGCTGGGCGGGCTGGGCCGCGTGCGGTTTCCTCTGGGCCCTGCTGGCCCTCACGTTCATCGACTTCGACACGCAGCTGCTGCCCGACGACATTACGCTGCCGCTCATCTGGGCCGGGCTGGTCGTCAATCTCTTCGGCGTCTTCGTACCGCTGCGCGATGCCGTCATCGGCGCCATCGCGGGCTACCTTTCCCTGTGGGTCGTGTATTGGCTGTTCAAGCTGATCCGCGGCAAGGAAGGCATGGGCTACGGAGACTTCAAGCTGCTGGCCGCGCTGGGCGCGTGGCTGGGCTGGCAGGTCCTTCCTCTGATCGTCCTCATGTCATCCGTCGTCGGCGCGCTCGTCGGCCTGACGCTCGTCGTCTTCAAGGGACGCGACCACAACATTCCGCTGGCGTTCGGGCCTTATCTCGCCATCGCCGGCGGGATCGCGCTGTTCTTCGGGCGCACGCTCGTGCGGACGTTCTTCCCCGGATGAACGCGCCGCTCGTCATCGGCCTCACCGGAGGCATCGGCAGCGGCAAGTCGGAAGTCGCCCGGGCCTTCGCCGCTCGCGGCATCGAGGTCGCCGATGCTGACCACGCCGCGCATGCGGTAAGCGCTCGCGACACCGCGGGCCATCGCGCCGTGGCGGCGGCGTTCGGACCCGAGGCCGTGGACAAGGCCGGCGAACTCGACCGGGCGTGGCTTCGCCGCCGGGTCTTTGCCGATGCGCAGGCACGCGCGCGCCTCGAGTCGATCCTCCATCCGCTGATCCACGAGTTCCTGGACCACGCGGTCGCAAACTGGAGCGGACCGTACGGAATCCTGTCCGTGCCGCTGCTCCTGGAGCGTGGTGGACTCCTGCCCCGCGTCGCCCGCGTCCTTGTCGTCGATTGTCCGGAGGACGAGCAGGTGCGGCGCGTGGTGAAGCGCAGCGGGCTCACGCCTCAGGATGTCCGTGCGGTGATGGCCACGCAACTGGCCCGCGCCGAGCGGCTGGCGCGCGCCGACGACATCGTCGACAACGGCGGCGCGATCTCCGCCATTGCGCCCCAAGTAGCGCGACTCGACGCGTTTTACCGGGAATTCGCGGCGCGCCACCGGGCCGACGCGCCAGCCGGCGCTTGAATGCGCACGACGTTGCTCGCAGAATGACGCCGTGATCCGTTACGAGCATCCGCTGAACGAGCGCGTCCGCACATTGATGCGCCTCGAGGATCTGTTCGCGCGCGTCGGCTTCTTCGCGTCGCAGGACGCCGCACTGGATCACCACTCGGCGCTGCTCGCGCTGTTCGAAATTACCGACGTCGCGGCGCGGGCGGATCTCAAGACCGACATCCTGCAGGAGCTGGAGAGGCAGAAGCAGATGCTGGCGCCGCTACGCCACAACCCGCAGATCGAACAGGGCGCACTCGAGGAGCTGCTGGCGCAGATCGACAACGTGAATGCGCAGCTGCTTGCGCAGGCGGGCCGCGTCGGTTCACACCTGCGCGACAACGAGTGGCTGATGGCCATCAAGCAGCGAACGGCCATTCCGGGCGGCGTCTGCGAGTTCGACCTGCCGGCCTATCACTGGTGGCTGAACCAGGATCCGGGCCCGCGGCGCAACGACCTGGCCGGGTGGATCGAGCCGTTCGTGCCGATTCGCGCGGGCTCGGCCATTGTCCTCAAGCTGCTGCGCGACAACGGCCGCGAGAGCCGCCACACGGCGTATCGCGGTGTCTTCCAGCTGATGCTGACGACGACCAAGGTCGCGCAACTGCTGCGGCTCACCGTCGCGCACGATCTCGCGTGCGTCCCGGAGATCAGCGCCAACAAGTACGCGCTGAACATCCGCTTTTTGGGTGTGTCCGGAATGGATCGCGGCGCGGTGTTCGACCAGGATGTCGAGTTCGACCTGATGTTCTGTAATCTCTGACGTGGATATTGGCGGGCCGCTGCCCGCCCTTCGCTCCGCTCCCTCTGTAGGGGCTACCAGATGCGATTCCCGAACACCCCGACGCAGCCAGCGGATCTTGCCAACGCGCATGCCGCAATGGCCGACTACGATCGGCGCATCCACGCCGAGCAGCGATTCTTCAGCGGTTGCCAGGACCTCCATGCGCTGCCGCCCATCTATGGCTATTGGTCAGACACATTCGTGCGTCCGCAGTTGGAGACATTCGGCTTCAGTCATCCGGAAACGATGTTCGCCGCCTACTTTCAGCGTGCCGCCACCGCAAGCGGGGTGCCCGTCCCACGCTTTGCAAGCCTGGGAAGCGGCAACTGTGAAACCGAGATACGCGTGGCCCAAATGCTGATCAAGTGGGGCGTGAAAGAGTTCACGATCGAATGTCTCGAAATGAACGAAGGCCTGATCGCCGATGGCGCAAAGCGCGTCAAGGACGCCGGCATTGCCGCTTTCGTCCATCCCGTCAAAGGCGACTTCAATCATTGGGCGCCCAAGGAATCCTATGACGGCGTGCTTGCCAATAGTTCTCTGCACCACGTTTCGGATTTGGAACACCTTTTTGGCGCGATCCAGCAGGGGCTCAAACCCAGCGGGACCTTCGTCACTTCGGACACGATCGGCCGGAACGGACATATGCGGTGGCCCGAGGCGCTTTCGATCGTCCGGGAATTCTGGCGCGAACTTCCCCACGCAAAGCGCTACAACCACCTGTTGCAGCGGCACGAACACGAATACGACAACTGGGACTGTTCAACGGAGGGGTTCGAGGGGATTCGCGCGCAGGACATTTTGCCTTTGTTGATTGCGTACTTCGAGTTCGATTTTTTCCTTCCGTTTGCCAATGTGATAGATCCGTTCATCGACCGCCCCTTTGGACCCAACTTCGATATTGAAGATACGGGAGATCTGCGAATGATCGACCGGATCCACGCGAGAGACGAGGCCGAGATATTGAGCGGGGCGATCAAGCCGACGCACATGCTCGCTGCGATGTGTTCCGGACGACCGGGCCGCAATCTCACGCTGAACGGACTGACGCCGGCGTTCTCCGTGCGTTCACCTGTTCGAGCGCCGCAGCGATCGCTGGTGGCTGATGCGTCGACCCCCGCAGATGGCATGCCGGGCAAGGAAACGGACCCTTGGACTATCCAGACCAACTATTCCGACTTGTGGTGGAATCCCGCTGAATCCGGCTGGGGGATCAGCATTCACCACCACCCCAGCAATGCGCTCGTCGCGTGTTGGCTGGTGTATGGCACGGACGGTGAACCACGGTGGTTTCTCATCGAACCGGGAGAGTGGATAGACGCCAAGACCTTCCGTGGCGTTATCTACCAAAGCACCGGGCCCGATTGGAGGGATCCGTTCGAGACGGCGAGCGTGGAACTTCGCGAGGCCGGCTCAGGTGTGTTGACATTTGACGGGCCGGGAAGCGGAAATTTTTCTTTCACAATCGACGGCGTCAACGGGAGCAAGACGATCTCGCGTATGTCGTTTTGACGCGTCAAGTTGCCGACCGCATGCACATGTTCGGGTTGTCGGTGCTTGGCAACCGACTGAGCCAGGCGCGGTTGGTTTCCGCTGAATGATGAGCGCGCGGCTCGCGTCCACCACGGCGGCGTGGGCGGACCCTAGGCGCGCGCCACATGCAGCGGATGCCCGAGGGCACGCAGCGCCGCTTCCTGTATCGCCTCGCCGAGTGTCGGGTGGGCGTGAATGATGCCCGCCGTGTCCTCGAGCCGCTCGCCCATTTCAATCGAGTGGCAGAATGCCGCGCTCAGCTCGGATACGCCGTGGCCCACCGCCTGCCAACCGACGATCATGTGGTTGTCACGACGCGCGACCACCCGCACGAAGCCGGTGCTCGACTCCAGCGTCATCGCGCGTCCGTTGGCCGACAAGGGAAAGATCGCGCTGATGCAGTCGAGGCCGTCCTGCGTCGCCTCAGGCGGCGTCCGGCCAACGACAACGACCTCGGGGTCGGTGAAACACACGGCGGGAACCGCGGAAGGCATGAAGTGCCGGCGTTGGCCGGCGATGACCTCGGCCACCATTTCACCCTGCGCCATCGCGCGATGAGCGAGCATCGGCTCACCGGTCAGGTCGCCGATCGCCCAGACGCTGCGCATCGACGTGCGGCATTGGTCGTCGATGCGCACGGCGCGGCCGTTCATGTCGAGCATCAGCGTCTCCAATCCCCAACCCTCGGTGCGCGGTCGCCGCCCGACCGCGACCAGGATCTGATCGGCCGGCAAGGCGGACTCTTCGCCTTGTGCGTCGCGAACGCGCACCGCATCGCCGTTCGCGTTCAATCCTTGCACCGTGCAGCCCAAAAGCAGTTGCACGCCGAGGCGTCGCAGCGAAGCGGCCACCGGCTTCGTGAGGTCGTCGTCATAGGCTGGCAGCACTCGCTGCAACGCTTCGACCACCGTCACGTCGGTCCCCAGCTTGCGATAGGCCATGCCGAGTTCCAGCCCGATATAGCCGGCGCCCACGACGACCAGGCGCTTGGGCAACGCATTCGGCGCCAGCGCTTCCGTCGATGAGATGACGCGACCGCCGAAGGGCATTGACGGCAGCGCCACCGCCTGCGAGCCTGGCGCGAGCAGCATATGTTTGCAGACGATGCGTAACGCGCCCTGCCCGCCAGCGGTCGAGACTTCCACCGACTTGCCGTCGATGATGCGGGCCCAGCCGCTGACGACCTGCACGCCGTTCTTCTTGAGCAGTGTGGCGACGCCGCCGGTCAGCTTGGCGACGATGCCGTCCTTCCACCGCACCGTATGCGCAATGTCGATTCGCGGCGACTCGACGTGGATGCCGAGCGGCGAATCGTGCGCGAATTGGCCGGCCTTCTCGAACTGGTCGGCGGCGTGGATCAGCGCCTTCGACGGAATGCAGCCGATGTTGAGGCAGGTGCCGCCGACGTTGTCGCCTTCGACGAGCGTGGTGGCGACGCCGAGTTGCGCGGCACGGATCGCCGCGACATAGCCGCCGGGCCCGCCGCCGATGACGAGCAGGGTGGTCGATAGCGTTTCCATCGGCTACTCCACGAACAGGGTTGCCGGGCATTCCAGCAGGCCGCGCACCGCCTGCACGAAACCGGCCGCGACTGCGCCGTCGACCACGCGGTGATCGAACGACGACGACAGGTTCATCATCAGTCGCGGAACGACGGCGCCGCCGCGGATCATCGGCCGCTCGACAATGCGGTTGACGCCGACGATCGCCACTTCCGGGTGGTTGATCACCGGCGTCGTGACGATGCCGCCAAGCGCGCCCAGGCTGGTGATGGTGATGGTCGAGCCGCCGAGCTCCTCGCGCGTTGCCTTGGCGGAGCGCGCGGCCTCGGCGAGCCGGGCGATCTCCGCCGCGGTGGACCACAGGTCGCGCGCCTCCGCGTGGCGCAACACCGGCACCATCAGTCCGCCATCGGTCTGCGTAGCGATGCCGATGTGCACGGCGCCGTGGCGGGTGACAACGCCTGTATCGTCGTCGAAGCGCGCGTTGACCTGCGGAAATTCCCGCACCGCCACCACAATCGCGCGGGCCAGCAGCGGAAGCAGCGTGAGGCGGCCCCGCTCGGCGCCCCATTTCGTGTTGAGCCGCGCGCGCAGTGCCTCCAGTTCCGTGACGTCGAGTTCTTCGACATAGGTGAAGTGCGGTATGCGGCGCTTGGCCTCCTGCATCTTCTGCGCGATCTTGCGGCGCAGTCCAATCACGGGAATTTGCTCTTCGTCGGTCCGCTCCGCGTAGAGTAATCCGGCCTTCGCCGAACCCGCGCCGGAGCCCGGGCGACGCGCGGCCGATGTTCTCAAATAAGCGTCGAGGTCGTCGTGCGTGATGCGGCCTGCCGTTCCGGTGCCCGGAACGAACTGCAATTCGATGCCAAGGTCCCATGCACGGCGGCGCACGGCCGGCGATGCGACGGGTTTGTCACCCGGCTCGCGCGTCGTCTGCGTGACGGGCGCGGGCGCGGCTTCGCGCGACGGAGAAGCCACGGTTTTTGGCTCTGCCGGCCTTGCGGGCGCGGCGGAACTGGGGGGCGCGGCGGGCGCCGCCGGTTTTGCGGACGCCGCGGGCGCTGCTGGCTTGGTGACCGCGGCCGGCGCGTTCTTCACGTTGCCCGCGCCGGCGACTTCGATGCGAATCAGCTCGCTCCCGACCGCCAGCACCTGGCCGATCTTGCCGCCCAGCGCGACCACCTTGCCCACTACCGGCGATGGAATCTCCACCGTTGCCTTGTCCGTCATCACGTCCGCGAGCACCTGGTCCTCGATCACCGCATCGCCCGGCTTGACGTGCCATTCCACGAGTTCGACTTCGGCGATGCCTTCGCCGATGTCCGGCATCTTGATCACGTGCTCACCCATTGCGCCCCCTCGGGGGCAGTGCAGCGGCGCAGCCGCAAACGTGGGGGTCGTCACGCTGCCCCCTTCATGACTTTTCCATCGCGCGCCTGAACGCGGTCGCGACCTGTGCGGGGCCGGGGAAATAGGCCCATTCCTGCGCATGCGGGTAGGGAGTGTCCCAGCCGGCCACGCGTTCGATCGGCGCTTCGAGATGATAGAAGCAGTGCTCCTGCATCAGCGCCGTCAGCTCGGCACCGAATCCGCTGGTGCGCGTCGCCTCGTGCACGACAACGCACCGGCCGGTCTTCTTTACCGATTTGACGAGCGTGTCGAGATCCAGCGGCCAGATGCTGCGCAGGTCGATGATCTCGGCGTCGATGCCGGTCTCGAGCGCCGCGGCCTCCGATACGAACACCATCGTGCCGTAGGTGATCACCGTCAGTTCGCTGCCGGGACGAAATATCGAGGCGGATTCCAGCGGCACCGTGTAGTAGCCTTCGGGCACTTCGCCCAGCGGGTGCTTGGACCACGGCACCACCGGCTTGTCGTGGTGGCCGTCGAACGGACCGTTGTAAAGGCGCTTGGGTTCGAGAAAGATGACCGGATCGTCGCACTCGATCGACGCGATCAGCAGCCCCTTCGCGTCGTACGGGTTGGACGGCATCACGGTGCGCAGACCGCAGACATGCGTAAACAGCGCCTCGGGGCTCTGGCTGTGCGTCTGTCCGCCGTAGATGCCGCCGCCGCAGGGCATGCGGATGGTGATCGGGGCCGTGAAATCGCCTGCCGAGCGGTAGCGCAAGCGCGCCGCCTCCGACACGATCTGGTCGGACGCCGGATAGAAGTAGTCGGCGAACTGGATTTCGACCACCGGGCGCAGGCCGTAGGCGCCCATGCCGACGGCCGTGCCGACGATGCCGCCTTCGGAGATCGGTGAGTCGAACACGCGCGACTTGCCGTACTTCGCCTGCAGGCCCTCGGTGCAGCGGAACACGCCGCCGAAGTAGCCCACATCCTGCCCGTACACGACGACGTTGGGATCGCGTTCGAGCATCACGTCCATCGCCGAGCGCAGCGCCTGGATCATCGTCATCGTCGGCTTGCGCGTGCTCACGGCCGTCTCGGCGGTTTTGATTGTCGTGGCCATGTCAGTCCCGAAGGGCCGCCCCAAGGGACTGACGCGCCCCCTCTGGGGGCAGCGATGGCGAACGCAAGTAAGGCGAGCGTGCGGGGTTCATTTCAGAATCCGAGTTGCTGGCGTTGATGGCGCAGATGCGCGGGCATGTCCTTGTACACGTCCTCGAACATCTCGGCCGCGCTGCGCATGTGGCCGTCGGCCAGCGTTCCGTAGCTTTCGGCCTCCTTCTGGGCGGCAGCCACCTGCGCCTCGAGCTCTTTCTGCGCGGCGTCGTGCTCTTGCTCGGACCACGCGCCAATCGCGATCAGATGTTGCTTGAGCCGCGCGATCGGGTCGCCGAGCGGAAAGTGCGCCCAGTCGTCGGACGGCCGGTATTTGGATGGATCGTCCGAGGTCGAGTGCGGCCCGGCGCGATAGGTCACCCATTCGATCAACGTCGGCCCCAGGTTGCTGCGAGCGCGCTCGGCTGCCCATTGCGATGCCGCACGGACCGCGAGAAAGTCGTTGCCGTCGACACGCAGCGACGCGATACCGCAGCCCACGCCACGCGCCGCGAATGTCGTGCCTTCGCCGCCGGCAATGGCCTGGAACGTCGAGATGGCCCACTGGTTGTTGACCACGTTCAGGATGACCGGCGCGCGGTACACATGGGCGAATGTCAGCGCGGTGTGGAAATCGGCCTCGGCGGTGGCGCCGTCGCCGATCCAGGCCGACGCGATCCTGGTGTCGCCTTTGATCGCCGAAGCCATCGCCCATCCCACCGCCTGGATGAACTGCGTCGCCAGGTTGCCGCTGACGCTGAAGAATCCGGCGCGCTTGTAGGAATACATCACCGGCAGTTGCCGGCCCTTCAATGGGTCGCGTTCGTTGGACAGCAACTGGCAGATCATCTCGACCATGTCGACGTCGTCGCGCGCCAGCAGCAGGCCCTGCTGGCGGTAAGTCGGAAAGCACATGTCGCCGGGGTCGAGCGCCAGCGCGTGCGCGATGGCAATCGCCTCTTCGCCAAGGCATTGCATGTAGAACGACATCTTCTTCTGCCGCTGCGCGATCAACATGCGGGCGTCGAAGACGCGAGTCTTCATCATTGCCAGAAGGCCGCGGCGCAGCATTTGCGGTTCCGTTGGCATGGCCCAGGGTCCGACGGCGCGGCCGTCGTCGTCCAGCACACGCACCAACGCGTACGCGAGGTCGCTGGTATCGACGGACTGGGTATCTATGGGAGGGCGCCGCACCGCGCCGGCCGGCGACAGGTGCAGGTAGGAAAAATCGGTGTGACGTCCGGGACGTCCCGTGGGCTCGGGTACGTGCAGCCGAAGCGGCTGGTGCTGTTTCATGACATCCTCCTGGGCGCATTCTGCACCGGTTCCGCTGGCGCGGTCTTGTATTGGTCGCGGGCCGCCGTGACGCCGCCCCGATTTCCCACGTCGATGCTGCCGTAGCGCTGCGCGAAGCACGCCGGCAGCGGCCTGTCGCCCGGCATCGCGAGCCACAGACGCAACATGTGCCGCCGGCGGTTGTGCTCCGGCCAGTCGATGAAACTCGTGCGGTCGTGCAGCAGGCTGTGGTTGTAGACGAACTGCATGTCACCGGGCACCAGCCGCATGCGCAAGTGCAGCCGCGGATCGTTGGCCAGCGCGTCGAAGTGATCGAGCGCTTCGACGTGCCTGGCCGTCAATCTCGGCGCTTCGGAGAAGCGCTGCGCCGAATCGATGTACTGCCGTTGGTACATCACCGTCAGGAATCCTCCGTGCCAGCTGAAGACGGGAATGGTGAAGAACGGCTTCTGGCCCGGCGGAACCTCGCCGCGCCGGTCGGTGGCAATGTCCTCGAACAAGTAAGGCAGCAGGTCGTGCCGACCGCGGCAGAACTCGTTGTAGATCGTCACCGCACTCACCAGCAGCGAATCGCCGCCCTCCCGCGCCTCGTTCACGCACAGCAGGCCGACGACGTCCGCCGAGTCCGTATGGAATGTCTGTCGCTCGCTTGTCTGGTAGATGCGGACGTTGGGATCGCGGGCGTCGGCGCCGATGTCCTTGACGTGTCCCAGCAGGTGCCCGTCCGCGTTCTGCGACCGCGCGCGGCCGAGGTGAGCGCCGATGCCTACGAACATCGTGGACGCCATTTCGATGCCGATCCGATCGACGGGGATTCCCCGTATCACCTCGAACCCGACGCCATGAATGAGCTTTTCGCTCATCGCGGCCAGTTTCGGCTGCAGCGTGGGCAGCGGGAAGTCCTCGGGACTCAACTGCTCAGGGTCGCCGGTGCGGGCCCGGAACCGTCGTGCGGCACTCTCCAATTCGACAATTTCCGACGGAGACAACTGCCATCGCCACGCGTCGGGCACGTCGCGCATCTGCGCGCCAACCCAGGCCGCGGGAATGTCGAGGCGCGCAGGCAGGGACGATGGAAGGTTCACGATTCAACCACTGTGGCCGCAGCGTAGAATACTGTTTGCACCGATCGACTCCAACGAGCGAGATACCAGACGATGCTGGGAAAAGTACTCCGTGACCTGATCCGTCCCGGGAAGCCTGCGGAGGCGCCGGAATCCGCGCGACTCCGCGTGCTCAATGTCGGCGGCGGCACGAAGGCGATCGCCATTCCTGGCCATTATGCCGGCTGGGATCATTTGTTGCTCGACATCGATGTACGGAGAAGTCCGGACATCGTTTGCGACGCGCGAGACCTGCAAACGCTTCCCCCCGCGACGTTCGACGCCGTGTACTGCTCGCACAATCTGGAGCACTACTACGTTCACGATGGCGCCAAGGTTCTCAAAGGATTCCTGCACGTATTGAAGGCGGACGGCTTTGCCGAGATCCGGGTTCCGGACATCCAGGCGGTGATGCAGCGGGTCGTGCAATCGGGAATGGATATCGGGGACGTGCTCTACGAGTCCGCCGCGGGCCCCATTACCGTGCGCGATGTGCTGTACGGATACGGCAAGGAGATCGAGCAATCGGGGCAGGATTTCTACGCGCACAAGACCGGATTCACGCCGAAGCTGCTGCATCAGGCGCTGGAGCGCGCGGGCTTTGCCGTCATTCACGTGCTTGCAACACCGGAAGCGTTCGAAGTCAGGGGCGTCGGATTCAAGTCGCAACCGGTCGCCGAACAGCTGCGGTCCCTGAACCTCGTGGCGCGCGAGGCGCCGCGCCCGTAGTCATGACGGCGCCGCGCACGGTCGCATGCCCCAAGTGCGGATCGCCCGTCGTTTGGATTGCCGCGTCGAAATGGCGGCCGTTCTGCTCGGAACGCTGCCGCACGCTCGACCAGGGCGCATGGGCGAGTGAGTCGTACCGCGTGCCTACCGTCGACCCGCGCGACGATTTCGACGCCGAGCCGGAAGATAAGGAACCTGGTTCCTAGATAAGTGGCCACGCCGCGCGGCGCAACGCGACGCCGTGCGCGCCGTGAGTGATTGCCCGGTCCAGGTCGCCACGGTTGAGCCCGCCCAGCGCATACACCGGCAGTCGCGCGCCGGCCACCGCTGTCGCGAATCCCTCCCAGCCGAGCGGCACCGCATGCGGATGCGTAGGCGTCGGCGCCACCGTACCAAGCAGCGCAAAATCGAGATCGAGCGCCGCGGCGTGCGCGAGGTCGTCGCGCGTGTGACAGGAAGCCGCTACCATCAGGCCCGCCGGCCGCTGCGATGCCCCCGCCAACACCTCGGCAGTCCAGTGCACCCCGTCGCATTCCAGTCGGCGCGCATCGTCGGCCGTTCCATTGAGCAGGACCTTGGCGCCGAAGCGATGCGCGAGCGGCGTGAGCCTCAGCGCAAACGCGTCGCGGCGCGAAGCCGGCCAATCTTTTTCGCGCAACTGGATCAATCGCAGGCCACCGTCGAGCGCGCGTTCGGCGCGCGCAAGGAACCCGTCTTCGCCGATGTCGGCCGCGCAAGTAATTCCACAAACCGGCGGCAGCGAAAGCGCCGCGAGAATGCGCGTGTTGGCCGGCAAGAGCGGTGCGACCGTGTAGCTTCCCGGCGCCTGCCAAGCGAAGGCCTGCCCGTCATGCCCGACGAGTTCGCCGGCCCACTCGAACACGCGGAAGAAATGAAGCTCCACGTGCGCATGCGGATACACGAATTCCTGGACGAACCACGGGGCGGCGCGGCGAACCTCGACGCCCAGTTCCTCGCGCAATTCGCGGGTCAGCGCTTCCCGCGGCGTTTCGCCGGTCTCGAGCTTGCCGCCCGGAAACTCCCAGTAGCCGGCGTAGGGCTTGCCCGCGGGACGCTGCGCGAGCAGCACCGCGCCATCCGCGCGCAGCAGGACGGCCGCCGCCACGCGAACAAGTTCGCCGCTCAACGTTTTGCCGGAAGTTGCAGGTGGTCGCCGGCATAGTTCTTCGCGAATTGCCAGGCAACGCGGCCGCTGCGCGAGCCGCGGGAGAGCGCCCACTGCAGCGCTTCCTTCGTGAGCGCTTGTGCGTCGCGCGCGCTCCCGGGCGACTTGACGCCGAAATGCGCAAGCCATCCGGCCACCGCCGCGAGGTAGTCGTCCTGGCCGAACGGATAGAACGATATCCACAGCCCGAAGCGTTCGGACAGCGAGATCTTCTCCTCGACGGACTCGCCGGGATGCACTTCCTCGCCGACATGCCGCGTCTCGAGGTTCTCGCTGAAATACTCGGGCAGCATGTGACGGCGGTTCGACGTCGCGTAAATGAGCAAGTTGGCCGTCCCTCCCGCGATCGAGCCGTCGAGCATCACCTTCAAAGCGCGATAGCCTGAGTCTCCGGCGTCGAACGTGAGGTCGTCGCAGAACACGACGAAGCGCTCGGGGCGGTTGGCGACGCGGTCGGCGATGTCCGGAAGATCGGTCAGGTCGCCCTTCTCGACTTCGATGAGGCGCAGGCCGCGCGCGGCATATTTCGCCAGCATCGCCTTGACGAGCGACGACTTGCCGGTGCCGCGCGATCCGGTCAGCAGAACGTTGTTGGCGGGCAGTCCCGCCACGAAATGCTTCGTGTTGCGGTCGATCGCGTGTTTCTGCTCGTCGACGGCGACGAGATCGTCCAGCCGGATGACGTGCGGATGCGCGATGCCCTGCAGCCAGCTGCGTCCCCCTTGCTTGCGCCAGCGCGCGGCGGTGATCTTCTTCCAGTCCGGGTCGGGTACTACGGGCGGCAGCAGCGCCTCGATGCGTGCCAGCAACTCTTCGGCGCGAGCGATCAGTGCCGGGAGGTCCCGCGCCATGTCAGGAGCGGTAATCCGCGTTGATGGAGACGTACTCGTGCGAGAAATCGCACGTCCACACGGTGGCCGCCGCGTTGCCGCGACCAAGATGCACGCGCACGCCGATCTCCGGCTGCTTCATCACGCGCTGGCCGTCTTCCTCGCGGTAGGTCGCTGCCCGGCCCCCGCGGTCGACGACCAGCACATCGTCCAGCCAGAACGAGATGCCGGCGGTGTCGGTGTCGGGCGCCGCGGTGTTGCCGATCGCACAAACGATGCGCCCCAGGTTCGGGTCGGAGGCGAAGAACGCGGTCTTCACCAGCGGCGAGTGCGCGATGCCGAACGCGATGCGCTTGCACTCGGCGACGGACTTGCCGCCTTCCACGCGGATCGCAATGAACTTGGTCGCGCCCTCGCCGTCGCGGACGATGGCCTGGGCCAGCGCGACGGCGACTTCCTCGATCGCCGCGCGGACGGGCGTCAGTCGGGCATCGCCGGCGGCGGTGATCGGTGCCATGGACGCCTTGCCCGTCGCCGCGATGACGAAGCTGTCGTTCGTGGACGTGTCGCCATCGACCGTTGCGCCGTTGAACGACAGGTCGGCGACGTCGCGGGCGATCTGCGACAAGAGAGGAGCCGCGATCGGCGCGTCGGTCGCGACGAACGAGAGCATGGTCGCCATGTCCGGATGGATCATTCCCGCGCCCTTGGCAATCCCGGTGACCGTGACCGGGACGCCGCCGACGATGACGCGGCGCGACGCCGCCTTGGGCACGGTGTCCGTCGTCATGATGGCGCCCGCCGCCGCAAACCAGCCGTCGGCGCGCGCGGCGGCGCGCGCCGCGGGCAAGCCCCGGATGATCTTGTCTATCGGCAGCGGCTCCATGATGACGCCGGTCGATAATGGCAGCACCTCTTCCGGCGCGCAATCGATGAGCCGCGCCACGGCGACGCATTCTGCGCGCGCATCGGCCAAGCCCCGCTCGCCGGTCCCCGCGTTCGCATTACCGGCATTGACAACGAGCGCGCGGAAGTCGCTTCCGGCGGCATGCTGCCGCGCCAGGTGCTCGCGGCACACCGTGACGGGCGCCGCGCAGAAGCGGTTCTGCGTGAATACGCCGGCCGCCACCGTGCCGCCATCGCAGAGGACGAGCAGGACGTCGTCGCGGGTCCAGTTCTTGATCGATGCGGCCGTCGCACCCAGAGCGATTCCCGGCACGGGGAACAGCGAATCGGCGACGGGTGGCGCGTAGTTGACGGGCATCGCGAACGAATTCTACCGCGCCCTTGTCCCGTCCCGTGACGAGGGATCCCCTAGATCCGCCCGTGGCAGTGCTTGTATTTCTTGCCCGAGCCGCACGGGCACAGGTCGTTGCGGCCGACTTTCTCGCCGGCGCGCGTGAACGGCGGCGGCGCCAGCGCGACATCTCCGCCGTCGGGCGCCGCCGCGAGCGCCTCGTCGTACCCGGCGTGCTGATACTTGACGTTGGAAACGGCCTCCGGCTCCTCGACGGCCTGCACGTCCTGCTCGGTGCGGACGGTCACCGTGAGCACGACCTTCACGACATCCTGCTTGATCCGGTCGAGCATGTCCGAGAAGAGCTCGAAGGCCTCGCGCTTGTATTCCTGCTTGGGGTTCTTCTGCGCATAGCCGCGCAGGTGAATGCCCTGCCGCAGGTGATCGAGCGCCGCCAGGTGGTCGCGCCAATGATGGTCGAGTGTCTGGAGCATGAGGCTGCGCTCGAACTGGCGCATGAGTTCGGGACCCACGCTCGCTTCGCGCTCGCGCCACGCGGCCTCGGCCTTGTCGACGATTCGCTCGCGCACCGTTTCATCGGTGAGTTCGGCGTCGTCCTTCATCCATTGCGCGACCGGCGCCTCGATCTGATAGTCGCTGGCCAGCACGCTGGTCAGCGCCGGAACGTCCCATTGCTCCTCGACCGACTCCGGCGGAACGTGCAGCTTGACCGTATCCTCCACCTGGCCGCGGACCATGTTGCGGATCGTGTCGGCGACGTCGTCGCCTTCCAGCAATTCATTGCGCTGCTGGTAGATAACGCGGCGCTGGTCGTTGGCCACGTCGTCGTATTCCAGCAGTTGCTTGCGGATGTCGAAGTTGCGCGACTCGACGCGGTTCTGCGCCTTGGCGATCGAACGGTTGACGATCGGATGCTCGATGGGCTCGCCTTCGGGCATCTTGAGCTTTTGCATGATCACGCCGAGGCGCTCGCCGCCGAAGATGCGCAGCAGCGGATCCTCGAGCGACAGGTAGAAACGCGAACTGCCGGGGTCGCCCTGCCGTCCGGCACGCCCGCGCAGCTGGTTGTCGATGCGGCGCGACTCGTGGCGCTCGGTGCCCACGATGTGCAGGCCGCCCGCCTTGACCACGGCGTTGTGGCGAACCTGCCAGTCGGCGCGCATCTTCTCGATCTCGCGCTCCTTCTCCTCCGCCAGCAGCGTCTCGTCATCGCGCAACTTGAGGATCAGCGGCTCCAGCGTGCCGCCCAGCACGATGTCGGTGCCGCGGCCGGCCATGTTGGTCGCGATCGTGATGGCGCCGGTCTTGCCGGCCTGCGCGATGATCTCGGCCTCGCGTGCGTGCTGCTTGGCGTTCAGCACCTGGTGCGGGAGCTTTTCCTTTTCCAGGAATCCCGCCAGCAACTCGGAATTTTCGATCGACGTGGTTCCGACGAGCACCGGCTGGCCGCGGGCGAAGCAGTCCTTGATGTCGCCCAGGATAGCGTCGACCTTTTCCTGGAACGTGCGGAAGACCAGGTCGTTCTCGTCCTTGCGCACCATCGCCATGTGCGTCGGAATGACCACCGTCTCCAGGTGATAGATCTGCTGGAACTCGAAGGCCTCCGTGTCGGCCGTGCCGGTCATGCCGGCCAGCTTGCCGTACATGCGGAAATAGTTCTGGAACGTGATGGACGCCAGCGTCTGGTTCTCGCGCTGGATGTTCACGCCTTCCTTGGCCTCGACGGCCTGGTGCAGCCCGTCGGACCAGCGGCGTCCCGTCATCATGCGGCCGGTGAACTCGTCGACGATCACGACCTCGCCGTTTTGCACGACGTAGTGCTGGTCGCGGTGGAACAGCGAATGCGCGCGCAGCGCCGCGTACAGGTGGTGCACCAGCGATATGTTGTGCGCGTCGTACAGGCTCGAGCCGGCGGGGATGAGACCGGCCTGCGACAGGATGCCTTCCGTGTGCTCGTGGCCGGCCTCGGACAGGAGCACCGTGTGCGCCTTCTCGTCGACCCAGAAATCACCCGGCCCGTTTTCCTCCTTCTGCCGCGAGAGCTTGGGCACGAGCTCGTTCAGCCGGTAATACATGTCGATGTTGTCGTCGGCCTGGCCCGAGATGATGAGCGGCGTGCGCGCCTCGTCGATCAGGATCGAGTCGACCTCGTCGACGATCGCGTAGTTCTGCCCGCGCTGCACGCGCTCCGAGGGCGCGAACACCATGTTGTCGCGCAGGTAGTCGAAGCCGAACTCGTTGTTGGTGCCGTAGGTGATGTCGGCGTTGTACGCGACCTGCTTGTCGGCGTGGCTCATCTGCGACAGGTTGACGCCGACGGTCAGGCCCAGGAACTTGTAGATGCGCCCCATCCAGTCGGCATCGCGCTGCGCGAGATAGTCGTTGACCGTGACGATGTGCACGCCCTTGCCGGTCAGCGCGTTGAGATACGCCGGCAGCGTGGCGACCAGCGTCTTGCCTTCGCCGGTGCGCATCTCGGAGATCTTGCCGTTGTGCAGCGCCATGCCGCCGATCAACTGGACGTCGAAATGGCGCATCGAAAGCGCGCGTTTGCCGGCCTCGCGGACGACCGCAAAGGCCTCGGGAAGCACGGCGTCCAACTCCTCGCCGTTGGCGACGCGCGCCTTGAGTTCCGTGGTCTTGGCCTTGAGCGCCTCATCCGACATCGCGGCGATCGCGGGCTCGAGCGCATTGATCTCGCGGACGACCTGGCCATATTCCTTGAGCAGGCGTTCGTTACGGCTTCCGAAGATGCGGGTGAGGATGTTCGAGATCATTTGGGAAAAGGAAACCGGCCCAGTAGCTAGATGTGTCGCCGCGCGGGGCAAAAAACAAGGGGTGAGGACTGCCTCACCCCCTCATTTTCCACCCTCATTTTCCACCGACCGTGAGCCGTTTTGCTTCGTGAACCGCGGTCGAATCAGTTCGAGGCTTGCAGGAACCGGGCCGGATTTTGCGGGGTGCCGTTCAGACGAACCTCGAAATGCAGATGGGGACCCGTCGACCTTCCAGTGGTGCCGACCGCCGCGATTCGTTGACCGGCCACGACCAGGTCGCCTTCCTTGACCAGGAGGACGGACGCATGCGCATACCGCGAAACGAGCCCGTTTCCATGGTCGATCTCGATCATTTTACCATACTGGGGATGCCAGTCCGCGAAGACGACCTTGCCGCTCGCGGCGGCCACGATCGGCGTGCCGGTCCCCGCAGGAAAGTCGATGCCTTCGTGCATCGATTGCATGCCGGTGAACGGGTCGATGCGGTAGCCGAAATTCGATGAATACCAGCCGTCGACGATCGGATATTTGGATGGAAGGAACTTGCGGTTGGCCGAATCCGCGACCAGCAGCGCCTCCAGCACCGACATCTGGTCCGAGCGCTCGTCGACCTGACGTCCCAGCTTATCGACGAGGTCGGAGAATTCCTGCACGGTCAAGCTGCGCGACGGCAGCGACGACATGGCGCCACCGCGTCCCGGGGGCGCGCCGGTGGGCATCGACGGCAATTCCTTGGGGTTCAGTCCGGCGGTCTTCGCGAGGCGCTCACCCAATCCATCGAGCTGCATCACGCGCGCCTGCAATTCGCCGAGGCGCAACGCCATCGCGTTCAGGTGGCCTTCCACGCGCTCCTGCACGCGTGCCGCCTCCTCGCGCTGGTCGGCGAGCACGAACGCCTGCAGCAACGGAAGCTTGACGGCCGCCGCCCATTTCAGCGTCACGAAATTCAGCATGAACGTGAAGGCCAGGAAGACGACGAGGAGCGAGAATCCGCCCGCAGTCCAGTGGCGCCAGTCCAGCGTGATCGTGCGCGCTCGCGCGGTGGCGCCCGTGACCAGAATGATGTTCAATCGCTAACCCTCCACCTTGGCGTCGCTCTCGCGAGCAAGACCGTTCGTTGCCCGGTTCACCCATGCCCAAACCGCAATCGCCGCAGACCTTGGCCCGCGTCCTTGCCGCAGACAGCACCCTCGCGGCTTGGCACGCACGGGCCAAAGCCGAAGCGGCATTGACGACGGCCATTCGCCGGCGCCTGCCCCGCGCCATCGCCCTGCGCGTGCACGTCGCCGAAGCTGTTCCTCCCACGCTAACGCTGGCTACAAGTACCGGGGCGGTCGCTGCGGTCGTCCGTCAGCGCCTGCCAGACATACTTGGGGAGCTTGCGCGGGAAGGCTGCAACTTTACTGAAATACGGGTGCGCGTGCAAGTTCGGGTCGATGCGGCCGTGACCGAGAAAACCTTGAAAATTCAAAGAAATAAAGTCGACCCGGCGCCGTTGAACCGGCTTGCGGAGACCTTACCCGAAGGGCCGCTCAAAGCCGCCGTGCGGCGCCTCGCGCGACGGATCTGAATGGCGGAGGTCGCAAGGCGCCTTGGCCTCTTGCCGCCTAGGCGACCAGCAGCAGCCGGTCGAACGCGTAGAACACCATCACGCCCGCCAGCAGGTAGATCGTGTATTTCACGACCTGCCCGATGAATCGCAGGTACCGGCGGTCTTTCTTGAAGAGGTACAGAATCGCCGCGACGACGATCGTGGCAAGCGCCAGGAACAGCAGAAACCGGACGAGTATCACGCGGGCTGGAAGGCCCAATCCTGGAATGCCGTCGGCACGGTCGCCTCGTCGTCGAACGTGACGATCTCGAATGCGTCCGGGCGAGCTAGGAGTGCGCGCGCCAGCAGGTTGTTGAGCCCGTGACCCGACTTGTAAGCCGTGTACTGGCCAATCAACGGATGGCCCAGCGTGTAGATGTCGCCAATGGCGTCCAGCACCTTGTGGCGCACGAACTCATTGTCGTAGCGCAGGCCCTCGCTGTTCAGCACCTTGAATTCGTCGAGCACGATCGCGTTCTGCAGGCTGCCGCCCAATCCCAGCCCGGCTGCGCGCATCGCATCGACGTCCTGCATGAAGCCGAACGTGCGCGCGCGCGCGATTTCCTTCGCATACGAGTTCTCGGCGAAGTCGACGACCACCTGCCGATTTTCCGATCCGAACACCGGATGCGGAAAGTCGATGGTGAAGTCGAGCTTGAACCCGGCGAAAGGTTCGAACCGCGCCCACTTGTCGCCTTCGGTCGCCTCGACCATCTCGCGCACGCGCAGGTAGCGCTTGGCCGCGGACTGCTCGACGATTCCCGCCGATTGCAGCAGGAAGACGAACGGACCCGCGCTGCCGTCCATGATCGGAATCTCCGGTCCGGACACGTCCACGAAGAGATTGTCGATGCCCACGCCCGCCAGCGCCGACATCAGGTGCTCGACCGTCGAGATGCTGCCGCCCGCTGCTTTGAGCGTCGACGACAAACGCGTATCGCCGACGTTTGCTGCAAGTGCGGTAATGGTGACCGGCTGCGGCAGATCGGTGCGTGTGAACACGATGCCGGTGTCCGCGGGCGCGGGCCGCAACACGAGGTCGACGCGCGCGCCCGTATGCAAGCCGACCCCCGTCGTCTTGATCGCAGTCTTTAACGTGCGCTGTTTCAGCATCGCGGCGGCGCGCCTATGTGGCCCCTGGTTGGTCCTTGGTGGCCCGGCATCGCGAATATCGCGGCGGTTCAAGGGCTTAGCCTCATATTATAGCACCATGTCAGTCGGCCTGCTTGCGCAGGAAGGCCGGGATCTCCGACGCATCGAACGACGACGCGGCGCCCGCGGCCGGCGAATTGCGGCCTTTCCGGATCACGGCCGGCTGCTCGAGCCGGTCGTAGTCGATCGTCTCGGTCACCTGCATGCCCATCCCGTCGGTGCCGTTGCGCTGCTCGACCACCATCGACTCGAGGATCTCGAGCTTGGGCGGGCGTTTCGCGACCGCCGCGGCCCCGCCCAAGCCGGTCGCGATCATCGTGACGCGTAAATCGGCGCCCATCGCGTCGTCGATCACCGTACCCACGATCACCATCGCATCGTCCGCGGTGAATTCCTTGATCGTGTTCATCACCTCGTAGTACTCGCGCATCTTGAGTCCCGCCGACGCGGTGACGTTGACGAGCACGCCGCGCGCGCCGGCCAGATTCACGTCTTCGAGCAGCGGACTCCGCACCGCCTGCTCGGCCGCGAGACGTCCGCGGTCCTCGCCACTGGCCGTGGCCGAGCCCATCATCGCCATTCCGACTTCGCCCATCACCGTGCGCACGTCGGCAAAGTCGACGTTGACCAGGCCCGGGTAGTTGATGACTTCCGCGATGCCGGATACGGCGCCATGCAGCACGTCGTTGGCCGCCGCGTACGCCTGGAGCAGCGCGATGTCCTCGCCCAGTACATCGATCAGCTTGTCGTTGGGAATGATGATCAACGAGTCCACTTTTTTCTGCAGTTCCTCGATTCCGGTCGAAGCGACCTTCTGGCGCTTGCCTTCGAACCGGAACGGACGCGTCACGACGGCGACCGTCAGGATGCCCAGGCTCTTCGCGATGTCGGCGATGACCGGGGCCGCACCGGTGCCGGTGCCGCCACCCATGCCCGCGGTGATGAACAGCATGTCGCAGCCGGTGATCAGCTCCGCGATGCGATCGCGATCCTCCATGGCGGCGTCGCGGCCGATCTCCGGTTTCGCGCCGGCCCCAAGACCCCGCGTGAGCGTTGAGCCTAATTGCAGCTGCGTGCGCGCCGTGGAGCGCCGCAGCGCCTGGGCATCGGTGTTCGCGCAGATGAATTCCACGCCCGACAGGCCGCGCTCGATCATGTGCTCGACGGCGTTCCCGCCGCATCCGCCCACGCCGATGACCTTGATGATTGCGCCTTCCTGCGGCGACTGGTCGATGATTTCAAACATGGTGTGCTCCTTTTCTCCTGTCAAGACTCAAGAAAGTAACCAAGCTGCAAATGCGAAGTTGTGACTGCCATTTCCATTTTTTTGGTTGATCAAAAATTTGCTTTGAACCAGAGCTTCATTCGTTCGGCGACGCCGCCCAATCCGGCGACCTGCGCGCGCGCGGCCTCGCCGCGCGCGAACTGGTCGCGGCCCTCAAGCAGCAGTCCGACTGCCGTGGCGTAGCGCGGGCTCTTCACGACGTCGGCCAGGCCACCCATGTAGAGCGGCGTGCCGACGCGCACCGGCATGTGGAAGACTTCCTCGCCCAGCTCGGTGATCCCCAGGAGCTGCGCCGATCCGCCGGTGATCACGACGCCGGACGAAATCATTTCCTCGAAGCCGCTGCGCCGCACTTCCGATTGCACGAACTGGAAGAGCTCCTCGATCCGCGGCTCGATGACCTCGGCCAGCATCGGCCGCGACAGCTTCCGCGGACCGCGCTCGCCCACGCCGGGTACCTCGATGATGTCGTTGGGGTCGGCCAGCTGCCGCAGCGCGCAGCCGTACCGGACCTTGAGCTCCTCCGCTTCCTTGGTCGGCGTGCGCAGCGTCATCGCGATGTCGTTGGTCACCTGGTCGCCAGCGATGGGAATGACCGCCGTGTGGCGGATCGCGCCGCCGGCATAGACGGCGATGTCCGACGTTCCGCCGCCGATGTCGATCAGGCACACGCCCAGGTCCTTCTCGTCCTCGGACAGCACGGCTCGCGCGGAGGCGAGTGGCTGCAGCACGACGTCCAGCACCTCGAGTCCGCAGCGGCGGATGCACTTGGTGACGTTCTCCACGGCGGACACCGCGCCGGTGACGATGTGCACGTCGACTTCGAGGCGCACGCCGCTCATGCCGAGTGGCTCCCGCACGTCCTCCTGCCCGTCGATCGTGAAGCCCTGCGGCACGATGTGCAGGATCTGCTGGTCGTTCGGGATGGGAATGGCCTTGGCCGTTTCCACGACGCGGTCGATGTCCGCCTGCGTGACTTCCTTCTCCTTGATCGCGACCATTCCGTGCGACGTGTAGCAGCGGATGTGGCTGCCCGCGATGCCCGTGTATACGGCCTTGATCTGGCAGTCGGCCATCAACTCGGCCTCCTCGAGGACGCGCTGGATCGACGCCATCGTCGCCTCGATGTTGACGACGACGCCCTTCTTCAAGCCCCGCGACGGCTGCGTGCCCATGCCGATCACGTTGAGCTCCCCCTCGGGCGTGACCTCGGCGACGATCGCCACGATCTTCGATGTTCCGATGTCGAGGCCCACCACCAGGTTCTTGCTGTCCTTCACCATGCGTTGTCCCTTAGGTCTCTTTTCAGGCGGCCGGCTTGCCCGTCTTTTCCCGGAACTGCGGTACTCGTGCGGCAAATCCGTTGCGATAGCGAAGATCCACGTAATCGACGCGCGTGCCGGCCCTCGCCAGCGTGCCCAGCGTCCGCGGCTGTGCCACTACGAATCTCGCGAGGCGCGCGTCCGGCTCGTTGCGGCCGAGTTCCACGACCAGGCTCCCCTGCGGTCCGGCGGCCAGGATCTGCCAGCTGCCGCGCGGCGACAGCTGCAGCTTCCGTATGGACAGCCCGAGCGGTTCCAATCGGGCGGACCACGCGCGGTACTGCGCCGCCATTTCCGCGGCCCGGCCCTCCTGGCCTTCGATTTGCGGCAAGTCGCCATTCCACTCGGCGCTGAACACCTCACCATCCACGCTGACCAGCGAAGCGTCATTCCACCGCGCGAATGGCGCGTATTCCTCGACTTCGATTTCCAGCCGATGCGGCCATTGCCGGCGCAGCGCGACATTGCGGACCCACGGCACCTGCGCGAGCGCGCGCCGCGCCCGGTTGAGGTCCATCGTGAAGAACGTGCCGGTCAGCTCTTCGCGTATGACCGCCTCGAGGTGTGCGGCACTCGCGCGCTCGAGGTGGTTGGTGACCACGACTTCTTTCCATGCGAACGCGGGCTGGCGGACGACCCACGCGGTTCCGGCCCACGCCAGCGCCGCGGCGGCGAGCACGAGGAGCGTCGCGGCGATCGCCTCCATCTGCTTGGCGTCATCCCACATGCGCGCCCCGCAGGATTTCAACGCAGAGATCGGCAAACGACATCCCCGCCTGTTTCGCCGCCATCGGCACCAGGCTGTGCGGCGTCATGCCCGGCGACGTGTTGACTTCGAGGAACGAGAACTTGCCGTCCGCGCGCAGGATGAGGTCGAGGCGACCCCAGCCGCTGCATCCGACGATGTCGAAGGCCTTCAATGCCGCGGCACGGATTTCCAGCTCCTTCGCCTCGGGAAGGCCCGCCGGGCAGAAATACCTGGTGTCGTCGGAAAAATATTTGGCGTGATAATCGTAGTTGCCCTGCGGGGCTTCGATCCGGATGAGCGGCAACGCGCGCCCGCTCAGGATCGACGCGGTGAGTTCGGCGCCCGCGACGAATTCCTCGACGAGCACAAGGCCGTCGTGTTTCGCCGCTTCGGCGTACGCGACCGGCATCTCGTCGTGGTCGACGCCCGCGACCTTGGTGATGCCGAGCGTCGAGCCTTCGCGCGCGGGCTTGACGATCAACGGCAGTCCCAGTTCGGCGACGACCCGCATCCAGTCGGTACGCGCGTCGACGACGCGATATTTCGGCGTCGGGATGCCGCTCGCGAGCCAGACCAGCTTCGTGCGCCACTTGTCCATCGCCAGCGCCGACGCCATCACGCCGCTGCCCGTGTACGGGATCTTCAGCGTTTCCAGCGCGCCCTGCACGGTGCCGTCCTCGCCAAAGCGTCCGTGCAGCGCGATGAACACGCGCGCGAAGCCGTCGCGCGACAGGTCGAAGATGTTGCGCTCCGCGGGATCGAACGGATGCGCGTCCACGCCCTTTTCGCGCAGCGCCGACAGGACGCCATTGCCCGACATGAGCGAAACCTCGCGCTCGGCCGAGGCACCGCCCAGCAACACCGCGACCTTGCCGAATTCGATGGTCAAAGGACCCCCACGCTTGCGGCCTCTCCGACGATGCGCACTTCCTGTTCCAGCTCGACGCCCTTTTTTGCGCGCACGGAATCGCGAACCAGGACGATCAACGCCTCGATGTCCGATGCGCGCGCCTGCCCGTGCGGATTGACGATGAAATTGGCGTGCTTCTCGGAAACGCGGGCGCCGCCAATCGCGCATCCCTTGAGGCCGCAAGCCTCGATCAACTTCGCGGCATGGCTGCCCGGAGGATTGCGGAACACGCTTCCCGCGTTGGGAAGGTCGAGCGGTTGGGAGAGGATCCGCTTGGCCAGGAGTTCCCTGATCCGATCGCGCGCCGCGTCGACTTCACCTTCCGGAAAGCGGAACCAGCATGCCGTGAAGATTCCATCCGGCGGTCCGCCACCCGCGCGTCTTACCATGCGATAGCCGATCGAGTAGTCGCCGGGCGTGCGCACCTCGAAGGTTCCGTCGCGGCGAAGGACTTCGACGCGTTCGACGTACCGCCAGATTTCGCCGCCGTAGCAGCCGGCATTCATCGCCAGCGCTCCGCCGACGGTGCCCGGGATGCCGGCCAAGAATTCCGCCTCGGCGCGCGCGTGATTGGCGGCGAAGCGCGCGAGCTTCGGGCAGGCGAGGCCCGCATCCGCGTAGATGAGGCCATCGGCCACCGCCAGCACGGCGCCCGGATTGTGCATGACGACGACGGCGCCGCGGACGCCGCCGTCGCGCACGAGCGTGTTGCTGCCCAGGCCAAGAGCGAGCAAGGGTTCGCCGGCAGGCAGCTGCGCGACGAAATGCGCGAGGTCGTCGCGGTCGGCCGGAATGTAGAGCGTGTCGGCGGGCCCGCCCGCGCGCCAGCTCGTGTATTTCGCGAGCGGCGCGTCGTGCGCGAGCTTTCCGCGCAGGCCCGTGAAATGGAGAGGCTCGCTCATCATCATGCGGCCACCAGCTGCGGCGGCGTGCCGCCGATGGACCCCGCGCCCATCGTCAGCACGACGTCGCCGTCGCGAGCGATCGCGCGCAGCGTCGCCGGCATCTCGGCTACGTCTTCGACGAAGACCGGCTCGACCTTGCCCGCGACGCGCAGCGCACGCGCCAGCGCGCGGCCGTCGGCCGCGACGATCGGCGCCTCACCCGCCGGGTAGACTTCCGCCAGCACGACGGCGTCGGCCGTCGACAGCACGCGCACGAAGTCCTCGAAGAGGTCGCGCGTGCGCGTGTAACGGTGCGGCTGGAATGCGAGCACCAATCGCCGGCCCGGGAAACTCGCGCGAACGGCCGCGAGCGTGGCCTCCATCTCGACCGGGTGGTGCCCGTAGTCATCGATCAGCGTGTAGGCGCCGCCACCGTCAAGCCGCACGTCGCCATAGCGTTGAAACCTTCGTCCCACACCCTTGAAGTCGGCCAGCGCCGTGGCGATCGCCGAATCCGCGACGCCGGTCTCGCGGCCCACGGCAATCGCCGCCAGCGCGTTGCGCACGTTGTGCACGCCGGCAAGGGCCAGCTCGATGGCGACATCCTGCTGGCCCTTTGCCCGCGCGACAAAGCGCATCCGGCCACCAAGATTCGCGACGCCGGTCGCCTGCAGGTCCGCGTCGTCGCTGAGTCCATAAGTCACGCGCGGCTTGGTGATCTCCGGCAGGATCTCGCGGATATTGACGTCATCGATGCACACGACCGCGACGCCGTAGAACGGCAGCCGCTGCAGGAAATCGACGAACGCGTGCTTGAGCTTGCCAAAATCGTGGCCGTAGGTCTCCATGTGGTCGGCATCGATGTTGGTGATGACCGCCAGCACCGGCGACAGGTAGAGAAACGACGCATCCGACTCGTCGGCCTCGGCGACCAGGAAGTCCCCTTTGCCGAGCCTTGCGTTCGCATCCGCCGACAGGAGCCGGCCGCCGATCACGAACGTCGGATCGAGGCCGCCCTCGGCCAGCACCGACGCGATGAGGCTCGTCGTCGTGGTCTTGCCGTGCGTGCCCGCGACGGCGATGCCCTGCTTCAGCCGCATAAGTTCCGCCAGCATCAGCGCACGCGGCACTACCGGCACGCCGCGCTCGCGCGCCGCCACGACTTCGGGATTGTCAGACGCGACCGCCGTCGACACGACGACGACGTCGGCGCCGGCGACGTTGTCCGGCGCATGGCCGATCGCGATCGACGCGCCGAGGCGCCCCAGACGGCGCGTGACCACGCTCTCGGTCAGGTCCGACCCGGTCACCTGGTAGCCCTGCGTGACGAGGACCTCGGCGATGCCGCTCATGCCGGCGCCGCCGATGCCGACGAAGTGCACGCGCTTGACCTTGTGCTTCATCGGCGCGCGACCTCCACGCAAACGGCCGCGACGCGATCGGCGGCGTCGCGCTTGCCGAGCGCATGCGCCGCCTGCGCCATCGTGCGCGCGCGCGGGCGATCCAGCAGCCGCAGGATGCCCGCCAGGCGGTCCGCGGAGAGTTGGTTCTGCGGCTCTTTCCACGCGGCCCCGGCATCGACCAGGAACTGCGCGTTCGCGCTCTGCTCGTCGGCAATGGCGCCCGGCAGCGGCACCACGATCGCGCCCAGGCCCACCGCCGCCAGTTCGGCGACCGTCAATCCGCCGCCGCGACAGATCACGAAATCGGCCCATGCATAGCGCGCCGCCATGTCGTCGATGAACGCGACGCACTCGGCGTCGACACCGTGCCGCGCATACGCGGCGCGCAAGTCCGCGATGTGCGTTTCTCCCGCCTGATGGACGACCAGCGGCCGCTCCGCGGGAGCGAGCTTCGCGATGGCCGCCGGCACGAGATCGTTCAGCCCGCGCGCGCCGAGGCTGCCGCCGACGACCAGGATGCGAAGCGGGCCGCCGCGCCCGTCGAAGCGAACCTGCGGCGCGGGAAGCGTGCAGATCGCGTCGCGCAACGGGTTGCCAACCCACTCGACGCGCCGCGCGTGCGCGCCCCTGAGCGCTTTCGGAAATCCGAGCAGGATCCGGTCGGCGCCGTACGCGAGGACGCGCGTGGCCAGGCCCGCTACGGCGTTCGCATCGTGGAGCACGAGCGGCTTGCCCGCCGCCGTGCCCATGAGTCCGCCCGGAAACGACGCGTAGCCGCCGAAGCCCAGAACGACATCGGGTGTCCTGCGGCGGATGACCTTGCGCGCGTCGAGGCACGCGCCCAGCAGCGCGAATGGGCCGAAAGCCAGCGTCCGCAATCCCTTGCCGCGCACGCCGCGAAACGACACGCCCTCGAAGTCGACGCCGCTCTGCGGCACGAGCTTCGCCTCCAAGCCTTCGCGCGTTCCGAGCCAGAACACGTGCGCGCCGCGCGCAGCGAGCTTTCCCGCGACCGCGAGGCCGGGAAACACGTGTCCGCCAGTTCCGCCCGTGGTGATCATCACTATCACCGTCACACCGTGTACCCGCGCAACAGGCGCCGGTTTTCGAAATCGATTCGCAACAGGATCGCGAGCGCAATGCAGTTGGCGACGATGCCGCTGCCGCCGAACGACAGGAGCGGCAACGTCAATCCCTTCGTCGGAAGCACGCCGACGTTCACGCCGATGTTGATGAACGCCTGGACGCCGATCCACACGCCGATGCCCTGCGCGACCAGCGCCGCATAGGATCGCTCGAGCCGCGCCGCCTGCCGGCCGATCGCGTACGCGCGAAAGAGCAGCCACGTGAAGAGCGCGATGACAAACGCCACGCCCGCGAATCCCAGTTCCTCGGCCACGACGGCCAGCAGGAAATCCGTATGGGCCTCGGGAAGAAACAGGAGCTTCTCGACGGAGGAGCCAAGACCCACGCCCAGCCACTCGCCGCGGCCGAAGGCGATCAGCGAATGCGACAACTGATATCCCTTGCCCAGCGGATCGGACCACGGGTCGAGAAACGCGGTGAGACGCTGCATCCGATATGGCGCCGCGATGAGAATGGCGCCCAGCGCGAACGGCAGGAGCAAAGCCAGGCCCAGGAACAACCGCCAGTCGAGGCCGCCCAGGAACAGGATGCCGAAGGCGATGGCCACGATCACGACGAATGCGCCGAAGTCCGGTTCGACGAGCAGCAAGCCGCCCACGGCCACCATGACGGCGAACAGCGGCAGGAAACCGCGGACCAGCGTGCGCTTCAGCGGCTGCTCCGCCGTGAGAAACGCGGCGCGGCGCACGGCGTAACTCGCGGCATAGAGAACGACGATCAGCTTCATGAACTCCGACGGCTGGACGTTCACGACAAAGAGCGACAACCAGCGGCGGGAGCCGTTGACCGACTTGCCGATGCCGGGAATCAACACCAGCACGAGCAGCGCGCCGCCGGCGATGAAGAGCCATGGCGCCACGCGTTCCCACGCCTTCATCGGCACCTGGAACGCGACGGCCGCGGCGCCCAAGCCGACGGCGACGAACATGCCGTGCCGCATCAGGAAATACCACGCGCGGTTTCCCGTGTGCGTCGAGGCCTCGGCCGTCGCGATCGACGCCGAATAGACCATCACGAGGCCGAACGCCAGCAACAGAAGCGCCGTCCACGCGAGCGACGCGTCGTAGGCAAGCATCGCGCGCGCATCGCGGCCGTACGGCCCGCCCGCCGCCTGACGCAACGTGCCCGTCAGCGTCACGCGCTTACGCATGCGCTTTGCTCCCTGGCCCTCGCCAACGCGGCAAATCGCTCACCGCGCTCGATGTAACTGCGGAACTGATCGAGGCTCGCGCACGCCGGCGACAACAGCACCGCGTCGCCCGGCTGGGCGAGAACAGCCGCGCGCTCGACGGCCGCTTCGAGCGTGTCCACGGTCTCGACAGGCGTGCGCGAACCGGCCAGCGCGCGCGCGACGAGCGGCGCGTCGCGGCCGATCAGCAGCACGGCGCGGCAGTCCGCGTCGACCGCCGATTTGAGCGGACGAAAGTCCTGGCCCTTGCCGTCGCCGCCGCAGATGAGCAGCGCAGGCCGGCCGATGCCGTCGAGGGCCGCCTGCGTGGCGACGACGGTCGTTGCCTTGGAGTCGTTGATGTAGAGGATGCCGCCAATTTCGGCGATGCGCTCCATCCGGTGCGGCAGCCCGCGAAACGCGCGCAGCGCCTCGAGAACGTGGCGGTCGATACGCGCGACGCTCCCAACCAGCGCCAGCGCGGCCAGCGCGTTCAGCGCGTTGTGCCTTCCCACGAGCGTGAGCGATGAAGCCGGGACCAGCAGTTCGCCGCCGCGCGCGAGCCACGTCGCGCCATCGACCGCGACCAAGCCCCACTCGCCCTCCGCGGCGGGAACGCTTGCGCCGAAGGACTCCACGGTCCGACCGGCAACGCGCATCGCCATCGTCCGTGCATCGTCACGGTTGACGACCTGCACGCCGCCACCCGCAAAGATGCGCGCCTTGGCCGCGGCGTATTCGTCCATTCCAGCGTAGCGATCGAGGTGATTGTCGGTGACATTGAGCACGGCCGCGGCGGCCGGTGCCAACGACTTCGTCGTCTCCAGCTGGAAACTGGAAAGCTCGAGCACGAACACGTCGGGCCATGACGCCCCACCCTCGAACGGAGCCACGACGTCGAGCACGGGATCACCGATGTTGCCGGCGACCACTGCCGTCAGACCGGCGGCACGGCACAGCGCGCCGGCCAGTGCGGTCACCGTCGTCTTGCCGTTCGATCCGGTAATCGCCAACACCTTCTGCGAAGGCGGCAGTGCGCGCGCGAATATTTCGATGTCGCCCGCGACCTCGACGCCGCGCGCCGCGGCCGCGGCGATCGCAGGCAGCGAAGCATCGACACCGGGGCTGATGGCGATCAAATCCGCGCCAGCAAAAGTCTCCGCGGTGAAGGGACCCGTCGCCAGCGATACAGGGGGCCGCAGCGGCGCGAGCTCGGTCGCGTGAGGCGGCACGTTCCGCGTGTCGGCCACGCGCACGTGCGCGCCATGCCTCGACAGGTAGCGCGCGAGCGACAGCCCGGTGACGCCGAGTCCCAGCACGACGACGTTGCGGTCGGTGTAATTCATGTCCGTAGGAGCGAGGGGGTCGTTCATGTCAGTGCCCGCCCGGCCGCCCGAAGGGCACTGTGCGCCCCCGCGTTTGGGGGCAGCGAACGTAAGTGAGCGTGGGGGTCGTTCATCTCAGTTTCAGCGTCGACAATCCGAACAGCACGAGCAGCATCGTGATGATCCAGAAGCGGACCACGACCTGGTTTTCCTTCCATCCCTTCAATTCATAATGGTGGTGGAGCGGCGCCATCCGGAACACCCGCTTGCCGGTGAGCTTGAACGACGCGACCTGCACGATCACCGACAAGGTCTCGACGACGAACACGCCGCCCATGATGAACAGCACGATCTCCTGGCGGACGATCACGGCGATCGTGCCCAGCGCCGCACCCAGCGCCAGCGCGCCGACGTCACCCATGAACACGTCGGCGGGATACGCGTTGAACCACAGGAATCCCAGGCCCGCGCCGGCGATGGCGCCGCAGATGACGGTGAGTTCACCGGCGCCGGGAATGTGCGGCAGGAACAGATAACCCGAGAAGTCCGCGCGGCTCGTCACGTACGCGAAGATTCCCAGCGCCGCGCCAACCATCACCGTCGGCATGATCGCGAGGCCGTCTAAGCCGTCGGTGAGGTTGACGGCGTTGCTCGTGCCGACGATGACGCAATAAGTGAGAGCGATGAAGCCCCACACGCCGAGCGGGTAGGACACGGTCTTGAAGAACGGCACGATGAGGTTGGCCTTCGGCGACAGGTCGACATTGAAGCCGCTGGCCACCCACGCCGACAGGAGCCGGACGAACTGCGTGTTGTCAGGCGCGGACACCGAAAATGCCAGATACACGGCAGCGATGAGACCGATCACCGACTGCCACACGAACTTGGTGCGCGCGGACAGGCCCTTGGGATTCCGGTGGACGACCTTGCGCCAGTCGTCCACCCAGCCGACGGCGCCGAAGCCGACGGTGACGAGCAGCACGACCCAGACGAAGCGATTGGTGAGGTTGCCCCACAGAAGCGTGGTCACCGCGATCGACACCAGGATCAGCGCGCCGCCCATTGTCGGCGTGCCGGCCTTGGCGAGATGTGTCTGCGGGCCATCGTCGCGCACCGACTGGCCGATTTTCATGCGCGCCAACCACGCGATCATCCGCGGGCCGACGACGAAGGAGATGACGAGCGCGGTCATCGTGGCCAGCACCGCGCGCAGCGTGATGTAGCCGAACACGTTGAACGCTCGCGCGTATTGTTCCAGCCGTTCGGCGAGCAGCACGAGCATCAGTGCGACTCCCTCGCTGCCTGGCCCGTCAGCGCCGCGACGACCTGCTCCATCCGCATCGACCGCGAGCCCTTGACCAGCAGCGTGACGCCCGCGGTGGCCGCCTGCTGGACGCGCAGCGCGAGATCCATCACCGTTGCCGCGTGCTCGGCGCCCGCGCCGAACGCCGCCACGGTCTCGCGGGCAAGCTCGCCGGTCGCGAACAGCCGCTCGATGCCGCATTCCTTGGCGTACGTGCCGATTTCGCGATGGAACGCCGGACCCTGCGCGCCCACTTCCCCCATGTCGCCCAACACCAGCCATTTGGCGCCCGGCGCGTGCACGAGCACGTCGATGGCCGCGCGCACGGAATCGGGATTCGCGTTGTACGTGTCGTCGATGACCAGCGCGCCGGACGCCGCATGCAGCGCCGACAGCCGCCCGGCCACCGGCCGGAACGCCGCCAGCCCTTCCTGGATCGCCGACAGCGGCAAGCGCGCCGCGAGCGCCGCGGCGGTCGCCGCCAGCGCATTGCTGGCCATGTGGCGGCCGGGCACGTGCAGTTCGATGCGCGCGTTTCCGGCGTAGGTCCGCAGCTCGATGTCGCTCCCGCCGGCGCGAAGCGTGCAGCGCGCCGAGACGTCCGCCCAGTCGTTGAAGCCGAAGTCCACCACCGCGGCGCCGGCATTGCGCGCCGCCGCGCGCCAGTCGTTGGCGTGCGTGTCGTCGGCGTTGATGACGGCCGTTCCGCGCGGGCGCAGCGAAAGGATGGCGTCGGCGTGTTCGGCGGCGACCTCATCCACGCTCGCCATGAACTCCTGATGCTCGCGTTGCGCGTTGTTGACGACCGCGATCGTCGGCTGCGCGATCGCGCCCAATTCGCGCGTCTCGCCGCGATGGTTCATGCCCAGTTCGACGACGGCCGCGCGGTGTTGTGCGCGCAGACGCAGCAGCGTGAGCGGCAGGCCGATCGCGTTGTTGAGGTTGCCTTGCGTCGCGAGCACGGCGGCATCCCCGAAGTGCGCGCGGAAGATCGCCGCCGTCATTTCCTTGACGGTGGTCTTGCCGTTGCTGCCGACGACCACCGCCAGCGGAATATCGAACTTCTTGCGCCAGAAAGCGGCGAGGTGGCCGAGCGCGGCCAGCGGATCGGGTACGGCGATCAAGTCGCCCTGCATCGTCGCCGCGCGATCCGCCGCGACCAGCGCCGCGGTGGCGCCTTGCGCGAGCGCCGCGGCGACGAATTCGTGCCCGTCGAAGCGCTCGCCCTTGAGCGCCACGAAAAGGTCGCCGGTCTCGAGCGCGCGGCTGTCGGTGACGACGCGGCGGAACTCGACGTTTTCGCCTATCAGCTGTCCATCCACGGCTTGCGCGGCGGTCTTCGTATCCATCATGCGGCGCTCCACGCCGACAGCGCCGCGTGGGCCTCGGCGGCGTCGGAGAAAGCGGCGCGCACGCCACCCGCCTCCTGATATGTTTCGTGGCCCTTGCCGGCGATGAGCACGACATCGGACGCCTTCGCCGAGCCGATGGCATGGCCAATGGCGGCGCGACGGTCGATCTCGATCGTCCAGCGGCGGTTGCCTTCGTCGCGCACGCCGCGCGCGATCGCGTTGGCGATGGCCACCGGGTCCTCGCTGCGCGGGTTGTCGCTCGTCACCAGCACGCGGTCGGCGAAGCGCGCCGCGATGTGGCCCATCTCCGGGCGCTTCCCGGGATCGCGATCGCCGCCGCAACCGAAGACGCAGACGAGTTCGCCCGGCGACACAACCGCGGGCCGCAGCGCCGTCAGCACTTTCTCCAGCGCGTCGGGCGTGTGCGCGTAATCGACGATGACGAGCGGCCGGTCGCCTCCGCCCAAGCGCTGCATGCGCCCCGCCGGCGGCTGCAAACGCGCGAGCGCGACCGCCGCGTCATCGAGCGCAACGTCGCTCGCCAGCAGGACGCCCAGCACGCCCAGCAGGTTCTGCGCGTTGAACGCCCCGATCATCGGCGACGTGAACTCGGACTTGCCCCAGGGCGTGTTCACCGACAGCGTGATGCCGCTGCCCGACATCGCGATGCCGGTCGCCGCGATGTCGGCGGCCGCGAGGCCGTAGGTCAGAAGCCGCGCGCCGCGCGAACGCGCAGCGTCTATCAGACTCTGGCCGAACGGATCGTCGGCGTTGACGACGGCCGTGCGGAGTCCCGGCCACGTGAAGAGCCTGGCCTTGGCCTGCCCGTACGCCGCCATCGTGCCGTGATAGTCGAGATGGTCGCGCGTAAGGTTCGTGAAGAGCGCGACGTCGAACTTGACGCCGCCCACGCGGCCCTGGTCGAGTCCGTGCGACGAGACTTCCATCGCCACCGCCTTCGCGCCCGCCGCCTTGAATTGCCGCAGCAGTTCGTGCAGCGACGGCGCATCCGGCGTCGTATGCGAGGCCGGCGCCAAACCGCCGACCAAGCCGTTGCCCAGCGTACCGAGGATGCCCGCGCGGCGCCCGCACGCATCGAGCGCGTGCCCGATCCAGTGCGCGCACGACGTCTTGCCGTTCGTCCCAGTGACGCCGACCATCCACAATTGCTGCGACGGGCTGCCGTAGATGAAGTCGGCGATCGAACCCAGGCGCTTCTGCAATCCTTCGACCGGCAGGTGCGGAACCTGCCAGCCGCGATCCCATGCGAAGCCCGCCGACTCCCAGAGCACGGCTGCGGCGCCCCGCGCGATCGCGTCCGGCACGAACTTGCGGCCGTCCACGTGCGCGCCCGGGTAGGCGGCGAAGGCGACACCGGGTTCGACACAGCGGCTGTCGGCGGTGATGCGCCGTGGAAACGCGCGAAGCTTCGCAAGCAGCGTGGGAACGTCGGCGGCGGGAGGAGCGAGCGTGGCCATGGCGTACGTCAGGTTTCCTCGCGGATCTCGGCGCCTTCCGGCGGCAGGATCACGTTGTTGAGCGGCGCATCGGTCGGCACGCCAAGCATCCGCAACGCCGAGCCGATGACGTTCGAGAACACCGGCGCCGCGACCGCGCCGCCGTAGTACTGCCCTGCCGAAGGCTCGTCGAGCATCACGGCCACGACGAGGCGCGGATTCGACACCGGCGCGAATCCGACGAAGGACGCGATGTATTTGTTACCGTAACCGTGCCCTTCGACCTTGTGCGCGGTGCCGGTCTTGCCGGCAACGCGATAGCCGGGAACCTGTGCCCTAGGCGCGGTGCCGCCTGGGGACGTCACGAGTTCGAGCATGTGGCGAACCGCATGCGCCGTTTCAGGCTGCAGCACCGGGCGGCCCGCGACGAATCCGTCGGTCTTGAGCAAGGTCGCCGCTTTCAGTTCGCCATCGGTCGCGAACATCGTGTATGCGCGCGCCAGTTGCACGAGGTTCACCGATATGCCGTGCCCATAGGCCATCGTCGCCTGCTCGATCGGCCGCCACGATTTCGCCGGACGCAAACGCCCGGACGCCTCTCCCGGAAAGCCGGTCTTCGGCACGGAGCCGAATCCCGCGCTGGAGAACATTTCCCACATCGTTTCCGGCGGCAGGCCCAGCGCGATCTTCGCGGCGCCGACGTTGGACGACTTCTGGATGACCTGCTCGACCGTCAGCGCGCCTTCCGGATGCGCGTCGTGAATCGTGTTGGAGCCGATCGTCAGCGTGCCCGGCGCCGTCTGGATCACCGTGTCGGGCCGCACGCGGCCCGCCTCAAGCGCAGCGGCAATCGTGAACGGCTTCATCGTCGAACCCGGCTCGAACGTGTCCGTCAGAGCGCGGTTGCGCATCGTCGACGGCGTGACCTTGTTGCGGCTGTTCGGGTTGTAGGTCGGCCAGTTCGCGAGCGCCAGGATCTCGCCGGTCTTGACGTCGAGGATGACGAGACCGCCCGCCTTGGCCTTGTTCAATTCCACGGCGAGCTTCAACTCCCGGAACGCGAGGTACTGCAGGCGCGCGTCGATTGCGAGTGCAAGGTCGTGCCCGGCCTGCGGCGCGCGGATCGCGGCGACGTCCTCGACCGCCTCGTTGCGGCGATTGATGATCACGCGGCGGCTGCCGGGCGTGCCGGCGAGCCACGCCTGCTGCGCGAGCTCGATGCCTTCCTGGCCGACGTCGTGGTCGCCGGTGAAGCCGACGATCTGCGCCGTGACTTCGCCGCCGGGATAGAACCGGCGATATTCGCTCTGGTCGTGCAGGCCGGGAATGCGCAGCGCCATCGCGCGCTCGGCGATCTCCGGTGCGACCTGCCTGGCGATGAACGCGAATTCCTCGTTGGCACTCAGCCTCGCGTTGATCTTCTGCGGAGTGGTCTCGAGGATGGCAGCGAGTGCTGCGACCTGTTCCGGCGTCGCGTCGAACTTGTCGGGGAACGCCCACAGGGACTTGACCGGCGTGGACAAGGCCAGCGCCTCGCCGGCGCGGTCCAGGATGCGGCCGCGGTGCGCCGGCACTTCGAGTTCGCGCGAATGCCGCGCGGTGCCCTGGCCCTGCAGGAATGCGTTGTCGAATCCCTGCAGATACAGCGAGCGCGCGAGCAAAATGCCGAACAGGATGGCGAGGCCGCCGAACACGAGCGGCGACCGGAAGCGCGGTAGCGCGAGCGCCATGTCGGCGCGGTTGCGGGTCGCGCGTCCCGCCAGCGCGGCGCTCATGAACGACCCCCACGCTCACTTCGCTCGCCGAGGGGCAGTGACGCGAGCAGCCGGCGAGGGGCCCCGCGACGCGGGGATCGACGGCAAATGCGAGTCGGCACGCGAGACCGACTCTCACCGCAACGATTACGCTCACAAATCAAAGGAGGCCGAGGCCCTTCGGCTCTCATTTTCCCGTCCCCTTCGCGTCCGGAAGCGCGACCACATCGGTTCGCGCGGCCGACGGCAACTGCATCCGCAGCTGTTCACGCGCGATCTTCTCGACGCGCGCCGGCATGCCCCACGTCGACTGCTCGAGCTGCAGCTGGCCGTACTCGGTTTCCAGCGCGCGGCCCGCGGCCTGCTCGCGCTCCAGTTCAACGAAGATCCTGCGGGCCTGGTGTCGCGAAGTCACCAGCGACAGCGCGCACGCGACCAGGATGGCGAGGAGCGCGACATTCACGCGGGTCACGCCGTGGCCTCCACGTAGCCCACCGGCCAGCGATCGGGCAATGCGTGAGACGTGCGCTCGGCGACGCGCAGCACCGCGCTGCGCGAGCGGGGATTGCGCTCGATCTCGGCCGCCGACGGTTTGACGGCGCGGCCGACCAGCGTGAGCGGCGCGCCCGGCAATGCGTCCGTGCGGATGGCCAGCCGCGCGAGCGCGGGGTTGCCGGCATACGGCCGCGACGCGCGCGCCAGGAACTGCTTGGCGATGCGGTCTTCGAGGGAGTGGAAGCTGATGACGGCCATTCGGGCGCCCGGCCGCAATGTCGCCACGACGGCGGGAAGGGCCAGCGTCAACTCAGACAGTTCGCGGTTCACGAAAATCCGAAGGGCCTGGAACGTCCGCGTGGCCGGATCCTGACGCCAATCACCCCGCGTGCGCGTGCCGATGGCTTGCGCCACGAGCGCCGCCAGTTGCCGGGTGCCGACGACGGGTTCGTGCGCGCGAGCCGCCGCAACTGCTCTTGCAATCGATTGAGCAGACCGTTCTTCACCATAGTCGCGCAGGACCTCCGTCAGTTCGCGCACCGTGGCGCGGGCAAGGAATTCGGCAGCGGATTCGCCGCGCGACGGGTCCATCCGCATGTCGAGCGGACCGTCGTGGCGGAAGGAAAGGCCGCGCTTCGCGTCGTCGATCTGCGGCGAGGAGATTCCGAGATCGAGCAGCACGCCGTCGACCTGCGCGAGCGCAAGTCCGGCAAGGACGTCGGGCAGTTCCGAAAACCAGGCGCGGCGGAAAACGAAGCGGGAATCGAGTGCGGCAAGCTGAGCGCCGGCGGTTTCAGCGTCGGGATCGCGGTCGATGCCGATGAGGCGCCCCGCAGGCGCCAGCCGCGCGAGGATCGCTCGCGCATGGCCGCCGCGGCCGAAGGTTGCGTCGACGTAGACGCCGGCCGGCTTGACCGCCAGCGCCGCCACGGTCTCTTCGAGCAGGACGGGGACATGGATTCCATCGGCCACGAGCGCCCTAGAGCGTGAAGCCGTCGAGTTCGGGCGGCAGACCGTCGGCGGGGAAGGCGATGGTCTGCGCGGTCTGCGCCTGCCATTGCGCCTCGTCCCACAACTCGAACTTTTGGCCCTGCCCCACCAGCACGACGTGCTTGTCGAGATTCGCGTAACGGCGCAGAGACGGCGGCACCAGGATGCGGCCCGCCGTGTCGATGTCGACGTCATCCGCGTAGCCGACCAGCAGACGCTGCAGGCTGCGGATCTTTTCGTTGAACGAAGAAAGGGACATGAGGCGCGCCTGGATGGGCTCCCAGGCGGCGAGCGGATAGAGGAGCAGGCAGCGCGAAGGATCCGCCGTCAACACGAGGCGGCCGGGACCGTTCATGGCCAGCGCGTCGCGGTGCTTGGCAGGTATCGCGAGCCGGCCCTTGGCGTCGAGCGCCTGTTGCGTGACGCCGCGAAACACCGGGAATGCCACGCCTCCGGTTTCCGGCCCGCCCGCCGAATCGCCCGTCTCGCCCGCCACCGTCGCTCTCCTCGTTGTCGGGCCGAAGGTAAGCGCTCATTAACCTAAGCGCCGGCGAGATCGCTCGGAACTCGCACTTTACCCACTTTGACCCACTTTTTACCACCCGCCGCCACTATACGCGGGAAGATTCACGGGGGTCAACGGTTTTCCGGTTTCCGAACAATGACTTAGCGTCGAAAATGCAACAAATATCTTTCCTCTTAATAAATATACACTTAGCGCTGTTATCGAAAGTAATTTAATAAGTTAAGGGCGTCGTTTTTCCCACCACCGAACGTTTGTTCTACACAGAGTACAACGCCGGTTGTGGGGGACCCTGAAAATGCGGGATTTACAGTCCCCGGCGCAGCAATCGCTCCACGATTGCAACTTGATGCCGTCGGCATGCGCCGGCATGAGACGATGCCGCAGTTCCAAGGCCCGCACACCCCATGACTTTTCGTCACTTCTTCGTCGCTTTCGCGTTGTGCGCGTCCGCCGCGAGCGCGATTCGCGCGCAGGGACTCCCGCCCGGCGCCAATCTTTCCAGCGCGTCGCTTTCCGGATTCGCGCAATGCGACACCGACCTCGATCGGGGCGGAAACTTCCATTGGGCGGGCGTGCGATCTTCCGGCTGAGCCAGAGCGGTCCTGTCGGCAACGGCATCGGACAGAACAAGTTCGTGCCCGTTTTCGCGCGCATTTCGTACCGTTGGGACAAGCACACCCAGCTCGACCTCTATGGCGCCGCATTGACGAGCGGCAGGCTTACGGTGAAGAATGCGTCAGGGAACGACCTGACGAACGACTCGTACAAGACCGCGCCGGCATTGGGCCTGACGTTGCAGACCCGATTCTGAGACGCACATCACTCGAAGGAGCCGTCCATGGCCACTCGCGTCCGCCGCACCCTGATCACCACCGCGCTCGCCGCGGCGGCGCTGCTGTCGGGCTGCGCCACCACGTACGACAGCGCCGGCAACACCTATTACTCGGTCTGGCCTTTCATCGGGTCGCGCAATCCGGACCTGCAACTCAACTATCCGGTGGAAGACCCGAAACACCTGCGGCTCTCCCGGGATCCGGATCCGCTCGATTGGTTCTCGCCTGACCCTCCGGTCGACCCGAGGGTCTGGTCGCCGTACTCGCAGATCGACACGAACCCGCAGGCCCGCATAGCGGCGCAACGCGATGATGCCCACTGTGCGAACCGCTGCAACACGCAAGAGGCCGGCGTGCTTCTGGCTTTGCGCGCTGACGCTGGCGACGTCCGGCGCACCGCTTCCCGCTGACGCCCAGTCCGCCGCGCCCGATTTCCCGGTCGCGGCAGAACAGCCGCACGCCGACGCCCCGATCCGCTATCGCGTCCGGGTCGTGGCGCCCGACGCCATCGCCGGCACGATAGCCGCGGCGGTCGACCTCGTCCGCTGGCAGGACTACGCGGACATGACGGAGGAGTTGCTGGATCGACTGGCGCGCGAGGCGCTGCCCCAGTCACGCGAGGCCGCGGCCACGCAAGGCTATTTCTCGGCGCACGTCGAACTCGCGATCGATCGCAGCGCGCAACCGGCCGCCGTCACGCTGACCGTCACCCCCGGACCGCCGACGTACGTCACCGATGTCAACGTCGTCGTGCTGGGACCCGCGCAGGAGGATGCTCCGGTCGGCACCGACGCCATCGCCAAGATCCGCCACGACTGGGGGCTGCCGGCGGGTGAAATCTTCCGCCAGTCCGCGTGGACCGCGGCGAAGGAGAAAGCCGTGGCGGGCCTTGCCGCGAGTCCGTACGCCGCGGCGAAACTGGTCGCCAGCGAGGCCAAGGTCGATCCCGACGCCCACAGCGCCGCACTGTCGGTGGAGATCTCGAGCGGACCCGCATTCCACTTCGGCGCCGTCGACGTCCAGGGGACCGCCAAGTATTCGCCGTCACTCGTGCGCGAATTTTCCACGATCCGCACCGGGGAACTGTACAGCGAGCGCACATTGGACGACTACGTCCGGCGGCTGCTGGCGTCCGGCTATTTCGCGAGTGCGCAGGCGTCGATCGTGCCCGATCCGGCGCATGCCGACGAGGCCCCGGTGACGCTTGCCGTCATCGAGGCGCCGGCCAAGCGGCTCGAGTTCGGCGTAGGCTATTCGACGGACACGCAATGGAAAGCCAGCGGCAGCTACAGCGACGTCAACATCGACGATCACGGATTGCAGTTCCTCGCTGATGTGCGCATCGAAACCAAACTCTCGTCCGGCAGCGTTCGCTTCGTGCAGCCCCCGGCGCCCGGCGGATGGCTCAATTCGTACACGGCAGCGCTCGTGCGCACCGACATCGAAAATCTCGTCACCCGGACGGCGTCAGTCGCCTTCCGGCGCCGATCCATCGACGAGACGAGCACGCCTGCGTTCGGCGCGGGATTCTTCGTCGACCAGCAGCAGCCGCAGGGAAGCGACACCGAGAACTCGCACGCGCTCTACGTCGACGGCGAATACACGTGGCGGCGCGTCGACAACCTGCTCGCGCCAACGCGCGGTTACATGACCAACGTGCAGGTCGGCGGCGGCATTCCAGGTGCTTCGACGCGGGGCTTCGGCCGCGTCATCGGGAAGGCCGCCGCGTGGTGGCCGCTGGATCGCAACACGGAGCTCTATGCCCGCGCGGAAGCGGGCGCCGTGCTTGCCGACACGCGCAATGGAATCCCGTCGAACTTCCTGTTCCGCACCGGCGGCGATACGACGGTGCGCGGATATTCGTTCCTAAGCCTGGGCGTGCAGCAGGGCGATGCGATCGTCGGCGGCCGCTATTACGCGGTCGCGAGCGCCGAGGTGACACGCTGGATCGGCGAGAACTGGGGAATCGCGACGTTCGTCGACGCCGGCAATGCCACCGACTCGCTGCAGGATCTTCACTTAGCACTTGGATACGGCGTCGGTGCCCGGGTGCGCACGCCCATCGGCCCGTTCCGCGTCGACGTCGCGTACGGCCAGGACGTGCACAGCGTGCGCGTACACTTTTCCGTCGGGCTGTCGTTTTGAATACGCAAAGTCCAGCACCGGAATCCCCCGCCGCGTCGCGATCGCGCACGCGGCGCTGGTTGCGCGCGGGCGTCTATGTGGCCGTGGCATTGCTGGCCGTCATCGCGTCCGGCGTGGTGTTTCTCGGCACGCAGGCGGCGCTGGAAATGGTGATCGCGCGCGCAATCGTGGCCAGCCAAGGTCGCCTATCGGTCGACGGCGCCACGGGCTCGCTCCTCCACACGGTGCGCGTCGCGCGAATCGCCTGGCGCGGCGACGATGTCCTCGTCGAGGCGGACGACGCGGCGTTGACGTGGAGCGCCATCGGCCTCTTCACGCGACACATCGACGTTTCCGGATTGGGGGCGCACCGGCTCGCGTTCACGATCAAGTCCTCGGAGGGGCCGCTCGCGCTGCCGGCCGACCTCTCGCTTCCCCTCGAAGCCGACGTCCGCAACGTCGGCGTCGAGCGCCTCGAGTGGCGCGTCGGCGCGCGCACGGGCACGATCACCGGCGTCGCATTCGATTATGCGGGCGGCGCAACTCTGCACGCGGTCTCGCGGCTGCGCTTCGTCGCCGACGCCGGCACGCTGGAGGGCAGCGCCGAGATCGGCGCCGTTGCGCCATTTCCGATCAAGGCGGCGCTCGCGTTCACCGGGGACGGCGCATTTCGCGATACGCGCGCCGACCTCGTCGCGAGCGGACCGTTGTCGCGCGTGGCGCTGGCCGCGACCGGCACCTCGCGCGATGCGGCGCTCGTCGCCAAGGTGACCCTTGCGCCGTTCGCGCCAGCCCTCGTCGTCGCTGCGCACGTCGATGCGCGTGACGTCGACGTCGCGCGCTTCGTCGCGACGCTGCCCGCGACGCGGCTGACGGTCGTCATCGACGCGCTGCCCGTCGCCGAAGGATTCACCGGCACGCTCACGGCGCGCAATACCGAGGCAGGCGCCATCGACGCCGGCCGTGTGCCGCTCACACAATTGACGTCGCGCTTCGATTGGAACGGCCGCGTGCTGATGCTGCAGGACATCGACGCACGCCTTCCCGGGGACGCGCGGGTCACCGGCCGCGCGACGCTTCCGGTCGACGGTGCGGCGACCGCCCTGCAACTGGCCGTGCGCGATCTCGACCTGCATCGCGTGCATTCGTCGCTGATCGCGACACGGCTCGCCGGCACGGTCGCTGCGGAGGTGGCGCAGTCGACGCAAACTGTGCGCGCCGAACTCACGCAATCCGACATGGCGCTCAATTTCGCCGCCACCGTGACCGGCAAGCGCATCGACATCGAGCGCTTTCGCGGCCGCGCGGGCGGCGGCGAGGTGACCGGGCGAGGGTTCGTCACACTGGACCCGGCGCGCGCCTTCGAGGTCACCGCCGACGCAGCGCACTTCGACCCATCGAGATTCGGCGCGTTGCCCGCCGGCAGCCTCGACGGCAAAGTCACGGCGCGCGGACGCCTGGGTTCGCCCTGGAACGTCGAAGGCGACATCGCGCTGGCGCAGGGCAGCCGGCTGGAAGGTGTCGCCGTCAGCGGGCATTTGCACGCGGACGCGAGCGCCAAGGCGGTTCGCAGCGTCGCCGCGGATGTTGCCATCGCTTCGGCAAAGATCTCCGCCACCGGCTCGGCCGGCACCTCCGGCGACAAGCTCACGTTCAAGGTTGACGCGCCCAGGCTGGAAGATTTGCGCGGAGTGCTTGCTCGGCACGCCGGCGTTGCGATTCCCGAGGCGATCGCCGGAGGACTGCGTGTTCGCGGAACGATGACCAGCGAGCCCGGCGGCAACGGCCTCGACGTCGATGTCCATGCCGACGCGCTGCAATGGGGAAAGCTGCTGCGCGCGGGAACGCTCGAGGCCCATGCCGGAATCGCGCCCGGCGGGCTCACGCTCGAACCCGCCGCTAACGCCACGCGGCGAATCGCGCTGAAGCTCGCGGCCACGCGCGTGAGCGCCCCGCAGGGCGAACTTGCGACGCTGGCGGTCGACGGCGCGGGTACGCTGGCGCACCACACGGTCACGTTCGCATTCAACGGCGAGGGCGTCGATGCTCACGCGCGCTTCACCGGCGGCTTCAGGGATCCGGGCGCGCCTTCGCCGGCGTGGGCAGGTTCGCTCGACGCGCTCGACAGTCGCGGCGCGTACGCAGTGCAGCTCGATGCGCCCGCGGCGATCGAGTGGGCGCGCGATCGCGTGCACGTGGGTACCGCCCGATTGCACGTCGCCGAAGGCGTCGCCAGCCTCGAAGAGTTTCGCTGGGACAACGGAAAGATTACGACGCGCGGCGCATTCGGGGGCATCCCGCTCAACGCGCTGATGCAAGCGGCCGGCGTCAAGTCGCCGCTCGCGTCGACGATGGTGATCAATGGCGATTGGTCGCTGGCCGCGTCGCCGCACCTCAATGGAACGCTGCACGTCCGGCGCGAGCGCGGCGATCTCTTCGGCACCGAAAGTGCTAGTCCCGACGCCAGGGATTTAGCGCTCGGCATCACGACGCTCGACGTCGACGCGCGGTTCGTCGACGACAGCGTCAAGGCCACCGGCACGCTGCGCTCGCTGCGCGCCGGCAATGCCGACGCAACGCTGGCCATTGCGGCCGCGCCGCCCAATGCCGAGGGCCGCATCTCCTTCAGCGCGCCGATGACGGCGACGCTGTCCGCCGATCTGCCTTCGCTCAAGCCGCTGCAGCCGTGGCTGGGCACGCTGGCCGTCGTCGACGGCCGCGCGCACCTCGACGTCACCGGCAGCGGAACGCTGGCCAACGCCGTGCTCGCCGGCACACTCACTGCCGATGCCGTTCGCGTCGATGTGCCGCAGTACGGCGTGCATTGGCAGGACGGCCGCCTGCGCGCGCATTTCGCCGACCGGTCGCTGGTCCTGGAGGACCTTACGTTCGCCGGAGGCGATGGCACATTCTCGGCGCAGGGAACGCTCGCGCGCGCGCCGGCCGGCGCCGGCGCCAAAGCGGGACCGGAGGCGCGCGTGACGTGGAAGGCCGACAAATTCCGCGTCGTGAATCGTCCGGACCTGCGGCTCGCCGTCGACGGCAGCGGCACGCTGGCGGTCGAGAACAGCAAACTTGCGTTACGCGGCAGCGTGCGCATCGACGACGGCCGCATCGATTACGAGCCGGCGAGCGTCGGCACGCTCGGCAACGACGTCGTCATCAAGGGGCGCGCGCGCACCACGGATAACGCGGCGGCGCTCGATTTGCCGCTGGTCCTCGATCTCGACGTCGCACTCGGAGATGCTCTGCGCTTCTCCGGCGAAGGCCTCGACACGCGGCTCGCGGGAAATTTGCGCGTCACGACGAACGCCAGCGGCGGCCTCGTCACCCGCGGCACGATCCGCGCGGTGAACGGAACCTATTTCATATTCGGCCAGCGCCTCGAGATCGACCGCGGCCAGCTCATCTTCGACGGTCCCGCCGACAACCCCGCGATCGACGTCGTTGCGTTGCGCAAGAACGTCGCCGTCGAAGCTGGCGTGGAAGTCACCGGAACCGTGCGGGTGCCGCGCGTGCGGCTCGTTTCCAACCCGCCGGTGCCGGACGGCGAAAAGCTGTCGTGGCTCATGACCGGCCAGGGACTCGACCGCGCATCGCGCGCCGACTTAGCCGCGCTGGGCTCGGCATCGGCATCGCTACTGGGCAATGGTCAAAAGCCGCTCACCACGAGTTTCGCCAACTCGATCGGGCTCGACGACATCTCGCTGCGCGAGCGCAGCAACGCCGTCACGTCGGGGACCACGAGCCAGGTCGTCGCGTTCGGCAAGCGGATCAACGACCGGTTGACGCTTGTCTACGAGCAGGGCCTCACGGTGGCCAACAATGCGCTGCGCATCGAATACGCATTGACGCGCACGCTGACCCTGCGCGCCGAAGCCGGAATTATCTCGAGCCTGGGCCTCTACTTCCGCCGCACCTACGATTGACGTCTGCCGACGCGAAGAGACAGCGCGAGCGCTGCGGCGCCGCCACGCGCGCGTATTGCGAGCGGCCTATTTGGCGTCCGCCTTCTGCCAGGTGGCGTCGGGATCGTAGGTATTGATCGCGCGAACCGCGGCATCGGTATTCGCGCCAAGGTTCTTCTGGTACACGATGCCGTCCTGATTGACGATGAACGTCATCACGCCGGTGTCGTCGTACTTCGCCGGCCATGCGATCAGCGCGTAGCCTTCGGTCATCCGGCCATTCTTGATGTAGCTGCGCGCGCCACCCGGTGCGTTCCTGCCCTGCGCGGTGAGGATCCGGTACAAATACCCGTGATACGGCTGCCCCGCCTTCGCGTCGGCGAATTCCGCGCCGAGCGGACTTTCCGGCTCGCCGGGAAGCGACGCCCAGTACAGCCCGTCGTGCCTGCCCGGTGTGGACAGGCCGTGCTGCGCGTACTCCTTCACGCCGTCGCCATTCAAGTCGCGCGTGTGGTATTCCTGCTGCGCGTCCGTGTAGGCGAGCGCCACCTGGATGGCCGCGAGTTCGTTGCGGCCGATGCGGCGGATGCGCATTTCCTCGGGGGCGGCCTTCGTGTCGAAGCGCCATCCGGCGGCGGACTTGACGATCGGGATGGGCAGCGTCCAGCCATGCGTGCCGACGCCGAGGTACGCCTTGTCGTTGCCCTGCTTCACGATGGTATGCGCTCGGGACCACGCCTCGAGGAAGTTCGTGACGTCCTCCGGGTCACGGCTGGCCCGGGGAATGAACTTCTCGTAATCGGTTCCGACGGCCGCCTTGATCGCGTCGACGTCGTGCCGAGAGATGCCGTCGACGAGTGCGTCGGCCGCGGCTTCGGGCGTCGGGTAGGCGTTCTGCGCGAACGCCCACGGCGCCATCGCAAGGGTCCCCGCCACCAAGACAACGTTCAGAGTGTGTTTGAAGTTGGTCATTTTCGCGCGCTCCATGTCAGCGACCCCTTCCGCCGCCGCCGCCGCGGCCCCCGCCGCCGCCACCGCCACGACCACCGCCACCGCCACTGGGACGACCACCGCCGCCACCGCCCATCGACGAGCGATTGGCGCCGCCGCCACTCGAGCGCGCCGCGGCCTGGCTCGACGCACCACGGTCCATCTGCTGGCGCGCCTGCGAGTTGTTGGCTCCGCGCAACGCGTTGTCGCGGCTGGCAGCCTGCGCATTCTGCCGCGCCGCGTCGCGGTCCATGCTCTGCGCCCTGCTCTGCATCGCGCTGCGGTCCATGCCCTGCGCGTTGCCCTGCATCCCGCCGGCGCGTTCCATGCTCTGCGCGCGGTCGCGCGCGGATCCGCTGGCGCCTTCGATGCCGCGGCTTTGCATCGCCTGGTTGGCGCGCTCGCGGCTGGCGTCGCGGCTCGCATCCTTGCCGCGGTACTGTTCGCGGTTGCCCGCCTGGTACTTGTTGTTCAGGTTCTGGCGTGTCGCATCGCCGCCTCTGTAGGGAGTCGCGCGATTCTGCGGATTGTGATTCCAGTTCGCGTTGCCGCTGCCGTTGATGCGGTTGTTGGCGTTGATGTTGTTGTAGCGGTTGACGTTGATGTTGACGTCGCCGCGGCCCCAGTTGCAGCCACCCCACAGCGCGTTGGTGACGCCGATGCCCACACCCCAGGCGATGCCGGCCGCCACCGTCCGCGAGAACCAGTAGCCGGGAGGCGTCGGATAGTAGTAAGGAGGATAAGCCGGGTACGGCCACGGCCCGTAGACCACCGCCGGGTTGTACGAAGGCACGTAGACGACCGACGGCTGCGCGGGTTCGATGACGATCACCTGCGCCGGAGGCGCCGACTGCTGCACCACCGTCGTCTGCGGCGCCGGCTCGGGCGCTTCTGTCGTAACCTTGACCTGCTCGTTGGACTTCAAGTTGCCGGCGGCTTGCGCTTTCTGGCGAAGCCGTTGCACCGAGTTCATCACGGCGTCGGGCTGCGCCAGGAACGCGTCACCAATGCTCCGAACCCATTCCGGCTTTTCGCCGAGGGTGATCAGCACTTCGGGAAACGCCACCATAGAAGCGACCGACGGATCCCACCCTTCGTTCTCGACCATCTTCACCGCGTCGTCGCCCTTGGCGTCGGGATGCGCCTTCGCCCAAGCCGTGGCCTTGGTAAACTCGTCCGGGTAGGTCGTCGCCATCAGCAGTTGCGCAAGCAGCGCATCCGGATACAGCGCGATCTGCGCCGTCAACTGGTCCAGCTGCTCGTTGTTCAGAGGTTTGGCATCCTGCGCGTGCGCGGGTGCGGCGAGCAGTCCCACGAGCAGCGTCGCAGCGCCGATCGACCTCAACACCGCGGCATTCCATTTCATGCTTTCTTCTCCCGACATTCAACGAATCGCGCCGGCCGGACGAGCCAACGTGCCGGCCTCCGACAACCAACCGGGCCACGTTCACTCTGGAAGGTGGCGCGCCCGACAGGATTCGAACCTGTGACCCTTGGCTTCGGAAACCAATACTCTATCCAACTGAGCTACGGGCGCGTTATGGCGTGTTGCGACGAACAACGCGCATTTTAGGCCTCCCGCAGCCATAGCGTCCACCACGATATCTTCGCGACGACGTGGACCGGTATAATGCCGGGCCAGCCAATGGCGATACACAATCGAGCGCCCAGCGTGCAGTGACGCACGTTCGGGACCACTTCAACGACCGAATCCGCCATGTCCGACGAGCACTCCTCTCCGATCAAGACTCCCCGGCAGCTCATCACCGTCGTGCTGCTCGCCTTTGCGGTTCCGATCACGCTGGCCGTGCTCGTATCGCAACTCGTGACCAGCGGCGAGAAGGGCATCGGCGCGGACGACAGCATGGTCCTGTCGCGAATCCAGCCCGTCGGCAATGTCGTCCTTGCGGAAGCGAGCGGACCCAAGGGCGCGCTCACCGGCGAGCAGGTTTACGGACAAGTCTGCAAGACGTGCCATGAGGCGGGACTCGCGGGCGCGCCGAAGTTCGGCGACAAGGCGGCGTGGACCGCGCGCATCGCCCAGGGGGAGACCACGCTCGGTCAGCATGCGATCGCCGGATACCAGGGCAAGTCGGGCGTGATGCCGGCAAAAGGCGGGAACGCCAACCTGACCGATGACGAAGTTCGCCGTGCCGTCGCGTTCATGGCCAACAAGGCGGGTGCTTCGTGGAAGGAACCCGCAGTCGCGCCCGTCGCGGTTGCGAATGCGACGGCTGCAGCCCCAGCCACCACGACGGCCCCGCCTGCTGCAACGGCCACGGCCGCACCTGCTGCTCCGGCCGCTGCGGCGGCGGGCAAACCCGATGGCAAGAAAATTTTCGATGGAACGTGTTCGGTGTGCCACGGTGCCGGCATCGCCGGCGCGCCCAAGTTCGGCGACAAGGCCGCATGGGCGCCCCGCATCGCGCAAGGCGTCAACGTGCTGTACACGCACGCGATGGGCGGCTTCACCGGCAAGGGTGGCGTCATGCCTCCCAAGGGCGGCAACCTCGCGCTGACCGATCCCGACATCAAGGCGGCCGTCGATTACATGGTGGCCGCCGCCAGATAGCAACAAGCGAGCGACAAGCGAGTCGTCACCGCGCCAGCATCGCCTTCAGCGTTTTGAGCCGCGCGCTGCCTGCCGATTTTTCCTTCGCCGCCTCGTCCGGGGGCAACGGCGTATCCGAGTAGCGCAGGTCCTCCTGCGCCAATTCGCCGATGAAGCGCGACGGCGCGCACGCGATCGCATCGCCAGCACGCTTGCGCCGCCGGCAGTACGACAGGTGCAGCGTCTGCTGTGCCCGCGTCATGCCGACGTACATGAGCCGGCGTTCCTCGTCGATCGTCCCGCGCTCCACCGATTGGCGGTGGGGCAGGAGCCCTTCCTCCAAGCCCACCAGAAATACGTGCGGAAATTCGAGCCCCTTCGCCGCGTGCAGCGTCGACAGGTGCACGGCATCCGTGCCCTCGCCGTCCCGGCCCTCGAGCATCGTGATCAGCGCGACCATCTGCGTGAGTTCGAGCAGGTTGCGATTGTCGGCTTCACCCTTGCGCGACAACCAGGCGATGAGGTCGCGCACGCTCTCCGTCCGCGCCTTCGCCTCGCGCTTGTCCTGCGTCGCCTCGAGCCATGCCTCGTAGCCGGTCGCCGCATAGAGTTCGTCGAGCAGCCGGCCTGCGGGCTCGCGTTCGGCGCGAAAGCGCAGGTTGTTGATGAGCGCGCAGAATTCCGTGAGGGTTTGGTGCTGCCGCGCCGGAATCGCCGCCGCCAGTTCCGGAGCGTACACGGCGGCGAAAAGACTCTCGTTGCGACCGGCCGCGATTTCGCCCAGGTGCTTGAGCGTCGCCTGGCCGACGCCGCGCTTCGGCGTCGTCACGGCGCGCACGAATGCCGGATCGTCGTCGTCGTTCGCGATGAGCCGAAGGTAAGCGACGATGTCCTTCACCTCGGCCTTGTCGAAAAGCGACTGGCCGCCCGAAACGTCATACGGCATGTTCTGCCCGCGCAGCGCGGTCTCGAAAGCGCGTGCCTGGTGGTTGCCTCGGTACAGGATCGCGAAGTCGGAGAACTTCGCGCGCAGCTCGAATTTCATCGCCGAGAGGCGGCGCACGACCATCTCGGCTTCCGCCTCGTCGTCGGCGGCCGGCACGACACGGATCGCCTCACCCATGCCGCGCTCGCTCCACAGTCGTTTTTCGAAGAGCTTCGGATTGTTGGCGATGAGCGCGTTCGCGCAGCGAAGAATGCGCACGGTCGAGCGGTAATTCTGCTCGAGCTTGACGACCTTGAGGCCCGGATGGTCGCCGGGCAGGCATGCGAGGTTGTCGACGGTGGCGCCGCGCCAGCCGTAGATTGCCTGGTCATCGTCCCCCACCGCGGTGAACGGCGTCGTAGCACCGACCAGCGCGCGCAGCAGCCGGTATTGCGCGGGATTGGTGTCCTGGTATTCGTCGACGAGCACGTGCGCGCATTTCGCCTGCCAGCGCGCGCGGACATCCGCGTCGCGCTCGAGCAGTTCCACCGCGCGCACGATGAGGTCGTCGAAGTCCACCGCCTGGTACGCGGCCAGCGCCTCGCCATAGTTGGCATAGGCGCGAGCGGCAACGATTTCGTCGTCACCGCGCGCTGCCTTGAGCGCGGCCGCCGGCGCCACGAGCGCGTTCTTCCACGCGCTGATCTTCCACTGCGCGGCGCGGGCGCGACCGCGGTCGCTGGTGGCGATGAGCTCGGCGACGACGGATTCCAGATCCTGGGGATCGAAGATCGAGAAGCCCGGTTTCAATCCCGCCGCTTTCGCTTCGCTGCGCAGGATCTTGAGGCCGAGCGCGTGGAACGTCGCAATGATGACCTTGGCCGCGTCGCCGGCCTTGCCCTGCTCTTTCAGCAGCGCCTGCGCGCGCTCGCGCATTTCGCGCGCCGCCTTGTTGGTGAACGTGATGGCGACGATGCGCGAAGGGTCGACGCCTTGCTCGATCAGGTGGGCGATCTTGGCCGTGATGACGCGCGTCTTGCCGCTGCCGGCGCCGGCCAGCACGAGCAGCGGACCGTCGATGTGGCGCACCGCTTCGCGCTGGGGAGGGTTTAAGGGAAAGTGCACGAAGCTTGCTAGAATGAATGCACGTCGATTCTAACAGCCGAAGACGCGCCTCTTTTCTCCCGTCACGAGTTCCTGAGCAAACGACATGGCGCTCTACGCGATCGGCGACATCCAGGGCTGCCATGCCGAGTTCTGCGAACTGCTCGACCTGATCGCGTTCTCGCCCGCTTCCGACCGCCTGTGGCTCGTCGGCGATCTCGTGAACCGCGGCCCCGAGTCGCTGTCGGTCCTGCGCGAGGTGCGCAAGCTGGGCGACGCGGCGACCACGGTGCTGGGCAACCACGATTTTCACCTGCTGACAATCGCCGCGGGCCACCGCCGGCCGCATCGCGAGGACACGCTCGACGCCATCCTCGAAGCTCCCGACCGCGACGAGCTGATCGCGTGGCTCAAGGCGCGGCCACTGGTCGTCATCGAGGAGGAGCGGCTGCTCGTGCACGCGGGCCTGCTGCCGCAATGGACGGCGGCGACGGCGCTCATGCTCTCGCGCGAAGTGCAGGCGATGCTCGGCGGCGAGCGCGCGAACGAATTCTTAGGAGTCTTGTACGGCGACGAACCGCGCCAATGGCGAGACAATCTCGCCGGATTCGATCGCCTCCGCGTGGCCGTCAACGCCTTTACGCGACTGCGCTTCTGCGCTGCCGACGGCACCATGGACTTCCGCGAAAAGCGCGGCACCGAGCACACGCCTGAAGGCTTCCTGCCGTGGTTCGCGCAACCCGCGCGTCAGAGCGCGCGCATGACCGTCGTATGCGGGCACTGGTCGACGCAGGACCTGGTGCTGGCGCCCAACGTGCTGATGCTCGACTCGGGGTGCCTGTGGGGCGGGACGCTTACGGGTGTCCGCCTCGATGACCGGCGTGTATGGCAGGTTCCGTCGCGTCATGCGGTGCAGCCAAAACCGTTCGGATAGAGTGTTCAGCGACGCGCGCCAGGTGGCGCCGGTGGCTGTCGCGCGCGGGAAGCGCGTCGGTCGCGATCAATTCCACGGTGAGCGCGCGCGCGCCGCAGACGCTCCAGAACGATTCGGCGAAGGTCGTCTCGCCGACGTACGCGGGCGCCACCGATAGTTCGCCGTCGGGACCGCGATACCGGATCGCCACCGGCTGCACGTGCCCCGCAGTCTCGACGATGGGCTGCAACAGCGAGCTCTTGAACGGCAGCATGTCGAGTCCGTCGGTCGTTTCGCCCTCGGGAAAGATCGCCACGACGTCTCCGCCCGCCAGGACTTCCGCCACATGGTGGTTGACGCGCCGCGTGTCGCGCCGCTTGGTTCGCTCGATGAACAACGTTCCCGCGCCGCGGATCATGGTGCCGACGATCGGCCAGCGTGCGAGCTCGGACTTTGCGACGAAGCGCACCGGGTGAACCGAGTTCAGGACGATGATGTCGAGCCACGAGATGTGGTTCGCGACGACCATCACGTTGCCGCCGCGCGCGACGATGTCGCCGCGAACCCGCGCGTCGACGGCGAGGATGCGCAGCAGCCGGACGCTCCAGCGCTTGACCAGCGCACGCTTGCGTGAAGGCGAAATCAGCGGAAAGACGAACACCGTCGTCGCGACGCCGGCGCCGACATGCACCAGCGTCCGGACATAACGGTACAGGCGCACCGGCGGCGGGTTGGGCCCGTGATGCGCGGGCCTGCGATGCGCGGGCTTCTTGTGCGGCTTCATCGAATGCAAAGGCCGCGCGCGGGCGCGGCCTTTGGCGACGCATTCACGTGATTCACCAGACGCGGCTGCCGAAGGTCTTGAAATATAACGCCCCCACCGTTTCGTGGTTGACGGCATGATTCTGTCCGCCGCGAGAGGCGATCTTGAGCGAACCCATCACCGACGCCAAGCCGCCTGTCTTCTCCCAGTCCCAGTCCTGGCTGATACCGTAGAGGATCCCCGCGCGGTAGGCGTCGCCGCATCCGGTCGGGTCGATGACGGCGGTCGGCTTGGCCGCCGGTATCGGATAAGTGTCGCCACCGGCATGTATGACAGAGCCGTCCCCACCCATCGTCACGATCAGCGCGTCGACGCGCTCGGCGAGCGCCGCCAGCGACAATCCGGTGCGCTCGGCCAGCATCTGCGCTTCGTAGTCATTGACAGCGACGCAATGCGCGATGTCGATGATTTCAAGCAATTCCTCGCCGCTGAAAAGAGGCATCCCCTGCCCCGGGTCGAACATGAACGGGATGCCGGCTTGCGCGAACTGCCGCGCGTGCGCGCTCATGCCTTCCTTGCCGTCGGGCGCGACGATGCCCAAGCCGACGCCGGCGACGTCGGTGACCCGATTCTGGTGCGAGAAATTCATGGCACCCGGATGGAAGGCGGTGATCTGGTTGTCGTCCAGGTCGGTGATGATGAAGGCCTGCGCGGTATAGGCGCCCGGCACGTGGCGGACGGCGTCCACCGCGACATCCAGCGCCGCCAGCCGCTCGCGGTAATCGTCGCCGTCGTCGCCGATGGTCGCCATGACGACCGGCTCGCCGCCGATACCGCGAAGGTTGTAGGCGATGTTGCCGGCGCACCCGCCCCATTCCCGGCGCATTTCGCCGATCTGGAACGACACCGACAGCACGCGCAACTGCTCGGGCATGATGTGTCGCGCGAAGCGGTCGGGGAACACCATGATGGTGTCGTAGGCCAGGGAACCGCAGACGAGCGTGCGCATGGGAAGGGCCGAGCAGACGGAGGGTTGAAAACGTGACGAAGTGTACCGCTCCGCCAGGGCGACGGGGCTACATCCGCGCTTCCGTCACTTCCCGAACCGCACTTGTTGCTAAGCCGCCGTTTCGCGCCCCATGTCGCGTACGACGAACTGCTGGCGCCGCGAGACGGGCAGCGTCTCGGTGACGCCGGCCAACAGCACTTCCCAGTGCGCGTCGCCATCGTCGTTCACGCGGCGCTCGAACCCGCGGATGTGGTCGCGGGCGGCCAGGCAGTTGCGATGGACGCGCACGAAGCGCGACCCGAATTCGCTCTCGAGCTTGGTCAGCGATTCCTCGAGGAGGTACTCGCGCTGCGCGGTGCGGATCGTGATGTACTTAAGCTCGGCCTTCAGGTAGACGATGTCCTCGAGCGGAACCAGCACGACCCTTGAGCGCTCGGTTACCGACAGGAAGCGGCGCGCGGACGTAGGCAGCTGCGCCAGTTTCTCCGCGGTGACCGGCCGCAGGCGGGGCACTTTCTGCAGCGCGCTCAGGAGCCGCTGCATGCGGATCGGCTTCATCAGGTAGTCGACGGCGTTGACCTCGAACGCCTGCACCGCGTGCTCGTGGAAAGCCGTGGTGAAGATGACCACCGGCGGATGCGACAGCTTGAGCAGGTGGCGGGCGAGTTCGACGCCGTCCATGTCCGGCATGTGGATGTCGGTCAGCACCAGATCCGCGGGCGCGCTCTGCAGGAGATCCAGCGCCTCGTACCCTTGTTGCGCCTCGCCGATGACCGCCAGCGGCAGAACCGATGCGCAATCGTCCAGCAGTTCGCGCAACCGGCGGCGCGCGGGCGTTTCGTCGTCGACGATCAGCACACGAAGCGGTGTCTCAGCCACGGGCGGCCTCCGGTGCGCCGATCCGCGTGTTCATGCCGCGGGAGCGTTCGTTCGCCGCGGCGGGCTGCGGTCCGGTCACGGTGGGCGCCGCCAGCGAAGTCTCCGCCACGGCCGTACGATAAGGGATGCGAATGTGCACTTCGTAGGAATCCTTGTTGACGCGCGACTCGAGGCTGGCCTCGGCGTCGAAATGCAAAGCCAGCCGTTCGCGCACGTTGGCCAGCGCCATCTTGTTGCCTGAATGGTGGTCGCCGCCGGAGCTGCGATAGGGATTCTTCAGGATCGCATGGACCTCGCCACGCGACAGGAACAGGTTGATCGAGACCGTTCCCGGCGTGCTCGACGGTTCGATGCCGTGGTAGACGGCGTTCTCGAGCAGCGGCTGCAGCATGAGCGGCGGCACCAGTGCGTCGGCCGGCATGCTCTTGACGTTCCAGTCGACGGTCAGCCGCGAGCCCAGTCGCAACTGCTCGAGTTCGAGGTACTGGCGGCACAGCTCCACCTCGTCCTCGAGCGGCGTCAGTTCGCGGTTGTCGCGCATCAGCACGCGGAAAAGGTCGGCCATGTCTTCCAGCGCGACCTCGGCGCGGCGCGGGTCGGTGCGCACCAGCGACAGGACCGCCGTGATGCTGTTGAACAGGAAATGCGGCCGGATGCGCGCCTGCAGCGCCTGCAACCGAGCCTCGGTTATGGCCGGCGACAGCGCGCGGGAGCGCAGCCGGAAATAGAAAAGCATGATGCCGACCGCCAGCAGGCCGAACAGGATCCAGCGCGCCAGCGTGCCCTGCGGCATGGGCAACATGCGGTTCAGCATGGAGTAAAGCAGCTGTCCGGCCAGGATCGTCACGGTGGCGACCACGCCGGCACCGACGCCGAACGGCAGGCGAGAAAGCCGCGGGGACAGTGCCCACAGCACGGCGAGGACCAGCAGAAGGTACGGCTCGACGACGGCAGTCGCCTCGATCCATTCGGGGAGCACCATGGAGAGCTGCGGGGCGCGAGCGAACGCGACGACGGCTGCCCCGAGGTTGACCGCCACGAGGATGCGCAGGACGGTCCCCAGATTCCGGAAGTCAGGCAACGCGGGCCGGTTCGGGTTATGTCTTATAATCGCTCCCATATTGGAGGCGGCATGCAAGCATTGTGCCTGCCGCCTTGTACCGTACCGTATCCGGACCGCGGAATCCCTCAAAGGCCGCGGGAACGGGCACCGCAAGTCCCCGGCATTCATTGTCGGCATGGTGTGCGGCCGACGCAAGACATTACTTTTTTGGGCCATGTCCGCCGCCAAAACGCCTCCTTCTTCCGCCTCCGATGACGCCGGCGGGTGGTCGGGACGGTTCAGCGAGCCGGTGGACGGCCGCGTCAAGCGCTTCACCGCATCCGTCGACTTCGACCGGCGCTTAGGCCAGGTCGACATCGCGGGATCGCTCGCCCACGCCCGGATGCTGGCGGCCACGGGAATCATTCCGGCGCGCGACCTTGGCGACATCGAGCGCGGCCTTTCGCAGATCGGCGCGGAGATCGCGCGCGGCGAATTCGCGTGGTCGCGCGACTTCGAGGACGTCCATCTCAACATCGAAAAGCGCCTCACCGATCTGGTGGGCGACGCCGGCAAGCGGCTGCACACCGGCCGCTCGCGCAACGACCAGGTCGCGACCGACCTGCGGCTGTGGCTCCGGGGCGAGATCGACACGCTTTCGGCGCAACTCGCGGCGCTGCGCGGCGCGCTCATCGACCTGGCCGAACGCCACGCGTCGACGATCATGCCGGGATTTACGCACATGCAGGTCGCGCAGCCGGTCACGTTCGGCCACCACTTGATGGCGTACGACGCGATGTTTGCGCGGGACGGCGAGCGGCTGTCCGACTGCCGCCGGCGCGTGAATCGCCTGCCGCTCGGCTCGGCCGCGCTGGCCGGCACTTCCTATCCGATCGCGCGGGAGCAAGTGGCGAAGGAACTCGGATTCGACGGGCTGTGCCCCAATTCGCTGGACGCCGTCTCCGACCGGGACTTCGCGATCGAGTTCGAGGCCGCGGCCGCGCTGGTGATGGTCCATCTGTCGCGGCTGTGCGAGGAGCTCGTGCTCTGGTCGAGTCCGCGGTTCGCGTTCGTGCGACTGGCCGACCGCTTCTGCACCGGAAGCTCGATCATGCCGCAGAAGAAGAATCCCGACGTGCCCGAACTCGTTCGCGGCAAGACCGCGCGCGTCGTCGGGCATCTCGTCTCGCTGCTGGTGCTGATGAAGGGCCAGCCGCTGGCGTACAACAAGGACAATCAGGAGGACAAGGAGCCGCTGTTCGACACCGTCGACACGCTCGCCGATTCGCTCGCCATCATGGCCGACCTGGTGGAAAGCGGGATCCGCGTCGACAGCGAACGCATGTGCGCCGCAGCACGTGAAGGCTTCGCCACCGCGACCGATCTCGCCGATTACCTGGTGCGCCGCGGGCTGCCATTTCGCGATGCGCACGACGCGGTCGCCCGCGCCGTCCGTCACGCGGAGGGCGGGGGTTGCGACCTGTCCGACCTTCCGCTGGCAGAATTGCGCGAGTTCTCGCCGCTCATCGAAGAAGACGTGTTCGCCGTCCTCACGCTCGAAGGGTCCGTCGCCAGCCGCAGTCATCCCGGTGGCACCGCGCCCGCGCAGGTGCGCGCGGCCATTGCCGCGTCCCGGAAGGCGCTTCAGCGCAAATGAACTCGGTCGACGCGGCCGGCCACGACTGGCTCGGTTACCTGGCGGGCGCCCTGACGACGATCGCGTTCGTGCCGCAGGTGTTGCGCATCGCGCGCACGCGTTCGGCGCGCGACATTTCGTGGAGCATGTTCTTCATTCTCAGCGCAGGCGTGGCGCTATGGCTCTGGTACGGCATTCGCTTGGCGTCGCTGCCGCTCATTGCCGCCAACGCGGTGACGCTCGCGCTGGTGCTGGCCATACTGGTGCTCAAGCTGCGCTACGGCGCTGACGATCCGCCGCGTCGGCGCGAGCGCGACACTGGAACCTAAGGAGCGACGATGAAATTGGCATTTCTCGGACTGGGCGTCATGGGCTACCCGATGGCGGGGCACCTGGCACGCGCCGGCCACGACGTCACGGTGTTCAATCGCACGCCGCAGAAGGCAGCGAAGTGGGTGGAAGTCTTTGGCGGAAAGAGCGCGCCTACACCCGCCGCCGCCGTTCGCGGCGCGGAAATCGCGCTGATGTGCGTGGGCAACGACGACGACGTGCGCGCGGTGATCACCGGGGCCGACGGTGCATTGCAGGGGATGGCCGCGGGCGCGATCCTGGTCGACCACACGACCGCGTCGGCCCAGATCGCGCGAGAAATGAACACGGCGGCCGCGGCCAAGGGCGTCGGGTTTCTCGACGCGCCGGTTTCGGGCGGTCAGGCCGGCGCCGAGAACGGCAAGCTCACGATCATGGTCGGCGGCGATGCCGCCACGTTCGCCAAGACCGAGGCGATCCTCGCCACCTATGCCCGCGCAGTGACGCTGATGGGCGCTTCCGGCAGCGGCCAACTGACGAAAATGGTCAACCAGATCTGCATCGCCGGCCTGGTCCAGGCGCTGTCGGAGGGGATCAATTTCGCCTCCCGGGCCGGCCTCGACCCGACATTGGTGCTGGACGTGATCAGCAAGGGCGCCGCGCAGTCCTGGCAAATGGAGAGTCGCGGCAAGACGATGATCGCCGACAAGTTCGATTTCGGATTCGCCGTCGACTGGATGCGCAAGGACCTGGCCATTTGCCTGGGCGAGGCGCGCGCGAACGGCGCCGCGCTGCCTGGAACCGCCCTCGTCGACCAGTTCTACGCCCGCCTGCAGGCGCGCGGCGGCGGCCGCTGGGACACATCGTCGCTCATCCGGCTCCTGCGGGACGCGCAATGAACGCGCGCGCATTACGGTGGTCGCTGCGCGGAGCCCTCGCGGCATGCGCGGTCGCCGCGGCCTGCGGCGCGGCGGCCGGCGATCCGGTTGGGGGCAATATCACGCTCAAGACGGCGTGGTTGCGGCCGGCGGCGGCCGGCATGGCCGAAGCGCAGGCGTACGTCGACATCACCAGCGCGACCGATCTGGTTCTCGTCGGCGCGTCGACGCCGTTCGCGAAGAAGGTCGAGTTGGTTGAGGTCACGATGAAGGACGACAAACCGGAAGCGAAGGTCGTCGCGTCGATGCCGGTTCCCGGCGGGAAAACGACGCGCCTCGCCTATCGCGGCAGTCACCTGCGCCTGGTCGACATCACCAAGGACTTCGGCAACGGCACACCGGTTCCGCTCACGCTCGAATTCAAGTCTCCGGACGGCAAGGATGTGACGACGTCGGTCAACGCCACCGTGCGCGGCGTCCTGCTGCCGCGGCAGATGCCTGCGGTGGCGCCAACCGCGGTCGAACCCGCCGCCAACGGCGCTGCGCCCGCGACCGCCAAATAAGGCGGAGGCGTCGCAAACGCGACGTCAGGGCACGCGATCGCCTTCGGTGATGGCGATCTCGTAGGTGATTTCGGCGGTCCTCGCGAGCATGATCGTCGCCGAGCAATATTTTTCCTTCGAAAGCTTCACGGCACGCTCGACCTGCGCCGGGTTGAGTCCCCGTCCGGCCACGCCGTACACCAGGTGGATGCGCGTGAACACCCTGGGCTCCGCCGGCGCGCGCTCCGCTTCGGCGGTGACCACGCAATCGGCGATCGGCTGCCGTCCTTTCTTCAGGATCCGCACGACGTCGAAGGCCGTGCATGCGGCAGCGCCGGTGAGCAACATCTCCATAGGGCGCATGCCGAGATTGCGGCCGCCATGTTCGGGCGAGCCATCGATGACCACGGCGTGGCCGCTACCAGACTCGCCGACGAAGCTCACCCCTTCCATCCACTTGATTCGTGCTTTCATATCCGGGTCTTCACGTTTGCCCCACTTTGGCGCAAAAAATGTCGCGTCTTTCACACAATCGAAGCGCAAAAGAGACAATTGGCCATGCTGCGCCGCAACCGAAATGTTGCGTTGTGCGCTGCAATATGCGAGCATGGACTCGTCTGCGGCTCCGCCTTACTCCTCCTTAGGCACCGCAGGCGCATTCCTCCATTCTCCTCCTATGGTGGAATCCTAAGGCGCGGTCTAAACCACCGCGCCTCTTTTTGTCCGCATTGCGATGCCGCAAGCCGCGTCTCGGGGCGATCAAGCTTGGAGCCATTGCCGCCCTGCCATGCCCCGCCGGGCGCACCGTCCCAAGCGGGGCGGCCGCCGCTTGCCAGGGTCGGAAAGTGGCCGAAATGGCGCGCCTTGACGCTGGAAGCCCTTGAATAGTAAACTAGTCGACTTTGCTCAACCGCATCCAATAGAGATTTTGAGATGAAGACTTTCTCCGCCAAACCCGCCGACATCACGCGGGAATGGTTCGTCGTCGACGGGACCGACCAGGTGCTGGGCCGGCTCGCGAGCCAGATCGCGTTGCGCTTGCGCGGCAAGCACAAGCCCATCTACACGCCGCACATGGACACGGGCGATTTCATCGTCGTCACCAACGTCGACAAGCTCGTCGTGACCGGCAACAAGGCGGAAGACAAGCTCTACCACCGCCATACCGGGTACCCGGGCGGCATCCGGACGGTGAACTTCGGCCAGATGCAGCAGCGCTTTCCTGGCCGCGCGCTCGAAAAGGCCGTCAAGGGCATGCTGCCCAAGGGTCCGCTCGGCTACGCGATGCTGAAGAAGCTCAAATGCTATGCGGGCCCCACGCATCCGCACGCGGCCCAGCAGCCCAAGACCCTCGATCCGGTGAAGAAAATCGGGAAAGAAGACAAGAAATCATGATCGGCAACTATTACTACGGCACCGGCCGCCGCAAGACGTCGGTGGCGCGCGTGTTCATCAAGCAAGGCTCGGGCAAGTTCATCGTCAACGACAAGCCGGTCGACGAGTTCTTCACGCGCGAGACGGGCCGCATGGTGGTACGCCAGCCGCTGGCGCTGACCAACCACGCCGCGACGTTCGACATCATGGTCAACGTGAACGGCGGCGGTGAATCCGGGCAGGCGGGCGCGGTTCGCCATGGCATCACGCGTGCGCTGATCGACTACGACGCGCAGCTGAAGCCCACGCTGTCGAAGGCAGGACTGGTGACCCGCGACGCGCGAGAAGTCGAGCGCAAGAAGGTCGGCCTGCACAAGGCGCGCAAGCGCAAGCAGTTCTCGAAGCGGTAAATTCGGCATCACGCTTCCCGAACAAAGGCCGCCGTCGAGGTGGCCTTTGTGCTTCTGGGCTGGGCTGGGCCATTTGGAACTTCCTATGACAATGTCATTGAACCGCCGCCCCGGTGCTAGAATCGGCAGCAAAGCGACGGTCCCCATGAGCGAGGCAAAGAGGATGTTGAAGATCGGCATCGTCGGCGGCACCGGCTACACCGGCGTCGAACTGCTGCGGCTGCTGGCATCGCATGCGCAAGCGGACGTGCGCGCCATCACGTCGCGCGGCGAAGCCGGTACACGCGTCGTTGACATGTTCCCGAGCCTGCGCGGTCATTTCAGTTCAATGAGCGACGGACTGAAATTCACGGCGCCGGATGCGACGGACCTCAAGGCGTGCGACGTCGTCTTCTTCGCCACACCGCACGGCGTGGCCATGGCGCAGGCGCGCGGACTAGTGGACGCCGGCGTGAAGATCATCGACCTCGCCGCGGATTTCCGCATCCGCGACGTCAAGATGTTCGAGAAGTGGTACAAGATGGCGCACGCATGCCCCGACCTGCTCGCCGAGTCGGTCTATGGCCTGCCCGAATTCCACCGTGACGAAATCCGCCGCGCGCGCATCGTCGGCAATCCGGGCTGCTACCCGACATCGATGCAGCTGGGCTTCATCCCGCTGATCGAAGCGGGAATCGTGGACACCGGGCACCTGATCGCCGATTGCAAGTCGGGCGCCTCGGGCGCCGGCCGCAAAGCGGAGATCGGCCTGCTGCTGGCCGAGGCGTCCGACAATTTCCGCGCGTACAACATCGGCGGCCACCGGCACCATCCGGAGACCGTTCAGGAACTCGCCGCGCGCAGCAAGACGCCACTCAACCTGGTTTTCACGCCGCATCTGCTGCCGATGATCCGCGGCATCCACGCGACGCTGTATGCACGCCTTACGCGCACCGACATCGACCTGCAGGCGCTTTTCGAGAAACGCTATGCGGGCGAGCCCTTCGTCGACGTGATGCCTCGCGGATCGGCGCCGGACACGCGCAGCGTGCGGGCGTCGAACGTCGCGCGCATTGCGATCCATCGCCCGGGCGACGCCGACATGGTCACCGTGCTCGTCGTCATCGACAACCTCGTCAAGGGCGCCGCCGGCCAGGCGGTCCAGAACATGAACCTCATGTTCGGCCTGCCCGAGACGACCGGCTTGACGGCCGCGCCGGTCGTCCCCTAGGACCGCGACGCGTGGCAAGGCCTCTCTGGTGGCGCCGTGTACGCCAGAATTTCGGCATCTCGGCACCGCGTATGGCCGTGCGCACACACATGCCGTGGTGGGGGCGCGGCGCCATCGTCCTCACGCTCGTCGCCATCATCGCCGGCATGTGGTGGTGGGGCTTCGACTTCGGCCAGATCTTCGGCGGCTTCAATCGCAAGGAAGTCGAGGCGAAGCTCGTCACGCTCGAGTCCGAGACTGCGAAGCTTCGCGCCGAAGCCTTCGACCTTCGCGCGCGGAACTCGACGCTGGAGAGCGAATTGGCGATGACCCGCGGCTCGCAGGAAACGCAGCAGAAGCAATCGCTCGAGCTCTCGGCAGAGAACGCGCAGCTGAAGGAGGAGCTCGCGTTCCTGCAAAAGCTCGTTTCCGATTCGAGCAAGCAGGTCGGCCTGCAGCTGCAGCGGCTGGCGGTGGAGCGCGACAGCGACGAAATGTGGCATTACAACCTGCTCGTCGTGCGCGGCGGCAGCCCCAAGGACGAGTTCGAGGGAAGCATCGTCCTGCGGGCCACGCTGGCGCCGGCGCCGGGAGCGCCGGCCGGCACGCACGGCATGATCCTGACGTTGCCCGACGACCAGCCGGAGGCCAAGGCGGCACTTACGCTCAAATTCAAGTATTATCAGCGGGTTGAGGGCAGATTCCACGTCCCGGCGGGGATGCGCGTGACGGCGGTAACGGCACGTGCGTTCGAAACCGGGCAAACGAGTGCCCGGGCCACGCGAACGCTGCAGCTTTAGATTCGGGAAGGAGCCCCCATGTTCGAACGCAAGAAGCACGCCCCGCCGCAAAAGCGGATCGACTGCCTTATCGGCGCCGGTACCGTTGTCCGTGGCGACGTGATTTTCACCGGCGGCCTGCGCATCGACGGCCAGGTGCAAGGCAACGTGACCACGCACAACGGGGAGGCCGGTACGCTGGTCGTGAGCGAACAGGCGCGCGTCGACGGCGAAATCACCGTGTCGCACGTCGTCGTGAACGGCGCCGTGAACGGGCCGGTGACCGCCAACGACTTCCTGGAACTGCAGTCCAAGGCGAAGATCGTGGGGGACGTCGAGTACCGGACGCTGGAGATGCACCTGGGCGCGGTGATCCAGGGGAGGCTCAATCATGTCGAACCCGGCACCGCCAGCGTGGTCGAACTGAAAAGGGTGTCCGCCGAATAGCAGCGCGCCGCTTCGAGTTCAGCCGGAATGGGACGCGTGGAGTAGAATGAAACCAACGCAGCACAGGAGTCGACGATGAATGCAATGAACGAAATGCCCGCCCCGCTGATCTTCACGGACTCGGCCGCCTCGAAGGTGAAGGCGCTGATCGAGGAGGAAGGCAACCCGGACCTGAAGCTGCGCGTCTTCGTGTCGGGCGGCGGCTGTTCCGGCTTCCAGTATGGCTTCACGTTCGACGAGGTGATCAACGAGGACGACACGTCGCTCGTCAAGGACGGCGTCACGCTTCTGATCGACCCGATGAGCTACCAGTACCTGGTCGGCGCCGAGATCGACTACCAGGATGGTCTCGAAGGCGCCCAGTTCGTGATCAAGAATCCCAACGCCACGACGACCTGCGGGTGCGGCTCGAGTTTCTCGGCCTGACGACAACAGCAGTCCGGTGGCCCGAACGGGGGTCCGCATTTCGCGATGCGACCCCCGTTTCCATTGCCGGCGCCGCCAAAGACGCGGCCATCAGGGGTTTGCCAGCGCCGCCGCGTGACCTCGGAATTTCCGCCAAACGAGCGCAAGCAATTGTCCCGTTGGCGTCGGAACGGCGCCGCGCGTGCGGTTGGCGGCGCCGATTTCGAACGCCGCGCGCCATTGCTCTCGCAGCACCCCTAGCGCGCCACCCAGGGTCCCCGACGGGTCGTACATGTGCGTCGCCTCCGCGATGACACCGTTCAACTCGATCACCTTGATATCGCCGCGCCGCAGCGCGTCGACCGACTCGGCGTAGACGTCGAAGCGGCCGAAGTGAAAGCCGGGGTGCGCGCGGCTCAACCTTTCGATCGCCCGCTCCAGCGCCGGCGTGTTCCAGACGCCGCGGTCGCGGAATGTCGCCTCGTGACAGTAGAAGCCCAACTCGACGAGGCGCATCCGCCGCCCTGCCGCCGGCACCTCGCGCAGGCGCTTGGCGCCCATGCGCAATCGCGCGGCATGCCGGCGCGCCGGATCGATCTGGCACCGCAGCAACTCGTCGAGCGTATGGCGGCCGTCGCCTTCGACTTCGGGAAAGCACGTCTGCGCGATCGAGACGATGCGGCCCCGGGTTTGGTCGGGGTAGCGGATGTAGAAGATGCCGCATTCGATGCCTTCGACCAGCCGCTGGACGATGACGCTGCCCGTCGCCTGCCGGAAATAGCGTGCCATCTCCCTTCGGGAGTGCACGACGGCGACGCCGTTGCCGCGCTCGCCGACATCCGGCTTCACCACGACGGGAAATGCCAGCCGCATCCGGGCCATGCCTGACGCCGCGGCGCGGGCCATCCCCCGGCTGTCCCCCCGCTTCTGCACGACGAAGAAATCGGCGACAGCGCCGTCGACCCGGCTAAGAAGCGCCAGGCTGTGTGACTTTGACTCTCCGACTACGCCACCGGACGCAATACCCGGATTCGCCGCCGTGAACAGCGTGACCGAGCGGTGACGAGCCATGAGGTAGAGCAAGTACCCGAAGAAGGGCACGTAGGCGAGCCATCGGGTCCGCACGCGCACGCCCAGGAAGCGCGCGAAGGGACCTTTCCCGCCACGCGCACCGCGAGCGGAATTGGATTCATGCCGATTCGGGGCACTCATGGCCTGTCCTGAGCATGGCTGCATTGCGCAACGAGCATAACGCGGGCGACAACTCCGGCGACGCGAATTTTCCGGCAAATGGCCCCCGGCAGTGGCGGTGACGACCCCGTTTGCAGAATAATCACCTTTCGTGGCCATTGCGCACGGCGTCCGCTTGTCATTCAATGGCAAGGCCGCGCGGGGAGGCCCGGCCGCGCGGGAATGCCGACGCAGGCGCTTCAAGGGGAGGCGACCATGAACGACACGCACGCCGATGCCAGGATGCTCACGCGCCGGGAAGTCCTGCAAAGACTGACCGCGCTCGCGGCAACCTCGACGCTCGCCGGCTGCCCGTGGCCGATCTCGCCGTTAACGCCGCCGCCGCCTGCGGCAGAGATCGACATCCACTGCCACATCTTCAACGTGCGGGACCTGCCGGCGTATGCGTTCATTCTCGACGTCGCCGTAAACACGCCGCAGTTGAAGCCGATGGCCGCGCCGATCGCCAAGCTGATGGTGGAAATCGTGCGCGATTGTGCGCCCGATGCCGACGAGGAGCTCCTTGTCCTCCAGGCGATCAGGTTGAATCCGGCCGCCGCGGCCGGGGTCATCCAGAATTCGAATTTCCCGGAAATACTGTTCATCGCGGGCCTGTTCCGGTTCATCACTCGGTACGACCTCTTCAAGGCGGGCATCCCCAACCCTGCCGCGTGGACCCAGGAAGAGCAATTCGTCCTGATCTGGCTATTCGGCAACTTCCTGCCCGGCGTCACGATCACGCCGCCGCTGACGAAGGCTCAAGCCATCCTGCTGATCAAGCAGCACGCGGTCGAACTCGCCTTCAACATCTACCAGGCGGTGCAGGCCTCCTCTGGCGGCGGCAGCAGCCTCAACGACATCAAGAGCTACCTCGCGCAGTTCCTGCTCTACTGGGCGCCGCATCTCGCGAATTACCGGTTCCAGCTGGCCAACGAGGTGGCGGGACTCTACGGCAACCCGCAATCGCTGCCACGCCTGCTCACGCCGGCGACGCTCGACATCACGAACTGGCTGCCCGACTGGAACATCGACTACACACCGACTCCGCTCTTGAAGCAGGCCGAGATGATGAGCCTCATCTCGCTGATCCAGCCGCCAACGCGTGCAGTCCACGGATTCATCGGTTTCGATCCGTGGCGCCAGGTCGACGATCTTGCCAACGGCCAGTCGCCCACGGCGCTCGACGTCGTCAAGATCGCCATCGAGCAAAAAGGCATGGTCGGCGTCAAGCTCTATCCGCCGATGGGCTTTCGCGCGACCGACAACGCGAGCCTGGAGGACAAGGAGTTCCCGTTGTGGATGGTCTTGCCGACCACCGCAAAGACGCTGGGACCCAAGCTCGACAGCGCGCTCGATTCACTCTACGCGTATTGCGCAGCCAACGACGTGCCGATCATGGCCCACTGCGCGGGATCGGAGGGAACCAGCGAGACCTACGCGCTGCGTGCCGATCCGAAATACTGGAAGATGGTGCTCGATACGCCGGCGTACACCAACCTGCGCCTCAACCTCGGACACTTCGGCGGCGTCTGGAATTTCGACAACACCCTGCCGAGTCCCGGTGACCCGCACGTCGCGTGGACGCTCGACGTCGCAGCAATGATCAAGTCCGGCGCCTATCCGAACCTCTATACGGATATCGCCGATTTCGCGGCCGTCCTCGACCGCAGCCCGGCCGAAACGGCGAATACGCAGATCATCATCGCCAAGTTGACCTTGCTGTTGGCCGATCCGCTTCTCAAATCACACGTCATGTACGGGACCGACTGGCTGATGCTCGGCCGCGAGCCGGGAGCCGGGCAATATTACAAGGCGATGTACTACAAGATGAAGAGCGCCCTCGCCGTTTCCGACATCAACGACTTCCTGTGGGGAAACGCGTCGCGCTACCTGGGACTGGCGACGGGCAAGGCGACGCGTGCGCGTCTGGCCAAGTTCTACAACGACAATGGCGGCGATGCGACCAAGCTGGTTCAGTTCGGCGGTCCCTGACGTCGCCCTCATGCCGGCGCTGAATGGCGGGCGCGACTCAAGCGCCGCCGTCCGCGCGCAGGAAATGCCTCGCATAACGCGCCTCGACACGCTCGAGCGGCAGAACCACCAGCAGGTCGGCCGTGTTGAACTCCGGGTCCCACGCCGGCGGACCGCAGATCCATGCGCCAAGCCGCAGGTAACCCTTGAGCAACGCCGGTATTTCCGCCTTCGCGGCGTCGTGCGCGCCGGAACCCTCGACGGGCGACCGCGGGAACGCGCGAAACTCCTCGGGTGCCAGATGGTCGCGCGCGACCGATTGGTAGACTTTCCGGGCATTGGTGCCGCCATCGCTCATGGGGATGCTCGCGCAGCCGAAAAGATAGCGGTAACCACGGGCCTTGATGAATTGCGCGATGCCCGACCACAGCAGCATGATCGCAGCGCCGCGGCGGTAACGGGGATGCACGCACGCACGGCCCAGTTCCGCGAGCGTCGCGCGAACCGGCTCGAATCGCGAAAGGTCGAATTCCCGTTCCGCGATGTACGTGCCCAGCCGACCGGCGCGCTCGGGCGTCAGCAGCCGGTACGTTCCAATCACCTGGCCGGTCGGCAGGTCGCGGACGATCAAATGCTCGCAGAACGGATCGAAGCGATCCCGCTCCACCGCGCTGCGCCATGCGCCGATCTTCGCTCCCATTTCCTCGACGAACACGCGATAGCGAAGCGCCTGCGCCGCCGTCACGTCTTCGCGCGATTCCGCGACCGATACATGGAGCCGCTGCCGCGCAGCGAGCGGCAATCCAGCCGCCAGCGCTTCGTGCATCGTCACGTCACACCCCGCGCGGCAGTACAGTGCCCCTGTTGCGAGGCCGGGCGGCGGGGGACCGGCGACTCGCCGCTTCGCCAAGGCTGGCACCACCGGCATCGCCACGGTGGCGCCGTCCTGGTTCCATCTGGCAGCACAAATGGAACGGGCGTATCGTTCACGGGGCGGATGGAACCGGTATTGTTTGGTTGGAATTGGCTACCGTGACCGAATCCTACATTGCTGGCCGCGCTCGTGCCACGGGGTGCGCGCTGCCGCCCGCCCGGTTGCTGACCCGCCGTGACGCTCTCCGGGTGTTCGGCGGCCTCGCTGCGGGCGCCGCCATTGGTACGCATCCGGAGGCGACCGCCGCCGCGAAGCCCGCGGCGCCGGACGCGGAGATCGACGTCCATTGCCACGTATTCAACATCCGCGACCAGGCGGCGTATGCATTCGTCCTCGACGTGGTGCTGTCCAATGACGTATTGAAGCTCTTCCTGGCCCCGTTGGCCCGCTTCGTGACGTACACGATCTGGCTCCAGGCACCTGGCTACCTCAAGGAGAAACGCAAGCTCGAGGACATTCTGGCCCATCCGCTGGTCGCCAGGTCCACGCCCCGGAACTCGGACGACATCGAGAGCATGTTCAAGAAAGGGCTCGCGGGATTCATCGACGAATACACGACCTTCGGCGACAATCCGGGTCCCCTCAACTCGCCGGAAAACGACAGGTTCATCGAGAAGCTCTTCCAGACGTTCCAGATCGGGATCACCATCGATGCGGGCATCCCGCCGCAGGCCAACCGCGAAAAGGTCGTCGCCAGCATCGACCCCCTGTACAACAACATGCGCAGCCAGCTGCTGGAGAATCAGGGCAAGCTTCGCCGGACAGGGCGACGCACGCCGCGAAAGCCGTTGCCTTTCGACCAGGGGCCATCTGCCGCGGCCTACGTCGCCCAGTTCACGATCTACTGGGCCGGCCGGCTGTCGAATTACCGCTACCAGCTCACCGACGAGCTGCCGACTTTCTTTACCGATGCCAAGGCACCGCCGCGCCTGGTGACGCCGGCCACCCTCGACATCACGAACTGGCTCGAACATTCGGAGATCGACACCACGCCTCTGGACCTCGAGCAGCAGGCAGTCCTGATGGCCCTGGTCGCGCGCAAGGAATACAAGAGTCCGCTCGTGCACGGTTTCATCGGGTTCGATCCGTGGCGCTACATCGACGACAAGAAAAAGAAACGCCCCAAGACCGCGCTGGATGTGGTGAAGGCGGCGCTGAACGACTACGGATTCGTGGGCGTCAAGCTGTATCCGCCAATGGGCTTTCGCGCAACCCACAACTATGACCGCGACGACAGCCAGTTCTTGCCTAAGCTGACCGCGGACCATCCCGGTCTTGGCGCCGAACTGGACAAGGCGCTCGACGAGCTCTTCCAGTATTGCCTCGCGAACGACGTGCCGATCATGGCGCATTGCGCGGCGTCGCAGGGCACCAGCGACGCCAATGCCGAATGCGCCGATCCGAAATACTGGAAGGAGGTCCTGGACAAGGCGCCGGTCGACGGGCTGGACTATTCGAAGTTGCGGCTCAACCTCGGCCATTTCGGCGGCATCTGGAATTTCGACGACACGCCACAGTCGGGCACGCACATCGTCTGGACGCAATTCGTCGACGACATGATCAAGTCCGGCCACTATCCGAACCTGTACACCGACATCGGCGATTTCTCGGCCATCCTGGATCGCTCGCAGGACGAGGTCAAGGAAGAAAAGGCGATCATCAAGAGACTGGCGGACCTGATCAGCCACTACGATCCGCTGAAACTCCGCGTGATGTACGGCTCGGACTGGATATTCCTGGGGATAGAGCCGGGATTCGAGGCCTATTACGCGCAGATGCGCAGTCACCTGGGTCCGGTGCTCGCGCCCAACGACCCGACGATGTCGGATTTTCTCTGGAAGAACGCGGCGCGTTTTTTGGGGCTCGTCGCCGGCTCGACAACGCCGACGCTCACGCGGCTGCGCGCGTTTTATTCGGCTCACGGACTCGATCCCGGGGTCCTCGAGCCCTTCCGTGCGCCGCCAGCCTAAGAGACTTATCGTGCCGAAAGATCACCCGACGCCGGCGCCGCCGGGCTCGAATTCCCGCAAGGCACGCCAACGCATCCTGGTGGTCTGCACGCATCTGCGCCGTGACCGCTCCAAACGGCGCACGCGCGACCTGTTGCAGCCGCTCGCCGGCCTGCACGCCGCATCGCTGATCGACCAGGCGCGCTACGAGGTCGTCCTCCATCACGAAGACTGGCACGGTCCGTACGACACGCGGGACTGCGCCGGGTTCGCCGTGGTCTTCCTCTCCGGACTGCATGCCGATTTCGACCGCATGCGGCAGCTCTCGTATCATTTCCGGCGCCACGGGGCTCTGGTCGTCGGTGGTGGAAACTTCTGCTCGCTGTTTCCCGAGTTCGCGGCACAGTTCTTCGACGCCGTCTGCGCCGGGGGCATCGAAAGCGTCGCGGACGTCATGGCCGACATCGAGTGCGGCAGCCTGCGCAAGATCTACCGGTCGCCGCAGACGCGCGTTGCGCGGCACCGCGTCGACTACCGGCTGCTGCATCGCTCGGGAATCCGCCTGCCCGTGCATCTGGTCGAAGCGTCGCGCGGGTGCAGTTTCCGCTGCAAGTTCTGCGTCATTCCGGCGGAAGGCGCGCGCCACGCCCCCTACGCGATCGACGCCGTCGATGCGGCGATCGACGACGCGATCAGCGCCGCCCCGTGGTACAGCATCGGCAGGCTGTATCCGGCGATCTGGTTCATCGACAACAATTTCTCGGACTCGCGCGAGCGGCTGCTCAAGATGTGCGATCGCCTGAAGCGGCATCCCAAGGTCCGCGCCTGGGGCGCGCTGGTCACGCAGAACATCCTCAAGGATCGCGAACTCGTCCGGCACCTGGCGGACCACAAGTGCCGCGCCCTCTTCGCCGGCGTCGAATCGCTGGACACGTCCTTCCTGCGCAGGCAGAACAAGAAGCAGAATCTGTCGAACCACGACTCGGTCGTCGCCGACATCCTGTTTGCCGAAAGCCTGGGCATCTGCTTCACCTATGCGTACCTGTTCGACCCGCGCATTTCCACCGCGGCACAAATGCGCGCCCAGATCACGGACCTGGTCGAGGCGACGGCGCTGCCGATGCCCGCGTTTTTCAGCATGCTGATTCCGCTGGCCGGGACCGAGGACTTCTGGGAGAGCGTGCAGCGGCGCGAGCTGCGGCCGAACCTGCGGCTGCGCGAGCTAGACGGCGAGACGATCGCCTACGCGAACGTCGCCGACACCGACGAAAACCTGACCCGCTTCATGCGGACGCTCTGCGGCAACCCGCAATCGCTGGCCCGGCGGCGGCGGCTCCTGTGGTCCACCTTGTGCCGCATCTGGAATGCGCGCAGCATCAATCCTTTCCACTGGTACGTCATGTATGCGAGCAATTTTCGCTTCTTCACGTTCGCGCGCGACTACGACCGGACGAACGAGCGCACCTACCTGGGCGGCCGCGATGTCCTGGATCCCCAGTACCTGGAGTTTCCCGCGGACATTTCGGACAGCGACCGCGAGCGGTACTTTGCACCCACGATGATCACCGACGAGCGCGGGAGGCCGGCTGGCTGGCTGCAGGCCGCGCATCGAAGGCAGGAGACGCCCGCCGCGCGGTCCGGCTCGCGCGAATCCGTCGTTCAGTTCTAGGCGCAAAACGCGGAGCGGGACCTTGGCATCCACCAAACAGCGCAGCGGCTACGATGTCGCCAGTGGCGAGCGGCGCCAGCTCACCCTCATGTTCTGCGACGTCGTCGACTCGACCGGCATGTCCGAGCGGCGCGACTACGAGGACGTGCGGTCGATGCTGCAGGCTTTCCAGAATGTCTGCATCGAAGCAATCGAGCGCTTCGGCGGCGCTGTCTCGAATTACTCCGGCGACGGCATCCTGGCGCAGTTCGGCTTTCCCGTTGCGATCGAGAAAGCCCCGGAAGCCGCGGTCCGCGCCGCGCTCGCGATCAGGGAGAAGATCCGGGGGATGGCCGACGACATGGAGAGCCGCTATGGCGAGCGGCTGCAAGTGCGGATCGGAATCCAGACGGGTCTCGTCGTGATCGGCGACATGGGCAGCGACCGCTACCGGCAGAGCGGCGCGCTGGTCGGCGAGGCGCCCAACGTCGCGGCGCGACTGCAGGCCGGTGCGGCGCCCAACAGCATCGTCATCGGTGGCGCGACCGAAGCGCTGCTCGAAAGCAAATTCGAGTTGAAGGCGCTCGGCCTCCAGACCCTCAAGGGGCTGTCCAAGGGCATTCCTGCGTTCGAGGTCCTGCGCGAGAGCAATCTCGACGATCCGTTTGCCGCCTCCCGCCATCGCGCGAGCGAATTGATCGGCCGCGACGAGGAGCGCGACACGCTCGTCAACATCTGGCGCGAGGCCGCGGCCGGGTCGGGCCGGGCCGTCGCTATCGTCGGCGACGCGGGAGTAGGCAAATCGCGGCTCGTCTACGAGCTCAAGCTGGCGCTCAAGGGCGAGCGCTTTGCCGAGGTCAACCTCTATGGGTCGGTCCACCACAAGAACGTGGCGCTGTACCCGCTGATCGAATTCGTGCGCCGCGCCGCCGCGGCCCCGGATGCCGTCACCGCCGTCGCCAATCTGCAGCGAATGACGGACGAGCTCGGCCCCGCGAAGCCGGCCGCCGACGTGCTGCGGCACCTGGAAGAACTCGCGTTCCCGGCCGCGCGCAACGAAGCGCAGGGACGAAAATATCCGCCGGTCACGCCGGACACACGGCGCAAGCTCCGCGACCTGCTGCTGGCCCTCGTCCTGCACGTCGAACAGGACCTTCCGCTGATGGTGGTGGTCGAGGATGCCCACTGGCTCGACCCTTCCAGCCTGGAACTCGTCGATCGGATGATCGCGGCGATCAATGGAAGGCGCGTGATGCTCAACATCACGAGCCGCAATGAGCTCAAGTTCGCCTCCACCGACAAGGGGCAGCCGCTGCGCACCATCGCGCTGAAGCGCCTCGATGACGCGGCGTGCATGCAGATCATCCTGAGCGTGGCCGCCAAATTCCCGATCCCCATATCGATCGCGCGGTCGATCGCGGACCGGTCGGACGGCTCCCCGCTCTTCGCCGAGGAATTGACGCTCGCCTACACGGAGACGGGGCTCTTCACGCCGACGCAACAGAAGCTCGTCGAAGCGGTCGGGCCGGTGGATCCGCAGGTGCCCGCGGCGCTGCATGACTCGCTGATGGTGCGCCTTGACCGGCTCGGGCATGCGAAGCACGTCGCGCAGCTGGCCGCCGTCCTCGGACGGGTGTTCCGGCGCGAGTTGCTTGCGGCCTTGCATGGCGGCGATGCCGCGGCGCTGGACGAGGCGCTCTCGCAGCTTGCCGACGCCGGCATCGTCGAGCGCTCCGACAGTGAAATGCGCTCCGGATACCGGTTCAAGCATGCGCTGCTGCGCGACGCCGCGTATCAATCGCTGTTGCGGGGACAGCGGCGCACGCTGCACGGGCAGGTCGGCACCACGATCGAATCTTCGTTTCCCGAGATCGGCGAACTGGAGCCCGACCTCGTGGCACAGCACTGGGCGCAAGCGCACGAACACGAACGCGCGGCACGCTACGGCCTCAAGGCGGCCCGCCTGTCCGGCGCGCGCTCGTCGAATCTCGAAGCGATGGCGCAGACCGCGGGGGTGTTCGAGCAGGCGTCGCACATGCCGGAAGGACCCCTTCGCGAAGGCATAGAGCTCGAAGCCTGCGTTGCGATGATCGGGCCATTGATCGCCACCAAAGGGTATGGAGCGCCGGAGGTCGCCGACATCACCGCGCGGGCACTCGACCTTTGCCGCAAGCGCGAACAGACCCCCGGGGGATTCGAGCGCGTCTTCCCCATTCTGTACTGCGAGTGGTCGCACAAACAGGTGACCGGGCAGGTGCGGCAGGCGTTCGACCTGGCCAAGGGAATGCTGGCGCACGCCGAAGCGCAGCCGGCCAGTGGGCCCAAGGTGATCGCCCGCAGGCTCATGGGGACTTCGCTGCTGCTCGTCGGGCAGCCCGCAAATGCGCGCGTGAATCTCGAGGCGGCGGTCGCGCTGTACGACGCCAAGGAGCACGCCGCGCTCGCGTACCTGTACGGAACAGATTTCGGCATCATGAGTAAATGCCATCTCGCTCTCGTGCTGTGGAACCTGGGATTCCTGGGGCGGTCGACGACGATCGGCGACGAGGCGCAAAGGGAGGCGCTGGCGTTCGGCCACGCCAACACGCTGGGCTACGCGTGGACCCATCTGCTCATCCTGCGTGCGTTGTGCCGCGACATCGCGGGCATGGCGGTGCTGGCCAAACAGGTCGTCGAATTCGCGAAGGAGCGCGAGCTGCCGTTCTGGGGTGCGATCGCGCAGGGGTTCATCGGCTGGTACGAGGTCCAGGCGGGCGACGCGAAGCACGGCCTCGCGTTGTTGCAGGGCGGCCTCACGTTCATGCACCGGCTGAACCTTGTCTACTGGATGCCGACGTATCTCACATGGGTGAGCGAAGCGTGCATGCGCGTCGGCGACCTCGACGAGGCGGAACGCGCGATCACCGAAGCGCTGGCCGTCGTCGAGCGCGGCGGCGAGCGCTGGTTCGAATCGGAATGCTGGCGCGTCAAGGCGCGTCTGGAAATCGCGCAGGGGCGTGGCGCGGCCGCGGCCATCGTTCCCCTAAGCCGGTCGATCGAGGTCTGCCGGTCTCATGGTTCGCGCAGCTTCGAATTGCGCACCGCGATCGATCTGGCGCCCCTCATCGCTGCGGATGGGCAGGACCTTTGGCCGGAATCGGCGCGCGATTTGCTGCTTCGCGTCCTCGCCCCGTTTGCCGATGAGCCGGAAATGGCGGACCAGAGGGAAGCCCGGGCGCTGCTGGCCACGCTCGACGCGCCGCAGGAGAAGAAATGAACACGGCATCGCCGGTGACGGGCGCCGACTCGGTCTCGTCTCCCGCGACGGTTGCGGAGACGCCAAGCCGATCGCGGCTGCGGGGGTTCGGCCGCCGGTTCGCCGAGCCTGCCATCCCCTTCGACGTGACGCTCCCGTCCGGCGAGGTCGTGCGTCTTGGCCACGGCGACCCGCGCTTTCACCTGACGCTCAAAAACCAACGCGCGCTGCGTGCGATCGCCACGATGGACGAGGGCCGGTTCGGCGATGCCTATGTTGCTGGCGACATCGACCTCACCGGCGACATGCTGTGCCCGTTCGAGTTGCGCCGGTCGATGCGCGACATCCATCCGCTGGTCGCCGCGTGGCGCTTTGTCGAGCCGCGACTGTTCGGGCAGGTCAAAACCAACCGCCGCGCCATCAGCGCCCATTACGACCTGCCGCCCGCGTTCTTCCTCTGCTTCCTCGACCCCAAGGTGCCAAGCTACACGCAGGGCGTCTTCTCCGATCCTGCGGAGGCGCTCGATGCCGCGACTTTGCGCAAGTTCGACTGGTGCTACGACAAGTGCAGGCTCAAGCCCGGCGACCACGTGCTGGAAATCGGTCCGGGCTGGGGCGCTTGGCTGGAATATGCGACGCGCCGAGGCCTCCGCAGCACCGCCGTGACCAACTCGCGCATCTCCTTCGATTACCTGTCGCAGCGCGCGCGGGAGCGCAACGCGGATTGGCGGATGCGCTTGGCCGACATCCTCGAATACGCGCCGGACGAAAGATACGATGCGATCGTGATGATGGGCGTGATCGAGCACCTGCCGGATTACCGGCGCCTGCTCCAGCGGTTTCTGAAGCTCATCAAGCCCGGCGGGCATGTCTTCATCGACGGCAGTGCCGCCACCAGGAAGTACGAATTGTCCACGTTCATGGTCAAGTACATCTTCGGCGGCAATCATTCGTTCATGGTTCTGCACGACTTCCTGGACAAACTGGCGCAGACGCCGTTCGAACCGCTCGAAATCCATAACGACCGGATGAACTATTACCTCACGTTCCGGCACTGGGCCGCCAACCTCGAGAGGAACCGCGAATTCGTCGTGGGCAATTTCACCGACTTCAACTATCGCCGGTTCCGCCTCTATCTGTGGGGAGCCGCCTACGAATTCCTGAGCCGCAACGTCGACTGCTACCGCCTGGTCATCCGGGCGCCGGGAACGTGAACGCGTGGGCCGTTTCGCCGATACGCGACGAATGTTGGGCGACCTGGGTGTCGCGTGGCAGCCCGGCGCAGGATTCATCGCGGGATTGGAGAAGGTCCTCGGCGTGCGCCGCCTCGAGGACATCTGCATCGCCGCCGGCGTCACTCGAGGCAACACGGATGTCCCGGCACAGATTCGCCGCGTTTTCACGAACGCCGGCGTCGAATACGTCGTCCGCGATGCCGGCAGCCACACGCCGGTTCCCGGCGACCGGCCGCTTATCTTCTATTGCAACCATCCCTTCGGCATTGCCGACGCGCTGATCGCGCTGGAATTGGCCCTGGCGCGGCGGCCCGACACCAAGGTCCTCGCCAACCGCACGCTCGGCGCATTCGATCTCAACACGGCGCACATCATCTGGGTCGACTCGTTCGAGAGTGCCGCCGGTGGCGCCGTGAACCAGCGGGGAATGCGCGAGGCGTTGAGGCACCTGCGCGACGGCGGATCGCTGCTCATGTTTCCCGCAGGCGTGTGCTCCCATCTTCGATTGCGCGACGGGCGCGTCACGGACCCGCCGTGGAGCCAGCACTTGTCGCGGTTCATCGCCAACACGGGCGCCTGCGCGGTGCCTGTCCACTTCGCCGGCCACAACTCGTGGACCTTCCAATTGGCCGGTCTGGTTCACCCCGTGCTGCGGACGATCCTGCTGCTGCGCGAATTCGTGGGGCTCGAGGGGCAGCGAATCGAGGTGCGCGTCGGTCCTGCCATTCCGGAGGCGCAATGGGCGCACCTGACCGTCGACGACCGCACGCGCCACTTGCGGGACGCTGTCTACGGACTCGGCCGCGCCGGCGTCGAAAGGGAGTCCGCCAATCCCGGGGGGGCAACGGCGTCGCCGTAGAAATGGATGGGTGCGACGCGCACCTTCGATTGCCGCACGCTCCTCCGCGCCTGCCTACCTCGGATAGATCGCGCCCAGCACTCGCGTGCCCCGCGCGCCCGTCACCGCCGGCAGGTTCGCATGCCGGCCCTTGATCGCCTCGCGCGCCAGCCAGGCGAACGCGAGCGCCTCGACGTGATCCACCGCGATACCGTGATCGGCCGTCGTCACCACCGTGCGCGGATCGAGTTCGGCGGCCAGCAACCGCAGCAGCGTGGCGTTCCGCGCGCCGCCGCCGCAAACGAGGATCTCGGTCGCGCCGGCGGCGTGCGCGCGGACGGCATTGGCGATCGCGCGCGCCGTCAGGGCCGCGAACGTCGCCTGCGCATCCTCCGTCCGGCCCTTCCACTGCGCACGCGTCAGCATCGCCTCGAGCCAGCCGGCGTGAAACAGATCGCGTCCCGTGCTCTTTGGCGGCAGAGCGGCGAAAAAAGGTTCGGAGAGGAGCGCGACCAGCAGCGCCGCATCGACCTCGCCCTGCGCCGCCCATGCCCCGCCCGCGTCGAAAGGCACGCCGCGATGACGCGCGGACCACAGGTCCATCAGGACGTTGCCGGGCCCTGTGTCGAAGCCGCTGACGGCGCCGTGCGGCGGAAGGTTCGTGAGATTGGCGATGCCGCCCACGTTGACGACGACGCGATGTCGCTCCGCGTGCCGAAACAGCGCGGAGTGAAAGGCGGGCACCAGCGGCGCGCCCTGCCCTCCGGCCGCGATGTCGCGACTCCGGAAATCGGCGACGACCGTGACATAGACGCGTTCCGCGACGCGCGCGGGGTTGTTGATCTGCAGCGTCCAGCCCTGCTCCGGCCGATGCCGCACCGTCTGGCCGTGGACGCCGGCGGCCACCAGGTCGTGGGGCGCGATGCCGGCCACCTTGCACGCGTCCTTGATCGCCATCGCGTAGAGGTCCGCGAGGAGGTTGGCGCTGCGCGCCGCGCGCGCGATTTCGTCGTTGCCCACCGACTGCAACGCCATCAATTCGTCGCGAAGTGCGGAGGGGAAAGCGACGTGCGTTGCGCCGAGGGTGCGCATGGACTCACCCGTCTTGGATTCGCCGGTCCTTGCTCCACGCGGTCCGGCGCCGAATTCCGCGACGACGGCATCGATGCCGTCGAGGCTCGTTCCGGACATCACACCTGCGTAAAGCTCGCGGCGAGCGGCCACGAGGACGCTCGCGAACTATGCCGCGACGGCGCGAGGCGCGCCGTGCGCTAAAATCGGGGGTTTGCGTGCGGCCAAGAGCGGGAGCCCCTCTTTGCGGGAACCACTTGGGACAGGTGCCGCGATTCTAACAAACGAACGGGCTTTCGCATGCGGGTCCGTCGCGCACCGGTGCTGCAATGGCAACGAACATCGAAGAGCAGCTGGCGATTTTCAAGCGCGGGGCCGACGAACTCCTGGTCGAGTCGGAGGTTGCCGCCAAGCTCGCGCGCGCTCAGTCGACTCACCAGCCGTTGCGCATCAAGCTGGGCCTCGACCCGACGGCGCCGGACATCCACATCGGGCACACGGTCGTGCTGAACAAGATGCGCCAGATGCAGGACCTGGGGCACCAGGTCATCTTCCTGATCGGCGACTTCACGTCGATGATCGGCGACCCTTCCGGGCGCAATGCGACGCGCCCGCCGCTCTCCCGCGAGCAGATCGTGGCCAACGCGGAGACTTATCACGCGCAGGCGTCGAAGGTGCTCGATCCCGCGAAGACGGAGATTCGCTACAACTCCGAATGGAGCGAGCCGCTCGGCGCCGCGGGAATGATCAAGCTCGCCGCGCGCTATACGGTGGCGCGCATGCTCGAACGCGATGACTTCGCCAAGCGGTTCAAGGCCAACCAGCCGATCGCCGTCCACGAATTCCTGTACCCGCTGATGCAGGGGTACGACTCGGTGGCGCTCAAGTCCGACATCGAACTGGGCGGCACCGACCAGAAGTTCAACCTGCTGGTCGGGCGCGAGCTGCAGAAGAGCTTCGGGCAGGAGCCGCAGTGCATCCTGACGATGCCGCTGCTTATCGGCCTGGACGGCGTCGAGAAGATGTCGAAGTCCAAGGGCAATTACGTCGGCATCACCGACCCGCCGCAGGAGATGTTCGGGAAGCTGATGTCGATCTCCGACGATCTCATGTGGCGCTATTTCGAGCTTTTGTCGTTTCGGCCGATGGTAGAAATTGCCGCGCTCAAGCGCGAATGCGCGGAAGGCCGCAACCCGCGCGACGCCAAGGTGATGCTCGCGAAAGAGATTGTGGCCCGCTTCCATTCGCAGGCGGCGGCCGACGCGGCGCTCACCGAATTCGAGTCGCGCTTCAAGGACGGCGCGCTGCCCGACGACATGCCCGACGTGGTACTCGCGACCGCGGGTGCAGGGCTTCCCATCGCGCGGCTTGCCAAGCAGGCCGGGCTCGTCGACTCGACGTCGGAAGCGCTGCGGCTGATCGCGCAGCGCGGCCTGAAGGTCGATGGCGACGTCGTGGCCGACAAGGCGCTCGTCATCGCGGCGGGCCGCACCGTCGTCGTGCAGGCAGGCAAGCGGAAGTTCGCGCGCGTGACGCTGACCTAGCACGCCACGCTGGCGGCTCTCACGCCATACCCGGGTTGCCCCGCATTCCCTCGATGACGGGTATGTTGGGCGCCTTCGCGCTGACGGTCTTCTGCGCGCGAAGGTATCGCGCGCACACGTCCCAGATCGCCTCTCCTCCGGCGGACCGCACCTCCTCCGACACGGACGCCCAGCCCGCCACCTTGTACTTGCGATCGGCGTCGATCGGCTTGCCGCGCAGTTCCATCCACGTGATCCGCTTTCCCATCGCCGCGGCCGGGTCGATCGCATAGGACATGCCGCCGACGCGAACCATGTCCCCGCCCTGCTGGTAGTACGGATCGGGATTGAACAGGTTGTCGGCGACGTCCTCCAGGATCGTCTTGATCGTGTCGCCGGTGTATTCGTTGACGGTGACGAATGGATAGGTGATCGCCGTCTGGTCCATCAGGTCCTCCATTCGAATCGCCTGTCCCGGGAGCAGCGCCGTACCCCAGCGGAATCCTGGCGAAAACGCGATCGGCGCATCTTTCTCCGCCATCAGCGCGTCGAGGATCAACTGGTCTGCCGTCCCGCTGAAATTGCCGCGCCGGTAGAGGAGTCCTTCGGTTATGGCAAGCTTTTCGTCGAGCTTCCGCTCGAACGGCGCGCGCACGTCGCGGATGTGGTGGGCCATCGCGCGATCGGGCGGGAGCAGGCTGCTGAAGACCGGAAGCAGCCGGTAGCGATAGTCGGCGACCTTGCCTCCGGCGACCTCGAGGTCCAGGACCGCGAGGAACTTGCCGTTGCTGCCGGCGTTGGTCACGACGGTCTTGCCGCCGCGGTTGGCGACGATCGTCGGCCGCGGCACGCCATCGTGCGTATGTCCGCCGAGGATGACGTCGATGCCGGTCACGCGCGCCGCCATCTTGAGGTCGACGTCCATGCCGTTGTGCGAAAGCAATACGACCGCCTGCGCGCCCTTGCCGCGCGCTTCGTCGACGACCTTCTGCATCGACTCTTCCTGGATGCCGAACGTCCACTCCGCCACGAAGTAGCGAGGATTGGCGATCGGCGTGTAGGGAAATGCCTGTCCGACGATGGCCACCGGGATGCCGTTGATCGATCGCATCGTGTACGGGGAAAAGACCGGGTCGCCAAAATCCGCCGTGCGGATGTTCTGCGCGAGGAATTCGATGCGGCCCGCGAAGTCCCTGGCGACCACCTCCTTCACCCGATCGGCGCCGTACGTGAACTCCCAGTGACCGGTCGTCACGTCCACGCCCAGCAGCTTCTGGGCGTCGACCATGTCCTGGCCGCGCGTCCACAGCGATGTGGCCGAGCCTTGCCACGTGTCGCCGCCGTCGAGCAGCAACGCGCCGGGGCGCGTCGCCCTCAGCTTCTTGACGAGCGTGGCGAGATGCGCGAACCCGCCCATCCGGCCGTAGGCCTTCGCGGCGCGGGCAAAGTCGAGATAGGTGAAGGCGTGCGCGTCGCGGGTTCCGGCAGCAATGCCAAAGTACTTGAGCAGATGCTCGCCGACGAGATGCGGCGGCTGGCCGGTCGCCGCGCCGACGCCCAGATTGAAGGCCGGCTCCCGGTAGAACATCGGCATCAACTGCGCGTGGCAGTCGGTGAAATGCAGGAGGGTCACGTTGCCGAAGGGTGCGATGCCGTCGTAGAACGCGGAGCCGGCGGAGAGGTCGAGCGAGCGCGCGTCGCCGACCGGCAGCCCGGCAACGGAGGCCGCGGCAATGGCGTGCAGGAATTCGCGGCGATTCACGGGGGTTCAAAACTTCTCGTGGACCCGGGCCGGCACGGCCGGCCCCAACGTCATTTGTTGACTGGAGAGTCGGGGTCCGTCAGAAGCGCGACGAGGTCCTTGATCTGCTGCTCGGAGAGGATCTGGCTGTGGCCGAAGCGCGGCATGTTGGTGCAGGCGACGTAGGCGTCGGCGTTCCAGATCTTGCCGTATGCATACTTGCGCGTTTCGTCGGTGTAGCCGCGCAACTTGCCGAACTGGTACAGCGACGGACCGATCGTCCCGAACGAAACCTCCTGGGGCGTAAGCTGATGGCACGCATAGCAGTTGCCACCGACCGGGCCTTTGGGATTGTCGGAAAACTGCTTGCCGCGACCTTCCTGCGCGACACGCTCGCCGCCCTTCCAATCGCCGAGCCACTTTCCATCGGCGGGCCACTTGATCGATGCCAGGTTCAACTTCTCGATCATCTCCGCCACGTCCTTCGGCAGCGGCTTACCCGCATACAGCGTGCACAGGCGCTGCGTATCGTCCTGGTCCAGGCGGTCGAGACCCGCCTGGCCCCTGGCCTTGAACGATTCCTTGAGCACCTCGCAGCGCGCCGCGAGGTTTCGACGTCGTTCGGCGCCGTCGCGCAGCCGATAATCACGGCGGACACGACAGCCGCGCAGATCCACATCCAGGTTCTCGTTGACATGACCATGCCCTTCAGCGCTTGAGGCCCGGCGCATCGAACGCGGCGCCGTTGGCATTGCGGGCGAGATACATCGTCAGCGCGATCGCCGCGTCGGAGCCGTACAGGAGCTCGGGAAAGCGCTGCTGGCGGAAGCAGTCGTTAAGCCGCCACTCGAACGAGCGCACTTCACCCTGCGAAACGCGATACGCGGGCCACGTCGTATAGGCCTTCTGCGCGCCGGCGGCGGTGGTGAGATTGGGCAGGTCCTGCAGCCTGATGCGCTTGCCGTCGTCGCCATGGCAGGTCATGCACGAGAAATCGTGCGTGCCGCCGCGATACACGAACATCTTGGCACCCAGGTCAAAGGCCTCCCGCTCCTTCGGATGGTTCAGCGCGACATTCATCTTGACGCCGCGCGACGCCGACGCCACGTAGGCCACCAGTGCCTCAATGTCCGACCTGTGCTCGCTGCCGGCGCCGAAGGGATTCTTCTTCGCGTCGGCCTCCGTGTATCCTTGCTGCGTGACCATGCAGTAGACGAGCCGCGTTTCGAGGTCCATCACACGGTCCGCGTCGGCGAAATACCGCGGCAACTGCGCGTAGGCGCCTGCGACAACACCGGAACCCAGCCCAAGGTCGCAACGTTCGAACGAAACCTGCTTCGGGCCGCGCGGCTGTTTCCACAGCGCCTCGCCGCGCACTTCCCAGAGTTCGGCGGGGTTGCCGTCCTTCAGCGCGGCGCGGTATTTCGCGATTTCGTCAAGGGCGGAAGTCTGTGCCAATGCCGTCACCGCGACGAACGCGGCGAGCGAGACCACCACGCCACCGAAAGCCGTGCGCACGGCAGGCGATGCCATATCGGTGCGGTTGCGGTTCATCCGATCGTCGCCTCGTCCGTCCGCTTGTCGCCGCGGTTGTCGGTCCACGTCACCTGCACCTTGTCGCCCTTGGCGCCGCCCTTGAACTTGAACGCGAGGAAGGGGTTCTGGGAGATCGCCGTGCCCCACTGCGCCGACAGGACCGTTCTGCCGTTGTGCGTGATGGCGACGTTCTGGATGAACCACGCGGGAATCGTCTTGCCCTGCGCATCCTTGCGCTGACCGGTCTCCATCTGGTGGCTCATCAGCACCTTTACCTCGGTCGAGTCGCCGACCAGGTTGGCGCGGATGCGCATCGGATCTGCCATGTCTTCTCCTGCCTTCTCGAATTCGTGGCCGCGCGCTATCCGCCGCAGCCGCCCAGCGTGACCTTGATTTCCTTCGACGCAAGATAGAACTTGCCGTCGGCCTTCACCAGCGCGTAGACGTTGGATGTCTGAGCCATCTTGACCCGCGTCGACAACGACGGGTCGGTGCCGGCGGGGATGTCGAATACCGCCGCGAGGGTGTTCGGGTTCTTTTCGATCAGGATGGCGATCGACTCGGTCTTGGGAATGGTGCTCGTCACGCCTATCGGCACCACGGCGCCGTTTTCGGCGATGTCGGGCGTCTGGAAGAACGTGACGCCGGGATTCGGCGCAGCTGCCGCCCCGCCCAATGCCCTGACCGTTTCATCCAGCGAATGCGTGTCGAAGGCCGCCTGGTTCCAGGCGTCCGCCGCGTTTGCCTGACCGGGCCGCAGCCATCCGGCCGCGGCGACGAGCGTGAACAGCGTAAGGCCGCCGCCGGATCGCAATACCTGCCTGCGTCGACTATCCATTTTGAGCTTCCATCTGAGTTCTTCGGAATTGACGATTGTAATCGCTTTTCCCTTCAGCTGGTCATCGCCGCCGCGTTGAGCAACCCGACCGCGATAGCCAGCGCGGCTAAGAACGTCGCGTCGGAAATGCGACCGGCCTTGATCGCCTCGGGGAAGCGCGGCATCACTCTCGCAACGACGAAGTGGACGGCGAGCTGCACGATGAGCGCGATCGCGCCCCATGCCAGCATGTCAGGCGCTGTTCATCGCATTCGGCGGGATCGCCCCAATCGGCCAGGCACGCTTCCCGGGTTGCGTATTGGGAGCGGCGCCCCGATGTCGAACTGTCCGAGCAGCCGGTGAGCGCCGCGGCCCCTAAGAGAACCAGCGTCACGCAGGCAGAGGATTTTCGGGGGCGCGACATGCGGGCGCCATCATAACGCCACAGGTCGGGCAGGCAGGCGCAGAACCGCGCTAGTGGATCACCGCGCTCGACAGGAACCGCACGATCGCGCCGTTTTTCAGGCGGAACACGCCCTCGCCCAACAACACGGCGTCGTCGATTTCATCGCGCGTCAGGTCGATTTCGGTGTCGCCGCGGCGGGCCTCGACGACGACATCGTCGGCGGCCGTGAATTCATCCGGCACGCGCACGTAGCCCGTCTCGAAAATGACGCCGTCGATCAGCAGGAAATCGGCACCGTTCATCGTGTCGGCAAGTTTCGGCTGCGACGCCCCTGTTTCCAGTTGTTTCATCACGTTCCGCCTTCCAATGGCATGGGGTTTTGGGCCCCTTGCTTCCCATATGGAGGATGCGGTGGCCGGCTTCAAGCGGCCGGCGGCCTCCGTCCTCACCTTGCTATAACGCGGGAACGGGCCGGCCGGATGCGGGTGGCCACCCAAACGAGGCGAAATGGCGGTCGAACGGCGCCTCATGGCGGCGCCGGACAGCGGTCGACTTAAGGGACGAGCGCGCGGACGAAATTGGGCAGTGCCAGGGCCGCGCGGTGCATGTCCCCGTTGTAGTACTGGAGCTTGCGGATGCCGCGCTGCGCGATGCGCCGGTCGATGTCGAGGATCGACATGCCCTTGGGATCGAGGCTCGCTGAACAGCACGCCATCATCCACAGGCCGCCGTAGAGCGGCACGGACGTAAGGTAGGGCGTGACGACGGCGAAGGCGCTGCGCAGGTTCGCAAGCGTCTCGCGGACGCGCTCGGGGTGCGCAATGGGGCTGGCGATATGCAGCGACATGGCGCCCGTCGGGCGCAGGCGCGCCGCGCAGGCGCGATAGAAATCCTGCGTATAGAGCGCGGCCGAAGGGCCGCCGGCGTCGGTCAGGTCGAGCACGATGAGGTCGTATTGCTCGGTCGCATTGCGCACGAACGCAAAGCCGTCCTCGATCTTCAGCGTAAGCCTTGCGTCGTCGAACGCGCCGTTGTGAACGGGCTGCAGGTATTTGCGCGAGATATCGACGACGGCCAGGTCGATTTCGCACAGCGTCACCGATTTGATCGACGGGTGCTTCAGCAACTCTTCCGCGGACCCGCCGTCGCCGCCGCCGACGATCAGCGCGGTGACCGGCTGCGGATGCGTGATCGCCGGCACATGGACCAGGTTTTCGTGGTAGAAAAATTCGTCCTTTTCGGACGTCATGAAATGACCGTCCAGGCGGAACAGCTTGCCGAACTGCGCCGTGTCGTGCACTTCGATCGCCTGGTGCGGCGACCTGAACTTTTCGAACTGCCGCGACGACTTCAGGAAGAACGCCCAGTCGTCGGTCAGGTACTCGGTCAGCGCGCCGGGCGCGATGTCCCCGGCCGGAGGCGGCGAACCGTCGTCCTGGCGGTCAGGCATCCTTGCCTCCGCGATGGATCGCCTGGAATCGCGTCCGTCGCGGCTTCAATGCAGCCTCCAGTGCACGGAAGACATGCTCGGCCTTCGCGGTGTTGTCGGTCTGCAGATTGCACACGTAGACGTCGACGGTGACGAATCCGGCTTCGGGCCACGTGTGGATCGCGATGTGCGACTCCGCCAGCAGCACCGTCCCCGTCACGCCCTGAGGCTCGAACTGGTGGAAGCTGTCGCCGACGACGGTCAGCCCCGATTCGCGCGCCGCGTTGATACACAGCGCACGCAGCGGTCCCGCTTGGCAGAATTCCGGCGCGTCGGCAGGACAGTCATACCATTCGCCTAACAGATGGATTCCGTCCATTAGTCGTCCCCCTAAGGCCTTGTCGCGCGCTCGATACCCGGCGTCCGATGCGTTTTTCCCGGCCGGCACACGTTGGCGCGCGCCGGCAAATGATTGATTCCGGCGTCCTGTTTTTCACCGGAACTAAACGTGGAATTATTGCACAATTTTCGTGCCAAAGCGATAATTTCAGGTTGTATCACACGAGTATCGCCTTCGCGCGAAGCGCAGCGTCCGGCATCCTCCCACCTTTTTCGAAAGACGACGAAAATGACGGTCTCCTCCGCTGCCGTGCGCGCCTCCGACAAGCAACTTGCCGACGCAATCCGCGCATTGGCGATGGACGCCGTCGAAGCGGCGAAATCCGGGCATCCCGGCATGCCGATGGGCATGGCCGACATCGCCGTCGCCTTGTGGAATAGGCACCTGCGCCACAATCCCGGGAATCCGCATTGGCCCAATCGCGACCGCTTCATGCTGTCCAACGGACATGGCTCGATGCTGCAGTACGCGCTGCTGCATCTGTCGGGATACGACTTGCCCGTGGACGAGCTTCGCCATTTCCGGCAGCTCCACTCGAAGACGCCGGGCCATCCTGAAGTCGGCGTCACGCCCGGCGTCGAGACGACCACGGGCCCGCTCGGACAGGGCCTGGCCAACGCAGTCGGCATGGCGCTCGCGGAAAGGATGCTGGCCGCGCAGTTCAACCGGCCGGGCCACGCAATCGTCGATCATCACACCTACGTTTTCTTGGGCGACGGCTGCCTGATGGAGGGAATTTCGCACGAGGCGTGCTCGCTCGCCGGCACCTGGCGGCTGGGCAAGCTCATCGCGATCTACGACGACAACGGCATTTCCATCGACGGCCATGTGCAGGGATGGTTCACCGACGACACGCCGCGGCGCTTCGAGGCCTATGGCTGGAACGTCATCGCCAAGGTCGACGGGCACGACGTGGCCGCCGTGGATGCCGCGATCGCGGCCGCGAAAGCGGTGACCGACCGGCCCACACTGATCTGTTGCAAGACGACCATCGGCAAAGGTGCGCCGACCAAGGCGGGCACCGAAGCCGCTCACGGGGCCGCTTTGGGCGAGAAGGAAATCGCCGGAGCGCGCGCGGCCCTGGGCTGGGCGTGTCCGCCCTTCGAGATTCCCCCCGAAATCTACGCGGGTTGGAGCGCTCGCGATCGTGGTGCCGCGCAAGAAGCCGATTGGAATGCGCGCTTCGCCGCGTACCGCGCCGCGCACCCGGCGCTCGCCGCCGAATTCGTCCGGCGGATGCAGGGTAAATTGCCGGCGGACTTTGCCGGGACGGCGGAGGCATTCGTCGCCGCGCAGTCCGCGAAGGGCGAGACGATCGCCACGCGCAAGGCGTCGCAGCAGGCCATCGAAGCGTTCGCGCCGCACCTGGCGGAATTGATCGGCGGCTCGGCCGACCTCACCGGATCCGTGTTCACGAACTGGTCCGGATCGGTGCCGGTCGCGGCCACCGGCGGCTACGCGGGCAACTACCTCAATTTCGGCGTTCGCGAATTCGCGATGAGCGCGATTGCCAACGGGTTGGCACTCCACGGCGGCTTCATTCCCTACGTCGGCACGTTCCTCACGTTCTCCGATTATTCGCGCAATGCACTGCGGATGGCCGCGCTGATGAAGCTGCGCTCGATCTTCGTATTCACGCACGACTCGATCGGCTTGGGCGAGGACGGGCCTACCCACCAGTCGGTCGAGCACGCCGCTGCCTTGCGCCTCATCCCCGGCATGGATTTGTGGCGGCCGTGCGATACCGTGGAGTCCGCGGTCGCGTGGGCCGTGGCGATCGAGCGAGCGCACGGTCCGACGTGCCTCCTGTTCACGCGCCAGAACGTGCCCTTCGTTACACGCGACGCGGCGGCGATTGCCGCCATCCGTCGCGGCGGCTATGTCGTCGCCGATTTCGCCGCGGCGCCGTCGGCCTCCCGCGCCGTCGTCATCGCCACCGGGTCGGAAGTCGGCCTGGCGCTGGCCGCGCGCGATGCGCTCGCCAAGGTTGGCATCTCCGTGCGCGTGGTGTCGATGCCGTGCACCAGCGCGTTCGACCGGCAGGATGCGGCGTATCGCACGTCGGTGCTGCCTGCCGGGGTCCCGCGCGTCGCCGTCGAAGCCGGCGTCACCGACGGCTGGCGCAAATACGTCGGCGCCGCCGACGATCCGCATGCCGGCGTCGTCGGCATCGACACCTTCGGCGAATCCGCGCCCGGAGGCGTGCTGTTCAAATATTTCGGGTTCACCGTCGACCATGTCGTTGCCGCGATCAAGCGCGTGCTCTGATCGCGCATGAACGTGCCGGCCATTCGACCCGCCACGCCTGCGGACGCGTTCGCGATCGCGCAGGTGCGCGTCGATGCGTGGCGCACGACATACAAGGGGATGATTCCCGAGGCCTACCTTGCCGCAATGACCGTCGAGGACAGTGCCGCACTGTGGGCGAAGGTCCTGACCGCCGATCCGAATCCGACCAGCGTGTTCGTCGCCGAGAATGCGGGCGGCATGGTCGGCTTTGCGGCGGGCCACATGCTGGCCGAGCCCAAGTACGGGCTCAACGCGGAACTGTCGGCGGTGTACCTCATTCGCGAAGCGCAGCGTAGCGGAACCGGGCAGCGCCTGGTCGCGACGGTTGCCGCCGCGCAACGCGCGCATGGCGCGAACGGCCTCATCGTCTGGGTCATCGCCGGGAACAAGACGGCGCGCGCATTCTATGAAAAATTGGGCGCCGAACTGCTGGTCGAACAGCCGTTCACATGGGATGGCATGGACCTGGTCGAGGCGGGCTATGGCTGGCGCGACATCGATTCCCTGGTTTCGGCGGCTAACCTGCCGGCGATATTGCACTGATTCCCACGTTTCATTCCGGAGAGCACGATGACCATCAAAGTCGCCATCAACGGTTACGGCCGCATCGGCCGCAACATCCTTCGCGCGCACTACGAGGGTGGCAAGAAGCACGACATCGCCATCGTCGCCCTCAACGACCTCGGAAGCCCGGAGACCAACGCGCACCTGACGCGCTACGACACGGCGCACGGCAAGTTTCCCGGCAACGTCACTGTCGACGGCGACGCGATGGTCGTCAATGGTGACCGGATCAAGGTCTTCGCACACCGCGATCCGGCGGCGCTGCCATGGGGGGCGCTTGGCGTCGATGTCGTGCTGGAGTGCACGGGGCTCTTCACGACCAAGGAGCGGGCCGGCGCGCACCTCAAGGGCGGCGCCAAAAAGGTCATCATCTCCGCGCCCGGCGGCAAGGACGTCGACGCGACAGTCGTGTTCGGCGTGAACCATCTGACGCTCAAGGCCGCCGACACGGTGATCTCCAACGCGTCGTGCACGACGAACTGCCTGGCGCCGCTGGTCAAGCCGCTGCACGACAAGATCGGCGTCGTCAACGGCCTCATGACGACCGTGCACGCGTACACCAACGACCAGGTGCTCACCGATGTCTATCACGAGGACTTGCGGCGAGCCCGCTCGGCGACGATGAGCATGATCCCGACCAAGACCGGCGCGGCGGCCGCCGTGGGCCTCGTGCTTCCGGAATTGAACGGCAAGCTCGACGGCTACGCCATTCGCGTGCCGACGATCAACGTGTCGCTGGTCGACCTTTCGTTCATCGCCGCGCGCGACACGACGGTCGACGAGGTCAACGCGATCATGAAGGCGGCGTCGGAATCGGGGCCGCTCAAGGGCATCCTCAACTACAACAAGGCTCCGCTCGTGTCGGTCGACTTCAACCACGATCCGGCGTCGTCGACGTTCGACGCGACGCTCACCAAGGTCTCGGGCCGGCTGGTGAAGGTCTCGAGCTGGTACGACAACGAATGGGGATTTTCCAACCGGATGCTCGACACCACCGTTGCGCTGATGGACGCGAAATGAACGCCGGGCCGGTCACGATTCGCCCGATCACGCTGGCCGACATCAAGGGATTCGGGGACTGCGTGGGCGCCGTGATGAAGGAGCGCGAGTATCTCGCGTTCCAGCAGCCGTTCCCGCTTGCGCAGACCGCGGCGTTCGTCGCGACGAACATGGAGATTGGCGGCCCGATGTTCGTGGCGGACGATGGCGGGCGCATCGTCGGCTGGTGCGACGTGCGCCGCGAGTCCATTCCGATCTATGCGCACGAAGGCGTTCTCGGCATGGGCTTGCTGCCTGACTATCGCGGCCGCGGTCTGGGCGAGCGGCTCATTCGCGCGACGCTCGACGCGGCACGCGTCACGGGATTCGAGCGGGTCTCGCTGACCGTGTACGGGCGCAATACGCGGGCCGCTGCGCTGTACCGCAAGGTCGGATTCGCCATGGAAGGCATACGCTTGCGGGGCAAGAAACTCGACGGCGTCTACGACGACGTGCACATGATGGTCTATATGATGGACACCGGGAGCTAAGCCTTAGATGAACCCCTTTACCGCGCATCCAGCATCGGTAGGCGAAACGTACGGGCAGCACTTTCGCTTCGCGCTGCGCTTCGGCGCCAAGATGACGGCCGGGGGTCTTGCCGCCATCGTGCATTCACTGCTGCCGTTCTGCTTCGAGACGACAGCCTCGCGGATCAGCGACGACCTGGTGCGCATGCGTGCGGCGGCGCGCGGCCGCGCCGTGCGCGTCGTCGATGCCGAGACGATGCAGCCGCTCGACTACCACATTTGAACCGTCACACGTGATGGCCATGAAACGTCTTTCCGACCTCGACGTGCGCGGCAAGCGCGTGTTCATCCGCGCCGACTTGAACGTGCCGCTGGACGATCAGGGCAACATCGCCGACGATTCGCGTATCCGCGCTTCGGTTCCCGCAATCCGCGACGCCGTCACGCGCGGCGCGGCGGTGATGGTCACGTCGCATCTGGGTCGGCCAACGGAAGGGCAGTGGACCCCTGCCGAGTCGCTCGCGCCTATCGGCAGGCGCCTCTCCGATCTTCTCGGGGTCGAGGTGCCGCTGATCCGCGATTGGGTCGATGGCGGCCCATGGCACAGGGCGATGAAGCCCGGCCAGGTGTTCCTGCTCGAGAATTGCCGGATGAACAAGGGCGAGAAGAAGAACGACGCCGCGCTGGCGCAACGGATGGCGAAACTTTGCGACATCTACGTCAACGACGCCTTCGGCACCGCGCATCGCGCCGAGGCGACGACCCACGGCATGGCGAAGTTCGCCGCCATCGCCTGTGCCGGGCCACTGCTTTCGGCGGAGCTGGATGCGCTGGGCAAGGCGCTCGCCCATCCCCGGCGGCCGCTGGTGGCGATTGTCGCGGGATCGAAGGTTTCCACCAAGCTCACGATCCTGCGTTCGCTCGCGGCGAAGGTCGATTGCCTGATCGTCGGCGGCGGCATCGCCAACACATTCATCCTGGCCGCCGGCGGCAACATCGGCAAGTCGCTCGTGGAAGCCGATCTGGTCGGCGAGGCCCGTGCGATCCTCGACCAATTTCCCGGCAAGGTTCCGATCCCGATCGACGCGGTTGTCGCGCGGGAATTTTCGGCGAACGCCAAGCCGGAACTCAAAGCGATCGAGAACGTCGGTGCCGACGATCTCATTCTCGACATCGGCCCGACGACGGTCGCGGCCCTCAAGACGGTGATCGCGGACGCGGGAACGATCGTCTGGAATGGTCCCGTCGGCGTGTTCGAGTTTGATGCGTTCGCGTCCGGCACGAAGGCCATCGCGGAGGCCATTGCGAACTCGCCCGCATTTTCGATCGCCGGCGGCGGCGACACGCTCGCGGCCATAGCCAAGTTCGGCCTCGAAGGGAAAATCAGCTACATCTCGACCGGGGGCGGCGCCTTCCTCGAATTCCTCGAAGGCAAGACGCTGCCCGCCGTGGAAATACTGGAGAAGCGCGCCGCGGCCTGAGGCCCTGGTTCATTGCGCGACTCATTTGGCCGCTCATTTGGCCAGGAATGCGCGGATCGCCTCGCCCTGCTTTGCGACATTGAACACGCCCTCGAGGTGGCCGCCGTCGCCCTCGATGATCGCCACTTCCGCAATTCCTCCTTGTGCCCGGTAACGCTCCGCGGCGCGCTTCGACAATTCCGGCGGAAAGACACCATCGGACGCCGCGGGGATGAACAGGATCTTCGCCTTGATCTTCTTCACGTCGTCGCCCAGGTTGTACAGCTGGTTGGCCTTCGCCGTGTAGATCATCGAATTCGCGTCAATCGATTTCGCACGCGCGGCACCTGCCTTGTTCAGCGTGTCCTCGATGGCGAAGCGGTTGTCCATCGCCGCCGCCGGGTCCTTCGCGGGGTCCGCCCACTTGTAGCCGAATGTCTTCTCTGCCCAGCCGAACGCACGCGTCGATATCGTGACGATCTTCAGCGCCTGCGCCAGCCCGTCCAGCGCCTCGTCGCGTCCGTAGTAGTCGCCGTTGTTCCATTTCGGATCGAGCTTGATCGGAAGGATCCACTCGTCGACCAGCTCGATCACGTAGGGATGAATGTCGAAGCCGGGGCCGATCACGTGCACGACGCGAAGGACGTAGTCCGGATACTCGGCCGCCCATATCATTGCCTGGATCGAACCACCCGACGGGCCGGCGACCGCCTGCAGTTTCTTCACACCCAGCGAGTCGACCAGCGCCTTGTGCACGCGCACGGAGTCGACGTACGTCACGACAGGAAACGCCATGCCCCAGGGCTTGCCGGTCGCGGGATTGATCGTCGCCGGGCCGGTGGTCGTCGTGTTCGGATCCTTGGTATTGAGATTGACCAGCGTGTCGGCACTGATCACGAAATACTTGTCGGTGTCGATGGGCCGTCCGGAACCGATGATTGGATCCCAATAGCCGAACGCGGCGTCCGACTCCTTGTACTTTCCGGCGGCGTGCGAATTGCCGCTGAAGAAATGCGGGACGAAAATCGCGTTGTCGCCGGCGGCGTTGAGCTTGCCGTACGTCTCATAGCCGACCTTGACATCCTTCAACGTCGTGCCGCCGACCGTCGTGTATGACGGCATCGTGAAGACCTTCTTTTCGACCGGTCCGTCGTAGGCGACGGCAATTCCGCCCACCAGAAACACGGCCGCCGCCATGGTCCGCATCGCGCGCATTGTCATCCGCATGCTCTTGCTCCTCGAAGAATCGGCCACGATTCTGCCACAAGCCCGCCGACCATCGCAGGATCGTTTCGGCCGCGATGATGGCGCCGCGGGCAGGCCGCGATTCCCGACCCATGGGGATTGCGCGTAACATTGCGCGCGAACCGCCTGCAAGCGGAATGGGAGAACCACCAGTGTCACGCAATACCAAGATCGTCGCCACGCTGGGTCCGGCGTGCAGCGACCCGGCCGTCCTGCAGCGGATGCTGGCGGCGGGCGTGGACGTCGTCCGCCTCAATTTTTCGCATGGCCGCGCGTCCGACCACGTCGAGCGCGCGCAAATGGTGCGCGAATGCGCGCATAGGCTGGGCCGGGCAGTCGCAGTCATGGCCGATCTGCAGGGACCGAAGATCCGCATCGGCAAATTCGCAGACGGCAAGGTGCGCCTCGAGCCGGGGCAGACGTTCATTCTCGATGCCGAATGCGAACAGGGCGACGCCACGCGCGTCGGCCTCGACTACAAGGAGTTGCCGCAGGATGTCGCGGCCGGCGCCGTCCTGCTGCTCGACGATGGCCTGATCCGCCTCAATGTCGAGTCGGTCGAGGGCCGAAGCATCGTCACGCGTGTCGTGCAGGGCGGGACACTGTCGAACAACAAGGGCATCAACCGGATGGGCGGCGGCCTGACCGCCCCGGCGCTGACGTCGAAGGACATGGACGACGTGAAGACGGCCGCGATGCTCGAAGCCGACTATCTTGCCGTATCGTTCCCGAAGACCAAGGAGGACATGTACATGGCGCGGCAGCTCCTGCGCGCCGCCGGCGGCCGCGCGCTGCTGATCGCCAAGATCGAGCGCGCGGAAGCCATCACGTGCCTCGAGGAGATCATCGACGCATCGGACGGCATCATGGTGGCGCGCGGCGATCTCGCCGTCGAAGTCGGCAACGCCGCCGTGCCCGGATTGCAGAAGCGGATGATCAAGATGGCGCGCGAGCGCAACAAGCTCACCATCACCGCCACGCAAATGATGGAATCGATGATCCACGCGCCGGTGCCGACGCGCGCGGAAGTTTCGGACGTGGCCAACGCCGTGCTCGACGGCACCGATGCCGTGATGCTCTCGGCCGAGACCGCGGCGGGAAAGTACCCGGTGGAGACCGTCGACGCCATGGCACAGATCTGCGCCGAGGCGGAAAAATCCGACACCGTCGAGCTCGACCGCGACTTCCTCAATCGCACGTTCACGCGCGTCGACCAGTCGATCGCGATGGCCACGCTGTTCACCGCGTTCCACCTCAAGGTCAAGGCGATCGCCTCGCTGACGGATTCCGGTTCCACCGCGCTCTGGATGTCCCGGCACAATTGCGGGTGTCCGATTTTCGCGCTGACACCGAAGATCGAGACGCAGCGCAAGATGGCGCTCTATCGCAACGTGCGGCCGCTCTTCCTCGAACAAAGCCGCGACCGCGACGCCGTCCTGCTCGCGGCCGAGGATCTGCTGCTCGCCAAGGGGCAGGTCAAGCCGGGAGATCTCATCGTGCTCACGATCGGCGAGCCGATGGGAAAGTCAGGCGGTACCAATACGATGAAGATCGTCAAGGTCGGTGAACACCGATCTTGACGATCTTTAGCGTTCGCTAACGTGGGTGACATCGACGTTTACGCGAGCAGCGCGAGCGGCGAACGCTCAGAACTCGTTGGAGGACGCAGGGCTTGACGGGCGGGCCGGCAACGGCAAGCCGCCGCCATCCCGTCTGAGCGAATCCTGTAAAATAGCGGGTCCCATACGTGCTCCGCGAGGAGGTTCTCATGGCACTCGTCTCCATGCGCCAACTGCTGGACCATGCCGCGGAACACGGCTACGGTCTGCCCGCCTTCAACGTCAACAACCTGGAGCAGGTGCAGGCCATCATGGCGGCTGCCGCCGAAACCGACAGCCCGGTGATCATGCAGGCCTCCGCCGGCGCGCGCAAATATGCGGGTGAGATCTTCCTGCGTCACCTGATCGAGGCGGCCGTCGAGAGTTACCCGAACATCCCCGTCGTCATGCACCAGGACCATGGCCAGTCGCCCGCCGTGTGCCAGTCCGCGATGAATCTTGGCTTCTCGTCGGTCATGATGGATGGCTCGCTCAAGGAAGACGGCAAGACCGTCGCTGACTATGCCTATAACGTCGGAGTGACCGGTAAGGTCGTGGCCATGGCGCACGCGCTCGGTGTCACCGTCGAGGGCGAGCTGGGGTGCCTGGGTTCGCTCGAGACGATGCGTGGCGACAAGGAGGACGGCCACGGCGCGGAAATCACGATGACCCGCGAGATGCTGCTGACCGATCCGGACGAGGCCGCCGATTTCGTGAAGTCCACGCAGCTCGACGCGCTGGCCATCGCCATCGGAACCTCGCATGGCGCCTACAAGTTCACGCGCAAGCCCACCGGTGACATCCTGGCCATCGACCGCATCAAGGCGATCCACGCGCGCATCCCGAACACGCACCTCGTGATGCACGGGAGCTCGTCGGTGCCGCAGAACCTGCTCGCGGAAATCCGCGCGTACGGCGGGGCGATGAAGGAAACCTATGGCGTTCCGGTCGAGGAAATCCAGGAAGGCATCAAGCACGGCGTGCGCAAGATCAACATCGACACGGACATCCGGCTCGCCATGACGGCTGCGGTCCGCAAGTTCTTCCACGAGAATCCCGCCAAGTTCGATCCGCGCGAATTCCTGAAGCCGGCCATGCTGGCCGCCAGGGCCATCTGCAAGGAGCGCTACGAGCAGTTCGGCTGCGCCGGCATGGCCGGCAAGATCAAGCCCATTCCTCTCGCGGCCATCGCGACCAAATACAAGACGGGGGAACTGCGGCAGATCGTGAACTGAAGCGCCGCCCGGACGGCTTGCGCTAGCCGGCGACGAACATCGCGACGACAGCGGCGGCCATCGTCCACGTCGCGAGCCAGCCAAGCGCCTTCAGCCGCCGCGTCACCGTGAAGGCGCCCATCACCTTCGGGTCGTCGGCCAGGAGCATCATCACGACCATGATCGGCACGGCGATGACACCATTGATCACCGCGCTCCAGAACAACGCCTGGATTGGGTGAATCGGCGTGAAGTCGAGCACGACGCCGCCCAGCGTCGCAAACGCAATGATTCCGTAGAATTCGCGCGCCTCGAGGAGCTTCAGGTCGAGCCCGCTCTTCCACTCGAACGTTTCGGCAACGGCATAGGCCGCCGACCCGGCCAGCACCGGCACTGCAAGCAACCCAGTGCCGATGATCCCGAGACTGAACAGAAGGAAGGCGCCGTCGCCGGCGAGCGGCCGCAGCGCTTCAGCCGCCTGCGCCGATGTCGCGATGTCGGTGATGCCGCTGCGGTGCAGCGTCGCGGCGCAGCTTATGACGATGAACAAGGCGATCAGGTTGGAGAATCCCATGCCGAAATACGTGTCGATCTTGATTCGCCTCAGGTGCCGGCGCGCGCCGGCGGGGTCCAGCACCAGCGCGGTTGCCGCCGGATCGGCATTGAGCTCCTCGACTTCCTGGGCCGCCTGCCAGAAGAACAGATAAGGGCTGATCGTCGTGCCGAACACGGCAACGATGACGGTAAGCGCCGCCGAGGTCAGCACTACCTTCGGCCAAACCAGGCCAAGGACCACTTGATGCCAGGGAACCGCGATGGTAAACACCACCGCCACATACGCCAGCAACGCCAGCGTCAGCCATTTGAGGTAGCGAACGTAAACCTGGTAGCTCAGAAAGACTTGCAGAACCAGACACAGCACCCCGAAGCCGATCGCGTAGACAAGCGCATGGCCACCGGCGACCAGCCTCAGCGCTTCGCCCATCGCAGCAATATCGGCGGCGATGTTGATCGTGTTGGCGGCCACCAGCATGGCCACGACGCCGTAGAGCACCGGCCGCGGAAAGTGACTACGAATGTTGGAGGCGAGGCCGTGCCCCGTTACGCGTCCCATCCGCGCGCTGACCATCTGGATGCCGACCATCAGCGGATAGGTCAGGAGAAGCGTCCAGCCCAGCTGGTAGCCAAACTGGGCCCCCGCCTGCGAGTAGGTCGCGATGCCGGAAGGGTCGTCATCGGCGGCCCCTGTGATGAGGCCCGGCCCGAGTTGCTTCAGCCAACGATTGGTTCTGCGAATAGGCACGGGTTCACGGCTGGTTGACTGTCGGCGCCCTGCATTTTGCCGCAAGCCCGCCCGCCCGAGCCAAAAAGAAACGCTCCGTTACCTTTCGGCATCCGGGGCGGTGTGCGCGTGGGAGCTAGGGGTCCGCAGTCACGCTCCGCGGACGGCGAGCTGATCGTCGGCATGCAGGTCGGCGATCTTCTTTTCGCGCAGGAAGATCATTCCGACCACGAACGTCATCGCAGCCACGACGATCGGATACCACAGGCCGTAGTAGATATCGCCCTTGGCTGCCACCATTGCGGTCGCGACCAGCGGCAGCATGCCCCCGAACCAGCCGTTGCCGATGTGATAGGGCAGCGACATCGACGTGTAGCGGATGCGCGTCGGGAACAGTTCGACCAGGAATGCGGCGATCGGCCCGTACACCAGCGTGACGTAGATCATCATGATCCAGAGGATCAGCAGCGCCATGGGCCAGTTGATGGCCGCGGGATCGGCCCTGCCCGCATAACCAGTCGCCTTCATCGCTTCGGCCAGCGGCTTGTCGTCGTACTTGATCACGTCGCCCGCGGCTTCGCTGCCGAATTTGATGACCCTGTCCCCGATGGTGGCGATCACCTTGGCGGTGCCGGCATCCGCGGGCAAGGAGACCGCGGTGAACGAAAGGCCGGCCTTTGTCAGGTAATCCTTGGTCTTGTCGCAGTCGGAGAACTTGGTCCACGGGCCGACGAAGATGTGCAGATTGCAGTCGGCATCGCTGGCAGCGACAGTTATTGGAACCTTGGCCGAATAGGCTTCGAGCGCCGGATTCACGTAGTGCGTCAAAGCATGGAAAAGCGGAAGATAAGTCAGCATGGCGATGAGGCAGCCGAAGAGAATGATCTTGAGGCGGCCGATCTTGTCGGAGAGCCAGCCGAAGACGATGAAGAACGGCGTGCCGAACACCAGCGAGATCGCGATCATCTCGTAGGCCAGCAGCCCATCCAGCTTCAGCGAAATCGTCAGGAAGAACAGCGCGTAGAACTGTCCGGTATACCAGACGACGCCCTGTCCAGCCGTCGCGCCGAGCAGTGCCAGCAGGACGTACTTGTTGTTCGGGTACTTGAGGAAGCTGTCGGTGAGGGGTGCCTTGGACCCTTTCCCCTCGGCCTTCATCCTCTGGAAGATCGGCGACTCATTCAGCTTGAGCCGGATGTACACCGAGAAGATCAGCAGGACCAGGGAGACGAGGAAAGGGAGACGCCAGCCCCACTCGCCGAACTGAGCGGGCGTCATGAGCCCGGTAAACCGGCATACCCCGATGACGATCAGCGCGAGGAAAAGGCCGAGGGTTGCGGTGGTCTGAATCCACGCGGTGTCGTAGCCGCGGCGATTCGGCGCCGCATGTTCGGCCACGTACGTCGCGGCACCGCCATATTCGCCGCCCAGCGCCAGTCCTTGCAGCAGGCGCAGCGACACCATCAGCAGCGGCGCGGCCCAGCCGATTTGCGCGAACGTCGGCAACAGCCCGACCGCGAAGGTAGAAAAGCCCATGACCACAATCGTGACCAGGAACGTGTATTTGCGTCCGACAAGATCTCCGATCCGGCCGAAGATCAACGCGCCGAACGGCCTGACCAGAAAACCGGCGGCATAGGCCGCGAAGGCCGACAGCAAGGCGGCGGTGTCGTTCCCCTTGGGGAAGAACAAGGCGGCAAAAAATGGCGCCAGAACGGCGTAGAGGTAGAAGTCGTACCACTCGAAAATGGTACCGAGTGACGACGCGAATACCACCCGCTTTTCTTCCTTGCCGAAGTCGTGGCGCGATCCTGCCGCTGCGACATTGGTAGCCATGCCTTTGATTCCTCCGATTGAATTCCGAATCACCGGCCCAATTTGCGCCGGCGCGGTGTGCTGAGACCTGGCTCGGCCTTTTCAGACGCCTTATACCCTAGGATTGGATTTTTTGCGCTAGCGCGTATTTCCGGACGCGACCCGGATTGATGCGCACTGCGAGCGGCTGCCTTTTGCGGGGCGCGGGACGCCCCACAATGCTTCAAGGTTCGCGGCAATCCGGCGCTGCAAGCGCCTGCAGTACATCGCCGTTTCGCGTGTCCTGCACGAATGCCACGATCGCGGGGGCGGTGCCACGATTGGCCGGAAGGGCGAGGGTGAGCGAAGCCGTGGCCGTACCGTTCCCGTCGACGGGATAAGGGCCGTGCAGCGAGCGCACGACATTGTCATGGCGTAGCCGGACGCCGCGATTTTCACCGGCGGCGACGTCCGTCGAGTGGCCGCTGTCGACATAGGCAAGCCACAGCGCGGCGCTCTTGCGCAGTGCGGCTTCCTGGACGGACGCGGTCGCACCTACGCGCAATCCGCTCGCCTCCGGCGCAACGTCGAGCCCGATGGCCGCGCGGGGTGGCCGGCGCTCGGCCGATGCGATCGCCTCGACCGCCTTGCCGCGGTTCCATCCCGCAACATCGTGGCCTTGCACAAGCACCTGCGGCGTGTACACGAACGCGGCTCCGTTCGCACCCATCTCGTCATATTGCCGCTGCGTGAACTGCGCCGAGGCAAAGCGGTCGCGCCAGCCCAGCCGATCCCAGTAGTCCACGTGATACGCCAGGGCGATTGGTCCGGCGCGCGCGGGCGTCGACGGAGTCGCGGGCGGAAATTGGGCCGACAGCCAGCGGTCCGCTGGCGGGCAGCTGTCGCAGCCCTCGGAGGTGAACAACTCGACCAAGGGCGCTGTCTGCGGTCCGCTGGCGGCGTGGCACATCGCCGGCGCGGCAACCGACGGTGCGGCAGCCAGCGCAAGACCCGCGGCCACGGCGATCGCGGAGGATGCGGGGAGGTGGCCCGTCACGCGCATGCCGATAGAGTCGGCGAAAGCCCGCCACCCCTTACAGTTTCCGCGTGCTAGCATGGACCACGATCGGAGCGGGGCGCTGCCGCGCGCGATCGACAGCAAACTCTTTTTGGGGGAGATTGCCATGGGAATCATGGGCATCATCTGGATGATTATCGTCGGCTTCGTCGTCGGCCTGCTCGCCCGCTTCTTCTATCCAGGCGCCGTCGCACTCGGATTCTGGATGACCACGCTGCTGGGCATCGGCGGCTCCATCGTCGGCGGCGTCATCGGCAGTCTCATCTGGAAGTCCCCGGATGGCAGGTTCCACCCCGCCGGCATCGTCCTGTCGATCGTGGGCGCGCTGATTCTGCTCTGGGCTTACCTCAATTTCATGAAGTAGTCCCGGTCGGCGTCAAGGCCGTCCTGATAGACCCCTGCGGGCGCCGCACGCGACAGCGTCACGCCATCAGCAGCGAGCCCAGTTCACTTGCCGCCGACTCGAGTTCGTGCAGGAACGTCTTTTCCATTTCCGCCAGCGACACGCGAGACGCGTGGGTTCCGATGTTCATGGCCGCGACCACCGCTCCCGAACGGTCGCGGACCGGTACGGCAATCGAGCGCAGCCCGATTTCCAGCTCCTGATCGACGATCGCATAGCCCGCGCGGCAGATGCCGTCGAGCTCGCGGCGCAGCTTGTCCGGCGCCACGATCGTGCGTGGCGTGTAGCGGATCATCTTGGCGCGCGCAAGGTAGGCGTCCTGTTCGGCCGGAGGAAGACCGGCGAGCAGCACGCGTCCCATCGACGTGCAATACGCGGGCAACCGTGTGCCTATTCCCAGATCGACGGACATGATCCGCCGGTTGGTCGACGACCGGGCGACGTAGAGAATTTCATCGCCCTCGAGCAGTGCGATCGACGATGATTCGTGCAAGACGTCGCTCACTCGGTCGAGCAGCGGTTGCGCCGCGTTGGACAGCGGCGTCGACGACAGATAAGCGTGTCCGAGCGACAGGATGCGCGGGCTCAAGCTGAAGTCCTTGCCTTCGTCGGCGTTGACATAGCCCAACTGGGCGAGCGTATAAAGACAGCGGCGGACGGCCGCGCGGGGGATGCCGGTCCGCTGCGAGAGCTGGGAAATCGTCAGCCGCCGCTTTTGCTGGGTGAACGCGCGTATGACGGCGATGCCACGCGCGAGCGAGGTCATGAAGTTGGGATCACCGCTCCATGCTTCGATGCGCTCGGCGGCCGAGATGGCCGGTTCGGGCGCGGCCGGCGCAGCGGCAGAGCCGGGCCTCTCGACGCGGGCGGCCGCGCCCGTGCTCGAACGGGAGCCGGACTTCGCGGCAGCGGACTTCGGGGCAGCGGACTTCGGGGCAGCGGACTTCGGGGCAGCGGACATGGTGGTCTTCTCTCGGGAAGGATTCTCGCTTGGCGATCAGAATACCTGATGTGCGATAAACGCACAATATTTCGATAATCGCCCTTGACGAGGAGGGCGCCCCCATCTAACCTTTGGTTCGTTGATCGCACAAATGGGCGTTAATCGAACAAGTGCGGAAGCAAACCGGGTCGAAATCATTCGAAGTTCTCCAAAGGAGGAGTCACATGAAGAGCATCTTCCGTTCGCTGGCCGCCGCCCTGGCGCTGGCCGTCCCCCTCGCCGTGTCTGCGCAGTCGGGCCCGATCAAGATCGTCGACATCGTCGAGTTGTCCGGCGGCGGGGCCACGGCGGGCACCAACTTCGACAACGGCGTCAAGCTGGCGGTCAAGGAGATCAACGCGGCGGGCGGCATCCTGGGCCGCAAGATCGACCTGCAATCCCTCGACACGCAGACCAACCCGGGCGTGGCCAAGGCGCTTGCGCAGAAGGCCGTCGACGACGGCGCCTATGTCGTGATGGGCCCGGTATTCTCCGGCTCGATCATCGTCAGCATGGCGGAGACCAGGAAGGCCGAAGTCACCAACTTCACCGGAGGCGAGGCGGCCAACATCACGCAGCAGGGCAACCCGTACATCTTCCGGACGTCGTTCACGCAATCGACGGCCATGCCGAAACTTGCGCGCTACCTCAAGGATGGCCTCAAGGCGAAGTCGGTGGCGATCATCTACGTCAACAACGACTTCGGCAAAGGCGGTCGCGACGTGATGGTCAAGGCGCTTGAGGCGCAGGGCATCAAGGTGGCCGCGGACATCTCCACCGATCCCGGCCAGGTCGACTTCTCCGGCGCGGTCTTGAAGGCGAAGGAATCCAACGCAGACGCCCTCTTCGTCTACACCAACGAGGAAGAGTCCGCCCGCGCACTGCGCGAACTGCGCAAGCAGGCCTACAGCAAGCCGATCGTCGGCGAGACGACGCTGACCGGCCAGAAGGTGATCGAGCTGGCCGGCGACGCGGCCAACGGTGCGATCGCCCACGTAGGGCTCACCGTCGACGCGCCGCAACCGGCCATCAAGGCGTTCGACGACAAGTTCACCAAGGAATACAAGTACAAGAGCGACCACAACGGCATGAAGGGCTACAGCGCGATGTACATCGTCAAGGCGATGACCGAAAGGAACGGCAAGGTCGACTCCAAGCTCCTGGCCAAGTCGCTGCACGGCGCCAAGATCTCGGCGAAGGAGAATCCCGGTGTGCTGCTCGACGTGACATTCGACGAGCATGGCGACCTCGACCGTGAGAGCTTCCTGGTGAAGGTCGTCAACGGCAAGCAGGTCGTGACCGACACGCTGCCGCCCGCCTCCGCCAAGTAACGCGCCGCCACAGTCACCGCGCGAAATCCGGGCGCCCCCGAAGGCGGGGCGTCCTTAGCGGAGCGCCGACCAAGGAGACACCCGTGGGCGACCTGATCCAGCTCATCTTTTCCGGCACCGCGACGGGCGCGATTTACGCGCTTGCGGCGCTGGGCTTCACGCTGCTCTGGCAGGCGGCAGGCGTCATCAACTTCGCACAAGGCGAGTTCGTGATGCTGCCGGCCTTCGGCATGCTGTTCTTCATGGCGATGGGCCTGCCGCTGTGGGCGGCGTTCGTCCTCACGTGCGCGGTGTCGATGCTGATCCTGGGATATGGCTTCAAGCGGGTCATTGTCGATCCGCTGATCAAGCACGGCGTGATTCCGCTGGTGATCGCCACGCTCGGCGTGTCGATTGCCGTCAAGGCGATGGTTCGCGCCGGCTACAGCGCCGAGGCGCATCCATTCGACAGCCCGTTCCCCGCAGGGCAGTTCGCCATCGGCGGCATCAACATCTCGTACGCGGATGTCGGCACTCTGCTGATGGCCGGCCTCATCGTCTTCTTTCTGCAGGCTTTCCTCAACAAGACGGTCACCGGTCGGGCGATGCAGGCCGTCGCGCAAAACACCGACGCGGCGCGGGTGCTCGGCATCAATGTCAAGCGCATGGTCCTGTACGTGTTCCTGATCAACGCGGTGCTCGCCGTGGTCGCCGCCTTGCTGGTGACGCCTACCTATCTTGCCAAGTTCGACATGGGCGACTCGATCGGGCAGAAAGCGTTCTTCGCGGCAATCATCGGCGGCTTCAACCAGACGCGCGGCGCGCTGCTGGGCGGCGTGCTGATTGGCATTCTCGAGAACGTCGTCGGCTTCTACGTTTCGCCCGGCTACAAGGAAGGTGTCGCGCTGGTGCTGTTTCTGGGCGTGATCCTGTTCCGGCCCGAAGGCCTGCTGGGCAAGCCCGAGGAGCGCAAAGTATGAATACGCAGCGCAAGGCTCTTCTGCTGGCCGCAGGCCTCGTCGTGGTCGCCGTCGCCGCACTTTTCGCGAAGCGGAGCGACGTCTATCTGCTTACGCTGACCTGCGTGTACCTGATGGCCACGTTCGGTTTGAATCTCACGGTCGGCTACGCCGGACAGATGTCACTCGGCCAGGCGGCGTTCTTCGGCATCGGCGCGTATCACGCTGCGATACTGCTCAAGATGGGCTGGCCGATCTTCGTGGTGTTGCCGATCGCCGGCGTCGCGTGCTTCGCCATCGGGCTGGTTCTGGGTTTTCCGGCATTGCGAGTGCAGCACCACTATCTCGCGTTCGCCACGCTCGGCTTCAACGTCCTCGTGTTCCTGGTGATGCGCAACGAGGAGAAGATCACCGGCGGCACGTTCGGAATCTCGGGCATTCCGCGCCCGAACGTCCTCGGCATGTCGACCGAAGGCCATGTCGCCTTCTTCTATTTCACGTTCATCTCGCTCATCATCCTCGCCTCGCTGCTGTGGTGGCTGCTGCGGTCGCCGTGGGGCAGGGCCTTCGCCGCGCTGCGCGACAACCCGATCCGCGCCGAGAGCCTGGGCGTCAACATCACTGCGTATACGCTGCTCGCATTCGCGATCGGCGCGGCCTGCGCCGGAATCGGCGGCGTCTATTACGCGGTGCTGGTGGAGTTCATCGAGCCCGGGCCCTTCCACTTCTCGACGTCGCTCATGATGCTGCTGGCCGTGATCGTCGGCGGTTCCGGGCGATTCATGGGCCCCGTCATCGGCACGATCATCATCATCCTGCTGCCCGAATTCCTGCGCTCGTCAAGCGTGGAGTGGCTGAAGTTCATGCAGAAGTGGTACCTGGCGTTCTTCGGCGTGGCGGTCATCGCGTTGATGATCTGGCTGCCGGGCGGCATTCTCTCCTTCGGCGACCGCTTCAAGGCCAAGGGAGGCGCGCAATGAACGCATTCCTTCAGGTCAAGGATGTCCGTAAGGCTTATGGCGCGATCAAGGCCGTCGACGGCGTGAGCTTCAACGTCGGCCCCGGCGAGATCGTCGGCGTCATCGGTCCCAACGGCTCGGGCAAGACGACGCTGTTCAACAGCATCCTGGGCCAGATCAAGCCGACTTCCGGAAGCGTCGCCTTCTGTGACGAGGACATCACCGGCATGTCGCCGCTGGAGTTATCCCGGCGCGGCGTGGGTCGGACGTTCCAGACGCTGCAGGTGTTCGTCAAGCTGTCGGTTCGCGACAACCTGATCGCCGCCGCGCAGGAGTTCAAGGGAACGCTCATCTCGCGCCTCGTTGCCAAACCCGATGCAGGGCTGGGTGGGCATGCGGACAAGATGATCGAGCTCTTCCGGCTGCAGCACGTCGCCCACCTGCCCGCCGGCAGCCTGTCGTACGGCCAGCAGAAGCTGATCGACATCGCCATGGCATTCATGCCGGCTCCGCGGCTGGTGCTGCTCGACGAGCCATGCGCGGGCGTCAACCCCAGCCTCGTCGACCAGTTGCGCGAACTGCTGGTCGAGCTCAACAAGTCGCAGGGCGGGAGCTTCGTCGTGATCGAGCACAACATGGACTTCATCATGAAGCTCTGTCCGCACGTCATATGCATGGTCGAGGGCAAGGTGCTGTCGGAGGGGCCGCCCTCGACCGTGCAGTCGAATCCGCAGGTTCTCGAAGCGTATCTTGGCAACTGAGTTGGCAACTGAGTTGGAAACTGAGTGGGCAACCGGAATGGGACCGTCATGACCGCAGACAAGATCATCGAATTCGACCGTGTCGTCGCCGGCTATTCGCCGAGCCTCACGATCCTGAACGAGACCACGCTGGACGCGCGCCGCGGCGAAATCACGCTGCTGATCGGGCCCAACGGCGCCGGCAAGTCGACCGTGCTGAAGACGCTGTTCGGCATGCTGGTGCCCCGCTCGGGCGAAGTCCGCTTCGAGGGCAAGTGCATCAACGGCAAGTCGCAGCGCGAACTGCTCGCGGACGGGATTGCGTTCGTGCCGCAGGGGCGCAACCTGTTCGGCTCGCTGTCCGTGCGCCACAACCTGGAGCTGGGCGGCATCACGCTGCCGCGCGCCGAACTCCCCGGCCGCATCGAGGAAGTGCTGACGCGGTTTCCGCGGATCCGCGAGCGCATCGACAACCAGGCATCGACGATGTCCGGCGGCGAGCAAAAGCAGCTCGAAGTCGGCCGCGCCCTGCTCTTGCGTCCGCGCGTGATCCTGATCGACGAGCCGTCGATCGGCCTCTCCCCCAAGCTCGTGCAGGAAGTGATGGCGCTGCTGCGCGGGCTTGCCGACGGCGGGACGACGGTGCTGATGGTCGAGCAGAACGTGCGCACCGCGCTCAAGTATTCGAACCGGGCGCTGGTGCTTGAAATGGGCCGCCTGGCGCTCGACCGACCGGCGAGCGAACTCCTCCACGATCCCGATCTCAACCGGCTCTTCCTGGGCGGACACGCGGAAAAGAAAAGTGCCGCCTGACGGCACGGCGCCCCCCTTCACCTCGAGACAACACCCATGATCGACAAGACCGTTCCCACCGCCGCTGCCGCCGTTGCCGGCATCCACGATGGCGCCACCGTCATGATCGGCGGCTTCGGCACCGCGGGCATGCCGTCCGAGTTGATCGACGCCCTCATCGCGCAAGGCGCGCGCGAACTCACGATCGTCAACAACAACGCCGGCAATGCCGATATCGGACTCGCGGCGCTGCTGAAGGCGCGGCGCGTGCGCAAGATCATCTGCTCGTTTCCGCGACAGACGGATTCCTACGTTTTCGACTCGCTGTACCGCGCCGGTGAAATCGAACTGGAACTGGTGCCGCAGGGCAACCTGGCCGAGCGCATCCGCGCGGCTGGCGCGGGCATCGGCGCCTTCTTCACGCCGACCGGCTACGGAACGCTGCTGGCCGAGGGCAAGGAAACGCGCGTCATCGACGGGCGGCACTACGTTCTCGAGCATCCGATCCACGCCGACTACGCGCTGATCAAAGCCGAGAAGGGCGACCGCTGGGGCAACCTGATCTATCGCAAGACCGCGCGCAATTTCGGGCCGATCATGGCCAGCGCGGCCAAGTGCGCGATCGCGCAGGTGCGCGAAATCGTTCCGCTGGGCGCTCTCGATCCGGAGAACATCGTGACGCCGGGAATCTTCGTCCAGCGCGTCGTCGCGATCGACGCACCTTCCATTGTCTCGCAACCGCAAGCCGCCGCCTAGGAAATCGCGATGAACCGTTACAGCCGCGACCGGATGGCCGCCCGCGTCGCCCGCGACATTCCCGAGGGCGCCTACGTGAACCTCGGCATCGGGCTGCCCACGCTGGTCGCCAATCACCTGCCGAAGGATCGCGACATCTTCCTGCACAGCGAAAACGGCCTGCTCGGCATGGGGCCGGCACCCGCGCCCGGGCACGAGGACCCCGACCTTATCAATGCCGGCAAGCAGCCCGTCACGCTGCTGACCGGTGGCGCCTATTTCCATCACGGCGACTCGTTCGCGATGATGCGCGGCGGCCACCTCGATTTCTGCGTGCTGGGCGCGTTCCAGGTCTCCGCGACAGGCGACCTCGCGAACTGGCACACCGGCGCGCCCGACGCCATTCCCGCCGTCGGCGGCGCCATGGACTTGGCCATCGGCGCGAAGAAGGTCTTCGTGATGATGGAGCATCAGACGAAGAGCGGCGCCAGCAAGATCGTCGCCAGGTGCACGTATCCGCTCACCAGCATTGCCTGCGTCAACCGCATCTTCACGGATCTGGCCGTCATCGACGTCACGCCGGAAGGCCTGCGCGTGGTGGAGATGGTCGACGGCCTCTCGCTGTCCGAGTTGACGCGGCTGACCGGCGTGCCGCTCGCGCTTTCATAGTTCCGTCCGTCACCCATTCGGCGCAGCGACCCTAACTCGGAATATCTGGAAAACCCATGCAAAACGCGTTCATCTGCGATGCCATCCGCACTCCCATCGGCCGCTACGGCGGCGCCCTCGCGCAGGTCCGCACGGACGACCTGGGCGCCATTCCGCTGCGCTCGCTGATCGAGCGCAACGCCAAAGTGGACTGGGCCGCCGTCGACGACGTGATCTATGGCTGCGCCAACCAGGCCGGCGAGGACAACCGCAATGTCGGACGCATGGCGCTCTTGCTGGCCGGCCTGCCCGTCGACGTTCCCGGGACGACGGTGAACCGACTCTGTGGGTCAAGCATGGACGCCATCGCCATCGCCGCGCGGGCGATCAAGAGCGGCGAGACTTCGCTGATGATCGCCGGGGGCGTGGAGAGCATGTCGCGCGCGCCGTTCGTCATGGGCAAGGCGGACAGCGCGTTCTCGCGAGCGGCGAAGATCGAGGACACGACGATCGGCTGGCGTTTCGTGAATCCGCTGATGAAGGCAAAGTACGGCATCGATTCGATGCCCGAAACCGCCGAGAACGTGGCGACGGACTTCAAGGTGTCGCGCGCCGACCAGGACGCCTTCGCGTTGCGCAGCCAGCAGCGTGCCGCGGCCGCGATCGCCGCCGGCCATTTCAACGACGAAATCGTTCCCGTCACGATTCCGGCGAAGAAGGGCGATCCCGTCGTCGTGAGCCGCGATGAGCACCCGCGCGAGACGACGCCGGAATCGCTCGCGAAGCTGAAAGGCGTCGTCCGCCCCGATGGCACGGTGACCGCGGGCAACGCTTCCGGCGTGAACGACGGCGCGTGCGCCACGCTGATCGCATCGGAGGAGGCCGTCGGCCGCCACGGCCTTACGCCGCGCGCGCGCATTGTCGCGGCCGCCGCCGCGGGCGTCGCGCCGCGCATCATGGGCTTCGGCCCCGCGCCGGCGACACGCAAGGTGCTGGCGAAGGCAGGACTCAAGCTGTCCGACATCGACGTGGTCGAACTGAACGAAGCCTTTGCCGCGCAGGCGCTGGCCGTTACCCGCGACCTGGGATTGCCCGACGACGCGGCATTCGTCAATCCCAACGGCGGCGCCATCGCGCTTGGCCATCCGCTGGGCGCGAGCGGCGCGCGGCTGGTGACCACCGCGCTCTACCAGTTGCACCGTACGGGCGGCCGCTATGCGCTGTGCACGATGTGCATCGGCGTCGGCCAGGGCATTGCGATGATCATCGAACGCGTATAGGAGGCTTTAGCATGACGTCCCGACCCAAGAATCTCGCGACTGCCCAGCTGGCCGGCTACCGCCAGAATGATCGCGGCACGCAGCCGCCGCTGGTCTACCCGCCTTACGCTTCCACGGTGAAGCGCTCTCCCACGCAGCCGCTGGTCATGCTGCCGCAGTCGGTGTCCGAGATCACCGGCCCGCTCTTCGGCCACGACTTGATCAAGGCCAACGACTTCGACCTCACGAAGCAGCACGCGGGCGATCCGATCGGCGAAAGGATCGTCGTCGGCGGGCGCGTCCTTGACGGCAACGCGCGGCCAGTGGCGAACACGCTGGTCGAGATCTGGCAGGCCAATGCCGCGGGACGCTATCCGCACAAGCGCGACAATCACAACGCGCCGACGGACCCCAACTTCACCGGCTGCGGACGCACGATGACCGACAGCGAGGGCCGCTATCGTTTCGTAACCATTCGTCCCGGCGAATACCCATGGCGCAACCATTACAACGCGTGGCGGCCGGCGCACATCCACTTTTCGCTGTTCGGCCCCGCGTTCGTGACGCGCCTCGTGACGCAGATGTATTTCCCCGGCGATCCACTGCTCGAGTACGATCCGATGTACATGGGGATTCCCGACGAACACGCGCGCCGGCGGCTGATTTCCGTTTTCGACTGGGAAGCGACGATCCCCGAAACGGCGCTTGGCTACAAATTCGACATCATTCTCCGCGGCCGCGACGAAACGCCGATGGACAACTACCTGCCCGCCTGAACGGAGCCGATGCCATGAGCCTGCAGACCACTTCTTCGCAAACGGTCGGACCGTACCTGCATATCGGCCTCACGTGGCTCGTCACCGACAACTTGGTCGGCCCCGGCGTATCCGGCGAGAAGATCACCCTCGAAGGCCGCATCGTCGATGGCGACGGCGCGCCGGTCACCGACGCCCTGGTCGAGATCTGGCAGGCCAACGCGCACGGCAAGTACGCGCACCCGGACGATACGCAGGACAAGCCGCTCGAATCCGGTTTCAAGGGCTTCGGACGCGTCCCGACGGACGATCTGGGCAAGTTCAAGTTCACGACGATCAAGCCGGGGCGTGTCGTCGCGCCGGAAGGCGGACTCCAGGCGCCGCATATCAATGTCTTGATCCTGATGCGCGGGATGCTGAAGCAGCTCATCACCCGCATCTACTTTCCCGCCGATCCCGCCAACGCTGACGATGCCGTGCTGCGAAGCGTCCCGCAGGAGCGGCGTGAGACACTGATCGCGAAGCCTGTCGCCGGTAAACCCGGCGCGCTGGAATGGAACGTGATCCTCCAGGGTACCGGGGAGACCGTCTTCTTCGACTGCTGAACGCGCCGTTCGCCAACGCGCCAACGCCACCTTCGCCACTTGCCTTGAGCCTTGTCGACGCACCCGGTCTGACCGACGCGCTGTTCACGACGGAGGCGATGCGCGCGCTCTTCTCCGACCGCAGCCGCCTCCAGGGCATGCTCGACTTCGAGGCGGGGCTTGCGCGCGCCGAGGCGCTGGCCGGTGTCATTCCGATCGCGGCAGCGCCGGCCATCGCCGCACAGTGCCGGGCCGAACTCTTCGATATTCCGGCGCTGTCCCGCGCGAGCGCCAACGCCGGCAATCCCGCCATCCCGCTGGTCAAGGCGCTGACGTCGCTCGTGGCGCAACACGATGCCGACGCCGCGCGCTACGTGCACTGGGGCGCGACCAGCCAGGATGCGATGGACACGGGACTCGTGCTGCAATTGCGCGCGGCACTTGATCTCGTTTCCGGCGACCTGGCGACGCTGTCGATGGCGCTGGCCGCGCTGGCGCAATCGCACGCGCAGACGACGCAGAGCGGAAGGACGTGGCTGCAGCAGGCAACGCCCGTGACGCTGGGCCTCAAGGCCGCCGGGGCCTTGAGCGCCATCGAAAGGCACCGCGCGCGCATCGATGCCCTGCGACCACGCATCGCGGTGCTGCAATTCGGCGGGGCGACGGGGACGCTGGCTTCGTTCGGCGAACAGGGGCTCGCCGTTGCCGACGCACTGGCGAAGGATTTGGGCCTCGCGTTGCCCGACGTGCCATGGCACACGCATCGCGACCGCGTTGCGGAGGTCGCCACGACGCTGGGGTTGATCGTCGGCACGCTCGGCAAGATCGCGCGCGATGTCTCGCTGATGATGCAGACCGAAGTCGGCGAAGCGTTCGAGCCCGCGGCGGCGGGCCGGGGCGGCTCGTCGACGATGCCGCACAAACGCAATCCCGTCGGTTCGGCCGTCGTGCTGGCCGCTGCGCAACGCGTGCCGGCGCTGGTGTCCACGATGCTGTCCGCGATGGTGCAGGAACACGAGCGGGGCTTGGGCGGCTGGCACGCGGAATGGGAAACGCTGCCGCAGATCTGCATGTTAACGGCGGGTGCGCTCGCCCATACGATCGGCATGGTGCAAGGCCTCGAAGTCGACGCGTCGGCGATGGCCACCAATCTCCAACTCACCGGCGGCCTCAACCTGAGCGAAGCCGTGTCGATGGCGCTGGCCGCGCACGTCGGCAAGGAGGCCGCGCACGAAATCGTGGAGCGCGCGTGCCGCGACAGCATTCGCCTGCGCCGACCGCTGCTCGCCGTCCTGGACGCCGACGCCTCGGTTCGCGCCCATCTGTCGACGCAGGATCTCGAGCGCCTGCTCGACCCGCGCAACTACACCGGCAGCGCCAGCGTATTCGTCGAGCGAGCGCTAGCGGCGCGACAGCCGGCGGCGACGACGCCGAGTGCTCATTCCGTCGGCAAGTCGTCCGATTTGTTCGTCGACGCGGACGGTGCGCAGATCCACTGCCGCATCGACGGCGCCGACGGCGCGCCGGTGCTCGTCCTTTCCAATTCGCTGGGCACCGATCTGTCGATGTGGGACGCGCAGATCTCGGCGCTCGCCCGCTCGTTCCGCGTGGTGCGCTATGACACGCGCGGTCACGGCACGTCGACCGCCACGCCTGGTCCCTACTCCATCGAGCGTCTCGGGCGCGACGTGGTCGCCGTGCTCGATGCGCTGCACATTCCGCGCGCGCATTTCTGCGGGCTGTCGCTGGGCGGCATGACGGGGATGTGGCTGGGCGTCCATGCGCCGGAGCGGCTGCAAAAGCTGGTGCTCGCGAACACCACAGCGCGCATCGCCTCTCCTGCCAACTACAACGCACGCATCGAAACCGTTCGCACCGGCGGCATGGCGGCCGTCTCGCAGGCAGTAGTCGAGCGCTGGTTCACGCCGGCATACATCGCAAGCCACCCCGAACAGATCGCGCTGATGCGGCAAATGATGGAGCGCATGCCGGCGGACGGCTACGCCGCCTGCTGTGCGGCAATTCGCGACATGGACCAGCGTGACGATATCGCGACGATCCGGGTGCCCACGCTGGTCATCGCCGGAACGCACGACGTCGCCACGCCCCCGGCGGATGGCCAATTCCTTGCGGATCGGATCAAGGACGCGCAGTACGCTGAACTGAATGCCGCGCATCTTTCCAACATCGAGGCCACGCCGGCATTCACCGCCGCGGTGCTGGCCTTTCTCAACGCCTAGGAGGCCTGTTCCGTGGACGATCGCGACCGCTACGCCGAGGGAATGAAGGTCCGCCGCGCCGTGCTGGGCGACGCGCACGTCGACCGCTCGCTTTCGAATCGTACCGGATTCACCGAGGAGTTCCAGGACCTCATCACGCGCTACGCGTGGGGCGAAGTATGGACGCGTCCGGGCCTGCCCCGCCACACGCGCAGCCTGATCACGCTGGCGCTGATGATCGCGATCAACCGCAACGACGAATTCCGGATGCACGTGCGCGCGGCGTTCAACAACGGCGTGACGCGCGACGAGATCAAGGAAGTGATCCTGCAATGCGCGATCTATTGCGGCGTGCCCGCGGCCAACGCGGCATTCCACATGGCGCAGGACGTGTTCAACGAAATGGACGGCGACGCCCGCTGACATGCGGGTCCATCAGCCCATGCGCACGCAGGTCGGCATCGTCGGAGCGGGACCCGCGGGACTTCTGCTGTCGCACTTGCTGCACCTGCAGGGTGTTGCGTCGGTGATCGTCGAGAGTCGCAGCCGCGAGTATGTCGAGCATCGTGTTCGTGCCGGCGTGCTGGAGCAAGGCAGCGTTGACTTGCTGGTACAGGCGGGCGTCGGCGAGCGACTGCGCCGCGAGGGCCTGCAGCACCACGGCATCGAACTGCGCTTCGGCGGCCGTGGTCATCGCATCGACCTCACCGACCTGACCGGCGGCCGCGCCATCACCGTCTATGGCCAGCAGGAGGTCGTCAAGGACTTGATCCAGGCGCGGCAGGACGCGCGCGGCGAGGTGTTGTTCGACGTATCCGATGTCAGCGTGCATGCACTCGAGTCCAAGAGCCCGCGCATCCGCTTCCGGCGCGCCGGACAGGACACGGAAATTCAATGCGACGCCATCGCCGGCTGCGACGGGTTTCACGGCGTCTGCCGCCCTTCGGTGCCCGCCGGCGTGCTCAGCGTCTTCGAGCGAGCCTACCCGTTTGCGTGGCTCGGCATCCTGGCCTCGGCCGCGCCGTCGCACGAGGAATTGATCTACGCATATCACGAGCGCGGCTTCGCTCTCTTCTCGATGCGCTCGCCTTCGATCACGCGCCTCTACCTGCAGGTCGCTCCCGACGAGGACTTGGGCGGCTGGTCCGACGACCGGGTCTGGCAGGAATTGCACACGCGGCTGGAAACGGATGACGGCTGGAAGTTGAATGAGGGTCCGGTGCTCGAGAAAGGCATCACCGGCATGCGCAGCTTTGTGACCGAACCGATGCAATACGGACGGCTCTTCCTGGCCGGGGACTCCGCGCACATCGTTCCGCCCACGGGCGCAAAGGGCATGAATCTGGCGGTGGCCGATGTCCACGTCCTGTCCCGCGCGCTCGTAGCCTTCTTCAAATCCGGTCGCGACGACCTCCTCGCCACGTATTCGCAAACCTGTCTCCGGCGCGTATGGCGTGCCGAGCACTTTTCATGGTGGATGACGTCGATGCTCCACCGCTGCCCCGCCGACGACGTGTTCCAGCACCGGCTGCAGCGATCGCAGCTCGACTACGTCGTCAGCTCGCGCGCGGCCGCGGCATCGCTCGCCGAGAACTACGTCGGGTTGCCGCTCGAGTGACCCGGCATTGCGAGACGCGGTGACTCGCCCGCTTTCGCTCGCCGCGCTGACCGTCATCGAACTGACGCCGCCCGACATGGTGACGTGCGCGGCGCGGGCCGGATTCACGCACGTCGGCCTGCGCCTCATCCCCGCGACACCGGAGGAAGTGAGCTACGAAACCGTCGGCGACACGCCGGTGATTCGCGACGTGCGGGCCCGCCTCGACGATACCGGCGTCGCCGTCCTCGACATCGAGATCCTGCGCTTGAACCCCGAGACGCGCGTGGCCGACTTCCTGCCGGTACTCGAAACCGGCGCACGGCTTGGCGCGCGCAATGCATTGGTCGCCGGCAACGATCCCGTCGAGGTCCGGCTTACCGAGCGGTTCGGCGAATTGTGCGACCTGGCCGCGCCGCTCGGCATCGCGCCGTGCCTCGAACCGATGCCGTGGACCGACGTGCGCGACTTCGCGCAAGGCGCGCGCATCCTGCGTGCCGCCGACCGTGCCAACGCCGGCATCCTGATCGACGCCATCCATTTCGATCGCGGCGGCAGCACGCCTGACCAGATCGAAGGCGTTCAACGCGAATGGTTCCGCTACATGCAGCTGTGCGACGCACCGGCGGCGCGGCCGGCGAACACCGAGGGCCTCCTGTTCCAGGCGCGCGCCGAGCGCCTGATTCCCGGCGCCGGCGGACTCGATCTCGTGAATCTGCTTCGGGCGCTGCCGCGAGACTTGCCGATCGCCCTCGAGATTCCGATGGCCACGCTCACGCGGACCGTTGACGCGGTGGAACGCGCGCGCCGGATGCGCGTCGCCACCGAGGCGCTGCTGGCCACGCTGTAGCGCCGGACCTTTCGAATTGCCTGCCCGAATTCCGGCGGCGGCCCTTTGCGGCAGGACTAGAATTCGCCTCATGTCGAACCTGCCCGCCCCCGCAACGATGTACCGCGCCGTGGTCCGCCACGATTCCTCCTACGAGGGTGTGTTTTGGCTCGGCGTGCGTACCACCGGCATCTTTTGCCGGCCGACCTGCCGCGTCCGCACGCCCAAGCGCGAGAACGTCGAATTCTTCGGCACGCCGTCCGAAGCGCTGCATGCCGGCTACCGGCCATGCATGAAGTGCCGTCCGCTCGATCACGGCCGCAAGCCACCCGAGCTCGTCGCGAAGCTGTTGGTCGCGGTGGAGCGCGAGCCGCTGCGCCGGTATCGCGACGCGGAGCTCGCGGATCTCGGCATCGACCCGTCGACGGCGCGTAGACAATTCAAGCGTTATTGCGGCATGACGTTCCAGGCCTACCACCGCGCGCGGCGCATGGGCCTGGCGCTCGCCGACATCAGGAAAGGAAAGACCGTGATCGACTCGCAACTGGACCAGGGCTTCGAATCGGGCAGCGGATTCCGCGAAGCCTTCACGCGCATCGTGGGAACCGCGCCGTCGCGCGCCCGCGACGTCACCATCCTGCACGCGCAATGGCTGGAAACGCCGCTGGGCTCGATGCTGGCACTGGCCGACGACCGCGGTTTGCATTTGCTCGATTTCGTCGACCGGCGGGGTCTCGAGCGCGCGCTCGAAGTGCTGCAGCGGCGCCTGAACGCGCGTGTGCTGCCGGGTGAGCATCCGGTGTTGGCGCAGATCTCGCGCGAGCTCGCCGAATATTTCGACGGCACGCGGATGCGCTTCGAAACGCCGGTGGTGCTCACGGGTTCACCCTTCCAGGCGACCGTCTGGCGCGCACTGCAGGCCATTCCGGCGGGCGCCACAAGATCCTACGGCGAGCTTGCCGCGACGATCGACCAACCGACGGCGGTGCGCGCGGTTGGCCGCGCCAACGGCGACAATCGCCTCTCCATCATCGTGCCGTGCCACCGCGTCATCGGCGCCGACGGCGCGTTGACCGGATACGGCGGCGGGCTGTGGCGCAAGCAGAAACTGCTCGACCACGAGCGGAGCGCGACCGCGAAGCACTGATGCCGACACGCTCACTCGCCATGCTCACCGCGCTGGGGGCGCTGTGGGGCGGCTCCTTCGTGTTCATGCGTTATGCCGTTCCGGCGATGGGTCCGGTGCCGCTCGCATTCGCGCGCGTCACCCTCGCCACGCTGGCGTTGCTCGCGTTCGCCGCCGCGCAGCGCAACCTGCCGGACTTGCGGACGCGCTGGCGCGGGCTGGCGGTCGTGGGCCTCGTCAATTCCGCGCTGCCCTTCGTGCTTGTTCTGCTATGCCGAGCAGACGATTACGGCGTCGACCGGGGGGATCCTCAACGCGACCAGTCCCTTCTTTGGCGCGATCGCCGCCGCGATCTGGCTCGGCGAGCCACTGACGGCGCGGAAAGTGGGCGGCATGATGCTGGGCCTGGCGGGCGTCGCGCTGCTGGTCGGCCTGCAGCCGGAGCCGCTCACTTGGGCGACAGCGCTGGCAATCGCGGCCTGCCTCGCCGCCGCGCTTTGCTATGGGTTAGCCGGCGTGTACACGAAGAAGCGCATGCAGGGCGTGTCGAGTTTCTCGCTCGCCTGCGGAAGCCAGTTGTCCGCGGCGATCATCCTGCTTCCGGCGCTGCCGTTCGCGCCTGTGCCGGGACCGGTGACGGCGCTGGGTCGTGTTCAACGTCGTCGCGCTGGCCGTGGCGTCGACGGCGATTGCCTATCTGCTCTATTTCCGCCTCATCGCCGACCTGGGCCCGTCGCGCGCGCTCACCGTGACGTTCCTCATCCCGCTGTTCGGCGTGCTGTGGGGGTTCGTGTTCCTGGGCGAGGCGATCACCGCCAACATGCTGGCGGGCGGCGCGCTGATCGTCGCCGGCACGGCACTGGCATTGCGAAGCGGCGCGGCGCCTGCGGCCGTGCTCGCGGACACCGGGCGCTAGACCCCTAAGTTAGACCCTCAGTTAGACCAGGTCCCCGGCGGGTCCCAGGATCTGCTCGCGCAGTTCGCGATAACGCGGGAGCTGCGGCGGATAGACGCACAGGTACTTGACCTGCGCCGCCTGCAGGCAGCGCTGCTTGATCACTTCGAGTTTCTGGTCGCGCGGGTTGATCACCTGGTCAGGCTCCTTCGCGTCCACGATCGCGACGATCGTCATGTCGCGGTCGCACACGACGAAGCCCACGTGCTGGTTGGCGATCTTGCGAAAGGCACGCAGGCGTTCCATGCCTTGCGGTCCGATCTTGACCTGCAGGACGTCAGCCAGGCGGATGCGCGCAAAGATCTCGTGGCGTGGAAACGCCGCCTTGAGCAGCAGGTAGACGACGCTTTCGGCGCGGGTGAGAAAGCGCGGCCGCAGCAGGTAGAGGCCCGGCAGCTCCGCCGAGGAGAGGAGCCGAGTCGTCTCGCCCTCGGTCCACTGCGCCACCGTGTTGGGAGAATCGGCGCTGCTGCGCGACCCGCCGCTGGAAGTGCGGTTGCGGCGCACCAGGCCATAGATGATCGCCACCGCGAACGCGGCCATCGCCAGCGCGAAGAGCACTCCCTGCGTCATTGAGCCCTGATCCCTAACTCCGACCGTCGCACCCGTCGCGGCGCTAAGGACCGGAGAAAAATACGTAGTTGTTCTGCAAGTCTACCCGTTAACGCTTTGTAGTCTAAAGCATTCCGTGAATCGCAAGCCATCGGGCGGCTTGGCCCGCGACCGGACCGTTGCCCGGCCGCAACGACCCCCGCCCGGACGTTGTGGCGGACAGGACGCGGCCCAAGGCCGGCGCAAACAGGCCCCAGCAGGGGAGGCCAAATCCGCCGCGGGGCGCAGCGGGGGCCAGGACCCGTGTTGGGAGGGCGTAACCGGGCGAACCGCTAGCGTCGTTTAGCAGTGGTTGCCGAAACCTGCCATTTCAGGCACTTAGCCGCGACGTCCGGTGCATAGACGCGGACGCCGTCACTCAGGGAAGTCCATGAGTGGGGCATCCTCGAACGCGATCGCGGCCACCTGCGCTTCGGTCAGCTGCTCGCCCGCGCGCAGCCACGCTTCGATCGTTGTGACAGACTGCTCGATCAAAGCGCGATCACGCACTCGCTGATGCGCCTGTAGAAGCACTGGCAGACAGACCCCTGCTTGGTCCTTCTTTTGCGGGCTAAGTGCGTAGCCGGCAAGCCGGACGGCGCGTCGCAGATCATTGCGTCGGGCGAAATCCAGCGCGGCGGCCAACAACGGACCACTCGTCGCGCTGAGCGCCCGGAGTTGCTCAAACGCTTCGCGCGCGAGCGCAAAAGTATCGACTGCATCTCCGCGCAAAGCGAGCGCAATGGATAGCATACTGACTCGAAAACCCTGGCCGTAGGGGGCGTTAATTCGCCGCAGGCCATCGACCGCCTTGCGCAGCGACTCGATCGCCGCATCTAACATGCCCGCCTGAAGCTGGGCACTACCGACGTTACCGAGTGCCAGGTACTCGCCAAGTTCTGCGCCCGCGCGGCGATACAAGTCACCTTGCCGACAAAAAGCCGCGATCGAGAGCTCATTCTCGCCGAGAACCCCGTAACACTCTCCCTGCGTTGCTGCGAGCGCCGCCTGCTTGCGCAACGCTGTGGTCTCGCCAACCCTCTCCTCGGCCTCACGAAGCGCCCGCTCAGCCTCGGGCACGTGGTTCCGGTTCAAGCCGATTGTCCCGATGAGAAGAAGGGCATCACCAAGCCGTTCGGTGTCGCCCAGATGCCGATACAACGCTTCGGCGCGCCGAGCAGCCTGCCAGTGTTCTTCGCGCCCGGCGCCATCATTGAGCCGTGCCAGGGCCACACAGAAATCCGCTTCAACAATGGCCGGCAGATCCGACGCGGGAGGCCATAACTGCAACATCCGTTGTACACCCTCACTGCCCAGGCCGTTGTGCAGCCAGACAAGCCAGCATTTGCCCAGCAGCTCATAGGCAAGCGTACGGTGCTCTGGGGCCACCATCGCCCAATCCACCGCTGCGCGTAGATTGCCTAGTTCCTGCACCACGCGCCGACGTTCAGCGGGCGACAGATTCCAGCAATTCGCATCCGCTGCCGCCATCAGTTCGCGCATCACGTCCGCATGGCGTCGCAGGATCACCTCGGACTCGCCCGCCACCCCGAGCTGCTCGAGTGCGAATGCACGCGTGATCTCGAGGAAGCGGTAGCGAGGCTCGGCCGCGTCGTCAGCGATCACCAGCGATTTGTCGATCAGATGGCCCAGCAGATCCAGCACGAGCCACTGGTCAATGCGTTCATCGCTGGCGACCCGTTGCGCCAATTCCAAGGTGAAGCCACCGATAAACACACCCAGGCGGCGGAATGCGGTCTGCTCGTCGGCGGACAGCAGACCATGGCTCCATTCGAGTGCGGCGCGCAGCGTCTGGTGTCGCCGCAGCTTCATCCGCGTACCGCCGGTCAATACGTTGAACATTTGGTTGAGCCGCGCCTGCAGGCCGTGGACACCGAGCAGCGGAACGCGCGCCGCGGCGAGTTCAATGGCTAGCGGAATGCCGTCCAAACGCCGGCATATGTCCACCACGACCTCGACGTTATCGTTTGCGAGTCGAAACCGGGAATCGACCGCATGCGCACGTTCAACGAACAACGCTATGGCTCCAAACTGGGTCGCTTCTTCAAGCTGTGCCGTCGCCGGTACCGCCAATGCTCCGAGACGGTAGACCTGCTCGTCACGACACTTCAGCGATTCCTGAGAGGTCATGAGCAGCCTTACATTCGGTGCGCCGGCGCGCAACAGGCCAATCAACGCAGCGATGTCATCTGCAAGGTGCTCGCAGTTGTCGAGTACCAGCAGCAGACTCATGTTCGCAAGCGCCATCGCGAGCGCTTCCTGCGGGGGCCGCCCCGCAGGAAGCTGCATTCCGAGCGCCGCGGCGATGCCGTTCGGTACTTGCACGCCCTCGTTGATCGACGCCAGCTCTGCCCACCAGCGTCCGTCAGGCACTTCGATCCTGGCGGCCGCCGCTGCGGCCAGCGCCATGCACGTCTTGCCGATGCCGCCGGCGCCGACAATCGTCACAACCGAGTGCTCGCGTAAAAGTGCCTCCACCGCGTCCAAATCCTGCTCCCGACCGAACAACTCCGGCAAGGCCGGCAAGTTACCGCGATTCATGACTGCCGCCCGCGGAGAATCAGTCGATCCGCAGCGCTTCACCTCATCGACCGGCATCACGAAGCGATAGCCACGACCGGGGATAGTGGAGATCGCTCGCGGGCCGAGTAGCTTGCGAAGCGCCACCATGTGCACAAGCAGGTTGCCTTCCTCGACCACCAGCTTGGGCCACACCAAATCCATCAACTCGTGCTTGGTTACCACCCGTTCGCGCCGCTCCAGCAGCGCAAGCAACACATCGAACGCCCGCGCACCCACTTTGGCGGGCGCCCCATCGATCACGACACTGCGCTGCATCGCATCGATTTCGATGGCACCGCTCCGGTACCTGCCGTCGGATCTGGGCGGGCTGGCGTCGTCCATGGCCGCCAGATTAGACCGGTTGATATCGCGCGGAAAGCACCGTCTGCACGATTAATAACAATTAATCTTTGCCCCAATGACACGATTCACTCTTGGCTGGATCCTCCATCGCGACAGGCCGTATCGAGGCCAGGCTCGATAGCATCCAAGGAGGGGCTATGTCCATCCACTTCTTCGCGAAGAGACAGTCATCATGAATAGACTGCGCACAATCAGTCGTGTTGGATCGGTTCTGGTGCTTGCAGCACTTGCCGTCGCGGCAGGAACTGCTGAACCAGGCTATTGCCAGGATCGGCCTCTTCCCGATCCGGGCGCAAAGGCACTGTCGAACGTTCCCGATTGGAGCCCTACGGGCAATCTCAACGTTGCCCGCTGTGGTCACACCGCAACGCTGCTGGCGAGCGGCAAAGTTCTGGTAGTCGGAGGGAGTGGCGGCGAATGCACCAGTATCAAGACCAAAACCCTCGACAGCGCCGAGTTGTACGACCCGGTCACTAGTTCGTGGAGCGTCACGGGCAGCCTGAAGCAGCCTCGCAGTGGTCACACAGCGACGTTGCTGCCCAGCGGCCTGGTGTTGGTGGTCGGGGGGGCTGTGGCATCGGCCACGAGCTTCGACACGATCAGCACGGCCGAACTGTACGACCCTGATGCAGGCGCCTGGAAATCCACCGGCAACCTGATCGCGCAACGCTCCGGTCACACAGCGACCTTGCTGCAAAACGGGAACGTCCTGGTCGCGGGAGGTCGGGGCGGGGGCGCCAGTGCGCTTGACAGTGCCGAGTTGTACGACCCATCCACGGGCACGTGGAGCCGCACGGGCAACCTCATCACGGCCCGCGATGGGCACACGGCGACGCAACTCCAAAACGGCAAGGTCCTGGTTGCCGGGGGGTCGCTCGGTGTTGCCCCAGCTATGGGACAAATCCGGGCCGGCACCAGCGCGGAGTTGTACGACCCGGTCGGCGGTGCTTGGACCCGCACCGGTGATCTCAGTAACTACCACTCCTCACACACGGCAACGCTGATGCAAGACGGCAGAGTTCTCGTCGCCTCGGGCGACAACCCCTATGATGATTATGGCGGCGATCCTGGCACCGCCGAGATCTATGATCCGGGCACAGCGACCTGGAGCAATACCGGCAATCTTGGTGCAATCCGTAACGGTCACACTGCAACGCTGCTGCCAAGCGGCAAAGTGCTGGTCACTGGAGGTGTCTACTTTTCCGCCAAGAACGGCGCGGAGCTGTACGATCCGGTATCGGGCACTTGGTCCCCCACGGGTGACGTAAACACACCGCGCTTCTTCGGGCACACGGCAACGCTCCTTTCCGATGGGAAGGTCCTGGTTGCGGCGGGCGCGAGTGAGGCTAACATGCCGATCGCTCTCGACAGCGCGGAGCTCTACGATTATGGAGTTCCGCCGCCGACAAGCGTCCCGCTGATCGAATATTTCCACGCGGGGTTCGGTCACTACTTCATCACGTCAATTCGTGAGGAGATCAACAAGCTCGACAATGGAACCTTCGCCGGCTGGGCGCGGACCGGACTCCAGTTCAACGCCTATGCCACGCCAAACGGGAATTCCGTACCGGTCTGCCGGTTCTTTAGCGCAGCGTTCGCGCCAAAGAGCTCCCATTTCTACTCGCCCTTCTACCTTGAGTGCTTCGCCAGGCGAGAGGATCCCGCGTGGACGAGCGAGAGCTTCGATGCATTCGACATTGCAGTTCCTGCGGCTGACGGGTCATGCGCTGCAGGCTTGACGCCGGTTTACCGTCTGTACAACAACGGGCAAGGCGGGGCGCCCAACCACCGCTACACGACAGATCTCAACGTGCGCGCGCAGATGATCTCCCAGGGCTGGTCGCCGGAGGGCCTCGGTCCTGATGCAGTAGAAATGTGCTCGCCCCCGTGACGTTTGCTGGTTTCCCGCGCGCGGAGCGCACGGTCAAATTGCCCCACAAAAACACAAAGCCCGGCACGAGGCCGGGCTTTGCTTTGCTGGCAGGGGACGAACCCGCTTACATGTCCATGTCGCCCATGCCGCCCATCCCGCCCATGCCGCCGCCGCCACCACCACCGCCGCCCTTTTCGTCCTTGGGCAGCTCGGCCACCATCGCCTCGGTAGTGAGCAAAAGCGAAGCGACCGACGCCGCGTTTTGCAGCGCAAAGCGCGTCACCTTGGTCGGGTCGACGACACCCATTTCCACCAGGTCGCCATATTCACCAGTCTGGGCGTTGAAACCGTAGTTGCCCTTGCCTTCGACGACCTTGTTGACGACGACCGACGGCTCGTCACCGGCGTTGGCGACGATCTGCCGCATCGGCTCCTCGAGCGCGCGCATCACGATCTTGATGCCGGCGTCCTGGTCGTGGTTGTCGCCCTTCAGGCCCTTCAGGTTGCCACGTGCGCGCAGGTAAGCCACGCCGCCACCGGCGACGATGCCTTCCTCAACCGCCGCGCGCGTCGCGTGCAACGCGTCTTCGACACGCGCCTTCTTCTCCTTCATTTCGACTTCCGTCGCCGCGCCGACCTTGATCACCGCGACGCCGCCGGCCAGCTTGGCCACGCGTTCCTGCAGCTTTTCCTTGTCGTAGTCGCTCGTCGCGTCTTCGACCTGCTTGCGGATGTTCTTGACGCGCGCTTCGATCGCCGCCTTTTCGCCGGCGCCGTCGATGATCGTCGTGTCTTCCTTGCCCACTTCGATCTTCTTCGCGCGGCCCAGGTCCTTCAGCGTGGCGTTCTCGAGCTTCAATCCGAGCTCTTCCGCGATCACCGTGCCGCCGGTCAGGATGGCGATGTCTTCCAGCATGGCCTTGCGGCGGTCGCCGAAGCCAGGCGCCTTGACGGCGGTGGTCTTGAGGATGCCCCGGATGTTATTGACGACCAGCGTGGCGAGCGCTTCGCCATCGACGTCTTCGGCGATGATGAGCAGCGGCTTGCCGGCCTTGGCGACCTGTTCCAGCAGCGGCAGAAGGTCGCGGATGTTGCTGACCTTCTTGTCGTGCAGCAGGACGTACGGGTCTTCCAGCAGCGCGACCTGCTTGTCGGGATTGTTGATGAAGTACGGCGAGATGTAGCCGCGGTCGAACTGCATGCCCTCGACCAGGTCGAGCTCGTTCTCGAGGCCCTTGCCGTCTTCGACGGTGATCACGCCTTCCTTGCCGACCTTGTCCATCGCCTCGGCGATCGTCTTGCCGATCGACGTGTCCGCGTTGGCCGAGATCGCGCCGACTTGCGCGATTTCCTTGCTCGTCGTGCACGGCTTGCTGATCTTCTTGAGCTCGTCGACGATGGCGATGACCGCCTTGTCGATGCCGCGCTTCAAATCCATCGGGTTCATGCCGGCGGCAACGTACTTGAAGCCTTCGTTGCAGATCGCCTGCGCCAGCACGGTGGCCGTCGTGGTGCCGTCACCGGCGACGTCGGACGTCTTGGACGCGACTTCCTTCACCATCTGCGCGCCCATGTTCTCGAACTTGTCCTTCAGTTCGATTTCCTTCGCGACGGACACGCCGTCTTTGGTGATCGTCGGCGCGCCGAAGCTGCGCTCGAGCACGACATTGCGGCCCTTGGGGCCTAGCGTGACCTTGACCGCATTGGCCAGAACGTTCACGCCGACCATCATTTTGTTTCGAACACCTTCGCCGAAACGGACGTCTTTTGCTGCCATGATTTATTTCTCCGTGTGCTTTGTTCGGGCGGACCGTCAGCCGACGATGCCGATGATGTCGTCTTCGCGCATGTGCAGAAGCTCGGCGTTGTCCATCTTGAATTCCTGGCCGGAGTACTTGCCGAAGAGGATCTTGTCGCCGGGCTTGACGCCCATCGGCTGCAGCTTGCCGTTGTCGTCGGTCTTGCCGGGGCCTACGGCCACGACTTCACCCATCGAAGGCTTTTCCGCGGCGGTGTCCGGGATGACGATGCCGCCGGCCGATTTACGCTCTTCCTCGAGGCGCTTGACGATCACGCGATCGTGCAGGGGACGCAGTTTCATGTTAGCACTCACTCCTGAAAAATTCTGTTGAAATTACAGTGACTTAGGGTACCCCAGTTGGTTCCTAGGTCGCCGTGGCCGAATTGGCGAGGTTCCTCCGCATGGGCGATTCCAGAAGGGATGGCCCGCAGATTTCGCGGACGCCGAACCTCGTTGTTAGCACTCAACGGCTGCGAGTGCTAATAATAAGGCATATAGAGGCTCAGTTCAACCCCGCGCCGGCAAAATCCGCGTTCCAATGCGAGTCAAGCGGCTGTGCGGGGATTGCAACAGCGCTCCCGCCGTTCAGGGACGCTACGGCGCCGCCTGTAAGTCCGCCGACAAAGCGCGCCGGCAACGCGCTAACTTTATGTCGTTGTTATCGGGGGTGAGTGAAATGCTTCAGCCTGCCCACGTCGGACACTTGGCACTGCTGCGATCGCTGATTCGCCAGGGTGCCGTGGACGGCAGTTTCGACCGCGACCTCGCCGCCGACTCCCCGGCCGCCGAGGAATTCTTCGCGAAGCTGAAGCGCGCGCTCGTCACCGGCTATTTCGTCGAGGACATCGGCACCGGCAAGCTCGCCACCGTCGCGGTGCCCGGCTACGTGTTCTGGCCCGACGACCGCCACACGGGCATGCCGCCGGTGGGATTCGGATTGTTCCGCTCGATCGACGGTACCGGCTACGAGCTGTGGCTCGCGGGGCTCGACCTGGCATCGCGCGGCGGCGGGCAGAGCCGCGCACTGCTGGCGTCGCTGTTCGCAACCCCTCCCGGGCAGAAGACTTACATCGTCCGCGTGCAGCGCGACACGCGCTACGTCAACGGACTGCAGCCCCTGCTCGTCGACTTCGGCTTCACGCACATCGGCGACACGTCGCGGCTGCGCTGGTTCCTGCACAAGGACACGCCAGAGGCGCTGGCGTCACGCATGCGCAATGCCGTCGACGCGCACATCGCGATAAACTGACCGCATCGCCACTCCCGCAGGAGAGCGGCCGACCTCGGGCGGCCGTGTTGCCATGTCCGCGTCACGCGACAATGCACAGAACGTCCAGGGCGGCGCGCTCGCGCCGTGCGGCCATTCACCGGTCACCGGCTTCTTCCGCAATGGGTGCTGCGATACCGGCCACGACGACACGGGCATGCACACCGTCTGCGCCGTGATGACGACCGAGTTCCTGGCCTTCTCGAAGCTGGCCGGCAACGACCTGTCCACGCCACAGCCTGAAACGGGATTCCCGGGACTCGCACCGGGGGATCGCTGGTGCCTGTGCATCGGCCGCTGGCGCGAGGCGATGGAGGCAGGCGTCGCGCCGCCGGTAGTCCTGGCTGCGACCCACGAGGAATCGCTGGCCGTCGTCGCGCTCGAGGATCTCGAACGCCACGCGTCCGGGTAAGTCTTACGTGCCAATTTGACCGGCGCAATAACTTCCTCCAACAACAAAGGTGACGCCCATGTCCACGCCGTTTCCTCCGAGGCCGCAAGTGAGCCAGACTCCGCCGAACGGCGGACCCGTCGCGGTGCGCGTCGTGGCCGCAGGCAGCGGCGCGGCGTGGTGGGGTGACGGCTGGAAAATGTTCACATTCAATGTCTGGACCTGGATCGGCATCGTGCTTGCCTACGGTGTCATTTCGCTTGTGCTGCAAAGGGTGCCGTACATCGGCGAACTCGCGCAGTGGCTGCTGACGCCGGTGTTCATCGGCGGAATCATGGTTGGCTGCCACGAGATCGACCGCCACGAGCCGTTGCGCTTCGCATACCTGTTCGACGGCTTCAAGGGGCCGAATTTCATATCGCTGCTGACGGTCGGCGCCATCAATATCGGGCTGGTGCTGGTGGCCGTGTGCATCGGTCTTCTCGTTCTCGTGGGCACCGTCGGCATGTCCGGCGTGATGAATTTCGGCAATCTCACGGGAGATCCGTGGCAGGTGGCGCGGGGAATGGGGTTCGGAACATTTCTGATCGTTGTCGTGGCACTAACTCTCGTCGCCGTCATCGTCATGGCCAACTGGTTCGCGCCGGCGCTCATCGTGCTGCAGGAAGCGCGGCCCGTCGATGCCATGCTGACGAGCTTTCGCTCCAGCATGCTCAATTGGGCGCCGTTCCTCGTCTACGGCGCGATCGGCGTCTGCATCATGCTCGCCGTGCTGGCCGTGTTCGCGGTGCTGGCCGGCATCGTGGGATTCGGCGCCGTGATGGCGATGTTTCAGGGCAGCAGCGCCGGAGGCTGGGGGTCGATCATCCTCGTCGCACTACTCTTCTTTGTCCTCTATGCGATCGTGCTCATGATCATTTCGCCGGTGGTTTTCGCTTCGACCTATGCCAGCTATCGCGACACGCTGGCACCCGAGGCCAAAATCGACAATCCCGCGTATCGCTGACGAGCCTTGCGCGTGCGCCCAGGCGGGCGCTCGGGGGAGACGATCTCGGGATTGCCTTTAGTGGGCTTGATCCCAGTTGGCGCCGGTGCCGACATCGACCACCAGCGGCACCCGCAGCGTCGCCACGTCGGTCATGTGTGCCGGCAAATCGCGCCGGACGCGCTCCAACTCCGCATCCGGCACTTCCAGTACAAGCTCGTCGTGGACCTGCAGCAGGAGCTTCGTCGCGAGCTTCTCGCGATCGAGCCAGCCTTGCACGGCGATCATCGCGAGCTTGATGAGATCGGCCGCCGTGCCCTGCATCGGCGCGTTAATAGCCGCCCGCTCCGCGCCCGAACGCCGCGGGCCGCCGGCGGCCTTGATGTCCGGAAGCCATAGCCTGCGGCCGAACACCGTCTCGACATAGCCATGCTCGCGCGCCGTCTCGCGCGTGCGCTTCATGTATTCCGCCACGCCCGGATAGCGTGCGAAATACTTGTCGATGAACTGTTGCGCCGCGCCGCGCTCGATGTTGAGCTGCTGCGCCAAGCCGAACGCGCCCATCCCGTAGATCAGGCCAAAGTTGACCGCCTTGATGTAGCGTCGCTGGTCGGTGGTCACATCTTCGGGCGGCACGCCGAAGATCTCGCCGGCCGTCGCGCGATGGATGTCGCGCCCCTCGTGAAAGGCCTTGAGCAGCGCCGGATCCTCGGACAGGTGCGCCATGATCCGCAGCTCGATCTGCGAATAGTCGGCCGATACCAGCACACTGCCCGGCGGTGCGATGAACGCCTCGCGAATGCGGCGGCCTTCGGCGGTGCGCACGGGGATGTTCTGCAAATTGGGGTCGGTCGACGCGAGCCGGCCGGTGACGGCGGTCGCCTGGGAGAACGTCGTGTGCACGCGGCCCGTTCGCGCATTCACCATCTGCGGCAGCTTGTCCGTGTACGTCGACTTCAACTTCGACACCGACCGATGCTCGAGCAGCACTTTGGGCAGCGGATAGTCGGCGGCAAGCTCCTGCAGCACCTCCTCGTCGGTGGACGGCTGCCCTGTCGCCGTTTTCCGCACCACCGGCAGGTTCATCCGCTGGAAGAGGATCTCGCCCAGCTGCTTGGGCGAGCCCAGGTTGAACGGCTGACCCGCGAGCTGGTGCGCCTGCTGCTCCAGCGCCATCACGCGTTCGCCCAGTTCGCGGCTGTGCTGCGCGAGCAGTTGCGAGTCGATCAGGATGCCGTTGCGCTCCATGCGGAACAGGACCTCGCGCACCGGCATTTCGATCTGCGCATAGACAAAGTCGAGCTTGGTGTCGGCGGCGATCGGCGGATGCAGCGCCTGATGCAGCCGCAGTGTGATGTCGGCGTCCTCGGCCGAATATTCGGTGGCGCGCTCGATGGCAACCTGTTCGAACGGAATGCGGTTGGCGCCCTTGCCCGTCACGTCGTCGTAACTCAACGTCTTGAGGTTGAGGTGCCGCCACGCCAGGCTTTCCATGTCGTGCGGCTTGTGCGACTCGACCACGTAGGATTCGAGCAGCGTGTCGTGCACGACGCCCCTGAGCACCAGGCCGTCGTTGGCGAGCGCGTGCTCGTCGTACTTCAAGTTCTGCCCGAGCTTCTTCTTCGTGGGATCGGCCAGCCACGGCGCCAATCGGCGCAGCGTGGCGTCGCGGTTGAGCTGGTCCGGCGCGCCCGCGTAGCGGTGGCCGAGCGGGATGTAGCACGCGGTGCCGGGCGTGATCGACAGCGACACGCCGACGATGCTGGCCTGCATCGGGTCGAGGCTCGTTGTCTCGGTGTCCACCGCGACCAGCTCCGCCGTATCGATGGCCGCGAGCCAGCGCGCAAGCGCCGCCTCGTCGACAACCATCTCGTATTTCTTTTCAATCGGCGGCGCAGCGGCGACGAGGGCGGATGTTTCCGCGGCATTGTTGTCCCAGCGCCGCCCTGCCGTGTCTTCGGCCGCACGCTTGGCGATGGCGCCGGCGGCGTCAGGCTTGCCGGCGGCGTCGGCGTCGATGTCCTTCAACCAGCTCTTGAACTCGAAGCGATCGTAGTAATCCTTCAACGCCTTCGCGTCGGCGGGCGCGATGGCGAGGTCCCTCGGATGGACCGGCAACTCGCAATCGGTCTTGACCGTGAGGAGCTTGCGGCCCTGCGGCAGCCATTCGAGCGCGGCGCGCAGGTTCTCGCCGACCACACCGGGAATTTCCGCCGCGTGCGCGACGACGTTGTCGAACGATCCGTATTGCTGCAGCCACTTCGCGGCCGTCTTCGGGCCGACCTTGGCCACGCCGGGAACGTTGTCGACGGAGTCGCCGGTCAGCGTGAGCAGGTCCAGCACCTGGTCCGCGCGCACGTTGAACTTGGCGAGCACGCCGGCCTCGTCGAGCGTCTCGTTGCTCATCGTGTTGACGCAGATGACGCCGGGCTTCACGAGCTGCGCCAGGTCCTTGTCGCTGGTGGAGATGACCGTGTCGATGCCGGCGGCCGACGCTTGCGTGGCGAGCGTGCCGATCACGTCATCCGCTTCGACGCCTTCGATCATCAGCAGCGGCCAGCCGTTGGCGCGCACCATCTCGTGCAGCGGCTTGATCTGCGCGATCAGGTCCTCCGGCATCGGCGGCCGGTTGGCCTTGTATTGCGGATACCAGTCGTCGCGGAAAGTCTTGCCCGGCGCGTCGAACACGACGGCGAAGTAGTCCGGCTTGCCGTCCAGCGCCATTCGGCGCAACATCGACAGCACACCGCGCAGCGCGCCGGTCGGCTCGCCTCTCGAGGTGCGCAAATCGGGCAGCGCGTGGAATGCGCGATACAGGTACGAAGACCCGTCAACCAGCACGAGCGTAGGCATGCGTCAGACCCACAAGATTCCGGAGCTCATCGATCCGCAGGCACTCAACACGACCAACGGTCAGGAAGCGTGGCGGGTGATGGGGATTATGGCAGAGTTCGCCATCGCGACGGAGCGCCTGCGCGGCGTCCGGCCGGCGGTCAGCATGTTCGGCAGCGCGCGCATCAAGCCCGGTCATGCTTATTACAAGAAGACGCAGGATATCGCGCGGCGCTTGTCGGACGCCGGCTTTTCCGTCATTTCCGGCGGCGGCCCGGGGCTCATGGAAGCCGCCAACCAGGGCGCGCACGCAGGACGAGCTCCCGCGATCGGTCTCAACATCCTGCTGCCTTCCGAATCGAGCGGCAATCCGTACCAGGACGTGTCCGTCGACTTCCGCTATTTCTTCGCGCGCAAGATGATGTTCGTGCGCTTCGCCTCCGCGTACGTGATTCTGCCCGGCGGCTTCGGCACGCTCGACGAACTGGGCGAGGTCCTGACGCTCGTGCAGACCGGCAAGAGCCGCAAGATCCCGATCATCCTCGTCGGCGGGGATTTCTGGCGCGGCCTTACCGACTGGATGCAGGACAAGCTGGTCGGCGAAGGGATGATCAACGCCGAGGACATGCAGCTCATGCAGCTCATCGAGGAGCCCGAGGCGATCGTCGAGGCCATCTTCAAGTTCTACGAAGGCCGTGGCTTCGCGCCCACGCGCGCGGAACGCGAAAAGATGCTCAATCTTTGACGAGGTTGTCCTACAGCCGAAGCCGCCACCGGGGAGGCGCTTCAAACCACCGCGTTTGGTAGAATTGTCGTCCCCATGACGAATACCCTGCGCACCGTGTGCGTGTTCGCCGCCGCCGCGGCTATGGCAGGCGGAGTCTTTGCGCAGCAGGCGCCGACCACGCCGCCGCCCATACCGGCCAACGCGACGCCGCCGCCGATGCCCGCGCCCGACGCGGCGCCGGCGACTGCGGCTACCACGCGCGTCACGCCGCCGCCGCCCACCGAGGTCTACAGCGGGCCCGACGACTCCGAGGTCACGATCATCCGCAAGGAAACCGAAACGGTCGAAGAGATTCGCGTCAACGGCGAGCTTCGTTACGTCCGCGTGACACCGAAGGGCGGCAAGACTTATTACCTGCTGCCCAGCGGCAATGGGCAGAGTTTCGTTCGATACGACTCGCTGGGTTCCAATCTCAGCGTGCCGATGTGGCTGTTGTTTTCCTGGTGACGTAATTCACGCCTTGGGGGGGTCCGGCGCGCCAGCCGCACGCGCGCACCGGAGCATCGCATGTCCGTCTACACACCGGTAACCGACGAAGAACTCGATGCGTGGCTCACCCGCTACGCCGTCGGCGGCTGCACGGAACTGCGGGGCATCGCGTCGGGCATCGAGAACACCAACTATTTCGTGACGACCGACAAGGGCCGGTACGTGCTCACGCTGTACGAGCGCCTGCCCACCGCAGAGCTGCCGTTCTACCTGAACCTGATGGCGCACCTGGCCAAGGCAGGCGTCGAAGTGCCCGCGCCAGAGCCCGATCGCACCGGCGCATTGTTCTCGCTGCTGAATGGCAAGCCCGCAAGCCTGGTGACGCGCATCGACGGCGCGCCGATCGAGGTTCCCACGACGCATCATTGCGCCGAAGTCGGCGCGGCGCTCGCCCGGCTGCATGTTGCATCCATGTCGTATCGTGCGCGGCTCACCAACCGCCGCGGACCCGCATGGTGGCGGCAGGCGGCGCGCGCGGTGAAGCCATTCCTCAAGCCCGACCAGGTCGCGCTGCTCGAATCCGAACTCAAGTACCAGACAGGGTTCGGTCGCGGCAAGCTGCCCAAGGGCGCCATCCACGGCGATCTCTTCTGCGACAACGTGCTGTTTCACGACGACCGCGTGGCGGGAATCATCGACTTCGGTTTTGCCGCGACTGATTTCTTTGCGTACGACCTGGCCATCACCGTCAACGATTGGTGCGTCGACGATGCGGCCGGCCACACCGTGGACGCCGAACGCGCGGAAGCACTGGTCACCGCGTATGACGCCGCCCGCCCGCTGACGCCCGACGAGCGCACCGCGTGGCCGGCGCTGCTGCGCGCCGCGGGATTGCGCTTCTGGCTGTCGCGGCTGTACGACATGAACCTGCCGCGCGCCGGCGAGCTCACCCACGCGCACGATCCGGAACACTTCGAACGCATTTTGCGCGACCGCGTCGAGCGTCCGGCGCGCTTTCCCGAACGTGCGGCATGAACGACGATCCGCGCGAATTCGTCTTCACGCGATACGAGGCGCGGCATGGCATCACGTGGCTCGTGCAGGCGTATGCGCTGTTTCGCCGCAACCGCCTGGCGTGGGTGGTGCTGTTGCTGGCGTACTACCTCCTGCTGCTGCTCCTGCGCGCGGTTCCGATCGTCGGGCCGTATGCGATGACGATCTTGAAGCCCGTGTTCGCCGTAGGCCTGCTGGCGGCGGCATGGACAGCGGAGCGCGGCGGCACGCCGCAGCTTAGCCAACTATTCCAGGGCTTCCGCGCTAATCTGGGCTCCCTGCTCCCGATCGGCATCTTCTACGTCGTGGGCATTACCGCGGCCGTGTTCGCTTCGTCGCTCGTGGATGGCGGCAAGCTGCTCGACCTCATCTCCAACGGCAGTTCGATGTCGGAAGAAGAAATCACCAACGCGCTGAGCGACGGCGCGCTCGAAGCCGGCATGCTGTTCTCGGCGCTGCTGACCATTCCCGTGCTGGTCGCAACATGGTGGGCGCCTGCGCTTGTCGTGTTCCAGAACGCGGGTGCGGGCACGGCGCTGGCCGTCAGTTTTCGCGCGGCGCTGGCGAACTGGAGGCCGCTATCCATTTACGCAATCGGCGTCTTCTTCTACGGCGTCGCGCTGCCGACGCTGGTCACCGGGTTAATCCATTTGCTCCTGCCCGAGGGATTGGGGCCAGTTATTGCGCTTGCCGTACTGCTTCCGTACGTGGTCTTTTTCGTGGCGACGCTGCACATTTCAGATTATGTCAGCTACCGCGATGTGTTTCATGCGGGGGAAACGTTGGCGCCGTTGTCGGGGCAGCGGGTCGAAGAGGAGCGTTGACCGTCTGGTCAATCGTCAGGAATGACGACACCTGTTGGAATCATTCCAACTCCCTCCGTATGGGTGGAGGTACATTCGCAAGGGGATCAAGAAAGGTCTCGCGATAAGTAGAAGTGGCTGCGAGCCAGTCATCGGCCGCCACGATGCGTAATCCATCTATGATCTTCGCCTGTTCCGCCGATACAATCAGTCGCTTCGCCTCGTGAATTGCGGCCCTATGAAGGACAAACAGATTACGTCGGCTGGCTCCCGCACCTAGACAGCTCATGCCGCTGAAGACCCGGCTGCGAATGTACTCAAGCCGCTCGCCGTCGCTCCCCGCAAACCGTTTCATGTAGACGTCATCTGGGCGCGCTTTTGCTTCCGGAGTATGCGAATGAACCGCCTCATAATTGGCACTGTACGCGTCTGATACGCGGGCGCTGCCCAACATTAGGGCCGGCGGGGTATTCCACCACATCGGAACTTGATAGTAGCCGTCACGATCGGAAGTCGCCGTCTCGATGTGGAAACAAATTGTGGGCGCCCAAGGTCCGATCGGATCGCTGGCCCAGCTCACGACTACAATCGCGTCAGCAATCGGTTTTCCGGTATCGGCATCGAGAACTCGTCCGGAGACGGGTCCGCCGACAAAGGAACATGACGCAACGACGAACCCAGTCGCCGCAAAGATGGAGAACCCTGCTATGACAAGACCGAACCGGAAATGGCGACGTCGCTCTGCCGAGGTGGATGTGGGAGATTGACTATTCACTCCGGACCCCTAGGCGCCTTGCCTCGGGTTATTGGAAATTGATTGCCCAGGAGACTGTCGCGGCCGGAGACAAATTGGGAAGCGTTGTCTGCGCGCAATATTCCCCACTGTCTGGACACAGGTGCAACGTAGCGTCCGTAGGAAACGTTTCGAACACATTTGTCTGACGATAGATCCCGCGAACTTTCGTCAAAGGGGTGTTGCTGACATATTGGTGACTAGCCGGCAACGTAAAGAACTCCATGTTCGGTAGGTCGTAGATAAGCGGACTGTACGCCGAGTAAAAGCCGGATGAATAGGCGTACTCGAGTCGAGTCATCCCCTTGTCGGCAAGATAGGCGAGTTGCGCATGCTGCCCTACCGCAAGTTGGTCGATCTGCGCCACAACGGTCGACGACTTTCCGAGTTTGATCTTCAGCGATTTGGCTATGTCCGGCGTCGGATAGTTGGCATACGGCACTAAGTGGTATTTATTGTCCGAGAAAGTGTAGACGGCGTCCGTGTCGTTCGAGCTGGCGATGAAGCTCGGCTCCGCAATGTCTTTGGTCGTGACCGCGACGGCGTCCGCCTCCGAGCCCATGGTGCCACGGAACACGACTTGGAGGCTGAGATCGCTCGCATTGATGGGAATGCGCGTCTGAAACGTAAAGGTAAAGGGCAGCTCGCGAGCTCTGAGGAAGTGAGGACAATGGTACCGGGTCCGAAACGACGATCTCTTCCGCCTGGCCCCTGCATGCATCGTACCCCGCGAAATGGTCGCCGCCTGGCTGGCCCGAGAGGTCGGGCAGATAGCATTTGTTGCGTCGGAACTTGGCCACGGCAAACAGCGTTCCATTGCTTAGGTCTTCGCCTGGTGTCGTGTTCTTCAGCTTGAGTTTGATCGTCCCAAATCCACATGCGTCGATACAACCCTGCAGCAGATGGTCCACGACGCCGTAAACTCCCTCATCGGGTGGGGCGATTTCCATCTGGCCGCGGAAGAAATAGCGAAGCATGCCGGCGCTGTAGGCAACTGCGCGGGGAAGAAGCAAGTTGGCCTGTGCATCGTAGACCTCGCGGGTTAGATGGAAGGATTGAGAACCGCCGCGCTTCTTCATAAATTCGTCCCACATGCTGGTGCTTGTTAGGGGAACTTCGTACGCTTTGAAGGCAGGATTAAGGTTGTCGTTCACAGGTCGGCTGTAAAGGAATACAAAGCTCGATAACGATGCGTCGTCGATCGGCGAACCGTCCCACTGAGTTGGCGGTACCGCATCCACCGTATATGACGAAAATGTGCTGGGCGGATTGAGATACTCTGAATTCCCGAAATTCTTGCCGGCGGAGAAGAATTGACTGTTGCTGTATTCGGCCAACCCCCTGCCAGAGTCCGGATCCTTAAAGCTGGTGCTCCAGAATTCTCCGTATTTCGCGAACGTTGTCACCGTTGGGTAATCACTACAGCTAGTTTGGTTTACGTCGCAACTTGGAACGGCAGTGGCCGGGATTGGATTGGTACGGTGTACTCGAAGGTAGTAATCGTATCTGACGCGATAGGTTATGTCCCCACGCGCCCGAGCATCCATGTAAGCTTCGAATATGCTCTTATGCCCCCCGGGGACTCCTGCGTGGGCATCATTTCGTGTGTGCTGAGGCTGAGCCATATCTTGGATCAGGTGAAGCACGTCCCCGAGCGACCGAAGCAAGGTCGCCCAATACGCATTCCTCGTCGCTTCTTTTCCAATTGCTCCCGTGGGTTGCGGAATGTCAATCCAACCCGAGCCATTTGGTGCCTTTAATGTTAGCGCTCTAAAGAGAGCCTCCTTCGCATCTTGAATCGTATAGTGATTGTCTCGGTTCGATTAATTTGAGTAGGCACGTCAAACGCGTCCACGTATCCAGTTGCCCAGTTTGGCGCAGTTCACACGCGCCGCAGGGCGTAAGAGCGCGCCGGTTCGCCGGGTCATAAAAATGATTGAGAACACGGAATAAATTGCGATAGGGATCGTCGTTCGGATTGTCGCCCCCGATCGGGACGTCATCCTCGCGAATGCTTCCCGTCATAACCCACCCCATGATGCTAGTTGGGTCGAGGCTCTTGTCGATTCGTGCGATTATTCCGATCTCGAATTTGTCTTGGTTGCGCGAAAGGGGACTCAGAAATGGAGGGCCCATGTCGAAATTGCGAACCCCGAAGGGTGCTGGTGACCGCTCATCGATGAGAGTTCGATCGAATCCAAGGTTGCCGAGCAAATCCGAGCGCTCTCGTAGAAACCGAGTTAAACCCTGCATGGTTAGCGACGCATGAGTGGCCAACTCATAGCACGATGCATCCCATGGCGTTAGGATGGCAAGGCATCCACAAAGTACAATCAATCTTCTCATTCAAGCTCTCTCAATGACATCGGGAGGCAATTTTGATTGTGGGAAACGATCAACCGGGGAGTCGCCCGGCGCCGCAAGCCAGTCCGTGGCCGCGATTTTTCGCATACCCTCGACCTCCTCCACCTCTCTTGGAGATTTAGCAAGGGCCTTTGCCTCGCGGATCGCCGCAACGTACAGCGGGAACAGGTTGCGAGTACTTGGTCCCGCTCCGAGGCAACTCATACCGCTGAATATGCGTCTACCGATGAATTCAAATCGCTCTTCGTCCGAGCTTGCATACTTTTTCATATAAACATCTTGCGGGTGTTCTGCGGCCTCTTTGGTGTGCAGGTAGGTGCCTTCATATCCCAGTCGGTAAGCATCTACGCGAGGCCCAATGTAACCGATCAACAACCCAGACTCGGGTCGCTGCCACCATAGCGGCATGTGATATTTCCCAGCAGCGTCGGAGATCGCCGTCTCCACATGAAAGCAAACGTTCCGGGAGTCAACAATGGCGTTAACACTGCCATCCCATCGAGCGACGACAACTGCACCGGCGATGGGATTTCCGGTTTCTGAATCCAACACGCGGCCGGAAACCGGACCTCCAAAATAAGTACACGAGGCCACCATGAATATCGAGACCAGGGCAACGACGACGAGCGCTAATCCCGTCATCGCATACTTGACCGGGTGACGACGAAATCGATCACATACCATCGATGCGCCAGATGCCATCTTCGCTCCGGATCAAATAGATTTGAAATGTTTGCGGACCGTTGGTCGCCATTGCGCACGACAGCAATTCCGCAATCTCGCCCGTCACTGTTATGTACTGCATCGCTCCCAGCTGATCCACAATTGTTGCAAGGTCAGGCTGCAGACTGGTGAAGATCGCTTGGTATTTGTCGTGCATGCCGCCGGTAAAGGCATTTAGCGCGCCAGTAATATTTCCTATGCGCAGACGCTCGAGCATTCCTGTGTAAACGCCGTACGCGCTATCTGCCATGTCTCTGGGATCACGCACCAGATATCTTGTTCTTTGCCGTATAGAGCAATACGTCACGCATATCGTAAGCATTTACGATTATCGTGCGTAATCCCGGATCCTGGTAGGTGATCGACACCGTCGCCTCATCGTCAACCAGGCTGGTCAATTCCATTTCGTTTGTGCCATCGCCGTTGGTGTCGATGGTGATCCGCTTGAACGGGACGTTGCCGCGGTTGGTAATCTGCATCCGGACGTTCAATGGCGCAAGCCCTTCGTGCGGATCGATGTGTACCTCGAACGGCTGCTGTCCATTGCGAGTCAAATTGATTGTCTGGGTCGCGATGGCGCCATCTGGCGTACTTAGAACAATCGTCAGCATATTGGCTCCGTCAACCAGTGACAGCCCATTTACGAAGAACTTGCCGTCCAGACCCAACGAAGCGAGTTGGCCATTGACGGAGACGGCCGAGTTCGCCGGCGCCTGAACACTGCCAGATATCGATACATTGTCATCACCAATCGCTAAGCCATCGATGCCGCATCAACGTTCACGGCAGGGCCGCCAATTACGGTGATTGGCACGGATGTTGAGTCGCTGGTTAGACCATTGGCGTCGCGAGCTCGCGCAAACAAGGTGTGCGTTCCGAGCAGCAACCCCATTCCAGACCCAGACATATGGCCCAGTCGATCTGCTTCCGAGCAGAATGCCGTCGCCATAGAAATCTACCTGGGCTATCGCCACGCCGGATTCAGCCGGAATCGCGATGATGTGCACCTCCCCGGGCGTCACGTAGGTCTGCCACGCTCGCGGCTCGATGAGCGTTACGAGCCAGGTCGCTGATTAGGATGCTCACGCCGGACGACGTAAGCGAGTAGCCGTCGTTAGCGACAACCTTGGCCGTAAGCGCATGGCTACCCACGCTCGCGCCAACCCAGTTGTAGGTGGCTGTTGCGCTGGCGAAGGCGCCGGAGATGGGCACACTGCCGAGGAGCGCGGCGTCCGCGTAGAACTCGATACGATTGACCGTGTGGCCCGGAATGCTGGCTTGGGCAATAACCGGAATTGATTGGCCGGCACTAAATCGAGCCCCTGATGCTGGCGTAACAATTGCGACGTTCGCAGCAGAGAACACCGAAATGGTTGCTGGAGCCGAGGTCGTCAACGCTCCCTTGTTGTCAGTTGCCTTGGCGGTAAGGACGTAGGTTCCCGCTGCGACGTTGCTCCACGTGCCGGTATAGGGCGAAGTCGTCGCCGTCGCCACCTTCGTCGCGCCAGCGAAGAACTCGACCTTGGTTATGCTGCCGTCGGGATCGTTCGCTGTGGCAGCCAAGCCGATCGTGGCCGGGGCAGCGAACGTGGCGCCATTGGCCGGCGCCGTCAGGCTAATCGTTGGACTGGCGTTATTGTTGGCGAACGTGACCGACATCGCGTCGCTCACGTTATGACCGAGGCCATCGCCCGCGACCGCAGAGAGCGAAACCACGCCCGACCATGGATTGCTCCAGGTGATGCTATATGGTGCAGTGGTGACAGTGCCGATCAGCGACCCAGCGGCATCAGAACTTCACACTGGTTACCACCTTGTAGGGATCGAGCACCTCCGCTGCAACCGTTATGGGGCCACCCGCGGGATAGGTATTCGGGCGACGGGCGCGGTCAGGACGATTGCCTGCGGAATGCGACGCCCGGACCCAGGACGTTGATGAATATCGTCGGCGAAATCGCCACATTGCCGAACGTGTCGATGGCCTGGGCGGTGATCGAATGCGATCCGACCGGCGCACCGGACCACGTTGCGGTGTAGGGCGACGTCGAAGCAGATGCCGCAACCGAGCCTATTGCGTTGACGAAGTCGACTCGCGCGATGGGCGCGCCCCCTCCCGTCACCGTGGCCTGCAGCGGCACGCTGCTTCCGTATTGCGTGCCGCTCACCGGTTGCACCAATGCCACCGTCGCCGGGACGAATGCCGGCAGAACGCGGACATCGGCGCCCGCATCCGCCGTTACGCCCAGCAAGTCCGTTGCCCGGACCGTGATCGAATGGTCACCGACCGTCGGATTACGCCACACCCAAACGAACTCGCCCTGGCCGCCATTGGGTGCCGTAAAGCTTGCCAGCACGTTTGTGCCCTCGAGGAATTCAACTTTCGCGATGGCCTCAACGCCGGTTGCGAAATCGGGATCGTCCGCTGTGGCGACAAGAACGATTGTCGCCGGGGCCGTGAAGATACTTGGGCTTGAATGCGGTTCCGCCATGCGTGGAACGGGTTCTCGATCGATGGACAGGTCGTAATAGAGGTCCGCCGATCGAGTGACCGCGCCTCCGTTATCCACCGCCTCTGCATAGAATTGCAGGTACGTTGAGTAAACCGAGCCTATGCCTGGGTCGCTCCAGTCAAAATCATACGGGGCCTGCGTGGCGGTCTTCGCCAGAGTCGTCTCGAGAGTGGCCGGGTCAAGCGAATAGAACCGCACTTCGGCAATCGACCCGTCGACGTCGAACGCCGTCGCGGCCAAATGAATGGTCGGCGGCGTGAGGAACAATATCTCACCGGGCGCGGGTGTACCCGTCAGCGTGATGATCGGCGGCTGATTCGGCAGCACGTTCACCGTTACGGGCGGCGACGTCGTGATCGCCCCCAGATTGTCTGTGGCCTTGGCCGTAATCTGCAATAGGCCCTCGCCCACGCCGACCCATTGAACACTGTACGGCGCCGTGGTGTCGGTCCCGGTCAGCAACGTCGTGTCCCCATTCCCATAGAACTGGACCTTGCTGATGGTTCCATCCGGGTCGGACGCGGTGGCGACGACATTGATCGTGGCGGGCGAGACAAACGTCGCGCCGTCGACCGGACCTGTGATCGTGATCGCAGGGCTCTTGTTGGGATTGACCGTGACGTTGATCGGCGCCGACGTCTTCGCCGCACCCTTGTTGTCCGTCGACTTGGCGGTCAATGTGTAGCTGCCAACGCCGACGTTGTTCCAGACGTAGTTGTAGGGGGACGTCGTATCCGTACCGAGCAACGTTGCGCCTTGATAGAACTCGACCTTGGCGATGGTGCCGTCGGCGTCGGTGGCGCTGGCGGCCAGGCTAATCTTTGCCGGCGCGGCAAACGTCGCGCCGTTCGCAGGCGCCGTCAGGCTTGCCGTTGGCGGCTTGTTTACGGTGATGGCCTTCGCCGCCGACGTCGTCACCGCGCCCTTGTTGTCAGTGGCTTTGGCCGTCAGCGAATACGATCCGCCCGGCACATTGTTCCATGTATACGTATAAGGCGCGGTTGTCAGCGTCGCCAGCAGCGTGGCGCCGTTATAGAAGGCGACCTTGGTGACCGTGCCGTCGGTATCGGTCGCTGTCGCCGCAAGACTTACGGTCGCGGGAGCGGTGTAGGCCGCATTGTTGGCCGGCGACGTCAACGTCACCGTGGGCGCGACGTTGGCCTTGACTTGCACCGACACCGCGGTCGATACCGTGGTCGCGGCGAGATTGTCGTAGGCCTTGGCCGTAAGGCTGTATGTTCCGACCGGGACGTTGGCCCACGCGTAGGTGTAAGGCGATGTGGCGTCGGTGCCGAGCAGCGCCGCGCCATTGTAGAACTCGACCTTGCTTACGGTGCCGTCGGAATCGTTCGCCGAGGCCGCGAGGTTGATGGTGGCCGGCGCCACAAACGTCGCGCTGTTGGCTGGGGCGGTCAACGATACGGTGGGTGCGACGTTGGCCTTGACCTGGACGTTGACGGTAGCGGACGTGGTAGTGGCCCCGATGCTATCGTATGCCTTGACCGTGAGTGCGTAGGTTCCGATGGCAACGCCGGTCCAGGCATAGCTGTACGGCGACGTGGTGTCCGTACCGAGAAGCGTGCCGTTGCGATAGAACTCTACCTTGCTGATCGTTCCGCCGGACTCGCTGGCGCTGGCGTTGATCGTGATGGACGCAGGCGCGACAAAGCTCGCGTTGTTGGCTGGGCTGGTGATGCTGACGACGGGAAGTGCCTTGGGGCCTGCCTTCGCGAGCACCGGCCGCCCGTCCGCGCCAATGGTGACGCTCCATCGCTCCTCGTCCGAGCGATTTCCGTAGGCGTCTTCGAGCGCGACGTTCAACGTATGGATGGTTCCAACCTGCAACATTCCAAGGTCGATGACGATCTCGGGTTCTCCGGCCGGGCCCACGGTCGAGTGCCCGACCGCGGGCGCATGGTCGAAGCTTGCGTCCGCTCTCACACCATCGAGCAGCGCTTGAGCGCCGCTACATTGGGAACCGTCGCAGAGCGCGCCGGGTTGGACGAGAAATCGGATGCCTTGGAGGCTGTCACCGTCAACCTGGGAACTGGCGGCAACAACATCGATCGATTCGCGAGGAGCGACTAGCCACGGTCGATCGGAAGGTATGGTGCCGCGGAAAAATTCGACGGGGCCGGAAACGGCGAGCTCGACGGAGGGCCGGTTTCTTGCCGCGAAGTGGATTACGCCGGTCGTTTCGCCGCGGACGACGACGTCACGCGCTGTCGACTTGACGGTCGATTCTCCGAGTCGACGCCAACCAGCGCCGGACTGGAGAAGAACATCCCCGGTATTCATGTCGACCGCAGCGGCGCGGGAAGGAGCCGGAATCGGCAATCGCTGCATGAGTCTCAGTCCGCCACCCGCCGACAGCGATATCAACTCGGCATCCGTTACCAGCCATAGCTTCGCCCGCAGCGGATCGACGAGCAGCCCTTGGACCGCCGCGCCAATGCCCAACGCACCGAGATCGACCGCCTCCACCAACGCCCCGGAGGCATCGAGCTGCCGCAGACCGGAACCCGCCACGACCCAAATTGCGCGCGGCCCGGCAATGGCCAATCCGTCAATTCGATCGCCTTGAGGGCGCTTCGCTGTCAACGTCAGGTTCTCGTCGTAGGTCAGCAGGTCGGCTCCGTGCGCAACCCACAGTTGTCGCGCCGCGGCGTCCCAGACCATCGGAGCAGATGCGGCCGGAGCCGCGCCCAAGTTCGCCCGCAATGCCAGATTGAGATCGGTATCGATGCGAATCAATTGCGCGCCCACGCGAACCCAGGCGCCGCCTTCACGATCGGGTTCGATCGAATCAGCGCGCGGAAATCCAGCCAACGAGCGTACTTCCCCACTGTCCGTTTCGATCCGGGTCAGGCCGCCGGCATCGCTGCGCCACAGCCAAGCCGAAACCGCCGGACCTGCCACAAGCAACGCGAGCACGGCCGCAGCGACATGGATTAGGAGAGGGACACGCTTCATCTTCCCGCGCCCTATTGCCGCACCAAGTAGTCTTGATCGGCGGTCGCGTGGCCGTCCCACATCCCCGCGCCACGCACCACGGCCGACAGGCGATGGAACCCAAGCGGCAGCACGACGGACGCACCGGCAACCCCAGCGAACATCGGCACCGTCGCGATCGCATTGCCCTTGTCGCGAAATTCGATGTTTCCCGCGTATTGGGAGTCGGCCAGGACAGCCGTCAGTTGAACGAGGTTGCCCGTGATCACCTGCTGTGCCGGTGACGCCGTCAGTATCAGTGGTGCGTCGGCACTGTTGATTCGGGTGACGAACGCGTAGCCGTATTGATCGGGATGGGCGAAGGCCGCTGCGTTGACGGTGGGGAAACCGGCGCCCCATCCGTATCCGGCAACGAAAGTGTTACCGTTTCCGTCCGCCGCAACGCCAGTTCCGATGGCACCGCCGATTCGGGTTCCAAAGCGTGATCCATAGTTCGGCCATGGTCAGCGAAGGAAATCTCAAGTAGGAATGGCCGATTCGCTTGCTGCCCGGGATGTAGAGCGCGGAATCCGGCACGAATGGACGTTCGGGCTTGGCAAACTGCGGTCGGATTGGGACGTTCCAGCTGACGTTGAAGTAGCCCGCGGCATCGATCGCGACGCGCAGCGGTGTCGGGTCCCGCCCCGATTGCGAATTGTTGTCCAGATTGCCCCCGGTAGCCCCGACCATCGCGCGTCCGAGCATTACTGGACCCCATTCGCGGAGAGATCGACGACGAACCCCTCTTCGATGGGATCGTTCTCGCAGAGAGAGATCTGACCAGGTCTCGTAACCGACGGTGTTCTGGAATCCGGCGCCGTGACGTCCCAATCCTGTAAGCATGCCTCTAGGGTCTTGCCGACAACGACAGCTGATCCGTCTGGGGCCAATACGTACACCCGTCGCCCGATCGTTGTCGCGGCCGCCCACGCGCGCGGCGAACCGCAGCGCCGTCCCCAGCGAATCCACCTTGGCCACGAACGCATCGCGGTGCTTGATATCCAGCGTATCCAGCGCGCCCGAAGTCGCGGGAAAGTCGCCCGGCTCCGCCTGTCCGACGACGAAGATCGAACCGTCCGCAGCGATGGCCAACGCGTAGCCGGTCGTGCGTCCATCGACTACGGGCTGCCGACAGGTCTCCGGATCCGGCGTGGCTGCGCGGCTTTGCGGAACGGTTAGAAACGTTGAAACCAGCGTATTGCGCCCGGACGCGTCCAGCTTGGCGACGTACGGACCCGACTTGTAGGTGTGCGTATCGCCCGCGGCCACCGCCGCGCCCGTGACGGCGGCGCCGGGCGTGGTGACCAGATCGGCGCTCGCGCGCCCGGTGAAATGCACGTTGCGCTGGGCGTCGACGGCAATGGCGCGGATCGTCTGGATTGCCGGATCGAGCGGGTTCGAGTGCGGCGTTACGTTGCCCTGCGAATCGATCCGAAAGATGAACTTGGGCCCGACGCCGCTCGTATAAACGCCGCCAATCGAGGGAAACCGCACCGAAGTCGCGTAAGCCGCGACGTAGACCGTGCCATCATTGCCGACGGCGAAACCCTCGACACGATCGTCCTCGACCGCATAGTTGAATAGCGTGCTGCGCAGATTTGCCGACCGCCTTCCGACAACCGCGACCCAGTCGACGGCCAGCGTCGACGGACGCAATTTCGCGACGAAGACGTGGCCCTGCCCGCCGTTGACGAACTGCGCGGGATCGATGCCCGGAAAGTTCGTTGAGTCGATCGTCCCGTACGCGTAGAGGCTGCCGTCGGGACCCATCGCCAGGTCTTCGATGCGATCGCTGCCGCTTCCTCCAATGTTTCGCGAGACCGCGATGAACGGATCGATGACCAGGTCGCGGCCACGGTCGTAGTCCCCAAGCGCAAACCGGACCTGGCCGGCGTCATCGATTGCGTACCGCGCCGCAATCGGCACGCGCACCCCCTCCAGTTCCTGATACGCGATGGGCGCGGCATGCTTCATCCAATGCGTTTCTGCCCGGATCCACAGGTCGCCGTCCGCGGTCAGAAACGCCCCATCGGCCCCTTCGAATCGGAACGCGACGACATCCGGTTCCGCGCCTGATCCGATGATCAGGTCATATTCGATCCCCCCGTCGGCGGCATACAGCGCCAGGTCGACGCCAGGATACAGATTGCGATGCAGCTGCCGCAGCGGCTCGCCCGAACCGGTTCTGACGACGGATACAGGTGAAGCAGATGTCGCGGACGAGGCGAAGGCACCCACAAAGCGCAACGCCAGCGGCGCTTTCCCGTCCTTGCGGCCCGATCGTTCCGCCAGCGGCCGATGTGAGGCCAGCTCCACAACGAGCCGATCGCCAATGAGCGTCGCGGCGATCGGGGACGTCGATGAATTTGACGAGTCGGGCAATGACAGAACGCTGTGGCCGGCGCGAACAACTCCTGGCATGGCCGTCAGCGCCAGCAGGATCGCGAAGATTGCGCGGAACGACCGCGACAGGACGACGATTCGCGCGCAAGAGCCACGAACGTGCCGCCGGTGCTGGCGCGCCAAGCTTGCAACCACGACAAAAGCCCCCTTGTTCCAGAACGACGCGAGCGTCGAGCTGCTCCCCTCCCTTGCTGAGCAGCGCCTTCACCTTACGCCTTGCGTGGGTCGCCACAACTGTAACTTCTGACAGTATTGGGGACCTCCGCGAGGGCGGCCAGCCCTTGGGATTTCCGCGAGGGCCAGCGCACGTTCGAGCTGTCGGAACACTCTTACATCCGTTAAGGGCTGAGCCTGATGAAACCTCTGTCGCCCCACGTGCTAGCGTAAGGGGGACACAATGGAGGAAGAGCCATGCCCTATCAGAGCATCACGGACTTGCCCAAGGCGCAGACAGATCAATACAATCCGCATCAGAAGGAAGCGTTCCTGAAGGCGTTCAACAGTGCCTACAAGGAATATGGCGGAGATGAGGGCCTTGCATTCGCCGTCGCGCATTCGGCCGCAAAGCGTGCCGGCGAGAAGCCCGCGCCCGGCTAGCGCGCGTCGAGACCGCGTCGGCGGCAAGCTGCACGAATCGCCGACGCGCCATGGACCTTGGCGCTTCCTAATTCTCCTGCTCGCGCTTGCCGCGCTGGGAATCGCGATGCCGGCGTTCGCCGCCGGGCGCCTCTGCATCGACAACAACGCCATACAGTTCGGCAATCAGTTCGTGGGCGCCTCACCGGCCGCGAACGCCAATGTGACCAACTGTGGCGACCAATCGTTGTCGTTCACCGACGTAAGCGTGGATCCGGCCACCGGCCCGGCGTTCCACGTGAGCACGACGTGCGCCACCGGACTGGTGCTGGCGCCGGGCGCCAGTTGCACTGCGACCATCCAGTTCGCGCCGCTCGTCATCGGCCAGACATCCGGCGGTTTGTGGTTGCGCAACACAACAACGGATAACCCGGACGAGTTGCTCACGTTCTACGGCCGGGGCATCGACGCGCAGGCCGGTACCGCATCGATCGTGTTCATTCCGGCCATCGCGTCGTTTGGCGCACAAATGCTGAACGTGCAATCGGTGGGACTCACGGTGGAGATCCACAACCAGGGCCCGGCGGCGCTGACGCCCACACGATTCGTCCTCAACGGTCCCGACGTGTTCGACTATTCCGGCGTGTTCGACACGTGCGCGGTGGGCGTCGCCATTCCGGCCGGTCAAGGGTGCACGCTGACGTTGTACTTCCAGCCCCAGGCGACGGGTGTGCGACTTGCAAACCTGGTGATCGACTCCCCGCAGCTCGCCTCGCTGGCGATACTCGAGATCTCGGGGATCGTCACCATTGAGCCGCCCCCGCCGACGGTCGACGTTGTCGAGTTCTACGACGCGTCGCTCGATCACTACTTCATGACGTCCTATCCGACGGAAATCGGCGATCTGGACACCGGCGTGCACCCAGGCTGGGCTCGCACCGGATTTTCGTTTCATGCCTTCAATGTGCCGGCGGAAGGGTTCGTCCCCGTATGCCGCTACTACATCCCGCCGCAGCACGGTGACTCGCATTTCTTTTCGGCCGATGCTGCCGTGGAGTGCGAGAGCGTCGCCGAAAAAATTCAAACCGACCCGAATTACAGCGGCTACATCTACGAAACCGGAGGCGCCTTCTACATTGGCCTGCCCGACACGATGACGGGCGTCTGCCCGCTGGGCACCCGCAACGTCTACCGCTTGTGGAACAACCGCACCGATTCCAACCACCGCTACACGGCTGACCCGGCCGTCAAGGCGGTGATGATCGTCAATGGCTACATTGCGGAAGGATACGGACCGGACGCCGTCGCCATGTGCGCGCCGCAGTGAGCGAATTGTCCGCACGTCTCGGAGGCTGGTCGCATCGCGCACACACGAAGTCCGAATGCGCGTACGATGGGTTGACGTGCGTCAATGCCGTGCCCCTGCGCGCTGCCCAGAATGACGAGAGTCCGCGAATGGCGCATCCCGCTATGCCTTGCAACCGTCATGAATTCGTCACGCGAATGCCCGATGTTCGCATTCGCATTGCATTGTCGCTCGCGCTGGCGGCGCCTTTCAACGCCGCCTGGGCGACAGGCTTGCCGGCCCCGGCTCTGCTCGAAAAATACCGCTGCAGCATTTGCCACGCGGAGCGTGAGGCAGCGGCCGGACCCGCATGGGTCGATATCGCGGCGCACTATCGTCAGGAACCGCACGCCGACAAGCTCATCGCCGACAAGATCCGGGCGGGCGTCCGTGGCGGCGGACCATGGCACATGCCGCCGCACCCGGAAGTCTCCAAGGCCGATGCCGAGACGATGGCGCGCTACATACTCGCGACCAAGAACCCCAAGAACTAGGCTCAGGGGAGCCGGTCGCCGGCCGATGCCCAAGTACTTCCACGTGAAGCCGAAACGGGACGGGTAACACCCCAGCCACGGAACTCGCGCTCAACCGGCAATGACAGGCCGCGCCGCAAACCCCAGCACCGGCTGCGTGCGCCATTCGACCCCGTTCAGCGGCGGGAACGGCTTGGTCCAGATACCCGCGCCGCCTGGCGCGGAAGGCACGATCCTGCGGATCGGACGCGAGGGATAATCCTGCGGCAGCGGCGCTGCGGTGGAGAGCGAATCGAGCGCGATGGCAGCGACCGCGAGCCCATGCGCGAAGCGGCGAGCGTACCTACTCGATGCCGTAGGTTACCTGAAGCACTCGTTTCTATCACAGTTTGAATCGGGCCGCCGCTGCACGCGCAAGTTGCCGTTGCGATAGCCTCCCTGGCCGACCTTGTGCATATGGCCGCGCTGCCTCAGGGCCGCATCAGTCGTCGCGTTCTTCGTCCCGAATGTTCGATTGAAGCCTGTCGATGCTGTTGCCCAGCGACGTCGCGAGGCCCCGCGTCCGTTCGTCGACGTTGGGCTCCTCGATCAGCAATAACTCCAGGAGCACGATGTGAAGCTCGCGAATCCGCTCGAGGAGACTCCAGTAGTTGGTGCCCCGCGCGCCGGCCCTGGCGCGCGTCGACGCTTCGCCGATGGCCGCGATCAGCGTCGCCGCTACCTCGAAGATGTCGTCCTTGTTGCTCATCGCATGAATAGTGTACCGGGTATTGACGCGGGGAACAGGGCGCCGATGATCCCGCCGGTGCGGGGGCATGTTTGATTGGACGGTTGCGCGCCACATCGTGGATGATGAACGCAGTTTGACGCATGCCGCGCCTCGCGCGGCCCAACACGGCAGCATCTTGAGGAGGGAAGCTTTTCATGGCTGGTCTTGAAGCACACTACTCGGCCCGCGACCTCGAGGCGCGAATCCTGGCGGCCATACGTGCCGCCGGACTGGATCCCGAGCAACGCCTGTCGCCAGAGGCGCTGGGAGCGCTCGACCATTTCCACACGGGCGGACTGCGCGCTTCTCGCGAGCTGCGGGAACTGGCGCACATACGGGCCGAAGATCGAGTTCTTGATCTTGGAGCCGGGCTGGCCGGTCCGGCGCGGATGCTCGCGTCCACACCCGGCTGCCGCGTCGACTGCCTCGAATTGTCGCGCGACTTCTGCGCCGGCGCGGCGCTGCTGAATCGGCTGACTGGCCTCGACGACAAGATCGATGTGCACGTCGGAAGCGCTCTCGACATGCCTTTCACCGACGATTCCTTCGATGTCGTCTGGATGCAAAACGTCGGCATGAACATCGCGGACAAGCGGAAGCTCTACACAGAGATCCACCGCGTCCTCAAGCAGGGCGGCCGCTTCGCGTTCCAGGAGATGGCCGCCGGAGAGACAGCTACGTCCTACTTTCCGCTGCCGTGGGCCAGCGACCCTGCCGACAGCTTTCTCGTCTCCACCGAGGAGATGCGCTCGGCTCTCGGCGAAACCGGATTCGTCGTTGAACACTTCGAGGACACCAGCGACGCTCACTTGAGCCGGCCGGTCGCAGATGGGGCACCGAGCGCGCTGACCCTGGGCGTATACGTCGACAACCTCGCGCAAAAGGCCCGCAACGCGCGGCGCAGCCTCGAGGAGGGCCAGGTCCGCCTGGTCAGAGGCGTCTTTCGGACGAAGTGAGCAACCGCGAGGTTGCCGGCTATTTCCTCCTTTCGCCGCGCGCGAGTGCGGCCAAGTCATGGCAAAGTTCCCTCAGTTCGACTTCGAGGCGGCGAACGTTTTCTACGTGGACTTGCCCGGCCCGGCAACCGGCGTGTGCCGCACCGGGGACGTCGCCGTGCTTCGTGTCTGGGACAACCGCCCGGACACGAGTCACCACTACACGACAAGTACTACTTGGGCAGGCGTCAATCTCGTATTGGGTCTCTTGGTCGCGCAAGCCAAACTATTGAGTAACATCTTGTTTCGCGTGAGCGCGTTTCGCTGGGGCCGCGCATGGATCGCCAAGCGTGGTCCAGACGCTAGATCGGCAGGAAGACCGCGGTCGCCAAGGTTTGCACGACGCGCCGAATGATCCGGTTCGTCCGCTGCGCGGATATCTGCGCCATTACGTCCTGGTAGGCGATCATCTTGCCAAACTCGCGCTCGAACGAGAGATTGTGCACGTCGCCGGTCATGTCGTTCGACAGCAGTAACAGCTCGCCGCGTCCGTTGCGGGCGTTTGCAAGTTTCCACGCCGCGATTTCAATGTTGCGCGCAGAGTTATAGAGCTTCTGCGCATCGAGACTTTCGGTGAGGTAAAACTCCGTCTTGCCGTTGTAGGCGAGGAAAACGGTGCTCCCCAGCCCTACCCCGAATGCGAACACGCGATCGCCGGCATACTCCGGCTTGAGCGCGAGCAAGATCGCGTCGGCGCCGCGTGCGTTGCCAAGCTCGGCAAAGCGAAATTCGGCATTCGGGTCGAAGGCCCGTGCCACGGCCGCTTCCATGCTCGGATAATCGCCCTTGTGCCACTCCCGCGGATTGCGGCGATAGAGCTTTTCCATCAGAAGGCGCGCCGAGGCTAAGCATTCCTGCGAATGCGACTCGGCTGCGATGTCGATGTCGGACTTCCCGAGATCGGACGGGCGGAACTCCTGCTCCGGGGGTAGCGGACGTTTGCCGGTGCTGGGGGCGGCAGCTGGAAACGTTGGAGAAGTGGTGCACGCAGAGAGGAAGGCGCATGCGATGAGGGCCCACCGTGTCGACGCCGCTCGTCGCATGTACGCCGTCACGGTTCTGCCGCTCCCATGTGACAACCCAGGACACCTCCGGCAACTTCCAAACCGTCGCCGATCGAATTGGCTAACGACTCCGCAAAGGACAGGGCGACGCTACGCCGCCGCCAAGGCAAGGTCAAGATTGACGGAGCAGCCTCACTGGCAGGCGGAAACAGCTGGTAACAGTCGTCCCTTGCGTCACTTCGCTAAAATGGCTGCGTCGCTGTACGATGGAATCCAGACCAGCCTCGGGCGAAGGAAATGTCATGACCACGGCAAGCCTCGCAAGACGCACAATAGTACTGGGTGCCCTCGGCTGGCGACGCCTGGCTGCGTCGGTCATCGCTTTCGCCTGTACCGCGCAGGGACTGCCCGCCGACGCGTTGCAGCTGGATGTCGGCGGCGGCCATGTATGTGCGGTGGTCGCGGACGGCTCGGTGCGTTGCTGGGGCGGCAATAGCCTTGGGCAACTGGGCGACGGCACGACGGTCGATCGCCTGGTTCCCGTATCCCTGACCGGTCCGGTCTTCGAGGCGACTGCCATCGCAGCCGGCGGTGAGCACTCGTGCGCATTGCTTCCTTCCGGATACCTTCGCTGCTGGGGAAGCAACGCGCGAGGCCAGCTTGGCTTGCCGGGCATGACCGGAAGCTCTTCGCCGGTGGACATCGTCGCTGCCGGTGGCGGGATCAAGAGCGTGGCAGCAGGCTCGGAGCACACCTGCGTGCTGAAGATCTCCGGTGCGGTGCTGTGTTGGGGCGCGAATTCCCATGGGCAGCTCGGCAACGACAGCACCGTCGACAGCTCGGTTCCCGTGTCTCCGCTCGGGCTGGACAGCGGCGTCATTCGGCTGGCCACGAAGGGCATCCACACGTGTGCCGTCATGGACGATCGGACTGTCCGCTGCTGGGGATACAACCTTTTCGGCCAGATCGGCGACGGAACGTCGACGGATCGCCTGCGGCCCACAATGGTTCCCAATATTGCGAACGTGGACGCCGTGACGGCCGCCGGGTGGCGAACGTGCGTGCTGACGCTGGACGCGGCCGTATCGTGCTGGGGTGATGTCGAGCACCATGTCAGCGACGGGAGTCTCGACGTGATCAGTCCGATTCCCGTGCCGGTTGGAGGCTTCACTGGCCGCCCAACCGCGATCAGCGATGACGGTGATTCAGCGTGCATTGTCGATGCGCTTGGCGGCGTGCAATGCTGGGGCGACAACTTCGTCGGACAGCTGGGCGATGGAACGCGCAACTACCGTCGCGTGCCTGGCTACGTTGTCGGATTGCAGCAGGGCGTCCGCGAGGTTGCGGTCGGCGGAGCCACCTGCGCCATGCTCGTCAGCGGCGCCATCCAATGCTGGGGAACGAATTACAGTGGTCAACTGGGCACAGGCGACCGCGGCGACCACAACACGCCCACGCCTGTACTTCTGGACTACATACTGAGCCCGAAGTCCGTCGTCGAGTACTACAACGCCACCCTCGATCACTACTTCATGACGCTCCTGGATGTCGAAGTGACAGACCTCGATACCGGCGTCTTTTCCGGATGGGCGCGCACGGGCCTCTCTTTCAAGGCGTGGCCCCTCGCGAAGGACGGCACGTCACCCGTCTGCCGCTTCTACATACCGCCGGCTGATGGCGACTCGCATTTCTATTCGGCCTCGCCGGCCGAATGCGACGATGTTTACTCACGCTTTCCCGATTTCGTCCGCGAGTCCCCCGAGGTCATGCACATCGCACTTCCGGACCTCGCCACCGGTGCGTGCCCGGCGTCCACCATTCCGGTCTTTCGACTGTGGAATGCGCGAGCGGATTCGAACCATCGCTACACGACCGATCCGGCGGTCAAGGCCGCGATGATTGCCAAAGGTTACGTAGCGGAAGGCTATGGGCCCGACGGAGTCGCCATGTGCGCACCAGGCTGAACCGGAGCTAGGCCGGTTCCAGCTTTGCATACTCCAGCGCCAGCCACTTCACGCCCGTGTCACGAAAGTTTACCTGCACGCGTGCGTCGGGGCCGCGGCCCTCGGCGTCGATGATGACGCCCAGACCGAACTTCGCGTGCTTGACACTCTGACCGATGCGCCACGCCGGCGCAGGCGGCGTCGCCTGCGGCGCGCGCGTGACGCGGCCCCATTCGGCGTCGTCGACGTCGACCGCCTTGCGCCGGTACGGTGACAGCCACTGCACGAGCTCCGGTGGCATTTCGGCGATGAAACGCGACGGGATGTTGTAGCGCGTCTGCCCGCGCAGCATTCGGCTCTGTGCCATCGTCACGTACAGGCGGCGACGCGCGCGCGTGATCGCGACGTACATGAGGCGCCGCTCCTCCTCCAGTCCGTCCGCTTCGGAGAGGCTGTTCTCGTGCGGGAACAGACCCTCCTCCAATCCGGTGACGAACACCGTGTGGAATTCGAGGCCCTTGGCCGAATGCACGGTCATCAACTGCAGCGCCGGTCGGCCTTCCGCTTCCTGCGTCTCGCCGGCTTCGAGCGCCGCATGCGTGAGGAACGCCGTCAGCGAATCCGTGGCACCCTCCGCTTCGCCCGCGTCCGGTGTACCGGCGTCGACGTCGACGCGGTCGGTGAGCATCGGCGCATCGACTGCCAGATCCGCCTCGCGCACGAAGCCATCGGCCGCCGTGACCAGCTCCAGCAGGTTCTCGACCCGATCCTGCCCATCCTTCTCCGCCTTGTAGTGCGCCAGCAGGCCGGACTTCTCGATCACGTGCTCGACCGCTTCGGGCAGCGGCAGCGCCTTCGTGTCGTTGCGCAACGTCTCGATCAACTTGACGAACGCGCCCAGCGACGACCCGGCTTTGCCGGTCGTCGTCCCCGATGCCGCGACCTGCCACAGCGACGTGCCCTGCCCGCGCGCGGCGTCCTGAAGGTTCTCCAGCGTGCGAGCGCCGACGCCGCGCGGCGGAAAATTGACGACGCGCAGGAATGCACCGTCGTCGGAAGGCGCGGCGATGAGGCGCAGGTACGCCAGCGCGTGCTTGACTTCGGCGCGCTCGAAAAAACGCATGCCGCCGTACACGCGATAGGGGATGCCGGCGCTGAACAGCGCGTGTTCGAGCACGCGCGACTGCGCGTTGGAGCGATACAGCAGCGCCACTTCGTCGTGCGGCACGCCATCTGCGGCAATGCCCTTCACGACGTCGACGATGAAGGCGGCCTCGTCGTGATCCGAGGCCGCCGAAAACGCGCGCACCGGTTCGCCCTTGCCCTCGCTCGTCCACAGGTTCTTGCCCAGTCGCGCCTGGTTGTGGCGGATCAGCGCGTTGGCGGCGTCCAGGATGTGACCGTGCGACCGGTAGTTCTGCTCGAGCTTGATCAGCTTGACCGGCTGCTCCTTTGTTGCGAAGTCGCGCTCGAACTGCTGCATGTTGGCGACCTTCGCGCCGCGGAACGCGTAGATCGACTGGTCGTCGTCGCCGACGGCGAACACCGCCGTATGCGGACCCGCCAGCATGCGCAGCCATTTGTACTGCAGCGTGTTCGTATCCTGGAACTCGTCGACGAGCAGGTGCGAGAAGCGTCGCTGGTAATGCTCTCGCAGGCCCTGGTGTCCCGCCAGCAGTTCGTAGCTGCGCAGAAGCAGTTCGGCAAAATCGACGACGCCTTCGCGCTGGCACATCGCGTCGTACAGCGCATAGTGCTCGACCTGCCGGCGCGACAGCTCGTCGGTGGCCTCGACCATGTTCGGCCGCAGGCCCTCCTCCTTGGCGTCGGCGATGAACCACTGGAGTTGCTTCGCCGGGTAGCGGTTGTCGTCGATGTTGTGCGCGCGATACATCCGCTTGATCAGCGAAAGCTGGTCCTGCGTGTCGAGGATCTGGAAGAGTTGCGGCAGGTTGGCGTCGCGGTGATGCGCACGCAGCATCCGGTTGCACAGCCCGTGGAACGTTCCGACCCACATGCCGCGCGTGTTCACCGGCGTTAGCGCCTGCAGGCGGATCAGCATCTGCTTCGCCGCCTTGTTGGTGAACGTGACGGCGAGGACCGACAGCGGCCCCGCCTGCCCGGTGGCGAGCAGCCATGCGATGCGCGTCGTGAGCACCCGTGTCTTGCCGCTGCCCGCGCCGGCGAGGATCAGCGCGGAGGCGTGCGGCAACGTGACTGCCGCCAACTGTTCGGGGTTCAGGTTTTCGAGGAGAGGTGACGCCATGCAGCGAATGATAGCCGAGGCGCCGATGGGCCATCCTCGCGCTACCTGCGCGCTATAATCGCGCGCACCCGCCGACGCCCCTTCCATCCACGCCAATGTCCCGCGCTCCCGACGCCACGCCCGCCGCGAATTCCGCCACGATGCGGGCGTTCGTGCACTGGATTCGCGCAGCGGCGCCCTACGTGCATGCGTTTCGCGGCAAGACGTTCGTCATCGCATTCGGCGGCGAAGTCGTCGCCGACGAGGAATTCCTGGGGGTCGTTCATGATCTCAACCTGCTGCATAGCCTGGGCATACGGCTGGTCGTCGCCCATGGCTGCCGTCCGCAGGTCGAGGCCATCCTCGAGCAGCAGGGCATCGAGAGCCGCTATGCGCATGGCGTGCGCGTCACCGACCCCGAGTCGATGGACTGCGTTCTCGAAGCCGCGGGGCAGGTCAGGGCCAGGATCGAGGCATTGCTGTCGCTGGGCCTCGCCAACTCGCCGATGGCCGGCGCGCGCAATCGCGTGTCGAGCGGCAACTACCTGACCGCCAAGCCGATGGGCATCATCGACGGCACCGACATGCAGTTGACTGGCGAGGTGCGCCGCATCGACACCGAGGCCATCCAGCAGCGCCTGGACGACGGCGACATCGTGCTGATCTCGCCGATCGGCTATTCGCCCACGGGCGAGATCTTCAACCTGACCGTCGAGGAAGTCGCCACTCAGGTCGCCGTGCGCCTGGAAGCGGTCAAGCTCATATTCCTGATGGATGCCGACGGTGTGCGCAACGGCCGCCGGCAGTTGCTGACGGACTTGTCGACGGCCGACGCGGAGGCGCTGCTCGCCAAGGGCGACAAATTGATCGGCGACGTGAAGATCTACCTGCCGGCGGCGATCCGCGCATGCAACAACGGCGTGAAGCGTGCGCACCTCATCAGCCGCCACCACGACGGCGCGCTGCTGCTCGAACTCTTCACCCGCGACGGCGTGGGAACGATGATCTCCGCGACGGCGCTGGCGAACATCCGCAGCGCGACGATCGACGATGTCGGTGGCATTCTCGGCGTCATCGAACCGCTGGAAGAGCAAGGCGTGCTGGTGCGCCGCTCGCGCGAACGCCTCGAAAGCGAAATCGAGCGCTTCGTCGTGGCCGAGTACGACGGCCACATCATCGGCTGCGCCGCGCTGTATGCTTTCCCGGAGGACAAGCTGGGCGAGCTCGCGGCGCTCGCCGTGCAGCCGGATTTCCGCCGCGAAGGTTATGGCGAAGCGCTGATGCACGAGATCGAGGCGCGCGCGCGCAAGCTGAAGCTCGCCGAACTGTTCGTGCTCACGACCAAGACGGCGCACTGGTTCCTCGAGCGCGGGTTCCGGGTGGCGCAGGTCGCCGACCTGCCGCGCCAGAAGCAGGCGCTCTACAATTACCAGCGCAAGTCGCTGGTCTATCGCAAGTCCATCTAGGATTCATGCCATGGCAAGAACCGTCCACTGCGTCAAGCTCGGCAAGGATGCCGAGGGCCTCGACTTTCCGCCCTACCCCGGCGAACTCGGCAAGCGCATCTACGAGAACGTGTCCAAGGAAGCCTGGGCCGCGTGGCTCAAGCACCAGACGATGCTGGTGAACGAAAACCGGTTGAGCCTGGCCGACGTGCGCGCGCGCAAATGGCTCGCCGAGCAGATGGAAAAGCACTTCTTCGGCGGCGGCGCGGACATGCCCCAGGGTTACGTGCCGCCATCGTCGTAATCGCCCGCGCGACGGTTCGGCGTCGTTCGGCCTTTCAAAAGGGAAGCGGCCGCACGAGGCGGCCGCTGGTCATTGACGGATTTCTCCTTCTCCGTTGCTCGGCGCTGAGGGAGCGTTCCTTCTACGCCCGAGTTCGATGGAAGTTGCAACCCATCAGTGACGTCTGCATTGTCGCCACCGACATATCTCGCGTAGGCCGGCCAAATGCCGATTGCCCTGTCGGTTCATTCCTACGACGAATCGCGGGTACATCACGCGTCGCGTCGGTGCGCATAAACCTGGGGTCGGGAGCCGCGGTGACCAGCCCGGTACGACGACAATGCGCGCTGCCGTACAGACACCAAGGATGAATCCATCCATCTTCACTGTATGTCTCTAGGCAGATTGCGCGGCATTTCGCCCACGCTTTGCCAAGATACGAAGAAGGCGGAAAATATGAAGAAGCGCGCGTTTGTAATTTGGTCCCTGGCCCTCGGCTGCGTCGGGATGGTGTCATTGGTCAGTGCGGCCGAAGCGCCGCTCCCCTCCGGCACCGTCCAGATGTCGAGCTCGGCGGTCGCAGTGGGAGTCGGCGTGACGTGGGGTGACGGCACCCTGAACTATCATGGCCAGACGTATACGTTTTCCGTGAACGGGCTGAGCGTCGTCGACCTGGGCATCGCGACGGTGACCGCGTCGGGAGAAGTCTCCAATCTGAACAAGGTTGAGGATTTCAGCGGCAACTATGCTGCCGGCGAAGCCGGAATTGCGGTGGCCGGCGGTCCGAGCGACGTGGTCATGAAAAACGAAAACGGCGTCGTGCTTCACCTGCATGGCACGCAGCAGGGCGTCAGGCTGACCCTCGCGGCGCAAGGCGTCTCGCTCAAACTGAAGAGCTGAACGCCCGTGGCCCTCGCGCGGCAGGATCTTCCAGCCGGCGGGGGTCGCTTCGCGTTTGCGGACGGAATGCGCTCATAATCGCATTTCGCAAATTCGCACAGGGCAATTCCCGATGAGGCAATGGCACATCCAGGCGTTTGCAGCCTGCCTTTTCTGCAGCCACTTGGCCGCAGCCCAAACGACCCCGGAGGTCGCCACGTCGCGCGGAGAGTTGCTTTACTCGACGCATTGCATTGGCTGCCATACAGCCCAAATCCACTGGCGCGACAAAAAGCTGGCCACCGATTGGGCCTCGCTCAAGGAGCAAGTGCGCCGGTGGGCGATCAATACCGGTCTCACTTGGGGCGACGACGACATCCTTGCCGTCTCGCGCCATCTCAACACGCTCTACTACCACTTCCCGCGCACCGGCGAACAGATGGGCGGGTCGACCGCCCTTGGACCCGTGGCTGTGGCAACCGCCCTTGGCTCGGCGAGTCCACGGCGAATGGTTGCACCCGACCCCCCCGGGGTAATGGGCGCGCCCGCGGAATCAATCGACTAGAATCCGGACCTTGCGCCCTGTGCGCCGACAAGGTGGTCCACTAGCGATGACCCAAACCTCGCAGCTCCTCAACCGCCACCGCTCCATCCGCCGCTACAAGCCAGAACCAATCGATCCCGCGCTCGTCGAGCAGGTGTGCGGCGACGCGATCGCCGGCAGCTCATCGTCGGGCAACCTGAATTGCGTGTCGATCGTGCTGACGCGCGATCCGGAGCGCAAGCGGAAGATGTACGAACTCCATTTCGAACAGGAGATGGTGCTCGAGGCGCCGCTCGTGATGACGTTCTGCGCCGATTGGTTCCGCACGCGCGAGTGGCTGCGCCGGCGCGGCGCGCGCGACAATTTCAACAATTTTCTCGGCTACCATGTGGCCGTCGTCGATGCGGTCATCGTCGCGCAAAGCGCATGCCTCGCGTTCCAGGCGCACGGTCTCGGCATCTGCTACATGGGCACGACACTGCATTCGATGGGCGAGATTGCCGAGTTCCTCGAGCTCCCGGACACCTGCCTGCCGATCACGACGATCGTCGTCGGTTGGCCCAACGAAGACCCGCCCAAACGCGACCGGCTGCCGCTGCCCGCATTCCTCCACGACGAGACCTATCACCGGCCGAGCGAGGACCAACTCGAGGCCATCTACGAGCAGCGCGAAGTGCGCGGCTGGGCGCGCTACATGGCGGAACCGGCACTCAAGGCGCGCGTGGAGGCGCTGGGCGTCACGTCGCTCGCCCAGTTCTATACGAGCGCGGCCAAGTACGATCCCGACGTATTTCGCCGCGACTCCGCAAAGCTGCGCGCGCTGCTCGAGGCCAAGCACTTCCTGCCGTAATCGCGCTGGACCGGCGGGATTCGCGATCATGGCGAGAGCCCATCACATTTCGACGCCGGCATCGGCGAGAACTCCGTCCGTGTGTGCTCAGCCCAGATAGAAAACGGTCAACGCCATAAAGCCGACGCCACTGACGATCGCCAAGATCTGCGCGGTCGCCGCCCGTATCCCCGGGTCCCGATGCAAACCCGGCACCAGATCCGCAATGGCGATGTAGACAAAGCTCGCCGCCGCGAGTGCGATGACGTAGGGAATCGCCGGCTGGGCAAGCGATAGGGCCAAATAGCCGACGACGCCGCCACTCATTGCCGCAAAGCTGAATGCGATGTTCCAGAACAGTGCGCGGCGCCATGTAAAGCCCGAATCGAGCAGGACCGCGAAGTCCCCCATTTCGCGCGGAATTTCGTGTGCGACCACGGCGAACGTTGTTACCCACCCGAGATGCACGTCGGCCAGAAATGCCGCCGCGAGAAGCACCCCGTCAGTGAAGTTATGCAAGGCGTCGCCGATCAGGATCATCGGTCCCGCCGGCTGGATGTCCTGCGAGTCTCCGCCAAGCCCCGGATGCGCATGATGCCAGAGCGCGAATTTCTCAAGCATGAAGAAGATAAGGATCCCGGCTAGCACGGTCGCGAATACATGAATCGGAGGCAACGACTCCGCGGCTTCGGGCAAGAGATCGAGGAAGGCGGCACCCAGCAGAACACCGACGGCGTAGCTGACGAGCAATGGAATCCAGCGCCGCGCGGCCGCAAAAGCAATCGGCGCCGCGGCGAGGACACTGAGCGTGCCCGTCGCGAACGTCGCGAGCAGAATCCATACGAGGATCAAACCGCTAGTCCGGGTGTTTCATGCCGCAGTATTTGCCGTACGCGATACCCGCGCACGCCTTCGCCAACTCGGCGTCGCAGATGTCTTCGTCCTTTCCGGATTCCTGGCACTTTGCGGCCGCTTCGTGCGCAGCCGCGATGATCCGATGGCGTCGCACATCCTCTTTGGTATGCGCGGCCTCGAGCGCCGGGTCGACCTTCGAAGTAGCGGGCTTCGCGGGTGGGGCTTCGACCCCAAACGCCAACGCCGGAATTGAAGCGAGAACAATAAACGCGAACAAGTAGCTTTTCATACGAACCTCCATCCGTACACCGTTAAGCGCGGCGCGCGAGCGTCGCGGAGATGTTCGCCTGCGCGGCGCGCCAACTCGGAAGCAGCGCCGCGAGTGTCGCCGCGAGCAGCGAGGGCGCCAGCAGCCAGAGTTCATTGGCCGAGAAAGTCCACGCATCGATGGGGATGCTTTCCTGCCGCGTCATCCACCACGCAAGGACGGCAGCGAGACTGTGAGCGAGGAGCAAGCCGAGAACGCCGCCGAAGACGGCCAGGATCAGCGCCTCGAGCAGAAGCATCAGCGCAATGCTCGCCGGGCGCGCGCCAAGCGTTCGCAGGACGGCAATGTCGTACGCGCGCTCGTTGAGGGCGTGATAGAGCGCAATGAACAGAGACAGCGCAGCCGTCGCAAGAACGACCCCGCCAAAGGCGCGGATCACGTCGGCACCCACGCCGATCATGCGAAACAGCCGTGCGGTCTCGTAGGCCGGTGACGCTGCCTGCATATTGGTCTCGCTGTTGATCTTGCGCGGCAGCGTCACCGCGGCCAGCGGGGTCGCATATTGAACCAGCAAGACCGTGACCTGGCGTTCGGCCTCGATCACCTTGCGCTCCTCCGGATCGGTGATGTTGCCCTCGTGGACGAACCAGACACTCTCCGGATTGACGAGAACGAGTCGGTCGAGGACCGTTCCGGTTGGCTTCAAAACGCCGACCACCGTGTAGACCGAATCGCCATGCACCGGCCCTCCTGCGGCTAGGCCGTGCGATCCGACGAACCGATCGCCAACGCCAAGTCCTGTGTGAGCGGCGACCGTAGCGCCAAAAACGGCCTGCATCCGTTGGCCCCAGAGTCGCCCCGCCGCGAACGCGCCGTGATAGAGATCAACGTAATCCGGTGAAGTCCCGACGATCCAGAAACCGCGAAAACTGTCCGCAATGGACAGCGGAATCACCTTCCGGATCAGCGGGTTCTTCGCGAGGTCCTGCGCATCCTTGAGAGAGATGTTGCCAGTCGGCACATCCAGGTGAAAAATTCCGGCCAGCATCAGTTGAATGGGGCTGCCCTTGGCCCCGACCACGAGGTCGATCCCCTGGGCGTCGCGATTGAGGCTGTTGCCGATCTGTCCATTCACGATAAGCACGAACCCGATCGTACCCACGCCAAGCGCAAGTAACAGCACGTTAAGCAGCGTTCCGAGCGGACGCGCGCGCAGGTAGCTCCAGGCAAGCTGCAGGAGATTCATTGGCCGGCTCGTGCAGGTCGGCGGGGCAAGGCGAGTTGCCGCGGGATCTTGGATTTCAGGCGGCTGTCGTGCGTAGCGATGACGAGCGACACCGCGTACTGCTGCGTGGCGCGGAGCAAGAGATCGGCCACGGACTCGCATGCCTCGTCGTCAAGATTCGACGTGGGCTCATCCGCGAGCAGCAGCTTGGGATGATTCACCAGCGCCCGGGCGATGGCAACCCGCTGCTGCTGACCAACCGACAACTGGTGGGGAAAGGCATCGACACGGTCGTCGACGCCCAGCGCGCCAAGCATCCGCCGGGCTGCCTCGCGATCCACCGCCAGGCCGGCGATACTTTGCGCAACCAGCAGGTTTTGGATCGCGGTCAAAGTGGGGAGCAGATGAAACTGCTGCAACACGATGCCTATATGGCGCCCGCGGAATCGGTCGCGTGCGCGCGGGGAAAGCGCCGATAGATCCTGTCCGTCGACGACGACCGCGCCGACGGTGGGCAGTAGGAGGCCGGCGATCAGGTGCAGCAGTGTCGTCTTGCCGCATCCGGAAGGTCCGACGACGAGGACGTTGCTTTCCGGCTCCAGAACGAATTGTTCGAGTTGCAATACGTCGCTGCCACCGTCGTAGCCAAAGCGAAGTTGCTCGAGGCGAATCATCTCGCGGGCCAACGATCGTTCTATCTGCAATCCGCGCAGCGTCCATAGAGTGTCACGTGGTGGCGCTCGACCGTGAATCCGCGCGGCGCCAGCCGCCGCATGTCGCCGGGGCAGCCGGGGACGTCATAGACGCGAGAGCAGGTGGTGCATTGAAAATGATCGTGGTGACCCGACTCCTTGATCTCGTAACGCGGGCTCTCGCCTGGCAGCGTAATGACCTGCACCACTCCTTCGGCAACGAGGAGTTTGAGATTGCGATAGACGGTGGCCATGCCCAAGGCATGCACGACGGCGCCGGCGCCCAGCAGCACTTCGCGGGGCGAAAGCGGCCGCTTCGCTGCCCTGATGGCCGACGTGATGGCGTCGCGTTGGCGCGTGGTGCGTCCCATGGCAATCATCTCGGGGACCGGCGGCCCCGCTATTGATGGTTGATTTGATAATGATATCGCATTATCATTAAAAAGGCTAGCGGGTGGACTGTGCCTTGCCGCCACCGGATCGCCGTCGTATCCCCGACAGACCTGGCGACAAGTTTGCAACTCCATGCTTGGCCTTTATGTCTAACAGCATTATGTTGGCGGCCGGTTCGCCAGCGTCGCCGGTGGACCACCGGACAAGGAGCGGTTCATGGGAAATAGTCTCCGCGCCATCGCCTTTACCGGCCTAATCGTCGCGGCATCGTCGGCAACTGCGCTCAATACCTCCATCCCAGCCGCAGGATTGCCGACGGCGTCAATATTCAGCTCGACCGTGCTGCCGGAGTTGCAAGGCGTCGTCTCCTGGAAGACGCTGAGCCAGGTTGAGCCTGTCAAACAGGGGGACGTGATCGTTCCCAGATTCAGCAGCGATATTCTCGACTTGGACAGGAAGGCCGTCCGAGTTCAGGGATTCATCCTGCCGCTCGATTTGGGAGACCAGCAGCATCACTTCCTGCTGTCTGCGGTTCCGCCGCACTGTCCCTTCTGCCTTCCCGCGGGACCGGACGCAATCGTCGAGGTCGTTGCAAAGAAGAACGTGCCCTATGGATTCGAGCCGATTCTGCTGAGCGGCAATTTCGCCGTGCTGAAGAACGAACCCACCGGTGTTCTCTATCGGCTGACCGACGCCGAGCCGGTCCCGTCTACCCCGAGATAGCCCCTTGCTGCGGTCGATTCCGGCGAGGAGCCCCTTGCGGACGACTGCCCTTTCCTTTCCTCGCCACCTCGTCGCGAAACAAGGACGTACCGAGCGCAGGTATTGATCTCCGACAAGGCCCAATCCGATCCGCTCTGGAATCATGGCGCTGTGACCATGAATGGAGTTGAACCATGAAAGCAAATGTCGGAAACATCGATCGGGTCGCTCGCATCGTCATCGGCTTGGCCCTGATCGGATTGGCCCTCGCCGGCACGATTGGCATGTGGGGGTATATCGGTATCGTCCTGGTCCTGACCGGACTCGTGCGCGTGTGCCCGGCGTATTCGCTGCTGGGATTCAATACTGGCGCGGCCAGCAAGAGCTAAGGCGCAAATGCACCCTTATCCGCATACCTACATCGCTGCCGCGAACGGCCGGCCGGAAGGCATTACGACGCTGCGTTCCGCGGGCTTGCCCGACATCGCTTCTGCGCCGCCACCGGAGTTCGATGGCCCTGGAGGTGTCTGGTCGCCGGAGACGCTGCTGTGCGCATCGATCGCCGACTGCTTCGCGCTGAGCTTCCGGGCGATCGCGCGAGCATCCAGGCTCGATTGGAGCGAACTCGATTGCAAGGTGGAAGGCGTCCTCGACCGCGTCGACGGCGTCTCTCAGTTCACCCGCTACACAACGTACGCGCGGCTCGAGATGCCTGCGGGAACGGACGTCGCCAAGGCCCGCAAGCTGCTCGAAAAGGCCGAGCACGTGTGTCTCATCTCCAATTCCCTGCGCGGTGAACGCGTGCTGGTCGCCGAGGTGGTCTGCAGCAGCGACCAGCTAGAAGGCGAAAAGCTGCCCGGGTAGGAAAACGCGGATCATTCGAACGCGAATATCCGCTTCCAGTCGTCCTTCATGCTGATGACGATCCAGCCGCCCCTGGCGGCCTCGTCGTACAGCGATTGCGGGAAGGTTCCGACCTTGGTGACGGGCAGGCCCTTCGCGGGCCCGTACGCATACTCGCGTTGGGCATCGTCGTGCAGCACCAGCATCGCCAGGCGCGCACCGTCGCCTGCCTTGGTGTACTCCAGCATCTGCCTGTCGCCGGACGAGTTGCCGAACGCCGCGAACGGACGCCGGCCGATCATCAGATGGATGCCCTCGGGCTTGCCGGCGTTGTTGTCGTTGAGGAGCAGCTTCGGCACCTTGGTCAGCACCGGCTTTCCGTCCTTGCCGTAGCCATACGTTACGCCGCCCACGGTGCCGACCACCTGTTCGGGCGGAATGCCATAGGTCGCCTCCGAATAGACGCGCACGAAGTCCTGTCCGCCTCCGGTCACGATGTAGGTCTTGTAGCCGCTGGCGCGCAGGTACTTCAGCACTTCCTGCATCGGCAGGTACGTGAGTTCGGTGTACGGCCGCTTCCAGCGCGGGTCCTTCGCTTCCGCCAGCCACTTCTTCGCCTCGGCCTGGAACTGCTCGATCGGCATGCCCGTGAGCGCGGCGGCGGCGAGCTTGATCAATTCGCCCTCGGGCAGCTTCGCGATTGCCTCGCGGTCTCCCGACATCACCGTCTTGAACGGCTCAACTTTTGCGAGTTCGGGTTTTGCCTTCACCAACGCCGGCACGCGGTCCAGAATGTAGATCAGCTGCGAGTACACCGGATGCTCGACCCACAGCGTGCCGTCCTGGTCGAACGTGGCGATGCGCTCGGGCGGCGGCACGAAGTTCGGGCTCCCCTGCATCGTGGTCGTTTGCACGAAATCGACGATCGCTTTCTTGGCGGGGCCGTCGTTCCACGAGGGCAGCGGGTCGATCTGCGCCTGGACGTTCGCGGCCAGTGCGACGAGCGCACCTACCACGAGGATGCGCGCAAGCGCGGAATAGCGTTCGATGAGCTTCACGGTCGTTCCTGCTTCAGATGCAAGCGGGAGCGTCGGCGAGAAACGCGGCCACCGACAACGCGGCGACCCCATCCGACAGTCCGGAATTTCGCGCTCATTGCAACCCCTCGCGAATCGATTCACCGAGAGTGCATTATCGCATTTCGCGATTCAGAGAAAATGGCGGGGTGATCCCCGCTCTTGTTCTTAACCTGAGCGAATCGCTACGTGATGGCGACGGGGCATTGCTTGGCGGCTCGCACGAATTCGTTCTCGACGATCATGCGCAGCACCCCGCGGTCAAGCAACTTGACGACGCGGCCGCGGACCTGGATGAGTCCTTCTTCGTGAAAGCGCGAGAACAGCCGGCTGACCGTCTCGAGCTTGAGTCCCAGATAGCTGCCGATCTCCTCCCGCGTCATGCGCAGGACGAATTCGACCGACGAATACCCGCGGTCCTGATAGCGCCGCGACAAGTCGAGCAGGAAGCTCGCGAGCCGCTGATCAGCATGCATCGTTCCCAATATCCTCGTGACCTGGCGCCCGCGGGTGATCTCCAGCGACAACAGGCGATTCAGGCTGCGCTGAAACTCCGTGCTGCACCGGGCCAGTTCCTCGACGCGATCGAACGGCAAACGGCAAACTTCCATGTCTTCCAATGCGATGGCGTCGCAGTCGTGGGAGCCCGGGGCAATGCCATCGGCGCCGATGACGTCGCCCGGCATGTGATAGCCGGCGACCTGTTCCAGCCCGTCGCCGCCCAACAAGACCGTCTTGCAGGAGCCCGAAAACAGCACGAACAGCGACGTGAACTTCTCGCCCGAACGAAACAGCGTATCGCCCTTGTGGAAACGCAATCTCCGCGCGACGAGCGGACCGAGCAAGCGCATCGCGGACGCATCGAGCCCGCAGGTGATGCAGCGCTCCTTCAAGTGGCACAACGAGCAGGCTGGTGCGGCGGCGCACACTTCCCGTAATGTGGCCTTTGAAGCGGGAATCGCGGAACGTGCGAGGGGCGTCGCGAATTGCATGGCAGCGCTGGATTGCATGGGAGTGGCTCCTTGTCGATCCAAGTTCGGGCTACGGTTGCGGCGTGTCGGTTGCGGCGATCTCATCCCTGACGCAATGAAATTCGAGACTCTTGTCGAAGAACTTGCTGGCGCCGGCTTCGAGGCAGACGCGACGATACTGGGGGCCCGTGTGATTCGTCAGCACGAGGAAAGTGGTCGTCGACGCCGTCGCGCGGACGGCGTTCAACACGTCGACGGCCGTGCCGCCTTCGAGCTGATAGTCGAGCACGGCAAAATCAGGGTGCGTCCGGAGGATTCCGGCGATAGCGGCATCTGGCGTATCGGCGTCTCCGACCAGTTCCACGCCGGCGATTTCGCCCAGCATCTCCACGAGGCGATCGCGGATCATTGCCGAGTCCTCGGCGATGAAAACCGTCGTGCGATTGGAGGTGTTCATAGGTGCCAAGTATTGGCACCGGAGCGCGGCCCAGCCATCGGGCGCGCCTGATCGCGTGTGTGGGGAACGCCTGAATCAGCAGGTGAGGCTGCCCCGAGGTCGGGTAGGGGTTGCCCTACCCCGGGTCAGGGTCAAGCGGGCGGCGCGTCGTCGTCGTCCCCGAGGCGATGCTTGATGGCGTAGTGGATGAGTTCGGTCTGGTTGCCGACGTTCAGCTTTTCCATCAGCCTGGCCTTGTGCGTGCTCACCGTCTTGTCGGAGAGGTTGAGCCGCCGCGCGATGTCCGTGACGGTCTTGCCGGAGAGCAGCAGCTGGAAGATCTGGTATTCCCGGTCGGTAAGTGCCGCGTGCGGTGGACCTTCGTCGCCCTGAGGCATGGCCCCGAGCGCCAGCTGCTCCGCGACTTCCGCGCTGATGAACGCCCCACCCGAGGCTACTTTGCGAATCGCCGATACCAGCTGCGTCGACGCGCTTTCCTTGGTCAGGTAACCGGATGCGCCCGCCTTGATCGCACGCACCGCGTACTGGTGTTCCTGGTGCATGCTGAGAATCAATATGCGCAACCTGGGTTTTTCCGCCTTGACCTGCTTGATCAGTTCCGTGCCGCTCTTGCCGGGCATCGACATGTCGAGCAGCAACACGTCGAATTCCAGCGCACGCACCTGCCGCAGCACTTCGTGGCCGTCCTGCGCTTCGCCCACGACATCGAGATCGCCCGACGCGAGCAGCAGCTGCTTCAGCCCCTCGCGCATGATCGTGTGATCGTCGGCGATGAGTACTCGGATCATGACAGCGCCCGTTCCGGGCGAATGGGCAGCCGCAATTCGATGATCGTTCCCTGGCCCGGGGCACTCACGATGGCGGCCTCGCCGCCGATCAGATAGGCGCGTTCGCGCAACCCCACGAGGCCGAAGGAGCCGGGCTTGCGCTTGTCCTGCGGGGAGAATCCGCGGCCGTCGTCGCGGATGCTCACGTTGACGGCCGTCGACGTCTGATCGATGGCCACTTCGACACGGTTTGCCGACGCGTGCTTGGCCGCGTTGGTCAGCGCTTCCTGGACGACGCGAAAGACAGCGGTCGAGTGCGCCGCGGGCAACTGCATGTCCGGGTTGCTGATCGCCAGTTCGCATGGAATTCCGGTGCGCTGCGTGAAGTTCTCGACCAGCGATTCAACCGCCGGTACCAGTCCCAGGTCGTCGAGGAGCAACGGGCGCAGGTCGGCCGCGATCCGCCGAGTCGCGGCCACAGTCCCCTTAAGGAGCGCTGCCATCTTGTCCAACCGCTGGGTGAGCACGGCTTCACCGGCCGGCAGTTTCTGCTTGCACCAGGCAACATCCATCTGCAGCATCGTCAGCGATTGACCCAGCTCATCGTGCAGTTCACGCGAGACGCGGTTCTTTTCCTGTTCGCGCGCGACATCGGCAGCCGCGCCGAGTTCCAACAGTTCTTCCTTCGACTGCTGCAACGCGGCTTCCGCCTGTACTCTCGCAGTGACGTCGCGCAGGATCACCGTGTAGAACTTGGTCCCGTGCTCGCTGACCTGCGATATCGAAGCGTCGATCGGAAACTCCTCGCCGTTACGCCGGAGTCCGGTCACGATGCGCATCGCGCCCATGCGCCGCGATGCCATTCCGGACTCGCCAAACTCCCGCACGTGCTCCGCGTGTCCGGCGCGCAAGCGCTCAGGGATGAACCAGGCCAGCGGCGCGCCGATCGCCTCCTCGCGCGGACATCCGAACATTGCCTCCGCCGCGGCATTGAACAGGACGACGTGCTGAGATGCATCGATGGTGATGATCGCATCCATCGCCGAATCCAGAATTCCGCGCAGCCGCGACTCGCTGCGAGTCAGTTGCCCCTCGGAGCGCAGTCTCTCGCCGATGTCCCGCAATATGACGGTAAAGAGCTTCCCCTTCTCCTCGGAATGCTGCGAGATCGAGGCCTCGATGGGGAACTCCTCGCCATTGGCGCGCAGCGCCATCAGAACCATCTGGCTTCCCATGCGGCGATTCGTCGTGCCCGATTCGCCAAAGCGCTCGATGTGCGTCCGATGGACCTCGCGAAACCGTTGGGGGATGAGCTTGTCGAGGGGTCCGCCGAGGACGGCATTGCGCGGCCATTGAAATACCCTCTCGGCCGCCGCGTTGAAGCCGACGACGCGCTGGCGTTCGTCCACGGTGACGATCGGATCCATCGCCGACTCGACGACGTCGCTCACGCGCGCTTCGAGGCTGCGCACGTCGCGGCCCGCAATCTGCCGCTGCCGGACCTGGCGATAGAGCTGGATCATGGCGAGCACGCACGCCGTCGCGCCCGCGATTCCCGCGATGATCAGGAAATCCGTGCGGACAGGACCGGTTGCGAATGCGGCGGCGACGAGCAGCGCCGCCAATGCCATCAAAACGAGAATGGGGGCAAAGATGACCAGCAGCCTGCCGGCCATTGCACCGGTTTTCCCGGCGATGGCGGGTCCGCCGACGCAAGGGGCTTTATCGCGCCGCCGTTTGGGTCTCACGCTGGGCGCCAGGTTCGTGCCTCGTCCATGGCCTATCTTACTTGGCGCAGCCTACCCCCGCAGCGGCATCCTTGACAGGCAGCGTCACGATGGCGTGAGCCGCCGAAACGCGACTAGATCTGGAACGTCGCCCCTTCCAATCCCGGCGTGACGCGAAAGGAAGGCTTGCGTTCGGCAATCGCCTCGGCCATCAGGCGGTCGATGTCGACGTCGGTGTGGCCGGGATCGTGATGGAACGGCACCAGGTGCTTGACTCCGGAGAGCGTCGCGAAGTCCAGCGATTGCTTGAGGGAGCTGTGTCCCCATCCAATGTGGTTCGGATATTCGTCGGTGCTGTATTGGCTGTCGTGAATCAGCAGGTCCGCGTCGACGGCCAGCCCCCCGCCCGATGTCCAGGCGCGGGGTAGCGTTGGAAACGGCACGGCGCCCAGCGCCGGTTCGTGGTCCGGCAGGTACGTCAGCACGGACCCGTGCGTATCGACGATTCGGTATCCGACCGTCGGACCGGGGTGGCACACAAGCGCCGATGACACACGGAATTCGCCAATTTGGACCTCGCCGCATGGGACCTCGTGGAGCGTGATCATGCATGGCAGCTCGCGCATGCTTACCGGGAACAGCGGTGGCGACAGGTATCGCATCAGGCGCTCGCGAAGGCCTATGTTGCTGCTCACCGGGCCCCAGATGCTGATCTGCATGTCGGGGCGGTAAAGCGGCGCGAAGAACCCGAGACCCTGGATGTGATCCATGTGCAGGTGGGTGAGCAGGATGTCGATGCGCCGCACGGCCGCGTCGATCGTCTTGCCCAGCCCCCGGATGCCGGTTCCCGCGTCCAGCACCAGCACCGTGCCGTCTTCGCCACGCACGCCTATGCACGATGTATTGCCGCCGTAACGGGCCGTCTCCGCGCCGGGCGTGGCGAGCGAGCCGCGGGTTCCCCAGAGCGTTACCTCCATGTCAGATCGTCCAGAAGATGCTCATCGCGCCGAACAGCAGTCCCTTTTCGCCGATGAGCGGAATCGCCGTGACGTGCAGGTGCCGCCAATCGCCGCTCGAACTCCGCAGCCACATCGTCTTCGAGACAGGTACGCACTCGACGAGCGCGAGCATCATGGGCCGGTCCTCTGGGGGAATGGGATTGCGGTCATCATCGACGGCGGCAAAGCGCGACGTCCACTCCGCGGCGGGCATTTCGCCCGTCTCGTCGAAGCGCTGGTTGAAGATCGACTCCGCCGGCTCGTTGTAGTAGATGAGCGCATTCTGGTCGTCGACCAGCAGAATGGGCGTGGCGATGCAACTCGCCAGTTGCCTCGCCAGGATGATCTGGATGGACTTTGACTTGGGCGTGGACATCTGCTGGCCCCCTGACCCGCGCGAATGAGCCAGCGTACACCCACATGGTGCGGGATCACAGCCCCCAAGGCGCCGCGACGACGCGCGTGCCCAGAAGCATCCAAAAGAGCGGGCGACCTTCGGGGTCGCCCGCTCATGTATTGCAAATCGCTTCCGGCTCAGTCGTGGCCGTTGTGGCCGCTCTGCTGCATTTGTTTGAGGATGCCGTCCAGGTTGTAGGTCTCAGGCGCCTGCATCGGTGGAAATTCCTTGTAGGAGAAGAGCTCTTTTTCCCAGAGCAATTGTCCGATCGGAAGCATGTTCCAGTTGTAGATATACGCGTTGCCCGAGGAGCCAAGCGCACCCCCATAGCCCAGCAGAGACTTCGCGTCGTCGCCGACCGTTTGCTCGAAGGGGTCGCGCTTGAGGTTGAGGAGCTGGGTCCAATGAAAGCTCTGGGCCCCGAACAGCCCGCCAGTCCCGGTGTCCGGCACGATCGTGTAGTACATCTTCCAGTTCTTGTAGCGCACCGCCGATGGTTGCGAACCGGTGTAGTAGAAGAACACTTCACGCGCCGACTTTTGCGACTTGCCCGTCAGGTAGTCGGTCTGGTCAAAGCCATCGAGCTTGGTCTTGACGATGCCGGGGTACTTGCCCGCCATGATCTGCTCGTTCAGTGCATTGCCTTTCGGTCCACCGGCGATGTCGACGAACGTCGGCACCCAGTCGAGCGACGCGAATATGTCGTTCTTGACCGTGCCGGGTTTGATGACGCCCGGCCAGCGCACGAGCATTGGCGCGCGCATGCCGCCTTCCCACGTGGTCAGTTTGCCGCCCTTGAACGGCGTGGTGCCGCCATCCGGAAAGGTGATGTTCTCGGCACCGTTGTCGGTGGTGAAGACGACGATGGTGTTGCCGAGTTGGCCCATGTCCTCGAGCTTCTTCAGGACGTAGCCGATGTTGTCGTCCATCTGCTTCATGCCGGCTTCGTTGGTGCCCCAGTCCTTTCCACCTTGCTCACCTACCATGGCTTCGTACTTGGGCGACAGCATCGTCGTGATGTGCATGCGCGCGGGGTTGTACCAGACGAAGAACGGCTTGTTGGTCTTCTTGGGATCGTTGCGGTCGAGGAAGTCGATGACCTTGGCCGAGATTTCCTCGTCGACCGTCCGCGAGCGATCCAGCGTCAGCGGACCCTCGTCCTTGCAGGTCGTGTTCTTCTGCGTGCCGTCGCTCGACTTGCACCAGATGACCGGGCGCGGCGGGGTAAGACACGTCCCACTTTTCGGATCGATGGCGCCGGGCACTTCGGGCAAACCGGTGATCGGCGTGTTCTTGCACGGCGGCGCGATGCCCTGTATCAGTGGTGTCTTGTTGATGTCGACGAAGCTCACGCCCTGCATGGCGTCGAGGTGATACAGGTAGCCCCAGAATTCCTGGAAGCCGTGCGAGGTCGGCAGCGCCTCGAAATGATCGCCGAGGTGATTTTTTCCGAATTCGCCAGTCGTATAGCCCAGGTCATACAGGAACTTGGCCAGCGCCGGTGTGCCGGGGCGCAGCCAGGAAGGACTGCCGGGCAATTGCGGCGGGATCATTCCGGTGCGCAGCGGATGCATGCCGGTGAAAAAGGCGTTGCGCCCAGCCGTGCAACTCTGTTCGGCGTAATAGTCCGTGAACAGCGCGCCTTCGCGCCCGATACGATCGATGTTCGGCGTTTCCCCGACCATTATGCCGCGGTGGTAAATGCTCGGCTGAAAATAGCCGATGTCATCGCCCATGATGAACAGGATGTTGGGTTTGCTGGCTGGCTGCGCGAGCGCCGGTGTCGCCGCAACCAGCCCCGCGATGAACGCGGCGGCAAGCGCGGAAAGGAGACTACGCAATCTCATGACCACTCCTCTCTTGCAGGCTATGTCGATCCCTGTGACCTCGCATTCGCTGTACGTCTGTGCGCGGACAGTCGGTTGCGGCCGCGTATTCTTCCGGTTTTCGGAGATTCCTGCAACTTGACAGTGTTGAAAATCGCGCCACCAAATCGAAGAATCTCCCTTCCCAGATGTCCATACTCATCGAGTTGGTATTCGCGCACCGTCATCGTGCGCGTAGACTGATCGAGCCCAATCGTTGCGGAAGTCCCGATGCCCAAGGGCTTGACGACAAGGAGCTCGGCCCTCGCCGTCGCATTGGCATTCTGCGTGATCGTTGCTGCGCCTTCCGATGCCGCGGACTCTTCCCCGCGTGCGCTGCGTGTGGGCATGCCATTGGTGCCGGAGACGCTCGACCCGGCCCGCGCCGACAACATGCAGGCGGCGATGCTCATGGGCGGCATCTACGACACGCTCTACGTGCTCGATCCCATCGCCCGGCCCGCCGCGATCGTGCCCCACGCGGCTGCGGGCTTGCCTGAGATATCCGCCGATTACCGCACTATCACGGTGCACGTGCGGCCCGGCATCTTCTTCACGCCGCACCCGAGTTTCGGCGGCAAGCCGCGCGAGTTGACCGCGGCCGACTTCGCCTACGCGTTCAAGCGGGTCGTCGATCCCAGGATTCGCTCGCCGGGACTGTTTCTCGTCGAAGGCAAAGTCGAAGGACTCGACGCGCTCGCGCAGCGCGCGAAGGATGCCGGCACGGCGATCGACTACGATGCGCCGTTGCCCGGACTTGCCGTCGTCGACCGCTATACGTTGCGCTTCCGGCTCACCGCGCCGGACCCGATCTTCCCTTTCCTTCTCGCCAACACGCTCGTCGCCGGCGTCGCGCGCGAAGCCGTCGAGGCGGAGGGCGATACCTACGGCCAGCATCCGGTCGGCAGCGGCGCATTCGTCGTCGCTGCCTACGTGCCCGGACAGCGCCTCGTCTTTTCGCGCAATCCCGCATTCCGGGAAATGCACTGGGAGGACCTGAGGAAGCCCGACTCCGTAACGACGCCGGCGGCGCATCCGATGCGCGGCAAGCGGCTCCCGGCCGCCGACGGCATCGTATTCACCAGCACGCCGGAGCCCTCGGCCGAGCTGCTCGCGCTGCGCCGCGGCGAACTTGACCTCATCTATCTCGCATCGCCGGAACTTGCTACACAGGATGGAAAGCTCAAGCCGGAGCTTGGGCGCGCCGGTGTGCGCCTCGTCCGCGACGACACGCCGTCTTCGCTGATGACGTTCTTCAGCATGAAGGATCCGGTGGTCGGCGGCGACGCGCTCGAGAAAGTCGCGCTGCGCCGCGCCATCGCGATGGCGTTCGATGACGATGAATATATCCGGGTGATCGACGCCGGCTTCTCGACGGTGCGGCACCAGATCGTGCCTCCCGGCGTGGACGGATATCTTCCGGGCTACCGCAACCCCAACCTGTTCGATCCCGCGGCCGCGAACGCGCTCCTCGATCGCTTCGGCTACAAGCGAGGGTCCGACAACTTTCGCCGCAATCCCGACGGTTCGGCGCTGACGATTGCAACGTTAATGGGAACGTCGTCGGAGGCCCGCAAGTACGCCGAATTCACCAAGCGGATGCTGGATCGCATCGGTATCCGGGCGAAATTCGAAATGGTCAGCCCGTCGGAGCGCCTCAAGCGGATGAATCGCTGCCGATTCGGCATGAGCGGCATGGACTGGGGCCTCGACGTTCCCGACGGCACCAATCCGATGAGCATGTTCTGGAGCAAGTCGATCGGCAGCGTGAACATGAGCTGTTACGCCGATCCGGTCTTCGATGCGGCGTACGAAAAGGCGCTGGTGACGCCGTCCGGCCCGGAGCGAACGGAACTCTTCCGCACGATGGAGATGCGCCTCGACGCGATGGCGCCGGTGCGGCCGAGGCCGGTGAGCGACACGCTGTTGCTGAAGCGCAGCGAGATCGTCGGGCCGTTCGCGACGATCAACGACTGGATTCAGGTGATGACGCTTGGCATCGACACGAAGGCGGCATCCGCGTCGGCGCGCTGACTCCGCCCGGCATGGAAGCGGCAGTCCGGGTCAACGCCTCTGTACCCAATCGCAGGACATGCAGACCGGGTACTTTTCGTACTCGAGATTCCCGAAGTCGCTCCGGACCCCGGCTCATCACGGAACCGTTCCACACTTCCTGGACGGTCTGGGTGTTGAGGTCTCCCAGGACCTGGATACCGTTGGAATCCATGCAACAGGTCACGACCCTGCCGTCCCAAAGCACCGACATGGACGTCCAGGGGAAATAGCACACGGACGTGATCTTCTTCCCCATGCGGTTGTAGGCTCTGCCGCCGCCGTAGTTGTGCAGCGTGGCGACATTCAAGCTATCGCCAGCCTGGCGATCGATGAGCGGCCCCCACAGGGACTTGAACTTGGCGACAAGCGCACGGTTGGTTTCGTTGGGCAGATACTGCAGGATCAGCCGGGGAGTTTCGCGCTTCATCTCCTTGCGAATCCTCAGAAAGTCCTTGATGTTCTGGAGCGTGACGTTGAAGTCCAGCCGCATCATCGTGTTGTTGTAGGTCTCCGCGTCCGTGCCGTAGAAGCTGATCTTCATCTTGTCCAGCCCGGCGCCGATGATCTTCCTCGCGGTCTCGGGAAAAAGGCGCGACGCGTTCGAGACGATGTAGGTATGCGTAATGCCGTGATCCTTCGCGAGGCGGATCTTTTCGGGCAGCAGCTTGTCCAGCATCGGCTCGCCGAATCCGTGCAAATGCGTTGCGGGCTTGTGGCTTTCGCTGGACGCTTCCTTGATGATCTTCTCGAAGAGCGCGAAGTCCATGAAGCCGCGTTTTCGCGACAGCGTGTCGCGGGGGCACATGACGCACTCGGCGTTGCAGTGATTCGTGTTCTCGATCATCAGCACCGTCGGCAACGGCAGGTGGTACTTGTAGTGGGGATAGAAGACCAGCGGGTTCTTGGCCAAACCCAACAGGACCTTGGTCGTTGCGTCGCCGATATTCAGCATGATCGGCCGCGGCTCGCATTCATGCACGTCTTGTAGAACCGGCAGGGTAAACCGTCTGTACGGTACCGCACGGAATGACTACCCACCTCCGGACCACACTGTCGAGCCGGCATGCCGCAAAAAGTTGACATGGCCGTCTGGGCCAACTTGCCACATGCAAACGCTGGAACATCGCAAACAACTCGATGGACTTCGGTTCTTCGCGTTCCTGGCCGTGTTTATGGTGCACAGCGACATCACGCACTTCTGGTGGGGAAGCCATGGCGTATCGTTGTTCTTCGTGATCAGCGGATTCCTGATCACCCGGATCCTGATTTCGTTTGAGAACCGGCCGCGCTGGCAAGTACTCAAGAGTTTCTATGCGCGGCGCGCACTGAGGATATTCCCCGCCTACTATTTGGTGCTGGGGGTGGCGGCAGCCACGGTCGGCATTGCGTACCTGCCGGCGTACCTTCTCTACGTGATGAACTGGGGGATCTTCTTCTACACATGGATCCAACCCGAGCTCGCGGACTTAGCCTGGGATCCCACGCGGATGTATGGCATCCACTTCTGGTCCCTGTGCGTCGAGGAGCAGTTCTATCTTGTCTTCCCGCTGTTGTTCTCGTTCCTGCGGCCTGGGCGGGCGAGGCTTTCCTGGCTGCTCGCACTATGGGGCGCGTCCATCGGCTTCCGCTTCCTTTGTGCATCGTTCCTGCCCAAGTCGGCCTATGGATTGATTCCGCTGGTTTGCGGCGAATATCTCGTCGCCGGCGCCGTGGGCGCCGTGGTGTTTGCGGATAAATCGAGAATCGCAAACTGGGTGCGCGCCGCCGCTCGGCAATGGCTGTTTCCAGCCGGCATCGCTCTGGTGGCGGCACTGTTCGCGCTGTTTCGGCCCGAGATTCCGTCGATCGACCACGTCATGCACCCGCCGCACATGCAGACGCTGCTTGCGTTAGGGTTCCTGGCGATGGTGCTGGGATTGTGGCAAACGGACAACCGGTGGGTGCTCGGGTTCTTCAATTACGCCCCTTTCCGCTTCCTCGGCAAGATCAGCTACGGCCTCTATCTCATCCACCTCTTCATGTGGCCGCTTCTGGATTGGCTCTGCGCACATTTTCCCGTGATGCGCGAACTTCCGCCGTCCGCGGCGCGCCTCGGGCTGACGATCCTTCTGGCGGCGGCGATGTGGCGTTTCGTCGAGGCGCCCATCCTCAAGCTCAAGGCAAGGTTCCCGTATTGATCAATTGCGGCTCAAGGCGTGCACGTGCAGGCCGCCGATCCTGGTTTGCCCGCTCCCGTCGAGGAGCTCTTCACGTTGGTCACACGGCGCCCTGAATTCCGGTTCGTGAACAGCGACAGGTCGATGGCATCGGCCATAGCCTGGTAGCCGGCATCATTCGGATGCAGATTGTCGCCGCTGTCGTAGGCCGGGCGCATCCTGGCCGGTTCGCCCGGGTCACGTATCGCCTTGTCGAAATCGATTACCGCATCGTAGGTCTTGCTGGTCCTTATCCAATGGTTGACGGCCTGGCGCTTGGCCTCGCCATCCGGGGAATAGTAGATGCCGGGCAGGAACGCCTGGAACGGAGTCAGGGTTCCGCCATAGACTTTGAGCCCCATCGCATGGGCCCTTTCGATGATCTGAACATGGCCGGCAATTATCTCGTCGACTGTCGCGGATCCGGGGAACCCGATGTCGTTGATGCCCAGAAGGACGATCAAGTAGCGCGCACCGGACTGCGTCAATGCGTCACGATCCAGACGCGCCAACGCGTTGGTACCTTCGATGTCATGAAGGATCCGGTTGCCGCTGATTCCCGCGTTGAGCACCGCGACTTTGCTGCCGCCCGTCTTCCGCTGCAGACGATCGGCCAGGCGGTTCGGCCAGCGCCTGTTGGCGTCGGCAGTCGAGTGCAACCCATCCGTTATCGAGTCGCCGAACATGACGACGGCCCGAGAGCTCGTCGAGGCGGCCACTTCGACGCCCGTCAGGAAGTAATACGACTGGGTCGTGGTCGCCGTCGGCAACGAGTCGGCCCCGCTGAAATTCCCCTCAGGCGATATGTAAGTCGTCTGCAACCCAAGCGAATGTACGGTGGCCGCGGATTCGGTGCCGGAAACGTAGATGCTTATCGCCAGGTCGCCGCGATCGGGGACCCGAAGATGGGCCGGGTCGCTGACCGCAAGAGCGCCGGCAGGGATTGTCGTGGACACCGACCCGTTGAACGTCAGCATGCGGTCGGAGCCCGAAGCGATCGATGCACCCGTGCTGTGCAGGCCAACATGCATCTCGCCGATATGCAAGGGTCCGGCACCGTAGGCGTTGGAGAGGCGCACGCGAACTTGCGTGCCGCCAATGCTAACGTGGACGATCTCCCGAATGGTTCGGCCGTCGACGCTGACCGGAAGGCTCGCGGCCTGAGGGCTGGCACTCCACGTACCGACCCAATGGCCGGCAAGTGTTCCGTCTTTGGCCAAGGCCGCGGACGCACCCGCCAACGCCACGATGCCCAGCATCGTGCCTGCAAGGATGGCCAGCAGCCGCCTCGCGCCTTGCAACCTACTGTCGCGTATCGAATGCGTAGCTGACAATCGCAAGATGGCTTATTCCTTTCCTGAAGTGCACCCGAGTCCAGCCTGCGGCGTGGCTGCGGACAACCATTCTCCGGCGCACGGCCGCGGCTGTATGTTCGTTATCGAACATTGACCCGGTCAACCGAGGTTGGCGGGCGGCGGCAGTCGAACCGCGATTCAGCGCCCTCCCGCAGGCCCGGAATGACCACCGGGCCTTATCGGCAAATGTTCGGCAGCGTACAGACCGTACGCACCGCGTCTCCTAGACTTCTTCGTCACTTGCACAGGGAACACGCATGCGCACGATCGTCCGTCGAACTTCTCTCCGATAACACGCAGCCGCATCCAAGATGAGCCTACAGGACCGGCCGGAATTCGCCACCGTCGATGTGAAGTCGTCTTCCGCAAATCACGCGAGGAAGCGCGGCCATAACCCCGCCGGCGGCACCCCTGGCGCGTTGCCGGGAAACGATATCGCCGGCGCCTGGACGCCGGCATCCGCTGGCTTGGCGCTTGGTCGCGAGAATCCGGTCCCGGCCGCGGTTCCCCGCACCGCCCGGAACTACGCGGGGGCCGGCCGCAGGAATCTTGTGCGGTGCTTGCGCGAACATGCCGCAGAACGCCCTGACAGCACGGCATTCGCGTACTTGGTCGACGGCGATGCACGCCAGGCGTCGTTGACCTACGCGGAGTTGGACCGGCGCGCGCGCGCCATCGCCGCGCGCCTTCAGGACATGCGGCTCGCGGGGCAGAACGTCGTGCTTGCCTACCCGCCCGGCTTGGAATTCATCGCCGCCTTTTTCGGTGCGCTCTATGCCGGCTGCGTTGCCATACCCGCCTACCCTCCGCGGACGCGGACGCTCGCTCGCTTCGAGTTGCTCGCGAGTGACGCCAACGCATCCCTGGTGCTCAGCACCGGGGCCACTGTCGCCCACGTGAAGACAATCCACGGTGGAACGGAAGCGCCCCCCTGGACAGCGACCGACGAGTTGGACGAAGCCGACGCCGACCGCTGGAGCGAGCACGATCCGGACACCGAGTCATTGGCAATGATCCAGTACACCTCGGGTTCTACCAGCCAGCCCAAAGGCGTGATGCTGAGCCATGCCAATCTGATCGCGAACGCGGGCGCCATAAGCGAGGCCTTCGACATCGGAGACGAGACGAAGGCAGTCTTCTGGCTTCCTGCCTGCCACGACATGGGGCTCATCGGCGGGATCCTCGCGCCCGTCTACTGCGGCATCCCGAACCTCATCATTGCGCCCGCGACGTTCGTCCAGAATCCATTCCTTTGGCTCGATGCGATCAGCCGTTCCCGCGCGACCGTTTCGGGCGGTCCGAACTTCGCCTACGACTTGTGCGTCCGCAAGATCACCGCGGATCAGCGCAAGGAACTCGACCTCTCCTCCTGGTCCGTTGCGTTCATTGGCGCCGAGGCGGTCGATCCGTCGACGCTGTCCCGCTTCGCCGAGGTCTTTGCGCCCTGCGGGTTCCGGCCCGCTTCGTTTTATCCGTGCTATGGCCTGGCGGAGGCCACGCTGCTAGTGACCGGACCCACGTCGGGCAGCGGCGCCGTGGTGAGCGCGTTCGACGCCGACGCGCTCGCGCGCGACATCGTCGTGCCGCTACGCGGCCATGCGCCCGGCGCCCGGCTTCTGGTCGGATGCGGCACGCCCGTCGGTTCGTTGCGCGTGGCCATCGTTGCGCCCGAGACGGGCGATCGCGCGGCGTCCAACTCCATCGGCGAACTCTGGGTGACCGGCGATTCCATTGGCAAGGGTTACTGGCGCAATCCGGACAGGACGGCCGCGACGTTTCATGCACAGTCGAGCGATTCCGACGACGGTCCCTTCCTCCGCACCGGCGATCTGGGCTTCATGCATGAGCAGCAGCTGTACATTACGGGTCGAATCGACGACCTAATCATCGTTCGCGGCCTCAATCATCACCCGCAGGACATCGAGGCCACCGCGCGAAACAGTCATCCGCAGCTCGCACCGGGCCTCGGCGCTGCATTCGCCGTGGACGAACACGGCACACAACGCCTCATCCTCGTGCACGAGATCGCCCGCGGCGGAAGTGCCGATTTGACTTTGGTCATCGATGCCGTCCGCGCCGCGGTGCTCAATGAGCACGGCATCACGCTGGATGCCGTCGTGCTGATCCGCTGCGGCACCATCGCCAAGACTTCCAGTGGAAAGGTCCAGCGCAACGCGACCCGCGCCGCATTCCGTGCCGATGAGTTGAAGCCACTCGCTCGGCACCGCGCCCCGTTGCGCCTCGTGTCCTCGATGCCTGCTCCACAACATGCGCCGCTCACCGGGTCCGCCGCGCTCGCCGCGGTGTGCCAGCACGCACTGGCGATGTCGGGCACGGGGCTCGCCGACGTCAGCCCGGAAACATCGATCGCGGCACTCGGCCTGGATTCACTGCAGCAGGTCGAGCTCGTCGCCGCACTTGAGAAGAGCTTCGGGCGCCACTTGCCCGATACGGTGTACTGCCAGGCGACAACACTCGGCGACCTTGCTGCGGCGGTGCAGAAGCACCTCATCGATCACCCGCATTCCACCGTCTCCGCGCGCGCAGTTCCCGCAGAACACTACGAGGTGGCGCTGTTCCCCGAATATCTGGAGTTGACGCGCCACAAGCGCATGTTGCTCGCCGTTACCGAGACGAACCCCTACTTCCGTGTCGACCAGGGCGACGCCACGTCGGCGCAGGGCGCTGCCGGGCTCGCGCACATCGACGGCCGGTCGCTGACCAACTTTTGCGCGTACGACTACATCGGGATGGCGCGCGACCCGGCGGTCACGGCAGCGACCAAGGATGCGATCGATCGCTACGGCACTGGCGCCGGCGCCAGTCGCTTAGTCTCCGGCGAAAAGCAGATTCACCGGGACCTCGAGCAAGCGCTCGCCGCGTTTCTCGGTACGCCTGCGGCGATCGTCTTCGTATCCGGGCACGCGACCAACGTCACCACCATCGGGCACCTGATGGGCCCGGGTGACCTCATCGTCCACGATATCCTTGCCCACAACTCGATCCTCCAGGGTGCGGCACTGTCCGGCGCAACCTGCCGCGGATTCGCCCATAACGATTGGCGCGCGCTCGACGTGCTCCTGACCGGCATCCGTCACAGCTACCGCCGCGTGCTCATCGCGATCGAGGGCGTTTACAGCATGGATGGGGACTACCCGGACCTGGCCCGCTTTGTGGACATCAAGGAAAAGCACCGCGCGATGCTCTATGTCGACGAGGCGCATTCGCTGGGAACGATGGGCGCGACCGGGCGGGGCCTGGGCGAACATGCCGGGGTCGCCTCCTCCGGCGTCGACGTGTGGATGGGCACGCTGTCCAAATCACTGGCGAGTTGCGGCGGCTATATCGCCGGCACCGCCGACCTCATCGAGTACCTCAAATACACGGCTCCCGGGTTCGTCTACAGCGTGGGAATTTCCCCGCCAAACGCGGCTACCGCGCTTGCCGCGCTGATGGTCCTTCGGCGCGAGCCTTGGCGCGTCGCCCGGCTTCAGGAACTGTCGAGCCTCTTCCTCCGACTCGCCCGTGAACGCGGGCTCAACACGGGCGTCGCCGCGGGAACCCCGATCATTCCGGTCATCGTCGGCAATTCGGTCCGCTGCCTTCTGCTATCCCGCGCACTTTTCCGCCGCGGAATCAATGTCCAGCCGATCATCCATCCGGCCGTTTCCGAGCAGGCGTCGCGGCTGCGGATATTCATCACGATCAATCACACCGAGTCACTCGTCCGCAGCGCCGTCGACGCGATCGCCGAAGAACTCGCGAAGGTCTAGCACGGCGGTCGCGCCCGTCCCGCGCCAGCGAGGCACATCATCATGACGAACTCCGGACCCGCCATCGTGGTGGACAAGCTCTGCAAGCACTACGGCGCATTCAAGGCCGTCGACAACATCTCGTTCACCGTCAAGTCGGGCGAGGTGTTCGCGTTCCTGGGTCCCAATGGTGCCGGAAAGAGCACCACCGCCGAGGTGATCGAGACCATCCGCGTGCCAACGTCGGGAAAGGTCACCGTGCTTGGCATGGACGTAACGAAACGCAAGTCCAAAGTGGTGCGGCGAATCGGCGTGCTGCCGCAGAATTTCAGCTCGTTCGACCGCATCACGGTGCGCGAAAGCTTGCAGTACTACGCCCGCGTGTTCGGGAGCCGCGCCGACATCGACGCTCTGATGGACCTCACCAACCTTCGCGACAAGTCCGCCGCTCTGTTCAACACGCTCTCCGGCGGCTTGAAGCAGCGTCTCGGAATCGCCATTGCGCTGGTCAGCGATCCGGAAATCGTCTTTCTCGACGAACCCACGACCGGACTCGACCCGCATGCGCGGCGCCAAATCTGGGACGTGCTCAAGGGATTGAAGGACCGCGGGAAGACGATCTTCCTCACGACGCACTACATGGAGGAGGCCGAACTGCTGGCAGACACCGTCGCCATCATCTGCAACGGCCGGATCGTCGCCATCGACTCGCCGGCCAAATTGACCGAAGAGCATGCCGAGCAGATGCGGTTGACGCTGAAGTCGATTGACGTAGCGGCGGTGGAGGTTATCCGGAAGCTGGGCTTTTCTCCGGTCCGGGAAAGCGACGACAATCTTTGTGTCCCTGTAAAGACACCCGACGAGGTTCGCAGCATCCTGGCGGAGATCGAACGTTCGGGGCTTTCGTTGGGCGGCCTCGACGTGCGCAAGCCCAACCTCGAGGAAGTGTTCCTCAAGCTGACGGAGATTCCAGGCGTCGGTAAGCAGGACCGCGCCGCATGACTCCCCGGATCATCGTCGCCAATCTCGGCGTCCGGCTCAAGAGTTTCTATCGAGAGCGGTCGGCGATGTTCTTCACGTTCGCCTTTCCGGTGATCCTGGTGCTCGTATTCGGCACGATCTTCACCAAACCGGAGCATCTCAATTTCGAACTGCCGGTGCAGGACAACAGTCACAGTGCTGCGTCTGCGCGGCTGCTCGAAGCCCTCGCTGCCGGCGGCGCGTTCACGGTGACCGAGGTGCCGGTCGCCGTCGATGCCACGCAGTACGCGCATGAACACAAGCTGAACCTGCTGCTGGTGATCCCGAAAGACTTCGAGGCGCTGCAGAGACAACGTGTCGTCGGCCCCCACGTCGGCACTCCGGTCCCGATCAACTATGTATACGACCCGAGCTCGACGGCGGTCGAGACCAAGATCCAGCTCCTGGATACCCTCGTGGCCGCGGCCAACCAGAAAGCGACGGGGAGTCCTCCTGCCCTCGCGCTCGTCGCCGACTCGATCCTGCCCAAACGGTACCGCTTCATCGAGTTCTTCGTCCCCGGCATCATCGCGATGGCGATCATGACCTCGTGCCTGTCGAACGCGCTCAACATGAATGCGGAGCTGCGGCAGAAGGGCATCCTTCGCAAGCTCGCGACGACGCCGATCACGCGTGCCGATTGGCTCGCGTCGAGCATCGTCTACCAGCTCATTCTGTCGGTCATCTCGACCGCCGCCATCCTGCTGGTCAGCTACTTCGTATTCGACGTCCGGCTGCACATCGGCTTATGGTTGCCGCTGATCATCGTCGTCGAGGTGATTGCCTTCGTCGGCATCGGCATGATGCTCACCCCGTTCGCCAAGGAAGCCGAGAGCGCGTCCGCGGTCGCCAATGCCTTCCTGTTCCCGATGATGTTCCTGTCCGGAACGTTCTTTCCGGTCGAAATGATGCCGGCCTTCCTCCAGACGTTCGCCAAGTTGCTGCCGCTCTATTACGTGAACGAAGCGCTGCGCGCGGCGATGATCTTCGTCGACGATGCGGCCACGTTGCGATCCGTCGGCGTAATCGCCGCAGTCGCCGCGGTCGTGTTTGCCGCCGGCACTTTCAGGACACGCTGGGACGAGAGTACCTGATGGAGGAGCAAAAGCGCATTCTCTTCATCTGCGGCTCGATGAATCAGACGACACAGATGCATCAGATTTCGCGCCACCTGACCGGATACCGCCAGGCGTTCACGCCCTTCTACTGCGACGGCGTGCAGGAGGCGATGCGGCGCCTGAAGCTGCTGGAATTCACCATCATCGGCGCCAAGCTCGCGGAGCGCTGCGAACGCTACCTGCGGGCCTCGGGCCTCGCCATCGATTACCGCGGACAGCGCGGACCCTACGATCTCGTGGTCACGTGCTCCGACGTCTTCATCCAGAAGAACATCCGACGGGACCGGATCGTATTGGTGCAGGAAGGCATCACCGATCCTGAGGATTCGACCTTCCGGCTGGTGCAGCGGCACCGCTCACTCCCCCTGTGGCTCGCGGGGACCGCCGCGACGGGTTTGAGCGACGCCTATCGTGCCTTCTGCGTCGCCAGCGATGGTTACCGAGACCTTTTCATCGGCAAGGGCGCGAAGGCGGAGAAGATTGTCGTTACCGGCATCCCGAACTTCGACAATTGCGCGCACTATCTCGACAACGAATTCGAGCACCGGCACTACGTCCTGGTTTGCACGTCGCCGTTGCGGGAAGTCTTTCGCGGCGAGGACCGGCCCGCGTTCATCCGCAACGCCGTCGCCCTTGCCAAGGGCCGTCCGATGATCTTCAAGTTCCATCCCAACGAGGACATGGCGCGGGCCGAGAAGGAAGTGCGGCAGCACGCGCCGGGTGCCCTGACGTTCAGGGACGGGAGCGCGGAAGAGATGATCGCCAATTGCGACGTGCTGATCACCCGCTATTCGTCGACAGTGTTCGTGGGTCTGGCGCTCGGCAAGGAAACCTATTCGGACTTCCCGGCCGATGACCTGCGCCGGTTGCTGCCGGTGCAGAACAACGCCGCTGCGGCGAACATCGCCGACGTGTGCCGGCGAGTCATCGCGGATCGGTGGGTCCAGTGAGCGATCGGATCACTGTCAAGGCGGTGACGACGCGGCGGGATCGGCGGCGCTTCCAGCGCCTTCCGTGGACGATCTACGCGAACGACCCGAACTGGGTTCCGCCGATCCTCATGCAGGAGCGTCTGCTGCTGGGATGGGGGAAGCACCCGTTCTTCGATCACGCCGAGATGGGGACGTTGCTCGCTGAACGTGATGGCAAGGTTGCCGGGCGTATCGCGGTATTCGTCAACGATATCCACAATGCGAAGTACGACGAGAAGCGCGGGTTCTTCGGCTTTTTCGAGTGCATCGACGACCAGGAGGTCGCGCGCGCACTCTTCGCCACGGGCCGTGCCTGGCTCCGGCAGCGCGGGATGACCGCCTGGCGGGGACCGGTCAATCCGTCGCTCAACTACACCTGCGGCCTGCTGATCGACGGTTTCGGCAGTCCGCCGGTGTTTCCTGACGACGTACAACCCTCCGTACTACGCCACGCTGATCGAGGCGTGCGGATTCGCCAAGTCCCAGGACATGTACGCCTACGAGATGGATGTGGCGCTCCTCGCGAAGCTGGTCGATCGCTACAAGCCCGCAGTCATGTCGGTGCTCGATGGCGACGACTTCGCGGTGCGCCGGTTCGATCCGGTCGCGCTCCGCCACGGAAATCCGGACCTTCCTGGAGATCTACAACCGTGCGCTCGAAGGCACGTGGGGCTTTACTCCGCTGCAGCAGGGCGAAGTCAAGCATATCGCCGCGGAGTTGGGTCAGATCATCGCCCCGGAATTCGCCGCCTTCGCAATGGTCGACGGCGAGGCGGTCGGATCCGTGCTGGCGCTGCTCGACTATAACCAGATCATCCGCAAGCTCGATGGCCGGCTGCTCCCGTTCGGCATCTTCAGGCTCATGTGGGGGCGCAGGCGGATCAACGTCGCGCGGGCGATGGCCGTGATCATGGTGCCCGGGTACCAGCAATCGGGTCTCGGCATCGTGCTGATGGATCGTCTCGTCGAAGCCGCCAAGCCGTGGGGTCTCAAAGGCTGGGAGTTCTCGTGGGTTCTCGAGAGCAACGACAGCTCGCGCGGGTCGCTCAAACGCGCGGGAACCAAGCTGGCCAAGACTTGGCGCATCTTCGATCGGGAGCTGTGACGTTCAAAGCCAGTGCGCGTCGCGGTACCACTGCGCCGTCTCACGGAATCGATCGGCGAGGGTGGCGGCGGGCAACCAGCCCAATTGCTGCCGGGCTTTTGCCGAGGAGCACGTCCACGAGCCCGCGAGGAACTCCCGAATCTTGTCGCGACCCACCCACCCCGGACGCCGGCGCGCGCGAGACATGGCGTCCCCAAATAATCCGGCCGTCCGAATCGACCATTCCGGCACACGAAGAACGCGGGGCTGCGGCTTCCCGAACGCGCGCGCAATCTCCCTGCCTACCTCGATGTGCGAAAGGTCGTCGGCAGACGCGAAGTAGATGCCCTGTCCAGGAACGCCCGGCTCGAGCCGCTCGCCTTGCTCCGCCGCGAGCAAGATGCACTCGACGAGATCCGCTACGGCGATAAACGACACGCGTTGGTCGCCGGACCCGCTGATGATATGCAGGCCCGATCGGGCGATCGGCCGGAATGCCTCGAACATTCCGCGGTCCCATGCGCCGAACACGACGCAGGGTCGCACTACGGTGATGGGCAACTTGTCTGCGTACGCCGTGGCCGCCTGCTCGCCGGCGAGCTTGCTGCGGCCGTAATTCGAGATCGGCATCGGCGGATCGCTCTCGACGGTCGGCCGATCTCCGGAAGGCCCTGCCGCCGCAAGGGACGAAACCAGCACCAGGACCGGACGGTCGGATTGGTCAGTGCACGCCCGCGCAACCGACTCGGCGCCTCCCGCGTTCACGCGCATGAAATCGCCCAGGTTCATCGCCCGGACCAGCCCCGCGACGTGGAACACCACGCGAGGGTTCGACGACGCAATGGCGCGCGCGACCATGGTGCGGTCGGCGATGTCGCAGGCGATGAGTTCCGCACCCGCCGCTCGCAATTCGTCGACACGCGATGAGGCACGCACCAGGCAGCACACCCGATCGCCACGCACAGCCAGCCTACGGACGAGGTGCCCTCCGATGAAGCCGCTGCCGCCTGTAACCAAGACGGATTGGCCCGTCATGGATGCTCCCGAGTAAGGACAGCGGCGCGGTGCGCGTCCTCACCCATCAGCGGCCCAGCATTGCCTGCTTGAGTCCACCCTGCCCCGGCTTGTCGCCAAGCCAGATTCGGATGAGCGCTCTGTTGAACGCCTCTCCCGAAACCACGCCCCCTACCTCGCCATTGAGGGCGACCGTCGTAGACCCGTCTGTGAAATCCAGCGTCAGGATATCTCTTTCCCTCACATCCACATCCTTGTATAGCTGCATAATCGCCAGCAATTCCTCCATCGGCGCCTTGACCGCCGCCAACTCGGCGGGCGAATTGTTTTCGTTGAGGCCGCCAACCAGGGCACCGACCAATTGGCTCACTGTCACATCGCGGAGGAAGTTCATCTGGATGCGGCGCGGACTGATCGCCAGTACACCCGCGAGATCACCCACGCGCTGCGGCAGGTACAGGCTTCCGACATAGATCCTGAAAATGAACTTCCTGCGAAGGCCGGCGCCATTCAGCAGAAGCGTGTGCCCGCCCATGGAGACCGTTTCGGCGAGTTTGACTCCCGCGACTTCCGCGGCCAGCGCCGGCGCGACAAGACAAACTGCGCAAAGCAGGCATGCAATCCCGCGCATCACGAGGCCAAAAGCGAACGTCACTCGGCAGAGCTTATTCGGAGTGCCGGACCAGCTCTGTGCGCTGTCGCACATGCCGAGTCGCCGCTATACGGGGCTCATTTCTGGTGCCGCGGCTGCGTTCGCCCCCGTATCGATGCTCCCTAGTCCGCCAATGCGGCCACTCGTATCAAGGGCCCAAAAATCGTCGCACGGATCCGGCACGTTCTATTGACGGCAGGTGCCCGCGGGGGTAGCGTTCATCTGATTGCGGCGCCGCATAGGAGGAGACGTGCAAAAGTCACTTTATATCAACGCGGATAAGTGCACCGGTTGCCTGCAATGCGAAATGGCCTGCAGCTACGAGAACTACGGCATCTTCAATCCGGCCAAATCGCGCATCAAGATCTTCGACTTCCATCACACCGGCAAGAAGGTTCCCTACACCTGCACCCAGTGCGACGAGGCATGGTGTCTGCATGCCTGTCCAGTCGAAGCTATCGTGATGGATGCCACGACCGGCGCGAAGGTCGTTCTCGACGATGTATGCGTGGGCTGCAAGGTGTGCACGATCGCCTGCCCGTTCGGCACGATCAACTATGTGCAAGACACCGGAAAGGTGCAGAAATGCGACCTGTGCGGCGGCGATCCGGCCTGCGCGACGGCATGCCCGACCGGTGCGATCACCTTTATCGACGCCGATTGGACAGGGCTCGAGCGCATGCGACAGTGGGCCGATAAGGTCGGCAATCAACCGCGCGCGCAAGGAGACTGATCATGGCCTGGGCTGGAAAGATCCTGCGTGTGGACCTCACCAAGGGGACGTGCACACCCGAACCTCTCGACATGAAATGGGCGCGTGAGTACATCGGGCAACGCGGCCTGGCTACCAAGTACTTTACCGAGGAGGTCGACGCCAAAGTCGACCCGCTCTCGCCCGCGAACAAGATCATCTGGGCGACAGGCCCGCTCACCGGGACGATGGCCTCGACCGGCGGGCGCTATTCGGTCATCACCAAGGGTGCGCTCACGGGCGCCATCGCATGCTCCAATTCGGGCGGCTATTGGGGCGCGGAGCTCAAGATGGCCGGTTGGGACATGATCATCTTCGAGGGCAAGTCCGCCAAGCCCGTCTATCTCCTGATTCAGGACGACACCGCGCAACTTCTTGACGCCGGCTGGCTGTGGGGCAAATCGGTATGGGAGACCGAGCCGGCCATCAAGGCCAAGCATCAGGACCCGCAGATCCGTGTCAGCTCGATCGGCCGCGCCGGCGAGACCGGCTGCATGTATGCGGCGGTGGTCAACGACCTGCATCGCGCCGCCGGGCGCTCCGGGGTTGGTACGGTGATGGGCAGCAAGAATCTGAAGGCTATCGCGGTACGGGGAACCAAAGGTGTGGGCAATATCCGCGATCCGAAGGCATTCATGAAGGCAGCCACCGCTGCCAAGAAGGTGTTGGCCGACAATGCCGTGACCGGACAGGGCCTGCCCAAGTTCGGCACCCAGGTCCTGATGAACGTGATCAACGAGATCGGCGCGATGCCGACGCGCAACCATCGCGACGTCCAGTTCGAAGGCGCGAAGGATATCTCCGCCGAAGCCATGCACGCGCCGCGCAAGACCGATGGCAAGCCGAACCTGGTCACCAACCAGGCCTGCTTCGGTTGCACGATCGCGTGCGGTCGCGTCTCCAAGATCGACGAAACGCATTACACCGTGCAGAACCGCCCGCAGTACTGGGGAGCGTCCGGTGGATTGGAGTACGAGGCGGCATGGGCGCTGGGTTCCGCGAACGGCGTCAACGACCTCGAAGCGCTCACCTATGCAAACTACGTCTGCAATGAGGATGGCTTTGACCCCATTTCCTTCGGTGCGACCGTCGGCGCGGTAATGGAGCTCTACCAGATGGGCGTGCTCACGAAGGAGCAGCTGGGCATCGAGGCGCCGTTTGGCTCGGCGAAGGCCCTCACCTACTTCGCCGAGATCACCGGCAAGGGCGAGGGCTTCGGCAAGGAGATCGCGCAGGGCTCGAAGCGACTCACCGCCAAATTCGGCCACCCGGAACTCTCGATGAGCGTCAAGGGCCAGGAATTCCCTGCCTACGACTCGCGCGGCATCCAGGGCATGGGCCTCGCCTACGCTACGGCCAACCGCGGCGCCTGCCATTTGCGCGGCTACACGGTGGCATCGGAGGTCCTTGGCATCCCGGTGAAGACCGATCCGCTTGTAACCGAAGGCAAGGCGGGGCTGGTCAAAGCTTTTCAGGACGCTACGTCGGTGTTCGATTCCGCTGGCGTGTGCATCTTCACGACCTTCGCATGGACCCTCGCGGATTTGCAGCCGCAGCTCGCCGCGGCGTGTCTGGAGGATTTCACGCTGGACGAGCTCAGTGTGATCGGGGAGCGCATCTGGAACATGGAGCGGGACTTCAATAACCGCGCAGGCTTCACTCACAAGGACGACACCCTGCCGAAACGATTGCTCACCGAACCCGCGAAGACCGGCCCCGCCAAGGGGCTCGTCAACGGCTTGGACAAGATGCTGCCGGAGTACTATCAGCTTCGTGGCTGGGACGAGACCGGCCAACTGAAACCGGAAACCCGGGCACGCCTCGGCTTGTGAGACGGCGCGGCGGCGCGCCGCCATCGTTGGTTTGCGGGCGGTTCCTGGTGAACCGCCCTTTTTTCGGACAGCGAAGTCGCGACGAAACCGACTGGAGGTCCCAGTGCGACACGTGATTCTCGGCAACGGCCCCGCGGGAGTGATTGCGGCCGAAACGATACGCAAGCACGCGCCCGGCGACGACATCGTGCTGGTCGGAGACGAGCCCGAACCACCCTATTCGCGCATGGCGATTCCCTATCTGCTGATGGGCGACATCGATGAGGAAGGAACCCGCCTGCGCAAGGGCAAGAACCACTTCGCACTGCAGCGCATCCAGCTGTGCGTCGGGCGAGCCAAGTCCGTGGACACGGAGGGGCGCGCGGTGCAACTCGACGACGGCACCGTTCTTCCCTTCGATCGGCTGCTGATCGCGACGGGATCGATTCCGGTTCGACCACCGATCCCGGGGATCGACCTTCCCGGGGTCAGCCCCTGCTGGACGCTCGCCGACGCCCGCGAGATCCTCGCGCGCCTCAAACCGGGCGCGCGCGTGCTGCAGATGGGAGCCGGCTTCATCGGCTGCATCATCCTGGAAGCGATTGCCGCGCGTGACGTACGGCTCACCGTCGTGGAGATGGGCGACCGGATGGTGCCGCGGATGATGGGTGAAGGCGCGGGCGGCATGATCAAGCGCTGGGTCGAAAAGAAGGGGCTGACCGTCTACACGTCGACGCGCGTCGAAGCGATCGAGCGTGCCGCGCCACTCGCCGTTCGACTCTCCAATGGCAAGCACCTGCCAGTCGACCTGGTGATTTCCGCCACCGGAGTGAGGCCGAACACCGGCTTTCTGGAAGGCTCCGAGATCACGTGCCTGCAGGGCATCCTGACCGACGACCGCATGCAGACCAACGTGCAGGGAATCTTTGCCGCGGGCGACTGCGCCGAGGCGTTCGACACGATTACCGGCAAGACGATCGTGAGCGCGATCCAGCCGAACGCTGCCGATCAGGCGTACTGCGCCGGCATGAACATGGCCGGCAAACACGCCCGACAGCGCGACGTCACGCAGATCAACGTGCTCGACACGCTGGGCTTGATCTCGACGTCGTTCGGCCAGTGGCAGGGAGTGCCGGGAGGGCAGCACGCGGAGTTGACCGACGAAGCCAATTTCCGATATATCCGCCTGGAGTTCGACGGCGACGTTCTGGTGGGCTCAAACGCAATCGGTCACATCGAGCATGTCGGTCTGGTCCGCGGGCTGATTCAATCGCGCGTCAAGCTCGGTCCATGGAAAGATCGCCTGCTTCGCGACCCGTTCCTGCTTCCCGAGGCGTACCTGGCCAGCGCGCAGGCGCAGCAGGCGTGGGGATTGCGGGTCGCCTGACGACCGACGCACGAAACGCAACCGTGGAAATCACGCTCAAGCTCTACGCCACGTTGGGCGACTACCTTCCCCACGAACCCAACGGCAGCGTTCGCGTACGCAACGAGCTGCAGCTCGATGTCGCGGAAGGTGTGACCGTGCAGCACGTGATCAACCAGTTGCAGCTGCCGCCCAGGATGGTGCACCTCGTTTTGGTGAACGGCGTGTACGTTCCGCCGTCCGCACGTGCGGCGCACGCATTGAGTCCCGGAGACGCACTGGCCATGTGGCCGCCGATCGCCGGGGGTTAGGAAAGGGTGTGCGACGCTGTCGAAGTACAGCGAGAAATGGGCTGCACGCGCGCCGAGTTCATCGGATGGCTGCCCGGCGCGACGCGAAAGGCACCATTGCAGATCGAGGGGAACCGGGTGACCGTCATGATCGATAGCGGCTTCGTTCAGATCGCTCTGGAGGAGAAGGCGCCCCGACGCATGGGGTTGATTGCACTTCCCGTCCTTGGTGTCACCTTCTGTTTCCGCGGGCTGGACAAACCGGCACGCGACGATTTCCTCGCCTATTTCGACCTGTACACCAGGCGTGGCGGCGGCTAGCGCGGGTCGCATTGAACTCTTCCGCATGACGACGATAAGCCGCTACCCCGTCCCGAAGCTCGAGGACCTGCCCGAGGACATACGCGCCCGCATTCTCGAGGTTCAGGAAAAAGCAGGGTTTGTCCCCAATGTATTTCTTGCATTGGCCCATCGCCCTGCCGAGTTCAGGGCGTTCTTCGCCTACCACGACGCGCTGATGGAAAAGGAAGGCGGGCTCTCCAAGGCCGAGCGCGAGATGATCGTCGTCGCGACGTCCGCCGCGAACGATTGCCTGTATTGCATCGTCGCGCACGGCGCCATTCTTCGCATCTACGCGAAAAATCCGCTCATTGCCGACCAGGTCGCGGCGAATTACCGAAGAGCCGACATCACGCCGCGGCAGAAGGCGATGCTGGCGTTCGCCCTCAAGGTGTCATTGCACGGCAGCGAGCTGGTCGACGAAGACTTCGCGGACATGCGCGCGCACGGATTCACCGACGAGGACACCTGGGATGTCGGTGCGATCGCGGCCTTCTTCGCGCTGTCCAATCGCATGGCCGACCTGACCAGCATGCGGCCCAACGACGAGTTCTACCTACTCGGACGCGTGCCCAGGAAGTAGCCCCCCGCCCGGTTTGCGCACCGTGCGAGCCGTGCAGAGGCACAATGCAATCATGACGGCACGAATCGTTGTTCTGGTACCGGGCTTCTTCGGCTTTACGTCCGTCGGCGCGGTGAGCTACTTCGAGGACGTGGAGCAGGCACTGGGGCGCGCGCTCCGCCGCCGTGGCGTCGTGGCGCGCATCATCCGGTGCGCGACGCAGCCGACCGCCTCGATCACGCGGCGTGCCGACGCGCTGCGGCGCCAGATTCTGCGCATGGGCGGCCTCAAGGCGCGGGAGATTCACTTTGTCGGCCACTCGGCCGGCGGCCTCGACGTGCGCATGCTGCTGACTCCGGGTGTAAAGATCGCGCGCGGCGACACGGCAGAGCGCATAGCGAAGCTGACACGGACCGCCATTTCGGTCACCACGCCGCACCATGGCACGCCTCTCGCCAATCACTTCACCACTTTCCAAGGCCAGACACTTCTACTGGTGCTAACCGGCCTGGCAACTTCAGGGCCGGGACGCGGCACGATTCTCGGCGCCGCAAAGGCCATCTCGCTGGTTGCGCGACTTGACGATTGGCTGGGACGCAAGGGAACCACGCTCGATCGTATCGCCGGGAGCCTGCTGAGCAAGATCCGGTTTGACCACCGAGACCCGGTCTGGAAATACCTGGGCGAGATCGAGCGGGACCAGGGCGCAATACTGCAGCTCACGCCGGAGGGCATCGACATGTTCGATGCGGCGGTTGCCGATCATCCAGGTATCGACTACAGCTGTGTCGTCGCAGGCGTGCCGAAGCCGCGCGAGGAGTTCAAGCTGAAGTCGCTCATGGATCCCGAGTATCTCGCGCTGCGCACGTTGTTCAGGCTCCTGCATGCGCTCACCGCGCTGCCCCACTCGCAGTATCCGTACCCGAAACCGAGCAAAGCCACGCAGCGACTGCTCGATCACGGCCTCGGCTTCAAGGCTACCCCAGCAATCAGCGACGGCATCGTGCCGACATTGAGCCAGGTACATGGCCGGTTGCTGCACGTCGCGCGAGCCGATCATCTCGATGTGGTCGGGCACTACACGCTGGCGAGCGGGCGGACGGGCGACTGGCTGCCCTCGGGCGCAGGCTTCACGCCCGCCGCATTCGAGGCCACTTGGGAGGCGGTCGCGGCGGAGATCGCAAGACGCCGCCGAACTGCTTGAGCCGCCGACCAGCTTTCAGGTTTGAAAGCCCGCAAGGGCGCCCGAAAGGGTGCGCCCCTGCGAGTACTCAGCGAATCCGGCGGCTCGAAACGGGAACGACCTATTTATTCAAGGCCCTTCTCGCAGCTTTCTTCGCCGGTTTCTTCGCCACCTTTTTCGCCGGTTTCTTCGCCGGTTTCTTCGCCGCCGTCTTCCCGGGTGCTTTGGTGCCCATGCGCACCGTCGCGCCGCGCACTCCCTTGACACCACGTACAGCGCCGGCCAGAACGTCCGCTACTGTTCTGGCAGTGTCGGAGCCAACCTCGCCCGCCGCCTTGATCGCGCCCCTGACCGCGGCCGTTGCCACGCGACCCACATTTCCCCCCGTCTCGGCCGTAGCCTCAACGATGCCATCGACGGCGCCTCTCGCCACCGAGCTGACGTCCGCACCGACCGCCGCTGCATGGCGGACAACTGTCCTGACCGTTTCCGCTGCCGCTTTCGCAATATCGCCGCCTACCTCGTGCACTCCCAGAACGACGCCCTTGGCGATACTCTTCGAGCTCGCGATCAACCCGGTACCGACCTGCTCGGTCGCCTGAACCGCGCCGGTGACCACATCCCGTACCACCATTACCAATTCATCGGTAACAGTTCCCGCGGCAAGGAGGGTGCCTGAAACAGCGGTCCTGACCAGCACGACGATCTCTCCTTCGATCCTGGTCAGCGTCGTCAGGCTGTTGACGATTCCGTCTCTGACGGCACTGCCCGCTCGACCCAGGGACATTGGAACAACTACGGGCATCGGTTTCGTCGACCGCGTTTTGCGCGACGAAACTCTTGACTTGGTGGGTTTCACCGTTATCGTGCGCGGTGCGCGCAGCTTTGCACTTCTGGTTGACATTTTGGTTCTCGCTTTCATCGTTGTCTCCTGCCGTATCGAACCGCGCAACCTCACGTTCGCTCCGTTGAAGCCTTTATGCTTTCTTAACGGCGTCCGTGACGGCTTCTTTCAAATCGCCCACGCCCTTCTGCAGCTTGCCTTCGGCCTGCTTTTGCAGCCCCTTGGCCTGCTGCTCCTTGCTCCCCACCAGCTTTCCGGCTTCTTCCTGGACTTTGCCGCCAATGTCTTTCAGTTCGCCTTTGACTTGATCCTTGTTTGGGGTAATGGCCACGATCATTTCCTTTACGATTGATTGAAACGTCTGCTCCGCGAACCGGGACCGGTTCGCTCTCGGCTCGGACAACCCGCGCCGGCGACCGGCAAGGTGCAACTGACTCCCGGCATGCTGAAGGGTGGCTATGGCTGTCACTTCAATTTGAGTGTACCCGGGTCATTCGCGCGACCCTTGATATCGGTCAATCCCGCTGTACGCTTGCGGACAGCCAATCCTGGTTGGCAGAGGGCCGATCGCCGAGGGAATGTTCAACTTGGTACGGTACCCAAGCGCGAAGGCGTCGAGAGCCTGGACCAACTCCTCAAGAAGAAAAATAGGATCCCGCGCTGCCGACTCGAGTGCTGCACTTTGAACCAAGTTGCGGCACAGCGGACGGCGTGTGAGCGACGCCAGTATCGGGGCCCGCGAAAGGTTAGGGATTGACAGTTCCGAGGCCGATTGCCTCTACTGCATCGTCGCGAACGGCGCGATCCTGCGCACCTATGCGAAGCATCCGCTCGCCATCCGTGGCCCAACGACGAGTTCTACCTGATGGGGCGCATTCCCCGGGCAAAGTAAGATCGCCGGCTAGCCGACGCCCCACACCTTGAACCACGCAAGCATGCGTTTCCAGCCGTCCTCGGCGTCCTGCTTGCGGTAGTTGTCCGCGCGAAAGTCCGCGTGGAAGCCGTGACCCGATTCCGCGTACACGACGAACTCGGACTTGTTGCCGGTGCCCTTCAGTTCGTCGCGCATCCGCTCCACGTCGGCAAGCGGGATGCCGTTGTCCTTGGCACCGTAGAGACCCAGCACGGGCACCTTGATGTCCTTGGCCACGTCGAGCGGCATCTTGGGCATCGCGGCGCTCATCGTCCCGTCGAGCGTTCCGTACCAAGCGACCGCGGCGCGCAGTTTCGGGTTGTGGGCGGAATACATCCACACCGTGCGGCCGCCGCGGCAGAAGCCGGTCATGCCGAGCCTGTCCACATCGCCCTTGCCGCTCGCCTTGGCGAAGGCTGCCGTCGCGTCGAAGTCGGACATCATTTCGGTGTCCGTCTTGGCGTTGACGATCGGAATGATGTCGGCGATGTTGGTGATCTTGGCGAGATCGGCCTTGCGCGCGTACACGTCCGGCGTGACCGCGTAATACCCGGCCTTGGCCAGGCGCCTGCAGACGTCCTTGATGTACGGATGGAGTCCGAACACTTCCGGCGCCACCATGACCACGGCAAACGGGCCGCCGGTCGCGGGCATGGCGCGATAGCCGGGCAATGTGCCGTCCGAAACCTTGATTGCCACGTCGCCCGCCTCGAGGCCGACGCTGTCGGTGACGATCTGCTGTGCCGACGCCGTCCCGGCCGCGGCCAGCGCCGCGCTGACGCCCAACGCCGTCGAAAGGAAATCTCGGCGGTCGAAGGCGCGCTCGGGTTCGAGAATTCCCCGGATGTCCGGATCGAGTTCGAGTTTCATTTCGTTCTCCTTCAGGCCTCGTACACGACCTGTCCGCCCACAAGCGTGTAGCGCACCTTGCCCGGAACCTCCAAGCCCAGGAACGGCGTGTTCTTGCCCTGGCTCTTCAGCGCCTTGCGCTCGACGGTCCAGAATTGCCCGGGATCGAATATGCAAATGTCCGCCGCACTTCCTGCGCGAAGGTCGCCTGCCTCCACGTCCAAGAGCTTCGCCGGCTCGGAAGTAATCCTGGCCAGCGCCGCGGGCAGTGCCACCTTCTCCTCGGCCGCCCATTTGAGCGTGAGCGGCAGCAGGAGTTCCAGTCCGGTCGCCCCCGGCTCCGCTTCGCCGAACGGAACCTGCTTGCCGTCGTCGTCCACGGGCGCATGGTCGGAGCAGATGAGGTCGATCGTGCCGTCGGCCACGCCGGCGCGCAGCGCGGCGCGGTCGCGGGTGGTGCGCAGCGGCGGCACCATGTGCGCGTTGGAATCGAACCAGCCGATGTCGACGTCGCACAAATGCAGGTGATGAATCGCCACGTCGCACGTGACCGGCAGCCCCTCTTTCTTCGCCGCGCGGACGATGGCCACACCCTCGGCCGTGGACAAGCGGCACAGGTGAACGCGCACGCCCGTGTCCCGCACCAGCGCGACAATCGTCATCAGCGCGATCGTCTCCGCGACGCCGCGGGAATGCCCGGCAGGCCGAGCCGCGTCGCCACCTCGCCGTCGTGCGCGACGCCGGTCTTGCCCAGGTGCGGATCGCTGGGACGCAACCAGACGCGATAGCCGAACGTGGACGCATACTGCATCGCGCGCAGCAGCACCTGCGTGTCGAAGAGCGGCATGTCCGCGTGCGAGAACGCCACGCACCCTGCTTCGCGACAGTTCCCCCATCTCGGTCAGCGTCGTGCCCTTCAATTGCACGGTGAGCGCGCCGATCGGATAGACGTGTGCCTGGTTCAACAGTCGCGCGCGGTGCTTCAGCATCTCGACGAGACCCGGCTCGTCGAGCGGCGGATCGGTGTCGGGCGGGCACGCGAGGCTGGTCACCCCGCCCGCAATCGCCGCGTCCATTTCGGACTCGAGCGTGGCCTTGTACTCGAAGCCCGGCTCGCGCAGCCGCGCAGACAGGTCGATGAGGCCGGGCGCGACGACGAGGCCCTTGGCGTCGATCACGCGGCTCGCATGCCATCCCCCGGGCGCCTTGCCGATCGCGGCAACCTTGCCCGCCGCGACGTAGAGCGACGCCACGCGGTCGATCCCCTGCGCGGGATCGACGACGCGGCCGCCTTTGATCTCGAGTTTCATCAATTTCCCGCGATGATGCTCATCACCGCCATCCGCACGGCGATGCCGAACGTTACTTGCGGCAGGATGACGGAACGCTCGCCGTCGGCCACGGCCGAGTCGATTTCCACGCCGCGGTTCATCGGTCCCGGGTGCATGACGATCACGTCGGGCTTGGCCACCGCAAGCTTCTCCGGCGTGAGGCCGTAGTGCTTGAAGTACTCGCCGGCGGACGGCAGCAGCGCACCCTTCATCCGCTCGCTTTGCAGCCGCAGCATGACCACCACGTCGCAGCCCTCGAGCCCCTCGCGCATATCGTGGAACACGCGCACACCCAGCGCCTCGACCTTGCTCGGCAGCAGCGTCTTGGGCCCGATGACGCGCACTTCCGGCGTGCCGAGCGTGGTGAGGCCGTGAATCAGCGAGCGCGCGACGCGCGAGTGCAGGACGTCGCCGACGACGGCCACGGTCAGGTTGTGGAAGTCCTTCTTGTAATGGCGGATCGTGTAGAGGTCGAGCAGCCCTTGCGTCGGATGCGAATGGCGGCCGTCTCCCGCGTTGACGACGTGCACGTGGCTGCGGCCATGACTGTTCAGATGCTGCGCGATCAAGTGCGGCGCGCCGGACTGCGCGTGACGAACGACGAATATGTCGGCGTCCATCGCGACGAGGTTGTCGACGGTGTCGAGCAGCGTTTCGCCCTTGCTTGCCGACGACACGCCGATGTTGAGGTTGATCACGTCCGCGGACAGACGCTTGGCGGCGATCTCGAACGTCGTGCGCGTGCGCGTCGAATTCTCGAAGAAGAGGTTGAACACGGCCTTGCCGCGCAGCAGCGGAATCTTCTTCACTTCGCGCTCGGCGATCGACACGAACGGGTCCGCCGTGTCCAGGATGTTGCCGATCACGGGCGCCGGCAGGCCCTCCAGCGTAAGCAGGTGCGTGAGTTCGCCGTTCGCGTTGAGCTGGGGATTGCGCACGATCAGCCCGCGACCTCTTCCACGCCGAAGCGCAGGCCTTCGCCCTCTTTCGCCAGCACGATCGAGAGGTTGCGCGCGACGGCGAGCCGCGCGCCGCAATACGTCGCCTCGATCGGCAATTCGCGTCCGCCGCGATCGACGAGAACCGCCAGTTCGATGCGCGCCGGGCGGCCATAGTCGAACAGCTCGTTGACGGCGGCGCGGACGCTGCGACCCGTGTAGAGCACGTCGTCGACGAGGATGATCGTCGCGCCCTCGACGTCGAACGGCAGGTCGCTGCGCTTGGTGCCGGCCTTGAGTCCGGTACGCGCATAATCGTCGCGGTAGAACGACACGTCGATGTAGCCGACCGGATGCTCGCCCGGGATCATCTTTGCCAGGCGGTCGGCCACCCACGCGCCGCCGGAATAGATGCCGACAAAGGCGGCGTCGAACGCAATCGCCGGACGCATGCGCTCCGCGAGCGCGGCGAGCAACTCTTCGGCGTCAGGGATTTGCGGCGGTTGCATTGGGGTGACCCGGCTCATCGAACCAGCTCTGCAGGATGATTTGCGCCGCCACCTGGTCGCGCACGGCGCGCCCCTTGCGGCCCTTTGCTCCCGCCTCGTCCTGTGCCGCCTGCGCGAGTTCGGTCGTCCAGCGCTCGTCCACCATGACCACCGGCAAACCGAAGCGCCCTTCCAACTGTCGCGCGAAGCGCTGCGCGAGCCGCGTCGTCTCGTGCAGGCCGCCATCCGCGTGCGTCGGCAATCCGACGACCAGCGTCGCCGGCAGCCACTCCGTGATCAACGCTGCCTATCGCCGCAAAGCGTTCGTCCGTGCGTTCGTCGTCGATGGTCGTGAGCGGGTGCGCCGTGCGCGTGAGCGTATTGCCCATTGCCACACCAATGCGCCGCGTACCGAAATCGAACGCGAGCACCGTCGCGTCGGGGGAAGTGGCGGCCACGCGTCACGCGTGCCCGACGTCCTCGGACAGACTGGAGAAATCGATGCCCAGCAACTGCATCGCCGCCGGCAGCCGGCCTTCGGGGGGAACGTCGAACAGCACGCCGGCGTCCGCTTCGACGGTGAGCCAGGCGTTTTGCGCGAGCTCGCTTTCGAGCTGGCCCGCCTCCCAGCCGGCGTAGCCCAGCGATACGAAGACGTCCGATGGGCCATCGCCGCGGCCGACAGCCTCGAGGACGTCCTTCGACGTGGTGAGTCCCATGCCGTCGCCGATGGCGAGCGTTGACTGCCAGTTGCCCACCGGGCGATGCAGCACGAAGCCACGGTCGACCTGCACGGGACCGCCGAAGTGGACGGGCGCCTCGCGGAGCGCGCGGTCGGCCAGCGGGACATCGATCTGCTCGAACAGCGCCGACAGCGTCATGTCGATCGGCTTGTTCACGACGATGCCGAGGGCGCCGTCCTTGTTGTGTTCGCACACATAGGTGAGCGTGTGCGCAAAATTGGGATCCGCCATGGCCGGCATGGCGATGAGGAAGTGGTGCGTGAGGTTGATCGGCTCGCTCATCAACGGTGAATTGTAATCCGAAGGGGCCTAGGCGACAATCGAAACACACCCGCTCGGCCGATTTGGGCCGCTTGCCCACAGGATTGTTGCGTTTTCGAACCATGGCCCCTCGTTTTTCGCCGATTTGCCGGGTCGGACGCGTGCTGTTGGCGGCGCTGTTCACGGCCGCCCTGCCGGCCGCGGCGAAGCTCACCGTCATGCACGGCTACGCCGATTACACGAGCGCACTTCTGTGGGTGATGGCCGATGCGCCGGGTCCGATCGACATCGCGTGGCGGCCGGACGCCGCGGGCCCGGAACGCAGAATCACGCTGGACGCGAATGCGGCGGCGGGCAACATCGTGCTCGCCCGGTTGACAGGATTGGCGCCCGGCACGTCCGTGAATTATCGCGTGGCAGGCGATGGCGACAGCCGCGACGGCACCCTCAACACCCAGCCCTACTGGAGGAAACCCGCGGATGCGCGCGATTTGGCCATCGCGATCGGCTCGTGCTTTTTCGTAGCCGACCCGGATCCGATCTGGGGAGGCCAGGATTACGGCGGCGGCTACGGGATCTTCAACGCCATCGCTTCGCAAAAACCCGACGTCATGATCTGGATGGGCGACAACCTCTACTTCGAGGACTCCGACGAACTCGACCCTGCCGCGATGGCGATGCGCTACAAGCGGCAGCGTATGTTCGCGCCGCTGTCCCGATTGTTGACGGCGACATCCCATGTCGCGACGTGGGATGACCACGACTACGGGCCCAACGACGCCGACATGTCGTACGTCATGAAGGGCGAGTCGCTGCAGCTCTTCCGCCGCTACTGGGCCAATCCGAGTTACGGCTTGCCCGACGTGCCCGGAGTCTTCGGCCGCGCGCGCTGGGGCGACGTCGACATCTTCCTTCTCGACGATCGCTGGTTTCGATCCGCCAACCGCGCCATCGACGGGCCCGACAAGACGATGTTCGGCGCGCAACAGCTCGCGTGGCTGCGCAACGCCCTCATTTATTCGCAGGCGACGTTGAAGCTCGTCGTCAATGGCAGCCAGATGTGGAACCGGGCGAACCGCTTCGAGGGCTGGAATCACTTCGCGACCGAACAGCGTGCGTTCGCGGATTGGCTGGCCGCGCAGAAGATCGAGGGCGTCATGTTTCTATCGGGCGACCGCCACTTCAGCGAGCTGTTGAAGGTCGAGCGTCCCGGCTCGTATCCACTGTACGAATACACGTCGAGCCCGCTGACATCGCGCCCCTGGGGCAATCCCGACGCCGCGGAAAAGCAGAATCCCGACGTTGTGCCGGGCACGCTGCTCGGGCGCCGCCAGTTCGGCATGATCCGCGTCACCGGACCGGAAGACGACCGCCGGATCGCGCTCGAGAGCTACGACACGACGGGCAAGCTCAACTGGCGCCACGAAATCCGCGCGCGCGACCTGAAGTTCCCTTAAGCGCGCGCGTTCCAACCCCGAATCCGGGCCGCCGCCGTTTACGAAGGCGTCATCCCGATTCCGGAGGTTCCAAGTGTCGCCCTTCAATGCCCGCCTCGGCGCATGGCTCGCCGTCCTGGCCGCCGTCGCCTCCTCGCCTGCCGCGGCCTTCTGCGGCTTCTACGTCGGCAAAGCCGACGCCACGCTCTTCAACGAAGCCTCGCAGGTCATCCTGGTCCGAAGCGAAAACCGGACCGTGATCAGCATGGCCAACGACTACCGCGGCGACCTCACCGAATTCGCGCTGGTCGTGCCGGTGCCGCAGGTGCTGGAAAAAAACCAGATCCACATCGGCGATCGCAAGCTTTTCGAGCGCATCGACGCCTACAGCGCGCCGCGGCTGGCCGAGTATTACGATCGCGAATCCGTGCACGCCCAAATATCCGCAGTCCGCCGGCGCAATGGACGCCGCGGCGCCGCGGATGATGATGAAATCGGAAGCGCGCAGGGATAGAGCGCTCGGCGTCACCGTCGAGGCGAGCTACACGGTCGGCGAATACGACATCGCGATCCTTTCCGCGAACGCAATCCGACGGCCTCGAAACCTGGCTGCGGGACAACGGCTACCGGATCCCCAAGCGCGCGTCCGCCGCGCTGCAGCCGTACATCCGGCAGAACATGAAATTCTTCGTCGCGAAGGTCAACCTGGCCGAGCAGGCGAAGACCGGCGTCGCATGGCTGCGGCCGCTGCAATTCGCGTTCGAGTCGGAGAAGTTCATGCTGCCGGTGCGTCTTGGCATGCTCAACGCGAAAGGACCGCAGGACCTCGTCCTCTACGTGCTCACGCCGAACGGCCGCGTCGAGACCACCAACTACCGGACGATCAAGCTGCCCGCGAACATGGACATCCCGACCTACGTGCGCGGCGAGTTCGCGCGGACGTACAAGGCGATCTTCGACGCGCAGGCCGCGCGCGAAGACTATCGCGCGATCTTCACCGAATACTTCTGGGACATGAGCTGGTGCGACCCGTGCGCCGCCGATCCGCTGACGCGCGACGAGTTGCGGGAGGCCGGCGCGTTCTGGGCCGCCGGGACGGGCGGCGGCCAGCCGGTGATGCTCACGCGCCTGCACCTTCGCTACACGCGCGACACGCTGCCGGAGGATCTGGCCTTCCAGGAGACGGCGGACCGGCAGAATTTCCAGGTCCGCTACGTGCTGCGGCATCCGTGGACCGGCGACGAGTCGGCATGCGCCGAGGCCAAGCCCTATTTCGACTCGGTCAGGCTGCGCCAGGAAAAGGAAGCGGAGACACTGGCCGCGCTGACGGGAGCCAGCGTCAACGCGATCCGTGCGCGGATGTCGCTCGCGCCGAAGACGGACAAGTGGTGGGAGGCGCTGTGGCCGGCATCGAAGCCGTGAATGGCCACGCGCTGGCAATCGCCACGACGAGCGCTGGCTTTCCGGTCGTGGCTGCCGCAGGACGCGCGCGTGTTCCAGATCCTGTTCCTCGCGTCGCTGCTGACCTTCGGCGTGCTGGCGCGCGACTTCACGCTGAAGCCTGCACAGATGGCGCTGGCCTTCGCGGCCGGATTGGCGACGCAAGCGTACTGGCTGCACGCGAAAGGACTGCAGCAGAAGGGCTTCCTCTCGGCGCTCGTCACCTGTTTCGGCCTGTCGATCCTGTTGCGCTCGGACACGCTGTGGGTGCATCCGCTGGCCGCATGTCTCGCGATGTCCGCCAAGTTCGTGATCCGCGTCAACGGCAAGCACCTGTACAACCCGGCGAACCTAGGCGTGATCCTCGCGATCGACGCTGCTGCCGGGATCGTGGATTTCGCCGGGCCAATGGGGCAACGAACTCGCCGCCGCCGTGTGGTTCGTTGCATTGGGCGGCGTGGTCGTCCAGCGCGCGCGGCGCTGGGACATCGCGTGGTTCTTCCTGGGCGGCTGGCTCGGACTGGTCGCGCTGCGCGTGTTGTGGCTGGGCCAGCCGTGCGCCGTTTGGGCGCATCAGCTGGGCAGCGGCGCGCTCCTGCTCTTCGCCTTCTTCATGATCTCGGATCCGATGACGATCCCCAACCGGCGCGGCGCGCGCGTCGCCTATGCGCTGATCGTCGCGGCGGCCGCGTTCTGGTGGCAATACGTGCTGTTCCGTCCCAACGCGCTGGTGTGGGCGCTGTTCCTGGCCACGCCGATCGTGCCCGTCATCGACCGGCTGTGGCCGGCGGAAAAGTTCAGTTGGCGGGAGCGCCGCTAATCTTCCTCGTGCCTCCGATGCTTGGCGAATTCGTTGGCGAGCTGTTGCTGCAGCATCGGCGGCGCGGGTTCGTAGTGCGACAACGCCATCGACCATGCGCCCTGCCCGCCCGTCATCGACTTGAGCCGCGCGGCGTAGCCGTCGAGTTCGGCCAGCGGCGCGAGCCCGTTCACCGCGAGCGCGCCCGCCTGCATCGTCTTCGTGCCCGTCACCTGGCCGCGCCGCTGCGACAGGTCGCCGGTGACGTCGCCCATGTTGCCGGCCGGGCAGTTGATCTCCACGCCGACGATCGGCTCCAGCACGATCGGCCGCGCCTTGGTGATGGCGTCGAGGAACGCCTTGCGTCCCGCGGAGACGAACGCGACTTCCTTCGAATCGACCGGATGGTATTTGCCGTCGTAGACGTTGACGCGCACGTCGTGCAGCGGAAAGCCGGCGAGCGGCCCCGACGTCAGCACCTGCTCGACGCCCTTCTGCACGGCCGGAATGAGCGACGTCGGAATCGCGCCGCCCTTGACCGTGTTGACGAACTCGAAGCCGGAGCCGCGCGGCAGCGGCTCGATGCGCAGGTAGACCTCGCCGAACTGGCCCGCGCCTCCGGTCTGCTTCTTGTGCCGGTGATGGCCTTCGGCGGGCGCCGTGATCGTCTCGCGATAGGGAATGCGCGGCGGGCGCGTCGTGACCTCGAGCTTGAACTGGCTCGCCATGCGTTCCAGCACCGAGCGCAGGTGCAGCTCGCCCAATCCCCACAGCACCGTTTCGTTGAGGATCGGTGTCGTGGGCGACCGTCAGCGTGGGGTCCTCGGCCGTCATTCGGTGCAGCACTTCGGAAATCCGCTGCTCGTCGCCCGCGGCGCTTGGGCTCGATCGCGACGCCGTGCATCGGCGTCGGGAATTCGAGCGGCTTCATGTGGATGTGGTCCTCGTCGTGCGAATCGTGCAGCACGCAGTCGAATTCGATGTCGTCGACCTTGGCGACGGCGGCGATGTCGCCTGGAACGGCGCGGTCGACCTCGACGTTCTTGCCCCCTGCAGCATGAACAGGTGGCCGACCTTGAACGGCTTGCGCGCCGTCGCCGACGAAGAGTTGCGTGTCGCGCGTGACCGTGCCCTGGTGCACGCGGAATATCGCCGAGCTTGCCCACGAACGGGTCCATCACGACCTTGAACACATGCGCGAGCACGTGCTTCGCCGGGTCGGGTTCCGAGTGGAACTCGTCGGCGGCTGCGCCCTCGCCCTTGGTGAAGAGCGGCGGATTGCCTTCGGCCGGATTGGGCAGCAGCCTGTCGAAAATCTGGATCAGTTCCGCGTACGCCCGCGCCGGTGCGCGCCGACACGAAGCACACCGGCACCAGATGGCCCTCGCGCAGCGCCTTCTCGAACGGCGCGTGCAACTGGTCCGGCGCAGATCTCGCCCTGCTCGAGATACAGCGACATCAGCGCCTCGTCGACCTCGACGACCTGGTCGACGAGCGCGCGATGCGCGTCCGCGACCGAAGAGAAATCCGACGTCGCCCGACGGATTGAAGAAGCAATCGACGACGCGCTTGCCGCCGCCGGCCGGCAGGTTGATCGGCAGGCATTCCTTGCCGAAGGCCGCCTGGATGCCGGCCAGCAGCCCCGGCAGGTCCACGTTCTCCGCGTCGATCTTGTTGATGACGACGAGGCGGCACAGCTTCCGCTGCCGCGGCCCAGTCCATCATCCGCGACGTGATCATCTCGATGCCGGACTGCGCATTGACGACGATCGCGGCTGTCTCCACCGCATCGAGCGCGCCGATCGACTGGCCGATGAAATCCGGAAATCCCGGCGTGTCGATCAGATGGACGCGCGTGCCGTTGGTCTCGAAGTGCAGGAGCGACGAGCGCAGCGAGTGCTGGTAGGTCTTTTCCATCGGGTCGAAGTCGCTGGCGGAGGTGCCGCGCTCGACGCTTCCGGCCGCGGGCAGCGCGCCGGCCTTGACCAGCAATGCCTCGGCAAGCGTGGTCTTGCCCGCCGCGCCGTGTCCCACCAGCGCTACAGTACGAATGTTTTCCGTGGCGTAGTTCGCCATGCTTCCTCCTCAAACGTTAGGCGATCAATTTACCGCGTTATCGCCAGGCTTGGTTGATGCGATGCAACAGCGTCGTCCGGCCGCTTCGCCTTGCCCTAAGTCCCAGAACAATCCGGTCATCATCGCGAGGCCCTCGCGGGCGACCGACGCCAGCATGTGCTCGTCCGGCGCGTGCTGCGAACATGCCGGATACGAATGCGGCACCCACACGGTAGGCAAGCCGAGGACATCGGCGAAGCAATCGTTGGGAAGCGATCCGCCGAGATTGGGCAGGATGGCGGGCGGCCGCCCGGTCGTCGCGGCGATCGACGCCGCGACGCGCTTGACCCACGGATGGTCCGGATCGAGGCGTGTCGCATGCATCATCTCCATGCGGGCCGCGGCAACCGCGACATTCGCAAATCCGTGCCCATCGAGATGCGCGCGCAGCGCCGGGATGAAGCGCTCGTGGTCGCATCCGACGACGAACCGCAGTTGCAGATTGGCCGTGGCGCGAGGGGGAATCGCGTTGACCGGATGTTCGGGATTGCCGGTCTTGAACGCGAGCACTTCGACACTGTTCCACGCAAAGACCCGCTCCGCCGGCGACAACCCGGGCTCGCCCCAATCGCGCGTCTATTTCCGGGCCGCCCGGTTCGCCGGGCTCGATGTCGGCGAGGGCGCGGCGCACGGATGGCGCGATCGGCGGCGGGCCGCAATGCGTCGACCAGGATGCGGCCGCGCGCATCGACGATCGAGGCGATGGCGTTCGCCAGTATCGTGCCGGGGTTGGCGAGCAGGCCGCCCCAGTTGCCGGAGTGATGGCCGCCTTCGCGCAAGGTCAGACGTCGAGGTTGAAGTTGAACGCGCCGCGCGAGCCCAAGAAAACGCGTGGGCCGCGCACGCGTCGAGGCGCGGACCGTCCGAGGCGATGAACACGTCGGCGGCCAGCGCCGCGCGCTCGCGTTCGCATATCGCACGCAGCCCCGGCGATCCCGTCTCCTCGCCGGTCTCGATCAGCCACTTCACGTTGAAGCCCAGCCGGCCGCGGGCGGCGAGCACGCGGCCCAGCGCGGCGATGTTGATCGTGTGCTGGCCCTTGTTGTCGGCGGTGCCGCGGCCGTACCAGCGATCGCCGTCCACCGTCACGGACCAGGGCGACAACCCGGCACGCCATTGCGCGTCGTACCCCAGCACGACGTCGCCGTGGCCGTACATGAGAACCGTCGGCAGGCCGTCAGCCTTCGTGCCGCGTGGCGAGCAGGAAAGGCCCCGCTCCGGCGACGCCGTTCTCGATGATTCGCAGACACGAAACCCAGGCGGGCAAGCGAGGGCCCGATTTCTTCCGTGAGATAGCGGTTGAGGTCGGGAAGCGCGTCGGCGCGCTGGCTCTCGGTGCGGTGGGCCACGCGCCGCGCGAGTTCCGCAAGCAGGTGCCCGTCGTCGAACCATTGCGTCGCGGCCGCGATTGTCTGCTGGCGCGTCGGCATGCCCATGATGGTACCGCAACCACTCGGCGGGGACCGCGCCCGGCGGGAGCAAACCGGCGGCGCGCCGCGAAGCTACAGCGACGCCGAGACGCCAGTCATTTCGCGCAGGTGCCGCAGCAGTTCGTCTTCCTGGTACGGCTTGCCCAGATACAAGTCCACGCCGAGTTCGGCGGCGCGGCTGCGGTGCTTTTCCGCCGTGCGCGACGTGATCATGATGATCGGAATGTTCACGTACTTCGGATCGCCCTTGATCGTCTTGGCGAACTCGAAGCCGTCCATGCGCGGCATCTCGATGTCGAGCAGGATGACGTCGGGCATCTGCTCGGCGATGACCTGCAGCGCGTCGACGCCATCCTTCGCCGTCGGCCACCGCAAAGCCTTCGCGCTGCAGCAGACGGCTGGTGATCTTGCGCACCGTCAGCGAATCGTCGACGATCATCACCAGCGGCTGCGTCGACACCGCCGCGACATGGCGCGCTGCGGCCGGTCGCCGAGCGCGCGTTCGTCGCGGTCGGGATCGAATTTCGGTACGTCGGCGCGTCCGGCCAGCTGCACCGGATTGATGATCAGCACGATCTCGCCGGAGCCCAGCACCGTGGCGCCGGAGATCCCCGAAACGCGCGCCAGCTGCGGCCCGATGTTCTTGACGACGACTTCCTGCGTTGCCGACCATCTCGTCGACGTGAATCGCGGCGTGCGTCTGGCCGCTGCGCAGCAGCAGCACCGAGTTGTAGCGCAGCGTCTCCGGATTGTGCGCGGTATCGCCCAGCAGGCGCGGCAGGTAATGGAACGGATAGTCGCGTCCCTGCCAGTCGACCTTGCGCTTGATGTAGAGGTCGAGCAGTGCCTGGCTCTTGATCTGCTGGACCTGCTCGACCATCGGCGCGGGCAGCGCCCAGAGCCTGCCGCCGGCGCGCACGAGTACCGCCTGCGCGACCGCCAGCGTCAGCGGCATCGTCAGTGTGAATTGCGTGCCTTTGCCCGGCGTGGTCGCCACTTCGACGCGGCCGCCGAGCGCAGCGACTTCCGCGCGCACGACGTCCATGCCGATGCCGCGGCCGGAAATCTGCGTGACCTTCGACGCGGTCGTGAAGCCCGGCTGGAACAGGAATTCGACGAGCTGCGCATCGGTGGGCTCGGCATCGGCGGCAAAGAGGCCCAGCGCGCGGGCGCGCTCGCGCACGCGCGTGAAATCGACGCCGGAGCCGTCGTCGGCCAGGTCGATCACGACTTCGTTGCCGACCTGGCGCACCGTCAGCGCGATTTCGCCCGGTCTCGAGCTTGCCGGCCTTGACGCGCACATCGCGCGCTTCGATGCCGTGATCGAGCGCGTTGCGCAACAGATGCTCGAGCGGACCGACCAGCTTTTCCAGCACCGAGCGGTCGAGTTCGACCTTGGCGCCGTGAATTTCGAGATTGGCGCGCTTGTCCAGCTCCTTCGCCGTCGCGCGCAGGATGCGGTACAGCCGCTCCGACAAGCTGCCGAACGGCACGGTGCGGATCGAGAACAGCCGCTGCTGCACTTCGCGCGACAGCCGCGCCTGCGCGAGCAGTGCGGCGTCGGCGTCGTCCAGGTTCTTGAGCAGCGAATGCTGGACGGTGGAAACGTCGTTGATGCCTTCGGCCAGCGAGCGTGTCAATTCCTGGAAGCGAGTGTACCGGTCGAATTCGAGCGGATCGAAGTCGCCGGGCTGTTCCTGCATCAGCGACAGCTGCGACTGGATCTGCGATTCCGCCTGGATTTCGATTTCGCGCATCTGTGCGCGCAGACGGATCACGCTGTTGGTCAGTTCGAGCAGGTTCGCCTTCAGCGACCGCAACTCGCCCTCGACGCGGGCGCGGGCGATCGCCACTTCGCCCGCCTCGTTGACGAGACGGTCGATGACGTCGGCGCGGACCCGCAGTTGCGCGCGCGCGCCCGTTTCGAGTTCGGGTGTCGCCTCGGCCTGCGCGGGCAGCACGGGCGCGGGTACCGCCGGAACGGCGACATGGGGCGTGAGCGGCACAACGACCGGCCGCTCGGCCACCGGGGGCGCGGGAGCAGGGGCCGGCATCTCGACGGCGGGCTCGGCGGGCCCCTCTGTCGCGACGACCCACGGCAACGGTGTGTTGGTTTCGCCGCCGCGCAAGCGGTCGAGCACGAACGCGATGTGGTCGAGCGAGGTTTCGAGCGCCTCGAAGAGTTCGGGCGTCACAGCGGCCGGCGCGTCGCCCAGGACCAACGTCGACTCCATGAGGTGCGCGAGTTCGCCCAGGCGCATCGCGCCCGCCATCCGTGCGCTGCCCTTGAACGTGTGCAGCGTGCGGCGCAATTCGGCGACCGCCTTGCCGTCGTGCGGATTGCGCCTCCATGCGCGCAGCTCCTCGCCGGCCTGCGGGAACAATTCGGCCGCTTCGTCGAGAAATATCGGCAGGACCTGTTCGTCGACGTCGTCGCGGATGGTGGCCAGCGGGTCTTCCTGCACCGGGAGCAAATGGATGTCGACGTCGTCCGCCGACGCTGACGTCGCGGCGCGCGTATCGGCGCCATCCGCCGGAAACTGAGCCTGCGGCTGGTCGGAAACGGGAGCCGGCGCTTCCGCGGCAGGGGGTGCGGCGGCCGCCTCGGCGTCGTCTTCGCGGGCCGCGGCTTCTGCGGCCGCAGCCTCGGCATCCTGCGCCTGGCTCGCGGTCTCCTGTCGAAGCTCATCCAAGTCGGCCTGGATCAGCGCACCTTCCGTCTGGTCACCGGTCGTGAACGCCTCGCGTGCCGCGACACGCTGCACGAATTGGCCGAGCCCCGCGACCGCGCGAGCCAGCACCGGCTGCGCGTTGCTGGGCAACGGTGCGCCGCGCTCCGCGAGCGCCAGCAATGTTTGCTCGAGCGAGCGTGCCGACGCGGCAACCAGCGGAAAGCCTCCGGTCCGGTGGATCCCGCACAACGTGTGGCCGGCGCGGATCATCGCCGCCGAGGGGACCGTGCGCGGATCGAACTGCAGAACCGAGAGTTCGTTCTCCAGCGTGGCGACATGCTGCTTCGCCTCGTCGACAAGGATTTTCCACAGCGACGTGGAAACGCTGACGCCGCCGATGGTGATTTCGTCGGGTTCCGCCGTGTCGTGCGCCTCAACCGGCGGAACGTCCGCGGCGGGCACGTCCGGGACCAGCTTCAGCACCGGCGCCAGCGGCGCATCGGACTCCGGCAGGTCGAGTTGCGGCAGGCCGGTCATTTCGATCGTTTCCATCACCGCGTTGTCCGCCGCATGACCGGAATCGACGAAGTGCGCCGTCGGCGCGTCGCCGATGCCAAGTTCGGGCAACTCGATCAAGTCCGGCGGGGGCGGCGGGACCGCGGTGGGCGCGACCGGCTTGGGCAGTTCGATCACGTTGGAAGGCGATGGCGAAGTGGCCACGGGCGGGCTCGGCGCGGCGCCGGGCCATTCGGCGTCGACGGCCGCGATGGCCTCGTGCAGCTCGCGCGGGTCGGCGATCACGCGTCCGGCCTGCGTCAGCGCATCGACCCATTCACGGAAGCTGCGTTCGGCCACATCGATCATCGCCAGCACCGCGGGCGTCACCGGCCGCTCTTCCTCGAGGAGGCGATTGCACACCTTCTCCGTGTCGAACGCGTACTCGCCCAGTTGCGAGAGGCCGACCATGCGGCCGCTGCCCTTCAATGTGTGGAAACCGCGGCGCACGGTGCGCAACGCTTCTCGGTCGCCGGGATTGGCGTTAAGCGCCACGTGATTCTGCGCGACGGAGTCGAGAACTTCGGCAGCTTCGAACAGGTAGATTTCGAGGAGCTCGCGGTCGAAATCGTTGGCATCGGTAGCGAGCAGCCGCTGCGTCTCCTCGGAAATTTCCGGCGCGGGCGCGGCGGTTTCGGCCATCGCGCCCACGGCCGCCGCAAGATGGGCCGTCTCGCCGGACGCCAAGTCCTGCAGCGCCGCTTCGGCTTGCGCCACCAATCCGGCGTCGCCGATCAGTTCGGCATCGTCGCGCAATCCAGTCAGTTTTTGCTTCAGGCCCTCGCGCGCCGCGGAGTGCGCCGGAGCACGATGGACTTCCGCGACGAGATCGGGAAGCGCCGCGCGCAGTTCGGCGACGGCGGCTTCGACGGAATCGCCGGCTTCCTGCTTGGGCGCGGGCGCTTCGCCCAGCCGCTTGGCGATGAAGGGCGCGATCAGGCGGTCGCGGTCGGGGCGCTGCTGTTCCACCGCCTCGATGTAGAAGCCCAAACCGGACAGCGACTCGGCCAGCAGTTCCAGATCCTCGTTGCTGATCGGCGCCTCGGGGTCGGCATAGGATTCGATCTGCTGCTGGCAAAGCCCGAGCAGGCGATCGGCGTCGTCGAGTCCCAGGATGCGCAATGCGCCGCGGATCTGCTCGCTGTCCTTGCCCAGCGTGGCGAGATCGGCGCGCTTGGTGTTGTCGCGGAAGAATGCGTCGAGCACCTGCTCCATGTGGCGCAGATTCGCCTGGATCTCGCGGCCGACCTGCGCCAGCAGCACGCGCTCCTGCGCGCGCTTGCTCATCTCGTCCAGCATCGGCGCGCCGGACGCGGCCGCCGGCCGCCCTGCGCGCGCGGCATCGAGGCGCGACAGCATCGCGTCGACCTGCTTCGGGAAATCGGGCGACAGGCTGGCGTAGTTCTCGAACGCGGACTCGGCCAGCAGCAGCGCCGTCGCGTATTCCATCGCCACCGACTCGGAGACACCCGACGCGGGCATGCTGTCGATGCGCTCGACCAGCGCCGCGGTGAGCTTCATCAGCGCGCCGTTGTGGATTTCCGCCGCCTTGGCGTGCACCGACGCCAGCGTCTGTTTCAGCTTCGGCAGGTTTTCGGCGCGGCCCGACGCCGCCTTGAGCCACGAATCCTTGGCCCCCGCCAGCTGCTCGCGCGCCTCGCGCAGCAGCGGCTGCAGCCGCACGACGTCGGCGGACAGCACTTCGGCCGACGGGATCAAGCCCGACAGCTTGAACGCGCGCTGCACCGCCTGCACCTGCGGCGCGACCGGCGCGCAGATCGCGACGAAGTAGAGCACTTCGCGGCGCAGCCTGTCCGCAACCTTGCCGCTGCCTTCGGCCACGCGGCGAATCTGCAGGTCGACGCGCGCGCACAACTGCTTCACGCCGAAGCCGCTGTCGAGACCGCTTTCGACGATGCCTTCGAGCAGCGCGCCGACGGTCCACCAGAACGCACGCAGGCTACCCGCCGACGTGATGTCCTCGATGCCCGCGACGGCGTCGCGCATCGTCTGCGCGCCCGCGTCGTCGCCGCGCAGCCACGCCAGCATGCCGCGCTGATAGAGTCGGCGCTGCTTGACCATGTGCGACGGAAGCCGGTTGGGCGCGATTGCTTCGCGAGGCGCGATGCGGGGCGCGCGCGGAGACAGGTCCGGGTAGAAGAGGTCGGTGGGCGCCGCGGCCTTCACGCCGCGCGCCAGTTGCATCGCCTCGTATTCCGGATAGAGCTTGAGCGGGATCGGCGGCGCGCCGTTGACCAATTCGTCCAGGAAGATCCGCAACTTGCGGCACGCGCGGTCGACGACGGCGCAGGCGGCCTGCGCCTCCGCGGCCGGCAACTCCTCCATTCGCGTGAGCTGCCGCTCGAGCTCGTCGGTGAACGCGACGACCGCATCCAGGCCCACCATCTGGATGGCGCCGGCAGCCTGGTGGACGTGCGCGCGCGCGTGCTTGAGCGCCGTGGGATCCGCCGGATTGGCGCGGAATGCGGCGATCGTCTCCAGCCCGCGCGTCAGTGCCTGGTCGATTTCCCCCTGCACCCAGGACAGCGGGCCCATGTCGAATACGGGAGTCGGATCGGTCGCCACGGGCATTACGCTTTTCGCGTCAAGGTCAGAATTGAAATCGGCTGTCGAGCAAGATCCGGGCCGCCCGTTGCGCGCGGACACTTCGTAATCCACAAAGCATGTGCAGGTCACGTGTATTCGCTCCACTTTGAATTTCGCCGCGTCTGCGAAGGCGGCGACCAAGGGCGTCAGACCTTGAAGCCCGCCACCGACGAGCGCAGTTCCGCCGCCAGCTTGGTTAACTGCCCGATGGACACGTTGGTCTGCTTGGTGCCCTCGGTCGTCTCTTCCGTGATCTTGAGAATGCCCTGCATGCCGCGCGTCACGTCGGTGACGGACGCCGACTGCATCTGCGTCTGCGCGGAAATCCGCGATATGAGGTCCGCGAGATCGCGCGACACCTTCTGGATTTCCGTCAGCGCCTGGCCCGCCGCGTCGGAAAGCTTGGTTCCTTCCACCACGCCGACCGTCGACTTCTCCATGGCCGCGACCGCATCCTGCGTGTCCGCCTGAATGGTCTTCACGATCGCCTCGATCTGCTTGGTCGCCTCGCCCGACCGTTCGGCCAGCCGCTGCACTTCCTCCGCCACCACCGTGAACCCGCGCCCCGCTTCGCCTGCCGACGCGGCCTGGATCGCGGCGTTCGAGCGCCAGCACGTTCGTCTGTTCGGTAATGTCCGAGATCAGTTCGACGATTTCGCCGATTTCCATCGACGATTCGCCGAGGCGCTTGATGCGCTTCGACGTGTCCTGGATCTGCGTGCGGATTTCGTTCATGCCGGCGATCTGGTTCTGCACGACCTGGCCGCCTTTTTCGGCGGCCGCCAGCGATTGCTGCGCGACTCGCGCGGACTGCGTGGCGGTCTGCGACACCTCGTTGATCGACTCGGCCATCTGCAGCACCGACGCCGACGCCTGCTGGATTTCCTTGTTCTGGCGCTGCGACGCCTCGTACAGGCGGTTCGAGATCGCCTGCGTCTCCTGCGTGGCCTTGGTCACCTGGTCGGTCGCGGAGTTGATGCCGCGCACCAGCGTGCGCAACTCCTCGATCGTGAAGTTGATCGAGTCCGCGATCGCGCCCGTCACGTCCTCCGTCACCGATGCCTGCACGGTGAGGTCGCCGTCGGCCAGGTTGCCCATCTCGTTCAGCAGCCGCAGGATGGCCTCCTGGTTCCGCTTGTTCTCGCCTTCGCTCTCGAACGCGCGCACGCGCGCGTCGTCCAGGAACACCTTGCCCAGCAGCACCAGGCAGGCCAGCGCGAGCAGCGCGAACGTGATCGCGGCGCCCAGGAGCAGCAGGTGCAGCGGATTCGCGCCCTCGAATTCGGTGGCGAGCCGCGTCGTTTCATTCAGCAGCGGCTCGGAGTCGGTATTGATGCCCCGCGCCGCCTGCTTGGCGACGACCAGCCGCGGCATGTTGGCGAGGATGGCGTTGACGCCGCCTTCGTAGCTGGTGAAGCGCTTGGCGAGTTCGGTCAGCGACGCCCGCACGTCCTCGCTCTTCACCGGCGCGAGTCGCAGCGGCTCGCTCCCTTTCAGGAGGCCGCCCAGGATGTCGCGGAACGTGCCCGAGTCCTTGCCCAGCAGGAAGGCGACTTCCGGGTCGATCTCGTCGGACGACGCAAGGGAGTTGGCGTTCTTGGCGATCCGCTGCGACAGCACCGCCAGCTGGTTCGTGTATTCGATTTCGCGCAAGCTGCCGCCGCTCTGCCCGATCTGCTGCGAAGCCTGCTGGGCAAGTTCCAGCACGGCGCTGTTGCCCGAATTGATCGTTTCCAGTCCCTTGGCCAGCGTGGTCAGGCTGGTCTCGTTGGCGAGCAGCCGGTCCGCCGACAGGTCGACGCGTTCCCATCGCGACTTGATGTCGCCCAGGAGCTTGACCGCCGTTTCGTCGTGCACGGTGTCGAGCGTGACGCCCCGCACCGTGCCGCCGGTCAGCAGCGCCTGGAGGTCCGCGTTGAATCGCTCGCGGCTGTCCTTCACCGCCGCGAACGCGCCGGATTGCCCTTGGGCCGCCAACGCGCTGCCACGCGCCAACCGCTGCGACAGCATCTGCATTTCGGTCGCAGTCGCCATCGACGCGGACGTTTGCGACGCCTGGCGTCCGTCCAGGAACACCATGAGCGCGGCCAGCGCCAGGAAGATCACGAGCAGGAAGCCCAGCACCTGGAATTGCTTGGTCACCGGCAGGCTGCCGATTCCCCAGACCTTCTTCGGCATCGCCGTGACGGCGCTGGCGGTGCGCAGCTGGTCCATGATCGACACGGACGCCAGCGGGTCGTATCCCTGTTGCGCAGCCTTGTTCATCTTGACCTGCGTGGTCGGCATGTCCAGGTCGATGTCTGCCGGCTTCTTTCTTTCGTTGCCGAACAGACTGGGCAGTTTCAGCGCCATTGTTGCTTCCTCCCAAGGGGCGGGTTAAGCCGCCACCCCTTAAATGCCTACCTGCAAAAATGCCGGATCGTTCGCGAGCTTTGCGAGATCGATTTCCTGCCAAGCGTTGCCGTCGCCGTCCATCCAGCGCTGCGCATACCACGCAGGCGCATCATGCGGCGGCGCCGCCGGCGCCAGCTCGACGACATTGCGCAGTCCCAGCACGTGCTGGACGACGATCCCGGCATTCATCTCGCCCACCCGCGGGCCGAACAGCACCAGCCGGGTCTGCCCGCCTCCCAGGCCGGAGTCGCGGCCCAGGAACGCGGAGAAATCGATGACCGAAAAAAGGTTGCCGCGGATGTTTGCGACGCCCAGGTACCACGGTCGCGTCAGCGGCACCGGGACGACGGTGGGCACCGTCGTGACCTCTCCCGCGTCGGCCAGCCGCACCAGCCAGCGCTCGCCACCACTGGCCAACCCCAGCCGCGACGACTCCACCTGGGCCGCCGTCTTGGTGGCCAGGCGGGACGCAAGCTCCTGCTGGAACGTGCGAAGGTCGAGTTTTGCTGTGCGCGCCACCTATGGACCCCCACGCTCGCGGCGACAACGAAGGCGCCGCACGCTGCCCCCCGAGGGGGCGCAGCAATCCCTCGGGGCGGCCCTTCGGGATTGCGGCATTTGGTTCGGTCCCATATTCAGCCGATCGCCGCGATCTTTTCCAGGAGTTCGTCGCGGTTGACGGGCTTCACGATATAGTCGCGCGCGCCCTGGCGCATGCCCCAGATCTTGTCGGTCTCCTGGCTCTTCGACGTGCACAAGATGATGGGGATCGCCCGCGTGTCAGGGTCGCGGCTGATGGCGCGCGTCGCCTGGAAGCCATTGAGCCCCGGCATGACGACGTCCATCAGGATCAGGTCGGGCTTGAGCGACTTGGCCTTGAGGATAGCGTCCTCGCCGTTGTCGCTCGCGACGACCTCGTAGCCCGACTTGGTCAGCATGTCGTTCAGCACATGCCGCTCCGTCGGCGAGTCATCGACGATGAGTATCTTTCTGATGGCCATGTCTCCTACCCTGTTCTTCGCCCCAGCAGCTTCGCGCGCCAATCTCGACGCGCGTGTGTCCGTGGCCACCATCATGCGGCCGCGCGATTGACGTGCGCGGCGACCGCTTTGAGGAGGCTCTCTTTTGTAAACGGCTTGGTCAGGTACTGGTCCGACCCGACCATGCGGCCGCGCGCCCGGTCGAACAGCCCGTCCTTCGACGACAGCATGATCACCGGTGTGCGCTGGAATTTGCCGTTTTTCTTGATGAGCGCGCAGGTCTGGTAACCATCGAGCCGCGGCATCATGATGTCGACGAACACCAGGTCGGGCTGGTGGTCGGCGATCTTGGCCAGGGCGTCAAAGCCGTCCTCGGCCAAAATGACCGTGCAGCCGGCCTGCAGCAGGAAAATCTCGGCGCTGCGGCGGATGGTGTTCGAATCGTCGATCACCATCACCTTTACGCCATGCAACGGGTTCGGATCGGCCAATTAATTCACCTTGCTCCATGCGGCAACGGTTGCGGCGGCGCGAAGTCGGCCCCGCACTTGTCGTGTTCAAGTTTGCCACGGCCCAAGCGAACTGACTAGAGCATAAAGCTTGCCGGAATCGGCTCGCGACGCCGAATTCGCTCAAAATGCAACACTGCGGCAAATTTTGGGACGTTGTCCTGCCGTGGCGCGTCAGGGTTTGCCGTCGGGCGGCGAAGGCAGAGGCTAAGATCACGAACCCAGGAACATTCGATAGGCAGGATTGTCCGTCTCGTCCACGCAGGTATACCCCAACCGGTCGAGAAAGCGCCGAAAATCGGCCTTGTCGGCCGCAGGAACCTGCATTCCCGCCAGCACCCGGCCGTAATCGGCGCCGTGGTTGCGGTAGTGGAAAAGGCTGATGTTCCAGCCGGCACTCATGCTGTTCAGGAAGCGCATCAGCGCGCCCGGGCGCTCCGGGAACTCGAACCGGTACAGGATTTCGTTCTTTGCCGCGGGCGCGTGGCCGCCGACTAGATGTCGCACGTGCAGCTTCGCCATTTCGTTGTCGGTGAGGTCGAAGGCGTCGATCCGGTGCCGGTGGAACGCCGCGAGGAGCTCGCGGGTCTCGTGGCGGTTGGCCACTTCCACGCCGACGAAGAGGTGCGCGGTCGTAGCGTTCGCGAAGCGGTAGTTGAATTCGGTCACGCTGCGGTTGCCCAGCAACGCACAAAATTCGCGAAAACTGCCCGGCCGCTCGGGAATGGTCACGGCGAAGATCGCCTCGCGCGCCTCGCCCAGCTCAGCGCGCTCCGCGACGAAGCGCAGCCGGTCGAAATTCATGTTGGCGCCGCCCGCGATGGCGACCAGCGTGCGGTCGCGGACGCGGTGCCGCTCGCACCAGGCCTTCATGCCGGCGACGGCGAGCGCCCCGGCGGGCTCCAGGATCGAGCGCGTGTCCTCGAAGACGTCCTTGATCGCGGCGCAAATCGCATCGGTATTCACGCACACCATGTCGTCGACGTACGCCTTCGCGAGACGGAAGGTTTCCTTGCCGACCTGTTTCACCGCGACGCCGTCTGCGAACAGGCCCACGTGCGGGAGCGTCACGCGGCGGCCGGCCGCGAGTGAGCGTGTCATCGCGTCGGAGTCCTGCGGCTCCACACCGATGATCCTGATTTCCGGCCGTACGCGCTTGACGTACGCGGCAATGCCGGAGATGAGGCCACCGCCGCCGACGGCGACGAAGATCGCCTCGATGGGCTCATGACTCTGGCGCAGGATTTCCATGCCGACCGTGCCCTGACCGGCGATCACCTCCGGGTCGTCGTATGGGTGTACGAATGCAGCACCCGAGGTCTTTTGCAATGCGAGCGCCCGACGGTAGGCGTCGGAATACGAGTCGCCGTGCAGCACCACCTTCGCTCCGCGTGCTTCAACGGCGGCGATCTTGATGTGCGGCGTCGTCACCGGCATGACGATGGTGGCCTTGCAGCCCAACTTCTGCGCCGCGAGCGCGACGCCCTGCGCATGGTTGCCTGCCGAGGCCGCGATCACGCCTTTCGCGCGCTGCGCGGCCGAGAGGTGCGCCATTTTGTTGTAGGCGCCGCGCAGCTTGAACGAGAACACCGGCTGCTGGTCCTCGCGCTTCAACAGCACGCGGTTTCCCAGCCGATGCGACAGCGTCGATGCCACGTCGAGAGGGCTCTCGATCGCGACGTCGTAGACCTTGGCGGTCAGGATCTTCTGCAGATAGTCGATGGGCATGGCGCGGATTACGGAAAGGGCGGCAACCGGCGGAATCGAAAACCATTGAGACTAGGGCCTGCTGACGCTATGGACGCAAACGCGAACTGGTGGCATGGAGCGCCAATCGCGGCAGCCGACGAAGCCAATACTAGCGGTATTGGCGAGGAGAGCAACAAAGAGTGGCGCCCCAAGGCACCAGTTCCCTTCGGGTTGCTGCCGAAAACGCCCATCGCGCGTTCTTTCTGCTAGGCTTCGCCGGCCCATGCCGCCCGCCTCCCACCGTTCGCGCAAGCCCGCCGTCGCGCCCGCCACGCTCGCTGTCGTTGATCTGGGCTCGAACAGTTTCCGCCTCGAGGTCGGACGCGTCGAGGGCGACCAGATCTTCCGCCTCGACACATGGCGCGAGACGATCCGCTTCGGTGCCGGCATGGACGAAAAGGGTCGCCTCACGTCCGCGGCGCGGCGCGCGGCACTTGCCTGTCTCACGCGCTTTCGCGAGCGCCTTTCCGGGCTGCATCCTTCCGCCGTACGCGCGGTCGCGACTAATACGTTCCGCGTGGCGAAGAACGCCGCCACGTTTCTGCCGCAGGCCGAGGCGGCGTTGGGCTTCCCGATCGACGTGATCGCCGGCCACGAGGAAGCGCGCCTCATCTACCTGGGTGTTGCCCACGTGCTGCCGCCGTCGACCGCGCCGCGCCTGGTGATCGACATCGGCGGCGGTTCCACCGAGTTCATCATCGGCCGCGGCCTGACGCCAGAGCGCCTCGAATCGCTGAAGTTGGGCTGCGTCAACATCTCGCAGCGATTCTTTGCGGACGGCGCGCTGCGTGCCGATGCATTCGTGGCCGCGGAGACGCACGCGCGCGCGGAGATCGAGGCGATCGCCAAGGAATTCGGGCGCGAGCACTGGCACGAGGCTTACGCGTCGTCGGGCACGGCGCTGGCGCTCGCGGCCATCCTCGAGGAGAACGGGCTGTCCGCCGGCGGCATCACGCCCGAGGGCCTCGCACGCCTGCGCAAGCGGATGGTCGGCGCGGGCCACATGTCGCGGCTGACGCTCGAAGGGATCAAGCCCGAGCGCGCGCCGGTGCTGCCTGGCGGGTTCGCGATCATGGCCGCTGCGATGGCCGAGCTCAACGTCCCGCGCGCCAATCCGGTGGGCGGCGCGCTGCGGCTGGGCGTGCTGTACGACCTGCTGGGCCGCACCGGGCAGCGCGACAGCCGCGCGGCCACCGTCGAGCGCTTCCTCGAGCGCTATCGCGTCGATCGCCCGCACGCGCAGCGCGTGTCGGCGATGGCCAAGGCCCTCTACCTCAAGGCGGCGCCACGGCCGGACTCAGGCGTCGCGCAACGCGTCGAATGGGCCGGGTTGCTTCACGAGATCGGCTACACGGTCTCGCACATCGGCTATCACAAGCATGGCGCCTACATCCTCGAAAACGCCGACATGCCGGGCTTTTCGGCGCAGGAGCAGCGGCAGCTCGCCGTGCTCGTGCACGGCTGCCGGGGCGGATTGTCGAAGATGGAACCCGCGCTCGACCACGCAGACATGAGCGCCCAGGTGCTGGCGCTAAGGCTCGCGGTATTGTTCCATCACGCGCGCCGCGAGATCGACACGCCGCGCATCGCGCTCAAGGTGGGCCGCTCGATTCACTTCGGGGTTCCCGCCAGGTGGCTCAAACGCCACCCGCTGACGCTGCACCTTCTCGTCATGGAGCGCGACGAATGGGCGGCGTTGGGCCTGCGCTGGCGCACGCCGTAGGTTTTCGTCAGACGAAATCGGGGCCGATGACGACCTTCAACACGACTGCGGCGCCGCCCTCGCGCGCGCGGTTGGACAACCACCACACGGCGCCCTTGCGCACGGACCAGTAGGCTTCCTCGCCGGAGAGCAGGAACGACGCGATGGCGCCGATCGTGGGCTGGTGGCCGACGATCAGCACGGGCTCGCGCGAATCGGGCCAGTTCGCGGCCGCGAGCACCGCGGACACCGACCCGCCCGGGGCGAGTTCCGGTACCGTCTTGAATTTTGCGCTTCAGCGCAAGCGCCGTCTGCTGTGCGCGGTCGGCAGGCGACACCAGGATGCGGCAGGTATCCGGCAGGTGCGAGTCGAGCCACTGCGCCATTCGCTCGGCCTGCTTCAGGCCCTTCGACGTCAGGCGGCGGCCGAGGTCGGGCTCGCCGGGTTCCGCTTCGCAATGTCGCCAGAGGATCAGGTCCATCAGGATTCGCCTGTCCGGGGCGCGCATGCGCGCGAGCAGCGCGTCCTGCGCCGAGCGTGCCTTGCGAGCCGCGCCGCCTCGAAACCTTGGTCCAGACGCCGTCGGCAGTCAAGCTCCCACGCGTCGACGTTGTCGGCGAGATAGGCGCGCAGCCCCTCGTCGACGACGCGCTTGCGCAGCACCTGGTCGCGCACCGGGAACGCGACTTCCACGCGGCGGAACATGTTGCGGCCCATCCAGTCGGCCGACGAGAGCCACACATCGGGATCGCCGTCGTTGCCGAAGAACCAGATCGCGGTGGTGCTCGAGAAAGCGCCCGAGGATCGAGCGCACGCGGATGTTCTCCGACATGCCCGGCACGCCCGGCCGCAGCGCGCACGCGCCGCGCACGATCAGGTCGATCTGAACGCCGGCGTTGGACGCCGCGTAGAGCGCGCGGATCACGCCTTCTTCCACCAGCGCGTTCATCTTGGCGATGATCTGCGCGGGCTTGCCCTCCTTCGCGTGCCGCGTCTCGCGGCGGATCATCTCCAGCACGCGCCGGTGCATCGTGAAGGGCGCCAGCAGCAGGCGCTTCAACCGCGCGGCGCGCGCGAGGCTCGTGATGTGCAGAAACACTTCGTTCACGTCGGCGCAGATTTCGGGGTCCGCCGTCAGCAGACCGAAGTCGGTGTACAGGCGCGTGGTGCGCGGGTGATAGTTGCCGGTGCCCAGGTGCGCGTAGGGCACCAGCCGCGAGCTGCCCGCGCCGGTCGTTTTCGCGGCGGATGAGAAGCGCCAGCTTGGCGTGGGTCTTCAGGCCGAACACGCCGTAGACGACCTGCGCGCCCGCGCGCTCCAGCCGCTCGGCCCAGTTGATGTTCGCCTCCTCGTCGAAGCGCGCCATCAGCTCGACGACGACCGTCACTTCCTTGCCGCGCTTGGCCGCCTCGATCAGCGCTTCCATCAGCACCGAGTTGACGCCGGTGCGATACACGGTCTGCTTGATCGCGACGACGTTCGGGTCCTCGGCGGCGCAGCGGATGAACTCGACCACCGGCTCGAACGACTGGTAAGGGTGATGCAGCAGGATGTCGTTCTGCCGGATCGCCGTCAGGATGTCGGGCGCGTCCTGCAGCCGGTCGGGCAACGCCCGGCGCGAAGGGCTCGAACTTCAGTTCGTCGATGTCGACCTGATCGACCAGCGACGACAGCCGCGCGACATTGACCGGACCGTCGCAGCGGTACAGATCGGCCTCGCTGAGGTCGAATTGCTGCAGCAGGAATTCCGCGATCGGCGCGGGACACGCCTCAGCGACTTCCAGGCGCACCGCCGAGCCGAACTGGCGCTCCGGCAGTTCGCCCTTCAGCGCCTGGCGCAAATTCTTGACCTCCTCCTCGTCGATCCAAAGATCGGCGTCGCGCGTCACGCGGAACTGCGAATAGTCGACGACTTCGCGCCCCGGGAAGAGCTCGTGCAGGTGGGCGTGAATCACCGACGACAGCATGACGAAGTCGTTGGCGCCGCCGCTCACCTCCGGCGGCATCTTGATGATCCGCGGCAGCACGCGCGGCGCCTTGACGATCGCGATGCCGGTGTCGCGGCCGAACGCGTCGTGCCCCGACAGCTGGATGACGAAGTTCAGGCTCTTGTTGACGACCTGCGGGAACGGGTGCGCCGGATCGAGCCCGATGGGCGTCAGCAGCGGACGCACTTCGCGCTCGAAATATTTCGCGGCCCATGCCTGCTCGGCGGGGGTGAATTCGGTGCGGCGGACCAGCCGGACGCCCGCCCGGTCGAGCGCGGGGAGCACCTGGTCGTTGAGCACGCGATACTGGTCGGCGATCAGCGCGCGCGCCTCGTTGCCGAGTTGCGTGAAGAGCTCCCGCGCCTCCTGCAGCGTCATCCCCGAAGGCGGGACCTTCGCGCGCAACTGCTCCTTGACGCCGGCGATGCGGATTTCGAAGAACTCGTCCAAGTTGCTGCCGACGATGCACAGGAAGCGCAGCCGCTCGAGCAGCGGCACCGCGCGACTTTCCGCGAGCGCGAGCACGCGCCGGTTGAATTCGAGCAGCGACAGCTCGCGGTTGATCGACAAGGGATCGGGCGTGCTCACGGCTTCGGCAACGGCCGCCAGCCCGGCCGTTTCGGTCGGCACGCCCAGCGGCAACGGCGAGGTGGTGGAGTGTTCCATCAGGTTCGCAGGCAATCGTTACGGTGCCGTGACGGCGCGGCCCTCACGCGGCCTTCTCGGACATCTCGGCGGCAAGCCACACGCAGCGGCCCTTCGTTTCGCGGTCCAGCTCCTCGAGGTAGGCGAGATGCGCGCGCAGTTCGTCGGCTGTCGGCAGCGTCACGACCAGCGCGGGTCGGACCGCGGGCAGTTCACCTGCGCCCAGCACTGTCGCCAGCGAGGTGTCCGCGCCCATGTCGATCGTCAGCGACTCCTGTCCGCGCGTCATCGCCAGATACACTTCTGCGAGGAGCTGCGCGTCGAGCAGCGCGCCATGCAGCGTGCGGTGCGCGTTGGAAACGCCGAAGCGCTCGCACAGCGCGTCCAGGCTGTTGCGCTTGCCCGGGAACGCGTCGCGCGCAAACGCCAGCGTATCGATCAGTCCGCCATACAGGTCGGCACAGCGTGAAAACCCGGCGCCCTCCAACTCCTTGTCCAGGAACCCCAAGTCAAACGGCGCGTTGTGGATGATCCAGGTTGCGCCGCGTGCGAAATCCATGAACTCGGGTGCGACGTCGACGAATTTGGGCTTGCCCTTCAGGTCCTCCCACGTCATCCCGTGAACCTCGGATGCGGCGGCATCGATTTCGCGTTCGGGGTCGATGTGGAACTGGAGGCTGCGGCCCGTGGCCCGACGGTCGACCATTTCCACCGCCGCCAGTTCGATGATCCGATGGCCCAGCTTCGGGTCGAGGCCGGTGGTTTCGGTGTCGAGAATTATTTGGCGCATCCGGGGGGTTCAGGAAAGACTGTGAACCCCGATTCTACGCCCCGCGACACCTTACCCGAGAGTGGCTCGTTGGAGCGTCACCGGCCAGATACCGCGGCTGACGCTCAACTTTCGCGGACTGAACCGCTCGCCGATTGCTGCGCCGCAGCATATGCGAAGGGTTCATTGAGCGAAAGTTGAGCGTCGGCGGGTGCGCTCTTCCCCGACGACGCTCCAACGAGCCACTCCGAACAGCCTGCCCTACCGGCGGTACTTTTGAATTGTGGACTGGATCTCCTGGATCGCGTGCTCTATCTCATCGTCCGTCAGGTCGCGCTGCGTGCCCTTGCGGTCGGTCAACGTGAGCGTGCGATCGATCTGCGTTTCGAATTCGCCCAGGCCCAGCGTTTCCGTGATCGTCGTCGACGGCTCGTCCGTGAGCGTTTCCGGACCCCAGCGCACGACGATCGCGGACAGGTTGTCGCCGTCGGGGCCGCCGCGCTTCTCGCCTTCGCGCATCATCTGCGGCGCGGTCTTGAGGATCGGCGTCGACGTCAGCCACGTCGACATTTCCTTGTGGTCGATCACAGCCCACAAGCCGTCCGTGCACATGACGATGATGTCGCCGTTGCGCAGCGGCGTGCGCCGCGACAGATCGATCACGGGGTCGACCAGTCCGCCCAGGCAGCTGAAGATCTTGTTGCGGTCGGGGTGGTCGATGATCTCGTTGACGCCGATGATGCCCTGGTCGACCAGGTACTGCACCTTGGAGTGGTCCTTGGTGGAGCCGATCAGGCCGCCCTGCCGGAACAGGTAGAGGCGCGAGTCCCCGACGTGCGCCCAATAAGCGTGGCCGGCCTGCACGATGCAGCACACGCACGTCGTGCGCGGCGTTTCGAGCATCGAGAACTGGTTCGCGTAGGACCCGAGTGCCGCGTGCGCGCGAAGCATCGTGTCCTGCAGGAACTTGAGGGGGTTCTTGAGGACCGGCTTGGCTTCCTGCTGGAAACGCTCGATGAAAAGACGCACGGCGATCTGCGCGGCGATCTCCCCGCCGGCATGTCCGCCCATGCCATCGGCGACGACCAGCATCAGCGTGTCGCGGCTGTACGTATAGGCGAGCCGGTCCTGATTGACCTTGCGCGACCCCTTGCGGGATTCCTGGAAAATCGTGAAACGCATGCTGCGAGGAACCGGACGTTACGCGCCGATTTGCGAGAACAGCATCTTCTTGAGGTTGCCCATGAACGTAAGCTTGCGCTTCGTCTGCGGGATGTCGCGAATGGCCTTTTGCAGAGCGAACACGCTTTGCGGCCGTTCCAAAGGGTCGAGGCGCAGGCACCAGTCGATGACCTCGAGGATGTTCTCGGAGTACTGGCCCGCCCAGATCTTCTTGGCCGACACCAGATGGTCCTCCTGCACGCGCGCGTCGGCCGCCTGCGGCGCGAAGGCGGCGAGACACGCGAACATGGACGCGCCCACACCGTATACGTCGGTCCACGGTCCCAGGCGGTCGGGTTCGCGGTACTGCTCGGGCGCCGCGAATCCCGGCGTGTACATCGGCGCCAGCTTGGGCCGCGCACTGGTCAGCGTCTGCCGCGCGGCGCCGAAGTCGAGCAGCACCGGCGTGCCGTCGGTGCGCAGGTAGATGTTGGCGGGCTTGATGTCGAGATGCAGAAGCTTGTGCGTATGCACCTCGCGCAGGCCGTTCAGCAGGTGCATGAACACATGGCGCACGAGACGCTCGGACATCTGGTCCTGGCGCATCTGGATCTGCTGCTGCAGCGTGCGCCCGCGCTCGTAGCGCATCACCATGTACACGGTTTCGTTGGCGCGGAAGAAATTCAACACGCGCACGACGTTAGGATGATTGATCTTGGCGAGCGCGCGGCCTTCCTCGAAGAAGCATTTCATTCCATACCGGAACGACGTCAGGTTCTCGGCCGAACTCGCGCGGACGATGTCGCCCTCGGTGCGCAGGACCAGCGACGAAGGAAGGTATTCCTTGATGGCGACCGGCGAGCCGGAATCGTCGAACGCCCGGTAGACGATCGAAAAGCCGCCGCGGCTGATCTGCCGGTCGATCCGGTAGTTCAGCAGCTGGTAGCCTCCTACGAGGGCTTGGTTGGTGACGGCCATCAGGTCATTTCTCGAAAGCGAGCGTTTGCTTCAGTTTGCGTGGGGCCAAATCGGGACGACCCGAGTGTTCGACCGTAAACAGGCGCAATTCGCATGCCAGGCTCCACCCCTCGGCTTGCGCCAGGGGCGGTTAGCGCTTACATTCTCGGCAACCCGGCAGACAAAGTAAAGGAAACGTCTTCGCGAGCCGCAGAAATGCCTGCAAATGCGGGTCCTCGGCGGGGAAAAGTGCCAAAACGTCGCCGGAACCTGACGTTGCGCGGCGGTAACGGGAAATCCCAGATGATCCTCAGCATGACCGGCTTCGCAGCGGAGGCCACCGAATTGCCGGGCTTGTCGCTGTCGGTCGAATTGCGCTCGGTCAACCACCGGTATCTCGACGTCACGGTCAAGCTGCCCGACGAGTTGCGCCACCTGGAGCCCGGACTGCGGGAGCGGCTGGCGGGGGATCAGAAGCGCGGCAAGGTGGAATGCAGGGTCGGGATAAGCCGGACCTCGCCCGGCGCCGCCAATCTTGCCGTCGACGCGGCGCGGGTGGCGCAGCTGGCCGACGCGGCCAGCCAAGTGCTGCGCGCCGTCCCGGCCGCCGCGCCGCTGTCGGTCAACGAAATCCTGCGCTGGCCGGGCGTGCTGGCCGAGCCTTCGATTCCTCCGGAAGAACTTGCCGCGAAGGTCGCGGTGCTCGTCGAACGGGCCATCCTGGACCTGACGGCGTCACGCCGGCGCGAGGGAGCCAAGGTACAGGCCGTTCTCGAGGCCAGTTGCGACGGCATCGAAGCGCAGGTTGCGCGCGTGATGCCGCGCATTCCGGCCATCCATGCGGCCTTCAACGAGAAGCTTGCGCAGCGCCTCAAGGAAGCGGGACTCGACCCCAACGAGGATCGGCTGAAGCAGGAATTCGCCATGTTCGCCACCCGGATCGACGTCGCCGAGGAATTGTCGCGGCTCACCACGCACGTGGCCGAAGTGCGGCGAGTGTTGAACGCCGGCAGCAGCGCCGGCAAGCGCCTGGATTTCCTCGCGCAGGAACTGCACCGCGAAGCGAACACGCTCGGCAGCAAGTCGGTGGATGCCGAAATCTCGCAGGCCTCGCTGGAGCTCAAGGTGCTGATCGAGCAGATGCGCGAACAGGTTCAAAACGTCGAGTAGGCCGGCTAGGTGGCGCTCGCCCCTGCCGCTTAGGCCCGTCGCGACCACTACGGGCGATCGCCCAACGCGCCCCGGTCGGCCAACAGCCGGTCGAAATGTGCAATCGTGGACTTAAGACCCTCGGCGAGCGCGACCGTGGGCCGCCACCCAAGCGTTTCGATCGCCAGCCCGATGTCCGGGCGCCGCTGCCTCGGGTCGTCGGCCGGCAGGGGCTTGTGCTCCACCTTCGATCGGGATCCAGTCAGCTCGACGATCTTCGCGGCGAGCTCGCCGATCGTGAATTCGTCCGGATTGCCGAGATTGATCGGTCCCGTGACGCCGTCGCCGGTCTCCATCAGCCGCACCAGGCCGTCGATCATGTCCGTGACGTAGCAGAAGGAACGGGTCTGCTGACCATCGCCGTAGAGCGTGATCGGCTCGCCGCGCAATGCCTGGACGATGAAGTTGGAAACGACGCGGCCGTCATTCGGGTGCATCCGCGGCCCGTACGTATTGAAGATGCGAGCCACCTTGATGCGGAGATGGTGCTGGCGCCAGTAATCGAAGAACAGCGTCTCCGCGCAGCGCTTGCCCTCGTCATAGCAGGAGCGCGGGCCGACGGGATTGACATTTCCCCAATAGCTCTCGGTTTGCGGATGGACTGCGGGGTCTCCATAGATCTCGCTCGTCGACGCCTGCAGTATCTTCGCCTTCACGCGCTTGGCGAGACCAAGCATGTTGATCGCGCCGTGCACGCTTGTCTTGGTCGTCTGCACCGGATCGAACTGGTAGTGGACGGGCGACGCCGGGCAGGCCAGGTTGTAGATCTCGTCGACTTCGATGTAAAGGGGGAACGTGATGTCGTGGCGAATGACCTCGAAGCGTGGCTCGCCCGCGAGCGCGCAAATGTTTTCGCGGGTGCCGGTATAGTAATTGTCGATGCACAGTACTTCATGCCCGTCGCGCACGAGTCTTTCGCAAAGGTGTGATCCGAGAAAACCAGCCCCTCCTGTAACGAGCACTCTCTTGCGCAATATGTCCCGCATTGCACCGCTCCTCGTCGCTTCACGCTGATCGGCATCCGTCGGCGACGGGCAGCCTCGACGCAACTTTACCTTAGGGGGGCCGGGCGCCGTGCGCAGCGACACCTGCGTGGAAGCTGAGCGTTGCACGGTATGATCGCAAAGGCGCAGAAATCGCTTTCGGAATGCCGCCCTTGCGCCGCCGGCCCGCCATTTCCAACCCAGCCAATGAAACCTGCATGACCGCCGCGCCCCCCGCCATCGTCACCCGCCCGCCTCCCGCATCCGGTTGCCTGTTCGTCCTCGCGGCGCCGTCGGGCGGCGGCAAGACGAGTCTCGTGCGCGCGCTGCTCGAGCGCGAGCCGGGCATCCGGCTGTCGGTGTCGTACACGACGCGCGCGCCGCGTCCGGGCGAGCAGGACGGCGCTCACTACCACTTCGTCGACGAGGCCAGGTTCATGGCGCTCAAGGACGCCGGCGAGTTCCTCGAGCACGCGAACGTGCACGGCTATTGGTACGCAACTTCGGCCACCTGGCTGCGCCAGCAGGTGCAGCACGGCCACGACGTGCTGCTCGAGATCGACTGGCAGGGCGCGGCACAGGTGCGCAAATTGATGCCCGATGCCGTGCATATCTTCATCCTGCCGCCGTCGCTGGCTTCGCTCAAGGAACGGCTGGAAAAGCGCGGCCAGGATTCGGCCGAGGTCATCGCCCGCCGGCTCGAGGCGGCGCGCGAAGAGATGCGGCACTGCGGCGAATTTGATTATGTTATTATGAATCAGGACTTTGCGAGGGCCGTCGACGATCTTTCGGCGATCGTCCGTGCGGCGCGCCTGACCGCGGTGCGGCAACAGGTGCGGCACGCGGCGCTCATTGCCCAGCTTCTGAACCGATAGCGAATGTAACTGACAGAGGAACACCATGGCCCGCATCACCATTGAAGACTGCCTTGCCCGCATTCCGAACCGATTCGAACTGACGCTTGCCGCGACCAACCGCGCCCGCCAGATCACGTCCGGTTCGGCCCCGATGGTCGACGCCGATCGCGACAAGCCGACCGTCATCGCGCTGCGCGAGATGGCCGCCGGCAAGTTCGGCATCGAAATGCTGACCAAGACGGCGCCGATCATTCCGCCGCAGCTCTAAGGCGGGCGCGACCGTGGGGCAAAGCGATCCGCTCCCACGCTGTTGCGTTGCAGTTTCGTTCATGAATCGACTGGCTTTGCCAGCGATTCATGACTAGCAAGTTCGGCCGAAAGTAGGTTCCCACTTTCGGCCGCCGATATGTCTGAGATCGCGGAGTTCACGAGACACCTGGGCCACTACCTGCCGGCGCCCGACGTCGCCCTCGTGTCGCGCGCGTTCGAATTCTCCGAGTCCGCCCACCGCGGCCAGTACCGCAAGTCCGGCGAGCCGTATATCACGCATCCGCTGGCGGTCGCCAGCATCCTCTCGCAGTGGCGCCTCGATGCGCAGGGTCTCGCCGCCGCGCTGCTGCACGACGTGATGGAAGACACGTCGGTCACCAAGGGCGAGCTCGAGAAGAAGTTCGGCAAGCCCGTCGCCGACATGGTCGACGGCGTGTCGAAGTTGGACCAGATCGAATTCGATTCGCGCGAGGAAGCCCAGGCGGAGAGCTTCCGCAAGATGCTGCTCGCGATGGCGCGCGACGTACGCGTAATCCTGATCAAGCTGGCCGACCGGCTGCACAACATGCGCACGCTGGACGCGATGGCGCAGGCGCACAAGAAACGCATCGCGAAGGAAACACTCGACATCTACGCGCCGATCGCCAACCGGCTCGGCCTCAACGCGCTTTATCTCGAGCTGCAGGACCTGTGCTTCAAGCACCTCTACCCGCTGCGCTACCGGATCCTGGCCAAGGCCATCAAGGCGGCGCGCGGCAACCGGCGCGAGGTAATGAACCGGCTGCTGGACGTGATCCGCGAAGGCTTCGCCAAGTCCGATCTCATCGCCGTCGTCACCGGCCGCGAGAAGACGATCTTCTCCGTGTACAAGAAGATGAAGGAGAAGCACTACACGTTCTCGCAGGTGTTCGACATCTACGGCGTGCGCGTCCTCGTGGCCGACAAGACGGGCTGCTATGCGGCGCTGGGCGTGCTGCACGAGCTGTACAAGCCCATTCCCGGCAAGTTCAAGGATTACGTCGCCATCCCGAAGGCGAACGGCTATCAGTCGCTGCACACGACGCTGTTCGGGCCCTTCGGCACGCCGCTCGAAGTGCAGATCCGCACGCACGACATGCATCGCGTCGCCGAAGCCGGCGTGGCCGCGCACTGGTTGTACAAGGCCGGCGGCGAACTCGACCTGGCCGAGGCGCAGCGCGAGACGTCGCGCTGGCTGCAAAGCCTACTCGAGATCCAGTCCGAGTCCGGCGACTCCAGGGAATTCCTGGAGCACATCAAGGGCGACCTCTTTCCGGACGAGATCTACGTGTTCACGCCGAAGGGCAAGATCATGGCGCTGCCGCGCGGCGCGACCGCCGTCGACTTCGCGTACGGCGTGCACACCGACATCGGCCACCACTGCGTCGCCACGCGCATCAATTACGAACTGCTGCCGCTGCGCACCGAGCTCAAGAACGGCGACCATGTCGAGATCCTGACGTCGCCGACGGCGCGGCCCAATCCGTCGTGGCTGTCGTTCGTCTCGACCGGCAAGGCGCGGTCGCGCATTCGCCACTACCTCAAGGGGCTGCAGCAGAAGGAATCGGCGGCGCTCGGCGAGCGACTGCTCAACCAGGCGCTGGCCACGCTCAAGGTGGAACCGGAGTCGATCACGTGGGACCGCTGGGAGGCGGTCGCGAAGGAGTACGGCACCAAGACCCATATCGAGATACTGGCCGATATCGGTCTGGGCAAGCGCCTGTCGTTCGTCGTCGCGCAGGCTCTGACCAAGATCGCCGGCAAATCGGACGACTCGCCGGCCGCGACCAACGCCAAGCTCGGGTCGCTGACCTTGCGCGGCGTCGAAGGCGTGGCGATCCAGTACGCGAAGTGCTGCCGTCCGATTCCGGGCGACGCGATCGTCGGCCAGTTCCGCCGCGGCCAGGGGCTGCTCGTGCACGGTCGCGATTGCGTGACGCTCAAGAAACAGCGCCTCGACACCGCGGAATTGGTCGACGTGGAATGGGCTGCCGACGTGCAGGGGGCCTTCGAGACCGGCATGCGCCTCCTGGTGTCGGACCGCCGCGGTCTGCTCGCGGACCTCGCCATGGCCATTGCCGACGCGGAGGCAAACATCGACACCGTGTCGATGGAGCGGCCGGACGGCGGCGAAGTGCTCGCGATGTTCTTCGCCGTGCAGGTGCGCAACCGCGCACACCTGGCGCAGGTGATGCGCTCGCTGAAGCGCATCCGCGAGGTCAAGCGCGTGCAGCGCACGAGGACCTAGGCGACCGGCGTTTCCTGCGCTCGATAGATCCAGCCGCCCCGTCACCGCGTTTCTAATACGTGATCGACGACGAGATCTGCAGGGGCCACGGATAGCTGCCTGGCCCGAGCCCCGCGGCCAAGTAGAGCCGGTAGCTCAAATGCAGCGCGATGTCGCACCCGCCATAGGGATAGTTCGCGGCGCCGCCCGCAGGACCGATTTCCACGTTGGCGCCAAGGCCGGAGATCGTCGCGCGTTCGAACAGCCGCATCCGAGGATCGAAGGTGACCCTGAAACCCTGGTGATCGTTGCTTCTCGCGCGCAACGACGTTCCGGCGGCGACGTCGACATGCCCGCGCTCGATGTCCGACTGCGTCACGGTCAGCGTCGCATCTTGGCGCAATACCTCGAGTTGGTGATAGGGGAGGATGGTGGCAGACAGCGTGATCGCGTTGTATGCAGCGCCCCCGCCGGCGGCGGTTGCTGTGCCGACGGGCGGCGACACGGCGAGAAGCACCGCTAGGGCCACCCGCTGCAGCAATTGCCGCAGGCGCAAGCCATGGACGACCTGCTGCTCCGTAACGTAACCCGCGCTCACCAGCGAATCGCCGCGCCGGCGATTCGTATATCGTTGTTGCGCTAACGCTTGCTCCAGTTGAGCGGGCGTGATCATCCCCGTCACGACAAGGAGATTCCCAAGTTGCAGTGGCCCAGCGCCGGAGCCACCGGCGTTGCCCAATCGCTTCCGGAAGGCGAGTATGGACCGAAGCTCGGGCGCGGTCAGCGGCCTTTGCGGCTTACCGACGCGCTCACACTGCGATCTGCCGGCCTGAGAGTTCCGATGTTTGGGGCAGCCGGGCCCCCCAACGGGGCGTCGACACTCCATGTCGGCCAATTTGACGCGCTGCGTCAAGTCGTGCCGCAAGTCCCCGCAGATATGTCCCGACCACCTTCCCAAAGTCGGCGGCGCCCGGTGGGGCGGCTTGGCACGGTCCCTGCTTAAAATGGTTGGCGTGGGGCGGAAGCGGTCGATTGCTTCCGGGCCTTAAACTCCGAACTCATTGATAAACAAGGAAAAGGACCGAATCATGATGAAGCGTTCCCTTATCGCCGCGGCTATTGCGGCCTCGTTGACTGTCCCGTTTGGTAGTGCGCAAGCGTTAACGACGAATGCCAACTTCAACGTCACCGCGACACTCGCGAACTTCTGTACCGTGTCGGCCGCAACGGTGGCCTTCGGTGCGGTCAACGCCGGCGCCGCCGCCACGAATACCGCGAGCTCCGTCACGCTGACCTGTAACAAGGGTGCGACCGTGACGTCTGTCGCGCTCAACAACGGCTCCAATCCCTCCGGCACGCAAAAGCGCATGAGCAACGGCACCGATACGCTTAACTACCTGATCGACGTGCCGACCGGCGCGACATTCACCACGTGTCCGGCTGCTGGTGCCGGGCCGGAGTGGAACGCAACGAACACGATCGTCGCAACGCCACTTTTCGCGGTCACGGGCGGTGCGAAGCTGATCACGCTTTGCGGGTCGATTCCGGCGGGCCAGTTTCCGTCGGCGGGCAGCTACTCGGACACGGTTCAGGTCACGGCAACCTATAACTGACGTGACCGGCCGCGCAGGTTCCGGCCGCCAACGGGCAGCCGGGCCTCGATGGCCGCAATCGTCGATCAACCGTGAGTAGTCGATCCGCGTCCGTCGGCGCGGCGGTCCGACGCGTGCACACATGCGCGCCGCGCCGGCCAACGCCTTTGCTGCGCCGTGCGGCTTCGGTCGCGCTCGTCGTGGCCATTGGTCTGCACTTTGCGCCGGCGCTGGCCGCGAGCACGGGACCGAAGAATTTCAACGTCACCGCGACACTCGCAAACTTCTGCACGGTGTCGGCCACCAACGTCGCGTTCGGCGCGGTCAATGCTGGTGTCGCCGCAACCAACACGGCTGGGCGGGTCACGTTGACCTGCAACAAAGGCGCGAGGGTTACCCGTGTTCAACTCAACAACGGCTCGAACGCCACTGGCACCCAGAAGCGAATGCGCAACCCCGTGAGCGGTGACTTCCTCAACTACAAGATCGACCGGCCGACTGGTGCTACATTCAACACTTGTCCGGTCGCAGGTGCCGGCCCGGAATGGAACGCGGCGAACAGGATCGTCGCCACGCCGCTATTCACGACGACCGGCGGCCCGAAATTGATCAACATCTGCGCGTCGATCCCGGCCGCGCAATTTCCCTCGGCCGGCGCCTACTCGGATACCGTGGCGGTCTCGGTAACGTACAACTGAACAAGCGGCGGAGGGGAACATGAACGCGAGCGTTCGAGTATGGGCAGCGGCCGCGCTGATGGCAATTTCGGTCACCGCGAAGGCCGCGACGTTCGGTTTGACGCCGATGCGCGTCGAACTTTCGTCCGCGTCGCCCACCGCGATCGTCAACGTGAACAACAGCGGCGACGCGCCTGTCACCATCCAGGTCCAGGCCTACACGTGGACGCAGCCCGACGGCACCGACGTCTACGACGAGACGCGCAATTTCATCGTGAGCCCACCCATTTTCACGATCCCGCCGGGCGCGGTCCAGATCGTCAGGGTGGCGCTGCGAGGCACGCCTTCGGCCAATGTCGAGCAGGCGTTCCGCCTCATTTTCCGCGAGGTTCCTGCGGCCGAGGAGGCGGTGGAAGACCGTACGCTGTTTCACATCGCGCTCAACATGAACATCCCGATGTACGTGGCGCCGGCCAGCGGCACCGTTTCTCCCAAATCGGCAATCACCTTCGACGCCGCCGGGTCGCCCCGGCTGCGCATCGCCAACGAAGGGACCGGCAACCTGCGGTTTGCCCCCCTCGCGGTCAGCCAGGGCCAGGACAAGCTGGCTGAAGAGGATGTCTTTGTCGTGCTGCCCGGCGCGACGCGCTTCATCGTGCTTCCCAAGGATCGCCTGCGTTCCGGCGCGCCGCTGCACGTAGAGGCGCAAAGCAATGCGGGCCAGGTCGATCTTGCCGTGCCGGTCGCCCAGCCGTAGGTGGCGCCGCCGTGCAATCGCCACCGTTTGCCTGGCGATGTGCATTCCCGCTTTCTCCGCGGCCGGCGCCGACGTGCGCCTGCCGCAGTCTCCCGCGCCCACGCTGATCGCCCTCGCCGAGCAGATCGCCGTCTTGTCCATTAGCGTCAACGGTGCCCCCGAAGAGGGAGTCGCGTATGCGGTTCGCGATCCCGAAGGCCTCATGGTCGACACCGACACGCTGGCGAGGCTGCGGCTCACGTGGCGCGCCGCGGATGCCGTGCAGATCGAAGGGCGCTCCTTCGTGGCGCTGCGGACGATGCGCGGCGTGCGGGCGACGATCGCCGAACTTTCGCAACGCCTGGAATTCGACATCGATCCCGGCTTGCTGCCGCCGGCACAATTGCAGTACGGACTGCCGCCTCCGCAGTTGCCGCAAACCCCGTCATGGGGCGGCTTCTTCAATTACGCGCTGTTCGGCCAGAGCAACACTGGACAGGACTTCGCCACCAGCTTCGCGAAATCTCTATCGGGCGCGTTCGAGGCGGTAGCCTTCGGCCCGGTGGGAACGTTTGGGGGCACGTTCCTCGTCAACTCGACCGCTGCCACGCAGGCGGGGGCGGAAAGCGTGGTGCTCCTCGACGCCGGGTGGCGCTGGGACGACGCCGCCAAGCTGCGGACCTACCGCGTGGGTGATGCCATAACGGCGCCAGGGTGGTGGGGCAATGCGGTGCGGTTCGGCGGTGCCCAAATCAGTTCGAACTTTGCGCTGCAGCCCGGCTATGTCACCTATCCGCTGCTCACGGTCGCCGGGATCTCGGCGATTCCCACCGCTGCCGAAATCTATTCCAACAACGTCCGGATGGGCACGCAAAGCGTTCCCGCAGGCCCCTTCGCGATCACCAACGTCCCGTCGCTGAACGGCGCCGGCGAGCTGCAGGTCGTGGTGACCAACGCATTCGGACAGCAGCAAGTGATCACCCAGCCGTTCTACGTGACGACGCAACTCCTGAAGCCGGGTTTGAGCGAGTATTCATTCAGCGCCGGTTCGGAGCGATTCAACTACGGCCTGCGCAACGTCGACTACCATGGCTTCATCGGCTCGGCGTTCTACCGGTACGGCGTGTCTGACGATCTCACGGTGCAGGCGCGCGCCGAAGGGGACAACAACGTCCGCAGCGCGGGCATCGGCGCGGATTACGTCGTAGGCTATCTCGGCGTCCTGAGCGCGGGAATCGCCGGAAGCAGCTCGAGCGGAGACTTGGTCGGCGCCAAAGGAACCGGCGAGCGGTATCTCCTGGGCTTCAGCCGGCAGGCGTCGATAGCGAGCTTTGGCGTGCAGTCCACCTGGGCGACGCCCAACTATCGCGAGATCGGCGACACGCCGCTGCAGCAATCGCAAGTGACCCGCGCGTCATTCAACGTCGCCCTTCCGGCGCAGGCCGGCTCGCTGGCGCTGATCTGGAGTGGCCAGCGCTTCCGCGATTCCGCGCCGGTCACTCCGCAACACGATTCGCAGAGCGGCACGCTCAACATCTATACCGCGTCATATTCCGTGGGCCTGGGGCGGTACGGATACCTGACGCTCTCCGCAACCCGTTCTACCGGCTTGAGCAACCAGACCCAGCTGCTGGCGTTGTTTACATTGCCCTTCGGCGCAAGCAACACCGCCGCCGCCGACACGACGATTACGCTTGGCGCGCAAAGTACGCGGGGAGACGATCAGTCCTCGCGCTACGGCTCACTTGACTTGCAGCACCCGCTGCCGGTCGGCGAGGGATGGGGATACTACGTTCATGCGCAAACCGACGACCATTACACGGGCGGCGCGTCGTACTGGGGAAAGTACGGCCGGTACACGATGGACGCGTCGCACGCCAACGGCGAATCCGCTGTGCGGGCCTCCGTTTCCGGCGGCATCGGGCTGGTCGGCGGGCACGCCTTCCTCGCGCAGCCCATCGACCAGAGCTTCGCCCTGGTGTCCGTAGGCGATGTTGCCGGCGCCCGCGTACTGCAGGAGAACATCGACGTCGGACGTACCGGCGCCGATGGCACGCTGATGCTCCCGCGGGTGCCGGCGTACACGCCGATCAATATTTCGATCGATCCTGCGACAGTCCCGCTCGACGCGACCATCGGCCGAACGGTGCAGAAGGTCGTCTTGCTGGATCGCACGGGAATCGTCGTCAACTTCGAATCGCGCCGCGAGCGCAACGCGCTCGTGCGCCTCAACTTGCCGGACGGTTCGCCTGTGCCAGCGGGGGCGGTCGCGCGCGTGGCCGGCCGCGCGGAGCCCTATCCGGTCGCGATGGGGGGTGAGGTTTACATTACGAACCTGGGCGATCAGCAGGACATCGACGTCACGTGGCGCGGCCAATCGTGCCGCTTGTCCATCGCACTACAGAAGAACGCGCCGCCCGTTGCGGACCTGGGTCCGTTCGTCTGCGCGCTGCACTAGGAGAGCTGCCATGCGAAAACGTCTTCATGATTGGAAACGCGTGGGCTCCGCCGCCGCATTCGCCTTCCTGCTGATGGTGTTCGCGGCGGCGGCGGACGCTGCGCATACATGCACGGTGGGCGTCGGCAACCTGAGCTTCGGCGCGTACACCGGTACGCAGCTGACCTCGTCGACGACGATGTCGATTACCTGCACGCTCACGGCCGGGATCGCGGAGACGGTCAACTTCACCGCCACACTATCGACGGGGGCCGGCAGCTACGCCCAGCGGCGCCTGACGCACGTAGGCGCGCCGGCCGACACGCTGCCCTACAACCTGTACCTCAACACTGTCCCGGCAATCCTCAACACGAGTGTCTGGGGCGACGGGTCGGGCGCCACCGTCACGGCTACGGGATCACAGTCGCTCATCATCATTTTCCGGCCGACGCTAACGACGAATTTCACGGTCGCTGGAGCGATGGCGGCGGTGCCCGTGCTTCCGACTGCCGGAACGTATCAGGATATTATCACCGCCACGGTGACGTACAACTGAAGTCGATCAGGCGGTCTGCGCGGCCAGCACCTTCTGCAATTCGCCCGAAGCGTACATCTCGCGGATGATGTCGCAGCCGCCGACGAATTCCCCGTTCACGTAGAGCTGCGGAATCGTCGGCCAGTTGGCGTACTCCTTGATGCCTTGCCGGATCTCGTCGTCGGCCAGCACATTCACCGAGAAGTAATCGTCGACGCCGCTGCGCTTCAGGATTTCCGCCACGGTGGCCGAGAAGCCGCACTGCGGAAACTGCGGCGTCCCCTTCATATAAAGGACCACGCGATTCTTCGTGACCTGGTCCCGGATGGTGTCCTGCACGTTGCTCATGGCGGTCTCGCTCGAAGTTGGAGGCGAATGGGATGCCTATTTTACGCCAGTCCGGGCGGACGTCGCGCGAAGGCCGGATCAGGCCTTCGCGCCCCCTCACTTCTTCGTCACCTTGCGCACCGTGCGCTTGACTGCGCGCTTGACGGCACCCCCAGCCTTTTTTGCCTTACCCGCGGCTTTGCTGGCCATCGACTTCAAAGACTTGCCGATAGACTTCTTTGCCGCCTTCCTCTTTGCCGCGGGGCGTTTCGCAGCGACTTTCCTGGCCGCGGTCTTCTTCGCGGCAGGCCGTTTGGCCGCAGCCTTTTTCGCGGCCGGTTTCTTCTTTGCGGCCTTCTTCTTGCCGGCAACGACTTCCGCCTTGCTCTTGCGCTTGATGTCCATCGCATGCGCGCGTGAATATTGCTGGATGTCCTTGAACTTGCCGGACTTGTCGCGCACGGCGTAGAGCTTCTTGCCCTTCGAGCTATACAATACGGTTCGTCTGCTCTTTCCTGCCATGGGTTCTCCTTTTTTCGTCAAAGGATCGATCGACGGCGCGCCCTGCGATGGCCGTCGCCGCACATGTTCCTACGACGCCGGGACCTTGTCGATAGCTACTCCTTGACGGCGCCGGTGAGCCCGGAGACGTAATACTCGACGAAGAACGAGTAGAGGATCGCCACCGGCAACGACCCGAACAGCGCGCCGGCCATCAGCGAGCCCCAGTGGTAGACGTCGCCCTCGACCAATTCGGTCACCACGCCGACGGGCACCGTTTTCACCTCGGAAGACGAGATGAACGTCAGCGCGTAGATGAACTCGTTCCACGACAGCGTGAATGCGAAGATGCCGGCCGAGATCAGGCCGGGGACCGCCAGCGGCAGGATGATCTTGACCAGGATCTGCAGCCGGCTCGCGCCGTCGATCAGCGCGCACTCCTCGAGTTCGTACGGGATCGACTTGAAGTAGCCCATCAAGAGCCACGTGCAGAACGGGATGAGGAACGTCGGATAGGTGAGAATCAGCGCCAGCCGCGTGTCGAAGAGCTGCAGCTTGTAAACGATCGCCGCCAGCGGGATGAACAGGATCGACGGCGGGACGAGGTAGGCCAGGAAGATGCTCATCCCGACGTAGCGGGAGCCGCGGAATCGCAGCCGCTCGATCGCGTAAGCCGCGAGCACGCTTGCGAAGATGGAAATCGCGGTCGCAACCACCGTAACCAGGATCGTGTTCCACAGCCAGTTCGGATAGGCCGTGTCGAAAAGCAATTTCTTAACGTGCGCGAGGGTGGGGTTCTTGACCCAGAAAGGATTGCCCTCCCGCGAAAGCAATTCTTCGTCCGGCTTGAACGCAGTAATGGCCATCCAGTAGAACGGGAACAGCAGCACGACCAGGAATGCACCCAGCGGGATGTAGACGGTGACGACACGACGCGGCAACGAGACAAGATAGTTCATCCCTCCCGAGTCGACGGCATCAGGCGCCGCAACCTCCGTATTCACGCGTCGGCCCCCCCTTGCTGCCATGCGCGGCGCTGCAGGCCGAAGTAGCTGACCATGATCGCGGCCAGCAGGAATGGGACCATCGCCGTCGCGATCGCCGCGCCTTCGCCGAGGCTGCCTCCGGGAATTGCGCGCTGGAACGACAGCGTCGCCATCAGATGGGTCGCGTTGAGAGGCCCGCCCCGCGTGAGCACGTAGATCAACTGGAAGTCCGTGAACGTGAACAGCACCGAGAACGTCATCACCACCGCAATGATCGGCGTGAGCAGCGGCAGGGTCACGAAACGGAACTGCTGCCACTCGGACGCGCCGTCGAGGCTGGCCGCTTCGTAGTACGACGGCGATATCGTCTGCAGGCCGGCCAGCAGCGTGATCGCGACGAAAGGAACGCCGCGCCAGACGTTGGCGGCGATCGTCGAGAACCGGGCCATCCAGGGATCGCCCAGGAAGTCGATGTACTCATGGATGAGGCCGAGGCGCGTCAACGTCCAGCTGATGATCGAGAACTGCGCATCGTAGATCCACCAGAACGCGATCGCCGAGAGCGCCGTGGGCACGATGAACGGCAGCAACACGACGGCGCGAAAGAAACCCTTGATCGGCAGCTGCTTGTTGAGCAGCAGCGCGAGCCACAGGCCGAGCCCGAATTTGATGATGCTCGCGACCGTCGTGTAGAAGATCGTGTTGAAGAGTGCGAGTCGCGTGACGTCGTCGCCCCAGAGAAACTCGTAGTTCTCGAGGCCAATCCACGCGCCGCCGCGCCCGATCTTTGCGTTCGTGAACCCGAGCCACGTGCCGAGGCCAAGCGGGTAGGTGAGAAAGAGAATGAGCAGCGCTCCCGCGGGCAGCATGAAGATGAGCCCGAGCGTCGTGCGGTTGTCGAGCGCTCGCGCGAGTGCGGATTGCCGGGTAGCCAAAATTTTTTAACGGTCTAACAGAAGAACACGAAGATCTCGTTTAAGAACGGTCGCGAGAAGAAGCCGGCGTCATGCGGATTGAGCGTCGTCGGGGAAGGCGACGCTCCAATCCGCGCGGCACGACATCGCGCAAACCCGGTGGAATTGAGCGTCGCCGGGAAGGCGACGCACCAATCCGCGCGTTTCCGGCATCGCGCAGACCCGGTCCGGAAATGGGCCGGGGTTTGCGGCGCGACGTCATACCTTGTAGTAGCGCTCCGCCCGCTTTTGCGCCCGCTCCGCCGCTTCCTTCGGCGTCTTGCTGCCCGATGCGGCTTCAGCGACCATGTTGACGACGATGAAATCCGCAAGCGCGCCCGCCGATGCATACCCCATCTTCCCGGCATATCCAGACGGGATCATGTTGATCATCGAGTTGCGATAGGGCGTGTGCTTCGGGTCCGACGTCCAGATCGGATTCTTCTCGTAGTAGCGCAATGCCGGCGTCACGTAGCCGATCGACGCCTCCACCCACGGGTCCATCTGCTCGGGCTCCATCATGAAGCGCAGGAATTCCTTGGCCGCCTTCGGATACTTGCTGTACTTGAAGATCATCTGGTTGAAGAACAGCTGGAATTCGGTCGGATGCCCGACGGGGCCGATCGGCATGTTGGCGTGGTTGATGTCCGCCGCCATTTCCTTGACCTTCGGGTCGGCCGAGTTCTTTGCGGCGTAGTAGATCGAGATGCCGTTGTTCGTGCAGAAAAGCTGCCCGTCGAGAAACGCCTTGTTGTTATTGGGGTCGAGCCACGATAGCGTGCCGGGAACGAAGGTCGGATAGAGCTCCTTCGCGTACTCGAGTGCCTTCAGCGTCTCCGGACTGTCGATCACCACCTTGTCGTTCTTGTCGACGAGCTTGCCGCCGAACGACCAGACGAGCCACTGGCACCAGGTGTTCGCGTCGCCGGTGGCGTTGCCCAGCGCCATCCCCGCCGGCGTGCCCTTCTCCTTGAGCGCCTTGCACATCTTCATGAAGCCGTCGGTGTCCTTCGGGAAGGTGTCGAATCCCGCGGCTTTGAGGGCGCTGATCCGATAGACCATGGCGACGCCTGCGACGCCCAGCGGAACGCCGATCCACTTCTTGCCGTCCGGCTTGAGATAGGGCTCGCAGACCGGATACCAGCCGCCGAGCTTGCTGCCGAGATAATTGCAGACGTCGGTGACGTCGACCAGCTTTTCCGGATAGAGATTCGCGTCGTCGTTGGTCGACAGGATGATGTCGGGGCCGGCGCCGGTGTTCGCCGCCACCGCCGCCTTCGGGCGCACGTCTTCCCAGCCTTCGTTGTCGACGCGAACCTCGATGCCGTACTTGTCCTGAAAGGCCTTCACGTTGACCATGTAGCGGTCGATGTCGCCCTGGACGAACCGGCTCCAGCGCAGCACGCGCAGCTTCGCGCCCTTTTCCGGCGTGCTCTTCCACTGGGCATTTGCGTCCTTGATCCAGATAAACGGACCGACAGCAGCACTCGCGGCAACGGCGCCCGTCGTTTGCAGGAATTTGCGACGCTTCATGTGACTCATGGTTTCCTCCTTTGGTTGTGGGCGTGGCTGAACTTGTGGCGCCCGATGAAAAGCTTCAGGCAACGAGCCGATTGCCGCTCGCAGCGTCGAATAGGTGCGCCCGGCCAAGGTCGGGCGTCAGCGCGATGCGGTCGCCGGGCCGGCAGTCGACGCGATCGCGCACCATCGCATTGACTTCCTGGCCGCTGAACCGGCAATACAACTGCGTATCGGCGCCGGTGGGCTCGACGACGACGACGTCGGCGGGCAATCCGCCATTGCCCGTCAGCGTGCAATGTTCGGGACGAATGCCGTAGAGCACCGGCTGGCCGTCGACGGCGCGCGCACCCAAGGGCAGCGGCAGCGTAGCGCCGTCCGCGAACGCGACGTGCGGCGATGCCGAACCGGTTCGGGCGGTGCCGGGAATGATGTTCATCGCCGGCGAGCCGATGAATTCCGCCACGAACAGGTTGGCTGGGCGATCGTAGAGTTCCAGCGGGCCGCCCGTCTGCTCGACCAGCCCGTCCTTCATCACGACGATCTTGTCGGCCATCGTCATCGCTTCGATCTGGTCGTGCGTGACGTAGATCGACGTGGTCTTCAGCCGCTGGTGCAGCTCCTTGATCTCGGTGCGCATCTGCACGCGCAGCTTGGCGTCGAGGTTGGACAGCGGCTCGTCGAACAGGAACACCTGCGGATCGCGGACGATCGCGCGGCCCATCGCGACGCGCTGCCGCTGGCCGCCGGACAATTGCCGCGGATAGCGGTCGAGGTAGGGGGCGAGTCCCAGGATGTCCGCAGCCTTCTTCACATGCGCGTCGACGTCGGCCTTCGACTGCTTGGCCAGCGTCAGCGCGAACGACATGTTTTCGCGCACCGTCATATGCGGGTACAGCGCGTAGTTCTGGAACACCATTGCGATGTCGCGTTCCTTGGGCGCCATGCGGTTGACGACCTTGTCCCCGATCGCGACCTCGCCGTGGCTGATTTCCTCCAGCCCGGCGATCATTCGCAGCAGCGTGGACTTGCCGCAGCCGGATGGACCGACGAGCACGCAGAATTCGCCGTCGGCGATCGCAACGTCGACGCCACGAATGACATGGGTCGAGCCGAACCACTTCTGGACGCCGGTGATCTTCACCGCGGCCATGGCACTCCTCCAAAGCCCGTTGTTCGGGATCGCCGCGCGACCGGGCGCTGCACGCGGCGTGTCTGTCGGTAACGAATCAGGGGATGCGTGTCCCACGGGTCACGATGTACTCGGGCCTTCCGCTCGAAAACCAGGAGATGATGTTCTGTGCCGCCTTTCGCCGCAACTCCTTTTCCGCCTCGACCGAGTAGAACGCGGCGTGGGGTGTCAGGATGACGCGCGGATGGCCGACCAGCGGCGAATTCCGCGGCACCGGCTCTTCCGGCAGCACGTCCAGCGCCGCGCCCGCCAGGACGCCCGCGTCGAGCGCGGCGACGAGGTCCGGCAGGTTGACGACCGCCCCCCGCGACGTGTTGACGAGGTGCGCCCCGCGCCTGGCAGCGCCGAAGAATCTCGCGTCCACCAGGCCGCGCGTTTCAGCATTCAGCGGCGTGTGAAGCGAGACGACATCGGCCAGGGGCGCCAAGTCGGACAGCGTGGCCGCGCGCTCGACATACGCCGGGAAGTCGCCGTCGATGATGTAGGGGTCGAAGGCGACGACGCGCTTGAAGACATTGCGCGAAACGTGGGCCATGCGCTTGCCGATGCGGCCCAGGCCGACGATGCCCAGCGTCAGTTCGGACGGTCGGCGCATCGTCCCCGGCGACATGAAACTCCACTGCCCGGCACGGATGTCGCGGTCGTAGGCGACGACATGCCGGATCGACGCCAGCGCCAGCGCGAGCGCATGGGTGGCGACCTCGCCCACGCCGTAGTCGGGCGAATTGGCCACCCACACGCCCGCCCTTTCGCAGGCGCCGGTGTCCACGGTGTCGAAGCCGGCGCCGATGCGGCTGACGATGCCCAGTTCGGGGAGCGAGGCGACGACCTGTGCGCCGATCGGCGCGTACTGGAGCAGGATGCCGCGGCAGCCCTTGCCCGCTGCGATCACTTGTTCCTCGGTCCTGCATTGCGCGACGACAATCTCGAGGCCCGCGGGATCGAACATCGCGCGCTCGAGGTCCACATCGGGATAATCGTTGTCTGCGTAGAGGATTTTCGGCATCGGAAGGACAAGGACGGGCAAATGCGGGACCCAGAGGCGTCCGCAAGGGTAAGGGCGGCATCGCTGCTGGTCAAGTGGCCTGACCGATTTCCGCAACGTCCTTTTGCACCCGCTTCGCGGCAGGTCCACGGCGATGAGGCACGCCGCCGTCTATAATCGGCGCCCGCCGCCTTCTCCGCTACGAGCGAAAATCCAATGCCCCACCTCTTCCCGACAACGATCGCCGGCAGCCTCCCCAAGCCCGAGTGGCTGGCCGAGCCCGTCGCGCTGTGGGCGCCATGGAAGCTCGAAGGCGACGCGCTGGCGTCGGCCAAGCGCGACGCCGTGCGCCTGGCGCTCTTCGACCAGGAGCACGCGGGCATCGACATCGTCACCGACGGCGAGCAGACGCGCCGCCATTTCGTCACCACGTTCATCGAGGGGCTGGATGGCGTCGATTTCGCCAACAAGAAGACGGTGCGCATCCGCAACCGCTACGACGCCGACGTGCCGATGGTCGTGGGTCCCGTGTCACGCCGGCACCCGATCTACGTCGACGACGCCCGCTTCCTGCGCGCGGAAACGCAGCATCTCACCAAATACACGCTGCCTGGCCCGATGACGATGGTGGACACGCTCTACGACGGACACTACAGGAGCCGCGAGAAGCTGGCGTGGGCGTTTGCCGAGATCCTCAACGAGGAGGCGCGCGCGATCGAGGCTGCCGGCATCGACGTCATACAGTTCGACGAGCCGGCCTTCAACGTCTACTTCGACGAAGTGCGCGACTGGGGCGTGGCCGCTCTGGAGCGCGCCGCGCAGGGACTCGCGTGCAAGACCGCCGTCCACATCTGCTACGGCTACGGCATCAAGGCCAATATCGAATGGAAGAAGACGCTGGGCTCGGAATGGCGGCAATACGAGCAGACGTTCCCGCTGCTCGCGCAATCGCGCGTCGACCAGGTTTCCCTCGAATGCGCGAACTCGCATGTCCCCATCGACCTTCTCGCGCTGCTCGCCGGCAAGGACGTGCTCGTCGGCGCGATCGACGTCGCCAGCGACCGCGTGGAGACGGCCGAGGACGTCGCGGCGACGCTGCGGGCGGCGATGAGGCTCGTCCCGGCCGAGCGCCTGTACCCCTGCACCAACTGCGGCATGGTGCCGCTGTCACGGGACATCGCCCGCGCCAAGATGCGCGCGCTGGCGGCCGGCGCCGCGCTGGTCCGTGCCGAGCGGGCCGGATAGCCTGCCCGTCCCGGCCCCGCCGCCCATTGCCCGACCTTGTAACAGGGTATTTCCAAACCTGAAAATTAGGCGTATGCTCCCAAAGGTGTTTTGTTTCAAGTACTAAAGCACGTTCTGACGCGGCATGGTGGGCACAACCCGGCGGTCGCGGTACTCGTACTTTTCTGTCCTTGAGAATGAAACATGGGGCGGGCATCCCGCCCGCCGATTATTTATCTTAAGGAATTACAGAAATGGCAACAGGTACCGTGAAGTGGTTCAATGACGCGAAGGGTTTCGGCTTTATTACTCCCGATGGCGGCGGCGAAGATCTCTTCGCGCATTTCTCCGCGATCAACATGCCGGGATTCAAGACGTTGAAGGAAGGCCAGAAGGTCTCCTTCGAAGTCACGCAAGGGCCGAAGGGCAAGCAAGCCAGCAACATCCAGGCTGCCTGACGTTCCAAGCGTTCGCTCGATGAAAAAAGGCCGGGTTCGCCCGGCCTTTTTCTTGTCCGAATCTGTTCCCTGTTCGCGCTGATTTTGACCCTGCTTCAACTGGACCCGGCCGAAGTTTGCGCGTTTCGCAACGTTTCGAAGGCTGCCCGCGAGCGCATTACCGCGGGCAGTGACGCGATTGTTGGTGATCCGACGAGATCACCAAGGACCGCGAAAATCGGCAGCCACGGAAAGATCTCGCCGTGCGGCTGTTGCATTCGCGCATCAACATCGTGACTCCATGGAATTTTTCCTTGGAAATCAATGATGTTGCTGTTACCATTTCGGGCAAATTCCGGCGGTTCCGGCGCCCGAAGGCGCCCGAGGAGAGCCGGCGCGCAACACCATGCAAGCCGCGACGAGGCCGCAACGAGACGCAAATGTCCGATTGCGGGCCGGGAGACACGACTTTGGAGGCACCTGTTGCGCGATTCGCCCGTTAATGCTTCCGCGGGCGACCTTCGCGCCGTGAAGTTTGCCCGGGGCGCTTTACTCGCGGCTGTACTACTGGTTCCATCCGTCGCGTTTGCGGCGATCGGGGTCAACAAGACGTTCAACCCGGTCAACGTTTCCACCGGCCAGACGTCGACGCTGACGGTCATCCTGATCAACAACAATCCCGCCGCAGCGACCGGCGCGGCGTTCACCGACGGTTTGCCGGGCAGCGTGATCATCGCGACGCCGGCCAATGCGTCCACCACCTGCGTTGGCGGTTCGGTCACTGCAGTGCCTGGAGCGGCCAGTTTTTCCTTTTCCGGCGGAACGATTCCGGCGGCCGCCGGACTGGTTGCCGGCCAATGCACGGTTCAGGTCGATGTCGTTGGCCCTGTCGCCGGCGTGTTCATCAACACCATTCCTGCGAACACCGTCTCATCGTCGCAAGGCAACAACGCGCAGGCCGCATCGGCGACGCTGACCGTCGCCGCGTTGCGCGCGGCGACCGGCACCAAGGCATTCAACCCGACGTTCCTGCACGGCAGCACGACGCTACCTGCGCCAACGGCGCGAATCACGATCACGCTGACCAATCCGAATGGGGTAGCACTCGCCGGTGCCTCGTTGACCGACACATTGCCGGCGGCAATTTCCGTCGCGCCCACGCCAAACCCGACGACGACCTGCGGCGCCGGGACCGTTTCGACGACAGCGACCAGCGCGAAGCTGACCGGTGGAACCATCCCGGCCAATGGCAATTGCAACTTCCAGTTCGACGTGGTGGCCACCAATCCCAATGCGTACGCCAACGGGGCCGTCACCAACACAATTCCCGTCAACGCACTGACGACGACGCAGGGCGTCACCAACACCGCCGCCTTCTCGGCCAACGTGACGCTGCAAACCGGCGCGCGCGTCGAGAAGTCCTTCGCCCCAACGCCCATCACGACCGGGGGAACGTCGACGCTCACCGTCACGGTGCGCAACTTCAACACGTCCCCGCTGACCGGCACCATCGCCTTCACCGATACGCTGCCCGGTACGATGCGCGTCGCCGCGCCGGCCACGACCGGCGGTACCTGCCTGCCTCCTCTGGCGTTCACGCCGGCGCCGGCGGCGGGCGATGCCGCGTTTACGGTCAGCGGCGGAACGCTGCCCGGCGCGACCGTCGGCGTGAATTCCAACGCCAATTGCACGGTCAGGATCAATGTTACGGCCACCAACGCGGGCACAAATCCGGCGACACTGACCAACACGATCCCGGTGGGCAATTTCGGCGGTGTCGCGTTCTCCTCCGCGGGCGCGAACCTCGTCGTCAACGCCACTTCCAGCATCACGGCCTCAAAGGCTTTCGTTCCGAACGCGGTCGTGCAGGGCGGCACATCGACGCTGACGGTGACGATCAACAATTCAGCCGCGGTGGCGGCCTCGCTCACGGCCGTGTTCACCGACAGTCTGGCGTCGATGGGCGCCGGCTATACGGTCGCGGCGTCGCCGGCGGGTTCGACGACTTGCGGAGGCGTGTTGACCGCGGTTCCTGGGGCGACGTCCTTCTCGCTGCCCATCGGCACCACCATTCCCGCGACCGGATCCTGCACGATCACCATACCCGTTCAAGTCGCCGCCAATGCCGTCACCGGCGCTCGGACGAATACCGTCGCGCAGACCGTACTCCAGACCACGCAGGGCCGGACGCAGGCGGCGATCACGGCCGTGCTCACTACGACTGCGGCGTTGACCGTCGCCAAGGCCTACGTGCCGCTCACGGTGGCGGCAGGAGCGGATTCACGCCTGACGGTGACATTGACTCACGCGAACGGCGCGCCGGCATTCTCGGGCATGGCGTTCACGGACAATCTGCCGGCGGGCCACACGGTTTCGGCGACGCCGAACGTGGTGAGCACCTGCGGCGGCGTCGTCACCGCGGTGAGCGGCACGGGCTCCTTTTCGCTTGCTGGCGGATCGCTGGGTCTCGGTGCCACCTCGTGCACGGTCGCCGTCAACATAACGTCGCCCGCGAGTGCCGGCGCCGTCGCCAACACCATTCCGGCGTCGACCGGTGTAACGACGGCGGAGGGGTTCGTCAATGCGGCGGCGGCATCGTCGACGCTCACGCGCGTCGTCACCAACGTCACGCTCAACAAGTCGTTCAGTCCCGCTACGGTCCTGGTGGGCGGCGTGTCGACGCTGACGATCAACATCCTCAACACCAACGCCAACGCGCTCGCGCTCACCACGACCGGCCTGGTCGACGCGCTCCCGGTCGGCATGGCAATCGCCGCAGCGCCGCTGCCCGTCAACACCTGCGGCGGCGCGCTCACCGCGGTGGCTGGCGCCGGGACCATTACGCTGACGGGCGGCTCCCTCGCGGCGAACGCGACGTGCAGCATCCAGGTCCACGTCGTCGCCAACGCGAGCGGCAACCTCATCGACACGCTGGGCTCGGGCCTGTTCAAGTCGGCGCAGGGCGTGACCAATCCGCTGCCCGCATTGGCTACACTTGCCGCGACTGGCAGCGCGGACCTGTCGGTCACCAAAACCGATGGCGTCGCCAGCGTCGTGCCCGGCACGTCGACCACCTACACGATCGTCGCGAAGAACAACGGCCCGAACGACGTCGCGGGTGCAGGCGTCACGGACAATCCGCCGGCGGGCATGACGTTCACCGGCTGGACGTGCGTCGCTTCCGTCGGATCGGCGTGCGGCAACGCCAGCGGCAGCGGTCCGATCAACGAGGTCGTGACGCTGATCAACGGAGGAACGGCAACGTACACCGTCACCGCCGCCATCGCTGCCGGCGCGACAGGAACGGTGACTAACTCGGTGACGGTCGTCCCGCCGGGGACCGTAATCGACACGAATCTGGCCAACAACACTGCGTCGGACATCGACACGCTGACGCCGCAGGCGGACCTCGCGATCAGCAAGACTGATGGCGTAGCGAGCGTGAACGCCGGCGGCACGACCGCGTACACGATCGTCGTCAGCAACGCCGGCCCGTCGAACGCCACCGGCGCTATCTTCAAGGATCCGGCCGTCGCCAACCTGACCGTCACATCCGTCACCTGCGGCAGCCCCGCCGGCGGCGCCGTCTGCTCGACGGTGCCCAACACCACCGTGGCGCTGATGCAGGGCGCCGGCATCGTCGTGCCCACGCTACCCGCCGGGGGCAGCGTCACCTTCACCGTCAACGCCAGCGTGCCCAGCGGCGCCTCCGGCAGCATCAGCAACGTCGCCACGGTGACCGCACCGGCTGGTGTCACCGATCCGACGCCGGGCAACAATTCGGCGACCGACACCGACGCGATCACGTTGTCGGCCGACCTCGCGATCAACAAGACCGATGGTGTAGCGAGCGTGGCGCCCGGCACGGCAACCACATACACGATCGTCGTCAGCAACAACGGCCCCAGCAACGTGACGGGCGCGACGGTGACTGACCTGATGCCTGCCGCCATCGCCAGCGACACCTATACGGCGGTCGCGACCGGCGGCGCCACGGGCTTCACCGCCAGTGGCAGCGGCAACATCAACGACACCGTCAACCTGCCCGCCGGCGCCACGATCACCTACACGGTCGTCGCCGACGTGGCGTCGAGCGCGACAGGCACCCTGGCGAACACGGCAGCGGTTGCCGCGCCTCCGGGGGTGACCGATCCCACGCCCGGCAACAACAGCTCGACCGACACCGACTCGCTGACGCCGCAGGTAACGCTGAAGGTCGCCAAGAACGACGGCAGCTTGACGTACACGCCGGGCGGCGCCGCGATCTATACGGTCACCGTAACCAACACCGCGGCGAGCGACGCGCTGAACGTGACTGTCACCGATTTGCTTCCTGCCGGCCTGACGCTGACCGCAAACGTTTCCTGCACGGCGAATGGCAGCGCCAATTGCGGTACTTACTTCGGGAGCAACGGCGGAACGAGTTTCGGCACGGCGGGCGCCGTGATCGCGGCGGGCGCGAGCAACTCCCTGGTGTTCACCGTGCCTGTCGCCTTTGCGTCGGGCATGACGACGAATCCGCTGACGAACACCGCTACCGCCACCGACATCGCAACCGGCGCGACGGCGTCCGGAAGCGACATCGACACCCTGGCGACGCAGGTCACCCTCGCGGTCGTCAAGACCGACGGCAGCGCAACGTACACACCGGGCGGCACCGCCATCTACACGGTGACGATCACCGATGGCGGCCTGTCGGACGCCAACAACGTCACCGTCACCGACGCGCTGCCCGCGGGCGTAATGCTTACGGCCAGCGCGTCCTGCGTGGCGATCGGCGCCGCGAATTGCGGCGCCGTGACCGGTACGACCGGGCAAATGGCCTTCGGCACGACCGGCGCCACGATCGCCGCAGGGCCGGGGAACTCGCTCGTATTCACGGCGCCAGTCGCCTTCGCGCCGGGCTTGGCCACGGCGACCCTCGACAACACCGCCACGGCGATCGATGTACTTTCCGGCGCAACCGGCGCCGGCACCGACAGCGATACGCGCGCGCCACAGGTCACGCTGGCGGTCAGCAAGACTGACAACAATGCGACCTACACGCCGGGCGGAACGGGCACGTATCTTGTCGGCGTCGCGAACACCGGCGTGTCCGATGCGCTCAACGTGACGGTAGGCGATACGTTGCCGGCCGGTGTCCTGTTGACCGGCAACGTCACCTGCGCGGCCGTCGGCAGCGCGAACTGCGGCACGGTGACGGGCAGCGCGGGACAGTCGATATTCGGCGCCACCGGCGCGACAATTGCCGCGGGGGCGGGCAATTCACTGACGTTCACCGTACCGGTTTCGTTTGCGCCGAGCCTCACCGACAATCCGCTGTCCAACACCGCGACCGCGCAGGACCTGGCTTCGGGCGCAACGGGCAGCGCCAGCGACAACGACACGCTGGCGGCGCAGGCGGATCTCGCGATCACGAAATCCGACGGAGCGGTCAACGTCGTGCCGGGCGCGACGACCACCTATACCATCGTCGTCACCAACAATGGCCCGAGCGACGTCACGGGCGCGACGATTGCCGACGCGATGCCCGCGGCAATCGCCAGCGACACGTTCACCGCGGTCGGCGCAGGCGGCGCTTCGGGCTTCACCGCCAGCGGCAGCGGCAACATCAATGACACGGTCAACCTGCCGGTCGGCAGCACGATCACCTACACGGTCGTTGCGACTATCAGCGGCAGCGCGACTGGCACGCTCTCGAACACCGCGACGGTGACGCCACCGGGCAGCGTGACCGATCCCACTCCCGCCAACAACAGCGCGACCGACACCGACACGCTGGCTGCGCAAGCCGATCTCGCGATCACCAAGAGCGACGGCGTCGTCACCGTCGTACCGGGCACGACAACGACTTACACGATCGTCGTCACGAACAACGGCCCGAGCGACGTCATCGGCGCGACGGTGAGTGACGTCCTGCCCGCGGCGATCGTCAGCGACACGTTCACCGCCGTCGGCACCGGCGGCGCCTCCGGCTTCACCGCCAGCGGCAGCGGCAACGTCAACGACACCGTCAACATGCCGGCCGGCAGCACGATCACGTATACGATAATCGCGAACATCAGCGGCAGCGCCAGCGGGACACTCTCGAATACGGCGACCGTGACGGCGCCCGCCGGCGTCACCGACACCAATCCCGGCAACAACAGCGCGACCGACACGGACACGCTGACCGCGCAGGCAGATCTCGCGATCACCAAGACGGACGGCGTCGCCAACGTCAGCGCGCCCGGGACGACGACTTACACGATCGTCGTCAGCAACAGCGGCCCGAGCGACGCCATCGGCGCGACAGTGACCGACGTCCTGCCTGCGGCGATCGCCAGCGACACGTTCACGACCGTCGGCACGGGCGGCGCGTCCGGCTTCACCGCTGCCGGCAGCGGCAACATCAACGACACCGTCAACATGCCGGCCGGCAGCACGATCACGTACACCCTGGCCGCTACGATCAGCGCGAGCGCCAGCGGAACACTCTCGAATACGGCGACGGTAACGGCGCCCGCAGGGGTTGTCGACACCAATCCCGCCAACGACAGCGCGACCGACACCGACACGATCACCGTCATTCCGATGGCCGATCTCGGCGTCACGAAGACCGATGGCGGTGCGACGTACACGCCGGGCAACCCGATCACCTACACGATCGTGGTGACCAATGCCGGACCCATGGCCGTAGCCGGAGCGACGCTCGCCGATGTCCTGCCCGCCGTGATCACTGGCGCGAACTGGACGTGTGCCGGCGCCGGCGGTGGCACCTGTCCGCCTTCGGGATCGGGAAACATCAATGTCGGCGTCAATCTTCCGGTCGGCGCCAGCGTCACGTTCACGCTGACCGGCACGGTGGCGCCGACGGCAACCGGCAACCTCGTCAACACGGCGACGGTCACGCCGCCCGCAGGCATCGTCGACCCGAACCCAGGCAACAACACCGCCACCGACACCGACACGCCGACCTTCGTGGCCGGCCTCGTCATCACCAAGACGGACGGCAGCGCCACCTACCCGCCGGGCGGCAACGGCATCTACACGATCACGGTGACCAACAACGGTCCGTCGAACGCCAACAGCGTGACCGTCGCCGACAACCTGCCGGCAGGCGTAACGCTGTCGGCCGGCGCCACCTGTGTCGCATCCGGCACGGCGACGTGCGGAACCGTGACCGGAATCTCGGGAAGCGCCACCTTCACGGCGACGGGCGCGACGATCACGGCCGGAGCGGGCAACCGCCTCGTGTTCACGCTGCCCGTCCAATTCGCCAGCGGCATGAAGACCAATCCGCTCGTCAACATTGCGACGGCGTCCGATCCTGCGTCGGCTTCCGTCGCCTCCGCATCCGACAGCAACATGCTGGCGCAGGGACCGGCAACGCCTGTCCCGGTCGACAGCCGCTGGGCGTTGACGCTGCTCGCCGGATTCATCCTGCTGGCCGCCTGGCGGTGCTCGCGCGGAGCGCCATTGCGCCGGCGCACGTAGCTGTTCGCGACGTGCGTTCGGCTGGCCGTACAATTGAAGGCCGTCGAACGCGCAAATCCTCCGGAGTGGCCATGAGTGTAAGGGACCTGCTCGACCTGAGCGGCAAGGTAGCCGTCGTCACCGGCGGCTCGCGCGGCATCGGCCTGCAGATGGCCGAGGCGCTGGGCGAAATGGGCGCTCGCGTCGCCATCACGGCGCGCAAGCAGGATGAACTGGACGAGTCGCGCGCGCATCTCGAGAGCATGGATATCGAATGCCTGCGCGTGGCGGGCGATCTCTCGCAATTCGCCGCCATTCCGGCGATGGTCGACGCCGTCCTGAAGCCGTGGGGGCAGATCGACATCCTCGTCAACAATGCCGGCTGCAACTGGGCCGCGCCCGCCGAGGACCACCCCGACGAAGGCTGGCGCAAAGTGATGAACCTCAACATCGACGCCGCGTTCTTCCTTTCGCGCGAAGTCGGCCGGCGCTCGATGATTCCGCGCCGGACCGGCAAGATCGTGAACATCGCGTCGATAGCCGGGCTCTTCGGCAATCCGCCAGACTGGGCGATGGAGACGATCGCCTACAACACCAGCAAGGGAGCGTTGATCCAGATGACGCGATCTCTCGCCGCGGAGTGGGGCGAGCACAACATCAACGTCAACGCGATCTGCCCGGGCTTCTTCCCGTCCAAGATGACCAAGGTCACGCTCGACCGCATCACCGAGAGCGTGATCGCGCTGACGCCGCTGCGGCGCTTGGGCGGCGACGAGGACCTCAAAGGCAGCGTCGTGTATCTCGCCTCGGAGGCGTCGCGGCACGTGACCGGGCAGGTGATCGCCGTCGATGGCGGTTGCACCGCGGTATGACGACCCCCACGTTCACTTCGTTCGCTGCCCCCAAAGGGAGAGCAGTTCGCGCCTCGGGGCGGCCCTTCGGCGCTCACATTCGTTCGTGAGCGCCACGGTTAACCCGGGGGCGAAGCTCATCGCGCCGGCGCATCCGATCGACGCCGGCGCTCTCGCCGCGTGGCTGCGCGCGCATGTCGACGATGGCATCGGCGACCTGGTCGTCGAGGAATATCAGGGCGGCCAGTCCAATCCCACGTATCGCGTCACGACTGGCAGATCGCCGCTACGTGGTGCGCAGGAAGCCGCCGGGAAAGCTCCTGCCTTCCGCCCATGCGGTCGACCGCGAGTACCGCGTGATGTCCGCGCTCGCGGGATCCGGCGTGCCCGTCGCCAGGATGCACGCGCTGTGCGAAGACGATGCGGTGATCGGCACGGCGTTCTACGTGATGGAATATGTCGAGGGGCGCATCCTGTGGGACCCGACGCTGCCCGGGATGACGCCGCCGCAGCGCGCCGCGCATTACGACGAACTGAACCGCGTCATCGCCGCGCTGCACCGAGTCGACTACGCCGCCGTGGGTTTGGGCGATTACGGCCGCAGCGGCGCCTATGTCGAACGCCAGGTGGCGCGCTGGTCGAAGCAGTATCAGGCGGCAGGCGCCGACCGCATCGAGGCCATGGATAGGCTGATCGAATGGCTGCCGCAGCACATTCCCGCGGGCGACGAGACGAGCATCGTCCATGGCGACTACCGGCTGGACAACGTGATCTTCCACCCGACGGAGCCGCGAATACTCGCCGTGCTGGACTGGGAGCTGTCGACGCTCGGCCATCCGCTATCGGATTTCGCCTACCAGGTCATGGCGTGGCGGCTGGGTCCGCAGGAATTCCGCGGGCTCAAAGGGGCCGATCTCGCATCGCTGGGCATTCCGAGCGAGGCGCAGTACGTCGCCGCCTATTGCCGCCGGACCGGGCGCGCGGAGATTCCCGATTGGGAGTTCTACCTGATCTTCAACATGTTCCGCATCGCCGCGATATTGCACGGCGTTCTGTCGCGTGCGCTGCAGGGAAATGCGGCCAGCGCCGATGCGGTCGCAGCCGGCAGCCGCGCGCGGCCGGTGGCCGATGTCGCGTGGCGCATGGCACAAACGATCAACTAGGAGACCGCTCGTGGACTTCGCATATTCCGGCAAGGTCAAGGATCTGCAGGCGCGGCTGACGCGCTTCATGGACGACAACGTCTATCCGGCGGAGGCCCCGTTCGCCGCGGAGGTCCTGGCGAACCGGCAGGCGGGCAACGCGTGGATTCCGACGAAGGTCATCGAGGCGCTCAAGGCGAAGGCGCGGGCGGCGGGCCTGTGGAATCTCTTCCTGCCGGAATCCGAATACGGCGCGGGCCTCACGAACCTCGAATATGCGCCGCTGTGCGAGATCATGGGCCGGTCGTGGATCGCGCCGGAGGTGTTCAACTGCAACGCGCCGGACACCGGCAACATGGAAACGCTCGTGCGCTACGGCAACGCCGAGCAGAAGAAACAGTGGCTCCTGCCGCTGCTGGCCGGGGAAATCCGCTCGGCGTTCGCGATGACCGAGCCCGATGTCGCGAGCAGCGATGCGACCAACATCGAGGCATCGATCATTCGCGACGGCGACCACTACGTGATCAACGGCCGCAAGTGGTGGACCACCGGCGGCCCCGATCCGCGCTGCAAGATCATGATCTTCATGGGCAAGACAGACGCCGCGAACCCCGACCGGCACAAGCAGCAGTCGATGATCCTCATTCCCGTCGGCACGCCCGGCGTGAAGCTGACGCGGGTGCTGCCGGTGTTCGGCTACGACGACGCGCCGCACGGCCATGGCGAATTCGACTTCGACAACGTGCGTGTTCCCGCGACCAACATCCTGCTGGGCGAAGGTCGCGGCTTCGAAATCGCGCAGGGGAGGCTGGGCCCCGGACGCATCCACCACTGCATGCGCCTCATCGGGCAGGCCGAGCGCTCGCTCGACTATCTCTGTCGGCGCGCGATGAGCCGGGTGGCGTTCGGCCGCGCGATCGCCGACCAGACGGTGACGCAGGAGCGCATCGCCAACGCGCGCATCGCCATCGACCAGGCGCGCCTCCTGGTCCTGCATGCGGCGTGGAAGATGGACGTCGCCGGCAACAAGGCGGCGAAGAAGGAAATCGCGATGATCAAGGTCGCCGCCCCCGTCATGGCCTGCCAGGTGATCGACTGGGCGATGCAGGTGCATGGCGCGGCGGGCGTGAGCGACGACTTCCCGCTCGCGTTCTTCTACGCGCAGGCGCGCACGCTGCGCTTCGCCGACGGGCCCGACGAAGTGCACCGCAACCAGATCGCGAAACTCGAACTCGCGGAACATCGTCCGCCGAAATGACCGCCACGCGATGCAACGTCGCGCCTAGCGCCGGGGCTTGTACCAGTACTTGTCGGTGAATTCCGTCGGCTTGCGATTCGTGAGGTGGCGCAGTCCCTCGCCGATCATCGCGAACAGGTGCCAGTCGCCAAACTCGTCGAACTTGCGCGTCGACACGATGACCTTGGCGCTGGTGACGCGGCGCAGGCGCTGGCCGCGCGTCTTGCCCAGGCGTTTCAACGCGAGCAGGAATCCTATGTCCTCGGCGACGAGCCGGTTTTCGTCGTAGCCGCCAAGTTCCTCGAAATCCTTCCTGCGCACGAACACGACCCCGGTGTCCATGCCCGTGAACAGCGCAATCGGGAGCAGGATGAAGTAGGCAAGGGCGGTGCCCGCCGACCAGCGCTCGAGCGTGGCGCCGGTAGCGCCCCCCACGACGCGGCCCGACGCGAGCGCCTTGTCGATGTCGATGAACGTCTGGCGGTGGACCTGCGAGTCGGCATCGACAAAGGCCAGGATTTCGCCGCGCGCGGCGCGCGCCCCTCCGTTCCGGGCGGCGGCGATGACGCGCTTTTCCACCGGCGCGACGCGACACCCGCGGGCGGCCGCGATGGCGGCGGTCCGGTCGGTCGACGTGTTGTCGGCGACGATGACTTCGATGGCATCCGCCTGCCCGTATGTCGTCCGCGCGACGTCGAGCGAATCGAGCAGGCGCGGGAGCAGCTTCTCTTCGTTGTACGCCGGGATGACGACCGAGTAGCGCAAAGTCATTCGCGCAACGCACGCGTCCGCGGCGCGTAGTCCAGCGTGACCTTGCGGGTCGCGCTCAATCCGTCAGCCCAGGCTGCGCAACTCGCGCAGCGCCACCGACAGCATCGCCGCATCGGGCGACGCTACCGCGCGCAACTCCGCGAGCAACTGCTCCGCGCGCTCCAGCGCCCGGCGATTCGCGTCCTGCCAAGCGGCAACCAGTTTCGCCGGCGACGCGCCATTGGTGCCGGCATTGGCGAGCACGGTGCCGGTCAGCGCGCGCTGCAGTCCGGAAAGATCGTCCTGCATCGCGTTCTTCGCGAGCATCTGCCAGTGCTCGGCGCCCGGCAGCGCGGCGATCTTCTCGCGCAGCCACGGCACGCCCACCTTGTTGGCCAGGTCGAAATAGACGGTGGCCACCGGATCGACCGGCCGCTTGGCGCTGGCCGCGACTTCGGCGATGTCCAGCGTCGCATACAGCGTGTCGAACGTGACCACGCGCACCGCCAGGTCCTTCGGCACGCCCTGCGCGACGTAGCGCGCCACCGCGGCGTCGATGCGCGCGCGCTCGCCCGCGTCCAGCAGCTTCGGCAGGCGTTCCGACAGTTCCGCCACCCCCGGCGCAAAGTTCGCGATGGTGGCACCCATGTCGTCGCCCAGCCGCCGCGAGCGCAGGAACCATGTCGTGCCGCGCTCGAGTTGCGCGCTGGTGTCGATCAGCATCGTCGACTGCACCGCATCGTCCACCTTGTTGTCCAGCGCCTCGATCGCCATCCACAGCGGAACCAGTCCGAAAACCTCGCGGCTCAGCAGGTAGGCGCGCACGACTTCATGCGGCCGCGTGCCGGTCATCTCCGACAGCCGGTGCACGAACGTGCTGCCCACGCGGTTGACCATGCTGTTGGTTACGTGGTTGGCGATGATCTCGCGCTTCAGCGGGTGCCGCGCCATGTACGCCGAGTACGTTGCCTCCAGCGCGGCGGGGAAATACCGGACCAGCGCCGTCGCGACCCACGGATCGTCGGGAAGCGAAGATGCCAGCAGCTCGTCGTATAGCCAGATCTTGCTGTAGGCGAGCATCACCGCGCGCTCGGGACTGGTGAGGCCGCGGCCAGCAGCGCGCCGCTGCGCGAGTTCTTCGTCCGAGGGCAGAAACTCGATCGCGCGGTTGAGCCGTCCGCCCTTCTCCAGAAATTGCATGAAGCGCGCCTGCGCATCGAGGAGCTGCGGCGCGATGCGCCCGGTGACGGACAGGACCTGCGTCTGGAAGATGTTGTCGCGCAGGACGAGGCCGGCGACATCGTCGGTCATTTCGGCAAGGAGCGCGTTGCGCTGCTTCTCGGTGAGTTCGCCCTCGGCAATCGGCAATCCGAGCAGGATCTTGATGTTCACCTCGTGGTCGGACGTGTCCACGCCCGCGGAATTGTCGATCGCGTCGGTGCAGATGCGTCCGCCGGCCGATGCGTACTCGATGCGCCCCAGCTGCGTGCAGCCCAAGTTGCCACCTTCCACGAAGACCTTGCAGCGCAGTTCGCGGCCGTTGACGCGCAGCGCATCGTTGGCGCGATCGCCCACCTGCGCATGCGTCTCGCTCGAGGCTTTGACGTAGGTGCCGATGCCGCCGTTGTAGATCAAATCGACCGGCGCCTTGAGTATCGCGTTGACGAGTTCGGTCGGTGTGAGCGCATCGGCCGTGATTGCCAGCGCCGCCTTGACCTCGGGCGTGAGCGGGATCGACTTCGCACTTCGCGCGTGGACTCCGCCGCCTTTGGAAAGGAGCGTGGCGTCGTAGTCGGCCCACGTCGAACGCGGCAGCTTGAACATGCGCTCGCGCTCCTTGAAGCTCGCTTCCGCATCGGGGTTGGGGTCGAGCACGATGTGACGGTGATCGAATGCCGCGACGAGCCTGACATGCCGCGACAGCAGCATGCCGTTGCCGAACACGTCGCCCGACATGTCGCCGATGCCCGCGACGGTGAAGTCGGTCGTCTGCGTGTCGACGCCCATTTCGCGGAAGTGGCGCTTGACCGACTCCCACGCGCCGCGCGCCGTGATCCCCATCGCCTTGTGGTCGTATCCCACCGAGCCGCCGGACGCGAAGGCATCGCCCAGCCAGAAGCCGTATTCCTTGCTGATGCCGTTGGCGAAGTCCGAGAACGTTGCCGTGCCCTTGTCGGCGGCGACGACGAGATAGGGGTCGTCGGGGTCGTGGCGCTTAACCATAGGCGGCGGCACGATCTTGTCGCCCACGCGGTTGTCGGTGAGGTCGAGCAAGCCGCGCAGGTAGTCCTGGTAGCAGGCAACGCCCTCCTTCATGAAGGCCTCGCGGTTCGGGTTGGCAACTGAGGTGGCCGGCGCGCGCTTGAGCACGAAGCCGCCCTTCGAGCCCACTGGAACGATCACCGTGTTCTTGACCATCTGCGCCTTGACGAGCCCCAGCACCTCGGTGCGGAAGTCCTCCGGCCGGTCGGACCAGCGCAGCCCGCCGCGCGCGACCCTGCCGCCGCGCAGATGCACGCCTTCGAAGCGCGTCGAGTAGACGAAGATCTCGAACATCGGCTTGGGTTCGGGCAATCCCGGTACCAGGCGCGGATCGAATTTGAACGAAAGGAAGCTGCGGCGGTTGCCCGCCGCGTCGCGGCGCCAGAAATTCGTGCGGGTCGTCGCGAGGATCAGCGCGAGATATTGCCGCAGCACGCGATCCTCGGACAGGTTGTCGACGTGTTCCAGCATCGCCTCGATCGCGCGCTGCTGTTCGCCGGCACGAGAACCCGCGCCCGCGCCTTGCGCGGGGTCGAAGCGCGTCTTGAACAGCGCGACCAGCGCACCCGCGATGTCGGCATGCGCGGCCAGCGTGCCCTCGATGAACGCCTGCGACAACGGGAAGCCGATCTGGCGCATGTATTTCGCATAGGCGCGCAGCACGACGATCTCGTCCGATGGCATGCGCGCGGCGACGACCAGCCGGTTGAAGTCGTCGCTCTCGACCTCGCCGCGGAAGATGCGTCCAAAGGCATCCTCGAAGACCTGGTGCAGTGCGTCGATCTCGACCTCGGTGTCGGCACCGGCCGTCATCATGCCGAAGTCGTGAATCCAGACGGGACTCATTCCCTGTGGCGCCACGCGATGCGGATGCTCGTCGAGCACCCGCAATCCCATGTGCTCGAGCATCGGCAGGCTGTCGGACAACGTCACCGGCGCGCCCAGGTGGAAGATCTTGAAGCGCAGCGTTCCCGGTGCGGCTTCCAGCGGCCTGTACAGCGTCATACCGAGGGGCGCATCCTGGCTCAATTTCGCCATCATCTCGATGTCGTGCACGGCAGACCGCGCCGCGACTTCTTCGCGATAGCCCGCGGGGAACGCGCTGCCGAACTGGCGCAGCAATTCGTTGCCCCGCGCCTCGCCTCGCGATTCGAGAAGCGCGCCTTTCAGATCGTCGTCCCAGCGCCGCGCGGAGGCGACCAGGCGCGCCTCGAGCTCGCGCACATCGAACTCCGGAATCGTGCCGGGCGTCGTGCGCACGGTGATCTGGACGCGCACCAGCACGGACTCGGACAGGTGGACGTTGAATTCGGAGCTGGTGCCGTTGAAGGCCTGGGTCAATATCGCCTGCCACTTCCGGCGCAGCTCGGTCGAGAAAGTTTCGCGCGGAGCGTAGATCTGGCACGAGAGGAACCGCTCGAACGGATCGCGCCGGACGAAGAGCCGGAAGCGCTGGCGCTCGCCCAAGTGCAGGATCGCCATCGACGTGCGCAGCAGGTCGTGCTCGGTGGTCTGGAACAGCTCGTCGCGCGGATAGTTGGCGAGGATGTTGATAAGCGCCTTGCCGGCATGGCTGCCGGGCGCCAGGCCCGCGCGCGCGACGACATCGGCCGTCTTGCGCCGAAGCAACGGGATGTCCGCCGGATTGGCGCTGTAGGCCGTGGACGTGAAAAGGCCGAGGAACCGGTCCTCGCCGGTCACCGCGCCATTTGCGTCGAAACGCTTGACCGCGATGTAATCGAGATAGCCCGGCCGGTGCACGGTCGAGCGCGCCGTGGACTTGGTGATGATCAGGAGCTCCGGCCGCCGCGCGTATGCGCGCACTTCGGGAGGCAGCGCGGCAAAGCTCGACGAGACGTCCTTGCTCTGGGCCTCGCGCAGGATGCCCAGGCTCGAATCGGGGACGATCTTCAGCGCGTCCTGGCCCTTCATCGTCACGAGTTCGTGGCGCCGATAGCCGAGGAACGTGAAATGATTGTCGGCGAGCCAGCGCAGGAAAGCGCGGCCCTCGTCCAGCTCCTCGGCCGGGATGGGCGGCGCCCGCTTGTCCAGTTCCGCCACGACGCTTTGCACCTTGTCGCGCATGTTCTGCCAATCGGAGAAGGCCAGCCGCACGTCGCCCAGCACGCGCGTCACGTCGGCGGCAAGCGCTTCCTGTCGCGCCGGGTCCGTCACGCGGTCCACCTCGACGTGGATGAACGATTCGTGCCGCGCCGTCGGCGCGCCCTCGGCGCCCATTCCCTGCAGCGTGCCGTCGGCGTCGCGATCGACCAGCATCAGCGGATGGATGATGAGGTGCAGCGTCAGCCCGTGGCGGTTGACCTCCATCGTCACCGAGTCGACGAGGAACGGCATGTCGTCGTTGACGATTTCGATGATCGTGTGCGTCGACTGCCAGCCGTGCTCCTCGACCGTCGGATTGAACACGCGCACCCGCACGCGGCCGGGCTCGCGCTTGCGCGCAAAGTTCCAGTGCGACAACGCCGCGCCGTACAGATCCGCCGGCTGCCGCTCCGCCAGGTCCTCGGGGTCGACCTGGCCGAAATAGCGCTCGACGACCGCCTCGAGCGTCTTGCGCTGTTCCGGCGCAACCTTGGTGCGGACCAGCGCGATAACCTCGCCCATGCGCTCCGCGCGGCGATCCGGTTCGGCCGGGTTCGATTTCATGTTCATTGGCTCCGATGCGGCGCTGCCGCAAGGCAAATGCGGAAACGCACGGTGGAGCGCTATTATGTCGCGATTCAATGACCGGGAGGAGTCGGTGCCAAGACAGCGGGCATGGTGCAGCGCGCAAAAGAGGGAAATTCGGGGAGCATTTCGGGGATTGCGTCCTTGATCCGCGATCCGGAAATCCTTGCGGCGCTGCGCGACAACATCGCGCGCTTCGTCCGCGAACGGCTCGTCCCCCACGAAGCGGTCGTTGCCGAAACCGACGCGATTCCGGCGCCGATCATCGACGAAATGAAAGCGCTGGGCCTCTTCGGACTGTCGATTCCCGAAGAGTACGGGGGCCTGGGCCTGACGATGGAGGAAGAGGTCGAGGTCGCCTTCGAGCTGGGGCGAACGTCGCCGGCGTTCCGCTCGCTGATCGGCACCAACAACGGCATCGGCTCGCAGGGCATCATCCTGGACGGCACCGCGGAACAGAAGGCGCGGTGGTTACCCAGGCTCGCATCGGGCGAGCTGGTCGCGTCGTTCGCGCTGACAGAACCGGGCTCCGGCTCCGATGCGGCGTCGCTGGCCACGACGGCCAGGCGCACCGGAGATCACTATCTGCTCAACGGCACCAAGCGCTACATCACCAATGCCCCGGAGGCCGGCATCTTCACGGTGATGGCGCGCACCGATCCGCGGGACAAGGGGGCGCGCGGCATATCCGCCTTCATCGTCGAGCGCGGAACGAAAGGCCTGTCGCTGGGAAAGATCGACAAGAAGATGGGACAGCGCGGCGCGCACACGTGCGACGTCGTGTTCGAGGATTGCCGCGTGCCGGCGGCCAACCTGATCGGCGGTCGGGAAGGCGCCGGATTCCGGACGGCGATGAAGGTGCTGGACAAGGGACGGCTGCATATCGCCGCCGTGTGCGTCGCCGCGGCGGAGCGGATGCTCTCCGATGCGCTCGCCTACGCGATGGACCGCAAGCAGTTCGGACAGCCGATCGCCGAATTCCAGCTCGTGCAGGCAATGCTCGCCGACAGCAGGGCCGAGATCTACGCGGCGCGCTCGATGGTCGTCGACGCCGCGCGCCGCCGCGACGCGGGCGGCGATGTCGGTACCGAGGCCGCGTGCGCGAAACTCTTCGCGTCGGAGATGTGCGGGCGCGTCGCCGACCGCGCCGTCCAGATCCACGGCGGCGCAGGCTATGTCAGCGACTATGCGATCGAGCGGTTCTACCGCGACGTGCGCCTGTTCCGGATCTACGAGGGGACGAGCCAGATTCAGCAGCTGGTCATCGCGCGCAACATGATCCGCGACGCGGCGAAGTGAGCGGCGCAGGAACGGCGATGATCGACGACGCCCCCATTGAGGCTTCGCTCGCGGACATCCCCCGGCTGCTCGCGGCGCTGCCGCCGCGCATCGACGACATCGTCACGTTGCAGGCCGCGCGAATTCCCGCGAACGCGTCGTTGCGCGAGCAGGAACGTGCATGGACGTATGCGGAGCTGGCTGCGTGCACGTCCGGCGTCGCGCAGCGCCTTGCCGCGGCGGGCGTCCGCCCGGGCGATCGCGTGCTCGTCGTCGGCGAGAACTGCGCCGCGCTGGTCGCGCTGCTCTTCGGCATCGCGCGCATCGACGCGTGGCCGGTGCTCGTGAACGCACGGCTGTCGGCGCGCGAGATCGACGCGATCCGCGACCACTGCACGCCGCGCCGCGTCGTCTGCATGGCCCACGTCTCGGCCGAGGCCGCGGCGCACGCGGCGCGCCACGCGGCAGCCGACACCCTCATGGTGCCGACGATGGGCGAACTCGCGATGGGTCCCATAGATCTGGAGGCCCGGCCCGAGGCGCTGGCAGCCGACCCTGCCCGACGCGTCGGCGCATTGATCTACACGACGGGAACGACCGGCGACCCGAAGGGCGTGATGCTGTCGCACCGCAATCTGCTCTTCATCGCCAAGGTATCGAGCACATTGCGCAGACTCGGTCCCGGCGACCGCGTCTATGGCGTTCTGCCGATATCGCATGTCTATGGGCTGGCGTCGGTCTGCATGGGCACGCTCTTCGCCGGCGCGTGCCTGCAACTGGAGCCGCGCTTTTCGCCGCAGGCATTCCTGCACGCGCTGGCGAAATTCGACCTCACCGTGGCGCAGGGCGTGCCCGCGATGTATGCAAGGCTGCTGGAGCACATCCGATCCACCGGCCAGTCCTTCGCCGCGCCGCGATTGCGATTCGTGTACGCCGGAGGCTCGCCGCTCGACCCGGCGCTCAAGGCCGACATCGAGCGGCTGACGGGCCTCACGCTTCACAATGGCTACGGGCTCACGGAGACGGCGCCGACGGTGACGCAGACGCGGCTCGACTCACCTCGCGGCGATTGCTCGGTAGGCACCGCGATTCCCGGCGTCGAGGTCCGCGTCGTCGATGCGCAGGGCCGCGCCGTTCCGGCCGGCGAGGCCGGCGTGCTGCGGGTCCGGGGACCCAACGTGATGCTGGGCTACTACCGGAATCCGGAATTGACGGCGCGGACGATCGACGCGGAGGGATGGCTCGACACCGGCGATGTGGCGCGGGTGGAAAGCGACGGCTCGCTCTTTATCGTCGGGCGCACGAAGGAACTCATCATCCGATCCGGTTTCAATGTCTATCCGGCGGAGGTGGAGGCCGTGCTGAACGCGCATCCGGCGGTCACGCATTCGGCCGTCGTCGGCCGCGCCATCGCCGACAACGAGGAGGTCGTCGCGTTCGTCGAGCTGGCGCCGGGCGCGGCGGCGAGCTTGCTGGAACTCTCGCAGTTTGCCGCGGATCGACTGGCGCCCTACAAGCGGCCGGCCGAAATCGTCATACTGCAAGCGTTGCCGGCTTCCGCGACGGGAAAGGTGCTCAAACAACAATTGCGGAAGATGGCGGAGGCGCGGACGGCGATCGCGGCCGCGCGATAGAACAAACGAAGGAGGAACGATTCATGCACAGTCAACCCTTGTTTCGGCCATTGCTCGCGGCATTGATCGGTACGGTTCTGCTGGCCGCCGGTGCGGCGCGCGGCGAGGAATTCGTCGTCGGCGTCGAAGTGCCCTTGTCCGGATCGCTGGCGCGCGTCGGCACCGGCATGAGCGAAGGCATCAGCGTCGCCGCGGACGTCTTCAATCGCAAGAGCGGCAAGCACAAGATAAAACTCATCACCGTCGACGACGAGTCGTCTCCGGCGAAGGCGGTAGCGGCGGTGGAAAAGCTGGCGTCACAGGGCGTGATCGCGATAGACGGCGGCTACGGGTCCAACAACATCGGTCCGGCATCGGACGCGGCGAACAAGGCCGGACTCGTCTACATCACGTCGGGAGGCGTCGACGAAGCATTGACGCAGCGCGGTCTCAAGACTTTCTTCCGGATCAATAACACGGCAGGGTACTCGAAGGCCATGGTTGGCCTGCTGGCCGACATGGGCGCCAAGAGCGTCTCGATCGTCTACCTGACCAAGGAAGCGACGTCCGACTTAGCGAAGGACGTGGAAAAGGCACTCACCGCGAAGGGCGTGAAGGTCACGATGCATCCTTTCGACCCGTCGATCACGGACTTCAAGCCCATCGTCAACAAGATCAAGCTCCAGGACAAGCCGGACGTGATCGCGATGTCCGGCTATGAGAACGACTATGTGGGCATCCTCCGGGCCGCGAAGGTGCTGAAGCCCGACGTCAAGGCAATGGTGGGCGTGTGGTCGCTTGCCACGTCCAAGATGCAGAGCGACTTTCCCGACCTTATGGAGAACGTCTACGGCACGGCGCTGCTGCCCTTCCCCGCGGAATTCACGACACCCGACGGCAAGGACTTCGCCGACGCCTACAAGAAGCTCTACGGCAAGGAGCCCGACTATCTCGGACAGTTCGGCTACGTGCAGTCGCAGCTTCTGTTCGACGCCATCGTGCGCGCCTACGATGCCGGCACGCTCAAGTCGGGCGGTATCGCCGCCGAACTGCACAAGACGAATAAGGACACGCTGATCGGCCGCGTGCAATTCGATGACAAGGGCGACAATCCGTATTTCTCGCACCGGATGGGTCAGCATCAGGGCAAGCAGGTCGTCGTCGTCTGGCCGAAGGAATACGCCAACGGCAAGATGGTCTTCCCCGGCGTGCCGTGGTGAGTGACGCAAATGAGGTGCGCAAAGGAGTTGCGCAAATGGGCAATGCGCAACCGTCGCTGACCGCCGGCTGATTCGACCGCGATGGCCGAGCTCGTCCTGCAGGCCGTCTGGTCGGGCGTGCTGACCGGCAGTTCGTACGCGCTCATCGCGCTGGGCCTCGCATTGATCTTCGGCACGATGAAGGTCATCAACCTCGCCCATGGCGAGCTGGTCCTGCTGGCCGCCTACATCGCCTATGCCTGTGAGTCGGGCTTGGGTGCCAGCCCACTCGTCGCCATTCCCGTGGCCATCGTCATCGTGTGCGTCGCGATGGCGCTGACGTATTTCCTGGTCAGCCGCATCCGCCGCAATCGCGAGCTCAATTCGCTGCTGCTGACCTACGGCGTCGGCGTGATGCTGACCAACGGCATGCTGCTCCTCTGGAAGGCCGACATCCGTTCCACCAAGTCGGCATGGCTGCAAGACGCTGTCGTGCTGGGGCCGTTCTACAGCATGCGCAGCGAGTTGCTTTTCTTCGCGGTGAGCCTTGTGCTGATCGCGGGCCTGTGGTGGTGGCTGACGCGGACGTGGGCCGGGCGCGCAGTGCGCGCCGTCGCGTCCGACCGCGACACCGCGAAGCTGATGGGGATCGACCCGCACCGCGTCGAGTTGATCTCGTTCCTGGTGGCGGGGCTGCTCGCCGCGTTTGCCGGAGCCGCGATCTTCAGCGTCGGCGTCATCCAGCCATCGCTGGGGATAAGTCTCACGGTCAAGGCGTTCATCATCACGGTGCTGGCCGGCATGGGGTCGGTGTCCGGCGTGCTCGTCGGCGCACTGCTGCTCGGACTGACGGAGTCGCTGACGACGACCTTCTTCAGTTCCGCGCTGCAGGAACTTGCCGGCATGGTGTTGTTCCTGCTGGTGCTGTTCGTGCTGCCGAAAGGCCTCTTCGGCACGCGCTGGCGGCGCGCGCGCTGATGACATCGCTGCGCGCTTTGGCATGGGCGGCGCTGGCGATCGCGCTGTATGCGCTCGTTCCACTCGCGTTTGCCGGCAACCTCTATCTCATGAGCATGATCGTCGCCGCGCTGACGATCGGCGGCATTGCGCTGGCCTGGGCGCTCCTGGGCAACTTGGGCGGGCTCGTGAGCTTCGGCCATGCGGCATTCTTCGGCGTCGGCTCGTATGCTTCCGCCCTGCTCGTCATGAAAGCCGGCTGGCCGATCGGAATGTCACTCGTCGCCGGCGGCGTCTGCGCCGCGCTCTCCGCCGTGCTGATCCTTCCGGCTTTGCGGCTGCGAGGGCCCTATTTCGCGCTCGCCGTGCTCGCCTATGCACACATCTTCCGCATCGTCGCCACCGAATGGAAAGGCCTCACCAACGGGGCCGGCGGCATCGGCAACATCCCGCGCTTCTCCGTGGTGCTCGGATACGATTTCTCGAGCAAGACGGGCGGTTATTGGATCGCGCTTACGCTGGTGCTTGCTTTCGCGCTGGCATACGCACGGATCCGCAAGAGCCCCCACGGACTGGCACTGCGCGCGATGCAGGAAAGCGAAGAGGCGACGCGAGCCGTCGGCGTCAACAGCCTGCTGCTGAAGGCGCTCATGCTTTTCCTTTCCGCGTTCATGACCGGCGTGATGGGCGCGTTCAACGCGCACTACATCAACTTCCTCGAACCCGATTACGCGTTCTCCGGCTTGTGGACGATGTTGCCGATCGTCGCGGCCATCTTCGGCGGCTACCGCACGATCACCGGCCCCCTGATCGGCGCAGTTGTGATCTATCTGGCCGACCAGCTCGCGTTCAAGGCACTTATGCCGATCGGCCACCAAATTGTTTTGGGCGCATTGCTGGGCGCGATGATCATTTTCGCCCCCGAGGGGTTGCTTTCGCTGCTCCCCAGGCGCAGCCGCGGACCGGGCTCGCGACATGCCGCTGCGGTGGCGGGCGATGCTTGAGCTTCGCGACATCTGCGTGCGCTTCGGCGGCCTCAACGCGCTCGACCGCGTGTCGCTCTTCGTCGCCGCGGGCGAGATCGTCGGGCTGGTCGGGCCGAATGGCGCCGGCAAGACGACGCTCTTCAACGTCATTTCAGGCACCGTCAAGCTACGGCACGGCACCGTAAGCTTCGAGGGAGCAGACATCTCCCAGGTACCGGCCTATTCGCGCGCGCGATGCCGCATAGGGCGCACGTTCCAGATTCCGCAACCGATGCATACGCTGACGGTCGCCGAGAACGTAGCGGTCGCGCAGCGCTTCGGCACCGGTCGCACCGATCCCCGCGCGTTGGCGGAATTGCTCGACCTCGTCCAACTCACCGATCGCGCAACGCGCGACGCCGCCACCGAGCTTTCGCTGACCGAATTGAAATCGCTCGAAGTCGCAAAGGCGCTGGCGACACAACCTCGGCTGTTGCTGCTGGACGAAGTGCTGGCGGGCCTCGAGCTCCAGGCCAAGCGCCGCTTCACGCAATTGCTCAGCGAAATCCACGCGCGGTACAAGCTCGCAATCGTCATCATCGAGCACGACATCGAGACGATCAGTACGCTGTGTCCGCGCGCGGCCGTGCTCAATTTCGGCCAACTGATCGCCGACGGGACGCCGGATTTTGTTTTCCGCCAGCCCGACGTCGTCGCGAGCTATACCGGGGTGCCTCCCCATGCTTGAGGTCCGCGCAGTCCGGGCCGGCTATGGTCCCATCAACGTGTTGTGGGACGTCGATCTCCGGTTCGAGTCCGGCAAGCTGACGACGATCATCGGGCCGAATGGCGCCGGCAAGACCACGCTGTTGCGCGCAATCATGGGGCAAGTCCCCGTCACGCAGGGCGAGATCACGCTGGATGGGCGCAGGCTCGACGGAACGGACACGTGGCGCCTTGCAGACCTCGGGATCGCGCTCATACCCGAGGGCCGGATGGTCTTTCACGACATGAGCGTGGCCGAAAACCTGCTGCTCGGCGCGTATCCGGTACGCGCCGAGGCGCGGGTCGCGCAACGCGTCGATGCCGCCTATTCGATGTTCCCGCGCCTCTTCGAACGGCGGACCCAGCTCGCCGGCTCTCTTTCCGGCGGTGAGGCGCAGATGCTCGCGATGGCGCGCGGGCTCATGTCCGAGCCCAAGCTCCTGCTGATCGACGAGCCGTCGCTGGGCCTCGCGCCCATTGTCGTACAGGAGATATTCCTCCTGCTGTCGCGTTTCAAGGCCGAGGGCCGGACCATCGTGTTGGTCGAGCAGAACACGCAGCGCGCCGTGCAGATTGCCGACCAGGTCTACCTGATGCAGGGCGGCAAGGTCGTGCTCGCGCAGGCGGCCGCCGACGTCGACCTGGACGCGCTTCACGACCGGTATTTCGCACGGTAATCGACCTGTTTGCCGCGCAAACGCGCACTGGCCAACCCCGGCGGAAGCGGGCAAATCAACTCGCCTTACCGCCTATGCAGTTCGATCGCTGCGGGGTCACGTGCTCCTTTTCTTTGGTGTCCTTTTCGCCGTTCTTTTCACGGGTTTTTTGGCCGTCCTTTTCGTGGGCCTTTTCGCCACACCCTTGGCGGCTTTGCCCACCGCGGCGCCGACCTTCCGTGCGGTCGTCTTGACCCTGATCACGCCTTTCTTCACAGCAGTCTTGGCGGAGGAGGTCTTGCGCTTCGCCACGGGCTTCTTCCGGCTCATGGCGCGCTCGACCTTGCCGGCCGCCTTTTTCGCGCCGGTTGCCGCCGCCTTGACCGTGCGCTTTACCGCGCGCGTAGCTTTGCCCAGGACCCTCGCGGCATCAACCTCGACCGCCTTGGTCTTTCGCGTCACGACGCGCTTCGCCTTGCCATAGGTCTTCTTGGCGGTGGTTCCAGCGGCTTTGCCTTTGCGCTTCGCGCTTGCCTTGGCGGCCCGCGCCTTCTTCTCGATCGCGGTTCGCACCTTTCCCGCGTCGCGCTTGGCACCCGACGCCATGCCTTTCGTCTGTTTCGCCAGCGTGGTACCCATTTCCTGCATCATGGCCAGCACACTTTTCTCTTCGCTCATCATCAACTCTCCTGTCTGCGATACGGTTAGATACGTAAGGCCTGTCACGCCACGGTTCCGAACAGCGCCCCAACACCTGCCGTCAGCGCCATCGCAAGCGCGCCCCAGAACGTGACGCGTACGGCGCCTGTCGTCACGCTCGCGCCGCCCACACGTGCGGCCAGCCCGCCCAGGACGGCAAGGAATACCAGAGAAATCCCGGAAACGAGCGGAATCAGGCTCGTCACAGACACTGCCGCAGCTGCGAGCAGCGGCATGGCCGCCCCAACGGCGAAGCTGGCGGCGGAGGTAAGCGCAGCCTGAATCGGTCGCGCCCGGAGCGTCTCGGAAATGCCGAGCTCGTCGCGCGAATGTGCGCCCAGTGCGTCGTGGGCCATCAGTTGCTCGGCGACCTGTTTCGCCAGCGCAGGGTCGAGGCCGCGGCCCACGTAAATGGCCGTCAACTCCCGCCGCTCGCCCTTCTCGTCTGCCTGGAGTTCCGCACGTTCCACGTCGAGCGCGGCTTGTTCCGAATCGGCCTGTGAGCGGACCGACACGTACTCGCCGGCAGCCATCGACATCGCACCTGCAACCAGGCCGGCAATGCCGGCCACCATCACGTTGCCGTGCGTCCCGTGCGCGGCGGCGACACCGAGCACCAGGCTCGCGGTGGAAACAATGCCGTCATTGGCGCCCAATACGGCCGCGCGCAACCAGCCAATGCGGTCCGTCCGATGCCATTCCCTGTGGCGCATGATGACGCGCGAGCCTCGCCGTTACGAATGCCAAGCAGGTTATCAGACTAACTCATCATGCGAATCTTCGCAGTTCACATGGCAACTCCATTGATCTGGATTAATAAGCCACATGCTCGATAGCGCACAATGGCCGATTGGCAAGCGCAGCGCCGCTTCGAGCGCTTGCGTAACGAAGCCCACGTCTGGTGCATTTCCGCGAATCCGGCGAGCTATCGCGAGGCAATCACAGCCATGAACGTTCTTCTCGTCTACCCGCGCAATCCCGATACCTTCTGGAGCTTCAAGCATGTGCTGAAGTTCGTCTCCAAGAAGTGCGCATTTCCGCCACTCGGCCTGCTCACCGTCGCCGCGATGCTGCCGCGCGACTGGAACCTGCGCCTGGTCGACCTCAACGTCAGCGCTCTCACCGACGATCAAATACTGGAGTGCGATTACGTCTTCCTGAGCGGCATGATCGTGCACAAGCAATCAGCGCACGAGGTTGCCTCGCGGTGCGCGGCGCTCGGCAAGGCCGTCGTTGCGGGCGGCCCGCTGTTTACCACTGGCCATCGAGAATTTCCCGAGATCGCGCATTTCGTCCTGGGCGAGGCCGAAGAGGTGATCGAGCAACTGGTGGCGGACATGCAGCAGCGCAGGTTGCAGCCCGTCTACCGCGCTCCCGGCTGGCCAAGCCTGGACAAGACGCCAGTTCCGCGCTGGGACCTGATCGATCCGCGCGACTATGTGAGCATGCCAGTGCAGTTCTCCCGGGGCTGCCCGTTCGACTGCGAATTCTGCGACATCGTCGTCATGAATGGCCGCGTTCCACGAACCAAGGAACCGGCGCAGGTGGTGCGCGAGCTGGAGGCGCTGCGGCTGGCCGGCTGGAAGGATATGGTTTTCATCGTCGACGACAATTTCATCGGGCATCGCAAGCGTGCGAAGGAGCTGCTGAGGGAATTGATCGCATGGCGCCATCGCGTGCGGCCGACGATGGGATTCTTTACCGAGGCATCGGTCAATCTGGCCGAATATCCCGAGCTGTGCGATCTGATGGTCGAGGCCGGATTCCGGAAAGTATTCCTCGGAATCGAGACACCGTCGGATGCAAGTCTCGAAGAATGCGGTAAGACGCAAAACCAGAGGCGCGATTTGGCCGATTCGGTGAACACGCTGCAGCGAGCCGGCCTGGAGGTCATGGGCGGCTTCATCATCGGTTTTGATTCCGATCGGCAGGACATCTTCGCGCGGCAGTTCGAATTCATTCAGCGCACCGGAGTCGTCACTGCCATGGTCGGGCTGCTCACCGCATTGCCCGAAACTGCGCTGTATCGGCGGCTGGCCCGCGAAGGCCGCATCCTCGCCGAGACCCGCGGCAACAATACCGACGCGGTGCTCAATTTCGTCCCCCGGCTGGACCGCGACGTGATGATCTCGGAATACCGCAACTTGATGCGCAGGTTATACGCCCCGGGCAACTATTACCGACGCATTCACGCGTTCCTGCGTTCCTTCGAGCCCCGGGGCCCGGTGGCGCGGCTGTCCCCGGCCGACGTGAAGGCGTTTGCGAAGTCGCTGTGGCTGCTCGGGGTATGGCATCGCGGCCGAAGCCGCTACTGGATGCTGGTCTGGTCGACGCTGCTTGCAAGTCCACGAAAATTGCACGCTGCCGTCGAACTTTCCATTCTCGGCTACCACTTCCGCAAGGTTGCGGGCAGTCTTTGAATGCCGGGGTACGAAGGGGAACAGGTTACGGCTGCAAACGACGTCGCACTCTGCGCGCCCTTTTGGCGTTCGGCACGGGCCGCTAAGCGTCCCGCGAAATTTGGTGGCCAAGGGCGGAATTGAACCACCGACACAAGGATTTTCAGTCCTCTGCTCTACCAACTGAGCTACTTGGCCAAGCTTTTAATTATAGCAAAAACAGCAACTTCCCGGTGAGCCCCTGATACATCGGTATTTAGGCGCTCGATCGGCGCAATTGCTCACGCCGCCCTCTATTCAAGCGCGGGCAAGATTTACAGATTCTCTATGGCCAACGCGCGCATCTTGACGCGCTCTCTTCTTGAGCGTGCGTACATTGACGCCATCTCGGATGCGAAAGGAGCAACACATGGACACAATCAATTGGCTTCATCTGCGCGGACTCGCGCTGCTGGCGCTTCTCGGACTGTTCATCATGTATGCGTTGCTGGTGGCGTATTGGCACGACTGGAACGCCGAACGGCGCGCGCGGCGCATCGCCGAAGAGCGCAAACCGCTTCCGGAGGGGCCGGTCGCGAACGGCGGTGGCAGTCCCGCCGCACAGCCGCACGCTTGGCATGACAAGAGTTCCACGATGGGTCTCGTCAAACGCGCCGCGTAGTCTGCGTCAAACCATCTACGGCAAGAACATCGCCGGCAAAGAGTTCGTCGGATACATCCAGAAGACCGCGTGACCCCCGTTTGGGGGACACCGCGCGGATCCCTTGGTCTTTATATGTTCTTTACACCGGCGGACGTCGATCTGTCGCAATCTTGACGCGGCGGCGCGGATGATAACGCTCGTTCAAGGGATTCGGAGACTGGCCATGGTGGACCTCATCTTTATTGCAGCAATCGTCGGCTTCTTCGCGCTCTCCGTGGGCCTGGTGCGCTTCTGCGCCGGCCTGATGACGAAGGGAGGCCGGACATGAACTGGGTATATTGGCTGAGCGGCGGCGCCACGCTGCTGATCTTTGTCTACCTCATCGTCGCGCTATTCAAGCCGGAGCTCTTCGAATGAATACTTCGGGTTGGCTGCAAATCGTCTTCTATGTTGTCGTCCTGCTCATGCTGGCGAAGCCGCTTGGTGCGTATATGGCCGCGGTCTACGAAGGTCGCGCCGTGAGCGCGCAGCGCATTGGAGGCTGGCTAGAGCGCCTGATCTATCGCGGCGCGGGCGTGGATCCGGCTCGCGAAATGAACTGGGTCGAGTACGCCCTTGCGATGCTCTGGTTCAATCTGCTGGGCGGATTGGCGGTCTATGCGTTGCAGCGGCTTCAGGTATTCCTGCCGCTCAATCCGCAGGCGATGGCGGCGGTCAGCCCCGATTCGGCGTTCAATACCGCGACGAGCTTCATCACCAATACCAACTGGCAGGGCTACGGCGGCGAGAGCACGATGAGCTATCTCACGCAGATGCTTGGGCTCAGCGTCCAGAATTTCGTGTCCGCTGCGACGGGCATGGCGGTGCTCGTCGCGCTGATTCGCGGCTTTGCCCGCAAGCAGGTCGATGGCATCGGCAACTTCTGGTTCGACCTCGTGCGATCGACGGTCTACATCCTGCTGCCGCTCTCGCTTGTCTTTGCGCTGGTCCTGGTCGGCCAGGGTGTCGTGCAGACGTTCGACAAGTACGCCACCGTCACGTTGGTCCAACCGGTGACATACGACAATCCGAAAAACGGGCCGGATGGCCAACCGCTCAAGGACGACAAGGGCAATCCCGTTACCGAGAAGGCGACGACGTCGGAGCAGACGATTCCGCTCGGGCCGGCAGCGTCGCAGATCGCCATCAAGCAGCTCGGAACGAACGGCGGCGGTTTCTTCAACGTCAACTCGGCGCACCCGTTCGAGAATCCGACCCCGCTCTCCAATTTCCTGGAAGTCCTGGCCATCCTGCTCATACCAGCAGCACTGTGCTACACGTTTGGACGGATGATCGGCGACACCCGCCAAGGGTGGGCGTTGCTGGCGACGATGACGATCGTGTTCGTCGTTCTGCTGGCCGCGACATACGCACTGGAGGCGCCGGGCAATCCGGTCCTGACCAGGCTTGGCGCCGACCAGGTCGCAAGCGCGACCAATCCCGGCGGCAACATGGAGGGCAAAGAGGTGCGCTTCGGCGTGGCGAATTCCGTGCTGTGGGCGGTCGCGACCACGTCCGCATCGAACGGCTCGGTCAACTCCATGCACGATTCGTTCATGCCGCTCGCCGGAATGGTGCCGATGTGGCTGATCCAGTTGGGCGAGGTGATCTTCGGCGGCGTGGGTTCGGGTCTGTACGGGATGATCATGTTCGCGCTGGTCGCCGTGTTCATTGCGGGATTGATGATCGGCAGGACGCCGGAATACCTCGGCAAGAAGATCGGAGCATTCGAGATCAAGATGGCGTCGATCGCGATCCTGCTGCCGCCCCTCTTGGTTCTTTGCGGAACGGCGGTCGCCGTCCTGGCGGACGCCGGGAAGGCCGGGGTTTCCAACCCGGCCGAGCATGGCTTCTCGGAAATCCTCTACGCGTTCTCTTCCGCATCCAACAACAACGGAAGCGCCTTTGCCGGGATCTCCGCAAACACGCCGTTCTACAACACGGCGCTGGGCATCTGCATGCTGTTCGCCCGCTACTGGCTGGCGATCCCGGTGCTCGCGCTGGCAGGCGCGCTCGCCACCGCCAAGCGCGTACCTGTGTCGTCCGGCACGCTGCCGACGCACACACCTCTGTTCGTCACAATTCTGATCGGCACCGTGATCACCGTCGGCGCGCTGACGTTCGTTCCGGCGCTGGCCCTCGGTCCGGTCATCGAGCACTTGTTGTTGTTCACCGCCCAATGACGCACCCACAACAATCCAAGGCATAACCATGGCAACCCTGGCAGCCCAGCAAAGCGCGCTCTCCTGGTTCCTCAACCCGGACCTGATGCGGCGCGCGCTGATCGACAGCTTCCTTCGGATGACGCCGCGCTACCAATGGCGCAATCCGGTGATGTTCGTCGTTTACATCGGCAGCATCCTGACGACAATCCTGTGGTTGCAGGCGTTGTTCGGCACGGGCGAGGCGCCGGCCGGTTTCATCCTTGCCGTCACGCTGTGGCTATGGGCCACGCTGCTATTCGCCAATTTCGCCGAGGCGATCGCCGAAGGCCGCAGCAAGGCGCAGGCCGCCTCGCTCAAGAGCGCTCGCAAGGACACGGTGGCCAAGAAGCTCCAGCGCGCCCAGTACGGCGCCCCGTCGACACCGACGCCCTCGATCCAGCTGCGCAAGGGCGACCTGGTGCTGGTCGAACAGGGCGACCTCGTGCCTGGCGACGGGGAAGTCGTCGTCGGCGCTGCATCGATCAACGAAAGCGCCGTCACGGGCGAGTCTGCGCCGGTCATCCGCGCCGCGGGCAGCGATTTCAACTCCGTCACCGGCGGCACCGTGGTGCTGTCCGATTGGATCATCGTGCGCATCAACGTCAATCCGGGCGAGGCGTTTCTCGACCGGATGATCGGCATGGTCGAGGGCGCCAAGCGGCAGAAGACGCCCAACGAGATCGCGCTGACGATCCTGCTGGTCGCGATGACGCTCGTGTTTCTGTTGGCGACGGTGACGCTGCTGCCCTATTCGATCTACAGCGTCGGCGTGGCCAAGGCCGGCACGCCGGTGTCGATCACCGTGCTGGTCGCGTTGCTGGTGTGCCTGATCCCGACGACGATCGGCGGGCTCCTGTCCGCGATCGGCGTCGCCGGCATGGGCCGGATGATGCGGGCCAACGTGATCGCGACGTCCGGCCGCGCGGTCGAGGCCGCCGGCGATTGCGACGTGCTGCTGCTCGACAAGACCGGCACGATCACGTTCGGCAACCGCCAGGCGTCGGCGCTGCACGCAGTCTCGGGAGTCACGCAGCAACAGCTCGCCGAGGCGACGCTGCTCGCCTCGCTCGGCGACGAAACGCCCGAGGGCAAGAGCATCGTGGCGCTGGCCAGGCGCGCCTATGGCATCGTCCCGCCGGCCCTCGAACCCGGCCAATTCACGATCATCCCGTTCACGGCGCAGACGCGGATGAGCGGCGTCACCCACCATGGGCGGGAGTTGCGCAAGGGCGCGCTCGACGCGATCCGGGCCTGGGTCGCGCAGCAAGGCGGCGCCGTCGGCGCGGAAGTCGTCGCACGGGTCGAGGAAGTCGCCCGCCGCGGCGCCACGCCGCTCGTCGTCGCGGAAGGCCGGCACGTGCTTGGCGTCGTCGAATTGAAGGACATCGTCAAGTCGCAGATCAAGGAGCGCTTCGCCGAGCTGCGCAAGATGGGCATCAAGACCATCATGATCACCGGCGACAACAAGCTCACCGCTGCGTCGATCGCCGCCGAAGCCGGCGTGGACGACTTCCTGGCCGAAGTCACGCCGGAGGCCAAGCTCAAGCTGATTCGCGAAATCCAGGCGGATGGAAAGCTGGTCGCGATGACGGGCGACGGGACCAACGACGCGCCGGCCCTCGCGCAGGCCGACGTCGCGGTCGTGATGAACAGCGGCACGCAAGCGGCGAAGGAAGCCGGCAACATGGTCGACCTCGATTCGAACCCGACCAAGCTGATCGAGATCGTCGAGATCGGCAAGCAGCTCCTCATCACACGCGGTTCGCTGACGACGTTTTCCATCGCCAACGACGTCGCCAAGTATTTCGCCATCATTCCGGCCGCGTTCGCCAGCACCTATCCTGCGCTGGATGCGCTCAATGTCATGCACCTTGCAACGCCGCAGAGCGCCATCCTGTCCGCGGTCATCTTCAACGCGCTGGTCATTCCGGCACTGATTCCGCTCGCACTGCGGGGCGTGAAGTTCCGCGCGATCGGCGCCGCCGAAATCCTGCGGCGGAACATGCTGGTCTACGGCATCGGCGGCATCCTGCTGCCGTTCATCGGCATCAAGATCATCGACCTGCTGCTCGTCGTCCTGCATCTCGCCTGACCATCGGAGATACGCCATGTTCGCCTCGTTGCTACCCTCACTCCGGATGCTGGTCGTGCTCTCCGTGCTGACCGGCGTCGTCTATCCACTCGTCACCTGGGGTATCGCCCAAGTGGCGTTCCCAGGCACCGCCAACGGCAGCCTGATCGTCCAGAACGGCAAGGCCGTCGGCTCGTCGCTCATCGGGCAGCCCTTCGACGATCCGAAGTATTTCTGGAGCCGACCCTCGGCGACATCTCCGCAGCCCTACAACGGCGGCGCGTCTTCCGGCTCCAATCAGGGGCCGCGCAATCCGGCGCTGGCCGATGCGGTCAAGGACCGGATCAAGGCGCTGCGCGACGCGGACCCCGGCAATACGATGGCGGTTCCCGCCGATCTCGTCACGGCCTCGGCCAGCGGACTCGATCCGGACATCAGCATCGCCGCGGCCGACTATCAAGTGGCGCGCGTCGCCAAGACGCGCGGCATGCCGGTCGACGCGGTGCGCGGCCTCGTCAACAAGTACGCGCAAGGGCGCACGTTCGGAATCCTGGGCGAACCGCGGATCAATGTGGTCACGCTGAACCTCGCCCTCGACGGCGTGACAAAGTAGCGCGCGCGGGTGGCGGCCCTGCGCGGCAACAGGTAGGCTGAGTGTCCATGGCTCCGCCGCAAGCCGCCTGGCGATGACCGAAACCCGTCCCGATCCCGATCAGCTCCTCGCGCAAGTCAAGGCGCAGCAGGCAGCCGCGCAGCGCGGCAAGCTCCGGATCTACTTCGGCGCTTCGGCGGGCGTCGGCAAAACCTACGCGATGCTGACCGCGGCGCGGACGCTGCGGAACGAAGGCAAGGATGTCGTCGTCGGCCTGCTCGAGACACACGGGCGCAAGGAGACCGAGGCGCTGCTGCAGGGGCTCGAAATCCTGCCCCGGGCGGAAATCACGTATCAGGACCGCACGCTGCCCGAATTCGACATCGATGCCGCACTCGCGCGCCACCCGGCGCTGATCCTCGTCGACGAACTCGCGCACACGAACGTACCGGGTTCGCGCCATCCCAAACGCTGGCAGGACATCGACGAGCTGCTCGCCGCCGGCATCGACGTCTACACGACGCTCAATGTGCAGCACATCGAAAGCCTGAACGACGTCGTGGGCGGAATCACGGGCATTACGGTCTGGGAGACGGTCCCCGACTCCTTCTTCGACCAGGCCGACGAAGTGGTGCTGGTCGATGTGTCCGCCGACGACCTGCTCGCGCGCCTCGCCGCCGGCAAAGTGTACCTGCCCGAGCACGTGGAGAGGGCGTCAAAGAACTTCTTCCGAAAGGGCAACCTGATGGCGCTGCGCGAACTCGCGTTGCGCCGCACCGCCGACCGCGTCGAGGACGATGTCCAGGCCTACCGCTCCGACAAGGCGATCGAACGTGTCTGGAAGACCGAGGATTCGCTGTTGTGCTGCATCGGGCCCGGCGCCGGAGGCGAGGACGTTGTGCGCAGCGCCGCCCGGCTCGCCGCGCAACTCGGCGTCGACTGGACTGCGGTCTACGTGGAAACACCGGTGCTGCAGCGACTTCCGACTTCGGAGCGCGAACGGATACTTCGAACCGTGAAGCTCGCACAGGAATTCGGCGCGCACACGTCCATACTTTCGGGCAGCGATGCCGCCGCGGAGGCCGTCGAATACGCCCGAACGCACAACTGCTCGAAACTTGTCGTCGGGCGCAGGCGCAACTCGTCCCGCTGGCCGTGGGAGCGCGGGACCGCGCGCGGCATCGGCGAGCTTGCGCCGGACATCGACCTGATCGAGGTCGGGCGTGCAGCCGCGCAGCCGTCGCCACGCCGCGATTACGGCGACGAGGGTGACGCCGATCCACGGCGCGGCATCAAGCGTCGGCGCTATCTTTGGTCGCTTCTCGCCTGCCTCGCGACGGCGCTTGTCGCGACGCCACTCTTGCCCTACTTCGATCTCGCGAACATCGTCATGCTGTTCCTGTTGGCGGTGGTCCTGGTTGCGTTGAAATGGGGAGGCGGCCCGGCGGTCCTCGCTGCATTTGTCAGCGTGGCCACCTTCGATTTCTTTTTCGTTCCGCCACGCTTCTCGTTTGCGGTCAGCGACATCCAGTATCTGCTGACATTCGCAGTGATGCTTGCTGTCGCGCTCATCATCGGCCAGATGACCGCCGGCCTGCGCTACCAGGCGCGGGTCGCGTCCTACCGCGAGGAGCGTGCCCGCGTTCTGTACGAATTCGCGCGCGACATGTCGAGCAAGCTACTGATCGCCGACGTCGTCGACTCCGCAACCCGGATCATCGCGAACACGATTCATGCGAAGGTCGCGATCCTGGTGCCGGATGACCAGGACCGGATCCAGGCGGCCGGCCGGGAGCCGGGACTGGCGATCGATGTCGGTGCCGCACAGTGGGCATACGACAAGGCACAGCCCGCCGGCGCGGGCACCGACACGCTCGCCGGCAGCGAGTACCTTTATCTTCCGTTGCGGGCGCCGATGCGCACGCGCGGCGTGCTGGTGATCAAGCCTGACAATCCGCGCCTGCTGCTCGTGCCGGAGCAGCGGCGGCACCTGGACACCTTCGCGGCGCTGACTGCCATTGCGCTGGAGCGCGTGCACTACGTCGAGGTCGCGCAGCAGGCGCTCATCAGCATGGAGTCCGAGCGCCTGCGCAATTCGCTTCTGTCGGCGCTGTCGCATGATCTGCGGACGCCGCTTGCCGCGCTGGTGGGGCTGGCGGAATCGCTGGCGCTCACGCGACCCGCGCTGTCCTCCCAACAGCTCGAGTCCGCGAACGCGATCGCCGAGGAAGCGCGGCGGATGGGCGCTCTGGTCAACAACCTGCTCGAGATGGCGCGCATCGAAAGCGGCGAGGTCAAGCTGCGCCGCAAATGGCATCCGCTGGAGGAAGTCGTGGGGAGCGCGCTCAAGGCTGCGCAACCCGCTCTCACCCACCATCGCGTTGCGCTCGATCTCCCGCGCGACCTGCCGCTGGTCGAGTTCGATGCGACGCTCATCGAGCGGGTGCTGTACAACCTGATCGAGAACGCGTGCAAGTACACGCCGGCAGGCACGCTCATCACGATCGCGGCGGAAGCTGCCGCGGGCAATCTTCGGGTGAGCGTAAGCGACAACGGGCCGGGCATTCCAAAAGGCCAGGAGGATTCGATCTTCGAGAAGTTCACGCGAGGCTCGCGCGAATCATCGACGCCCGGCGTCGGACTTGGCTTGGCCATCAGCCGGGCCATCGTCGAGGCGCATCTTGGGAAGATCTCGGCAGAAAACGGCCCGAATGGCGGCGCGCGATTCACGTTCACGCTGCCTCTTGGCACGCCACCTTCCACGCCTGACGAATACGCGGCCACCGGGGCCGGCTAAAGTGCGGCGGAAATTTATGCCGGCTTTATAGCGCGAGTCCGCAATTCCTCGCGCTCTTTATGATCGCGCTGCTACATTGGGACCATCAAAGGTGGCGAAGGAGATATCGTGGAACTCGCTTGCGCAATGAATGCCAGTAACGACAGGCCACGCCCCGCCGGCGCGTCGAAGCGGCAGTTGATGCAATGGTTGCAGCCGCAGGACATCGTGCTGGACGTAGACGTGTGGGATCGTCGTCGTGCGCTCGAATTGGCGGCCGCACGCATCGGCCAGGCCAACGGGCTCGACCCGGCTCCCATCCTGCGCGCGCTATGGCGGCGCGAGCAAGTTGGCTCGACCGCGCTCGGGCAAGGCGTCGCCATCCCTCACGCACGCATTACCGGCATCACGCGGCCGCTGACGCTCTTCATGCGTCCCAAGATTGAGATGGCCTTCGACGCGCCCGACGGCAAGCCGGTTTCCAGCCTGCTGGTCATCATGGTTCCGGCCGATGGCGCAACCGACGACCATCTCCAGCTTCTTGCGCTTGTCGCACAGGCGTTTTCGGATCCGTCGTTCCGCGCGCGCCTCGCCGCGGCGTCGAATGCCGCGGAAGTTGCCGCCGTGTTCAGCCAATGGGCGCCCGACGGCCCGAAGTAATCTCGCCCTAGGACACACGGTCCTCGAAGGCAACGACGACGCCCGGGACCTCGAGTTCGCGTTTTCGCGGGAAAACGCTATGATCGACGCGATGAGCGAGCCCGCCCCCGTCGCGTTGCTGATCGAGGACGAACGCCAGATTCGCCGTTTCGTGCGCACGGCGCTCGAAACGGAAGGCTGGCAGATCGTCGAGGCCGAGACGATCAAGCAGGGCCTCATCGATGCCGGAACGCGCAAGCCCGACGTTGTGATCCTCGACCTCGGATTGCCCGACGGCAACGGCATCGACTTCATCCGCGACTTTCGCACCTGGTCGCCCATTCCCATCATCGTGCTTTCGGCGCGCGCGGGCGAGACCGACAAGATCGAGGCGCTGGACGCCGGCGCCGACGACTATCTGACGAAGCCGTTTGGTATCGGCGAGCTGCTGGCGCGCGTGCGAGCGACACGGCGGCGCAGCGCGGGTGCCGCAAGCGAGGAATCCGCGCCGTTTCGCATGGGCGACGTGGAGGTGGACCTGACGAGGCGCACCGTCCGCAAGGGCGATGCACCACTGCATCTCACGCCGATCGAGTTCCGATTGCTGGCGCTGATGATCAAGAACGTCGGGCGGGTGCTGACGCATCGCCAGATCCTGCGCGAGGTGTGGGGCCCCGCTTACGTCGAGCACGAGCACTACGTGCGCGTGCACATGGGCCATCTTCGCCAGAAGGTCGAGGACGACCCGGCGCAGCCCAGGCACCTCATCACGGAGACCGCGGTAGGCTACCGGCTCGTGGTTTGACGACGAGAGGCGGCCGCCGCTTCCGGTGGGTTCAGCCCAGCGGCTGCGGCGACAATTGCACTCGCGTGCCCGGCATGGCAGGTGCCGCAACCGCGCTCTTGGCCTGCTCGGACTTGATGGGTTCGATCCGCTGCACGTCGCCGGAGAGTTCGCCACCGTCAGCGACGATGAGCCGGCCGTAGCGGATCTTGCCGGACACGCGGCCCGTGCTGCGCACGACAAGCCTCGCGTGCGCCGTCAGCTCGCCTGAAAATTCGCCGTCGATCTCGGCGACCTCGATCACCACCACGCCCTTCAGCGTGCCAGGCTTGGCAATCTGCATCGCCTTGCTGTTGACGGTGGCCTCGACGTGACCTTCGACGATCAGCACGTCGCAATCCGAGATCTCCACGCCCCGGAGCTTGATGTTCGGTCCGACGAAGAGCTGGCTTCCCGGCGTGTCGGGTCCGATCAGCGCGCCGGAATCCGGCAGAACGCTGGTGAGGACGGGCACATCGGCGGCCGTGCGCGTCGCGGCCGGGGCGGGCGCGGAAGCGGGCGTCTTGGCGGGCGCGCCGCTGGGGGCGGAAGGGACAGGTGCGTAAGGGTAAGGCGCGGGTTTGGCGGCGAGCTTGTCCGTGGACTTGGCGCTGTCGCGATTGAAATTCAGCATGGGATCCTCCGCCGTGGGGTCGTATGACAACGTCATAATGCGCTCTCCCCCCGAAGCGCGCAAGCTCTAACTTGAATTCGATGCGACGCCGATCGGTTGGTTCCTTCCCAACCAAACATTGCTACGCGCGCGCCGCGTCGTGCACGCTTGTCCTACGCGAAGAATGCGCGCAGTTCCCGCAGCGTTTCCTCCGGCGCCTCTTCGGCGAGGAAGTGCCCGGAGGGAAGCGCCTTGCCCCGAACGTCGGAGGCGACCGCGCCCCAGTCACGTAGCGGATCGAACAGCCGGTTGACCACGCCCTTGTCGCCCCACAACACAAGCAACGGGCACGTCACCTTGCGGCCGGCCGCGATGTCCGCTTCGTCGTGTTCGAGGTCGATCGTCGCGGCGGCGCGATAGTCTTCGCAGCTTGCGTGGATTGTCGCGGGGTTCTCGAAGCACCGCTGGTATTCCGCCAGCGCGCGCGGGTCGAAGTAAGAGAGCCCACCGGACCACGCGCCGATCTTCCGGCGCAGGTAGTACGCAGGATCGCCGCCGATCAGCCTCTCGGGCAGGTCGAATGGCTGGATGAGGAAGAACCAGTGGTAGTACGCGGTGGCGAACGCCATGTCGGTGCCGGCGTACATCGTCCTCGTGGGCGATATGTCCAAGAGCGCGACCCGCTCGACCACATCGGGATGATCGACGCACAGCCGGTGGGCGACCCGGCCCCCGCGGTCGTGTCCGGCAAGACGGAAGCGCGGAAAGCCCAGCGCCCCCATCACATCGACCATATCCTGCGCCATCGCGCGCTTGGCGTAGGCGGCGTGCGAGGCGTCGCTCGCCGGCTTCCCCGAGTCGCCGTAGCCGCGCAGGTCCGGACACACGACCGTGTATTCGCGCGCCAGGGCCGGCGCGATCCTGTGCCACATCGCGTGCGTCTGCGGATAGCCGTGCAGCAGCAGCAAGCGGCGGACCGGTGCCGCCGGCAACCAAATGAATCGTCGTGCCCGACGTGCGGATGTCGCGCATCGGAATCCCGGAAAGAGGTCGGCCGCCGCCATGCCGGTCACCTGTTCTGCGCTAGTCAAGTGTGTGTAACCATCGTTCTTCACTTCCTTTCCTCCCTCAATCGACCATGGCGGCTGCGCGAGCGGCATCGATGCCCACCGAGCGCGCGGCCGCAAGCAAGTCGTTCCACGTCTTGTCGTCCAGCGGAACGCCTTTGGCGAGCCGCGCGGCGCGCGTCTCGCGCTCGATGTCGCCGGGACCCAGCACCGGCCGGCCGGGTGCGAGCGGCGGCGACGCCTTCACCCAGTCGATCAATCGCTTCGCTTCCGCGAGCACGCTGCCATCCCCGGCGTAGACGGCGGGCGCGATGAAAATCGACAGCATGTTGTTGCGCAGCACGGTGTCGGCGGGATCGGAACTGCGTCCCGTCGTGATCGCGCCCGCCAGCAGGTCGGTAAGGATCGACAGGCCGGAGCCCTTGTGTTCGCCGATGGTCAGCAGCGCGCCGCCGTCGTAGAAATCCTTGGGGTTGGTCGTCGGCTTGCCGTCCTTGTCGACGATCCATCCCGCCGGCACCTGCTCGCCCTTGTTCATCGCGACCATCAGCTTGCCTTCGGCGACCATCGACGTCGTGATGTCGAGTATCGCCGGAGGGCCGCCCGCCACCGGGACGCCGATCGCCAGCGGATTGGTCGACAGCCTGCGGTCGCTGCCGCCAAAGGGCGCGACGCGCTGCGCGCCCGAAGTGTTGAGAAAATGCAGCGACACCTGGCCCGCCTCGGCGGCCATTTCCGCCCAGTCGCCCAGCCTGCCCGAGATGGCCGCAGTTGCGCAGGCCCACCATTGCGATGCCCGACTTCGCCGCCTTGGCGATCCCCAAACGGGTGGCGAACTCGCCGATCACCTGCCCGAAGCCGCGGTTGCCGTCGACGATCGCCATCGAATCGCTTTCGAACACGACGGTTGCCGGCGTGTTGGGCTTGAGCCAGCCTTCGCGCACCCATTCCAGATACTTGCCGACGCGCAGCACGCCGTGCGAATCGTGGCCGACGAGATTGGAGTCCACCAGGCGCCGCGCGACGGTGCGCGCCTCATCCGTGGCGCAGCCCCCGCCGTGCATGATCGCGGCGACGAGGTCGACGAGCTTTGCGGCGGCGAACGGTTTTCATCAGTGAATTTCCGGCTCGGCCGTGGCGGCGAGCCCTTCGAGGAAATCGAAGTCGCAGCCCTGGTCCGCCTGCGTGATGTGCTGCTGATAGAGAGCGCCGAAGCCGCGCTCGTATCGCGGTGCCGGCCGCTGCCACGCGGCGCGGCGGCGCGCGAGTTCGGCGTCGCTCACCTTGAGCTCGAGCTTCCGCGCCGGCACGTCGAGTTCGATGACGTCGCCGTCGCGCACCAGCGCCAGCGGGCCGCCGACGAACGATTCGGGCGCGACGTGCAGCACGCACGCGCCGTAACTGGTCCCGCTCATCCGCGCGTCCGAGATGCGGACCATGTCGCGCACGCCTTGCGCCAGCAGCTTCTTCGGGATCGGCAGCTGGCCCCATTCGGGCATGCCCGGCGCGCCCAGCGGCCCCGCGTGCTGCAGCACGAGCACCGAGTCCTTCGTGACCGGCAGCGCCGGATCGTCGATGCGCGCCGCCATGTCGTTGTAGTCCTTGAACACGACCGCCGGCCCGGTGTGGCGCAGCAGATGCGCCTCCGCCGCCGCGGGCTTGATCACCGCGCCGTCGGGCGCCAAGTTGCCGCGCAGCACGGCGAGGCTGTCGGAGGCGACCAGCGCCTTGTCGCGCGGCAGGATCACGTCGCGGTTGAACACTTCGGCGCCCGCGATGTTCTCGCCGAGAGTCTTGCCGTTGACCGTGCGCGCGGACAGCGTCAGGAGGTCGCCGACGTCGTTCAGCAATGCGCGCAATCCCCCGGCGTAGAAGAAGTCCTCCATCAGGAACTTGCCCGCGGGACGGATGTTCGCGACCAGCGGCACCTTGCGCGCGATGGCGTCGAAGCGGTCGATCGTCAGCGGGATGCCGGCGCGTCGCGCCAGCGCCACCATGTGCACGACCGAATTGGTCGAGCCGCCGAGCGACAAGACCGCGGTGACGGCATTGTCGATGGACGCGGCGGTCAGGAAGTCGCGCGGCTTCAGATCTTCCCACACCATCTCGACGATCCGGCGGCCGGTTTCCGTGGCCATGCGGCCGTGACGCGAGTCGGCGGCGGGAATCGACGCCGCGCCGGGAAGCGTGAAGCCCATCGCTTCGGCGGCGGAGGTCATCGTCGACGCCGTGCCCATCGTCATGCAATGGCCGGGCGAGCGCGCGATGCCGTCTTCGATCTCGTGCCACTGCTCGTCGGTGATGTTGCCGGCGCGCTTCTCCGCCCAGAATTTCCACACGTCGGAGCCGCTGCCGAGCTTCTGGTCGCGCCAGTGCCCGGAAAGCATCGGGCCCGCGGGCATGAAGATGGCCGGCAGGTTCATGCTGATCGCGCCCATCAGCATCGCGGGCGTGGTCTTGTCGCAGCCGCCCATCAGCACCGCGCCGTCGACCGGATACGAGCGCAGCAGCTCTTCCGTCTCCATCGCCAGCAGATTGCGGTAGAGCATCGTCGTCGGCTTCTGGAACACCTCGGCCAGCGCGATGGCGGGCATTTCGAGCGGGAAGCCGCCAGCCTGCAGCACGCCGCGCTTGACCTCCTCCGCGCGCTGCCGGAAATGCGAATGGCAGGCGTTGATGTCGCTCCACGTATTGACGATCGCGATGATCGGCCTGCCCTGGTAATCGGCGCGCGAATAGCCCATCTGCGACGTGCGCGAGTGATGGCCGAACGAGCGCATGTCGTCGTTGCCGAACCAGCGATGCGAACGTAGTTCCTCCGGCTTCTTGCGTGCGCTCATGCCACTCCTCGTGCCGTGCGTTGGGCGTAACGTTCGATTATACGGATGGCATCCCCCATTTCGCGCCGTCGGACAAACGACCAGGGCCATGTAGTCTGGTCGCCATTGCATTGCGCTCCCGTAGCGCTATAGTTGCAGGGCAGGCGCAGCATCGCAATCCGTACGCGCCTGTCGCCCTCTCCAGCGCGGACCGGCGCAAAGCGTCCGCGAGCTGCCACCGGAGGTCGCCATGGCCTCATATCGAACGGGCACCCATCCGCGGTTAAGGATGTTCCTCGCGCTGCTCGTCGCCACATTGGCGTGCCTGCTTGTCGCGACGCCCGCCGCACAGGCGCAAGGCAAGGCCAAATCCGCGAGCACCGCGAAAAAGGCGGCCGAGACGGTGGACCCGGAGCGGCTTTTCGCGGCCATCGTCAAGGTCTCGGTGCAGGCGGTTCCCGATGCCCGCAGCGCGGCGACGCTCGGCAGCGAGCGCGAGGGCACGGGCATCGTCATCGGCGAGCGCGGCCTCATCCTGACCATCGGCTACCTGATCGTCGAAGCCGACGACGTCAGCGTGACGGACAGCCGCGGGCGGACTTTCGCCGCGCAGGTCATTGCCTACGACCATGCCAGCGGCCTGGGGCTGGTGCGCACCATCGCGCCGATGGACGCCAAGCCCGTTCCCTTCGGCGATTCCGGCAAACTCGCCAACCGCGAGCGGGTGATGATCGCGGGCGCAGGAGACGACGGCATCGCGTTCGCGTACGTCGTTTCCAAGCGTCCCTTTTCGGGAAGCTGGGAATATTCGCTGGACCAGGCGATCTACACGAGCCCGCCGACGCCTCAACTGGAGCGGCGCGGCGCTGATCGACAAGGACGGCAAGCTGCTCGGCGTGGGCTCGCTCATCGTGCGCGAAGCCAGCGACGACGACCCGAAGGTTCCCGGCAACATGTTCGTTCCCATCGATATCCTGAAGCCGATCCTGCCCGAGCTCTTGAAGGCCGGACATCGCGCCGGCCCGGCGCGGCCATGGATGGGCGTGTCCACCGACGAAATGCAGGGACGGCTCGTCGTGTCGCGCGTCTCGCCCGAGGGTCCGGGCGATGTCGCCGGTCTTTCGGCGGGTGACATCATTTTGGCCGTTGGCGACGAGCCGGTGCGCACGCAGGCCGATTTCTACCGCAAAGTCTGGAATCGCGGCGGCGCCGGCACCGAAATCCCGCTCAAGCTGCTGCAGGGCGTGGAAGTCCGGGAAGTGCGCGTCAAGTCGATCGACCGCGTCGACTATTTCCGTCCGCGCACGACCTACTGACCCGAACCGGCTGGCCGTACCCGGACCGGCGACCGCGACCGGTTGTCGTGCAACGCTTGCCCGTACAATGCGCCGTTCCTCCTTCCATGAACGCGCCTGCCGATGCCGCTCTACGCCCTGACGATATTCGCTAGCGCGTTCCTTCTCTTCCTCCTCCAGCCCATCGTCGCCAAAGAGATCCTGCCGTGGTTCGGCGGCTCGGCGGCTGTCTGGACGACGTGCCTCGTCTTCTTCCAGACCACGCTGCTGCTGGGTTACGCCTACGCCGATTTTTGCGTCCGCCGCTTGACGCCCCGCGCGCAGGCAATCGTGCACATCACGCTGCTTGCGCTGAGCCTCGCCGTGCTGCCGATCATTCCGGGCACGTTCTGGAAACCTTCGGGGCAGGAGAATCCGATCTGGCTCATCCTGGGACTGCTCGCCGGCTCGATCGGACTGCCCTATTTCGTCCTGTCGACGACGAGCCCGCTTATCCAGGCGTGGTTCGCGCGCGCCCAACCCGGCCGCAGTCCCTATCGCCTCTTTGCGCTGTCGAATCTTGCGTCGATGCTGGCGCTGCTGGGCTATCCGTTCCTGCTCGAGCCCTGGATCGCCACGCGAGCGCAGGCATGGGGATGGTCCGCCGGTTACGCGCTGTTCGTCGCGTTGTGCACGGTTGCCGCATTGAAAAGCCGGCAGCGTGCCGTCGCGCCGGAACTGCGCGGGGACCGAATCTGCGGACGCAATGCGCGACGGCGCTCCCCCGCGCCTTTCCCGCCAGCTTCTCTGGTGCGCGCTGGCGGCGACGAGTTCCACCCTGCTGCTTGCGGTGACGTCGCACATCACGGAGAACATCGCGGCCGTCCCGCTTCTGTGGATCGTGCCGCTGTCGCTTTATCTCATCAGTTTCATCCTGTGCTTCGACGGCCGCGGCTGGTATCGGCGCGACGTCTTCCTGTCAGTGCTCGCCGCCGGACTGGGCGTCATGGGCTGGACGCTCGCGGACCCGAAGCTGACGCACGAGCTCGCGCTGCAGACTCGGCGTCTTCTGCGCCGGATTTTTCGTCGCGTGCATGTTCTGCCATGGCGAGCTCGTGACGCTCAAGCCCGCACCACGTTACCTCACGCGCTTCTACCTCATGATCTCGCTCGGCGGCGCGCTGGGATCGATCGCTGCGGGTGTCGTCGCGCCACTCGTGTTCACGGCCAACTTCGACCTGGCCATCGCGCTCGTCGTGTGCGCGCTGCTCCTCCTGTGGCAGGTCCGGCGGGAAACGCTCGTGTTTCCCGCGCTCGCCGTCGTGGCGCTGCTCTTCACGACCGGCTGCGGCATCTGGAGCGCCGTCGAGTTCTACAAGGACACGATGTTCACGTCGCGCAATTTCTACGGCGTGCTGCGCGTCCAGGATTCCGGCGCGGAGGACCTCGACCACCGCCACACGCTGATTCACGGGACCATCATGCACGGCAAGCAGTACCTGCGCCCCGAGCTTCACAGGGAGCCCACGAGCTACTACACGCGTACGTCCGGCATCGGCAGGTTGATCGAGGCGATGCATCCGCGTCTCGAGCCTATCAAAGTGGGAGTCATCGGCCTGGGCGCCGGAACTATCGCAGCATACGGCAGCACGGGTGACGTTTATCGCTTCTACGACATCAACCCCGGCGTCGTCGCCATTGCCCAGCGCGACTTCACATACTTGAAGGACAGCGACGCCACGATCGAGCTGGCGCTGGGCGACGCGCGCCTGTCACTCGAGCGCGAGCCGCCGCAGCACTTCGATGTCCTCGCCATCGACGCGTTTTCCAGCGACGCCATTCCGGTCCATCTCATCACCAGGGATGCCGTTGAAGTGTATTTGCGGCACATGAAGCCGGACGGCGTGATCGCCTTCCATGTCACCAACCGCTACCTCAATCTGGTTCCCGTAGTGGAGGGCATCGCAAATGCGTTGGCGCTCAAGGCGCTCCTGATCAACGATCCCGGCGACGATCCGCTGGCCAACACATCGAGCTGGGTGCTGCTGTCCAAGGACCCGGCGAGGCTCGACGATCCTCGCCTGACGGGCTCGTCCACGCCGATCGAAGCGCGCCGCGACTGGCGCGTGTGGACCGACGATTTCAACAACATCGTTCAAGTGCTCAAATGAGCGCGGTCGGCGCTAGAATCGGACCATGCCCCGCGAAGCGCTTCCCTCCCCCGCCGATCCCGGGCCCTATCGCGCGCTGGTCCGGCCGCCGAAAGCCCGCCACATCGAGGTGATCGACCAGCGCGCGCTGCCGCACGCCGTCGTCAAGGTCGCGATCGGCGACGCCGAAGCCGCGGCGCTCGCCATCCGGCGCATGTGGATACGCGGGGCGCCCCTGATCGGGGCCGTCGGCGCGTACGGGCTTGCGCTGGCGCTCGACCGCGACGCGAGCGACGCAGCGCTCGCCAAGGCGCATAAGGCGCTCGACGCAACGCGCCCGACCGCCGTCAATCTGCGCTGGGCGCTCGATCGCGTGCGGGCGAAGGTGGCGCCGCTTGCGGTCGCGGCGCGCGCCGATGCCGCGTGGGCGGAGGCCGACGCGATTGCTTCCGAGGACATCGGCATCAACTACGCGATCGGCGAGCACGGCCTCGCGCTGCTGCGGGGGATTGCGCAGCGCCGCCCCGGGCCGATCGCCGTGATGACGCACTGCAACGCCGGCGCGCTGGCGACGTGCGGCTGGGGCACGGCGATGGCGCCGCTCTTCCGCGCCCATGCTGAGGGCCTTGCGCTGCAGGTGTGGGTGAGCGAGACGCGGCCGCGGATGCAGGGCGCCAGCCTCACTGCCTGGGAACTCAATCAGCGCGGCATTCCGTACACGCTGTTCGCCGACAGCGCGAGCGGCCTCCTGATGCAGCGCGGCGACGTCGACGTCGTCTTCGTCGGCGCCGACCGCGTCGCGCGCAACGGCGACGTCTGCAACAAGATCGGCACGTACGACAAGGCGCTCGCGGCGCGCGACAACAACGTGCCGTTCTACGTCGCGCTGCCGTCGCCGACGATCGACTGGAAGCTCGCGAACGGTGACGCGATCCCGATCGAGGCCCGCGACACGGATGAAGTGCTCACCGTCGCCGGCCGCGACGACTATGGGCAGACCGTGAGCGTGGCCATCGCGCCGCACGGAACCAAGGCCGTGAATTACGCGTTCGACGTGACGCCGGCGCGGCTGGTCAGCGGACTCGTCACCGAGCGCGGCGTCACGCGTGCGTCGTCGGACTGGCTGGCGGCGATGTTTCCAGAGAAGTCGGCGGCCGCGTGATTGCGAACGCGGCGGTCGCAAGCGACGAGCGCGCGCTGCGCGAGGCCGTCGTCGCGACGGCGCGCACGATGAACGCCGCGGGCGTCAATCGCGGCAAGTCGGGCAACGTCAGCGCGCGCTGGCGGGACGGCGCCTTCGACGGCTTCCTGATCACGCCGACCGGCGTTCCGTATGACGAGACGGCGCCCGGCCAGATTGTCGCGATGACGCTGGGCGGTGAAGCGCACGGGACGCTGCTGCCGTCGTCGGAGTGGCGCTTTCACCGCGATATCTACGTCGCACGCGCCGACGCGCACGCGATCGTCCACACGCACGCGCCGTTTGCGACATCTCTTGCGTGCCTGCATCGTGGCATTCCGGCCTTTCACTACATGGTCGCCGTGGCCGGCGGAAAGGACATCCGTTGCGCACCGTACGCGACCTTTGGCACGCAGGCGCTGTCGGACAACGCGCTGGCGGCGCTCGAGGGCCGCGACGCTTGCCTCCTCGCCAATCACGGAATGATCGCGGTCAGTGCGTCGCTCGCGAAGGCGCTGGCGCTCGCGGTGGAGGTGGAGACGCTCGCGGAAATGTACTGGCGCACGCTCCAGGTCGGCGAGCCCGTGCTCTTGTCCGATGCGGAGATGGATGTCGTGCTGGAAAAATTCAGGACGTATGGGCAGGCGCGACCGAGCTAATGACGATGACCTAGTTGGGCGTTTGCCACCACTTCGGTCGCTTAACGTTCGCTGCGCTCACGTTAGCAAACGCCGAAGTAGGCACATCCAGACAACCCATAAAGGAAAAGCCCGGCGCGAGGCCGGGCTTTTCCTTTATGGGTGCCTGACGATGACCTACTTTCGCACGGGAACTCCGTACTATCATCGGCGTGCCGCCGTTTCACGGTCCTGTTCGAGATGGGAAGGGGTGGTTCCAGCGGGCTATGGTCGTCAGGCATTGACGGGTTGTTCAGTCGTCCACGTGTGACGGCACGGAATCTCCGTGCTCGCGGCAGCCGACGGCTGAACGTTGTAGGGGGAAGGCAAGGTTTGGGTACTACTTCAGGTGTTGAGCTGGATCTCATGGCGCAGCTTTGAAGGAATCGGGACGTCAATTTGAGACTCGCCGATTCGTCAAGGCCCACAATTATGAGGTCAAGCCGCACGGGTTATTAGTATCGGTTAGCTTAACGCATTACTGCGCTTCCACACCCGACCTATCAACGTGGTGGTCTGCCACGGCCCTTCAGGGGAGTCTAGTCTCCCGGGAGATCTCATCTTCAGGCACGTTTCCCGCTTAGATGCTTTCAGCGGTTATCGCTTCCGTACATAGCTACCCAGCGATGCCTCTGGCGAGACAACTGGTACACCAGCGGTACGTCCACTCCGGTCCTCTCGTACTAGGAGCAGCCCCCGTCAAATCTCCAACGCCCACGGCAGATAGGGACCAAACTGTCTCACGACGTTTTGAACCCAGCTCACGTACCACTTTAAATGGCGAACAGCCATACCCTTGGGACCGGCTACAGCCCCAGGATGTGATGAGCCGACATCGAGGTGCCAAACACCGCCGTCGATATGAACTCTTGGGCGGTATCAGCCTGTTATCCCCGGCGTACCTTTTGTCCGTTGAGCGATGGCCCTTCCATACAGAACCACCGGATCACTAGGTCCTACTTTCGTACCTGCTCGACTTGTCAGTCTCGCAGTCAAGCTCGCTTGTGCCCTTGCACGTCCAGCGCGATGTCCGACCGCGCTAAGTGAACCTTCGAGCTCCTCCGTTACGCTTTGGGAGGAGACCGCCCCAGTCAAACTGCCTACCATGCACGGTCCCCGATCCAGATAATGGATCCAGGTTAGAACCGCAATGACGTCAGGCTGGTATTTCAACGTTGGCTCCATGAGAGCTAGCGCCCCCACTTCAAAGCCTCCCAGCTATCCTACACAAACCTCATCACAGTCCAATGCAAAGCTACAGTAAAGGTGCACGGGGTCTTTCCGTCTTGCCGCGGGGAGATTGCATCTTCACAAACACTTCAACTTCGCTGAGTCTCGGGTGGAGACAGCGTGGCCATCGTTACGCCATTCGTGCAGGTCGGAACTTACCCGACAAGGAATTTCGCTACCTTAGGACCGTTATAGTTACGGCCGCCGTTTACCGGGGCTTCAATCAAGAGCTTGCACCCCATCATTTAACCTTCCGGCACCGGGCAGGCGTCACACCCTATACGTCCACTTTCGTGTTAGCAGAGTGCTGTGTTTTTGTTAAACAGTCGCAGCCACCGATTCTTTGCAACCCTTCTCAGCTCCGGCTGTACAGCCTTCACCTAATAAGGGCACACCTTATCCCGAAGTTACGGTGTCAATTTGCCGAGTTCCTTCACCCGAGTTCTCTCAAGCGCCTGAGCATATTCAGCTCGCCCACCTGTGTCGGTTTGCGGTACGGTCAACTTGGAACTGAAGCTTAGAGGCTTTTCCTGGAAGCAGGGTATCGCCACTTCAGACTGGCAAGCCAGTCCTCGTCGTCACGCCTCGGCTAAGCCCAGCGGATTTGCCTACCGGGCACGCCTACACGCTTGAACCGGGACATCCAACACCCGGCCGAGATAACCTTCTCCGTCCCCCCATCGCATTCCAAATCGGTGCGGGAATATTAACCCGCTTCCCATCGACTACGGCTCTCGCCCTCATCTTAGGGGCCGACTCACCCTGCGCCGATGAACGTGGCGCAGGAAACCTTGGGCTTACGGCGAGCAGGCCTTTCACCTGCTTTATCGCTACTCATGTCAGCATTCGCACTTCCGATACCTCCAGCAGCCCTTACGAGCCACCTTCACAGGCCTACGGAACGCTCTCCTACCATCTATGCCATCCGAAGATGACAAAGATCCGCGATTTCGGTGCCTAGCTTGAGCCCCGTTACATCTTCCGCGCAGGACGACTCGACCAGTGAGCTATTACGCTTTCTTTAAATGATGGCTGCTTCTAAGCCAACATCCTGGCTGTCTGAGCCTTCCCACCTCGTTTCCCACTTAGCTAGATCTTGGGGACCTTAATCGGCGGTCTGGGTTGTTTCCCTCTCGACACCGGACGTTAGCACCCGACGTCTGTCTCCCCTGCTCGCACTTGCCGGTATTCGGAGTTTGCTATGGCGTAGTAGATCGCTATGACCCCCACAACCATTACAGTGCTCTACCCCCGGCAGTGATACAGGAGGCACTACCTCAATAGTTTTCGGAGAGAACCAGCTATTTCCGGATTTGTTTAGCCTTTCACCCCTAGCCACAGCTCATCCCCGTCCTTTTCAACGGACGTGGGTTCGGCCCTCCAGTAGGTGTTACCCCACCTTCAGCCTGGCCATGGCTAGATCATCCGGTTTCGGGTCTACGCCCTGCAACTAAAGCGCCCTGTTCGGACTCGCTTTCGCTGCGCCTCCCCTATGCGGTTAAGCTTGCTACAGAACGTAAGTCGCTGACCCATTATACAAAAGGTACGCAGTCACCCCTTGCGAGGCTCCCACTGTTTGTATGCATGCGGTTTCAGGATCTATTTCACTCCCCTTCCGGGGTTCTTTTCGCCTTTCCCTCACGGTACTGGTGCACTATCGGTCGATTACGAGTATTTAGCCTTGGAGGATGGTCCCCCCATCTTCAGACAGGATTTCACGTGTCCCGCCCTACTTGTCGCAAGCTCAGTTCCACCATCGACCTTTCGCGTACGGGGCTATCACCCACTACGGCTGCCCTTTCCAGAGCATTCCACTAAGTCGATCGCTAAAACTTGCAGGCTGGTCCCATTTCGCTCGCCACTACTTTGGGAATCTCGGTTGATTTCTGTTCCTCCAGCTACTGAGATGTTTCAGTTCACTGGGTTAGCTCCCTCGCCCCTATGTATTCAGAGCGCGGTGACCCTTGCGGGCCGGGTTTCCCCATTCGGACATCTCCGGATCAAAGCTTGTTTGCCAGCTCCCCGGAGCTTTTCGCAGGCTGCCACGTCCTTCATCGCCTGTAATCGCCAAGGCATCCACCACATGCACTTAGTCACTTGACCCCATAACTGTGGGCCCTCTCAGTTGCCTGATACGGGACACACCGTCATGGCGTGTTTGCGCCACTGCCATTCCCCTTTTAAAGAATGGCAGCAAGATACAACTCAACCCTATGTCCACCCGGACTCTCATCAAGTCCAGTGAACCCTTGCCTTCCGAATTGTTAAAGAACAATACAGCTTTCAACTCTCGTCACTCGTCGAACGACCAGGGTTGAACGCTGCGTGATGCGCAACCGATAGGTGCTTCCATAATGGTGGAGCTGGACGGGATCGAACCGACGACCCCCTGCTTGCAAAGCAGGTGCTCTCCCAACTGAGCTACAGCCCCTCTCGCTTCGCCACTCTTCGTTGCTTGGACCCTCGTGTACTAGTCTTGTACACGTCGGGCCCGCGCGCCTCGATTGGCTCGCGACCGCCGTGCTCTTGTAAACGTCGGCCCCTCGCGCCTTGCCTCGCTTGCTTCTCGCAACGCGTAGCGCTCGCCTCTGCCCTGGTGGGTCTGGATGGATTCGAACCATCGACCCCCGCCTTATCAAGACGGTGCTCTAACCAACTGAGCTACAGGCCCGTTTAGCGTCACGCTGCTGCGGTGAATGGAAATTCCTCATCTGCCACTCAATTCTCATCCACGCACTGCAACCGATAGGTTGTGGGTACTGAAACCTCGGGATGTTTCCGAGAAAGGAGGTGATCCAGCCGCACCTTCCGATACGGCTACCTTGTTACGACTTCACCCCAGTCACGAAACGCACCGTGGTAAGCGGCCCCCTTGCGGTTAGCCTACCTACTTCTGGTACATCCCGCTCCCATGGTGTGACGGGCGGTGTGTACAAGACCCGGGAACGTATTCACCGCGACATGCTGATCCGCGATTACTAGCGATTCCGACTTCATGCAGTCGAGTTGCAGACTGCAATCCGGACTACGACCGGCTTTCTGGGATTGGCTCCCCCTCGCGGGTTGGCAACCCTCTGTACCGGCCATTGTATGACGTGTGAAGCCCTACCCATAAGGGCCATGAGGACTTGACGTCATCCCCACCTTCCTCCGGTTTGTCACCGGCAGTCTCCCTAGAGTGCCCTTGCGTAGCAACTAGGGACAAGGGTTGCGCTCGTTGCGGGACTTAACCCAACATCTCACGACACGAGCTGACGACAGCCATGCAGCACCTGTGTTCCGGTTCCCTTTCAGGCACACCCGCCTTTCAGCAGGCTTCCAGACATGTCAAGGGTAGGTAAGGTTGTTCGCGTTGCATCGAATTAATCCACATCATCCACCGCTTGTGCGGGTCCCCGTCAATTCCTTTGAGTTTTAACCTTGCGGCCGTACTCCCCAGGCGGCTCACTTCACGCGTTAGCTTCGGTACCAAGGAATCGCTTCCCCAACACCTAGTGAGCATCGTTTAGGGCGTGGACTACCAGGGTATCTAATCCTGTTTGCTCCCCACGCTTTCGTGCCTGAGCGTCAGTATTGGCCCAGGGGGCTGCCTTCGCCATCGGTGTTCCTCCGCATCTCTACGCATTTCACTGCTACACGCGGAATTCCACCCCCCTCTGCCATACTCGAGCTTGCCAGTTTCCAATGCCATTCCCAGGTTGAGCCCGGGGCTTTCACATCAGACTTAACAAACCGCCTGCGCACGCTTTACGCCCAGTAATTCCGATTAACGCTCGCACCCTACGTATTACCGCGGCTGCTGGCACGTAGTTAGCCGGTGCTTATTCTGCCGGTACCGTCAAGAACGCCCCGTATTAGGTGGCGCCTTTTCTTCCCGACCAAAAGCGGTTTACAACCCGAAGGCCTTCTTCCCGCACGCGGCATGGCTGGATCAGGGTTGCCCCCATTGTCCAAAATTCCCCACTGCTGCCTCCCGTAGGAGTCTGGGCCGTGTCTCAGTCCCAGTGTGGCTGATCATCCTCTCAGACCAGCTACCGATCGTCGCCTTGGTAGGCCATTACCCCACCAACAAGCTAATCGGACATCGGCCGCTCCCAGAGCGTGAGGCTCTTGCGAATCCCCCACTTTCCTCCTCAGAGCATATGCGGTATTAGCCCAACTTTCGCTGGGTTATCCCCCACTCCGGGGTACGTTCCGATGTATTCCTCACCCGTTCGCCGCTCGCCGCCAGGGTTGCCCCCGCGCTGCCGCTCGACTTGCATGTGTAAAGCATGCCGCCAGCGTTCAATCTGAGCCAGGATCAAACTCTTCAGTTCGATCTCTACAAGTAACTCAATCAACGTTGGCCCTATCCCCCAATGCTTCCATCGGAGGACAAGACGTTCGGCCCTCCACCATTGCTGATGGAAAGCCTCACTGCGTTGTGTGAGCACCAAAGTTCTTGAAACGTTTCCTCGGGTCCTCCGTTGCCGGATTCGCCAAGGGTCCCAAAAGCCCCAGCACCCACACCTATCGGTTGCCAATTGTTAAAGAGCGGCTGACTTCCCCTTCCGGCGTGCCGGCCCCGGTGTCCTGCGGGCGGTGCCGTTGGAAAGGTGCAGCAAAGAAGCGCGATTATACCTCGAAACCAGCCCCCGTCAACAGCCTTGTTTGCCCACAAAGTGCCTGAAAGGGGCCCGCCGGGCGCGGATTTCTCCCGTCAGGCGAGCGAACGCAGCACGGCGGTCGTTTCCTCCGCGCAGCGCGCCCAGGTAAACGCCCGGGCGCGCATCTGGCCCGCGGCGCGGAGCCGCCCCGCCAGCGCGGTGTCCTCGACGATCGAGGCCATCGCCGCCGCCAGTGCGTCGACGTCGAGCGGATCGACCAGCAGCGCGGCGTCGCCCGCGACTTCCGGTAACGACGTCGTATTCGACGTGATGACCGGCGTGCCCGACGCGAACGCTTCCAGCACGGGCAGGCCAAACCCTTCGTACAGCGATGGAAAGACGAAGGCCGCTGCACCCTGGTACAGCGCGCGCAAGTCGTCGGCGTCGACGTAATCGAGCCAGCGGACCCGACCGGCCCCTTCGACGCGACGCAACGTGGCGACCAGGTCGTCGGTGCGCCAGCCGGCCTTGCCCGCGATCACCAACTGCCTGCCGGCCGTGATCTGCGCAGGCATCCGCTCGAACGCCGCCAGGATCCTCTCTATGTTCTTGCGCGGCTGCAGGGTCCCGACAAAGAGCAGGTAATCGGGATCGAGTGCGTAGCGTGCACGCATCGCGGCGATGCGTGACGCGGACTCGACGTCGAACCATCGCGCATCGACACCCGGCGACGTGACGGTGATGCGCGCAGCGTCGATTTCATAGTATTCGACCAACTCCGGGACCATCGCCGCCGAAATCGCGATCACGTGATCGGCCCACTGTACCGTCTTGCGCAGCGCCCAGTTCTTCGTTCGGCGCAGCCGAGGATTGGCCCACTCGGGACGGCGCAGCGGAATCGCGTCGAAGAGCGTGGCGCACACCGACGTGCGGCGCAGCCGCGGAATGTAGAGGTCCGTCGCGTGATAGACGTCGACGCGCTCCGCCAGTCGGCGCGCTCCGCGAAAATCGGCACCGGTGGCCAACGACAGCGCGACCGAGACATTGGGCCGGTCCGGCAGGATGATCGCGCCGGCGGGCGCTTGGCGCGCGGCGCGCGGCCCCATGACGACAGGGACGCTCGTCACGTCGCCGCGCAGCGCGTAGGCAGCCGCCAGCTCGCGCGTGTAGGTGCCGATGCCGTCCGGCTGGAGGCGCATCTCCGCGCCCACCAGCAGCGTCGTGCTGATTCCGATCCGGAGCCGTGAATTCGCAATCACCGGGCGTGGCAGAACATGCTGGTGCCGGCGCAAACGAGGAACAACCGCGGCCAATTCCTTCTCGCGGCCACGTATCAATGTTGCCCGGCTTGCAATGCCGCGTAATGCGCGATCGCCGACGGCACGTCGCCGATGAAGGCGGCGCCGCGATCGGCGACGACGACAGCGCGATCGCACAGGTCGCGGACATGGCTCAATTCATGCGAGACGAATACGATGGTCACGCCCCGGCGGCGGAACTCGCGGATCGTCGCGATGCACTTGGCCTGGAACGCGGTGTCGCCCACCGCCAGCACCTCGTCGATAAGCAGGATTTCCGGATCGAGATGCGCCGCGACGGAAAAGCCCAGGCGCGCGGTCATGCCGGTGGAAAAGGTCCGCACCGGCTCGTCGATGGAATCCGCGAGCTCCGCGAAGTCGACGATGCTGTCCATCCGCGCCGCGACCTCGCCGCGCCGCAGTCCCAGCAGCACCCCGTTCAGCATCACGTTATCGCGGCCGGTGAGCTCCGGATGGAACCCAGCGCCCAGCTCGAGCAGCGGTGACACGCGGCCATTGACCGAAAGCGTGCCCGCCGTCGGCCGGATCACGCCCGCGATCAGCGCCAGCACCGTGCTTTTTCCTGCGCCATTGCGGCCCATCACCGCGATCGACTCGCCGCGCGCGACCTGCAACGAGAAATCTTCAAGCACCACGCGGCTGTGTGCACGCATGTTGCGCCACGCCCGCGGCGGATTGAGGATCATGTTCTTGATGCCGCCACCCTTGTGCAACGCAAGCGCGTAGGCCTTGCCGACGCGGTCGAAGTCGATGATCGGCTGCGACATCTAAAGCGCCTCGGCGAATTTCCATTGCAGGCGATCGAAAATTCCCTGCCCGACGATGACCGCAACCGCGGCGATCACCGCCGCTGCGCCGAGCGAGCGCCAGTCCATCGTGCCGTCCAGCAGCAGCGCGCGCCATGCGACGATGAGGTAGGTGAACGGATTGAACGCAATCAGCGGCTGGAACAAGTGCGGGACCATCTGCCGTTCGTAGATCACGGGCGTCACGTAGAACAGCACGGTCATGGCGAGCCCGATCAGCCGCTCGATGTCGCGAAAGAATACGCTGCACGAGGCGACCGCCAGCGCGATGCCGTAGATCATCAGGCCCTGGATGACCAGCAGAATCGGCGCTCCCCACAGCCACGCCGGCGAGACCGTGCCGCGCCCGAACAGCAGCGCGAGCCCGGCCAGCACCGGAAGGCACAGCAGAAAGTGCAGGCCTTCGGTGACCACCGACGACGCGATGACAAGGTACCGCGGGAACGCGATCTTCTTGACCAGCGACGCGTTGTTGATGAACGCTCGGGGTGCCAACTGCAGCGAGTTGTTGAGCCACTGCCACGGAAACAATCCGGCGAGCAGGAAAATGAAATAGCCCTCGATCTTCACGTTGAGGATCGCCTTGAATGCGATCCAGTACGTCACGGCAAAAACGATCGGGTTCAGCAGCGACCATCCATAACCCAAGACCGTGCGCTTGTAGCGGACCTTGATTTCCTTGATCGTGAGCGCCGTCACGAGGTCCAGGTAATGCAGGAACCGGGTCGGCCGCTGCGGTGCCCGCGCGGAGGACTGCGACTCGGCCAAGGACCTACTCCCGGCCCACGCGGCGCATGTCCGCCTCCACCATCATGGCGATGAGCTCCTCGATGCCTGTGCGCGCCTTCCAGCCGAGCACGCGCTTGGCCTTTGCCGGATTGCCCAGCAGCAGCTCCACCTCGGCCGGCCGGAAGAACTTGGGGTCGATCACGACATGGTCGTTGTATTCGAGGCCGACGCATCCGAATGCGATGCGGCACATTTCGCGCACGGTGGTGGTGACGCCGGTTGCGATCACGTAATCGTCCGGCTTGTCCTGTTGCAGCATCAGCCACATCGCCTCGACATAATCTCCGGCAAACCCCCAGTCGCGGCGTCGCGTCGATATTGCCCAGCCGCAACTCCTTCTGCTTGCCCTGCTTGATGCGCGCCACCGCGTCGGTGACCTTGCGCGTGACGAACTCGATGCCGCGCAGCGGCGATTCGTGGTTGAACAGGATGCCGCTCGACGCGTGCATGCCGTAGCTTTCGCGGTAGTTGACGGTGCTCCAGTGGCCGAAGAGCTTGGCCACGCCGTACGGGCTGCGCGGATGGAAGGGGGTCGCCTCGTCCTGCGCATCGGTCTGCACCAGTCCGAACATTTCGCTGGTGGACGCCTGGTAGAACCGGACTGCAGGCTGCAGCCGGCGCAGCGCCTCCAGCATGTTGACGACGCCGACGCCGTTCACCTGGGCCGTCACCTGCGGCTGCGCCCACGACGTTCCGACGAAGCTTTGCGCGGCCAGATTGTAGACTTCGTCCGGACGCGCCGATTCGACCGCGCGACACAGGGACGCCATGTCGGTCAGGTCGCCGTGCACGAGGGTGACGTCCTGTTCGATGCCCAGTTCGCGCAAGCGCCAGTTCGATTCCGTGGCCCGGCGCGCGACGAAGCCGTGGACGGCGTAGCCCTTGCGCAACAGAAGACTCGACAGGTAAGCGCCGTCCTGGCCGGTGACGCCTGTGATGAGTGCGGTTTTGCCCATCGTTCCGAATTTCCCCGTGCGTAATCGATTGTTGTTGTGCCGACGGAAAGCTCTTTATTATCGCACTTTGTCCCCGTATCCTCCCCGAGCGCGACAAGCCGCCCTCGACCCTCTTCCCAGGTCTCCCGATCCCCATGCGCACCGCCATCGTCCACGATTGGCTCGACACCTGGGGCGGCTCGGAGCTGGCGCTGGCCGAGCTGCTCGCGCTGTTTCCGGACGCGGACTTGTTTGCGCTCGTCGACTTCATGGAACCCGCGGACCGCGCGCGTCTGGGATCGCGCACGACCCGCACGTCGTTCATCCAGCAACTGCCGTTCGCCCGCACGGCGTTTCGGCGCTACCTGCCGCTGTTCCCGCGCGCGATCGAGCGACTCGATGTTTCCGCCTACGACTTCGTGCTCTCCAGTTCACACGCGGTGGCCAAGGGAGTGCGCACGACGCCCGCGCAGCTCCACATCTGCTACTGCTATACGCCGATGCGCTATGCCTGGGATTTGCGGGACCAGTACCTGCGCCAGGCTGGCCTCGATCGCGGCGTCAGGGGCCACGTAGTGCGCCGGTCACTTGCCCGGTTGCGCGCGTGGGATCGCGCCGCCAGCCGGCGGGTTGAATGCTTCGTCGCGATATCGCACACGATCGCCGAGCGAATCCGCCGCTGCTATGACCGCGAGTCTGTCGTGATCTTTCCGCCGGTCCCGGCGGCGCCGCCGGACACCGGAGCCGCAAGGGGCGCCATGTACGTCACCGTGTCGCGCCTCGTCCCGTACAAACGCGTCGACTTGATCGTGGAGGCGTTCCGACTGCTTCCGGACCGCGAGCTCGTCGTGATCGGCGACGGCCCCGAACTCGCAGCGGGTGGAGGCCGTCGCCGGGTCCCAACGTCACGCTGCTCGGCCAACGCGCCGGACGCCGAATTGCGCGACCGGTGGCTCGCGACGCGCGCGCATTCGTCTTCGCCGCTGAAGAGGATTTCGGCATCGCGCCACTGGAGGCCCAAGCGCGCGGCACACCGGTAATCGCTTACGGCCGCGGCGGCGCGCTGGAAACGATTCGGGGACTCGCCGACGCGGCGCCAACGGGCGTGCTCTTCGGTGAGCAGACGCCGGAGGCAATCGCCGCCGGTGTGCGCGACGTTCGAGACCAATGCCGGACGGATCACGCCGAGCGCCTGCCGCGAAAACGCAGCGCGCTTTTCGGCGGCGCGGTTTCGCGGCGATTTTCCATCTCGTCGCTTTCGTCGGGCGGCATCGCGGCATCCGCCGAGCGGAGTTCTGACGCGAACCGACCTCCGCGCGCGAGCACGCGATGAACCGCAGCCTGCTCAAGGACAATGCTCCGCTGCTGGTATGGCTGGTGCGCCTGGTCGACCCGCTGCTGGTCATTGCGGGCGGGCTGGCTCGCGCATCGCTGGTATCTGCACACCTTCATCCTCCGGAGCACTACGTCCGCGCGATGATCGGAGTCGCAATGCTCTCCTTCGCGCTCTTCCCGCTCGCCGGCTTTACTCGCCGCAGCGCGGGGTCACGCAGTTCGAGGAGACCGGGCGGCTCGCGAACGCATGGCTGGTGATCGCCGCGACGTGGTTCGGCTATCTCTTTCTGTCGAAGTCCGGCAACGACTTTTCTCGCGCATGGTCGCTGTGGCTGGATCGCGTTCGGCCTGGCCGCGCACGTGACCTTCGCGCATCGCCATCCGCGCAACGCTGCGCGAGCCTGCGGCGCCGCGGATACAACCAGCGCCACATCGTCATCGTCGCCGCGGGACGCCTCGGGCGCGACATCGCGCTCCGTCTGGCGCGCGCGCCGTGGAGCGGTCTTTCCGTGCGCGGCCTTCTACGACGACGACCCGGCGCTGGCCGGGACCCGTGTGGCGGGCATTCGGGTGCGCGGGCCGATCGACGACCTGGCTCGCGATCTTGTCGCGGAACCGGTGGACCAGATCTGGATAGCGCTGCCGCTGCGCGCGGAAGCCCGCATTCGCGAGCTACTCACGCAGCTTGCGCCAGCACCCCGTCGAAGTACGGCTTGGTCCCGGACATTTTCAATTTCGCGCTGCTCAACCATTCGGTGACGGAAGTGGCAGGACTTCCCGTGATCAATCTCACCGAATCGCCACTATCGGGTGCCAATCGCGTGATCAAGGGCTTGGAGGACTTCGCATTGTCGCTCCTGCTCTGCTCGTGGTCATGTCGCCGGTGATGCTGCTGATCGCGCTTTGCGTCAAGCTCTCCTCGACCGGGCCCCGTGTTCTACCGGCAGGAGCGCGTGACGTGGAACGGCGAGCATTTCGTGATGCTCAAGTTCCGCACGATGCCTGTCGACGCCGAGGCGGCGACGGGTCCGGTGTGGGCGCGCACGGGCGAGCAGCGGGCAACGCCCCTCGGCGCCTTCCTGCGCCGGTCGAGCCTCGACGAACTGCCGCAGCTCCTCAACGTTCTGAAAGGCGACATGTCGCTCGTCGGCCCGCGGCCGGAGCGGCCGGCGTTCGTCGAAAAGTTCCGGCACCAGATTCCCGGCTACATGCAAAAGCACCTGGTCAAGGGCGGCATTACCGGCTGGGCGCAAGTCAACGACCTGCGCGGCGACACGGACCTCACCCGCCGTATAGAATACGACCTGTATTACATCGACAACTGGTCGCTGCTAGTTCGACCTGCGCATTCTCTGCCTGACCCTTTGGCACATCCTGAAGAGCCGCAACGCGCATTGAACCCCGGCCGATGCCACCCGTCGGCGCGCCCCGCCCCGTGGCTGCGCGACCGCTGCGCTCGCGGCGCTGGCGATCGGCGCTCGTCTGTCGTCCTGCTCGCTTATCTGGCCTTTGCCGTGCCGGCAAGCTGGTTTCCGTCCGTCGCCTGTCAAGCAATGGAGCGTGCGCGACATCACGCTGCCGCGAGGAGCAGGCAGCATCGTCAACAACGAGCTCCTCGTCACGAGCACCGATGCCGCCGGGCCAGGTCTACATCGCGTCGTCACGGACCTGCAAGGCGCGCGACTACGCCACCATCATCGTGGACGGCGCGCAACGTGCCTGCCCGACGCCGCCGTGCATTTCCTTTGGCGGTCCGATTACGCGCCCAGCAAGATATTCAGCATGCCCGTCGCCGTCGAGGCCGGACGGCTGCTTCCGGTGGTCCTCGCCGACGACCCGGCGTGGATCGGTCATGTCACCGGCATCGGACTGGCGATTCGCGGCAGCGCTGACCGCAGCCGTTTGCGATCACCGGGTCGCGGCCAATCCTTCCGGCGCCTTGAGTGTCCTGCGGGACCGCGCGCGCGAGTGGCTGCGCTTCGAGCGATGGAGCGGAACGTCGATCAACGCGATCGATGGCGGCGACGACGTGCAGTCGCTGCCGCTGCCGCTGCTGTTGGCCATGTCCATCGCGCTCGCGCCAGCGTAATGTGGCTCTGGCGGCGGTTCCGACCCTGCGGACGCGACGTGGAACATAGCCGCGGTCTACATCGCTGATCATGTTCGCCATCTGCTGGCTCGTGCTCGATGCGCGCTGGATCTCGAACCTCGCGCGGCAAGTCCGGTCGACGATCGCGCAGTACGGCGGCAAGGACTGGCATGGCAAACATCAGGTCGCCGAGGACGGCCGCGCTTTTCGAGTTCGTCGACAAGCGCACGCGCCGAATTGCCGCGCGGCGCCGGTGCGCATCTTCGTCGCGAGCGAAGCTGACTACTTCCGCGAACGGGCGGCGTTTCACCTCTACCCGCACAACGTCTACGCCGATCCGCGAAGCAATGAGCTGCCGCCACCCGGACAGCGTGAAGCCCGGAGACTGGATGCTGGTTTTCCAGCGGCACGGCGTCCAGTTCGATCCTGCCGCCGGCAAGCTGCGGTGGGACGGCGGCGCGCCGGTGTCGGCGCAACTCAAGGTGCGCGGCCAGGGTGGCGCGTTGTTTCTCATCCAGTAATCCGCCATGGATCGTCATCGCACTTCTGCTCGGCCTGGTGCTGGTGTGGGCATTCGGCATCGCTTGCCTCGCTGCGCTGCCGGCGAAGACGACCAGCGGCTGTCGGCCCGGCGGTGCCGCGTGGACGATTGGCGCCGGCGGCATGGTCGGCGTGTTCCTCGCCACGCTTTGGCTGCGCGCGCTTTCGCTTGCCGGAATTCGCTTCGGCGTCGCCGCCATCGTGCTTCCCCTCCTCGTCGCCCCGTGGCAACGCTCGCGCTTTGGGTCAGCCGGGCAGCGACGCCCGGTTGCCCGATCGTGGCATTGCGCCGCGGTCCGGGCCGCGCTCCGCTGCTGCCGTGGGCGCTGTTTGGGACGCTCGCTCGACGGCGCTGCGCGCATCCTGTGGCGGCTGTCTGCTGGCCTGGCTCGCGCTTCGCTTCGCCTGCTCTTTGCCGAGTCGCGACGCGTCCGCTCTTTCCCTGGGACGCGTGGACGCAGTGGGCAACGAAGGCGCGCGTCTGGTACGAGTTGGGCCGCATCGCCCCTTCGAACGCGCCGACCTATGGTTCGCCGCAGGCGGCAGCGCCTATTTCGATGCCGGACGCGACACTATCCCGGGCACTGTCGCATTGATGCAGGTTCTTGCCGCCACGTTCCTCGGCCGCTGGGACGACACGCTGATGAACCTGCCGTTCTGGATGCTCGCCGTGGCTTTCGCGTTCGCGGTATTCGGCGCGCTGCGCGCGATGGATTTCTTCACCGCTTTCGGCGCTCGGCGGGCACGTGGCTCGTCGCGTCGCATGCCTTTCGCCAACACGCATGTCGCGCTTGCAGGCTACGCGGACCTGCCGCTCGCGATGTATTTCTGTGCTGGGCATCCTCGCCTGTTTGCGCTGGCACAGGACGCGGGAGCCGGCGGATGCCGCGCTGGCGCTGCTGCTTCTCGCCGCGTGTCCTTTGCTCAAGATACCGGGGCGAATCTGGGTGCTGCTCGCCGTGCCCGCGCTGATCGTCGCGTTTGCTTCCGCAGTCGGGGCCCGCGGATTGTGGGCATCGGCTACGCGCGCGGTCGTAGGCGGCCTCCTGCTGCTCGCGCAGACCAGCCCCGTCATCATGGGCTATCACCTGCACCTCGACTTCAGTGCCGATTGGGAGGCGTTCGCGAACAGCTTCTTCCTCTACGACAACTGGCACCTCCTCTGGTACGGCGCGTTCGCGGTGGCACTGCTCGGGCGCACGACAGTTGCTGGCGCCGCAAGTGGCGCCGCTGACGGCGGTCGTCGCCGGCGGCGTGATGTTCCTGGCTTTCGTGCTGCTGTTCACCAACGCCCGCGAATGGGTCTCCGACCAGACGCACCGTCAATCGCGCGTCGCTGCACCTGGCTCCGCTTGGTGGCCATCTGGATGCTGGTCGTGTTCCGCGCATGGGCGCAGATCGTTGCGCGGCTACATCGCTCCGCGCCGCTATCCGCTTCGGCCGCGACCACCGAGACCGCGAGCGAACGTCGTCGCGCCGCGACCGCGGCGGACGTCGTACCGGACGCGGCGCCGGACGCGACGACGCCCGCAACGCCGGTCGCTCCCTGATGCTGCAACTGCCGGGCGTCACGCTGCGCCTGCATCGACACCGCGAATCACGCGCTCGCCGCTGCGCGCGCTTGCGCAGTCGTGCGCGGGCATCCGCTTCGCGACGGCGCTGTTCCTCACCGACGCGCGTTCCCGCCGGCGTCCGGCGCGCCCCGAACGGGTGTCGACCGTTGTCGACATCGACCCCGATCGATGTCGCGCGACGCGTACTCGCACTTCGTGCTGAAGCGACTGCTCCCGTTCATTCGACACCGGGACACGTGCTGCTCGTGCAATGGGATGGCTACGTCGTCAACCCCGGCGCATGGGATCGCGGCATTCCTCGACTGCGACTACCTGGGCGCCAAGTGGTTCTGGCACGGCGATGGCATGCGCGTGGGCAACGGCGGCTTCTCGCTGCGGTCGCGCCGCCTGCTGAAGCGCTTGCCGATCCGCGCATCGCAATTGGTCGAAGCCGAGGACACGACGATCGGCCGTACGTTCCGGCCGCTGCTCGAACGCGAACACTCCATTCGCTTCGGCAGCGAAGTACCTGGCCGACAAATTCTCGTTCGAGGCGGCCGATTCCGATCGGCAAGCCGTTCGGCTTCCACGGCCTTTTCAATTTCTGGCAGGTCATGCCGGCCGGCCGAACTGGCGGCGCTGGCTCCGCAATTTTCCGATTCCATCGCGCGTTCCCCGCAGCTCGGCGCAACTTGCTCGCAACTGCATGGCACGCGGCGCAATGGGCGCCCGCCATCGCGATCGCGCGGCGGATGCTGGAGGCCGATCCGGCGCGCGACGATGTGCGCGCGCTGCTGGCGCAGGCCGAAGCGCAACATGGCACTCGGCGTGGGCGTCGGCCGCAACGATCCGTGCCCCTGCGGCAGCGGCAAGCGGTTCAAGCATTGCCACGGCGCGAGCGGCCGCGGCGCAATCGCCGCCCGCGCAGCGCACGCCGGACGACCTGGCTGTTGCGCGGAATGCAGGCGCATCAGCGCGGCGACGTCGACGCCGCGGAGCGCGACTATCGCGCCGCTCTCGCGGCTGTGCCTTCGCATCCGGTCGCGCTGCATTTCCTTGGCGTCGTCCACTTCCAGCGCGACCGCGTTGCCGACGCGCTGCCGCTGCTCGAGCGCGCGGTCGCGATCCAGTCCCCGAGGAGCCGGAGTTCCACAACAACCTTGGGCTGGCACTCGTCGGCCGCCGACAGCACCGACGAGGCGTTCGCGCAATTCAGCCAGGCGCTCGCGCGCAAGCCGGACCTGGCCACCGCATGGAACAACCTGGGGCTGGCGCAGCAGGCCGCCAATCGGCTGCCGGATGCGATCGCGGCGTTCCGCGAGGCGCTGCGCGCTGCAGCCAGATTTTGCGCAAGGCGCACTGGAACCTGTCGCTTGCGCTGCTTGCCGCCGGTCAGTACGCCGAAGGCTGGCGCGAATACGAATGGCGACATCGCGCGGCAGACCTTCGGCGCGGCTGTCACGTCTTCCGCCCCGCGCTGGCAGCGGTGAAGACCTCGCCGGCCGCACGATCCTGCTGTCACCGCGGAACAGGGCCTGGGCGATGCGCTGCAATTCGTCCGCGTTGCGGCTCCGCTCGCGCAGCGCGGCGCGCGCGTGATCGTCAAGGCGCCGGAATCGCTGGCGACGATTCTCGCGACCGCGCCCGGCGTCGCCGCCGTGCTGCGCCCTCCGGACGCGGTGCCGGCGCACGACTTTTGCGCTGCCGCTTCTTTCCGCGCGGGTGCGCTCGGCACGGATGAACGATTCGATTCCCGCTGCGGTTCCCTATCTTTCGGCGTCGCCCGACGCCGTGGCGGCGCTCGCCCCCGCCATTGCCGCGGCGCCGCGGGACATTGCGCGTCGGGCTCTCGTGGGCCGGCAGGGCGCAACACGCCAACGACCGCCGCCGCTCGTGTCCGCTTGCGGCACTCGTGCCGCTCCTCCTGTTGCCGCACATCGAGTGGTTCTCGCTGCAAAAGGGCGACGGCGAGAACGAGATCGCGCGCGTACCGGCGGCCGCGCGCATCCATCTGCTCGATGCGCGCAACGACTTCGCGCAAAAGGCGGCGCTGATCGACGGCCTCGATCTCGTCATCAGCGTCGACACCAGCAACGCCCACCTCGCGGGCGCGCTCGGCAAGCCGCTGTGGCTGTTGCTCCCTTACGCGCCGGACTGGCGCTGGGGCCTCGACCGCCCCGACAGTCCTTGGTATCCGACGGCGCGACTCTTCCGTCAGCCGCGCCCGGGGGACTGGACGGGCGTCGTTGCCGACGTGCGCGCCGCGCTCCGGGAGCGCCGTTGATCAGGGCCCTGACGACCCGGAAGCGAGAACGTCCGGCGCGCGTTCGGCAAGCGCATGCAGATAGGCCGCCTCGAGATGACGCGTGTGCGCCACCGCGTCCGTCAGCGCCGAGTGGCCAAGGCGTTCGCGAATCGCGGTGCGCACCTCCGCCATGAACGCGGTGTCGGTGGCCAGGCGGGCGGCGATCTCCGTGAACTCGCGGCCGCCTTGCGCCACGGTGGCCAATACGCCGAGGTTGGCCAGCATCGAGTAGGTCGACCGCTCGCCGTGCCGCTTGCCGATGAGCGTAACGACAGGCACACCCATCGCGAGCGCCTCCATCGTGACGTTGACTCCGCCGTAGGGCAGCGTGTCGAGCACCAAATCCACGAGCGTGTAGCGCGACTGGTTTTCGTGCTCGTCGCGGCCCTGCGGCAGAAACACGCAACGATCCGGCGCAATACCCGCCGCCGCAGCCAAGCGTTCGTAAAGGGGCCGCTGCGCCGCGTTGTTCGGCGAAAAGGCGAGAATGGCCTTCGGTACGCGTTCGAGCACGTCGCGCCACAGCGCCATGCAGCGCCGCGACAGCTTGAGAGGACTGACGAACGCGCCGACGACGACGCTGTCAGCCGCGATTCCGAACGCCTCGCGCGTGAACGGATGCGCGGCGGCGGGTGCGACGGAGCGCCATGGATACACGCAGCCTTCCATCGGCAACAGCGTCTCCAGCATGTAGTCCTGGCTTTCGGGGACGTCCGCAAACGCGTCGGTGAGCTTGTAGTCGATCGCCGACAATCCCACGGTGCCGCAGCTCGCGATGTGCGTGATCTGCACGCGCGAAGGCTTGAGCGCGAGAATTCCCGGGCGCGCCCCCTTGGTGTGCGTCGACAGGTCGACCAGCAAGTCCAGGTCGTCACGCGCGATCTGGTCGGCGGCTTCGCGGTCGGAAAGGCGCGCCACGACGTCGAGGCGCGCGGCAATGCCCTCGAATTTCTCGGTCCACGCGTCGCGCGCGGCCGTTGTCGAGTAGAAGAACAGCTCGAATTGCTCACGGTCGTGATGCGCGATCGCCTGCCACATCTGCTTGCCCATGACGTGGTCGCGCAGGTCGCCCGACAGGTACCCCAGGCGAATCCGGCCCGGCCGGCGCGGTTCAACCCTCGGCCGGGGCTTGCCGTAGACGTGCGCAGCCGCCGCGTCGTACGTCAACGCGAACCGGTGGAGCGTCTCGGGCTCGACGTCGAAATTGAGCAGCAGGAACAGGAGCTCCTCCAACGAGTCGACCAGCTCCAGCTCGTCGCTTGCCGGAAACTTCTCCTGCCGCAGCCCGTCCAGGTACCGTTCGACCTTCGTGTACTCCCCCGTCAGCTGGCCCACTTCCAGCGCCTGCACGGCGAGCGGCAGCGTCAACGGGCAGTTCGCCTCGAACGCGCGAAAATTCTCGAGCCACGCGTCGATGCGGCCGGCGGCGTACAGCACCTCGCCCAGATTCTTGTACGCCGCGGCATCGCGGGGGTTCTGCGCCAGCGCCTGCCGATACGACGCAATGGCCGCGTCCGCCTTGCCCTGCTGCTGCAACAGTACGCCCAAGTTGAAGCACGCCGACGTGAGGTCGGGCTGCAGGACCAGCGCGCGTTGGTAGGCCTGGACCGCTCCGTCCACATCACCTTGCATCTGCAACGCGACGCCAAGGTTGAAATAGGCCTGCCCGTCGGCGGGCGCCATGCGCAGCGCCTGTCCGAAGGCCTGCGCTGCCGCAGCGCCATCGCGCCGCGCGAGTTCTGCGTGGCCCAGCGCACGCCACAGCGAAACGCGATACGGCATCCGATCGATACCCTCGCGGAGCAACGCCGCGGCCGCGTCCGCACGATGCGTGGCCATCGCGAGCTGTGCCGCCGCGATCCGCGTGTCCGCATCGTCGGGCGCCTGCGCGATCGCCGCGGCGAATTCGCGCTCGGCCGTTTCCGTGTCACGGCGATCCCGGGCGAGCACGGCCAGCAGGCGATGTGCGGGAGCGTAGCCGGGCTGCGCGGCCAGCACGCGCGCGTACCCCGCGGTCGCGCCCTGCGCGTCGTCTTGCTGATGCGCCCGCACCGCGGTGTCCCACCACGCGGCCAGCTCCTTGGCGCTCGGGCCCTCGGAAGGCGCCACCTCGTGCAGCGCGCGCAACGCGTCGGCCAGTTCACCGGAGGACGCGAACACGCGCTCGACCAGCGCCTTCGCGTGGCCCGGCGCAACAGCTGCCAGCGACCACACGTTGCGCGCGGGACGTGCGGCAAGGAACAGGCCGCTGGCCACGTGCAATCCGGCCAGGTCGATCAACGCGTCGGGATCGCCGGATGACGCCAGCGCGCGCGCATGCACGGCGTCGGGCTGCGGCGGCAACGGAAGGAACGTGGTACCGGGTGCCAATCCGGGCAGCGCGGCGCGCGTCAAGTCCAGGCTGCCGGCGCACACGATCGTGAATGCCGCGTCGGCAGCAGCAAGGTCGCCCGCCACGTCGACAATCGTCGCGCGAGCGTGGCCAAACATCGCGTTGTCCGGAGCGGGCATCAGCCACGCGACGCGCAATTCCGCGCCGCCGGTGCGCACCGGCCACAGCGACGGAACCGGCAAAGGTTCGGCCACGCACATCGCGGCGTGGGTGGCGGCGAGTTCATCCGCCAGCGCGGGCTCATGCGCCTGGACCGAAACGATGATCCGGCGCAGCGCATCGATTTCGCCGCGCTTCCAGGTGCGTGTGCGCAACGTCTGCAGCAACGGCGCCGGATTTTCGGATAACGCGCCGGACGCCAGTTGCGCCAGGAGATCGGACGGCAGGTCCGCCGCCCTCGAAACCAGTTGCGCGTGGAGGGAGTCCCGCAACGCATCGTGCGGCGCCTGCGCGAGCGCGCGTGCCAGTGCGGAAGCGTACTCGGGAAGGGCCGCGAGGTCGGGCTTGGCCGGCAGGAGCTTGGCAAACGCAGCCAACGCCGCGGGGTCGCCCAGCGCGGCGGCAGCGGCACTGTGCGCCGCCTGTGCCCGAAGTTCCGCCGGCGCAACTTGCAACGCTTCGGCCGCCGTTGCCCGCGCGCCCGCGTAGTCGCCGCGTGAAAGGAGGACCTCGGCCAGCGCGAGCCGCGGCGCCAAGGACTTCGCGTCCGCGCGCGCGGCGTCGCGCCACGCCGCGACCGCGTCGTCGGTCAAGCCCAGTCGCCACAGCATCTCGCCCAAGTGGAAACGCGCGTCCACGCCGCGTGCATCCGCCTGCGCCGCGCGCCGAAAATTCAATGACGGCCTCGATGGGGCGGCCCTCCCACATGTGGACGCGACCGCGCTGCAGCCACAGGGCGTAGTCGTCTCCGGCCATCACCCGAGGTGCCGCCTGAGCCGCTCGACCAGCGCCGCAGGAGCCAACCGGTACAGAACGCGGCCCGGCAATTTGTGGCGGATGGCCACTGCGGCCTGCGCGATCTTCCCGCCGATTCCACGTGGCGGCGGCGCGGCCGGCAGCGCTGGCACCGGTGGCGCCCATGGCCGATAGCCCAGCGCATCCCGCACGCGCGCGGCAGCGAGGAGCGGCAACGAGGAATGCGGCGGCGACGCCCGCGCATTCGCGACGGCCGCGTCATAGCACGCGAACGTCGCGTCGATCATCGAGCGCAGCGACGCTTGCGGCATGGCGCGCGCCGCCGCGGAGGCGTCGCGGCAGCCTTGCGCATTGGCCGTTCCCAGTATCGCGAGCACGCGTTCCAGCATCCTCTTCTCGTCGCGCCATTCGGCGTCGCGTCATCACCCAGCCGGCGCCGCTGCCGCGCACGCGCTCGGCCAGCGCGCCGATCGGCGGCACCAGCACCGGTCGCCCCGCCGCCCACGCTTCGGACAGCGTGTAGCTGAACGTTTCCGGCCCCGCCGACGGATACAGCACGAGCGCGACGCGATAGTGCGCGAGCAGATCGCGGCAGGTCGGCGGGATCGTAGCGGCCGTGCACGGTGAACAGCGCGTCGTCGGCTCTGCCACGGCCCGTGCTGGACAGTCCAGGTAGCCGATCAGCACGAAGCGCACGCAGGCGCCGCGCTCGCGCGCGAGCGCGACCAGGCGCTCGAGGCGGCGCGCGCCCTTGTCGGGGCCGATCGCGCCCAGCACGGCGACCGTCGGCACGCCGTCGTCGGGCAGCAGCGACGGTCGCGCGGCGCGCCGTGCGCGGCCGCCGGAACACGCGGGCGCTCCGTGCGCGATGACCTCGGCGGCGCAGTCCGGGAAATAGCGCGCGAGCATGTCCGCCGCCCAGCGCGACGGCGCGATCAGGAACGCGGCGCGCTGCGAGCAGCGCACGGTGCCGTGCGCGCCACTTGCGCGATGTCGATGCCGGCGAATCGCGGCTGCGCGGCGAGGCAGCGCGCGCAGACGGCGGCGTCGGTCTGCGCCGCCGCAATACATGCCGTCGGCGCGCCAGGAACGTGATCGTCGGGCAGGCGAAATTGAGGTCGTGCACCGTGTAGCCGTACGGCACGCGGAAGTTCGGCCAGCGCCGTCGAGCATTCCGTCGCGGCACGCGGAGATGTTGTGCAGATGGATGAGCGCGATGCCGAACGTCGCGCAGATGCCGCCCACGAAATCCGCGCCACGATCTCATGCGCGCCGCGCGTGAAGTCGAACGTGACGACCGTGCCGTCGCGCGCGATGCTCCTCGACCTGCCAGCGATCGCCGACGGCGATGGCGAGGTAGTGCCGCCAGCGGTCGCGCGACGCCGGCGATCAGCGCGCGCACGTGCGACTCGGTGCCGCCGCCGTGGTGGTGAATGACGTGCAGCACGCCGCGGCCGGGCGCCGCATCGACCGCCAGCCGCGCCGACGCCGCCTCGCGCAGCGGCCGCAGCGGATCGGCGGCGATGTAGGCGCGCACCATGTCGATGTAGTGCGGATGGCGGTCGAGCAGCAGCGCCATGTTGCGCGGCACCGAGTTCGGCCTTCTGCTCCGCGAACGAGCGCCCGCCGGTGTGCACGACGAACGCATTGTCGGCGAGCACGTTGCGCCAGCCGGCGCGCGCCGCCCGCAGGCAGAGGTCGTTCTCCTCGCCGTAGCCCGCGCCGAACGCCGGATCGAACACGCCGATCGTCGTCGAGCAGCGCGCGCCGCAGGTACATGCAGAAGCCGACGCCGGTCGGAAGGTCCGGATAGGTCGGCACCGCCGCCGCCGCGAGCGCCGCGCCGGACCGGCTCCGGGATCGCGCCCCGCGGGCCAGGGATTGTCCTCGCAGAAGCGCGGGAACGAGCAGATCTCGGCGTTGTTCGAGAACGGCGTGATCGTGCCGATGCGCGGGATCGGTCGCCGCGCAATGCATGCAGCGCATCGAGCCAGCCGCGCGTGACGATCGTGTCGGAATTGAGCAGCACGACGTCCGCGCGCGACAGCTGCATGCCGCGATTGGCAGTCCCGGTGAAGCCCAGGTTGCGCTCGTTGCGCAGCAGCACGACTTGCGGATGCGCGAGGCGCTCGAGTTCCGCGAAGAACGCGGCGATGCGCCGGATCGGGCGAAGCGTCGTCGATCAGCACCAGGCGCACGTCGGGACGCAGGTGCGCGAGCACGCTCGCCGACACAGGCGCGGACGTCGTCCGGCGCGTTGTAGACCGGCACCACGATGTCGACGGCGTCGAGCCGCGTGCGCCGGCGCTCATCCGCCGCGCACGCGCTGCCACCACAGCCGCACGCGCAGCCACGGCAGCGAGACCACCAGCGCGCGCTCTGTCGATACGCGATGATGCGCTCCTGCGCGCCGATCGCGCGCTCGAGCGCGCTCGCATTCGGCGCTCTGCGCGGCCATGCGCCTGCCGCGCCGCAGGCCGAGGCGCTCTGCGAGGCCGTCGCGTCCGTCGCTCAGCGCTTCGCGCTCGCGCAAGCGCACGCCGCATGCAATTCGGCGAGCTGCGCCATCGCGCTCCTCGACGATGCGCTCGCGGTACGCGACGAGTTCCTCCAGGTGCCGCACATGCGCGGTCTGGCGAGTCGAGCGTCGCGCATCGCGCTCGTGCAGCAGTGCGTCCTGGCGCATGACTTCGCCGGCCTGCGCATCGCGATGCGGCGCGAGCTCGCCGTTCGGTCCGGTCCGTGAACAGCGACAGCGCGACGTCGGTGCGCGGCAGCGACGTCTGCGACGCGCGCGGCGAGCACGACGAAATACATCGCCGGCGGGCGGCGGCGCGGCGTCGACGCGCGCAGCGTCGCCCGTCCACGCCTCGACGGAATCGGCGCCGACGCTTCGCTCCAGACGCGCCGAGCCGAAATACCGCCGCTGCCGGAACCAGCGCCGCGCCGGGAAACGCATCGCCGAGCAGCGCCTCGAGTTCCGCGCGATCCGGCTCGTGCTGATGGAACGGATTGCGATAGCTCGCGCGCCGACGAATATTCGACGGGATTCGGCGCCGACAGCACGAGCACGCCGTCCGCGGCGCAAGCACGCGCGCGAACTCGGCCAGCATGCGCGGCTGGTCCGCGCGCGGCAGGTGCTCGATCGTCTCGAACGAGACGACCACGTCGACGCTCGCGTCCGGCAACGGCAAGCGCGACGGCACTGCCCGTCTACGAAGCGGACGTTGGCGATCGGCCGCATAGCGCGCGCGCGCGTGGGCGATCGGCCTGCGCGTCGATGTCGATGCCCGTCACGTCGGCGGCCACTCCCGCGAGCAGCGCGCTGCCGTAGCCTTCGCCGCAGGCGACGTCGAGCGACGCGCTTGCCCGCCGCGTAGCGCCGCGCGAACGCGTAGCGATGCCAGTGCTCGTGAGCGATCTCGCCGGCGATACCGGGGACGAATCGCTCGCCGGTGAATTCGAGGTCGGAGGGCATCAGCTATTCTACTATCGGCTCGCAGGGACCCGCGGTATCATCGGGCGGCCGAAATCGCACCCGGCGATCACGACACTCCGGACAACCTCTTGTCATTGCCCAAGCAGCCCTTCGCGGTGTTCACGAGCTTCTGGACGCACCGGACGCTGATCTTCAACCTCGCCCGGCGCGACGTGCTGGGTCGCTACCGCGGGTCCTTCCTCGGGCTCATGTGGTCGTTCTTCAATCCTCTGCTGATGCTGGGCGTCTACACGTACGTCTTCGGCGTCGTGTTCAAGGCGCGCTGGACCCAGAATCCATCGGCCAGCATTCTCGAGTTCGCCGTCGTCCTGTTCGCCGGCCTGCTCACCTTCGGCATTTTCTCCGAGTCGGTCAATCGCGCGCCGTCGCTGATGCTGCAGAATCCCGGCTTCGTCAAGCGCGTCATCTTCCCGCTGGAGATCATGCCGTGGGTCGTGATGTGCTCGAGCCTCTTCCACACGTTGATCAGCCTCTGCGTGCTGGCGCTCGTCATGCTCGCGGGCTTCGGTGCGCTGCCGTTCACATGGCCGCTGATCGCGCTCGTGATCCTGCCGCTGGTGCTGCTCGTCATGGGCATTTCGTGGGCGCTGGCGGCGCTGGGCGTCTACCTGCGCGACCTGGCGCAGACGATCGCCATCGTCACGACCGTGCTCATGTTCGTGAGTCCGATCTTCTACCCGGCCACGGCCGTCCCCGAGACGTTCCGCTGGGCCATCGACTGGAACCCGCTGTCGTTCTTCGTCGAACAGACGCGCGCGGTGCTGATCTTCGGCCACCTCCCCGATTTCGCGGGGCTGGCGTGGATGACCGTCGGCGGCCTTGCCCTCGCGTGGCTGGGACTCGCACTCTTTCAACACGCGCGCGACGGCTTCGCCGATGTCCTCTGACCTGGCCGTCCACGCCGAAGGTGTGGCGAAGAACTATCGCCTCTACGCGACGCCGCGCGACCGCCTGAAGCAGCTCTTCGCAGGTGCGACGCGGAAGTACTACCGGGAGTTCGCGGCGCTCGCCGACGTCTCCTTCGACGTCCACCGCGGCGAGACCGTCGGCATCATCGGGCGCAACGGCTCGGGAAAATCGACGCTGCTGCAGATCGTCTGCGGCACGCTGCAGCCTTCCGCCGGCCGCATCGCGACGCGCGGGCGCATCGCCGCCATCCTCGAGCTGGGCGCGGGCTTCAGTCCCGAGTTCAGCGGGCGCGAGAACATCTTCCTCAACGGCTACATCGTGGGCCTGACGCAGAAGGAAATCGAGAACCGCTTCGACGCCATCTGCGCGTTCGCCGACATCGGCGATTTCATCGAGCAGCCGATCAAGACCTACTCGACCGGCATGGTCGTGCGCCTCGCGTTCGCGGTGATGGCGCACGTCGACGCCGACATCCTCGTGATCGACGAAGCGCTGGCCGTCGGCGACGCGCGCTTCGTGCAGAAGTGCATGCGCTTCCTGCGCCAATTCAAGGAGCGCGGGACGCTGCTCTTCGTCAGCCACGACACCACCGCGGTGGCGAGCCTGTGCGACCGCGTGTGTGGCTGGATGGCGGGCGCGTCAAGGCCGTGGGGCCGTCCAAGCAGGTGTGCGAGTTCTATCTCGAGAACCTGCTGGAGGCGGCGCAGGGCGCATCGCGGGAAATCGACGCGCCGCGAGCGAGCAGTTGCACGCGATCGCGTTGTCGGCGCGCCGCCGCGCGACCAGCGCCTCGACGCGCTCCAGGCCAGCGGCACATCGCACCGACGTCCGGGTGTTCGAGTTCGACCCGGCCTCGCCGCGTTCGGCCGCCGCGGCGCGCGTATCGTCGACGTACGGCTCGAACATCCCGACGGCGAACGCCTCGCATGGGCCGTCGGCGGCGAGACGGTGGTGATATCCATCGACGTCGAAGCCCTCGAGCCTCTGGGGAGCCCCATCGTCGGCTTTCTCGTCCGCGATCGCCTCGGCCAGTACATTTTCGGCGACAACACGTTCCTGACGACGCAGGACAAGCCGCTGGCATTCGCCGCGGGCGACGTCGCGCGCGCGCGCTTCGAATTCGACCTGCCTCTGCTGCCGCCGGGTAATTATTCGATTGCGGTGGCCGTCGCGGACGGTCACCAGCAGGAGCACATCCAGCACGAATGGATGCACGACGCGCTAATCTTCCGCGTGGAGACAAGCAGCATCCGCCATTCGCTGATCGGCCTGCCGATGCGCTCGATCGCCCTCGAATTGCTGGTGCCGGCGGCCCCGGGCGGCGCGGCCGCCAACCCGTCAGGGCTTCCTGGCGGGCGCCAGGATGCCTGAGGCGTCCGAGCGGACGGCAGCCTCGGCATTGAGGCGTTCGATCAACTCGGCGTTCACCTTGAGCGTCGGGTCGGAGAATATCCTGCGCGTCGCCTCGGCTTTCGCCTCCGCGATCGCCTTGCTCTTCTGATCCGCCATCAGCTCCGGCTTCACCTCCTCGAACGTGCGGACGCCGGCGGGCCGGCGGTCCTCGAAGAGGATGATGTGATAGCCGAATTTCGACAGCACCGGCGCGCTGATCTCGCCCTTGCGCGTCATGGCGAAGGCGGCAGTCGCAAACGCCGGGTCCATCGTCTTCGCCTCGAAGAATCCCAGCTCACCGCCGTTCTTGCCCACGGTCTGGTCGTCGGAGTATTCGCGCGCGAGTTGGCCAAAGTCGGCCCCCGCGAGCGCCTTGGCGCGAATCTCCTCGGCGCGGGCCAGCGCGGCGTCGCGGTTGCCGTCCTTGATCGTCACCAGGATGTGCGCCACGCGCACCTGCTCGGGATACGCATACCGGCCGCGATTGACTTCGTAGAGCTCGCGCACGCGCGCCGTGTACTTGTCGGCCGACTTGTCGAATTCGGCGGCGGCTGCGGCTTCGATGCGGGCGACCATGGCCTGCGCGAGGATCTTGTCGACCTGCGTGGCAATCTGGCGAGACAGCACCGGGTCCTTGTCTAGCCCTTCGGCGCGCGCATCGGCAGCGAGCACGCGATTGGTGTACATGGCGTCCAGATACTGCCGAAGCCGCAACGAGCTCGCGGCGAATTCCTTCCGGGCGTCGGGCGGCAGCTTGGCGAGCTCGGCTTCGTAGTCGGCGAGGGTCACCCGCGCGCGCGCGGACTCCGCGATGACGTCGGAAGGCTCGGGCGCTGCCGCGTGCGCGCACGCGAAGAAAAATGCCGCCAGCAATGCGCCGGCTGCGCGGGATAGCGGATTCATCGGTGTCATGGTCGATGCCGGAAAAAAAACGTCCCCGCCGGCGGCGGGGACGCGATTGCGTTGAGGAAAAAAATGAGAGCTAGTTGTTCCAGTCCAACCGCATCGGGCAGTCGGAATAGTTGCAAGACGCCTGGCCGCCTCCGATAAAGCCAGTGCGATTGACCATCGTGATGTAATAGGTCGTGTTCGGCTGCAGGTAGGTGCCATACCCCGCACAGAAAAGCGGGTTGATTGCGCACGCCCCGATGTGGACCTGGATAGCCGGCGTCTGCGAGACTATCGAGTAAATGATGCCGGCCGGCGGCCACGCGTAGGGCGTGCTCCCCGTCGCGAACTGACACGGCGTCGTCGCCAGCGTGTACAGGCGGCTGGTTTGTGCCGAGACCCCGGTGCCCGCGGGCTGGAACACCGACAGGTCGTTCACTCCCTGGGCTGGCGTGGTGAACCGAATGACCAGCGCATCGTTGTTGGCGAAGCTGCCGCTTGGAAGGGCCGAAGTCGTCATGCCGCTCGTATTGGCGCCGGTCGGGTACGCGAGGTCCAGGGTCTTGCCGGTGTAGCCCGCGGCCGTGCAGCCCGACAGGTCGACGCCGCCGCCACCACCGCCCGTGCCGGGCACGAACGCGGTGAGCGGAGTTGCCGGCAACAGCGCCGTGCAGGAAGTTCCGTTGCACACCTTGACCTGATAGCTGTTGGTGTAGCCCGCGGTGCCTCCGGCGGGAAGCGTGTCGGCCGGCGGCGTCTGCAACGCGCTGTAGGCGGCTCCGTTCTTCGTCCAGGCGTACGTGAGGCCCGAGCTTGGTGCTGCAGCCCGTAACGTTCAGCTGCGCCGTGCCACCGGCATTCGTCAACACGGTTCGGGGTCGGTCATGATGGACGGCGTGCAGCCCGTGGGAACGGGCGGCGGACCGGACGACCAGTTCAACGTGATGAGCGCGTTACCGCCGCCGTTCGCGGGGTCGACGGCCGCTACCCTGTAGATGCACCCGAGCACCGCCACATTAGGGGCAATAAATGCTGCCTGGTTGAAGTTTATGCCCTGCGTATGCAGGACACGCCGCGGGGCCGCCCATTTGGGTCCACGTGTACCCCGTCGGGGAACCGTTGCAGGTTGCGGTCAGCAAGACCGCGTCGGTCGGCTGCGGATTGGCCGGCACGGCAGCGATGCTGCACGTCAGGTTCTGGCAAGTGAGCGTGAACGTGGAGCCGCTCTGCGTCATTGCCCACGCTGCGCAGTTCGGATCATTGAAGCTGACCGTTGCCGGGCCTGCCTGTGCGTGCGTGATGCTGGCGGTGAGCGCGGCCAGGGCGGCGGCGGCAAGGATGCTTCGGATGATTCGCGTCATGTTGGATTCCCGTCAACAAAATCGCCTTGCGCGACTGCTCATCGATGCAGCGGGGCAAGGCGACGATTGGGCGAAATTGCTCATTAAGTAGCTGATTGAATTCTAATCGATTTCCGGTGCCGTTGCAATGAAGCCGCGTCGCGCTCACGCCAGCCGGCACCCAGGGGCTGACGAACGGGGCCCCAACTTTCCGGGGACGCCCCGCGAAAAAAAGGGGCAGCCTTGCGGCCGCCCCCTCGATGTTGCGTCAAGCTCGATCCTTATTGCGGTCCCGTGTAACGGTGGCCGAAGTTGCCGCCGTACGAGGACTGGATAAATCTGCCCTGCCCATCCGTCAGCGTGCCGTTCACGAACGTCTGCACCATGAAGCCAACCGTCGGCAGGCCGGAGAACGTCAGACTGGGGACCACGGCTGTGATAGTCGCCGGGTCATAAGCGACGGCTACGTCTGCCACGGTGATGGCAAGCGGGTTCACAAACGTCAGGACACCCCAACCGTTCTGGAAGTTGGTGTCGACAACGTAGGCGTTGCCCGATCCCAGCACGTTGGCGATGTTGGACCCGACCGTGGAGTTCTTGAACGAGATGATGTTCGATTCCCAGCACAGCGCGAAGCCGGTAGGCGTGGGCGACGGAGAGAAGTCCGGACCCGACGGGGTGATCTTGCCTTCTTCGCGGTTGTACGTGGTCAGTTGAGCGTCGTCGCAGGAGCCATCCGGGCTAAGCTTGCTCTCGAACGGCGGGACCGTTGGCAGCTTGCCGGCCGGATCCACGAAGTGATGCTTGGTCGGGAACGTAAGGACCCAGTCCGTACCGGACAGCGTGGGGAGTTCGGTCAGAAACTCGTTGACCACCGACGTCCTCTGCATCGACATCGTCGCCGCCTTTTCAGCGAGCAGAACGCCGCTCGTGTACTGGGCACTCAGAATCAGTCCGGTGGTGCTGACGGCGACGCCTATCGCCGGGGTCGTGTTGGAGAAGTCCGGCGTGAGCACACCGGTGGTCGAATACGAACCCGCACCCGAGGCGTTATAGTTGATGAACGCCGTGGCGTCTTCGGTGAAAGCGTCGCCGGTGAGAACGTTGATCAGCGTGGCCTCGCCCGACAATCCGCCGTTCGGGGCGAGGATCTCGGCCGACGCGGTCGTGTCAGTGACCTTGCTGCAGTCGACGGGAACGCCCTTCGAGTGCGTCGAGTTGATCGCGGTGACGCTGGCGGAGTCGTACGTCCCCATTTCGAACACTTCGAAGTAGCCTTCCGTCAGGCGATTCAGCGAATCGTCTTTGACCGCGTCGCCGGTGTAGGCCGTTGCGCGGAACGGGACCGCCACGCCAGGCGTGAAGTTGGGAATGGTGCAGCTGCGGTCGTTCGTCTCGATCTGCGCGCCAAGGTCATTGGGATCAGTAGGATTGACACCAGGGGCCGGCGGCACGGGCTCGACGGCAGCGGTCCACACGTCGAACGGCGACAGGAACACGTTGAAGTCCAGGACTTCCGTCGAGGCCTTGCCTTCGCGGAAGCGGACCTTGACGGCCTTTGTCGAGGCCGTCGTGTTGACGATCGACAGCAGCGTGTTGTATTGCGCGATGCCGGCGGCGGCCGGGCTGCGGACCGTGTAATACGGATAGACCAGGACCTGCCCGAGACCGTTCGGGTTGATCATGATGGCATCGGCCGCGCCGGCTACGCCGAGCGTGCCGAGGCCCGCCAAGGCAACGTGCAGAGACTTTTTCGTGAAAGTGTTCATGGTTTGATATAGCTCCTTCTGATTGCGATTTAAAGTGATCACTTTATAACCGACAGCGCCGAACATGGTATTACAACCTGCTCATCTTGTCCAAATGAATTGTTTCAGCCCGAAGGCCTCCCTGTGGAAATTCTGCAACGTTTTGTCCGGCCCTCACATGGGCCAGACATACCAGATCTGTCCATGGTCGATGATCCAGACCTCGGCCAATGGCGTATTGACGTTCATTGTTCCGGAGCCCACCTTCCCGCTATAGGTGACAACCAAGTTCACTCTGCACTTCGCGGCCTCGCACGTTGCCCCGGTCACCTTCACTGCGCGGTAGCTGAGTCGCGAAGCGATCGTCGTGAATCCCGCCAGCGTCACCGTGTCCCGCGTTGCCGGGGACAGGTAGCCATACGCCTTCGCGAAATCTCCGTCGATGACCGCCTGCCACCGCGCTGCTGACCGCTCCGTGACGATCCTGACCTTTTCCTCCGTCGGGGAGTCCGGGGTCAGCGTCGCGCAAGCGGCGGTCAGCGCCGCCAGAGCCACCACTGCCAGGTACCGCCCATCGCACATCTCTGCCAGGGCGCGCATCGCACCCCTCTTGCACCTTTGCCGCATCATCTGCATCGCTTCCTGTTTCGTCAGTGAAGACTAAAGAAAGGAACTTCCGTCGTCAATCGAGAATGACGAGAAAGTTCCCCGATGTTGTCGTTCCACAACATGGACTTGTCGGGCATTGGCGACGATTTTGCCGTTTCCGGTCAAATTGTCGCAATTTGGCGACGCTTTCCGGCCCGCTCCTCCGCGTTCCCCGGCCGGCAGCTTGATCGGCCGCCGGTCGCAGCCGCGCTCAGGGCGCCGGCGACATCAGCAGGTCGGGCGTCATCGTGAAGGCCGGGACCTTGGACGGCGCGCCGGGCGCCGGGAACATCCTGGTCCAGTTGCTCCATGCGCTTGCGCAGGTCCTCGATGATGGCCGTGTTGTCCTTCTCGTCCGCCACGACCTGCGGCGTGATGAACAGCACGAGCTCCGTGCGGTTGTCCTTCAGCTCCTGAGTGCCGAAGAGTCCTCCGAGGAACGGAATGCGCGAAATGCCCGGCAGGCCCTGCGACGTGTTGCCCCGCGTCTCGTTGATGAGGCCGCCCATCACCATCGTGCGGCCCGAGGGGACCGCGACCAGCGTCTGCACCGAGCGCGTGGATATCGGCGGCGCGCACTGCTGTTCCGCCGTGCATCCCGAATTGCCCGGTACGCTGACCTCGGCCTGCACGTCGAGCGTGACGAGGCCGCCCGAGTTGATGTGCGGAGTGACCTGGAGCAGAACGCCCGTGTCGATGTATTGCGACGTCGTCGTGATGCCGTTGAGCGTGCCGCCGACCGTCGTGTTCGACGCGATGGGAATGCGGTCGCCCGCCTTGATCGTCGCCTTCTGGTTGTCGAGGGCGGCGACGTGCGGATTGGCGATCACCTTGGTGTTGCCGTAGCTGTCGAGGAGCTTCAGCGCCGCCTGGATGCCGCCCGGGAAATTGGCGTTGTTGATGAGGTACGTGAATCCCTGCGCGAGCTGCACAACCGGGTTGGTCGTTCCCGAGGGCGGTACCGACGGGTTGTTGGATCCCCCGAGCAGGCTGTTGATGTTGCCCCCCGATCCGCGACCCGACGGCGCGCCACCCTTGAATAGAAAGTCGATGCCGAACTGGATGTCGTCGGTGAGCGTGACCTCGGCGATCGTGACTTCCATCACCACCTGGCGCTGCGGCACGTCCAGCTTGCGCAGCGCCGATTCGATCACCGCGTATTCGGCCGGGGTGGCGATGATGAGCAGCGTGTTGTTGTCCTTGTCGGCAACGACCTGCAGGTTGCGAACGATGCCGCTGCCGGAAGCTGGGCCGTTCGCCGCCGCGGGCGCGGCCACCGGCGTCGCCGGCGGAGTGGGCGTATTCGCGCCTGTGACCGGATTGGTCGGCATGAACGTTGGCGGATTGACGATCGTTCCTGCCGGCGTGCCGGGCGCCAAGGTCGGCGCCGGGGCCGCGGTCTGCGACGAGCGGCCCGTGAACGCCTGCTGCAGCAGCGGACCCAACTTCTCCGCTCGCTGGTTCGACAGGTTGAAGACGTAGAACTGGAGTTCGCCGCCCCCGCCGCCGCCCTTGTCCAGGCGGTCGATCCACTTCTTCACCTCGTCCAGGTACGCAGGCTGCGGCGTGACGACGAGAATTGCGTTCATCCGCTCGATGGGGATGATGCGCAGGATGCCGGCGATGGGACTCATGTTCTTGTCGCCGATGATCTTGTCCAGCTCCGTCATCACCGACTTCACGTCCGTGTTGACGAGCGTGAACACGCCCGCCGACATGCCCGCCATCCAGTCGATGTCGAACATGTCGATCGTGTCCATCAGGTTGCGCAGCTCGCGCTCGGTGCCGGCCAGGATCAGCAGGTTGCGCAACTCGTCGGGCCGCACCGCCTGCGCGTCCTTGGCGAACGGCTCGAGCAGCCGCATCATCTCCTTCACGCCGACATAGTGCAGCGGCACGATCTGCACGGAAAAGCCGGGCGGCAGCGAGCGCGTCGAATTGCCGAGCTGCGGCACCGTGTTGCCGCGCACGGCGATGGCCTGCGGCACGACCTGGTACAAGCCGCCGTTGCGCACCATCGTCGCGCCGTTCATGCGCAGCAGCGTCTCGAGCGTCGCCGTCAGCGCGTCGCGCGGAATGCCCGTCGACGTGCGGATGGTCACCGTGCCGCCCACCGCCGGGTCGATCGTGTAATTCTCGTTGAGGATGTCGCCCAGGATGTTGCGGACGACCTCGCGCAGGTCGGCGCCCTCGAAGTTGAGGACCACGCCGCCGCCGGCGGCCTGCACCGGAGGCCCTGCGGGCAGCTTGCCACCGGGCTGCATGCCCTTCACCATCACGCCCGTGCCCTTGTAGAGGTGCGCAGTGTCCGACGACGGCCCGTTGGTCTGCGCGCGCGCGGCGGCATCGGCCATCGCGGGGGACAGCGCGCCCGTGCCTTTCATCGGGGCCGAGCGGGTGCCGCGTCCGGGCATCTCATTCTGGCCCGTGGGTGCGCTCTGGCACCCGGCTAGGGCGAAGGCGACCGCGGCGGCGGCGACGCGAAGTCGGGAGACCTGTTGGAGGTTCATTATGGTTTCGCCGCCATGCGTGGACGGTCGCCTGTGGAATGTCGGAAAAGGAGAAACATCGCAATCGTCATGGAGCGGGCCGCGGCGCCTGCTGTTGCGCCTGAATCCTGGCGCGGATGCGCGCGTCGGTCTCGCCCCAGCGCGGGTCGATTTGCGCGGCCGCAGGAGCCATCGCGCCGGAGGGCTGCAGGTACGCCCCCGGCGGCGGCGAGTTGAGCGTCGGCAGCTTGCCCCTGGCGGCGGCGGCAGCGGCCTGGTCGGCCAGCTGCTGCGCGCGGCGGCGCTCCGCCAGGATTTCGGCAGCGCTTGGCGTGCCCGGCGCGCCCGGCGCGCCGGCCGGCACTCCGGCCGTAGTGGTAACCGGCGGGGTTGGGACCGGCTGCGTCGTGACCTTCGGGCCGGCGGCGACTTTGAGGACGAGATCCTCCGACTCGTCACCGAGCGTGAGCTTGACTCGGTCGGGCTTCACCTCGGCGACGGTGATGCCGTTGACCTGTTCCCCCTGCGCGACGCGCCGCGACTTGCCGCCGGCATTCTCGCGCAGGAACGCCGTGGCCTTGCCGTCGACGATCAGCGTGCCGGTGAGGAGGAACTGCCCCGCCTGCAGGCGCTTCTTGCCCCCGTCGGCCGGCGCTGGCGGCGCGGGCCGGCGAGTCGCGTTGAACAGCGCGCGATCCACGAGGTCATGCTGCGTGGCCAGCGTGGCCGTTGGCTGATATTCCGGCAGCACGGCAACGGCGACCGGCTGCGGGACCACCACGGCGTCGGCCGCCGGAACATGCCGCCATTTGCGGCCCCAGTCGGCTTCCCACGCGATGACGACCGCGAGGACGACGAACGGCAGCAGCCACACGAGCCAGCCTTGTACCCTTGCGTTGAGTCCGTTCATGCCAATCGTCCCGTCATGTCATTTCGGCGCCGCCGCCGCGGCTGCGGCCGCGGGCCTGGGCGCTTCCGGGTAGGCCCACGCCGATACATCCATCTGCACGTTCAACTCCGGCTCCTGCCCGGGGGCGGGCCGGAAACCGCGAAACGCGTTGAGCGGACGCACGGTGAGGTTGTCGACGACCACGTACGGCACTTGGGTGTCGAGCGTGGCGAGGATCTTGGCGAGCGCGGGTGTTGTCGCGAAGAACTGCACGGTGACGAACGTCTGCTTGAAACGGCCTTCTTCGCGCGGGGCCGGGCTCTGGCTGGTCGTGATCCGGCCGTTGTTGTTCTCGATCGTCGCGCGGACCAGATCCGACAGCTCGGCGCCGGCAAGGTTCGGCGCCGTGTTCTTGAGAAAGAATCGGCGGCCGTCGCGTTGCTTCATCACGTCGAGCGCGGCGCGCAGGTCCGGCGCCTGCGCGGCGACGCGGCGATACCGGTCGAGCCGGTCCGTCGTGTCGGCGATCGCCACGTCGTAGTGCCGGTGGAAGAGCACGATCGGACCCAGCAGCACGATCAACGCCAGCACGACGGCGATCAGCAGCAATCCGATCGCCAGTGCCCGCTGCTGCGCCGGCGACAGCCGCGACATGAGGGCCGGCGTCATGGCTTGCCTCCCGGCGGCGCCGGCGCCGGCGCCAACGGGGTCGCGGGACGCGCGGCCTGGGGCTTCGCCGAAATCCAGGGATCGTGCGCGCCGGGCGGCGGAACGCCCCCCCACTGCGCCGCGGACAGAGGTACCGGCGTGCCGACTGCGGCGGTCGACGGAGGCGCTGTCGCGGCAGTCGTGGCGGGCGTCGGTGCCGCAGGCGCCCCGGCGGTCGACGCAGGCGCTGTGGTGGCGGGCGTCGGTGCCGCGGGCACTCCGACATTCGACGCAGGCGGTGTGGCCGCGGGCAGCGGTGCTACCGGCGCTCCGGTGGTCGACGAAGCCGCTGTGGTCGGGGGCGTCGGTGCCGCAGGCGCCCCGGCGGTCGACAAAGGCGCCGTGGTCGCGGGTGTCGGTGCCGCAGGCGCCCCGGCGGTCGACGAGGCGCGCGCTGGCGGGCGTCGGTGCCGCAGGCGCCCCGGCGGTCGACGAAGGCGCTGCGGTGGCGGGCGTCGGTGCCGCGGGCACTCCGACATTCGACGCAGGCGGTGTGGCCGCGGGCAGCGGTGCTACCGGCGCCCCGGTGGTCGACGAAGCCGCTGCGGTCGGGGGCGTCGGTGCCGCAGGCGCCCCGGCCTTCGCGGCAGGCGCCGCCTCAGCGGATTTGTCGACGGCGAGCAGTGCCACTTGTGCGGGCGGCTGCAACGACTTCACTTGCGCGCCCAGGTCGAAGATCTCTCCCGGACCCGGCTGGATCTTGGTCGTGGGCGAACGCGGTGCGGTCTGCTCGAACAGCGGCGACTCCTCGACCAGCTGCACGAGCCGGCCCGCGTTGGCCGTTTCGCCGCGCACCAGGAACTCGCGCTGCGTGTCCTTGCCCTTGGCGATGCTCTTCATCTCGAATTGCGTGAGCCAGGTGTCGTCGGGCAGCACGCGGCTCACTTCGTCGAGAACGCGGAACGCACTCGGGTACGCGTATTTCCGCTCAAGGGCGAAGTTGTAGTCGCCGGCCTTGGTGTCGAGTTCGGCGCGCAGATTTTCGGAGACCGCGGCCTGCGTGCGGGCGTCGGCCGCCAGCGCATTGAGCGCGATCGCGTAGTCGCGCTTCTGCCACAGAGGAATCGCGATCGCCGCCAGCGCAACAATCACCACAAGCGCCAGCGGCAGCCAGAATTGCCAGCGCTTCCACACGGCACCCGACGCACGCGCCTCGTGCGGCAACAGGTTGAGGCGCGAACGATAGGCGGTGGCCGGGGTCTCCGGCACGGCCGCCGCGACGGCCGCGCCCCAGGCCGTCGCGTGCCGCGTCGCGGCGTCGATGACCGCCTTGCGGCACGCGACCAAGTCGACGCGGATTTCCTTCTTCTCCGGAACGCGCCCGGTGACGACGGCGTCGAAATACAGTTCGTCCGCCTTGAACGGCGTGTGGCGGTCGAGATCGTAGGCAAGCGCCTGGCGCAGATTGGGCTCGATCGCCGCCGGCAGCACGAGCGTCTTGCGCAGCACGTCGCGGGGCGGCACCGATACCACGATCTTGGGCGGCGCGTTCACGACACCGCCGGCGGTCAGCGAGGCCACCGCGGCGCGTCCCGTCGCGGCCACGGTCGCCGCGTCGGCGGTGAGCGGAATCGTCGACGCCTGCAGCATCACCGCGCGCTCGCCTTCCATGCCCGGTTTCCACAGCGTCGCACGGTCGCCGTCGAACACCAGCACCGGACGCATGCGGCGACGCTCGAGCGCGGCGCGCGGGCGCGGCGGGACGAGCGCGTTGATCTGCGCGGTCCACCACGGCCAGAATCCCGCAGCGCCGGATCGGCGTGCGAATTCGGAGAGGCTGCGCCCGAAGGCGGACAGGGTCAGTTCACGGTCGGCCATTGCCATGTGTCTTTGTCGGCAGCCGCGGCGGTGTCGCCGGAAGGCGGCTGCGTGATGGGATCGAGCCAGGCCAGCACAATCAAGCGGGCGGCGCATGTCGCCGGAGGGAGTCACGACGGCTTCGCGGGCGAAGGTTACACCATCGGGCATCGTCGCCTGCGCACGGATGCGCCACACGGGACCCGCGCCGGCCATGAATCCTTGTGCCAGCGGAAACGCCGGCATCGGTTGATTCGCCTTCAGCGCGTCGGCGCGCTGCGCGAGAAAGGCGTCCACCACCTCGGGCGTTGCATTGGGCAGCGCCAGCAACACCGTGCGCGACGCCGTCGCGGGTTGATTCCCGCCTGGCGCGAAAACACCGTCAGGCTGTCCGCCACGCGTGCGTAGATCGCGGGCGTGACGCCCATGACGCGCGCCAGCTCCGTCGACGGTTTCGAAAGGCGCGTTGGCGGGCTTGTACTTGAATCCGGCCGCGCGATAGTCGGCCTCTTCGGCGCCATTGGGGCGCGTCAGGTCGTCGGCGTCGCGCCAATCCTGGATTGCGTCGGCGATGTGCGCGGCAAGTTCCGGGTCGGCGCCCCCGATGTTGATGAATAGACTGCGCAGCAGCGCTTCGCTGGCCATGTTGATGTCGATCTTCGCCGCCTCGTCCGTGCCGCTCGCGGCAAGGGCGATGTCGCCCTCCTTCCACGCGTGGACAACGCCGTCGCGCTTCCAAGTGTCCGGCGTGGCGACGCGCGAGAGTTCGAAGACCGTTCGCTCGACGGCGCCATCGGCGGCGGCGCGCGCCTGCGCCATCGAAATCATGTTGCGTGCAGCCAGCGCCTCGCTGCGCATCGAGAACGCGAAGCCGCTGGCGATCACCGTGAGCATGATGGTCAGCCACAGCGCAAGGACGAGCGCGATGCCGCGCTGGCGGCGCGGTGCCGGCATCGCGCGATGGCAGGCGCGCGGCGGCGTCATGCCGCCCCGCAATGGTGGCGCTGCGCGTCCCAGCCGCGGCACCCTGCTTCCGGCGCCTCGCGCGGCGCGATCATGAGTGTCGGCCATGGAGGACCTTTGAGCGGCGTCACGTCCACGCGAACGAGTTGCGGCAACAGCTGCGTGTCGTCCCACTGGTCGCGCCACGTGGGCACCTCGTCGATACCCGCCCCGCCATTGCCGACTCCGTAATAGGCGATCTTGATTTCCTTGATGTCGTCGGCCAGCACCGAGCGCTCGGCATCGGTGAAGTCGGGCCGGTCCTGCGAGTTCACGTCGGGGATCATTCTCTCGAGGATCAGCGACGGCTTGTCGCGGCCCGCGACCGTGGCGACCTTGAGCCGGTAATACCAGACGCCGCCCAATCCCACGCGGCCCGGCAGCGGCGCCGCGTAGCGCAGGCTGTCGGACTCGCCGCCGAAGAGCAGCGGAAAATCCTGCAGCTTGCGCATGCGCTGCGGATGCTGCGCGGAAAGCTGCGTGCGCAAGAAATCGCTGGCGAGCCGCATGCTGGACGACGCCTCGGCCTTCGCCGTGCCGGCGTCGGTGCTCCGACCCGCGAGGTTGAGCGAGCCGAACAGCACGGCCGACATGAGCGCCAGCAGCACGAGCGCGATCATGAGCTCGATCATCGTGAAGCCGCGGATGAACGTTGGCCGGCGCGTCATTGCAGGTTCCGTTGCGCGAGCTTGACCGTCGACAGCGACAGCGTGCGCTCGCCGTTGATCGCGGCGGGGAACTTCACGCTGGTGGTGACGCGGAAGAGGCGCGTGCCGAGCATTTCCGCCTGGCGTTCGAGGTCGGGATTGGGATCGGGCGGCACGTACGGCTCCACGCGCGTCTCCCACTGGATGACGCCCTTGCTGTCGCTGCCGCGGTCGGTAGTCTCCTGGAGCGGCTGCGCCGACGCGGCCGCGTCGAGCTGCGATTCCGCGATCAGCAGCGCGCGGCTCCACTCTTCCGCGGCGGACGCGTTGGTGAGGCTGCCCGAAAACAGACGGAACAAGGCGGTAGCGACGAGCGCCAGGATGACGAACGCCGCGAGCACTTCGATCAGCGAAAAACCGGCCACGCGCTGATGATTCATGTCAGGCCCGCAGGGCCGCCACAAGTGACTGACCGCCGCCTCGGGGGGCAGCGATGGCCAACGCAAGTGAGGCGAGCGTGGGGGCCGTCTCATGCTAATCCAGGATCGCCACGCGGCCGGTCAGCCAATCGACGTCGACCTCGAATTTGCGCTCGCCGGACGCGACGGTGATGCGGCCGCCATTGCTGCCGCCGTCGGGAAAGAAGCGGATCGAGCCGACCTTTTCGTCGACCAGGTCCTTCTGCGCGGTGAAGAGTTTGAGTTCGACGTTGCGCGGCAGCGGGTATTCCTTCGGGTCCTGGTCCACCTTGAAGCGCCGGCCCGCAACGTCGAGAACGAGGAACGTCTCGCGGCGCTGCGTCAGCGCTTCGCTGCGCGCGAGGCGCAGGCCCGACGCCAACTGGCGCGCGGCGCTGCGCAGTTCGGTCGTCGACACGCCATTGCCGAAGATCGGGATGACGATCGCCGACGCAATGCCGATGATCACCAGCACGATCAGCAATTCGATCATCGAGAATCCGCGCGTGCGCATCACATGTCGTCCGGGAGTGGTTGGGGCCGCGGCGCGGTCACCAACTCGTGATGTCCTTGTTGGGCCCTTCGCCGCCCTCCCTGCCGTCGGCGCCCAGCGAAACGATGTCGTAGGCCGTGTTGTGCGTGCCCGGCGACGCATACTTGTATTCGTTGCCCCACGGGTCCTTGGGCACCGCCGCGTTCTTCCAGTATGGGCCGTTCCAGTTCGCCACGCCCGACGGCGCCGTGATCAGCGCCTGCAGCCCTTCCGATGTCGTCGGATAGCGGCCGACTTCGAGCTTGAAGAGATCGAGCGAGTTGCCGATCTGGTTGATCTCGATCTTGGCGGCATCGGCTTTCGCCTTTTCGCCCTGGCCGATGAACTTGCTGCCGACGATGCCCATCACGACGCCGATCAGGACCAGCACTACGAGGATTTCGATCAGCGTCATGCCTCGCGCCCGCGGGCGCTGCCTGTGCAGTTGTTTCATGGTCGTTCCTCTGCTCTGCCTGGATGAGCTTCGCGCGGCCGCGTCGCGAAGCGTGGGTTGATTGGACGCCTCATGAGCCCGCAAGTTCGGTCATGCCCAGGACGCCCAGCAGAATCGACAGCACGATGCCGCCGATCAGCACGGCGAGTCCCAGGATCAGCGCGGGCTCGAGAATCGCCAGGAAGCGCTTGACGGCGACCTGAACCTCGCGATCGTAGACGTCCGCGACCCTCGCCAGCATCTCCTCGAGGCGGCCGGATTCCTCGCCGACCTTGATCATCTGGATCGCGAGCCGCGGATAAAGATTGGTCTCGGCGAGCGGGCGCCCGAACCCTTTGCCTTCGCGCAGCTTGGCGATCACGCCTTCGAGCGCGCCGCCCAGAACCACGTTGGTCATCGTTTCCTTGACGATCGACAATCCGGTGAGCAGCGTCACGCCGTTGCCGAGAAGCGTTGCGAGCGTGCGCGCGAAGCGCGCCACCTCGATCTTCGCGATGAGATCGCCCAGCAGCGGCGCGTGCAACATCCGCGTGTCACGCTTGAACCTTATCACCGGGTTGTTGCCGCGGCGGCGGAACCACGCGATCGCCAGCGCGACGACGATCAGCATCGCCCACCACCATTCCTTCAGGAACTTGCCGACGAAGATCACGACCTGCGTCGGGAGCGGCAGCGCCTTGCCGGCCTGCGCGAATGTCGATTCGAACTGCGGCACGACCCACGACAGGAGCAGGATCACCGACGCGACGGCGACGCAGATCAGGATCGTCGGATAGATGAGCGCGGACTTGACCGTGTCGCGCAATTCCTTGTTGCGCTCCATCGTGTCGGCGAGCCTCTGCAGAACGATGCCCAGCGCGCCGCCGGCCTCGCCGGCGCGGACGATGCTGATGTAGAAGCGCGAGAAGACCTCGCGGCGCGCATCGAGCGCCTGCGACAGCGCTTTGCCGCCGCGTACGTCGTCGCGGATTCCCTGCAGCAGTTGCGCGACGGCCGGCGTCGACGCGAGTCCGATCAGCACCTCGAGCGCGCGATCGAGCGGCAGCCCGGCATGCAGCAGCGTCGCCAGTTCGCGCGTGAACGCGAGCAACTGGTCGCGCGTCACCTTCTTCGCGCGGAACCACACGCGCCGTTGCGCGCCGGGTTCTCGCGCCGCCGCGGCGCCGGCGGTCTGCGCGCCGCCGCCGGTGGCGTGCGCGATGTGCATCGGCATCAGGCCCTGGTCGCGCAGGCGATCGACGATCTCCGCCTCGTTGGCGGCGTCGAGCTCGCCGACGGCGACTTCGCCCGCCGGATTGACCGCTCGGTAACGGTAAACGGTCATGGAGGACAGCGATGGCGAACGCAAGTGAGACGAGCGTGGGGGCACATAGTCAGTCCCGAAGGGCCGTCCCGAGGGACTGACTCCGCCCCCCAGGGAGGGCAGCGAACGAAGTGAGCGTGGGGGTACATATCTACGCCTCGCGCGTGACGCGCAGGACTTCCTCGAACGTGGTGTCGCCGCGAAGCGCCTTGCGCATGCCGTCCTCGTACATCGTCAGCATGCCGCCACGCTGCGCCTCGGCTTTCAACTCGTTCGAGTTCGCGTGCTTCATGACGAGGCTGCGCAGCGGGTCGGTCATCGGCAGCATCTCCAGGATGCAGAGGCGGCCGAAGTAACCCGTCTGGCTGCAGTGCGCGCAGCCCTTGGCGTGGTACAGCGTGATGTCCCTGGTGCGCGCGAATTTCTCGAGGCCCAGCTGCGCCACGACTTCCGGCACCGCGTGGTACGACTCCTTGCAGTTGTCGCACAGCCTGCGCACCAGCCGCTGCGCGAGGATGCCGATGACGGTCGAAGTCAGCAGGTAATCTTCGACGCCCATGTCGAGCAGTCGATTGACCGTCGACGACGCATCGTTCGTGTGCACCGTCGATAGCACGAGGTGGCCTGTCAGCGCCGACTGCACGGCGATCTGCGCGGTTTCGAGATCGCGGATTTCGCCGATCATGATGACGTCCGGATCCTGCCGGACGATCGAACGCAGCGCGTTGGCGAACGTCAAGTCGATCTGCGGCTTCACCTGGATCTGGTTGATGCCCACCATCTGGTATTCGACTGGATCCTCGACGGTGAGGATCTTCACGTCGGGCTGGTTCAATCGGTCGAGTGCCGTGTACAGCGTGGTCGTCTTGCCGGAACCCGTGGGCCCCGTGACGAGCAAGATGCCGTGCGGCTCCATCAGCACGTCGAGGAAGATCTTCAGCGTGTCTTCCTCGAAGCCCAGCTTGTGGAAGTCGAGCGCGACGCCGCCCTTGTCCAGGATCCGCATCACCACCGATTCGCCGTGCATCGTCGGCACCGTCGACACGCGCAGGTCGATCTCCTTGCCTTGCACGCGCAGCCTTATGCGGCCGTCCTGCGGCAGCCGGCGCTCCGCGATGTCGAGGTTGGCCATGATCTTGATCCGCGAAATCACCGCGGCCGACAGGCGCTTGGGCGGCGACTCGACGTCGTGAAGCACACCGTCGACGCGGTAGCGGACGTTCAGCTTGTTCTCGAAGGGCTCGACGTGGATGTCGGAGGCGCGCATGTCCAGCGCGTTGGTGATGAGCAGGCTCACGAGGCGGATGACCGGCGCCTCGGACGCCAGGTCCTTCAACTGCTGCACGTCGGCATCGAACGCGAGCTCGTCGCCGCGTGTTTCGACGTCGCCGATCAGCTGGCTTTGCGCGGACTTGCCGGCTGCCGTAAAGCCGTTCGAGTGCGGCCTCGAGTTCGGTGGGCATCGCGATCATCGGCCGCACGGCACGGCCAGTGACCATTTCGAACGCGCCGATCGTATACGCTTCGGTGGGGTCGACCATGGCCAGCGCGACCTCGGTCTCGTCTTCGCGCAGCGGCAGCGTCCGTGTCTCGCGCAGGAATCGCGGCGATACGCGCTCCTCGAGGATCGGGAACTCCGGATAGCCTGCGACGTCGACCATCGGCAGGTCGAGCTGGGCCGCCAGCGCCTCGGCCACGTCACGCTGGGCGACGACGCCCAAGGTGACCAGCAAGACGCCCAGCTTCTCGCCGGACTCCTGCTGCAAGCGGAGCGCGCGTTCAAGTGTTGCCGCATCAAGCTTGCCGCGCTCGATCAGCAGTTCACCGATGCGTTTCCTGGCGGCGACGTCCACGTTGTATGAGTTTGAAATTGTTGAAGAAAAACCCAGTCGATCATAGCACGCGCGAAGGGAGGATCGCGATGGAAACCGTTGAGCGCAAAGGCTTTCCGCTCATTTGCCGCGTGCAGCGTTGTGGACCTGCGACAGTGCAACCCAAGACTGTCGTCGTACCCCGACGGAAGGGCGGATGCCCTCGCCTCACCCGCTTTGGCGAGCGGACTAAAGACCCTTCGCGATGCCTTCGAAGTTCCGGACGGGAGGTCGTTACCGGACGACCGGCGTGAGGCCGGCCCAGGAATGAAACGTATTCGCCCTACCCGATCTTCGCAAAAGCGGCCTGCGCCGCGGCGATCGTCGCCGCGATGTCGTCGGGCTTGTGCGCGGCCGACACGAAGCCCGCTTCGAACGCCGACGGCGCCAGGTAGATTCCGGCGTCGAGCATCGCGTGGAAGAAGCGGTTGAAGCGTTCCTTGTCGCCGGCCATCACCGTGTCGTACGAGTCGGGGACTTGCGCCGCGAAATAGATGCCGAACATGCCGCCGACCGATTGCGCGGAGAACGCGACACCCGCGCGTTTTGCCGCGTCCGCGAGTCCATCGGTGAACGCGCGCGTGACGCGGGAGAGGTCTTCGTAGAAGCCCAGCGCTTCGGTGGCCGCAAGTGTCGCGAGTCCCGCCGCGACGGCGACGGGATTGCCCGACAGCGTTCCCGCCTGGTACACCGGGCCCAGCGGCGCGATTTTTTCCATGATCGCGCGCTTGCCGCCGAACGCACCCACCGGCATGCCGCCGCCGATCACCTTGCCCAGCGTCGTGAGATCCGGCGTGATGCCGTACAGCCCCTGCACGCCCTGGCGTGTGCACGCGAAAGCCCGTCATCACCTCGTCGAAGATCAGCACGGCGCCATGCCGGTCGCACAACGCGCGCAGGCCTTCGAGAAAGCCCTGCTTCGGCATGACGAGGTTCATGTTGCCGGCGATGGGCTCGACGATGATCGCGGCGATCGCGTCCGCCTCTTCCGCGAATACGGCAGCGACCGCGGTGAGGTCGTTGAAGGGAACGACGATCGTCAGTTGCGCGATCTCGGGCGGCACGCCCGCCGACGACGGCTGGCCGAACGTCAACGCCCCTGACCCCGCCTTCACGAGCAGGCTGTCGCCGTGGCCGTGGTAGCAGCCTTCGAACTTGATGATCTTCGCGCGGCCCGTGTAGCCGCGCGCGAGCCGCAACGCGGACATCGTCGCCTCGGTGCCCGACGACACGAGGCGAACGAGTTCCAGCGACGGCAGCCTCCGGCACAGCGTCTCCGCCATCACGATTTCGGCTTCCGTCGGCGCGCCGAACGAAAGCCCGTGCGCGGCGCTTTGCTGAACCGCGCGCACGACATCCGGATGCGCGTGGCCGAGGATGGCCGGTCCCCACGAGCCGACGTAGTCGATGTAGCGCTTGCCGTCGGCATCCCATACGTACGGGCCCTGACCGCGCGTCAGGAACCGCGGCGTGCCGCCGACCGAGCGGAACGCGCGGACCGGCGAGTTGACGCCTGCGGGGATCGTGCGCTGCGCGCGCGCGAAGAGTTCGTCGTTGCGGCTCATGACGTTGTCTTTGGGTCGGAATCGAAGCAGGCTACGATGGCGGCGGCCGCGCGGGTGACGTCCGCCAGGTCATCGTGGTCGAAGACGGCGGAGACCACGGCGAGCGCATCGGCCCCGGCCTGCACCAGCGAGCGGCCGTTGGCCGCGGTGATGCCGCCGATCGCGACGACCGGCACGCGCAACGACTTCGCGCGCCGAAGCAGCGGCGGTTCCGCGCGTCGCGCGCCTGGCTTAGTCGCCGACGGGAAGAAACTGCCGAACGCGACATAGTCGGCGCCCTCCGCCACGACGCGCTTCGCGCGCGAGAGGTCGTTGTAGCAGGACACGCCGATCAGCATCGATTCCCCTGCGCTTTCCCGCGCGCGCCCGATGTCGCCATCGTCCTCGCCCAGGTGCACGCCGGCCGCGCCGACGTCCCGTGCCAGCGCGATGTCGTCGTTGACGATGAAGAGCGCCCCGCCGCCTCCGCAAACGCGGGCGAGCATCGCCGCCTGCTTGCGCCGCAGCGAGTCGCCGGCCGACTTGTTCCGATACTGTATCGCCTGCGCGCCGCCGGCGATCGCAGCCTCGACCTTCGCCACCAGCACGCCGATGTCGACGATGTCGGGAGTGACCCCGTACAGGCCCCGCAGTTGGCGGGTCCAGCGCGACGCCTTGTGCGTTTGCGCCATCGCTTCCGCGCGCGAAAGCCTAGTGGCTGCCGCGGGCGTCGGCGGCCGGCGTGGCATCGGAATCCGCGCCGCGCGCCTCGGCTTCCTCGCGTGCCCAGAAGAGGCGATCCGGCAGATACTGGCCCATGCCGGGGCGGTAAGCCTTTTGCAGCGTGTGCCACGTATAGTCCTGCGCCTCGCGCACGGCATCGGTGAGGTCGAGGCCATTGGCCAGCATGGCGGCGATGGCGGATGCGAGCGTGCACCCGGAGCCGTGGTACGTTCCCGGCAGCCGCGGCCAGCTGTCGGTGCGCACGACGCCGCTCTTCGCGTACAGCGTGTTGACGACCTGCGGCGTGTTCTCGTGCGTGCCGGTGACCAGCACGTATTCGCAGCCGGCTTCGATGAGGCGCATGGCGCAGGCCTCGAGCGAGAGTTCTTCGTCGTCGTCGGCCTCGGCCAGCCGCCGCACTTCGAGGCTGTTCGGCGTGACGATCGTGGTCTGCGGCAGCAGCAGTTCGCGCAGCGCATGCGTCATCTCGTCGGTCGCGAGTTCGTCGCCGCGCCCGGAAGCGAGCACCGGATCGAGGATCAGCGGCACATCGGGATAGTCGGACACGATCTCGGCAATCGCGGCGATATTCTCCACGCTGCCCAGCACGCCGATCTTGAATGCGTCCACCGGCATGTCCTCGAGCAGGCAGCGCGCCTGGTCGGCGACCCAGTCGGCGTCCACGGGCATCACGCCTTCGACGCCCGCCGTGTCCTGCACGGTCAGCGCCGTGATCACCGACACCGGATGGCAACCCATGCTGGCGAGCGTGAGCAGATCCGCCTGCATGCCCGCGCCGCCCGAAGGATCGGAGGCCGCGAACGTGAGGACGATAGGAGGGAAGCCGGGTTCGGGATCGGGCGGCATCATGCGGGCCTGCGGCCGAGCGGGCGTCCGCGTACGCAATTCCGGAAACCACGCTTGTCACGCATTGCGCATTTTACCCGATGCGTGAATCGGGAGGGCCATTTGCGGGGAAGTGCATTGCGCGAAAGTTGAGCGTCGTCACAGGCTTTACCGAGACGACGCTCCAACGAGCCGCTCCAACCCTCAGGATTGCGGCGTGCATTCGAGATACATGCTCACCGCCTCGTCGGTGCGGCGAAGGTCGAGCCCGCGCAGCGCTTCGAAGCGGCTTTCGTTGTAGGCAACCCTGATCGTGTCGAGGCCGGCATCCGTCGCGAGCCGCGAAAACGTCTCGAGGTCGTACTGGAATCGCCCGGCCAGCCGCATGCCGAGATTCAGCACCTCGCAGGCCGTGCCGGTTTCAAGCGGCACGCCGACGAACGTATTCCATATCCACACGAGATGCGCCGGGTCTTCGAGATACATGCGCGCGAACCGCGCCAGGTCAGGGGTGAGCACGCGCATCGCGCCGCCAGGCTTCAGTATCCGCCGGCATTCGCGCAGGAATTCCCGCAGCGGAATCGGATCGAGTTGCGCCAGGAAATCCTCGGTGTGGATGAAGTCTGCCGCGCCCGACGCGAATGGCAGCGGGCGGCCCAGGTCGGCCACCACGTCCGGCCGGCCCGCCGAATCGATGTCGACATTGATCCAGCCCGCCAGCGGATAGGGTCCGGAACCGAAATTGATCTTGGTCATGTTCGCCCGGGTGCCAACGCCCGCTTGCGCGTCGTCGCGCACCAATCCCAATTATAATCGCGGTCGCATGGCCGCCTCCGGTCCCCACGTCAAGGCGGACGGACGCGTCGGCGGAACGGAATCCGAATTGAAGAAATACATGTGCCTCATTTGCGGCTGGATCTACGACGAGGCCGACGGCGCGCCCGACGAGGGCATCGCCCCCGGCACGCGCTGGGAGGACGTGCCGCCGAACTGGACCTGTCCGGAGTGCGGCGCGCGCAAGGAAGACTTCGAAATGATCGAGATCTAGCGAGAGCAGTGCGATGCGAATACTCCACACCATGCTGCGCGTCGGCGACCTGCAGCGCTCGATCGACTTCTACACCGGCGTGTTCGGCATGCGCCTCCTGCGCAAATCCGACAACCCCGAATACAAGTACACGCTGGCCTTCGTCGGCTTCGGCGACGAGTCGGCCGGTGCGGTGCTTGAACTCACGTACAACTACGGAGTCGCAAAATACGACTTGGGCACCGCGTTCGGACACGTCGCCATCGCCGTCGAGAATGCCGCCGCGACATGCGACGCGGTGCGCGCGCTGACCAGCCGCTTCGGCGGCAGGATCACGCGCGAGGCGGGCCCTGTGAAGGGCGGCAAGACCGTGATCGCCTTCGTCGAGGACCCGGACGGCTACAAAATCGAGTTGATCGAAACAGGCAGCCGCGGGTAACCGCAATTCCGGATGCGCGCGGGTCAAAACCGCGTCCCGACGAGGAGCGATCGATGCCCGCTGACAATGCCGAACAAATCGCCGAGTGGAACGGCGCGATGGGCCAGCGCTGGGTCGCGATGCAGCAGGACATCGACCGCGTCGTCGTGCCCTTCGGTGAAGCCGCGCTCGAGGCGGCGGCGCCGCAACCCGGCGAGCGCGTCGTCGACGTCGGCTGCGGATGCGGCAGCACGTCGATCGAGTTGGCGCGGATGGTGGGCCCGAAAGGCGCGGTGCTGGGCGTCGACGTGTCGCTGCCGATGCTCGGGGTCGCCCGGGATCGCAGCGGGCAGGAAGATCTGCCGCACCTTGCCTTCCGCGACGCCGATGCGTCCGAAGCCGCGCTTCCGGCGGACAACGACCTGCTGTTCTCGCGCTTCGGCGTCATGTTCTTCAGCGACCCGACGAGGGCCTTTGGTCACATGCGCAAGTCGCTGCGCCCCGGTGGCCGCTGCACGTTCGTGTGCTGGCGAGCGCCCCGCGACAATCCGTGGACGATGACGCCGCTTATCGCCGCGCGCGCTGCGATGGGCATTACGCCCGCACCAGCCGACCCGAACGCCCCGGGGCCATTCGCTTTCGCCGACGAAGCAAGGGTGCGAGGCATCCTGGCGGGCGCGGGTTTCGGCGCCATCGACGTTCGGCGCTTCGATTGCGCGCTCACGATCGGCGCAACACCGCGCGCCGCGGCCGAGGGCGCCGTGCAGATCGGCCCGGTTTCGCGTCTGTTGCGAGAGGTCGGAGCCCAGCACCTGCCCACGATCCGCGACGCTATCGAGCGCGCGCTGATTCCGCTGGCCGCGCCCGACGGTCGCGTGCGCCTGAATGGCTCGACGTGGATCGCGTCGGCGATCAATTGCTGACGCGTTGCAACATCACCGGTGTTTATGCGTCGTACTTGAACGACAGGGAAACGCGCGCGCGGTAAGCAACGACCTTGCCGCCTTCGATCTTCATGTCGAGCTTGCTCACCTCGGCGATGCGCAAATCGCGCAGCGACTTCGCCGCGGTCTCGACCGCGCTCTTCGCCGCCGCCTCCCAGGAGATCGGGCTGGTGCCGATGATCTCGGTGACGCGGTAGACGCCGGCATCGCTCTTTTTCTTGGCCATGATGCTCCTCCTTCGTTTTGAGAGGCGCAGGAACCCTCCCGGCGCCCCGGACGTTCATCATAGGCGCGAATTCACAAACGACAAAGCGGCCGAGCGTTCGTCGTCGGATCGGCGAGCGCCGGACCGCCTGCGCGCATGCCGAAAGTCGGCCGCCACGGACGGCGTACCATGGCCGCACTTCATTCGGGGAATCGCCATGACGTATCTCGATGTGTCAAAAATCACGAGTTGGCATGCGCACGTCTATTTCGACGCCACCAGCCGCGATACCGCCAACGCGTTTCGCGAAGTCTTGACCACGCAATTCGGCAGCAGAGTCGCAATGGGGCGCGTTCACGAGCGAGAGGTCGGCCCCCATCCACGGTGGAGTTATCAGATCGCGCTTGCGCCGGCGGAGTTTTCCGACGTCGTGGGCTGGCTCGCGCTCAACCATGGAGCGCTCGATGTGCTGGTGCACCCCAATACCGACGACGAACTGCGCGACCATCGCGACTGCGCGCTCTGGCTGGGTCGATCCCATCATCTCGACCTGCGCGCGGTCGGCGGCTAAAGAACCTGGATTCGCTTTGACTTCCGCCCTTCTCCTGCGAGACGATAGGTGCGGCGCCACTTCCCCAGGCTCTCATTGAACGCTCGCGGGCCATGTCCGGCCATGACGTGATGGCGCGGAAGGTCGTGAAGAGCCATCGCGGCACACTCGTGAAGATGACCGGAGACTGCATGCACGCGGTGTTCGCGGACCCCGTCGATGCCCTCGGCGCCGCGATGACGATGCAGATTGCGCTCGCCGACATGACGAAGACGCAGGGAGTCTCGCTGCATTTGCGCTACGGCGTGCATGTCGGCGTGGCCGAGCAGCGCGACAACGACTACTTCGGCCCGGCGGTCGAGTTTGGCGATGAGCGCTGCCCGCAGCGCCTGACGCGCCTCGTCGACGGCGCGATGGCGCATGTCGCCTTGCTCGTCACCGGCGAACGCTTGCCGAACGGCAACGACGGCGTCGTGTACGCCGGTGCCGTGCGCACACGCGACGAACTCCCCGAGGAGCTGCTGGCGCGATTGGACCGTCTACGCGCGACGGGCCATTGAGTGCGCCCTGCGGCTGCCTGCCTACTCCAGCGGACCCCGCCGCGCAGCGTGCCGACTCGACCTCTGTGCCAAACGCCTGTAGAAAACGCGCTTGGTCGCCTCGACGATGACCAGATAGCCGACGGTCAGCCCCGCAAGAATTGCGAAGAAGATGGGTGGCGGAGGTCGAAGGCCGAAATACGTACCAAGCCCGGTAAATGGCAGCGCCAGCGCGACGGCGACAACGGTCAGCGAGGCGACGACCAGCGCGGCGTGCGGCCGACTCTGCAAAGGGTTCCGCCGCGTTCGGATGACGAAGATCACCAGGACCTGCGTCGCGAGCGACTCGACGAACCAGCCCGTCTGAAATAGCGTCTCGTCGGCCTTCAATACGGCAATCAGGACGTAGAACGTGATGAAGTCGAAGAGCGAGCTGACCGGTCCGATGGTCCACATGAAGCGGCGGATGAACCCCATGTCCCACGCCTGGGGACCGCGGATTTCCTCCGCATCCACGCGGTCGAGGGGAATCGCAACCTCGGAGAGGTCGTAGAGCACGTTGTTGAGAAGGATCTGCGTGGGCAGCATGGGCAGGAATGGCAGAAACAGCGACGCGCCCGCCATGCTGAACATGTTGCCGAAGTTGGAGCTCGTGCCCATCATGATGTACTTGCGGATATTGGCGAATGTCCGTCGGCCCTCCTGCACGCCGTCGTGCAGCACGTGCAGGTCGCGCTTGAGCAGGATCAAGTCCGCCGCGTCCTTGGCCACGTCGACGGCCGTATTGACCGATAGGCTCACGTCCGCCGAATGCAGCGCCGGCGCGTCGTTGATTCCGTCCCCGAGATAGCCGACCACGCGACCGCGCGCCCTGAGCGCCAGGATGATGCGGTTCTTCTGCGCAGGGTTCACGCGACAGAACAGGTTGACCTGATCGACGCTGGCCTCGAGCGCATGATCGCTCATCTTCGCGATTTCGGCGCCCGACAGGATGCCCGCAACGGGCACGCCCAGGGCCTTGCAGACATGCTGGGTGACCAGTTCGTTGTCGCCGGTGACAATCTTTACCGCGATCCCGCTCGCGGCCAGTGCCGAAAGCGCTTTCGCCGCACTGGACTTTGGCGGATCCACGAAGGCGACAAAGCCCGCGAAGACAAGCCCCTCCTCGTCGCTCAACTCGGCGCGGTCGTGGTCCCTTCCGACCTCCTTGAAGGCGACGCCCAGCACCCGGAGGCCCTCGTTGCACATGGCATCCAGCTGCCGCTGCGCGTCCTGGCGCGCGGTCTCGTCCCAGGCGCTTGCTGCCCTGTCACCGGCCGGCTTCCACTGGGAAGAGAGTTGGAGCAGGTCCTCCGGCGCGCCCTTCACGACCAGCATGCGCATGGCGCCATCATCGATAAGCACCGAGACGCGCCGGCGTTCGAAGTCGAACGGCGCCTCGTCGATCTTCTTCCAGCGGCTCGCATCGATGTGCTGGTGCGCGAGGACCGCTTCGTCGAGCGGGCTCTTGAGGCCCGTCTCGAAGCTGCTGTTCAAGTAGGCGAGCTCCAGGACACGCGCGCTGTCGCTGCCGGCGACGTCGACATGGCGCTCGAGGTGGATCACGGCCTCGGTCAGCGTGCCGGTCTTGTCGGTGCATAACACGTCCATCGAACCCAAGTTCTCGATTGCCGCGAGCCGCTTGACGATCACGTGCTTCCCGGCCATCCGCAGCGCTCCCCGCGCGAGCGTGACGGAAATCACCATCGGCAGCAGTTCCGGCGTCAGCCCGACCGCCAGCGCAATGGCGAAAAGAAAGGACTCGAGCAAAGGCTTGTGCGTAACGGTGTTCACCAGCAGGACGAACAGCACCATGAGCACCGTAAGCCGCATGATGAGCATGCCGAAGCGGCGCGTGCCGAGCTCGAAAGCCGTTGGCGCCGGCGTGAGATTCAACGTGCGGGCGATTTCGCCGATCGCCGTCGCGCCGGCGGTGTGCACGACGAGCAGGCGCGCCGTGCCGCTGACTACGGAGGTCCCCATGAACAGCGCATTGGTCGCGCTCGATAGATCCGCCTGCGTACCGGAAGGTGCCTCCGCATGCTTCTCCACGGGAAACGGCTCGCCGGTGAGGATCGCCTGGTTCACATGCAGGTGCCGCGCTTCGAGCAGGAGCCCGTCGGCGGGAACGAGGCTGCCGGCGCCAAGCAGAACCACATCTCCCGGCACGACCTGTGCGATCGGCACCTCTTTTGCCGCGCCCGCCCGGAACACCGTGGCGTGAACCTGCACCGACTGCCGCAGATGCAGCGCCGCTTGCCCGGCACGGTACTCCTGAAAGAAATCCAGCGTCACGCTGAGCAGGACCATCGCGATGATGATGGCGAAGCTCGCGACCTCCCCGGTGACCGCGGAGACACCGCTCGCCACGATGAGAATCAATATCAGGGGATTGCGGAAGCGACGCAGGAACTGAACCAGCAGCGAACTCTCGGCCCGGTCGGGAATTTGATTGGGGCCGTACTGCTTGAGCCGGCTGCGCGCTTCGGCCTGGGTTAGGCCGTCATTGCGGGCGCCCGGCTCCGAGTCCCGCGCGCGCGCGGGCTGCAGCCACCAAGCGGCACCTTTGGCGTCCATGTCCCCGGTGGCCCCGCCGTCTTCCGATTGATCACCAGATGCCCGTGATCGCTACGAGGGCGCGTGCAGCAGTTCGCGCAGGTCGTGCGCGAAGACGTCGGGACCCTGGCCATAGCTCACGTACAAACGCAGCCGGCCCTTCGGGTCGAATATGTAGGTTCCCGCCGAATGGTCCATCGTGTAGCTGCCCGGCGTCGGACCCGGCTGCTTCTGGTAGATGATCTTGAATTCCTTCGCGACGCGCTCCGTCGCCGCGGCGTCGCCGTACAGGCCCGCGAAGCGCGGGTCGAACGCCGGGACGTATTTCGACAATAGATCGGGCGTGTCGCGCTCCGGGTCGACGGTGACGAAGAGAACCTGCACGCGGTCCGCGTCGGGTCCCAGTTTCTTCATCGTCTCCGCCAGCTCCGCCAGCGTGGTCGGGCAGACGTCGGGGCATTGCGTGTAACCGAAGAAGATGACGACCGCCTTGCCGCGATAGTCGGCGAGCGTGCGTGGCTTGCCGCTGGTGTCGAGAAGATTGAAGTCGCGCCCGAACGTGGCGCCGGTCACGTCGGAGGCCTGGAACTTCGGCCCATCCGGCGCGCAGCCCGAAAGACCGGCACAGGCGGCAGCGGCCGCGAACACCAGCGCTGACGAGAGACGGCGGGCGAGCATCACTGTAGGTAGTGGTCGATCAGCAGCGCCGAGAACAACGCGGTGAGATACACGATCGAATAGCGGAACGTGGCGCGGGCGAGGCTGTCGCTGTAATTGCGGTAGAGGCGAATGGCGTAAGCCAGGAACGCGCCGCCCAGCGCGAGCGCCGCGATCAGGTACGGGACGCCGCTCATGCGGATCGCGTAGGGAAGCATCGTCACCGCGACCAGCACGAACGTGTAGAGAACGATCTGAAGCCGCGTGTACGACGAGCCGTGCGTGACCGGCAGCATGGGCAGGCCCGCCTTCGCGTAGTCCTGCGTCCGGTACAGCGCCAATGCCCAGAAGTGCGGCGGCGTCCACGCGAAGATGATGAGGAAGAGCAGCAATGCTTCGGGCGCCACGTGGTTGGTTACGGCCGCCCAGCCCAGCACCGGCGGCATGGCGCCGGACGCGCCGCCGATGACGATGTTCTGCGGTGTGGCGGGCTTCAGGACGATCGTGTAAACGACGGCATAACCCAGGAAAGTGGCCAGCGTCAGCCACATCGTCAGCGGATTGACGAAGAGATAAAGGAGCAGCATGCCGAGGCCGCCGACCAGCCCGGCGAACACGAGCGTGGACCGCGACGTCACTTGGCCACGCGGCAGCGGGCGCCCGCGCGTGCGCTGCATCACCGCGTCGATCTTCTGCTCGACCAGGCAGTTGACGGCGGCGGCAGCGCCCGCGACGAGCGCGATGCCGAGCGTGGCGAAGAACACCGTCGAAGGCGGCGGCAACCCCGGCACCGCCAGGAACATGCCGATCACCGCGCAATAAACGATGAGCTGCACCACGCGCGGCTTGGTCAGCGCGAGGAACTGCCTGAAGCGGATTTCGGCTAGGGCGAGCGTGGTCATCGGGGTGCGGCCATGGGTCCAACAAAGGGACGCCACGGCCAGCCGCGCATTTTACACTGGGCCGCGGGGCTTAGCCGATGCGGGAGGCCTTGAGCAGCCGCTCGACGTCCTTGGCCACCTTCTTGATGTCGGGATCGGCGGGGAACGCCAGGACGTAGTTGCCGAGCGGATCGATGAGGTAGATTCGCTCGATGCCGGCGGGAAGGCTCCGGAGCGCGTCGCGCGGGACGTGCGCGATCCGCACGTCCGGGTGTTGCGACAGGAGCGCCGGATCGGGCACGTCGGCGTCGGTCACGAGCCACAGCCGCTGCACGCGCTCCATTTCCCGGCCCTGGATCGTGCGCGCCTGCCGCGTCGCATAGAGAGCCTGCGTGCATTGCGCGTCGCACCTTCCCGGAGCGCTGACGATCAGCAGCCATTTGCCGCGCAGTTGCGACAGCGCGAACGGCCGCCCGTCGGCGCCCACGCCGGACAAGTCGGGCGCGGGAACGGTCGGCAGCAATTCGCCGTAGTTCGTGCGCTTCTCCCGCGGAAAGAGGTAATACGCGGTGTACGACGCGACGACGGGCGCGATCGCCACGAGTGCCAACAAAAGCAGCGTGCGGCGCCCCTTCGCGCGCACCTCCGGCGGGAGCGGCGGCGGCGCCGGCGCGCTCACTGCGGATCCGCCGCGCGGGCGCGGCGCACGTTGAACCACAGCCAAAACCCGGCAACGAGCGTCGCGAAGAGGTACCACTGCACCATGTAGATCAGGTGACGCTCGATGCCGAAATCCGGCGACGGCCACGCGCGAGCCAGATTGTCGCCTGGGTGGAGCGGCGCCGTCTGCTCGAGCACGATCGGCAGCAGCGCGACGCCGGTAGCCTTCGCCACGCGGGCCGGGTCGAGGTTCTCCCATACGCCGCCCACCGGCGCGCCGCCGGACAATTCGACATAGCGGGCCGTCGGAATGTTGACGCGCGCGTGCACTGTCACGGCTCCGGGGGGCGGCGCGGCCGACGGCAGTTGCGAGCGCGTCTCGCCTGCGGCAACCCAGCCGCGGTCCACCAGGACAGTGCGGCCGTCCGTCATCCGCAGCGGCGTGACGACGTGATAGCCGGCACGCCCGTTCTCGACCTTGTTGTCGATGAGGATCTGCCTTGGCGCATCGAACGTGCCGTCGGCGACGACGGGCCGGTAACGCCACGCATTCCAGTCGACTGACGCGTCCACCGGCAACTGCGAAGGCGCCGCGGCGCTGGCCGCGTCGAATTGCGCCTGCAGCGCTTCCTTCTCGGCCATCCGCCGGTGCTGCCATTGCCCGGCGCTCACGAAGAGCGCGATGCCCGCGACCGCAGCAACGGTCGGCAGCAGCCGTGGCCGGAATCGGCGCGGGTTCGACGCGTGTTCGGGAGCTTTCATGCGGCGGGGAGCGGGCGGATTGTTTACACTGCCAAATTCGGTTCGGCCTATGCCATGAAAATCGTCGTCGCCGCCGTCCTCATCGCGATCGTCGTCGCGCTGTTTTCCGCCCTCGTGTTTCTGTACCGCGACGCGGGCCGGGGCAAGCGCGTCGTGTGGGCGCTCACCATTCGCGTTGCGTTGTCGGTGGGCCTGTTCGCGTTCCTGTTCTTCGCGTACTGGATGGGCTGGATCGGACCGCAGGGATTGCGCTAGCGCGCGGTCCCACGGATTCGCCAAAATCGCGCGAAGGGGGCGGCGAATTGCGTGCGGCGGCGATCCGCCTTGGAGCAACGGCGCGGCGGCAGCGCCGCCGCGGAACGCGCGTCAGGCCATCCAGTAAACGAGCACGAACAGCAGCAGCCAGACCACGTCGACGAAATGCCAGTACCACGACGCGGCCTCGAATGCGAAATGGTGCTCGGCGTCGAAGTGGCCACGGAATATGCGGTACAGCATCACCGTCAGCATGATCGCGCCGATTGTCACGTGCAGGCCGTGGAAGCCGGTCAGCATGAAGAACGTCGAGCCGTACACGCCGCTGTGCAGCGTCAGCCCCATCTCCGTGTAGGCGTGGTGGTACTCGTACGCCTGGAAGCCCAGGAACGTGAAGCCCAGCACGATCGTCAGGAACAGCCAAAGCTTCAATATGCCGCGGTGTCCGGCCTTCAGCCCGTGGTGCGCGATCGTCAGCGTGACCCCGGACGAAAGCAGGATCGCCGTGTTGAGCGCCGGGATGCCGAAGGCGGCCATCGGCGTGAACGGCGACTTGAGATAGGGGCCCTCGGTCGGCCATTGCGCCGCGTAGCTGGGCCAGAGGAAGTCGCGCGTCGCGGTGCCGATCGTGCCCAGGTCGGGGACCGAGAGATTGCGGATGTAGAAGAGCGCGCCGAAGAACGCCGCGAAGAACATCACTTCCGAGAAGATGAACCAGCTCATGCTCCAGCGGAACGAGTGGTCGACCAGCCGGTTGTAGAGGCGGTGCTCGGATTCGCCGATCACGGTGCCGAACCACCCGAACAGCATGTAGACCAGGATCGCGAAGCCGGTGGCGCAGATCCATGGCCCGGGCGCGTAGCCGTTGAACCAGAACGCGGCGCCCGTTCCCATGAGCAGGAGCGCGCACGAGCCGGTGATGGGCCAGTGCGAGGGCTGCGGAATGAAGTAATACGGCTTGGCGCCGTTGGCGGCTGCGCTCATTGGGCAAATCTCCGGTTTCGAATCTTCAACTCTTTCCCCCTTCGACGGGGAAGAACGTGTAGGAAAGCGTGATCGTCGCGAGATCGGCCGGCGCGTGCGGATCGACGACGAACACGACGGGCATCCGGCGCGTTTCGCCCGCGGCGAGCGTCTGCTGGGCGAAACAGAAGCAATCGATCTTCTTGAAATACTGGCTGGCGTACGCCGGACCGTAGCTCGGGATCGCCTGGCCGGTGACGGCGCGACCCGTGTCGTTGACCACTTCGAATTCGACCTGCCGCACTTCGCCGGGATGCACGCTGACGACGGGCTCGAGCGCCCTGAACTTCCAGTCGAGGTCGTGCACGTTGGAGTCGAATTCGATTCGCACGTCGCGCTTCGCGTCGACCTGCGTGTTGACCGCCTCGTCCGCCTGCGCGATGTTGCGCAACCCGGCGGCCTCGCAGATCTTGTCGTAGAACGGCACCAATGCATAGCCGAATCCGAACATGACCACGACGATCACGCCCAGCTTCGAAAGCAGCGTCAAGTTCGAGCGACGCTGCTCGTCCTGGCGCGGGTCAGTCATCGGCGCTGCCCGTTGCGTGGACTCATTTACGTAAATTCCTGCCGATGACAAAGCACAGGAACAGGAACACCGCGGCGCCGACCACGGCCATGCCGGTCGCAGGGTTGCCGGTCAGCTGCGCCGCGATCACGCCGACGAAGAACAGGGCGGCGATCAGCGCGATCGCCAGCGCCGTGCGCAGGTTGGCGCGGCGCAGACGCGCGTCGGCGGCGGGCTTGGGCGAGAGTTCGGCAACCATGTCCGCGCTACTGGATCACCGGCGGCGTTTCGAACGTGTGGTGCGGCGCCGGAGAAGGCAGCGTCCATTCGAGCGTGTCGCCGCCTTCCCACGGCTTGGCCGGGGCCTTGGCACCGTCGCCGCGGATGCACTTGATCAGCGCCACGACGAAGATGAGTTGCGAAAAGCCGAAGCCGAACGCTCCGATCGACGCCACCATGTTCCAGTCGGCGAACTGCTGCGCGTAATCCGGAATGCGGCGCGGCATGCCGGCAACGCCCAGGAAGTGCATCGGGAAGAACGTGATGTTGAAGAAGATCATCGAGCACCAGAAGTGCCACTTGCCGAGCGTCTCGTTGTACATCGTGCCGGTCCATTTCGGCAGCCAGTAATAGGCGCCGCCGAAGAAGGCGAACAGCGAACCCGCCACCAGCACGTAATGGAAATGCGCGACGACGTAGTAGGTGTCCTGCAGCTGGATGTCGATGGGCGTGAGCGCGAGCACCAGCCCGGTGAAGCCGCCCATCGTGAACAGGAACAGGAAGCCGATCGCGAAGAGCATCGGCGTCTCGAAGGTCATCGAGCCCCGCCACATCGTCGCCAGCCAGTTGAAAACCTTCACGCCGGTCGGCACCGCGATCAGCATCGTCGCGTACATGAAGAACAGCAATCCCGCCGCGGGCATGCCGACGGTGAACATGTGGTGCGCCCACACGATGAAGGAGAGTATCGCAATGCTCGACATCGCGTACACCATCGACGCGAAACCGAACAGCGGCTTGCGCGAAAAGGTCGGGATGATCTGCGAGATGATCCCGAACGCCGGCAGGATCATGATGTAGACCTCGGGGTGGCCGAAGAACCAGAACACGTGCTGGAACAGTACCGGGTCGCCGCCGCCGGCGGCATTGAAGAATGACGTGCCGAAATGGCGGTCCGTGAGGAGCATGGTCACCGACCCCGCCAGCACCGGCATCACCGCGATCAGCAGGTACGCCGTGATGAGCCATCCCCAGCAGAACAGCGGCATCTTCATCAGCGTCATGCCGGGCGCGCGCATGTTGAGGATCGTCGTGATGATGTTGATCGATCCCATGATCGACGACGCGCCCATGATGTGGATCGCGAAGATCGTGAGGTCCATGCCCATGCCCGCCTGCACGGACAGCGGCGGATACAGCGTCCAGCCGCCGGCGGCGGCGCCGCCCGGAACGAAGAACGACAGGATCAGCATGAACGCCGCGGGAGGCAGCAGCCAGAAGCTCCAGTTGTTCATCCGCGCGAAGGCCATGTCCGGCGCGCCGATCATCATCGGCACCTGCCAGTTCGCGAATCCGACCGCGGCGGGCATGATCGCGCCGAATATCATGATGAGGCCGTGCAGCGTCGTCAGCGAATTGAAGAACTCCGGATGGACGATCTGCAGCCCCGGCTTGAACAGCTCGGCGCGTATCGTGAGCGCCATGCAGCCGCCGACGAAGAACATCGTCAGCGAAAACAGCAGGTACAGCGTGCCGATGTCCTTGTGGTTGGTCGTCGTGATCCAGCGCATGATCCCCGTCGGGTGATGGCCGTGCGCCTCGTCGTGGTCATCTGCGTGCCCGGCGGGGTGGTCGTGCGGAATGCTGCTCATCGAAACTCCTTCGGCGAAAAGAGGATCACTTCCTTGCCGCGAGAATGGCTGAAGGCTGTATCGCCTCGCCCGTGTGGTTGCCCCAGGCGTTGCGCGTATAGGTGATGACCGCCGCGAGGTCCGTGTTGGAAAGCTGCTTCCACGGCGGCATGGCGGTGCCGGGCTTGCCGTTCAGCACCAGCGCGATCTGCGCGTCTGCGGGTCCATTGACGACCTTGGAGCCGTCGAGCGCCGGAAACGCGCCCGGGACGCCCTTGCCACTGGCCTGGTGGCACGCCGCGCAATTGGCGTCGAATATGGTGTGCCCCTTCGCCGCGAGATCCGCCTCCGTCCACACCTTGCCCGGCTCCTCGGCGGCCGCGGCCGTTTCCTTTTTCCGGTCGGCGACCCACGTCGCGTAGTCGTCCTTCGACTTCACCTCGACGACGACCGGCATGAAGCCATGCTCCTTGCCGCACAGTTCCGAACACTGCCCGCGGTAGGTGCCGACCTTCTCCGCCTTGAACCACGAGTCGCGGACGAAACCCGGAATGGCGTCCTGCTTGACGCCGAACGCGGGCACGGACCACGAATGAATGACGTCGCCGGCCGTGATGATCACGCGCACCTTGGCGCCGACCGGCACGACCATCGGCTTGTCCACTTCCAGCAGGTAGTGCTCGCCCTTGGGCGCGCGGTTCTCGATCTGCGCAAGGGGCGTGGCCAGGTTCGAATAGAACGCGAATCCTTCCTGCAGGTAATCGTAGTTCCACTTCCACTGGTAACCGGTGACCTTGACCGTCATGTCAGGCGCGGTCGTGTCCTTCATCGCGAGGATCGTTTTCGTCGCCGGATAGGCCATCACCAGCAGGATCAGGAACGGAATGACCGTCCAGACGATTTCCACGGTCGTGTTCTCGTGGAACTGGTGCTGCCTTGTGCCCGATCGATTTGCGATGCCTGAAGATCGAATAGAACATCACGCCGAAGACGGCGCAGAAGATCACGACGCAGATCCAGAAGATGTACACGTTGAGGTCGTACATCTGCTGCGCGATCGGCGTCACCGGCGGCTGCAGGTCGTAGTCGAGCGTCGCGTTGGCAACATCCGGCGCCAGGGCGACCAGCGCCGCCATCCCGGCCCATCCCCTCGCGAGTATCCGGGTCAGTGTCCCGTGTCCCCAGTGCTTACGAACCATGCTTTCCCCAATCGACTTCTGGTTTCTCGATTCTTCGCCGGAGCAGTCCCCGTCGACGCCTAGGACAGCATCCGGCGCAGTTCCGCGCCCAGGGCCATGCGCTCCTCTGCCGGCAGCGCTCCGCCCACCTCCCATGCTTGTCCGGCGTAGCGCAGCGTCAGCGCGTGCGTGCCGCCTTCCCCGCATTCGATACGAAGCCACGGCCGGTTGAATTCACGCCGCTCCCGCCTGCCTGCTGCCGCGCGCTCGACGATGACGCGGTCCCCCGCGATCGTCACGCGCTCCCAATCGTCCGACCGCCGCTCGACATACCGAAAAGCGCACGCCAGTAGCGTGATCTCGAGAATCGAATACGGCAAAACCGGCCATGCGCCTGCGAACGCGAATGCCGACGCGAGCGCCAGGCTCATGCCCGCAAGCGCCGCGAACGCCATCCATCGCTGCCGGCGGCCCAGCGAATTGTTTCTGCGCACGACCACGCAGAACTCAGGATCGGGGTGAAGCGCGGGAGCGACACCTGGCATGGGCCCAACGCGACATTTGCGACAGGAATGCTGCCAAAGCTGAAAATATTAGCATGGAACCGCGAGATCCGGCCACTCGTACGCCCGGGAAATGACGATTCCCTACAAAAGCTCGAGCGCCGCCAACCCGTCGGCCGCGATCGAAGGCGTACCCCACGCGAATTGCGCGACCGGCGGCGCGCCCAGTCGCGCGGCCAGGTCGGCCACATTGGCGTCCACGGCGCGCATCTGCGGATCGACGCGATTGGCGACCCAGCCCGACAGCCGCAGGCCGCGTGCGCGAATGGCGTCCGCAGACAGCAGCGCGTGGTTGAGGCAACCCAGGCGCATTCCCACGACCAGCAATACGGGCAGGCGCAGGCGCAACGCGATGTCGAGCATGTCGCGACACGCATCGATCGGGACCCGCGCACCGCCGGCACCCTCCACCACGACGACATCGGATTGCGTTGCGAGCCGCTCGTAGGCCGACGCGATGGCGTCGAGATCGATCGGCATGCCTGCCTCTGCGGCGGCCAGGTGCGGCGCGATGGCCGGCGCAAAAGCAAACGGATTGCAGTCCTCCGCGGAAATATCCACGTTGCCCGCCCGCATCAACGCGGAGACGTCGGCGTTGACCGATGCGTCGGCGTCAATTCCCGCGGAGACGGGCTTCATGCCGGCCGCGCGTTTGCCCAAAGCGGCGAGCGCGCGCAGCAGCGCGACGGCGACCACGGTCTTGCCCACGCCCGTATCGGTGCCCGTGACGAAGATTCCGCGAGCCATCGGGAACCTAGCGCGCCGGGCGCGTGAGCTTGACGATCGGGTGGCCTTCCGGCGTCCGCCGCGGTTCGCCCTTCCACGCGTGGCCGTAGACGACCTCGAAGGTCGCCGGAATCCGGCCGTCGCTCCGCTTCGCCTCGAGCGCGGCCAGCGCGCGCTGCCAGCGGCCGCGGCCCATCAACCCGTGCGGCCGCCCGCGCGTGGCGTTGGTGGCGCCGACGTGCTTCAGTTCGCGCATCAACGCGTTCGCGTCCGCGTAGGTCAGCGTCAACTGTTCCATGTCCAACACCGGATCCGCGAAGCCGGCGGCCACCAGCATGTCGCCGATGTCGTGCATGTCGGTGAACCGGTTCGTGTGCGTGTGCCCGTCGGCGCGCGCGAACGCGCTGCGGATCTCCTTCAACGTTTCCGGGCCGAACGTGGTGAACGTGTAGAGGCCGCCCACCTTCAGCACGCGGCGCACCTCCGCGAACGCGCGCGGCAGGTCGTTCACCCATTGCAGCGCCAGGTTGCTCCAGACCAAGTCGAAGGCGACGCCTGGCAGCGGTAGCATGTTGATGTCGCCGCAGACGAAGACCGGCGCGGCGTGCCCTGCGCCGCCCAGCGCGTCCGGAAGCAGCCGGCGAAACAGCGTGCGGGCGCGCCGGGCACGTTCGTGCGCCGCGGCGACCATCGGCAGCGCGGCATCGAGCGCGACCACGCGCGCGCCGGCGTAACGCACGGCGAGTTCGCCAACCGCCTCGCCCGTCCCGCAGCCCGCATCGAGGATCGCCCGCGGCGCGACCTTGATGTAGTCGAGTCGCGCCGCCATGCGCGATCCGACCTCGCGCTGCAGCACCGCCGCCGCATCGTACGTCGCCGCGGCGCGCGCGAATGCACGGCGGACCGCGCGCGGATCGACGTCGCGCGGATCGGGCGGGGGAAAGCGCGGCTCAGTGGAGACCAAGGAATGCCTCGAGCGACGCCACGAACTCGTCGCGGTGCGACAGGAACGGCGCGTGCGCCGAACCCGCGATTTCCACGAAGCGGGCATCGGGCATCGCCGCCGCGAGCCAGCGCCCCGCGGCGGGCCAGCACAGCGTATCCCGGCTGCCGGCAACGACCAGCGCCGGTTGCGCAAGCCGCGCCGCATCGGCGCGCAGGTCGGCCGTCGCCAGCACCGCGAGCGTGGCCGTGAGCGCCGGACGCGAAGGTTCGCCGCGCGCCCACAATTGCTCGCGCATCGCGGCGAGCGTCGCGCGGCCGTGCTTGCTGTTGTGCACCTGGAGCGCCAGAAAGCGCTGCACCGTCAGCTTCCACGCGACGTGCAGTTCGTCGCCGAAGCGGGCGAGTGTGGCCTCCTCCATCGCATGCGGCCAGTCGGGTCCGGCGACGAATTTGGGCGTCGTGCACACGAGCGCCAGCGTCGATACGCGCGTCGGCCGCGCGATCGCCCACTGCATCGCGACCAGTCCTCCAAGCGACCATCCGAGCACCGCGAGCGGCTGCGCTTCGCCTTCAAGCGCGGAATCGACGGCAGCCACCATCGCATCGAGCGTGCACGGCGTGACCGGCGCGCTGCGGCCGTGCCCGGGGAGGTCGACCGCATGGACGCGATGATTGCGCGCGAGTTGCGCCACGACCGGTCCCCAGATCCCGGAATGCATCGCCCAGCCGTGCAACAGGACGAGCGGCGGCCCATGGCCCGTGGATTCGATCGCGATCAAAGGATCGCCGCGACGTCGTGCAGCGCCGAGACGAGCGAGGCGACATCTGTCTCCGTGTGCGCGGCGGACAGCGACACGCGCAGCCGGGACGTGCCCTGCGGAACCGTCGGCGGTCGAATCGCCGGCACCCAGAACCCGCGCGCGCGCAGCGCATCGGCTATTTCCATCGCCGCGCGGCTGTCGCCGACGACGAGCGGCTGGATCGCCGTCATCGAAGGAAGCAGCGCCCAGGGCAGGCCGAGCGCGCCGTCGCGGAATTGCGCGATCGAGCGCTTGAGGCGCGCGCGGCGCGGGGCGTCGTCGCGAATGATCGCAAGGGCCGCCCGCAGCGCCGCGGCCAGGAGCGGCGGCGGCGCCGTCGTATAGATGTAGGGACGCGCCGTCTGGATGAGCGTCTCGATCACCGACGGATGCGCGGCGACGAACGCGCCCGCGACACCCGCGGCCTTGCCGAGCGTTCCCATGTAGACGATCCGCTCGGACTCGAGGGAGAAATGCCCGAGGCTGCCGCGGCCCTCCCCCAGCACGCCAAATCCGTGAGCGTCGTCGATCACGAGCCACGCGTCGTGCGCATCGGCCAGTTCCAGAAGGCGCGGCAGCGGCGCCAAGTCGCCGTCCATGCTGAACACGGCGTCGGTGGCGATGACTTTGCGCGTGGCCTTCGACGCCTCGAGGCGCTGTTCGAGCGCGGCGACGTCGCCGTGGGGATAGCGGATGAAGTGGGCGCGCGCGAGGCACGCGCCGTCGTTGAGGCACGCGTGGTTGAGGCGGTCGGCGAAGATCGCGTCGCTGCGTCCGGCAAGGGCGGACAGAATGGCGAGGTTGGCCAAGTATCCGCTGGAAAACGTCAGCGCGCGCGCGTCGGCGCACGGCGCGACGAACGCCGCGAGATCCCGCTCCAGTTCGTCGTGCGGCATGAAGTGCCCGCAGATGAGATGCGACGCTCCGGCACCCACACCCCAGCGCGACGCGGCATCTCGCGCAGCGGCAACCACGCCGGCGTCGTTGGCGAGGCCCAGGTAATCGTTGCTCGCAAAGGCGACGAGCTCGCGTCCGTCCACGGCGACGCGCGCGCCTTGCGGTGAGGCGATTGCCGCGCGGCGGCGAGAGAGCCCCGCGGACCGGCGCGCGTCGAGCGCCGCGTCAAGCCGTGCGATGAGCGCGGTCGTCACGCGTCGGCCGGCGTGTCCAGCGGCGTCAATCCCAGTTTGGCGAACAATGCGCGGTCGGCGTCGACGCCGGGATTGCCGGTGGTCAGGAGCTTGTCGCCGTAGAAGATCGAATTGGCGCCGCAGAGAAAACACAGCGCCTGCACGGCCTCGCCCATCTCGCGGCGGCCGGCCGACAGGCGCACCATCGCCTTGGGCATCGTGATGCGCGCGACGGCGATCGTGCGCACGAATTCCAGCGGATCGAGCGCGGCGTCTCCGTGGAATTTGCCGTGCAGCGGCGTGCCCTCGACCTGCACCAGGTGGTTGATCGGCACCGATTCCGGATAGGGATCGAGGTTGGCGAGCTGCGCGATGAGCCCCGCGCGCTCCCGGCGCGACTCGCCCATCCCGACGATGCCGCCGCAACAGACGTGCATGCCGGCATCGCGCACGCGCGACAGCGTGTCGAGGCGATCCTGGTAATCGCGGGTCGAGATGATTTCGCCGTAGAACTCAGGCGCCGTGTCGAGATTGTGGTTGTAGTAATCGAGGCCCGCTTCACGGAGCCGCTCCGCCTGGCCGTCCTTGAGCATCCCCAGCGTCGCGCACGTCTCGAGCCCCATCGCCTTGACTTCCGCCACCATCGCCAGCACCGGCTCGAGGTCGCGGTCCTTCGGTCCCCGCCAGGCGGCTCCCATGCAAAAGCGCGATGCGCCCGCGGCCTTGGCCGCACGCGCGGCGTCCACGACAGCTGTCACGTCGAGCATCGCTTCGTTGTCCACGCCCGTGTGGTAGCGCGCCGCCTGTGGACAGTAACCGCAATCCTCGGGGCAGCCGCCGGTCTTGATCGAAATCAGCGTCGACAGCTGGACGGCATTGGCGGCATGGTGCGCGCGATGCGCTTCCTGCGCGCGATGCACCAGGTCGTTGAACGGAAGGTCGAAGAGCGCGGCGATCGCGTCGACGCTCCAGCGCGGAACCGGTGCCGACGCCCTCCGGGCCGGCGGCAAACTCACCGTAGCGGGTTCGCTCATCGTGCGGGCATGCTTTCGGCTGATTTCGGCATCGGGAACCCTGGGGTGACACTGGAGGCATGCAATTCCGTCGGAGTGTCGATGAGCCCCTGGGCATTGTCAAATTCTGCGGCGAAAACATTTGACAGCCGCAACGACGAGCGCGGCTCCGCGTGGCGGGCATTGGCCCGGCTTTGCCGGCGCACCCTGCCTCAGCAATGCCCGCTCTGCGCGTCGCCGTGCGGCAGCCTGCTGGTTTGCGCCGCCTGTCACGCAAGCCTGCCTCGCGTCGGTTGCGCCTGCCCGCGGTGCGCGTTGCCGGCGCAGGGCGGCGCCGTCTGCGGCGCGTGTACTGCCCGACCGCCGCCGTTCGACGCGGCGTTCGCCGCATTCGCGTACGCTTTTCCGGTCGACCAACTGCTGCACGCGTTCAAATATGGCGGGCGGTTGTCGCATGCGGACTACTTCGCGGAGGCATTGAGCGAGACCGTCGCGCAGCGTCCCGCGGGTTTGCCGTGGCCCGACGCGCTGGTCGCGCTGCCGCTCGCGCAAACCCGCCAGCGCGAACGCGGATTCGACCAGGCCGTGGTGATCGCGCGGCGGGTGGCACGGATTACCGGCGTCGCGATTACCGGCGGGTTGCGCCGCACGCGCGACACCCCTGCGCAGGCTGCGCTGTCCTTGCGCGATCGCGCGAAGAACGTCCGCGATGCATTCGCGGCCGACTCGTGCCTTGCGGGATGGCGCATCGCCATCGTCGACGATGTGATGACCACCGGCGCGACGCTCGCATCGGCCGCCGACGCGGTGCTGCGCGCGGGCGCCCGCGGGGTCGAGGCGTGGGCCGTCGCGCGTACACTTTCGCCGGCATAACCTCGATGAAGGTCGACCATGTTCGCCGTTGTACTCGTCCACCCTGAAATCCCGCCGAACACCGGCAACGTGATACGCCTCACGGCCAACACAGCGACTGAATTGCACCTGGTCGAGCCGCTCGGATTCCGGATGGACGACCGCGAGCTCAAGCGCGCCGGCCTCGACTACCACGAGTACGCGCGCGTTGCCGTCCACCGCGATTGGGCCGCATGCCGCGCGGCGCTCGGCACACAGCCTGACCGCCGCTATTTCGCGCTGACCACCGCGAGCGCGCGCTCGATCTACGATGCGCGATTCGCGCCCGGCGATGTCCTCGTCTTCGGCTGCGAGACCGCCGGATTGCCGCAAGCGATCACCGAGGAGTTCGCCCCGGGGGCGCGCCTTCGCATTCCGATGCGGCCCGGCGTGCGCAGCCTCAACCTGTCCAATGCGGTCGCCGTCGCCGTGTACGAGGCGTGGCGGCAGCAGGGGTGCCTCGGGTCCGTTTAGAGCGCCGGCACCGGCGGTGGGGAAGACCCGCGCGGCCCGAGCCTTCGAGGCGGGCCGCCCACGATGCCGTCAGCGCGCTATATTGGCAAAAATGTACAATATATTTGACATTAAGTATAAAACTATGTACAGTATGTCGCGTTATCTAGACAAATAGGGGTGTCCCATGTCATTCCGCGAAAAATGCGCCTGGATATCGATGCTGTCCATGCTGGCCATCTACAGCCTCTACTTCTGGTCGGTCATCCAAGCCGGACCGCAGCCGGCCGGCCATCGCTTCGGCGGCCTGTTGGCCACCGTCATCGCACTCGTCGTCGTGCAGGTTGTGCTGATCGTCGGGGCCGCCATCCTTTCGCCAAAGGAAGCGAAGGCGCCCCGAGACGAGCGCGACAAGCTGATCGAGCTCCGTTCCATGCGAGTGGCCTATTCCGGGCTCGCGACCAGTGTCGCGCTTGCCTGCTTCTTCGGCGCATTCGATCCGCCGATCGTGTTCAACACGAATGCGCTGCTGTTCATCCTCGTAACCGCCGAAATCCTGCGCTCCGCCTGCCAGATCATCCAATACCGGCGCGGCGCCTGACATGGCCGCGATCCGCAACGAAATCAGGCGGCTGCGCTTCGAGCACGGAGAGATGACCCAGCAGGAGCTGGCCGAACGAATCGGCTTCACGCGGCAAACGGTGAACGCGATCGAACAGGGAAAGTATTCGCCGTCACTGGAAGCGGCATTCCGCATCGCCGGCGTGTTCGGCAAACCGCTGGAAAGCGTGTTTCACTGGGACGAGTGAGCCGGTCAGCGACGCGAGGTCCAAGCGCCAGGCGGTCGGACAAAGTCCTCGCCTACTGACGCTCGGCTCGCGGCTCGCGCGACAGCAGCACCTCAACGGCGAGTTGCGCCGGCAGGTCCTCGTGCAGGACGCGATACACGGCCTCGCAGATCGGCATCTCCACGCCATGATGCGCCGCGAGCGCGCGCACGGCGCTAGCGGCTGTCACGCCCTCCGCGACGTGGCCCAGTTCGGCAAGTATTGCCGGCAGCCGCTTGCCCTGCGCGAGCGCCAGCCCGACGCGCCGGTTGCGCGACAGGTCGCCGGTGCACGTCAGCACGAGATCGCCCAACCCGGCCAATCCCATCAGCGTTTCGCGCTTGCCGCCCAGCGCCGCCAGCAGCCGCCCGGTCTCCGCCAAGCCGCGCGTGATCAGCGCCGCGCGCGCGTTGTGGCCGAACGCGAGCCCGTCGGAAGCGCCCGCGGCGATCGCCAGCACGTTCTTCACCGCGCCGCCGATTTCCACGCCGGCCAGATCGTCGCTCTCGTAGGCTCGCAGCGTATCGCCGCGCAGCAGCGCCGCAACCGATGTCGACAGGACCGCGTCCGTCGCCGCGACGGTGAGCGCCGTCGGCAAGCCGCGCGCGACTTCTTCGGCAAACGTCGGACCCGACACGACACCGACGGCGGCCGGCCACGCCGGCGCGAGAACCTGATGGACGAGGCCCACGCCGCCGGGCAGCGCGGGCGCGACGACGAATCCCTTCGACAGCCATACGAGCGGCCCCCGCGCGTCGTTCGCAAGGAGCGCTTGCGCCAGATCGGGCAACGCCGCGACGGGCGTCGCCGCGAAAAAAATCTCCGCGCGCGCCGCGTCGCGGAGGTCCGACGAGACGGCGACCGAAGCGGGTAACGCGGCGCCCGGCAGATAGCGCTCGTTGACGCGCGCGGCAGCGATGCCGCGCGCCTGTCCGGCGTCACGCGTCCACAGGATAACGCCGGGTTTCGCGGTCGCGCGTTCGGCGAAATGAATGGCGAGAGCGGTGCCCCAGGCACCCGCGCCGAGGATCGCGACGGTGGTCATGGCGGACCCGTCGAATCAGAGGCCGAAGACCTGGTTCACGCGGACATAACCGGTCTGCCCGTCGCGATGGCGGACCTTCACCCAGCCCGGAGTGGCCGTGGTCCCCGGCGACGTGGCGCTTTCGGCCAAGTCGAGCAAGACGTTCTGTTCGGCGCGGAACACGACGGGCGCCGCGTCGTCCGGGTTGGCGCGAATCTCGGCGACCGGCACGCGCACCAGCAGCATGCGCTTGTCGGACAGGCTCTTGCTGGCGATCCAGCCGAACGCCCCGGCGGTGTCGCGGATCTTGGTCCAGCCTTCGACGACGACCAGTACTTCGAGCGGCACGTCGCGGCCGTAGACGAAGAGCGGACGCGCCTTGGCCGATGGCGCGTCGTACAGGATCGTCGGTGCGTCCGCGGTCGTCTTGTAATCGGCGGCGAGCGCGCCTCCGGCGGCGGCCATCGCCGCCAGCGCCATGGCCAGCGACGAGAAGTGCGGCGGAAAGCGCTTCACGGCGGCGAAGGCTAAGAACGACCTGCCGTCAGTTGGTGACCGCAGGCGCTTGCTGCTGCGACAGCTGCTGGTGGTATAGCGCTTCGAAGTTGATCGGCGCGAGTTGGACGGGCGGGAACCCGGCGCGCATCGTCGCGTCGGCGATCGTCTCGCGCGCGTAAGGGAACAGCACGTTCGGACAGTTGATCGCCATGACGGGCTGCAGCTGGTCCGGCGGCACGCCGCGGATGGTGAATATCCCTGCCTGCGACGCCTCCACGAGGAACAGCGTCTTGCCGCCGATCGTCGCAGTCACCGTCAGCGTCAGCACGAACTCGTAGACGTCCTGGGCGATCTGTTCGCCGCGCGTGCGCATGCCGACCTCGACCTGCGGAGGCTCGGTGAGTTGGAAGGACTGCGGCGCGCCCGGGTTCTCGAGCGACAGGTCCTTGACGTAGATGCGCTCGATCGAAAAACCGGCGCCTTGCGGTGCGCCGTCGCCCTGGGGCGCGGCGGTGGGGTTGTCAGCCATGCGGGGGAATCCTTGGAGGGTATACGCGGAAAACCGTCCATTTTACTCTACGCAGACCGTCAAGCGGCCGGCTCCCCGGCCAGCACAGGATCGAGCCGACCGGCTCGCTCCAGCGCCGCCAGCTCCTCGAAGCCGCCGATGTGCTCGTCGCCGATGTAGATCTGCGGCACAGTGCGGCGTCCGGTCCTTTGCATCATCTCGGCGCGGCGCGAAGGCTCGAGGTCGACGCGGATCTTCTCGATGTCGCTGACGCCCTTGCGCAGCAGCAGTCGCTCCGCCTGAGTGCAGAACCCGCACGACCCGGTCGTGTACATCAGCACGCGCGTCATCGGGCCCTCATTTCGCCACGGGCAGTCCGGCTTCCTTCCAGGCGCGAAGACCGCCCGTCAGGTGATAGATGTCGGCGAACCCGAGCTTGGCCAATGCGCCGGCAGCGGCCCGGCTGCGCTGTCCGCGCTCGCAATAGGCGACGACCGGGCGCGACGTGAGCTTCGCGAGCTCGCTGCCGCGCGCGGCCAGTTCCGACAGCGGAATGTGCACGGCGTTGGGCAGGTGACCGCCTTCGAATTCCTTCGCCTCGCGGACGTCGAGCAGCACGGCGTTCTGCCGGTTGATGAGCTGCGTCACGTTGAGCGTGCCGACTTCCTTCATCTTCGAAAAGCGACCCTGCACCAGCGGCCACACCAGCATTCCACCCGACAGGACCAGGATCAGCTCCAGCATCCAGTTGTTGATGATGAACGACATTTCCAAGGAATCGCCTTCGCGGCAAAAAGTTGAATACGAGAGGGTAAAATCATACCCGATTGGCTGGTGTCGTCCGCCGCGTCCCCACTCCTCCCCTCCTTCGCGACAATGTCCACGACGATTGCCGAGCCCGCGCCCGTTGCACAACTCGCGCGGTCGCGGCCGCGCGTGCGGCCCGTCGTGCTGCTGATCCTCGACGGATTCGGCAGCCGCGAGTCGGCGCCCGACAACGCGATCAGCAACGCCACCATGCCGCACTGGAAGGCGCTTCTTGCGACGTCCCCGCACACGACGATCGACGCTTCCGAATTGCATGTCGGCCTGCCCGGCGGCCAGATGGGAAATTCGGAGGTCGGCCACCTCAACATCGGGGCGGGCCGGGTGATCTACCAGGACTTCACGCGCATCGACCACGCGATCGCCACCGGCGAATTCGCGCGCAACCCGGTTCTCGTCGACGCGCTGGCTCTCGCTACGCGCGGCGGCGGGGCATTGCACGTCCTGGGACTGCTGTCGCCGGGCGGCGTGCACAGCCATGAGCGGCAGATCGCGGCATTGGTCGCGATGGCCGCCGCAACGGGCGTCCCGCGGATCCTTGTCCACGCGTTCCTCGATGGCCGCGACACGCCACCCCGCAGCGCAGCTGCATCGCTCGACTTCATGGAAGGCGTCTGCGCGCAGGCCAAAGGCGCGCGCATTGCGTCGATCGTCGGCCGCTATTACGCGATGGACCGCGATCAGCGCTGGGACCGCATCCGCGAGGCCTTCGATCTTCTGGTCGACGGCCGAGCGTCTTATACGGCGGCGACCGCGCGGGAGGGCCTTGACGAAGCCTACGCGCGCGGCGAAAACGACGAATTCGTCAAGGCTACCGCCATCGTCGGCGGCGACGGACGGCCGGCAACGATGAACGACGGCGACGTCGTCGTGTTCATGAACTTCCGCGCCGACCGTGCCCGGCAGATGACCCGCGCCCTGACCGATCCGGCATTCGCCGCGTTTCCCAGGCGCCGAGTGCCGAAGCTCGCTGCGTACGTCTGTCTCACGTCCTACGGCGAGGAATTCGCGCACCTGCCGGTGGCCTTCGCGCCGCAGACGATCCGCAACAGTTTCGGCGAATACATCTCCGGACTGGGCCTATCCCAGCTGCGCATCGCCGAGACCGAGAAATACGCGCACGTCACCTATTTCTTCAACGGGGGCGTCGAGGACGTCTATCCGGGCGAGGACCGCATCCTGGTGCCGTCGCCCAAGGTGGCCACTTACGACTTGAAGCCCGAGATGAGCGCACCCGAAGTCACCGACAAGCTGGTCGCGGCCATCGCGTCGGGGAAATACGACGCCATCGTCTGCAATTATGCGAACAGCGACATGGTGGGCCACACCGGCAATTTCGACGCAGCGAAGCGCGCCGTCGAGGCGCTGGACGCCTGCATCGGGCGGGTGGTTGCCGCCGTGCGCGCCGCCGGGGGCGAGGTGCTGATCACCGCCGATCACGGCAATGCCGAGATGATGCACGACCCGGCCACCGGCCAGGCGCATACGGCGCATACGCTCAACCGCGTTCCCTTCGTGTTTGTAGGACGCCCCGCGTCGGTCGCGGCGGGCGGCGCGCTGCAGGACATCGCGCCGACGATGCTGGCGCTGATGGGCGTGCCACAACCGCCTGAAATGACCGGTCACACTTTGGTCACGCCCGCCTGACGGTATTTCGCGCACACTGAGGAACTTGGCCGCAGGTTTTGCGCCAAATCAGTGTCAGGCCCTCCGGAACGCTCGTTCGACAAGCAGGTTCGTCGTTTGACGTCGCGAAGCTCTTAAAGGCTGGCTTAAGGACTCGGGCGTATAATTTGCTGCTTCGAATGAGGGATTGGGCGGTGGGCCTTCGCCCCGTCGTTCGGCGAGCGTAACGTAGGTTCCAACAGGCAGGAGCTAAGCGAATGGCGCAGGCGGATAGGCAAAAGCGTGTGGCGAGCAAGGGTGATGTCTGGAAAAAAGCCGGCCTGATCGGGCTGGGCACCGTGCTGGGCGTCCTGCTCTCGCTCAATTTCTCCGCCGTCGCGCAGCGCGAGGCGAGAACCCCGATCCCCTACGAGGACCTCCAGCTGCTCTCGGCCGTCTTCGGCAAGATCAAGAGCGACTACGTCGAGGTCGTGCCCGACGACAAGCTGATCAAGGAAGCGATCAACGGAATGGTGCACGGGCTTGACCCGCATTCCGACTTCCTCGACGCCGAAGCGTTCAACGACCTGCACATCCAGACGGCCGGAAAGTTCGGCGGACTGGGCATCGAAGTCGGCATCGAGGATGGAGTCGTGCGCGTCACGTCGCCCATCGAGGACACGCCCGCGTTTCGGGCCGGCATCAAGTCCGGCGATCTCATCGTCAAGATCGACGACGTCGCCACGCGCGGCCTGCCGCTGACCAAGGCCGTCGAGAAGATGCGCGGCAAGCCGGGCACGCAAGTCGTCCTCACGGTGGTGCGCAAGGATGTCGACGCGCCCCTCGTGTTCACGCTGACACGCGAGGAAATCACCTTCAAGAGCGTTCGCGCGAAGATGGTCGAGCCGGGCTACGGCTTCGTGCGCGTCACGCAATTCCAGGAGCGCACCGGCGAGGACCTCGCCAAGGCGTTGAAGGACCTCTACAAGAACGGCGACCTGAAGGGCCTCGTGCTCGACCTCCGCAGCGATCCGGGCGGTCTGCTCAATCAGGCGGTCGCCGTGTCGGCGGCGTTCCTGCCGAAGGACGTGCTCGTCGTCTACACCGACGGCCGCACGCCCGATGCGCACATGCGCCTCACCGCCAGCAAGGAAAACTACTCGCGCCGCGGCGACGATTTCTTCCGTGACCTTCCCGCCGGCGTGAAGAAAGTACCGATGGTGGTGCTGGTCGACGGCGGCACCGCTTCGGCATCCGAAATCGTGGCTGGCGCGCTGCAGGACCACAAGCGCGCGACGGTGATGGGCAACCAGACGTTCGGCAAGGGCTCCGTGCAGACGATCCTGCCGCTGGGCAACAACGCGGGGCTCAAGCTCACGACGGCGCGGTATTTCACGCCGGCGGGCCGCTCGATCCAGGCCAAGGGCATCGAGCCGGACGTCACCGTCGACGACGGCCGCGATTCGCCGAATCGCATCCGCGAGGCGAACCTCGACCATCATCTCGAAACGGCCGGCACGGGCTCCAAGGTCGATCCGGTGCTGGAAACGCGCGCGGTGCTGCCTGCAGGCAAGCCCGACGCCCCCAAGATCGAGCCCTCCGCGCTGACGCCCCGGTTCCAGTTCGGCGCGCCGGAGGACTTCCAGTTGCAGCAGGCGCTGAACCAGTTGAAGGGCCTGCCGGTCATCGCGTCGACCAAGGCGGTGGCCGCCAACACCGCGGTTCCGCCGACGACGACCAAGCAGTAGGAAGTCTTTTCCGTCCGCCAACGCCCGGTCCGCCGGGCGTTGTCGTTGGCGGAACCGCGCGAGGCGGGCGCCGTCAGCGGTAAAGTAGGCGTGCCATGGACGACTCCCAACTCCTTCGCTACAGCCGGCACATCCTGCTGGACGAGTTCGGGCCCGGCGCGCAACAGAAGTTTGCCGCGTCGCACGCGCTCATCGTCGGCATGGGCGGCTTGGGTACGCCGGCGGCGCAATTTCTCGCGGCCGCAGGTGTGGGCACCATCACGATCTGCGACGCCGACCACGTCGACCTCACCAACCTGCAGCGGCAGGTGCTGTACGCGACGGCCGATATCGGCGCGACGAAGGTCGACGCGGCTGCGCAGCGGCTCTCGGCCATCAACCCTGATGTACGCGTCGAGCGCATCGCCGCGCGTGTCGGTCCCGACGCGCTGGCGCCGCTGGTTGCGGCCGCCGATGTAGTACTCGACTGCTGCGACAATTTCGCCACGCGCCACGCCGTGAATCGCGCCTGCGTCGCGCACGCCAAGCCTCTCGTCTCCGGCGCCGCCATCCGCTTCGACGGCCAGATCGCCGTCTTCGACACGCGCGACGCGCAATCGCCCTGCTATCACTGCCTCTTCGGCGAAGGCGAGGAGATCGAGGAGACCCGCTGCGCGACGATGGGCGTTTTCGCGCCGCTGACGGGAATCATCGGCGCGACCCAGGCCGCCGAAGCGCTGAAGCTCATCGCGGGCGCCGGCGAATCGCTCGCCGGCCGGCTGCTCCTCATCGACACCCTGGCGATGCACTGGCGCGAGATGCGCGTGCCACGCGATGCCGGGTGCCCCGTGTGCGGCAGGAGGTCCGGATGAAGCGGCTGACCGCCATCGTGTTCGCCGTCTTCGCACTGGCCGCGTTCGCCGCGCCGCCCTCGGGCAACGCGTCGTTGCGGCTGGCGGAATGGAAGGCGATCCAGCAGGTGATCGGCGACCAGCTCAAGGCGCTCAAAGCCGGTGACGGGATGAAGGCGATGGCCTATTCCGTCCCCGGCATTCGCCGGCAGTTCGAGACGCCGGAGCGGTTCCTGCGCATGGTGCGCGAAGGCTACTCGGCGCTGCTCGACGCGCGCACAAGCACGTTCCTGGAAGGCGCGGTGGTGGACGGCGTCACGATCCAGCCGCTGCAGCTCGTGCTGCCGGACAATACCGTGCTGGTCGCTTTGTACCGGATGGAGAAACAGAAGGACGGGCGCTGGCGCATCGCCGGGTGTGTGATCGCGCCGTCGACGGTGCAGTCGACCTAGCGGCGCTCGGGATTCGCCGCCACTCGTTCCTGGCACGCACGCGCCTCGCCGATGGCGGCTTCGCGCCGCAGCCAGCGATCCCACTCATCGATCGCCTTCGCGCGCGTCGCCGCTTCGTCCGATTCGAGGCCATCCAGAATGGAGCCGGTCACGCGCGCGCAGGCGACGATTTGCGTGCGAACCGCGGCCAGCGCATTGCCGGGCGAAGGCCTGGCGTCCGGCGTCGGCGCGTTGCTCTCGACCAGTCGTGCGCCGATGAGCCGCGCCATCCACGTCGAGCCATGTTCCAGCAGCGCCGCACCGAGCCGCGCGCACACGTTGCGCAAAGGTTCCGTGCGGTCGCCGGCCCGCATACACGTCGCCCGCGCCGCATTCGGCCAGATGAGCGCGCGCGGCATCGCGTACATCACCGCCAGTTCGAGTTTCGCCGCCGCTTCGCCGTCGATCGGCATCGCCCTCACCGCCTCCCAGATCTCGAGCGAGCCCGCTTCCCAATATTCGACGAAGCGCGTTTGCGCGGCAGCGTTTTCCAAGTGCGCGAGCATCGCCTCGTCGTTCTTGTGCTGTCGCGCCCGGTCGGCCAGCAGCAGCGATGGCCAGCCATTGTCAGCGTCGCGGGTCGCCCAGTCGGCCAGCCGGTCGACGGAGTCACATTCCGGCAGCCGCGGCTGCACCGGCGTGAGGCACGCGATGGCCAGCGTGGCGAGGTAGAGCTTGTTGCCCGGAGCGGCGACGCGCGCGGCGGCGAAATGGCGGACCTGCGATTCGATGTCGCCGCGAGCGAGCTGGCCCGAAATCCAATCCGACCGCGGATCGTTCGCCGTCAGCATCCGCGCGCGGAAAGCGTCGTCGAGGCGGTCGACCTCCTTCTGCCAGCGCGACGGCGGCGCAGCGGCGGACGGCTCCGGCTGCTGCTGCGCACGCGCGGGCATCATGGCCGCCGCGGCAAGCAGGAACCCGCACGCGATCGCGCGACTTGAAGGGCGCAAGGGAATCAGCCGAACAGGAACTTGCGCTGCAGCGTCCAGCCGTCCTGCGGCATCCGCTTGAAGCCGCTCTTGGCGAAGAGCTGCCAGCGGCCCAGAACGTAGGCGATCAGCACGGCGGCATCGGCCTGCGCGTCGCCGTGCCAGCCGTTGGCCGCCTGTGCGATTCGCAACGACTGGCGCATCGCGGCCTCGAGCTTGTCGGTAAGCTGGTTGATCCGCGTCTGCAGGCGCTCGTCCTCGTGCACCAGCGCCTCGCCGATCAGCACGCGCGTCATCCCCGGATTCTTTTCCGCGAACGACAGCAGCATCACGACGGTCTGCTCGGCCTGCGCGACGCCCTCGGTCGTCTCGGTCTGGATCTTGTTGATGAACGAGAAGAGCGTGGTTTCGATGAACTCGATCAGCCCCTCGTACATCTGCGCCTTGCTGGCGAAGTGCCGGTACAGCGCGGCCTCGGACACGTCGAGCTTCGCGGCCAGCGCGGCGGTCGTCACCTTCTCGCTGCGCGGGTTTTCCAGCATCGTCGCCAGCATCTGCAGGATCGACAGCCGTCGTTCGCCGGGTTTCATCGCCATGTCGCGGGCTCGCGCTCGTCGCTAGGGAAGGGTCACGCCGCGAACCGCGGCGGCGTGTTGTCGGCGCGGATCATCGTTCCCACGCCTTCGTTGGTGAGCACCTCGAGCAGCAGCGCGTGCTCGACGCGGCCGTCGATGACGTGCGAGCTCTTGACGCCGTTTTTCACCGCATCGAGCGCGGAGCCGATCTTGGGCAGCATGCCGCCGGAAATCGTGCCGTCGGCGAACAGCGCATCGATTTCGGTGGCCGTAAGTCCGGTCAGCAGCGTGCCGTTCTTGTCCAGTACGCCTACCGTGTTGGTCATCAGCACCAGCTTTTCGGCCCGCAGCGTCTCGGCCAGCTTGCCGGCGACCAGGTCGGCGTTGATGTTGTATGCCTCGCCTTCCGGCCCGACGCCGATCGGTGCGATCACCGGAATGAAGTCGCGCGAGTCGAGCAGCTGGATCAACTCCGGGTCGATGCGCTCGATTTCGCCGACCAGCCCGATGTCGACCAGCTCGCCGGCGTTCGTGTCCGACATGAGCAGCATTTTGCGCGCATGAATGAACGCGCCGTCCTGTCCGGTCAGCCCGACCGCCTTGCCGCCGTGCTGGTTGATGAGTCCCACGATCTCCTGGTTCAACTCGCCCAGCACCATCTCCACGACGTTCATGACCTTGTCGTCGGTGACGCGCATGCCCTGCCGGAATTCGCTCTGGATGCCCATCTTCGAAAGCAGGTCGCCGATCTGCGGTCCGCCGCCGTGGACGATCACCGGATTCATGCCCACCAGCTTCAGCATCACGACGTCGCGCGCGAAACCGGCCTTCAGGGCCGGCTCGGTCATCGCGTTGCCGCCATACTTGATGATGATCGTCTTGTCGTGGAAGCGCCGGATGTAGGGCAGCGCTTCGGCGAGGATCTGCGCCTTCAGCGCGGTGTTGACACTGTCGGAGGACATGGGGGTGCGGAAGCGGGAGGCGGGCCGGTCGGAAGGATGCGTCGGGCAAAGCCCTGCGCGAATTGTACCCCTATCGGCGCCGACCCATCGCGATAGCGGCCCGCGCAACAAGTGAGCGCTGACGTCGCAGGACGCGTTAGCCCGGGCGCAGGAGCGCGGATTTTGGTATCGTTGACCACCATGGCGAGCCCGCTCCAGGACCCCGTTCCCCGCAGCGAAGTTCATCGCGTGCTCGTGACCAAGCTGCGCCATCACGGAGACGTGCTGCTCACCTCGCCGGTGTTCACGACGCTCGCGCGCGCCATCCCCGCCGCGGAAATCGACGCCCTCGTGTATCTCGAGACCGCACCGATGCTGGCCGGGCACCCGTCGATCGCCCGCGTGCACACGATCGACCGGAACTGGAAGAAGCGCGGTGTCGTGACGCAGGCGCGCGAGGAATGGCGGCTTATGCGGCAATTGCGCGCGCGGCGATACGACCTGCTGGTCCACCTCACCGAACACACGCGCGGCATGACGCTCGCGCTCCTCCTCAATCCACGCTGGGCGGTGACGCGCGAGCGCGCGTCGCGCGCGCGGTTGTGGCGGCGCGAGTTCACCCACTTCTACCGGCAGCCCAAGGCGGCGACGCGGCACACGGTCGAGGCGAACCTCGACGCGCTGCGCCGGATCGGCATCTACCCCGAGGCGTCGGACAAGCGCCTGGTGCTGGAGCCCAGTCCCGAAGCGCAAGCGAAGGCGCGCGGTCTCCTCGCGCAACACGGGCTGGCGGCGCGCGGCTTCATCCACGTGCATCCGGGATCGCGGTGGCTCTTCAAATGCTGGCCCGCCGAGCACACGGCGGCGCTGATCGACCGCATCGTCGACGCGGGATTCGCCGTCGTCGTCACCGGCGCGCCCGACGCGCGCGAACGCGCGCTGGTCGATGCCATCCTCGCCGCGATCACGCCGTCCGCGCGCGCACGTACGTTCGACCTGACGGCGCAGCTCACCCTCCCAGAACTGGCGGCGATCGCGGGACAGGCGCGCGCGTTCGTCGGCGTCGACTCGGCGCCGATGCACATCGCGGCCGCCATGGGCACGCCCACGGTAGCGCTGTTCGGACCGTCGGGCGAGCTGCAGTGGGGACCATGGGGTGTGGCGGCGCGCGTCATCACGTCCGACGCCTTCTCGTGCCGCCCATGCGGCATCGACGGCTGCGGCGGCGGCAAGGTGTCCGAGTGCCTGACGACGCTGCCCGTCGCGCGCGTGTACGACGGATTGCGCGCGCTGCTCGCCGAAACCGGACGGGAAACCGCCTGATGCGCCTCGCGCTGATCCGGCAGCGGTATACGCCCTATGGCGGCGCCGAGCGCTTCATCGAAGGCGCGCTCGAGGCGCTGCTGGAGCGCAACGTGGCGATCACGCTCTACACGCGCGAATGGCCGCAGACGAACCTCCACCTCATGGAGCCTCACATCTGCGACCCGTTCTATCTGGGCAAGCTGTGGCGCGACTGGGGATTCGCGCGCGCCGTCGGCCGCGCGATAGGCACGACGAAAGCCAACCTCGTGCAATCGCATGAACGCGTACTTTGCTGCGACATCTATCGCGCGGGTGACGGCGTGCACGCGGTCTGGCTCGAGGAGCGGCTTAAAGGCGCGTCGGCGCTGGCGCGACTCTCGGTTGCGTTGAACCCCTGGCACTACTACACGCTCCGCATGGAGAAGAGGCTCTTCGCGAGCCCGTGGCTGCGCGTGGTGATCTGCAATTCGAAGATGGTGCGGGATGAAATCAAGACGCGCTTCGGCCTCCCCGACGAGCGGCTGCCGGTGATCTACAATGCCGTGGACTCCGTGGCCTTCAACCCAGGATTGCGCGAATTTCGCGAGCGGCTGCGTACCCGGTACAAGATTCCCGCCGAAGCGACCGTCTTCCTGCTGGTCGGCTCGGGATACGAGCGCAAGGGAGTGGCGACGGCGATCGCCGCGCTCGCGGAATTGCCCGAGCCCGCCCACCTGATGGTGGTCGGCCGCGAAAAGCGCATCGGCCGCTACAAGCGACTGGCGCGCTCGCTGGGCGTGCGCGAACGGATCACGTTCCTGGGTCCGCAGATGGACGTGAAGCCTTATCTCGGTACCGCCGACGTCTTCGTGCTCCCGACCCTCTACGATCCGTTTCCGAACGCGGCGCTCGAGGCACTGGCGTGCGCGCTGCCGGTCATCACGAGTACGAAGTCCGGCGCCGCGGAACTGGTGGAGGAGTACGACGCAGGATTCGTATGCGAGGCGCGCGACGTGTCCGCGCTCGCGGCGCACATGCGCACGCTGCTCGATGCCGGAACGAGAAGCCGGATCGGCGCCAACGCGCGTCGCTCGATCGAGAAGCTGACGCCGTCGGCCATGACGCTGAAACTCGTGCTGATGTACAAGGAACTGCTGGAGGCGAGCGTCAAGCACCGGACCGCGCCCAGCCCGCCGCATGCCGCGCCGCCTACCACAACGCCCGCGATCGCGACGCAGCCGCCGCGGGAAGCGGCTCCGCTGCACGGCGACGACGGGCTCGCGAACGAGTCGCTGCCGGCGCCTCCGCCTGCGGGCGGCGACCTCCCTTTGCTATAATCCGCGGCCACTTAAGCTCCGCCGCTTGGCGCCTGACGCGCCTTAAGCCGTCGTTGCACTCCGCCAGACGCGCAACGCTTTCCTTGGCCTTCATGACCTCCGGACTCCACCTGTATTCGCGCCTGATGCGCTACGTCCGCCCTTACTGGTGGGCGTTCGGACTTTCGGTCGCCGGCATGGTCGTCGTGGCCGCCGGCGACACGATCATGACGTACATGGTCGTGCCGATCGTCCAGAGCTTCCAGAATCCTGATCCGGAAAAGACCAAGTGGCTGCCGCTCGCGATCGTATGCGTCTTCGTCCTCCGCGGCATCGGGTCCTACGTCTCCGATTACGGCATGGCCTACACGGGTTTTCGTGTCGTCTACGACCTTCGCCGTGCGCTGGTCGACAAGCTGCTGAAGCTGCCCACGCCGTATTACGACGTCACGCCCGGCGGCGTCGTCCAGTCGAAGCTCACGTTCGACGCGCACCAGTTGGCGTCGGCCGCGTCCAACACGATCACGACGGCGATCCGCAGCACGATGACGATCCTGGCGAGCTTCGGCCTCCTCTTGTATTTCAACTGGCGGCTGACGCTGTGGACGTTCCTGATCCTGCCGGTCGTCGCCGTGGTGATCCGTTATTTCAGCCGGCGCCTGCGGCGCATCGCGCGCGACGTGCAGACGCGCACGGCGGCGTTGACGCACGTGCTGGTGGAAATGATCGGCGGTCACAGAATCGTCCGGATCTTCGGCGGCGAGAACTACGAGCGCGAGCGCGCGGTCAAGGCCGCCAACTCGCTGCGCAATTCGATGTCCAAGCAGTCGTCGGCGAGCGCCGCGAGCTCCCCGATCACGCAGATTCTCGCGGTGCTGGCCGTGTCGGTCATCATCTGGATCGCGATGGAGCAAAGCGAATCCGGCAAGCTCGACCTGCCTGTGTTCCTCGCGTACACGGCGGCGCTGCTCACGCTGCTCGAGCGGCTGAAGGCGCTGTCCGGCATCAACGCGTCGATCCAGCGCGGCCTCGCCGCGGCCGAGTCCATCTTCGGCATGCTGGACCTGGAGGATGAGCCGGACAACGGCACCGTCAGGCTCGAGCGGTCGCGTGGCGAATTGCGCTTCGACCGCCTGTCGCTCAAGTACGCGGGCAGCGAACGCGACGCGCTGACCGACATCTCGCTCACCATCCGTCCCGGCGAGACGCTTGCGCTAGTCGGCAGTTCGGGCGCCGGCAAGACGTCGCTGGTCAACATCATCCCGCGCTTCTACGAGCCGTCCGCCGGGCGCCTCTTCGTCGACGGCCACGACATCACCACGCTGACGCTCGCCAGCCTGCGCGCGCAGATCGCGCTCGTGTCGCAGGATGTCCTGCTGTTCGACGACACGATCGCAGCCAACATCGCGTATGGCGCGATGGCCGGCGCGGGGCGCGAGGACGTGGAGCGCGCGGCGGCCGCCGCGAACGCGCTCGAATTCATCCACGCGGCGCCGCAGGGCTTCGACACCCGCGTGGGCGAGAACGGCATGCGGCTGTCCGGCGGCCAGCGGCAACGGCTGGCGATCGCGCGGGCCATCCTCAAGGACGCGCCGATCCTGATTCTCGACGAGGCGACGTCGTCGCTGGACTCCGAATCCGAACGGCAGGTGCAGACGGCGCTCGACACGCTGATGCAGGGCCGCACGACGATCGTCATCGCGCACCGGCTGACGACGATCGAGCACGCGGACCGGATCATCGTGCTCGACGCCGGCCGCATCGTCGAGCAGGGCACGCACGCGGACCTGATCGCTCGCGACGGCGTCTACGCGCGCCTGCACCAGTTGCAGTTCGTGGTGGCCGCCCCGTCCGCGGTCGCCGCCTGAACTTTCCGCAATCGTGCAAAGTGCGCACAGTCCCGAGCACGAATCGGTGCCGGACGGGAATCGCGAAGCGGAAAGCAGCGGCCGCCCGCTGACCATCGCTCATACCGAGTCGTCCGGAGGCTGGGGCGGCCAGGAAATGCGCATTCTGACGGAGGCCGCAGGAATGCAATCGCGCGGGCACCGCGTCGTCGTTCACGGCGCGCACGGCTCGAGGATCGTCGCGGAGGCGCCGCGCTTCGGCGTGCCGGCCGTCGCGCTGGCCATCGGCAGGAAGCGCCCGGCTGGCGTCGTGGCGATGCGGCGCGCGCTGCACGCGGCGCCCTTCGACATCGTGAACACGCACAGCTCGACCGACACCTGGCTCGCGGCGCTGGCATTGCGCACCGGCCACAGCGCGCGGCCGCTGCTCGTGCGCACGCGGCACGTGTCGGTCCCCGTTCCCAATGACCCGGCCACGCGCTGGCTGTACCGCAAGGCGACCGCGCGACTGGTCACGACGGGCGAGGCGCTGCGCGCGACGCTGATCCGCGACAACGGAATCGATCCCTCACGCATCGATTCGATTCCCACCGGCATCGACGCCGGCCACTTTGTACCCGGCGATCGCCGGGACGCGCGCGTGGCCCTCGGCCTGCCCGCCGACGCCCCGCTGATCGGAATCGTCGCCACGCTGCGCAGCTGGAAGGGACATCGCTACCTGCTCGACGCGCTCTCGCGCATGCGCAACCGCGACGCGCGCCTCGTCATCGTGGGCGACGGGCCGCAGCGTCCGGCGCTCGAGGCGCAGGTCGACGCGCTGTCGCTGCGCGGTCGCGTCGTCTTCGCGGGACAGCAGGACGACGTCGCGCCGTGGCTGCGCGCGATCGACGCGTTCGCCCTTCCCTCCTACGCGAACGAAGGGGTTCCGCAGGCGCTGCTGCAGGCGATGTTCGCCGGCGTGCCGTGCATCACGACCGATGCGGGTGCTATTCCCGAGATCGCGCGCGACCGCGAAACCGCGCTCGTCGTCGGCAAGGAGGACGCCGCGGCGCTTGCCGCCGGCCTGGACGCGCTGCTCGAAGACGCCGCGCTGTGCGCCAGGCTCGTGGTCAACGCGCGCCAATTCGTGTTGCCGCGCTACGGACTGGACGCGATGCTCGATCGCATGGAGGCGGTGTTCCGCCGCGCGCTTGGCCCAGCGGGATCGCGATGACCGCCACGGCGGCCCCGCGCGCGCGTTCGCGCTTCTACAACAAGGCCGAAGTCGTTGCGCGCGCTTTCGCCGCGCGCACGATGCGGCCGCGAGTCCGGCCGGCTGCCGTTCGCCGCATCCTGATCGCGCACCACCTGCTGCTTGGCGACACGCTGATGCTGACGCCGCTCATAGCCAAACTGCGCGCGCGCCATCCCGACGCGGAAATCGCGATGACGGTCCCGCGCGCGATCGCCCCGCTGTACGCCACGAATCCCTACGGCGTTCGCGCGCTGCCGTGGGATCCGCGGTTCGCCAATCCGGCGCTGTTCGCGGAAACCGATTTCGACGTCGCGTATGTTCCGGGCGACAACCGTTATGCGTGGCTGGCGGCGGCCATGCGTTCGCGCTGGATCGTCGCCTTCGCGGGCGACCCCAACCGGCGCCGGAATTGGATCGTCGACGAGTTGCGGCCCTACGCCGACCGGCCCGCCGCATGGGGCGACATGGTCGCGACGCTCGTCGACGGTCCCGCGCCCCGGCCGTTTCGCAGCACCGACTGGCCGCCGCCTTCCGCCGCGGGCTTCAAGATGCCCGCTAAACCTTATGCCGTGCTGCATGTCGGCGCCAGTTCGCCGCTCAAGCTGTGGCCGCCGGAACGCTGGGCGGCGCTGGCGGCATCGCTGGCCGGACGGGGAATCACGCCGGTGTGGTCGGCCGGCCGCGGCCAGGAAGAGATCGTTCGCGCCTGCGATCCCGCTGGGCGCTTCGCGTCGTTCGCCGGACTTCTCGACCTCGTGCAGTTGTGGCATCTCTTCGGGCAAGCGAAGCTGTTCGTCGCGCCCGATACGGGCGTCACGCACCTGGCACGCATCGTCGGCGTACCTACGATCGCGCTGTTCGGACCAGGCTCCGCAGTGATCACGGGCGCGGGCGACTTCTGGCGCGATGCTCCTTTTCGCGCACTGACGATCGATCCGTTCCCGTGCCGCGACCAGCGCATCCTGTTCCGACGCGAAATCTCCTGGGTGCGGCGATGCGCGCGCACGCTGGCGGAGTGCCCGGAGCCGCGCTGCATGCAGGCGATCTCACTCGAGCAGGTCGTCTCCGCCGCAACGGACCTGGCGGGCTGATGTCCGCGCGCCCCACGATCGTCCAGATCAACCTGTCGCCGACGCTGGGAGGCGCGGAAGTCTACACGGCGTTCCTGAGCCGCGCGCTGGAGCAACGCGGGTGGCGCACGCGCGTGCTGGTCGACGCCAAGGCAAGGTTCTGGCGCGACTTGGACTTCGGCGGCGTGGAACTGGTACGCGTCGCGGACGTTGCGGCGACTTCCGCGGCGGTGACGGCCGGCGAAATCGTGCTGATCCACGGATCGCTTCCGTCACGGCTGCTGTCGACGCTGAAGATGCGCACGTCCATTGTCGGCGTCGCGCACCAGGCGATCTACGAGGATTCGCGGCCCGCCTACTTCGACAGCGCCGACGTAATGCTGGGCGTGTCGCAGCACGTCATCGACACGCTGCGCGCCCACGGTGTCGGGAGCGTCTACGAAAAGCCCCTCTACGGCGTGGGCGAAATCGACCGCCGCCACAGCCAGGCGACGCCGCGCCGCGGTCCGCTGTGCGAATGGGACGAGCACAAGGTGCGCGATCAGCTGCTGGCCCGTGGGGAATGGATTCGCCGCGTTTTCGAAGGAACGACCCCGTATGTGCGCCGGCCGGGAGTCACGCTCGGCATCGTGTCGCGCCTCGCCCCGCTCAAGCAATTTCCCGCATTGTTCGAGATGCTGGCGCCGGTCATCGCGGCGCAACCCGGCGTCAACCTCGAAGTCTTCGGCGTGGCCGTCGGCTACAAGGCGCTGCGCGAAATGCGCGCTGCGCTGCGTCCGCTCGCCGACCGCGTCCGCCTGTGGGGACACCAGCGCGACGTGGCGCCCGCCTACCGCGGCATCGACTATCTGCTCACCGGCTTGCCGGAGCGGGAGGCGCTGGGGCTCAACGTCATCGAAGCCGGCCTGTCCGGCACGCCGGTACTGGCAGTCGCGGCCCCCCCGTTCACCGAGACCGTGCGCGACGGCGTCACCGGCTATCTCTACACCGATCCCCGCCGCGACCGCGGCGCGCATTTCGCCCGCGTGCTGGCGGGCATCGTCGACGGGACGCTGAAACCCGACATGGCGCAAGCGGCTGCGCACCTCGAGCCATTCTCCTTCGAGCGCTTTGCCGATCGCGCCGACAGGGCGATGCAGGAAGCGCTCGTCCGCGTCGGCCGGCGACACGATGGCGTCGGCACACCGTGACGATCCCTGCGGCAAAAAGCCCGCCACGCAGGGGTACAATGCCGCGCGGCGGCGATGAGCCCCGATCTTGCGCATGCCCGGCCGCCGGCGACCGCAAGCGGCGCGCCGCGCAAGTGAACGCGGCTTTCCCCTCCCAATGACCTCCCTCAATCTTCGCTGGCTCGCGGTCTTTACCGCGATCTACCTCTTCCTGCTGCCGACCAACCACGGAACCTACCTGCGTTCGGTCGCGTTCGGCGGCGCGATGTTCTTCACCGTCTGCGCGCTGGGCTGGAGCGTCCTGGAGCGTTCTCGCCGGGCGGACGCGCGCATCCCACTGCCCCCGTGGTCCGTCACGCTGACCGTGGCCGCGTGGTTTGCGTGGTCGGCCCTTTCGTATTTCTGGTCGGTCAAGCCCCATTACAGCGCGGGACAGCTGGCGCGCGAGGTCGCCGAGAACGCGCTGCTGATCGTCGCTTTCTACCTCGCCGCCTATGACCTCGTGACCTTTCGCCGGTATGTGGCGACGGCGCTCGTGAGCTTCGTCATCATGGCGACGCTTGCTGTCGGCTTTACGATGTCGCCGGCGGGCTGGGATCCGTCGCTGAAGCACAATGGCGTCGGTCCCTATTCGACGTATGTCGTGCTGGTGGCGCCGCTGCTGCTGATATTGATCGCGCCGGTTCCGCTCGGCCTCATATCACGGCGGCGCGCGCTCTTGCTGGGCGCGCCGATACTGGTGTTGCTCGTGGTCACGGCCCGGTTCACCGACAACCGGATGGTCTGGATCGCGCTGGCCGCGGTTGCCGCCACGGCGGCGATCGCCTCCGCAGTGCGCTGGCCGCAGACCTTCGTGCGCTCGCCGTGGCGATGGCTGGCGCCCCTGGCGATGCTCCTCGTCATTCTAGGGTTCGCCTTCTCCGATGCGGCCAAGGAAAGGGCGGAAGCCGACTATCCGCCCAACACGTCGGTCGAGGAGACGCTCAAGGCCGATCCACGCATCCGGTTGTGGCACGATTTGTACGCAAAGATCGGCGACCGGCTTTGGCAAGGATACGGGTTCGGGCGCCGCATCCAGGCGGAGGAGCTCGCGAGCGAATTGGCCGATACGCAGTTGACACACGCCCACAATCTTTTCGCGAGCCAATGGCTGCAGACCGGCGCGGTCGGTCTCGCGCTCTTCGTCGGCATGCTGGGCGCGATCGCCGTCAACTTCGTCCGCTACGTGCGCTCGCGGGACGACGCGCTCGCGTTCGCCGGCATCGTCGGACTCGCGCTGCTGGCGGGATTCGTCGTCAAGAACCTGACCGACGACTTCCTCTTTCGCAGCAACGCCAAGGAACTGTGGGCGCTGCTCGCGATAATCACCGGATTCGGAACGCGCATCACGGCCCGCGCCGCGAGCGCGTCGACGGTGGCGGTTTCCGCCTAGGACGGCCGTGGTCTGCGGTCAGCGCTTGCGCGGAATGCGCAGCGGCAGTGGACGCGTGTCCTCGCGGCCGGCCGGCGCCTCGGTGGGTATCGGCATGACCGGCGCGCCGGCAGGCGGCATGTATTCCGGTATCCAGGCCTTGAGCCGCGCGCGAACTTCGGCGTCGTCGGCCGCGCGGTCGCTTTCGCACCACGTGACCATCTGGCCGACGAGATCGCGATTGACCTCGCGCGCCTGCGCGATGCGCAATTTCGGATGCGGCGTAGGCTTGGTCGCCTCCTCGGAGGCCAGAAGCTCCTCGTACAGCTTTTCACCGGGGCGCAGGCCGGTGAACACCACGGCTATCCGGTCCGGATCGGCGCCGGAGAGCTTGATCAGGTCGCGCGCCAGGTCGACGATGCGCACGGGTTCGCCCATGTCGAGCACCAGGATCTCCCCGCCCTTGCCCTGCAGTCCAGCCTGCAGCAGCAGTTGCGTTGCCTCCGACAGCGACATGAAGTAGCGCGTGATCTCAGGATGCGTCACGGTCACCGGCCCGCCGCGGGCGATCTGCTCGCGAAAGCGCGGGATCACGCTGCCGGCGCTGCCGAAGACGTTGCCGAAGCGCACGAGCACGAACTGCGTTCCGCGGCCGGACAGGCTCTGACAGACGATCTCCGCCAGCCGCTTGGTCGCGCCCATGACGTTGGTGGGGTTCACCGCCTTGTCGGACGAGACAAGCACGAATTTCTCGACCCTGGCCGCGACCGCGGCGCGCGCCAGCACCCACGTGCCCCACGCGTTGTTGCGCACGGCCGCCCACGCATTGGTCTCCTCCATCAGCGGCACGTGCTTGTAGGCGCCCGCGTGGAAGATGACGCTCGGCCGTTCGCGCGCGAGCACCTCCTCGACCAGCGCCTCGTGCTTGACGTCGCCGACGACGGCCACCAGCGGCAGCTGCGGAAATGCGTCGCCCAGCACCGTCTGGATTTCATACAGCGCGGCCTCGGAGATGTCGAAGAGGACGATGCGCGCGGGACGGAAGCGTGCGATCTGCTGCGCGAGTTCCGCGCCGATCGAGCCGCCCGCGCCGGTGACCATGACGACGCGATTGCCCAGCCACTCCGCAAGGCCCGCATTGTCGAGAACCACGGGGTCGCGGCCCAGCAGGTCGTCGAGTTCGACGTTGCGGATCGTCGTCAGCACCGAGCGCCCGCTGATGAGATCTTCGTAGGACGGCACCGTCAGCGCCTCGACATCGGCCGCCGCGCACAGTTCGGCGACGCGCCGGCGCACAACGTGATTCGCCGCGGGCAACGCGAGGATGACCTTGCGCACGCCGTAGCGGTCGGCCCACACCTTGAGTTCCGAGATCGGCCCCAGCACGCGGACGTTGCGCAGCAGCCGGCCCTGCTTGGCGCGGTCGTCGTCCAGCAGGCCGACGACGCGCCACTGGCGGCTTCGCGCCAGATCCTTCGCAAGATGCGCGCCGGCCTCGCCTGCGCCGATGATGAGCACGGGTTCGCCCAGCGCAGCCAGAGGACTGTACAGCCGATGCTCCTTCCAGATGCGATAGGCGAAGCGGCTGCCCGCCATCAGGAAGATGAGCACGATCGGGTAGAGCACTAGCACGCTGCGCGGCACCACCGCCTGCAGTTGCAGCATCACGAGCACGACCGGCACCAGGACCGCGCCCAGGCCGGCGGCCAGGACGATGCGCTGGAGATCGACGATGCTCGCGAAGCGCCACAGGCCACGGTAAAGGCCGAGGGCCAGGAAGATGCCCGCCTGCAGCGGCAGGATCCACGCCAGTGTCCACCACATGTCCGCGACGTAGGATTCCTTGAAATCCAGGTTGAAGCGTAGCCAATACAGCGCCGCCCAGGCCAGCGCGGCGGCACATACGTCGTGGGCAAAGGCCAAGGAGCCTCGCCAGTTGGAGTGTTTCTTCATCGAAGGGGGCCGGGTCTGGCCCCCCAATGATAATCAATCGCCGCGAAAAGCGCCGCGCCCGCGACGCACCAAACGAAGAATGCCGGCCAGCCCAGCGCGCGATCCCACGCGAGGCAGGCGAGCGCCGTCAGGCCGCATCCGGCCATCCAGCAGCCGTAGATGGCGAGCGTTCCGCGATGCCCGGCGCCCATTCGGTGCAGCCGTTGATAGTAATGGTTCCGGTGCGCCTGCCACAGGCGTTCGCGCCGCAACCCGCGACGCGCCAGCGTGAGCGTCGCATCGGCAATGAAGGGAAGAAAGATCAACGCGGGAAACCACGCGGGCCAGACGCCGGAGGCGACCTGCGCGAGGCCGAAGGCGGCCGCCAGGAACCCCAACGCCACGGCACCGACGTCGCCCATGATCATTCGCGACGGCGGGCTGTTGACCACCAGGAACGGCACGGTCGCCGCGGCCAGCGCGAAATACGCGGCGGCCGGCGTTGCCGTCAGGACGGCGCCGACGCCATACGCGGAGAAACCCGCGACCGCCATCGCAGCCGCGAGGCCGTCATTGCCGTCCATGAAGTTATAGAGATTGAGCGACCACGCGACGATGGCGGCGGCCCCCAGCACGACAACCACGGTTTCGGGCCACGAGGCGGCGAAAGGCAGCGGCCACGCGAGTGCGATCGCGAACCACAGGGCAGCCAAGGCGTGGACGAGAAGACGCACGCCGACCCCCAGCGCTCGCACATCGTCTCGCAGCGAAACGAGCACGAGGACGAGCCAGGGCACAAGCCATGGCGCAATCGCCCCGTTGGCGAAAGGCGGCGCCCACACGGCGACCGGCAGCCACCCCAACCAGATCGCGATGCCGCCTCCGCGAGGAAGCGGCGCCCCATGCAGCGAGCGTTCGTTCGGAACATCCTGGGGAAGCTTCGCCCGCGACCGCAACAGGGCCAACGTGGCCAGCGCGCTCACCGCAAACGCGAACAGCGCACCGCCCGGAATCGAAATATCGCTCACGCGGCACCCGCGGGAGAGCGGCGGTGGCCCCGCTCCGCGCCAAACCGGGAAAAACGGTCAAAAACAAGGCCCTGAGGGGACTGATCCCGGCCTCGGGAGCCCAAACGGGGGCAAATTAAGCTACGGAAATGCGCGAGCCCCGAAACAGGCGTTCGGGCATTGCGGCGGCGGGACATTTTTCTCTTTTCGATCATGACTTTACGGATACATCCCGGTCGCGCCACATCGACGGGACCCGATGCCGCCAATATGCCCTACATGGGTGTACATGCGGATTTTCTTGTTGCTCCGGCACAACATGGATGAGAGACAAATGACCCCGTTTTGCCTTCGGCTTGCCAATGGTTTGCGCGGTTTGGCACAATAGGACGCAGCTTCTCGAGAGATGTAGAGAAGGTTCCGATGGCAGGCGCAAAAGGCTTGATCCTTGCCAATTTTATCCGTTAGAGGAGAGACTCCATGAATAAGAAGCTCGTCGCTGTCGCTGTCGCGGGCATGCTTGCCGCCCCGCTGGCCGCGCAAGCGCAAACTGCGAACGTCACGCTGTACGGTCGCTTGAATTTGGATATGGAAGTCATCAACGGCAAGCAGGACCAGGTGTCCGCTGGCAACCCGAAGGAAAACATCTATCGCGTGAATTCGAACTCCTCCCGTTTGGGCGTCAAGGGCTCCGAAGCGCTGGGCGGCGGCTTGAGCGCCATCTTCCAGATCGAATCTGCGGTCGGCGCGACCAGCGGCGGCGGCGGTGGCGCAACGCTCGGCACGCGTGAAACGTTCGTCGGCCTGCAAGGCGGCTGGGGCACGTTCAAGCTGGGCTACTTCCTGACGCCGTACGACGACATCCACCCGATCTTCGGTAACGTCCCGACGCTGGCGACCTCGATACTGGGTACGCAGGCGCTCTGGTCCAATACCGGCTGGCAGGGCAATTCGCAATATGGCGGTGCCTTCGACGACCGCGCGGCGAACTCGATTCGCTACGATTCGCCGAACATCGCCGGCTTCACGGGAAGCGTTCAAATAGGCGCTGGCCAGACGGGCGGCGACGCCACCGGCTCCAACAGCGCGACGCCGACGACGTTGGAAGCGCAGCGTAAGCACGCTTATGCGACATCCTTGAACGGCCTGTACAGCGCAGGTCCGTTCCAGGCTGGCGTCGCCTACGAGTTCCACAACAACTTCCGTCCCGGCACGGCTGCCAATCCGAAGCTTCAGGATCAGGGCGTCTCGGTCGCTGCTTCGTGGAATTTCGGCGTAGCCAAGATCGGCGGCGTGTTCGAACGGCTGAAGTACGATATCGCCACCGGCGGCACTCTTCAACGCAACTTCTGGGGCGGCAGCGTGACGTGGAACCTCGGACCGGGACAGCTGTACGCGATGTACGGTCAAGCGCAGAATGGTTCGGGCTCGGCGCTCGACGGCGCGCAGGTCGGCGCAGTCCGCAAGGGTTCCGATACCGGTGCGCAACAGTGGGAAGTGAGCTACACGTACGCGTTGTCGAAGCGCACGCTTTCCTACATCGGCTACAACCAGATCAACAACAAGGGTAACGGCGCCTACAATTTCGGCGTGAACCAGATCTCGGGAGCGTGCGGGCTTAGCGCCAGCGGCCAACCGGGAACGCCCGGCAATACTGGTTGCGGCAGTTCGGCAAAGCCGCAGGGCATCATCGCGGGCCTCGTCCACTTCTTCTAAGGGGACCTGGCAGCGCAGCCTGGATTCATCGGGCAAGCAACGGCAAGCAATGGAACGGGCGCCCTCGGGCGCCCGTTTTTTTTCGTCCCTCCGCCGCATCGCCCTCCCACCAACATGAGAACTGATAGCATTCCATGATGCTGGATCAGTTCATCGTGGGCTTCGACCGCGCGCTGCGAACGCTCAGCGGAATCGCGACGTCGTCCCGACCGCTTCCTGGCGCCGCGTTGCCGGCGCCCGAATTGACGCCGGAGGAGCAGCGGCACGCGGGCGGGCTGATGCGCGTCAACCACACCGGCGAGGTGTGCGCGCAGGCGCTTTACGCCGCGCAGGCGCTGGTGGCACGCGACCCGGGCCTGCGCACGCGCTTCGCGGCGGCCGCCCGCGAAGAGGAGGATCACCTGGCGTGGACGCAGACGCGGCTTGCAGAACTGGACGATCGTGTTTCGCTGCTCAATCCGCTGTGGTATGCGGGTTCGTTCGCGATCGGCGTCGCCGCGGGCCTGGCCGGCGACCGGCTGAACTTAGGCTTCGTCGTCGAGACCGAGCGCCAGGTCGAGGAACACCTGACCGGCCACCTGGACGAACTGCCCGACGCCGACACCAAGAGCCGCGCCATTGTGACCGTCATGCGCGACGACGAGGCGCGGCACGGCGCGATGGCACAGGAGGCCGGCGCGCTCGACCTGCCGCTGCCCGCGCGCGAACTGATGCGCGTGGTGGCAAGCGCCATGAAAAAAGTGGCGTATCGGATCTAGCCGGCCTCAGGTTCGCGCGCTGCGCCATGCGCGAAGCGCCTTGAGCCGTGCGGCGCGCACGGCTTTCGCCACCCGGTCGTCGTCTTTGCGTCCCTTGCCTTTCGTCACGCCGCGCGCGACCGCGCCCGCGTTGACGGTCTTCACTACCGCCAGCGCTTCGCGCAATATGTTCGCGGACGCGTAGGCCTGCGCGGCGTCAGGCCGGGCGCACGCATCGGCGGCGCAGATATCGATGAGCGTGGCGAGCCGCGCCGGGCGGCGTAACGCATCCGTCGCGTGCAGCAGGTCGAGGAGCCGGGCCGGCGGCAGGTCGGCAGCGCAACGCACGGCACCCTCCCAGCGCGCGGCGATGCGCGCCGCGTCCCGACATTCCTGCGGCACTTTAAGCCTAAGCGAAATCGCCTCGGCAAGGCGCACGTCTTGCGCCGAGCGGTGGACGGGCCGCGCGCCGCGCCGCGCCTGGCCCAGCCCCAAGTCGTGCGCGAGAATGCCATAGCGGACGGGCAGGGCGTAGCCATGCTGCGCCGACCAATCGAGCGCCCGGCCGATATGCACGCCCGCGTCGGACACTCCCGGCGGCGCGGGCAGGACCGGAACGCCGAACAGCGCATCGACTTCGGGCAGCAGTTGCGCGAGCGCGCCGCATTCGCGCAGCACCGCGAGCATCCGCGACGGCTGCGCCTCCATGAGTCCCTTTGCCAATTCCTGCCACACGCGCTCGGGAGCAAGCGTATCGAGTTCTCCCGACGCCGCGATCTCGCGCATCAGCGCCTCGGTTTCCGGCGCCACCGCGAATCCCAGCCGGGCCGCGAAGCGCGCGACGCGCAGCACGCGCAGCGGATCTTCGACGAACGCCGGCGACACGTGACGGAGCAGACCCATTCGCAGGTCGGCCTGGCCGCCATGCGGATCGATGATCCGGCCATCCTCGCCGCGCGCCATCGCGTTGATCGTGAGGTCGCGGCGGGCCAGGTCCTCGTCCAGCGTGACATCGGGAGACGCGAAAAATTCGAAGCCGCGATAGCCGCGCCCGTGCTTGCGCTCCGTGCGCGCGAGCGCGTATTCATCGTTGGTTTCCGGATGCAGGAACACGGGGAAGTCGCGGCCAACCGGGCGGAATCCCGACGCCAGCATCGTCTCCGGCGTCACGCCGACGACGACGAAATCACGGTCGGCCACGGGCCGGCCGAGCAGCGCAGTCGCGGACCGCGCCGCCCACCTCGTAGATGCGCGCAGGCTGGGGCAGCGGACGAGCCATCGCCGAGTGGGCTCAGGGCCTCAAGCGTTCTAGCGTCCGCCGCCGGCGCGATAGCCGTCGAAGCGACTGCGCATCGCGGCCGGCGAAAGATATTCGGGCGCGATTGCCTCCAATGCTGCCGGCGTCATGCCGAACACAGCCGGAAACGGGCAGTCGCACACGCTGTCCTTCGCCATCGAAGCCAGGTTGTCGCGGCTCATCAGCTTTCCGGGCAGCATTTCGAGCAGGGTGGCCTGCAGCCGCGAGAGCTGTCGCCCGAGCGGGATGATCGGACGAACCTTGCCGGTCACTTCACCGACATACCTGACCAGGTCTCGCAGCGTATAGATGCGAGGACCGCACAGGTCGTACCTGCGGCCATGCGCCTGATCGTCGTCGAGCGCGCGCGTCATGCAGTCGGCGACATCGCCTACGTAGACAGGCGCGAAGCGCGCGCCGGGGGACGCCAGCGCGATGACGGGAAGCAACTTGGCGACGCGCGCGAACATGTTGAGGAAGGCGTCCTCCGGTCCGAAGATCACGCTGGGCCGGAAGATCGTGCAGACCATTCCGGAACGCTTCGACGATCGCCTCCGCCTCGCCCTTGCTGCGAAGATAAAGGCTGGCGCCCGACGGGTCGGCATTGAGTGCGCTCATCTGCACGAGCCGCGTCACGCCCGCGGCGGCGCAGGCCGCAGTCACGATCCGAGCGAGCTCGACGTGCACGCGGGCGAACGTTGCGCGCCCGGATTCGTTCAGGATGCCGACGAGATTCACGATCGCCGTTGCGCCGACGAGCATCCGCGTGAGCGCCGCCTTGTCGAAGATGTCCGCCTCGATGACTTCCGCCGTCGGCAACAGGATCAGGTGCTTCGCCCGCTCGCGGCGCCGGGTCGGGACTACGATTTCATGGCCGAGCGCGGACAGCCTGGATGCCAGATGGCGTCCGACGAATCCGCTGCCGCCCAGCACCACGATGCGCTGCGCGGCCACGCTCACTCCGACCTTGCGGCCATCGGATCGACCAAGGCCCCGCGCGGCGCGACGGTGCCCAGCCGCGCGGTCAGCGTCTGCTGCGAGACGCCGAGCGCCTGCGCGTACATCATCGAATTGGCGAGAACTTTCTTCACGTAGTCGCGGGTTTCGTTGAACGGAATCGTCTCGACCCACACCGCGCCTTCGAGTGGCGCCGGCGGACGCCAGGCTTGCGCGCGTCCGGGTCCCGCATTATACGCAGCGGCCGCCAGCGCCGGCATGCGGTCGAGCCGGTCGAACCAGTACTTGAAATAGAAGGCGCCGAAAAACGTGTTCAATTCCACGTCCGCGATGGCCGCCGGGCGGAAATCGGTGCGTCCCAGCTGGTTGGCAACCCACCGCGCGGTGCGCGGCATGAGCTGCATGAGGCCGACCGCTCCCGCGGACGACACGATATCGGCAGAGAAGCGCGATTCCTGCCGCGCGATGCCGTACAACATCGCAAGGTCGACATCATGGCTGCGCGACGCGGCTTCGAATTCGTTCCGGAACGGCGCCATGTAGCGCAGTGAATAGTCGTGGCGCGCGACCGTGCGCTCCGCCGTGTTGACGGCGCGGTCGTAAAGAGCGACGCGGCGCGCGTAGTCCGCCGCGAGCAGCAGCGCATCGTCGGGCTGGCCGCGCACGACGAAGAGCCACTCGCGCTGCGACTCCGGCCTCATGTCGAGTTCGGACAGCTTGACGACGCGCTTCACTTCTGGCCGGGCACCGAACGCCGCGAGCGCGGCCGGGGCCGATTGCAGCGGTTCGCTCTTCGGCAACTCGAAGCGCCGCCCTAATTTCTCGGCGGCGAGCACGCCGTAGAAACTGGCTTCGGTGGAAAGTGCTTCGAAGAGCGCGGCCGCCTCGGGCAAGCGGCCCTCGGCCGCCAGCGCGCGTCCCTTCCAGTAACGCCACGCCGGCTCCTGACGCTGCAAGTCCGCCATCGCGTCGATTGCCGCAAGCACGTCGCTCCACGCGACGGCGCGCAACGCGGCGCGAACGCGCCACGCCTGCATTTCCGGGGATAGCGCGACGTCACCGGCTTCCCGAAACCACTCGTTGGCGGAGGGATTGAGTTGCCGCGCCGCGTGATAGGCGAGACGCGCGTTGCCGTACTTGCGCTCGGCGTCCGGCAACTTGTCGCGCCATTTGACCCACGCGGGGCGCGCGGCCGCGGCGTCGCTTCGCGCGACGCGTTCGAGCGTGTACAGCGCGAGTTCCCGCCCCGATTTCGTGTTCCATGCAAAGAGGCCCGCCGTCAGCGCGCGCAGGAAATCGCGATTGGCATGCGTGAATTCGCGCTCGGTGATGCGGTCCTTGCCGGGGAGGTCGCTGGCGATGGCCTGCGCCAGCCGCACGTTGCCGGCCTCCGACGCCAGTCGAAACCGCGCGAAGCGGTCGGCAACCGTCAGGTCGCCGCGACGTATGAGCGCGGCGAATAGCGGCTCGCACGCATCCGGCGTCGCCTGGCCAGTCATCCAGAGCGGCACCGCGGCGGCGAGCGCCGCGTCGCCGTCGCGCTGGCGCCGATACTGGATGCCGTAACAGGAGAGTTCCATGTCCTCGCCCGACGGCGGCGGATAGTCGACCGCAAAGCGGGTCCAATCGCCGCGGCGGGCGAGCGACTTCAGCCACTCGACGCGCAGCTTCTCCGCCATCGGCGTATCGGGATAACGGTCGAGATAGTCGTGAACCGCCTCGGGCGTCGTGTCGTCGATGGCCAATCGCAGCCGCCAGTATTCGACGTAGGGCTCGAGGATGTGGCCGCGAAGCTTAGGCGCAATCCCTGCGAGCTTTCCGCGATCGCCTTTTTCGTAGGCCGCCTTCGCCGCCAGGAAATCGGCGTCGGATTGCGCGAACGAAGGCGGGACGGCGCAAGCCAGCATGAAAACTGCCAGCCCAAGGCCGCGAAGAAGGATGCTTTGTGTCAAGGAATTCGCATTGTCAACGAGCCCGGCTCTCAAGACAACCTCCATTGACGAACGTTCCTGGGGGGCGGCGCCCGTGCGGAACGGCACAATGCATACCCCCGATGCTAGAATCGGACGCCAAAAATCGCACGATCGCTTGGGGAGGACGCATGGCACAGCGCAAGGCAGCCCCGCAGGTCGGGGTCGTGATGGGCAGCGAAAGCGATTGGGAAGTGATGCGGCACGCGGTGGCGCAACTCGACGCCTTCGGCATCCCCAACGAGCCGCGCGTCGTGTCGGCGCACCGGATGCCCGACGACATGTTCGAATACGCGGAAGACGCGGCGCCGCGCGGATTGCGCGTGATCATCGCCGGCGCCGGCGGCGCGGCCCATCTGCCCGGGATGCTGGCCGCGAAGACGGCCGTGCCTGTGCTCGGCGTGCCCATCCCGTCCAAATACCTGCGCGGCGAGGATTCGCTGCTGTCGATCGTGCAAATGCCCAAGGGTGTTCCCGTGGCGACGTTCGCCATCGGCGAGGCAGGTGCCGCAAACGCGGGCTTGTTCGCCGTGGCCATTCTCGCGGGCACCGATCCGGCGGCGGCCAAGAAACTCGCCGCGTTTCGGCTGAAGCAAACCAACACGGCCCGTGCGATGCGCGTACCGGTTGATGGCGGGAAGCCGGCAGCATGATTTTCCGCCAGTGATCGCGGCCCCACCCGGCGGGCGGCAAGCCTTCGGCCTGAACCGCGGACGATGAGTTCCATCCCGCCCGGCGCGTGGCTCGGCTTGCTGGGCGGCGGTCAACTCGGCCGCATGTTCTGCATGGCGGCGCAAAGCCTGGGCTACAAGGTCGTCGTGATCGACCCGGCCGGCGACAGCCCTGCCGGATCCGTGGCCGACCGCCACATTCGCGCCGATTACCTCGATCCGAACGCGCTGGCGGACTTAGCCGCCGTCGCGAGCGCGGCGACGACCGAATTCGAGAACGTGCCGGCCAGCGCGCTTGAGTTCCTGGCTCGAACTGCGCGCGTGACGCCGGCCGCCTCAAGTGTGGCCATCGCGCAGGACCGGATCAGCGAAAAGACGTTTCTCACGGGCAACGGCTTCGCCGTGGCGCCGTTTGCCGTCCTGCGCTCCGTGGACGACGTGCGCCGCCTCGACCCCAAGCTCCTGCCGGGCATCGTCAAGAGCGCGCGCTTCGGCTACGACGGCAAGGGTCAGGCGAGCGTTCGCACGCCCGCGGAGGCCTTGGCCGCGTGGCAAAGCATGAAGGGCTTGCCTTGCGTGCTCGAGCAGCGCGTCGCGCTGGCGTGCGAGGTTTCCGTCATCGTCGCGCGCAACGAGCACCAGGAGAGCGCCACGTGGCCCGTGGCCGAGAACGTGCATCGCGACGGCATTCTCGACGTGACGATCGTTCCGGCGAGGGTTTCCGCGGATCTCACGGCGCGCGCCCGCGACATCGCCACGCGGATAGCCGCGGCGCTCGACTATCGCGGCGTGCTGTGCGTCGAGATGTTCGTCGGCGACGACGGCGCCCTGCTCGTCAACGAGATCGCGCCGCGGCCGCATAACAGCGGGCATTACACGATCGACGCGTGCGTCACGTCGCAATTCGAGCAGCAGGCGCGCGTGCTGGCCGACCTGCCGCTGGGCGACACTGCGCAACACACGCCGGCCGTGATGGTCAACCTGCTGGGCGACCTGTGGTTCGACGGGCCGGCCGCGAAAGCGCCGCGCGAACCCGCGTGGCGCGACGTGCTGGCCGAGCCGCGGGCGAAGCTCCATCTCTACGGCAAGGCGGAACCCCGGCGCGGGCGCAAGATGGGCCATGTGACCTGCCTTGGCGCGACGCTCGACGAGGCCGTCGCCGCCGCGCGGACGGTGAAGCGAACCCTCTCGATTCCCGGCCCCGACGCCTTTTGAGCGCCTTGAACGGCGCGCAGTTCAGGAGCGTTTGGTGGCTTTGCCGGCGTCGCGCGTCGCGCCGATCGGCAGCGCGGCCGCACGCGAGTATTCGGGATCGGTCCAGCGGCAACCCGCGGCGGCGTAATCGGCGGCCATCGCCGTCGCGTCCGCGCCCCAGAAGAGCTCGCCGCGGAGCGACAGCGTGGGCACGCCGAACACGCCCAGCGCAATCGCCTCGTCCGTGTTGCGACGAAGCGTGTCCTTCACCTCCAGGTCATTGATGCGCGCGTCGGCGTCCGGCAGGCGGAGGTCATGCGTCAGCTCCGCCCACTCGATCGGCAGGTCGGGCAGGCGGCCGTCGCGCCAGACGAACCGGAAGATCCGGTGGACGGCGGAGGGCTCGCAATCGCACGCGATGGCCAGCCGCAGGAGCGGCAGCGGGTTGAACGGATGCTCGTGCGGGAGCTTTATCGCGATGCCCAGGCGCTTCGCCTGCCACAGCACGAAGCGGTAGGTGAACGCGCGCTTTGGCGCGATTTCCGCCGGGCCCTTCTGTCCATGCGCGCCGAGGATGCCCGCGAACAGCACGGGCTTGAAGCGGACCGTGATGGCGGGCGCCAGGCTTTCCAGCTGTTCGCTCTGCAGGTACGCGAACGGCGAGACGAAATCGAAATACCAGTCCGCGACGTACGTGTTCGCCGGTTGCCGGTCAGCGTTGGGCATCGGTGCGGGTCCGCTGCTTGCCGATCGTTGCGACGGGATGGGCGGCATCGGCACGCCGTCCGGCGAGCGCCGCCCATACGGCGCGTCTGGCTTCGTCGTCTAAGTCGCTCCATGCCGCGATCTCGTCGAGCGTGCGGAAGCAGCCGACGCAAAAACCAGTGCGCGAATCCAGCGTACACACGCTCGTGCACGGCGACGGGACGGGGCCGGTGGAGGAAGGCACGCCCGGCGTCATGCGGCCAGCGGGGACTTGGCGTTCAGCGCGCGCGCGACGCGTGATACCGGCGGCCGCTCCAGGAAGTCGGAAATGTACTGGCCGGCGCGGCGCAGCTTCACCATGTCCACGCCGGTTTCGATCCCCAGTCCCTGCATCAGATAGACGACGTCTTCGCTCGCGACATTGCCGGTCGCGCCCTTCGCATACGGACAACCGCCCAGCCCGGCAACGGAGCAGTCGAAGGTGGCCACGCCCACTTCGAGCGCCGCGTACACGTTGGTCAGCGCCTGTCCGTACGTGTCGTGGAAGTGTCCGGCGAGCGCGCCCATGGGCACCCGTTCCGCGCAGAGACGGAGCAAATCTTGCGTCCTGCCCGCGGTGCCGGTGCCGATCGTGTCTCCCAGCGAAATTTCATAGGCGCCCATCCGGTGCAGCGCGAAGGCGACGTCGGCGACGCGCCGTGGGTCGACATCGCCTTCGTACGGACAGCCGAGCACACACGAGATGTAGCCGCGCACGCGCACGGCCCTGGCTGCCGCTGCGTCGAAAATCGGGCGCGCGCGGTCGAGGCTCTCCGCGATTCCGCAGTTGATGTTCTTCTGCGAAAACGTCTCCGACGCCGCGACGAAGACGGCGACTTCGTCCGCCTTCGCGGCCATGGCCGCCTCGAATCCCTTCAGGTTGGGCGTCAGCACCGGGTAGCGGACGCCGGGCTTGCGGCGAATGCGCGCCATCACTTCCGCGGCATCGGCCATTTGCGGCACCCACTTGGGCGATACGAACGACGTGGTTTCGATCGCGGAATAGCCCGCGTCCGTCAGCAGGTCGACCAGCGCGACCTTGACGTCGGTCGGAACCATTGCCTTTTCGTTCTGCAGGCCGTCGCGCGGGCCGACTTCGACAAGGCGGACGAAGGTAGGCAGTGTCATCAATATCCCCGCTCGTGCGCGACGACGCCGGTGACCGGCTCGCCACGCTCCAGTTGCGCAATCTTACCCGCGACCTGCGCCACCGCCGCCGCGGGCACGGTGAGGCCGGAAATGTGGGGCGTGACCAGGATCTCCGGCCGGCGCCAGAAGGGATGGTCCGGCGGCAGCGGTTCCTCGCGAAACACGTCGAGCGTTGCTCCGGAGACCTTGCCGGCGTCGAGCAACTCGATCAGATCTTCTTCAACCAGCGCCGCGCCCCGGCCGATGTTGACGACGTGCGCACCGTCGGCCAGGCGTGACAGTGTGTCGCGGTTCAGGATGCCTTCGGTCGCCGCGGTCGCCGGCAGCACGGCCACGAGAAAATCGAGCTCATCGAGAAATGCGCCGAGCCGGTCATCGCCCGCGAAGACCGCCACGCCGTCCACTTTCCTTTCGGTGCGCGCAAGCCCGCGCACGACGAAGCCCTGCGCCGCCAGCGCCTGCGCCACCTGGCATCCGATGACGCCCAGTCCCATCACGCCGGCCGTGACGTTCGCGGGCGAGCGTGCGTCGTGCTGCTCCCAATGGACGGCTCGCTGCTGCGTCGCATAGGCATCGAGGCGCTGCAGGAACCGCAGCGCCGCCGCCAGCACGTAGCGGACCATCTGTTCCGCCATCCCTGCGTCCTCGAGCCTGACCACCAGCACGTCGCGAGGCAGATTGGGCATCCGGAGCAGATGGGCGACGCCCGCGCTCAGCGTGAAGAGAGCCTTGAGCCGGTGCGGCTCGTCGAACAGCGCCCCGCAACGGCCATAGGCAATCGCATAGTCGGCCGGCAGCGCGTCCGGTTTCGCGGGTTCCGCGGGGTCGCGCACGCGCAGTTCCGCGCCGGGCAACGCCGCGCGGAACAGGTCGGGCCAGAAGCTTTCGGCGTCCGCCGGAAGGCTCAGAACAACGCGCATCGGTTCAGGTACATCACTTCGCGTCGTCGAGGTCGACCAAATCCGCGCCCTCGGCGACGCGGTCGCCCACGCCGAAATTGACGGCCGCGACAATACCGTCGGCTGGGGCGACGATCGTGTGCTCCATCTTCATCGCCTCGAGCACGATCAGCGGCGCGCCGCGCGCGACCTTGTCGCCCGCCTTCACCATCACGGCGACGATCGCGCCGGACATCGGCGCCGTCAAGTGTCCCCCATGCGCCTCTTCCTCGCCCGCATGCGCCAGCGGGTCGACGAACGTCAGCTTGCGCCGCGCGCCGGCCGCGAAAACGTAGCGGTCGTCGCCGTCGGCAACGACGGTGGCGGTGAGCACGGTCCCATCGCAACGGAGGATCAGGTGGCCGTCGCTCGACTCGAAGTGAACGTCGACTTGGCGCGAAGGCAACACGACCCGGGCGGCGACATCGCCGCGGAGGTGGACGCGAATCGCGTGCCGCGTCTCGCCGTCTGCGTACGTGAATGGCAATCCCTTCGACGCCGCGTTCAACCACCACGCATCGGTCGCGTGCCACGGCGAGTGTGGATCGCCGGAGGCGCTGGCGGCCGCCGCAGCGGCGTGCCGCACCCCCGTGCATTCGGCAATGGCCGCGGCGATCAGCGCGGTTTCGGACGGGGCACCGGGTGGCGGAAACAGCGCGTCGCGATTCTTCTCGATGAGCCCGGTGTCGAGGTGCGCCCCGGCAAACGCCTCGTGCGCGACGACCCGTTCCAGGAACGCGATGTTGGTCGCCACGCCGACCACTTCGCACTGGCGCAGCGCCGAGATCATCTCTGCGCATGCGACTTCGCGATCCTCGCCCCACACGATCAGCTTGGCCAGCATCGGATCGTAGAACGGCGACACCTCGTCACCGGCGCGCACGCCGGTGTCCACGCGAACGCGCGGCGATTCAACGGGCATACGCCAGTGCACGAGCCGCCCGATCGACGGCAGGAAGCCGCGGTCCGGATCCTCCGCGTAAAGGCGCGCCTCGATCGCGTGGCCGTGGATCGCGAGTTCGTCCTGGCGCAAGGGCAGAGGCTCGCCCGACGCGACCCGCAGCTGCCACTCGACCAGGTCCTGCCCGGTGATCATTTCGGTGACAGGATGCTCGACCTGCAGCCGCGTGTTCATCTCCATGAAGTAGAAGGTGCCGTCCTGCTCCGCGATGAATTCCACGGTGCCCGCGCCCACGTAGCCGATGGCCTTGGCGGCGGCCACCGCGGCTTCGCCCATCGCATGCCGGCGGGAGGGATCCATGCCGGGCGCGGGCGCTTCTTCCAGCACTTTCTGGTGCCTGCGCTGCACCGAACAGTCGCGTTCGAACAGGTACACGGCGTCGCCGTGCATGTCGGCGAACACCTGGATCTCGATGTGGCGCGGCGACGTGAGGTAGCGCTCGAGCAGCACGCGATCATCGCCGAACGACGCCTTCGCCTCGCGCTGCGCGGAGGCCAGCGCCGCCGCGAACTCTTCGGCGCGCGTGACGATCTTCATGCCCTTGCCACCGCCGCCCGCCGTCGCCTTGATCAGCACTGGAAAGCCGATCTTCGCCGCCTCGCGGGCCAGCAGGCTTTCGTCCTGGCCGTCGGCGTGATAGCCCGGGACCAGCGGCACGCGCGCGTCGGCCATGATCGTCTTGGCGGCCGATTTCGAGCCCATCGCGGCAATGGCGCGCGGCGGCGGTCCGATGAAGACCACGCGCGAACTCGCGCAGTTTTCCGCGAACGCCTCGTTCTCGGAGAGAAAGCCGTATCCGGGATGAATCGCCTGCGCGCCGGACTTTGCGGCAATGACCAGGATCGCGTCGCCGTTCAAGTAACTTTCACGCGGCGGCGCCGGGCCCAGCCGATACGCTTCATCGCAGATCTGCACATGCAGCGCATCGGCGTCGGCATCCGAATACACGGCCACGGTGCGGATGCCCATCCGGCGCGCGGTGCGAGCGACGCGGCAGGCGATTTCGCCGCGATTGGCAATGAGGATCTTGGTGAACATCGTTGCGCGTTCAGTCGGTCAGGGCCGGTGCCCGGCCGGGGGCTGCGCGAACCAGGCGGCGACGCGCGCGACGATCGCGCGCAGCATCCGCCATACCTTCGGGATGAGCCAGATCGTCAGCGCGACGAGGACACCCAGGACGACGAGAGCCGCGACCGGATGCGCGAACGCAAGCCACAGAATCGTCCCGACGGCGATGTCCTCGCCAAACGAGACCGTCCAGTTCGAGAACGGCTCGGGCGACGTGTTGATGACGGCGCGGCTGCCCGCCTTCGCCAAGTGGCTTCCCGCCGCCAGCGTGCCGCCCACGATGCCCGCCGCGAGCATCGCCGACGACGACGAATCGCCGAACACGCCCGCCGCAAGCGCGGCGCCCGCGGGAACGCGGATGAACGTCTGCACGACGTCCCACAACGAGTCCATGCCGGGAATCTTGTCGGCCGCGAATTCGACGAAGCACATGAAGCCGGATGCCGCGAGCACGAACGGGTGTGCGAGCACGCGAAGGCCGCCCGGCAGGTCGACCCAGCCCAGGTAGCCGACGGCACCGACGATGAACAGCACCGCGTAGAGGCGCAGCCCGCTTGCCCAGCCGAGCGCGGCAGCGAGGGCCACCAGCTGCAGCGTATCGAAATGGTCGAGGAGGGCCATCGCCTACTTCTTCGGACGAAGCGATTCCGGCACCCAACTGGCCGGACGCTTGCCCAGGAATGCCGCCACGCCTTCCTTGCCTTCGGGTGACGCGCGGACCGCGGCAATGTGTTCGGCCGTTCCACCGATGACGTCGGCGTCGATGGGGCGGTGCGCGACGCCGCGGATCAGCGCCTTGCATTCGAGCTGCGCCGCGGGTCCCGCGACGAGCAGCGCGCCCAGCAGTTCGTTGATCCGCGTGTCGAGTTCCGCCTCCGGCACGAGGTCGTGGACCAGGCCGATCCGGAACGCTTCCGCGGCGGTGAACCGTTCAGCGGTGAGAAAGTAGCGCCGCGCCTGCCGCGCGCCGATCGCCTCGATGACGTAAGGCGAGATCGTCGCCGGAATGAGGCCCAGCTTCGCCTCGGACAGCGAGAATGTGGCGTCCTGCGCGGCGACGGCGATGTCGCAGCACGCGACGAGACCGACGCCCCCGCCGAACGCGGCGCCGCGCACGCACGCGACCGTCGGTTTGGCGAGGCCGTAGAGCGTGCGCAGCATCAGCGCGAGCGCCTGCGCGTCGGCCAGATTCTCCGCCGCGCCGTAGGCCGCCATCTTCTTCATCCAGTGGAGGTCGGCGCCGGCGCAGAAGCTCTTGCCGTGGCCGGTCAGCACGACGGCGCGCACGGAAGGCTCGGCATCGAGCGCCAGCAACACGCGGGTCAATTCCTCGATCAGCGTTTCGTTGAAGGCGTTGTGCAGCTCGGGACGATTCAGCGCGACCAGCCCGATGCCGTTGCGCAGATCGATGTCGAGCGTTTCGCACGCGAAGGCAGCAGCCGTCTTCTTTCGGGGCATGGACGTAGCTTCCGTGCGCAATCTACATTCGGAACACGCCGAACTTCGTGGGCTCGACGGGCTTGTTGAGGGCGGCCGAGATCGCGAGCCCCAGCACGCGGCGCGTGTCGGCTGGGTCGATCACGCCATCGTCCCACAGCCGCGCGCTGGCGAAATAGGGGTGGGCTTCGGCCGCCAGCTTGTCGCGCACCGGCGCCTTGAATGCCTCCTCTTCATCGGCCGTCCACGTCTTGCCGGACTTCTCGATCTGCTCCCGCTTCACGGTGGCCAAGACGCTGCTCGCCTGCTCCGGACCCATGACGCAGATACGCGCGTTGGGCCACATCCACAGGAACCGCGGATTGAACGCACGACCGCACATGCCGTAGTTGCCGGCGCCGTAACTGCCGCCGATGATCACGGTGAATTTCGGTACCTGCGCGCAGGAAACGGCCGTCACCATCTTGGCGCCGTCCTTGGCGATGCCGCCCGCCTCGTACTTTTGCCCGACCATGAAGCCCGTGATGTTCTGCAGGAACAAAAGCGGTATCCCGCGCTGCGCGCACAATTCGATGAAGTGCGCACCTTTCTGCGCCGACTCCGAATAGAGGACGCCATTGTTGGCGACGATGCCGACCGGGTATCCGCACAGGTGCGCAAAGCCGGTGACGAGCGTCGCGCCATAGCGCGCCTTGAATTCGTCGAATTCGCTGGCGTCGACCAGCCGAGCGATGACCTCGCGCACGTCGTACTGTTTCTTGATGTCGGCCTGGATCACGCCGTAGATCTCTTCGGGCGGATGCAGCGGCTCGCGCGGAGGCCGCACGTCGAGCGCGACCCGCTTCACGCGATTCAGGTTGCCGACGATGTTGCGGGCGATCGCCAGCGCATGCCGATCGTTCAGCGCGAAGTGGTCGGCCACGCCGGACACGCGCGTATGGACGTCCGCACCCCCCAACTCCTCCGCGCTGACGATCTCGCCGGTCGCCGCCTTCACCAGCGGCGGCCCGGCCAGGAAGATCGTCCCCTGCTCCTTGACGATGATCGACTCGTCCGACATCGCCGGCACGTACGCGCCTCCCGCCGTACACGAACCCATGACGACCGCGACCTGCGGGATGCCCGCCGCGGACATCGTCGCCTGGTTGTAGAAGATGCGGCCGAAGTGGTCGCGGTCCGGAAACACGTCGTACTGGTTGGGCAGGTTGGCGCCGCCGGAGTCGACCAGGTAGATGCAAGGCATACCGTTTTCGCGCGCGATGTCCTGTGCGCGCAGATGCTTCTTCACCGTCAGCGGGTAGTAGGTGCCACCCTTGACCGTGGCGTCGTTGCACACGATCACGCACTCCTGGCCGTTGACGCGTCCGATTCCCGTGATGATGCCGGCGGCGGCGATGTTGTCCTTGTACATGCCGAATGCGGCGAGCTGCGAGAACTCGAGGAACGGGCTGCCGGGGTCGAGCAGCACGCGCACGCGCTCTCGCGGCAGCAGCTTGCCGCGCGCCGTGTGCTTGGCGCTGGGCGCAGCGCCTCCGCCCTGCTCGATCACCGCGATCTTTGCTCGCAGGTCGGCCACGAGCACCGCCATTGCGTCGCGATTCTGCGCGAACGCCGCGTCGCGGGTATTGAGCCGGGATTCGAGGACGGGCATCGGTGGGATTTCAGACTTAAGCCGGCCGCGGATGGCCGGGCATCAGCTCGTAGGGAGGTTCGAAGCGGGGCGTTGCCGCGATTCGCGCGAGCCACTCGCGCACGCTGGGATAGGCGTCCCAGTCTACGCCGATCTCGTCGGGCCAGAAAAGGTAGCCGCACAGCGACAAGTCCGCGACCGTCAGGTGATCGCCGACGACGAATGCGCGCCCCGCCAAGTGCGCGTTGAGGATGCCCCACGCCGTCTCGGCGCGCGTGCGCAGAAACTGGAGGATCACGGGATCGGGCGCCTCCGTGAACGTCCGCAGGAAGCGCAGCGTGGCCGTGTAGCTCGTCAGCTTGTGATTGTCGAAAAGGACCCAGCGCAGGATCTCGCGCCGTTCCGCCGCGTCGCGCGGACCGAACTGGCCCAGCGCCTCCCCCAGGTAGTCGAGGATCACGCCCGATTGCGACAGGGTGACGCCCTTGTGCTGCAGAAGCGGCACCTCGCCCATCACGTTGATGTCGCGATATTCGCGCGTGCGCGTTTCGCCGCCGAAATAATCGACGAAGCGGGGCGCCCAGTCGGCATCGGCGAGTTGGAGCGCGAGCGCGGCCTTGTACGCATTGCCGGATTGCGCGAAGCAGAAGAGGACGTATTCGGCCATCGTCAGAAGCCTCCCGTCGCGAGCCAGCGATCGAGCTGGTCGAAGCGGTCGAGCCCCCAGAAGGACTCGCCATCGACGACGACGAACGGCGAGCCGAAGACGCCCGCTGCAATGGCGCCTTCGACTTCGCGCTTCAGCGCATCCTTGATCGCCGGATCGTCGATGGCGGCGCGCGCCGCGGCCCGGTCGACGCCTGCCTCAGTTGACACCGCCGCCGCCGCGTCCGCGGCGACATCGGGATTGGAAATGTCCAACCCCTCCTGGAAGAAGGCTGCGTAAAGCGCGCGCGCGACCTTCGCCGCCAGCGCCGGGTCCTGCGCCCTGGCCCACAACACGATGCGCGACGGCGCCTGCGACGCGATCGGGAACGTGGTCGGCATGCGGAACGGAATGCCGTGGAAGCGCGCGCTGCGTTCGAAATCGTGCCGCGAGTAATCGCCCTTGATCGGGATCTCCGTCAACGGCGCCATGCCGGTCTGCCGGAACACCACACCCAGCAGCATCGGCCGCCAGTTGACGCAGCGCCCATGCTTTGCCGCCAGCGCCTCGATCTTGTTCGCAGCGAGGTAGCCGTACGGCGACGAGAAGTCGAAATAGAAGTCGATGGCCGGGCTCATGCTGACCTATCCATTGGCGATGGCGCGACCGATCACCAGCCGCTGGATGTCGCTCGTACCTTCGTAGATCTGGCACACGCGCACGTCGCGGTAGATGCGCTCGACGGGGAAATCGGCAACATAGCCATAGCCACCGTGGATCTGGATGGCATCGGAACATACGCGCTCCGCCATCTCGGTGGCAAAGAGCTTCGCCATCGACGCCTCCTTGAGGCAAGGCAATCCGGCATCGCGCAGCGCGGCGGCATGCCAGATGAGCTGCCGCGCCGCCTCGACTTGCACGGCCATGTCGGCAAGCCTGAAATTCACCGCCTGGTGCTCGGCGATCGGCTTGCCGAAGCTCGTTCGCTCGCGCGCATAGGCGAGCGCCGCGTCGAGCGCGGCGCGCGCCATGCCCACTGCCTGCGCCGCGATGCCGATGCGGCCGGCCTCGAGGTTCGACAGCGCGATCCGGTAGCCCGCGCCTTCCGCTCCCAGAAGATTGGCGGCCGGCACCTCGCAATTCTCGAAGACCAGCTGCGCGGTATCGGACGCGTGCTGGCCCAGCTTTTCCTCGATGCGAGCGACGACGTAGCCGGGCGTCTTCGTGTCGACGATGAAGCCGGAGATCCCCTTCTTTCCGGCCGCCTTGTCGGTGACGGCGAAAACGACGGCGACATCGGCGTTGGCGCCCGTCGTGATGAACTGCTTGACGCCGTTCAGCACGAAATGGTCGCCGCGGCGCTCGGCGCGCATCGTGATCGCGCTGGCATCGGATCCGACGTGCGGCTCGGTCAGGCAAAAGCAGCCGAGCCATTCGCCGCGCGCCAGAGGCTTCAAATACTTCTCCTTTTGCGCGTCGGTGCCGAACGCGTTGATCGGCCCGCACACCACCGAGTTCTGCACGCTGACGATCGTCGACGTCGCGCCGTCGCCGGCGGCGATCTCCTCGAGCGCCACCGCCAGTGACACGTAGTCCATGCCAGCGCCGCCCCACCGGTCCGGGACGACCATCCCCATCGCACCCAGTTGTCCGAGCGCGCGCAGTTGCTCGCGCGGGAAGTGCGACTCACGGTCCCAGCGTGCCGCATTCGGCGCGAGTTCGGCTTGCGCAAACGCGCGCATCGTGTCGCGAACGAGTTGTTGTTCTTCGCTCAGCAGCACGCCGTCACCCGGTATGCACGCGATGGCCGCTGCCCAGCACACCCATGTAGGCAAGCGCGAGCCTGACATAGACGCCCGCGCGGCTCGGTCTCGGCATCATTTCCGCGCTCATTTTCCTTTATCGAGCGCGAGCTTGACGGCGATGGCGCCGAACACGCCGCCCAACACCCAGCGCTGTACCGTGAGCCACGCCGGACGCGCGGCCAGCCAGCGCGCGACGCGCGCCGCCGCCAGCACGAAGAGCAGGTCACCGGTCGCGTCGATCACGATCTGCACGGCCGCGAGGATCAGCGACTGCACGAGCACGCTGCCGCGCGACGGATCGACGAACTGTGGAAACAGCGCGAGATAGAAAAGCGCGACCTTGGGATTGAGGATGCTCGTCAGCACGCCGGTCCGGAACAGCGTGGACGGCGCCACCGGAGGCAGGTCGCGCCGCGCGAAGAGGCCGCCGCTGCCGTGCGGACGCACGGCGTCCCAGGCAAGATAGAGAAGGTAGGCGGCGCCCGCCCAGCGCACTACGTCGTAGAGCACCGGGATCGCCACGAACACGGCGGTGAGGCCGAACGCCGCAGTGATCGCGTAGAACAGGAAGCCACTGGTCGTACCCGCGAGGGACACGATGCCCGCCTTGCGCCCCTGGCACAGCGTGCGTGAAATGAGGTACATGAGGTTGGGTCCGGGTGTGAGGACCAGCAACACGCACGCGACGGCGTAGAGCGCCAGGCTGTCGAGGGGGATCATCCGCTTTCCCGAGGAAGTGCCGTTGCGAAGGCGTCAGACGAGTTCGATGGCCATGGCCGTCGCCTCGCCACCGCCGATGCACAGCGCGGCGACGCCGCGCTTCTTGCCGTGCTTGCGCAGTGCGCCGATCAGCGTGACGATGATCCGCGCGCCGGACGCGCCGATCGGATGCCCGAGCGCCGTCGCGCCGCCATGGACGTTGACCCGGTCGTGCGGCAGGTTGTGTTCGACCATCGCCGCCATCGTCACGACGGCAAACGCCTCGTTGATCTCGAAGAGGTCGACGTCCTTCGACGTCCAGCCTGTCTTCTTGTAGAGCTTTTCGATCGCACCCACCGGCGCGGTCGAGAACCACGCCGGCTCCTGCGCGTGCGTCGCGTGCGCGACGATCACCGCGAGCGGCCGCAACCCGCGGCGTTCGGCTTCGGAGCGCCTCATCAGCACCAGCGCCGCCGCGCCATCGGAAATCGAGCTCGAATTGGCCGCCGTCACCGTGCCGTCCTTGCGGAATGCGGGTTTGAGGCCCGGAATCTTGTCGGGCGACGCCTTGGCCGGCTGCTCGTCCTTGTCGATGACGACATCGCCCTTGCGGCCCGACAACGGTCACCGGCGCGATCTCCCACGCGAACGTGCCGTCGTTGTTGGCGGCCAGCGCGCGGGAAAGCGAGGCGAGCGCGAACTGGTCCTGCGCCTCGCGCGTGAACGTGTACTTCGCAGCGCAATCCTCGGCGAACGTGCCCATGAGGCGGCCTTTGTCGTACGCGTCCTCGAGGCCGTCCAAGAACATGTGGTCGAACACCTGCTGGTGGCCCATCCGGTAGCCGGCGCGGGCCTTGGGCATGAGGTAGGGCGCGTTGGTCATGCTCTCCATGCCGCCGGCGACCATCACGTCGTTCGAACCCGCGACGAGTGAGTCGTGCGCCAGCATCGTCGCCTTCATCCCCGAGCCGCACATCTTGGACAGCGTCGTGCAATTCACCGAATTCGGCAGCCCGGCCTTCAACGCCGCCTGCCGCGCGGGTGCTTGTCCCTGTCCCGCCATCAGGCAGTTGCCGAACAGCAGTTCTTGCACATCGGCTGGCTGGATGCCCGCACGTTCGACGGCCGCCTTGATGGCCACGGCGCCCAGGTCGCTCGCCGACAGCGATGAAAAGTCGCCCTGGAAACCACCCATAGGTGTGCGCGCCGCCCCCACAATCACGATCGGATCGTTCTGCATCTCAACTTTCCTCGCTCATTTTCCTTGCTCAGCCGGCCTCCGGCTTGCGCCGCGGGCGCGGCACCAGTTCGCCGCCGCAGTTAGGACACGTTCCGTTCATCGCCGAAGTGCATTGCGAGCAGAACGTGCATTCGAACGTGCAGATGCGCGCGTCGCCCGAATCGGGCGGAAGTTTTGCGCCGCATTTCTCGCACGCGGATTTGAGTTCCAGCGCCATCGTCACTTGGTCTCGTTGAAAAGCTCGCGGCCGATGAGCATCCGGCGAATCTCGGATGTCCCTGCACCGATCTCGTACAGCTTCGCGTCGCGCCACAGCCGCCCGGTCGGATACTCGTTGATATAGCCGTTGCCGCCCAATGCCTGGATCGCCTCGCCGGCCATCCACGTCGCCTTTTCGGCCGCGTAGAGGATGGCGCCGGCCGCGTCCTTGCGCGTCGTCTGGCCGCGGTCGCATGCCTGCGCGACCGCATAGACATAGGCCCTGCACGCCATCATCGTCGAATACATGTCGGCGACCTTTCCCTGCATCAGCTGGAACTCGCCGATGGGCTGCCCGAACTGCTGCCGCTCGTGCACGTAGGGCAGCACCGCGTCCATGCAGGCGGCCATGATGCCGACAGGGCCGGCCGCCAGCACGGCGCGCTCGTAGTCGAGGCCGCTCATCAACACGTTCACGCCGTGCCCTTCCTGCCCCAGGATGTTCTCGGCCGGCACCTCGCAGTCCTGGAACACGAGCTCGCAGGTATTCGATCCGCGCATGCCGAGCTTGTCCAGCTTCTGCGCGGTGGAGAAGCCCTTCATCCCTTTTTCGATGAGGAACGCGGTGATGCCTTTGGGCCCGGCCTGCGCGTCGGTCTTGGCGTACACGACCAGCGTGTTCGCCTCGGGGCCGTTGGTGATCCACATCTTGTTGCCGTTCAGCACGTAACGCTCGGAGGTCCCGCCGCCTTTCCTGTCCGCGCGCAGGCGCATCGACACGACGTCCGAACCCGACGAAGGCTCGCTCATCGCAAGCGCGCCGACGTGTTCGCCGCTGACGAGCTTCGGCAGGTAGCGCTTCTTCTGCGCTTCGCTGCCGTTGCGGCGGATCTGGTTGACGCAAAGGTTCGAATGCGCTCCGTACGACAATCCGACCGCCGCGGAGGCGCGCGAGATTTCCTCCATCGCGACGACGTGGGCGAGATATCCCATGGCCGTGCCGCCGTACTGTTCCTCGACGGTGATGCCCAGGAGACCCAGGTCGCCCATCTTCCGCCACAGGTCGGCCGGAAAGAGGTTGTCATGATCGATGGCGGCGGCGCGCGGCGCGATCTCGTCGGCCGCGAACTGCTGCACCGTCGCGCGCAACATGTCGATGGTCTCGCCATGGTGGAAGTCGAGGGCAGGAAAATTGAGCATGGCGTTGGCCTTCCTGAGGCTACCGGTCCGGCTTGCCGTGCAACACGATCAGCGTCTGCTGCATCAGCGCCACAAGCGTACGCTTTCCGTCCTTTTCCGCGTGGACTTCGCCGCGCGTGATCGCGAGCGTCCGGCCCGGCTTGACGACGAATCCCTCGGCGACGAGTCGGTCACCCTCCGCCGGTGCCAGCAGGTTGATCTTGTACTCGACGGTCAGCACCGAGCTGTTCTCGGGAAAGAGCGTGAATCCCGCGTAGCCGCCGGCCGAGTCCACCAGAGCGGCGACGATGCCCGCGTGCACGTACCCGTGCTGCTGCGAGAGTTCCGGCCGAGGTTTCACCGAAATCGCACAATAGCCCGGCGCGAGTTCCGTCAGCTCGGCGCCGATCAGCGCCATCGCCCCCTGCCGCGCAAAGCTCTCCCGCACGCGCCGCGCATAGCCGGGGTCGCGGGCAACGAAATGGACTCCCACGGTTGCGGTCTCATTGGCCAATTCGGCCGCTGCGCTGCCCCCAGAAGGGGCGGAAGTAGCCCCTTGGGGCCGCCCAGCGGCGCTCATGGCAATTGGTTAAGGCTCATCGAATAGGGACGCGCGATTGTCTATGACGTTTACGTAAACGTCAACTACCCCGGGGACCCGGTGTCCGCGGCGCCGCGGGCCTGACCTCCCCTTTGCCGGGAGCGCGGGCACCGCCGACCTTGGCGGCCGCGCCGTCCTCCTTCAACCGCCGCCGGCACTCGCGCTCGACGCCGTCGATCTCCGCCAGCACCGCGTCGATGTCCTCCTTTTGCTGCATCAGGCGTCCGCGGCGCTCGGCCAGCAGGTCGAGGAACTTGGCCAACTGCGCCCGCTCGTTGCGCGCGATCTCGTAGAGGTCGAGCAGTTCCGCGATCTCGGCCAGCGCCAAGCCCAACCGCTTGCCGCGCAACACCAGTTTGAGCCGGACGCGTTCGCGCTCGCCGTACACGCGCGCGCGCCCGTGCCGGGCCGGCGCGATCAGCCCTTCGTCCTCGTAGAAGCGGATCGCGCGCGTCGTCAGCGCGAATTCGCGGGCAAGTTGAGAGATCGAGTACGTCGACTCGCGTTCGGGCAACTTGGGCTTGCGTCGGGCGGGCATGGCATCGGCAGCGAATGTCGCGGCGGGAATCGCGAACGGGAAAAGGATCAATCCTCGCGGTCACGATACCATAGAGGTTTGCCCCTCTTCTTGTCCGATGAACGCGCCGCATCCGCCCCTGCTCGAGTATCCGTTTGCCGCCCCGCCCGCGCCGGGGGAGGCGCGCGAGGTCGGCCCCGGCCTGCTGTGGATAAGGATGCCTTTGCCGTTCGCGCTCGACCACATCAACCTGTGGCTGCTCTCCGAAGGCGACGGCTGGACCCTCGTCGACTGCGGGTACGGCGACACGGTCACGCGCGCGCTATGGGAGGGGCATTTCGCGAAGACGCTGGAAGGGCGCCCGGTGACGCGCGTCATCGCGACGCACTACCACCCCGATCACCTGGGCAACGCCGCATGGCTCGCGGAACGCTTCGCGTGCCCTGTCGTCATGACGCAGTCCGAATTCCTGACGGCGCACGCGGTCCTCGAGCAGCGCGCGACGCATTCGCTCGCCGACACGTGCGCGCTGTTCGCCGCGCACGGCATGGCTCCCGAATTCGTGGCGGCGCTGGCCACGCGCGGCAATCACTATCGACGTGGCGTTCCAGAGGTGCCGTCCCGGTTCGTCAGGATGATCGACGGCGACAGCGTCACCGCCGGCGGCACGCCGTGGCAGGTCGTCTGCGGGCACGGGCATTCGCCGGAGCATGCATCGCTGCATTCGGCCGCGCGCGGCGTGCTGATTTCCGGCGACATGCTGCTGCCCCGCATCAGCACGAACGTCAGCGTCGCGCCGTCCGAGCCGGAAGGCGATCCGCTGGCGCGCTTCCTCGACTCCATCGCCGTCACCGCGGCGCTGCCGCCCGAAACGCTGGTGCTGCCATCGCACGGCTTGCCGTTTCGGGGAATCACCCTGCGCGTGGCGCAGCTTTCGGCGCATCACGCGGACCGCCTGGCGGAACTCACGGCCGCGGTCCATGCGTCGGCATCGCCGGTCAGCGCGTCCGACGTGCTGCCGGTCCTCTTCCGTCGCGAGCTCGACCTGCAGCAGCGCTTCTTTGCCATGGGCGAGGCGATCGCCCACCTCAATCACCTGTGGCATCGTGGCCGTATCCGGCGTACCGTTGCGGCCGACGGCGCCATCCGCTTCACGACCTAGCGTCTTTCCGCCGCACCCACCACGAGAACAACGATGTCTACCTTCGTCACCGAGTCAAAGCCTCCCTACGATCCCGTCGCCCTGGCCGAATCGCTGGCCGCCGCCGCGGAAAAAAGCGCCAATCTGATCGGCGAATTCGCGAAGCGCAACGCGGGCAAGGGGCGCACGCTGCCCTCCGACGAACTCGGCCTGGGCAAGGCGTTCATGGAAGTGGCCGCGCAAATGCTCGCGAACCCGGCGCGTCTCGCCGAATCACAGATGAACCTGTGGTGGGACTACATGAACCTGTGGCAGGGTTCGATGATGAAGATGATGGGCGGCGCCACCGAACCCGTCGCCATCCCCGCGCACGGCGACAAGCGCTTCAAGCATGAGGACTGGCACGAGCACTTCCTGTTCGACTACATCAAGCAGAGCTACCTCATCACGTCGCGCTGGCTGCACGACGAAGTGGCAAACGTCGAGGGCCTGGATGAGCACACGAAGCGGAAGGTGAACTTCTTCACGCGCCAGTACATCGACGCGCTGGCGCCGTCCAATTTCGCGCTGACCAATCCCGAGGTGTACCGCGAAACGATCGCCTCCGGCGGCCAGAACTTGGTCAAGGGACTCAACAACCTGTTGGACGACATCGAGCGCGGCGACGGCAAGCTCAAGATCTCGATGACGGACACCAAGGCGTTCGAGCTCGGCGTCAACATCGCGACCACGCCCGGCAAGGTCGTCTTCCAGAACGATCTCATGCAGTTGATCCAGTACGAGCCGGCAACCAAGAAGCAGTGGAAGCGTCCGCTGCTGGTCATTCCCCCCTGGATCAACAAGTACTACATCCTCGACCTGCGCGAGAAGAATTCCTTCCTGCGCTGGGCTACCGGCGAGGGCCTCACCGTCTTCATCATCTCGTGGGTAAATCCGGACGAGCGGCTCGCGCACAAGAATTTCGAGGATTACCTGACCGAGGGTACGCTGGCCGCGCTCGACGCGATCGAAAAGGCCACCGGCGAGAAGGACGTCAACGCCATCGGCTATTGCCTTGGCGGCACGCTGCTCGCCGCGACACTGGCGTGGCTTACCGCGAAGAAGAAGAAGCCGATCGCGACGGCCACGTTCATGACGTCGCTGCTCGACTTCACGGCCGCCGGCGAGCTCGAGGTGTTCATCGACGAGGAACAGGTGAGCGCGCTCGAGAGGAAGATGAACGAGCGCGGCTACCTCGAGGGCAGCGAAATGGCGGGCACGTTCAACATGCTGCGCGCCAACGACCTCATCTGGTCGTTCGTCATCAACAACTATCTGCTCGGCCGCGACCCGTTCCCTTTCGACCTGCTGCACTGGAACTGCGATTCGACGCGGATGCCGGCGGCGATGCACAGCTTCTACCTGCGCAACCTGTACATGAAGAACCTGCTGCGCGAACCCGGCGGCATCACGCTCGCCGGCGTCAAGATCGACCTGTCGAAGGTCACGGTGCCCGCGTACTTCGTATCCGCGATCGAAGACCACATCGCGCCTTGGAAGACGACCTATGCGGGCCAGCAGCTCATGAAGGGCAAGACGCGCTTCGTGCTGTCGGGGTCCGGGCACATCGCCGGCATGATCAATCCGCCGTCGGCGAACAAGTACGGCTACTGGACGAACGAGAAGCTGCCCGTGGATTCCGACACGTGGTTCGACGGCGCGAAGCAACATGAAGGGTCGTGGTGGGTCGATTGGCGGAAATGGCTCGAGGGAAGCCTCGGCCGCGAAGTCCCGGCGCGCGTGCCGGGCAAGGGCAAACTCAAGGTCATCGAGCCCGCACCCGGCTCCTATGCGCAGGTGCGCGCAGACGGTCGCTAGCGGCGCAACGATCCTTCTTCATTCTTGTCGGAGTAGATGGTGAACACTAATTTGCCCCGGTATCTTCTGGCGACGGCGTGTGCCATCGCTTTCTCGAACGCTGCGGTGGCGCAAGCACCGGCGCCGGCACCCTGCCAGACGTGCGGCGTCGTGCAGTCCGTCAATTCGTACCAGGAGAAGGGCCAGTCGTCGGGCGTGGGCATGGTCGCCGGCGGCGTCCTGGGCGGCGTGCTCGGCCACCAGATCGGCAGCGGCCGCGGCAACACCGTCGCCACGATCGCCGGAGCGGGGCTGGGCGCGGTGGCCGGCAATCAAGTGGAAAAGAACGTCAACACGAAGACAATGTGGTCCGTGACGATACGGATGGACACCGGCCAGGCGCGCACCTTCCACTACAGCAACCAACCGGCGGTCGTCGCAGGCGATCGCGTCAAGTTGGTGGACGGCGGCAAGCGACTGGCGCTCGTCGCGCCCTGACTTACGTGTCGCAACATGGCGCGACGGGATGCCGGGCCACCTGGCATCGTCGTTTGCGTTCGGCGAAATCCGCGCCGCTACTTGGCAGGCACTTCACCGGCCGCGTGTGGCGCTGCCGGCTTTTCCGCTTTCGGAGCCTCACCCGGCCGTCCGGCGGATGCGGCTGCCGGCTGCGCGGGAGCGACGTGAGGCGCCGGAGCCGCCTGGACCGGATGCGCGGCGGCGGCTGGCGCGGGTTGGGGTGCGGGCGCCAGCGTGGGCGGAAATGCCGTGCGCTCGTGGCTCAGGACTGGCTTGGGCGGCGCCCCTCCGGCCTGTCCGCTGACCGGCGCGACGACGACCGGCTGCGATGCCGGTTGCCGCGGCCTGGCCCCGACCGCTGCGGGCGGCACGGCAGGATTGCCGGCTACAGGAGGATTCACGAAGACCGGCGCTGTTCTCTGTACCGCGGGAGTGCCAGTACTCACTGACTGCGGAATAGGCACCGCTGCTGGCTTGGCCGCAGGTACCGCATTGCCCGGCATGGCGTTGAGCGCTGCGGGCGCTGCATAGGCCGGCCGGGCAGTTCCAGGCGCCGCGCGCGCCGCCGCCGGAGCGCCGATAGCGACGCCCGACGCGGACGTTGCCGCGGCAGGTGTCCCGGGCCGGGCGGGTCGGTTCGTCGTCGCGAGAAAGCTGGACGCCGGCATCGGCACACCGCTGCCCGGCTTAACGCCGGGCGATTGGCTGATCTGCGGGCGAACCTGTGGCGCGGCAAGCACCGGCGCGCTGTTCATCGCATCGCGCGACAGCGCAACCCGGTTCGCCTGCACCGGCTTGCGACCGATGAAAGCCGCGCCAGGAACCGCGGTGACCGCGCCGGGTGCGTTCCAGTTGGCATAGTGCGTCGGCGGTGCGTCGGACCGCTCCGCCAGGTTGACTGCGTATGGTTTGTTGTAGCGCGCCCAGCAACTGTTCGAGCAGCCCCTCCATTGCGGGTGATAGGCCTCACCCCATCCCAGCGGTACCCAGCCATACACGGGGCCGGCGCGATTTCCGCCATGCCGCCAACCCGGCCCGCCGACCCAGGCCACCAGTGCCGGCGCCCAGACCGGCCGCGCGACGTAGCCGCCCGGACACCATCCCCACCGGCCGTGGATGTACGCCCAGCGGCCGTAGTGAAACGGCGCGTAGCCCCACGGCGCATAGTCGACCCACGTCGGACCGTACACAGGGACATCGGTCCAGTAGCCATTGCTGTACGGCGCCCAATCGCTGGCAACACTGGCCGGGTACCATACCGCACCGTAGTCCGGCGCGCTTTCCCAGGCTCCGTACTGGTCCAGGTCGGCGTAGCCAACCATCTGCCGCGACACCGGGGCGTCGGCGGGACCGCGCTCGTAATAGCGATCGCGATCGGCACTCCACGTGTCGAAGCCGTCCGTCGTCACGCCGCCGCGGACCTGCACGTATTGCGGCGTGGCGCCGTCCGCGACGGCACTCTGGCCCGGCAGCACTTGCTGAACGAACGCGCCGGTGTCGACCATCGCCTCGCCTTCGCGAACGGCGAGCTGCGTGTGCTGGCGGTCTTCCGAGACTTCGATGCGGTACAAACCGGGACGCGTGAGGACGACCTGCGTATTCGGCGTGTCGATGCGCGCCGCGTCGCCCGGCTCGAGCACGCGCATGCGCACGATCACGCGGCCCTGCGCAACGAATACGGCGACATTGCGCTCGTCCAGCCGCGAAAGATGCAGGCTCGTATCGCCCGCGAGGCGGAACTGGCCGATGCCGAAATCGATCTCGGCGCGGCCCTCGCGGCCGGCCCAGAGGTTGTCGCCGGTGGCGACTGGATAGTTGAGGCCGATGGCGACCCATTGTTCAGGCGCATCCTGCGGCGCCAGGAAAAGTTCGCCGCCGACGTCGGCCACGCGGCCGACGCGACCGGGCGCGTCCTCGTCCGCGCGCACGGGCGCCGCCAGCGCGACGCAAAGCGCGGCGAGCGCGACCAGGGCACCCCGCTTTGCGCTTTCGATCTCGCGGTGCAACATTCGATCCGGTACCATCAAGGAAGAGTCGGTAGGCACGTTTCCAACAACGCCGGCGAGGTCCCCCGCGTTGACCAGCGCCCAGGGACGCGAACAGGCGATTTTGCGATAAAATTTCACTTCCTCAGCGGGCTGCCTTGAGCCTGCCGCAACGACAGTCCATCACGGAGATCCCCATCATGCGTAGCTTCCGCCCGTCGCTGGTCGCCGGCGCCATCGCGCTGGCCCTTTGCAGCGGCACCGCGTCCGCACAATTTTCCGGTACGTTCATCTTTGGCGACAGCCTGAGCGACGCCGGGCAATATGGCGCGCGGTTCACGACCAACCCGGGACTCACCTCTCCGATGTACGTTGGGCAAAACTTTGGCTTCGTGTCGACGCCGTCATTCCAGGGTGGCAACGACTTCGCGCAGGGAGGCGCGCTGGTGAACAGCCCGCAGTCCGGCCTGCCTCCCGGCACGCCGGACCTGTCGATCGCCCAGCAAGTCGATTCGCTGATCGCCAAGGGCCCGCTCAACCCGAGCGCGCTGTATCAGATCCAGGGCGGGGGCAACAACCTGCTGACGCTCGGCGGGCAGTATCTGCAAGGACAGATCTCGCTCCCGCAACTGCAGGGCGGGCTCGCGCAGGCTGCCGTCGATCTCGCCGCGCAGGTCGGCAAGCTCAACGCCGCCGGCGCGCAGTATGTCGTGTTGCAGAACCTGGGGGACGCGGGCAAGACGCCCTTCGCGAACTCCGTGGGCCAGCAGGCCGCATTCAGCCAGCTGGCTGGCTTCTTCAATTCGACGCTCAATGCCGCCGTTGGCGCTGCGAACCTGCGCGTCATCCAGTTCGACACCTTCAAGCTCCAGAACGAAATCGTCGCCAACGCGGCGGCTTTCGGCTTCGTCAACGTGACGCAGCAGGTGTGCACGACGCCGAGTTCGCTGCAATGCACGCCGGCAACGCTGAAGACGCCAGACGGCAACATGACGTGGTTCTGGGCGGATGACGTGCATCCAACCACGGGCGCCCAGTTGCTGGTGGCGCAGGCCGTCGCGTCGATGATCACCGGCCCGGAGCAGATGGCCGCGCTGGGCGATGCGCCGATGGGTGTGGAACGGGCCAACTGGCGTGCGATCGACGGCCGGATGATGTCCGGCGTCGACCGGCCCGCCACCACGGCCACCGCCCGCAGGTTCCAGGCGTGGGCGTCCTATGACTACGCCAGCGAGGACATAACCGGCACGGGCCTGTCCACCAACGGCAACATCAACACGGTCGCCGTCGGCGGCGACATGCGCGTCACCGACCGCCTGCTGATGGGCATCGCGTTCACCTACTCCGAATACAAGGGCGACTTCGACAACAGCGGCGGAAGCTTCAAGCTGAACGAGCCGATGCTGACGTTCTACGGCGGATACGGCGACGGCCCCTGGTATGTCGGCGGCACGCTCGGCACCGGCAACCTCGACTACAAGAACATCCAGCGCAACATCCAGTTGGGCCCAACGACGCGCACGGAGACTGGCGACACGAACGGTTATCACAACGTCGCGCGGCTGCTGGGCGGCTACTGGTTCAAGTACGCCGACTGGGACCATGGCCCGTTCGCAAAGCTGACTTGGGAAAAGGCAGTCGTGCGCCAGTTCAGCGAACAAGGCTCCGACAGCACGGCGATTTCCTATGGCCAGCAGGAGAATGAAGCGCTCATTTCCAGCATCGGATGGCAGGTCGCCGGAAACTTGAGCGGCTGGCGTCCGTTCGGACGCGTGACGTGGGAGTACAACTACAAGAATGACGCGCGCACCATCACGGCAACGCCGGTCGGCCTCAATGGAACATACAGCGTGCCGGTGTCCAAGCCGGACGAAAACTACGCGCTGTTCGACTTGGGAGTCAGCCACGATTTCGGCGGCGTGACCGGTTACATCGCCGGCAATGCGTCGGCCGGCAAGAGCAACGGCGACTTCTGGGCGGTCACGGTGGGCTTCCGCGCACCGATCTGAAGCGCACGTCGCTCACACGCGAAGGGCTGCCCGCATCCGGGCAGCCCTTTCTTCTTTCAATGCGCGGATCGAAATCGCGCCAGTTCGCGCAAGCCGGTAATCGCGCGCGCGCCGTACCACGACGTCCACTCGCCGTCGATCAGGTGAGCAGGCTTGGCCCAGCACGCGGTCAGCGCCTGCGCGTCGCGCGCGCGGAACGCGTAGGGCTCCGACGAAACCAGGATCCGGTCGGCGTCGTGCCATGCCGGGTCGTCGTCGCCCATCTCGGGATAGCGCCGCGATGACACCGCGGGAACGGTGTCCCAGCCCGCCCGCGCCAACGTCGCGGCGACATACGTGTCCCGACCGACCGTCATCCACGGCTTGCGCCAGATGAGATAGAGCACGCGCTCGCGCGGAAACCTTGCCGCCGCCGCATCGAGAACGGCGAGCGACGCGTCGAATTGCGCGGCCAGCAGTCCCGCTTCGCGTTCCCTGCCGAAGATCGCGCCCAACAGCGCGTAGAGGCGCCGGTTGTCGCAGGGGACAAGCGGATGGGTGATGATCACGTGCGGCACGAACGCGCGCGCGGCGTCGACGTCGTCGCGCCGATTCTCGTCGACATTGACGACGAGATGCGTAGGCTTCAGCGCGCGCAAACGCTCGAGGTCGGGATCCTTCGTTCCGCCCACCTTCGGGACGGCCTTCACCGAATCGCGCGGATGCACGCAGAACCCGGTCCGGGCGACGACACATTCGCCCAGCCCCAGCGAGAACAGGAGCTCGGTAAGGCTCGGAACGAGGCAGGCGATGCGGGGATTGCCCTCCGCGTGCGGATGCACGGTCCCCGCCCAGTCGGGTGGAACCGCGTCGGTCAAGAAGGTTGCCGTGGCTTGCGCCCCGCGCGCGCAAACGCGAAGTCGTAGAGCGGGCGCGGCAGTATTCGCAGCACGCGAGCTACCCAGGCCATCTGCCATGGCAGCACGTAGAACCGCCGCCTCCGACCTATCGCGCGCGCGATGAGCCGCGCTGCCTTGTCGGGAGCCATCAGGAACGGCATCGCGTACGGATTGCGCGACGTCATCGGCGTGTCGATGAATCCGGGACAGATGGTCACGACGGCAACGCCTGTGCCGCGCAATTCGACGCGCAGGCTTTCGAGGTACGCGATGGCTGCGGCCTTGGACGCGGAATAGGCGCCGGAGCCGGGCAATCCGCGCAGGCCGGCGACGCTGGCCACGCCGACGAGCGCGCCGCGGCGCGCGGCCGTCATCGACGCCAAGAACGGCTGGAACGTCTGCAGGAGGCCCTGGACGTTCGTTTCGAACACCGTCTTGAATGCCGCCATGTCGCCGGCTTCGGCGGTCAGCGTGCCGCGCGAAATGCCGGCGTTGCCGATGACGATGTCGGGCGCGCCGAAGCGTGCGACGAAATCGGCGCCTGCGCGCGCAAGCGCCGCGGCATCGCGAACGTCTCCCGGGTAGGTGACGACGGTGGCCGGGGCAAGCGCGGCGGCGAGGCGCGAAAGTTCAACGTCGCGCCGCGCGAAGAGGCCCAGCGTTGCGCCCTGCGCGGCATAGTGGCGCGCGAGCGCTTCGCCGATGCCGGACGATGCGCCCGTGAGAAACACCCTCATTGCCGTCCCTCACTCCGGGCGCCGTCCAGACCTGTCCGTCAGGACTTCGGCCGCTCCGCGCGCGACTTGGCCACCAATTCGGTCATGACGGCCGGCGTGTTCGCATGCGATCCCGCCCGCGCGGGGCTCGTGATGAACTTGCCGTCGATGATGATGGTAGGCACTTCCTGGATGTTGTACGCCTGCGCGAGCTGCTTGGCGCGGTTGACGCGGCCCGACATCGTGAACGAGTTGTAGAGGTCTTCGACCTTCTTGCGGTCAAGGCCCTTCGTCGCCGCCCAGTCGTAAAATTTCGCGGGCTCCCAGAGCGCGATGCCCTTGGCGTGAATCGCGGTGAACACGTCGGGCGATAGTTTGGCGTCCTCGCCCATCGCCTCCAGCGTGTAGTAGACCTTTGCCAGGTCGACCCAGCGCGGCTGGAACATGACGGGAATGCGGCGGAACGCCACATCGGCGGGCATGGTCTTGAGCCAGTCCTGCAGGTAGGGCTCAAATTCGGCGCAGTGGGGACAGCCATACGAAAAGAATTCAATGACCTCGATCTTCTTTCCCGTCTCGACGGGAATGCCGGGCGTCATCCGGCTGTACTGGCGCCCTTCGACGACGCCCTGCGCCCATGCACCGGTTGTCGCCGACGCGATGATCAACAGTCCGGCGAGCAGGGACAGAGCGCGTCCCTTGATTCCTGCGGCTTCGATGCTCATGCATGCTCCTGGAGGTGCGCGCTCGATGTGGAAAATGCGGGCGCGCGGGTAGCTGAAACTGACTGAACGATCCTTGGTCCCTTTCGCCGACGTCCTAGTTCCGGAACTTCGGACGGGCGAACCGGAATATCAGAACTTGATGACGGTGACGTCGAAGCCTTTCTTGGCCAGGTCGGTCTTGTTGCGGTTGAGCTCGTCGGTATTGTCGTAGGGCCCGAGCCGCACGCGATAGCGAACGCCCTTGTCCTGCAGCGTCCCCTGCTGCACCGACGATCCCCAGCCCGCCAGGGCGAGCTGGGCCTTCAGATTCTCGGCGTCGGATTCGGAGGCAAACGACCCGGCCTGCAACCAGAAGCGGTCGCCAGCGCCGGCGGCCTTGGGCGGCGCTTCGGTGACGGCCGCCTTAGCCGGCGCGCGCTCGGCTTCCTTGTCCTTCGCCTGGTCGATAACCGCACGATCCGGCGCGACCTTGCGCTCCACCTGCACCTTGGGCTCCTCTCCGCCGGGGAGGATCTTGTAGAAGTCGAAGCGCGGCTTGTCGGTCGCGGACGCGCTGTCCTTGCCGCCCTTGCCGGCGTCGCGCGCGGGCTCGCGCGCGTCCTTCGCCGCCTGCGCCGCATACGGCGAGTTCACCTTGCCGACGTAGTAGGCAACTCCCGCAGCGAGTCCCAGCCCCAGTATCAGCCCGATGAAAATGCCGAGCAGCGTGCCGCCGCGGCCATTGCCGCGCGCCGCGCGCGTGCGCGATACGGTGGGACGCGATGCGTTGCCGCGGGTCATGGATGCCGGTTCATGATCAGTCTTCGCATGATGCTCACATTTGCGACGGCGCGGAGATGCCCAGAACGGAAAGGCCGCTCTGCAGTACCTCTCCGGTTGCCAACACCAGCGCGAGCCGCGCACGCTTCAATTGCAGGTCCTCGACCAGGAATCGTTCCGCATTATAGTAACTGTGGAATTCCCGGGCCAATTCCTTTAGATACGACGTCACCTGGTGCGGGGCCTCGTCGCGCGCGGCCGCCGCAAGTTCCCCGGGAAAATCGGCCAGCCTGCGCAACAGCGCTTCCTCGTACGGGCTGGTGAGCGGCGCCGTGTCCGCCTGCCCGTATGCTTCGATCGCATCGGCCGGCGTCATGCCCGCCTGCCGCAGCACCGAGCACATCCGCGCATACGCGTACTGCACGTAATAGACCGGGTTCTCGTCCGACTTCGAGCGCGCCAGGTCGATGTCGAACACGAACTCCGTGTCCGCCTTGCGCGACACGAGGAAATAGCGGACGGCGTCGCGGCCCGCCTCGTCGATCAGTTCGCGGATCGTCACGTAGTCGCCGGCGCGCTTGCTGATCTTCACTTCCTCGCCGCCGCGCATTACCGTCACCATCTTGTGCAGCACGTAATCGGGATAGCCGGCCGGGATTCCGAGTCCCATCGCCTGCAGACCGGCGCGCACGCGCGTCACCGTGCTGTGGTGATCGGAGCCCTGGACGTTGACGACGCGCCCGAAGCCGCGCTCCCATTTCGTGACGTGGTAGGCGACGTCGGGCACGAAATACGTGTAGCCGCCGTCGGACTTGCGCATCACGCGGTCCTTGTCGTCGCCGTATTCGGTCGTCGCGAGCCACAGCGCGCCGTCCTTTTCGTACGTCTTCCCCGAGGCTTCGAGGCGCTTGACCGTCGCGTCGACGCGACCGTCGGTGTAGAGCGAGCTCTCGAGGTAGTAGTTGTCGAACGTAACGCCGAGCGCCCGCAGATCCTGGTCCTGCTCGCCGCGCAACTGCGCGACCGCGAAGCGGCGGATCGCGTCCAGGTCGTTCAAGTCATGGCCGCACTTCGGCCAGGTAGCGCTGCGCCAGTTCCCGGATGTACTCGCCGTGATAGCCGTCGTCGGGAAACGTGGTCGGCTGCCCCAGCAGCTCCTGCGCGCGCGCGCGGACGGAAATGGCCGAGATTCTCGATCTGCTGGCCGGCGTCGTTGTAATAGAACTCGCGCGTGACCGCATAACCCTGCGACTCGAACAGCGACGCGATCGCGTCGCCCAACGCCGCCTGCCGACCGTGGCCGACGTGCAGCGGCCCGGTCGGATTGGCCGAGACGAACTCGACCATGACGCGCTCGCCGGCATGCGCCGCCGAACGGCCGAACGCGTCGCGTTCCTTAAGCACGCGCGCGACGATGGCCTGCCGCGCGGCGGGCGTGACGAAGAAATTGATGAATCCGGGACCCGCGATCTCGGCGCGCTCGATGAGCTTCGATGCCGGCAGTGCGGCGACGAGCGCCTGCGCAAGTTCGCGCGGATTTCGTTGCGCGCGCTTGGCGAGCGACAGCGCGATGTTCGACGCATAGTCGCCGTGCGTTGCCTGCTTTGGCCGTTCGAGGGCGGCCGGCGTGTCCGCGTGCGCCCGGCACGACGGCGCGCACCGCTTCCTGGATGACGAGTTCGAGGTCGTCTTCAAGTCGCTCATCGTTGGCGTCGCGCGGTAGCCGGCGCAAAGCTGCAAATTATAACCGTTCACGATGGCGGTCCCTGAGGACTCATGCGAAGCCCGCGGGGTCGACATCGAGCGCCCAGCGAACGCGGCGGCCCGGATGCCGTTCCAGCGCAGCGCGCCACGGCGGCAGGAACTGCTGCAGCGAGGCGCGGCGCGCGCTTTGCACGACCACTTGTCCCCGCTCGAAGCCCGCTCGACGCGCGAGCAGCGCCGGAACCGGCGGAAAGATTTCGACGCCCGCGCGCGAGGCCGCCGGCCAGCGCGACCCCTGCGGCGTGCGCCGCCTGAAGAAACTCGTCGACGTCGGCGCGGTAATGGGCTTCCGCCGCGAGCACCGCGACGTGCGTGAACGGCGGCAATTGCGCCATCTTCCGCTCGGCCAGCAACTCCGTGGCCAGCCGTTCGTAGTCGTGCGCGCTGATCGCCGCATACACCGGATGGCCGGGAAAGTCCGTCTGCACGATGACTTCGCCGGCCAAGCCGGCGCGACCCGCACGCCCGGCCACCTGCATGAGCAGCGCCGCCAGGCGCTCGGTCGCGCGAAAGTCGGCGCTGTACAACGCATTGTCGGCGCCCAGCACGCCGACCAGCGTGAGCCGTGGAAAATCGTGACCCTTCGCGAGCATCTGCGTGCCGATCAGGATGTCCAACTCGTTGGCCGACATCTGATCGCGCATCGCGGCGAAGGATCCCTTGGCGCGCGTGCTGTCGCGGTCGATTCGAGCGATCCGCGCCGCGGGAAACGCCGTCGCCAGCACGCGTTCCAGCCGCTGCGTTCCATAGCCCAGCGGCAGCAGGTCCACGTTGCCGCATGCGGGGCAGGCGAGCGGCAGAGGCTCCTCATGGCCGCAGTGATGGCAGCGCAGCGCGGGAGGCGTGCGGTGCACGGTGAGCCGCGCGCTGCAGCGCGGGCAATCCGCTTCCCAGCCGCAGGCGGAACACAAAAGCGATGGCGCGAATCCGCGGCGATTGACGAAGACCAACGACTGCTCGCCGCGAGACAAACGAAGCGCCAGCGCGGCGCGAAGCTCGGCGCCGACGCCATCCTGCGCGCGCGCCTGCCGGCTCGGGGTCAGGCGCACCGGCGGCATCTGTGCGCGCGGGTCGGCTCGCCGCGGCAGGTCGAGCCTTCGATAGCGGCCTTCCTGCGCGTGCAGCCATGATTCCAGCGATGGCGTCGCGCTGCCCAGCACGATGGGGATTCGGCGCCGATGCGCGCGCCACACCGCGACGTCGCGCGCGTGGTAGCGCACGTTGTCCTGCTGCTTGTACGACGCGTCCTGCTCCTCGTCGACGACGACGAGCGAGAGCGACGGCATCGGCGCGAACGCGGCAAGCCTCGTCCCGAGCACGAGTTTGGCCTCGCCCGTCGCCGCAGCTGTCCAATGCGCTCGCCGCTCGCCATCGGACAGTCCGCTGTGCAGGAGCGCGATGGGCGCGTCGCGCAGCGCCGCGCGCACACGCGAAAGGAGCTGCGGCGTCAGGTTGATCTCCGGAACCAGCAGCAGCACCTGGCCGCCGGTGGTGATCGCTTGCCGCGCCGCGTCGAGGTACACGTCCGTCTTGCCGCTGCCGGTCACGCCAAACAGCAGGAAGGCCGCGAATGTCTCGCGCGCTTGTGAGATGGCCTTCACGGCGGCATTCTGATCCGCGTTGAGCACCACAGAAAGCTCGCCAGCGGGCGAGGGCTCCGCGGGCTGGTTTCGCCTCGCGCGGCCCGATGTCAACGGCGGCACCGCAAGCGCTGCCGCCATGCCAACCGGTTCCTGGTAATAGCCGGCGACGAATCCCGCCATCTCCAAAACGTCTTCCGGAACGGGCGGTACCGCGCCGACGGCCTCGATCGCCTGCAGCTTTTCCGGTGCGATATCCGAGGCCGCGACGACCTCCATAACGACGCCGACCAACTTGCGCGGACCGAGCCGCACGCGCACGACGCTGCCGCGCGAAAGCTTCAGCGCCTCCGGTGCCCAGTAATCGAAAAGCGTGTCGGCGGCGACCGGCAGCGCTACGCGCGCGATGGGCACCTGGGCTCCCGGCCTGCGCAAATGGACCTAATCATCGCGTAAGTTGTAGTCTTCTAAATTCTCAAGACGAATCGCAGGAATGGAGCCCAAGTCATTCTTTTTAAAGACGCTCAAAGATATTCGCCGCGGATGTGGATAACTTTGTGCGTAAGTGGCACCGCGCCGCCCCCAATTCCCGCACCCACGTCGCCGCCCTGTATGAGCGGTGCCGAACGCACTGAAAATGGGGTTTTAGTTTCAATAAGTTAGGGAAGCGCTCCCAGAGGGCTCCGCGATGAACGCCGTTGACGCACGGGCTGCGTCCATCGTGTGCATAACTGCGATGGGGAGATCCAAGTCCGCAACCTTTGTCAACCCCTTGCAAAGCCAGCGCTGGCGCGGCTTTGCGGCACTTTTCCCTGCGACGGTCCGCGCAGATCAAGATTTGGCGCGGGTTGCGCGGGATTTTGCGTGGACGGTCTCGACCAGCGCTGCTACGTTGTCCGGTGGCGTCTCCGGGACGATGCCGTGTCCCAAGTTGAACACGTGTCCGGGCGCGGACCCGGCGGCATCGAGGATCTTCGTCGCCTCGCGAGCGACGGTTGCCGGATCCGTCAGCAGCACGATCGGGTCGAGGTTGCCCTGCACGGCGACGCGATCTCCTACCGTGCGACGCGCCGCGGCAATGTCGACGGTCCAGTCGAGTCCTATCGCTGACGCGCCGATCAAGGCGATGTCGGCCAACCATCCAACGCCGCCTTTGGTGAAGACGATGGAGGGAATCGCGCCGCCGTCGCGCGCCTTGTGCAGGCCGGCAATGACGTCGCGCATCGGAGCCAGCGACAGCCGGCGGTACGCGTCCGTGGTGAGAAGCCCGCCCCAGGTGTCGAAGATCATCACGGCATCGGCGCCAGCGTCGATCTGTTCGTTGAGATACGCGATGACCGCCTGCGTGTTGACCGCGACCAGGCGCGCCAGCAACTCCGGCCGCGCGTGGGCCATCCTGCGCACGTTGGCGAAAGTGGAACTTCCGCTGCCTTCGATCATGTAGCAGGCAAGCGTGAACGGGCTCCCGGCGAATCCGATGAGGGGCACACTGCCTTTCAGCGCGCGCTTGATCTGCGCGACCGCATCGAACACGTAGCGAAGCCTGGCCATGTCGGGGACAGCCAGCGCGGCGATCGTCGCCTCGTCGCGCACAGTCCGCGCAAAGCGCGGGCCTTCGCCCTCGGCGAAGGACAAGCCCAAGCCCATCGCATCGGGAATGGTCAGGATGTCCGAAAAGAGGATGGCCGCGTCGAGCGGGAAGCGCGCCAGCGGCTGCAGCGTCACTTCGGTGGCCAGCGCGGGGTTCTGCGCCAGCGCCATGAAGCTGCCCGCGGCAGCGCGCGTCACGTTGTACTCGGGAAGATACCTGCCCGCCTGCCGCATCAGCCAAATCGGCGTATGTGGCGTCGGTTGGCGCTTCAGCGCGCGCAGGAAGGTGTCGTTGTCGAGCATGGAATGAGGGTGCGAGGGGCGCGCGGCGCCGCGCGGGCAGCGCGCGCAACCGGCCTGCCGCGATTCTACCGGTCCCTACACCAGCGTGCGTCCGGTAAGGCGCTCGAGGATCGCAAGCGGAGCCGTCGCCGCGTCGTACTGCGCCGCCACCGGCAGGTTGATCGTCTGCTCCAGCATGTACTGGCCCGACACCGCGGCGTGCATGACCTGGTCCGAGAAGCAGAGCCACGTCGTACCCGGCGCGAAGCGCACGACCTGCTGCGCGCAATCCCGCTGATAGGCCATGTCCTCCTTCGCGCGGTCATGAAGGCCGAGCATCAGGTGGTCATAGTCGCTGCGAGCACTCTTGGTGACGCGCAGCGCCGCGAGCAGCGCCGCCGAACCCGGCAGCGGATCCCGGATGCGCGGCAGGAACGTCCTTGCCACCGCTTCGAAGGGCTCGCCGACGCGCCACACGCGGTCCTCGGCCGGGCTCACGTTGGTGAACACGCGCAGGATCCGCTCGCCGCGGTTGGGCCGCGACGGAAAGGCGTCGACGTGCAGCCTCGAGTCGTCCTTACGCCAGGAAACCTGGCGGTCCACGGCGGGCTGAGGCCTGAAGCTCGTTCGCGCGCGCTGCACGTACGGCGCGTAGCGCGGGAACAGCGTGATCACGAGGTCGGCCGCGCTCGCGGCAAAGCGACCGATCATCGCCGCCAGTTCGGCCAAGTCATCGGCGGTGCCGCGCGCCCCCTTGAGCGTGGCTCCGTCGAGGCTCACGTTCTTGGCGCGGCCATCCGACCACGAAGGCGACAGAAAGCGGCGCTCGCGTTCGGACAACGCAAAATTGACGTGGGGAAGCACCAGCACGCCGCCATCCTCGATGGCGCGAATTGCCGTGTCCTGCACGCCGGGCGCGAGCACAGGGCGCCAGCCGGTCAGATCCAGCGTGACGATTCCCGGCATGGACCGAAAGTCCCGAGCCTCAGCGCGGGAGCGCGGAGGCTCCCATCAGGAATTCGTCGGCGGCACGCGCGGCCTGGCGACCCTCGCGGATGGCCCAGACGACCAGCGATTGCCCGCGGCGCATGTCGCCAGCCGCGAAGACCTTGGGCACCGACGTGCGGTAGCTGTCGGTGTCGGCCTTCACGTTCGAGCGCGCGTCGCGCGCGACGCCGAGTTCCGCCAGCAGGCCGGATTGCACCGGCCCGACGAAGCCCATCGCGAACAGGACCAAGTCCGCCTTGATCTCGAATTCGCTGTCCGGAACCTCGGCCATCTTCATGGCGCCCTGCGCGTCCCTCTGCCACTCGACGCGCGCGGCGATCAGCTTTTCCACCTTGCCGTTGCGGCCCTCGAAGCGCTTCGTCGTCACCGCCCAGTCGCGCTGGCAGCCTTCCTCGTGCGACGACGACGTGCGCAGCTTGATCGGCCAATTCGGCCACACCAGCGGCTTGTTCTCGGTATCCGGCGGCTGCGGCAACAACTCGAACTGCGTGATCGACGCCGCGCCGTGACGATTGGAGGTGCCTACGCAGTCCGAGCCGGTGTCGCCGCCGCCGATGATGACGACATGCTTGCCGGTCGCCATGATTTGATCGGCGACCGTGTCGCCGGCGACGACCCTGTTCTGCTGCGGCAGGAAATCCATGGCGAAGACGATGCCCTCGAGATCGCGGCCGGGAACGTCGAGGTCGCGCGGCGCCTCCGCACCGCCCGCCAAGACGATAGCGTCGAATTCCGCGAGAAGCTGCGCCGCGGGCACGTCGACGCCGACGTGCGCGCTGGGGCGGAATTCCACGCCCTCGATCGACATCTGCGCCATGCGCCTGTCGATCAGGTGCTTTTCCATCTTGAAGTCGGGAATGCCGTAGCGCAGCAGGCCGCCGATGCGGTCCGCCTTCTCGTACAGGACGACGTCGTGGCCGGCGCGCGCCAGCTGCTGCGCGCATGCCATGCCCGCCGGACCCGAGCCCACGACGGCAACGCGCTTGCCGGTCTTCGCGGCCGGCGGCTGCGGCACCACCCAGCCTTCCTCCCAACCCTTGTCGATGATGAAATGCTCGATCGACTTGATCCCGACGGGGTCGTCGTTGATGTTGAGCGTGCACGCCGCCTCGCAGGGCGCGGGGCAGATCCGGCCGGTGAACTCGGGGAAGTTGTTGGTCGAATGCAGGACGTCGAGCGCCTGCCGCCACTGATGGCGGTACACGAGGTCGTTCCAGTCCGGGATGATGTTGTGGACCGGACAGCCGGATTGGCAAAACGGGATGCCGCAATCCATGCAGCGTGCGCCCTGCTTGGCCGCTTCGCCATCGGCCAGCGTAACGATGAACTCGCGGTAGTGATGGACGCGCAGCGCCGCGGGCTCCATCGCCTCCTGGATGCGCTGCAATTCGAGAAAGCCGGTGACCTTGCCCATGGAGTCCTTAAGCGGCCTCTCGCGTCTTTGCCTTTGCCGCGGGCTTGGCGTTCTGCTTCGCGTACATCTCGGACAGCGCGCGCTGGTATTCGTGAGGGAACACCTTGACGAATTTCGCGCGCGCCGCATCCCAGTCGTCGAGGATGCGCAGCGCAAGCGTGCTGCCGGTGAAGCGCAGGTGACGCTCGATCAGCTCGCGAAGTTGCGCCTCGTCGGACCTGCCCCGGTGCCGGGCGCGCCCCTTGCCCGCCGTGACCAGGTCCTGCTCGGCGACCGTCTGCTCCGATTCGCTTTGCACCGGCGAGAGGTCGACCATCGCGGCGTTGCAGTGTGCGGCAAACTTTCCGTCCGCGTCGTACACGTACGCGACGCCGCCGCTCATGCCCGCCGCGAAATTGCGGCCGGTCTTGCCGAGCACGACGACGGTGCCGCCGGTCATGTATTCGCAGCCGTGGTCGCCGGTGCCCTCGACGACCGCCGCCGCGCCGGAATTGCGCACGCAGAAGCGCTCGCCGGCAACGCCGCGGAAATAGGCCTCGCCGTCGATGGCGCCATACATCACCGTGTTGCCGATGACGATGTTTTGCTCCGGCGCGGCCGGACATGACGGATCGGGGTAGACGACGATGCGGCCGCCGGAAAGCCCCTTGCCCACGTAGTCGTTGGTCGCGCCCTGCAGCTCGAACGTCACCCCGCGCGCCAGGAAGGCGCCGAAACTCTGGCCGGCTACGCCTTCGAACGCGACGTGGATCGTGTCTTCGGGCAATCCTTCGTGGCCATGTTGGCGCGCAACCGTTCCCGAGAGCATCGCCCCGACGGAACGGTTGGCATTGCGGATGCGGAACGTGAGCCGTACCGGCTGCTTTTTTTCCAGCGCCGGTGCGGCACCGGCGATCAACTGGTGATCGAGCGCAGCGCCAAGCCGGTGGTCCTGTGTCTCAACCAGGCGGCGCGCGACCTCGGCCGGCATTTTCGGCTGGTAGAATACGCGCGAAAAATCGAGCCCCTTCGCCTTCCAGTGCTCGACGCCGGCGCGCATGTCGAGGAGGTCCGCACGGCCGATCATCTCGTCGAAGGTCGCGAATCCCAGCTTCGCCATGATCTCGCGCACTTCCTCGGCGACGAAGAAGAAGAAATTGACGACGTGCTCGGGCTGGCCCGTGAACTTGCGGCGCAGCACCGGATCCTGCGTCGCGATGCCGACAGGGCACGTGTTGAGGTGGCACTTGCGCATCAGGATGCAGCCTTCGACGACGAGCGGCGCCGTCGCGAAGCCGAACTCGTCGGCACCCAGCATCGCGCCGATGACGACGTCGCGCCCGGTCTTCATCTGTCCGTCGACCTGCACGGCGATGCGGCCGCGCAGCCGGTTGAGCACCAGCGTCTGTTGCGTTTCGGCGAGGCCCAGTTCCCACGGCGTGCCCGCGTGCATCAGCGACGACAGCGGCGACGCGCCGGTGCCGCCGTCGTGTCCGGCGATCGTCACGTGATCGGCCTTGGCCTTGGCCACACCCGCGGCCACCGTGCCGACACCGACTTCCGACACCAGCTTCACCGATATCGAGGCGTTCGGGTTTGCGTTTTTCAAATCGTGGATCAGCTGGGCCAGGTCCTCGATCGAATAGATGTCGTGGTGCGGCGGCGGCGAAATGAGGCCGACGCCGGGAACCGAGTAGCGCAGCCGGGCGATGTATTCGGACACCTTGTGGCCGGGAAGCTGGCCGCCTTCGCCGGGCTTGGCGCCCTGCGCCATCTTGATCTGGATCTGGTCGGCGGACGCCAGGTATTCCGCCGTGACGCCGAAGCGCGCCGAGGCAACCTGCTTGATCTTCGAGCGCAGGCTGTCGCCGGCCTTGAGCGGAATGTCGACCTCGATCTGCTCGCGGCCCACGACGGACGCCACCGTGTCGCCGTCCTTGATGCCGGAATTGCCGGTGCGCAACTCGGCGCGATACCGTGCCGCGTCCTCGCCGCCTTCGCCGGTATTGGACTTGCCGCCGATGCGGTTCATCGCGACGGCGAGCGTCGTGTGCGCCTCGGTCGAGATCGAGCCCAGACTCATCGCACCCGTTGCGAATCGCTTGACGATGGATGCGGCGGGTTCGACGTCCGCGAGCGGGATCGGCGCACGTTCGGCCGTCCTGAACTCGAACAGCCCGCGGAATGTCTTCAGCTGCCGGCTTTGCTCGTTGATGAGGTGGGCGTAATCGCGGTAGGTCGCGTGGCTGTTGGCGCGCGTCGCGTGCTGCAGCTTGGCGATGGTCTCCGGCGTCCACATGTGCGCCTCGCCGCGGCTGCGGTACTGATATTCGCCGCCGGCGTCGAGCATGTCGCGCAGCAGCGGGTCGTCGCCGAACGCCTGCGCGTGCATGCGCACCGATTCCTCGGCAACCTCGAAGAGGCCGATGCCCTCGACGTTGCTCGCCGTTCCCGTGAAATACTTGTCGACGAAGGCCTTCTGCAGACCGACGGCCTCGAAGATCTGCGCGCCGCAATACGACTGGTAGGTCGAGATGCCCATCTTGGACATCACCTTCGTCAGCCCCTTGCAGATCGCCTTGATGTAGCGCTTGCGCGAGTCCTTGGCGTCGATCTCGGGAATGGAGCGCGATATCTCGCCCAGGGTTTCCAGCGCGAGATACGGATGGATCGCCTCGGCGCCGTAACCGGCCAAGAGCGCGAAATGATGAACCTCGCGCACGGTGCCGGTCTCCACCACCAGGCCCGCCGACGTGCGCAGGCCTTGCTTGACCAAGTGCTCGTGAACGGCGGCGGTGGCCAAGAGCGCCGGAATCGGCAGCAGGTCCCGCGACACGCTGCGATCGGACAGGATGAGGATGTTGTAGCCCTGCGTGATCGCGTCCTCGGCGTGCGCGGCGAGGCTCGCGAGCGCCGCCTCCATGCCGTTCGCGCCCCACGCCGCCGGATAGCAGATGTCGAGCTCGACGGAGCGGAACGCCCCGCCGGAGAAGAGCTCGACGTGCCGGATCTTTTCCATGTTCTCCGGAGTGAGGATCGGCTGCACGGCTTCGAGGCGCATCTCGGGCTGCGTCGCGTTGATCCCCAGCAGATTCGGCCGCGGACCGATGAACGAGACCAGCGACATCACGAGTTCCTCGCGGATCGGGTCGATCGGAGGATTGGTGACCTGCGCGAACAGCTGCTTGAAGTAGTTGTAGAAGACCTTCGGCCGGTCGGAGAGCACCGTCAGCGCGGCGTCGTTGCCCATCGAGCCCAGCGGCTCCTCGCCGCTTTCCGCCATCGGCGTCAGCAGCAGCTTGACGTCCTCCTGCGTGTAGCCGAACGCCTGTTGGCGGTCGAGCAGCGAAACCTCGGTCGGCGTGGGCGGAGCGGGCTCGGGCATGTCGTCCAGCCGCAGCCTGCACTTCGCGATCCAGTCGCGGTAGGGTCTTTGCGTCGCGAGCGTGCGCTTCAGCTCGTCGTCGTCGACGATGCGCCCCTCTTCCAGGTCGACCAGCAACATCTTGCCCGGCTGCAGACGCCATTTCTTGACGATCCGCGCCTCCGGGATGTCGAGGACGCCGACCTCGGAAGCCATGACGATGATGTCGTCGTCGGTGACGATGAACCGCGCCGGCCGCAGGCCGTTGCGGTCGAGCGTCGCGCCCACCTGGCGGCCGTCGGTGAACGCCATCGCCGCCGGGCCGTCCCACGGCTCCATCAGCGCCGCGTGGTATTCGTAGAACGCGCGGCGGTCCTCGTCCATCAGCGGGTTGCCGGCCCACGCTTCCGGAATCATCATCATCATCGCGTGCGCCAGCGGATAGCCGCCCATGACGAGCAATTCGAGCGCGTTGTCGAACGACGCCGAGTCCGACTGGCCGTCGTAGATGAGCGGCCACAACTTCGGGAGGTCATCGCCCAGCACCTCCGAGGCGATCGCGCCCTCCCGCGCGCGAATCCAGTTGAAGTTGCCGCGCAGCGTGTTGATCTCGCCGTTGTGGGAGATGTAGCGGAATGGGTGCGCCAAGTCCCATGTCGGGAACGTGTTGGTCGAGAAGCGCTGGTGCACCATCGCGAGCGCGGAGACCATCGACTCGTCGTGCAGGTCGCGGTAGTAGAGGCCGACCTGGTGCGCGAGCAGCATGCCCTTGTAGGTGATGGTCCTGGTCGAGAACGACGGCACGTAGAACTCGCGGCCATGACGCAGGTGCAGCGACTGGATCGCGTGGCCGGCGCGCTTCCTGATGATGTAGAGCTTGCGCTCGAACGCGTCCTGGTCCGTGTCGCGCGAGCCGCGCGCGACGAACACCTGCCGGATCACCGGTTCGACTTCCTTGGTCCGCAGGGACAAGCCGCTGTTGTCGGTCGGGACGTCGCGCCATCCGAGCAGCAGCTGACCTTCCGCGTGGATGGCGCGCTCGATTTCCTGTTCGCAGGCCATCCGCGACGCAGGTTCGCGCGGCAGGAACACCATGCCGACGCCGTATTGGCCGATCGCCGGCAGCGTAATGCCCAGCTTTCCGCAGGCGCGGCGGAAAAATACGTCAGGGAGCTGGATCAGGATGCCGGCGCCGTCTCCCTGCAGGGGATCGGCGCCGGTCGCACCGCGGTGGGTCAGGTTTTCGAGGATCCGCAGCCCGTGCCGGATGATGCCGTGACTCTTGTGGCCCTTGATATGCGCGATGAAGCCCAAGCCACAGGCATCGTGCTCATTGGACGGGTCGTACAGACCCTGGCCCGCTGGAGGCCAAGGTATCGATTTCCGAGAAGCGTCTTCCCCCATGCCCTCACCCGGTACCTTAATGTGGCCGTTACAGGCCGTAGTCGCCGATTTTGCGGCCTATAACCCAATCTCGGGATGAAACCTTTTCATATTACCTGCGATGCTGCAATGCGGCAATCGCCCCCGCTCGACGGGTGCCGGCGCAACATCATCCGCCGGGCGGTGCCCTTTTCCGGAGGGAAAGACTTGCGCCCGTGTGGGTCTTAGGCTTTAATCTCAACAAAATGGGCTAGATGCTTGTTGCAGCGTTCAAATTGGCACGGCCCTGCCGCAACCTTTAGGACAACATCATCAGGAATTCACCATGCTAGATTGGCTTGTGACCGCGAGGCTGCGTCCGGTACTTACCCTGATCGGCCTGACCGGCCTGCTGGCGCTCGGTGCCTGCGGCGGTGGCAGTGGCGCGCCGAACAACCCGTATACGCAACCCGCCGTTACCCCGCCCTTGATTTTGGAACCCCCGTCGCTGACGGCCTATTCAGGGGTTCCGACTACGGTGACGATTACGTCGGGCGTCGCTCCTTTCTTCGCATTCACGTCCAACGCTTCGGTTTTGCCCGTTTCCCAGAATGTTGCGGGCTATACGGTCGTCCTGCTCCCGAACAACGTGACGGCCGACACCGTCGCCGCCCTTACCGTGCAGGACTCCGCGGGCCAGACCAAGCAGGTCGCGGTGACGATCAAGGCCGCGCCGATATTCAATTCGCTGACGTTCGCGCCTGCCAGCGCCGATTGCGGCACCGACCTTTGCTCGGGCGAGTCCGGTACGGCCACCGTCATCGCGACGGGTCCGGGGGGCGCGCCGCTGACGTCGCGGCAGATCCGTTTCGAGGTAGTCTTCGGTCCCGTTGGGATCGCCTCCAGCAACCCGGCGATGCCGCTGGTGCAGACGTTGACCGTGGTGACTGACTCAACCGGGACCGCGACGGCCGTCATTCAGGCCCTGGTCAACGCGACAACGCAGCCGGGGCAGATTCGCGCGATCGACGTCACATCCGGAGAGCAGGAGATTTCGAACTTCGTCGTCGTCAACAACACCGTAGCCTCCGGTTCGCCGCTCGCTGTGATACCTCCGACAGCGACGATCACCAGCGCTTTGGCGTCGAGTTGCTCGACCGGATTCCGCATCGACTATTACATCTATGGCGGCAATCCGCCGTATACGGTGTCTTCGACGTTCCCGGCCAGCGTGACTCTCCTGAATTCCACTGTCTCGAACAGTGGCGGATTCTTCGAGGCGGTCACGAACGGCGCGTGCGTCAACCCATTGGTATTCACGATCGTGGATTCGGCCGGCAAGCAGACGACGTCGCAACTCATCAACCAGCCTGGAACCGGGGTTCCGCCTCCGCCGGCGACGTTGGCCGTGGCCCCGTCGTCTTTCGCGGACGTCTGCGGCGGCAAGACCTACTCGTTCATCATCACGGGCGGAACGGCTCCGTTCAACGTCTCGCAGGTAACCAATCCGAGCCTCGCCGGCGTGGTGGTGAATCCCCAGGTGGTGACTGCGGCCGCACCGACGTTCGCCCTCACGTATCCGGCGGCAGTTCCTGCCGGAACGAAGACCACGATCGTCGTCGTCGATTCGAGCACGCCGCCGACATCGGTGTCCGACACGATCACCTGCAACTGATCCGCCGGCAAAGGCCCTGGAAAACGGCGACCCCTCGCGGGTCGCCGTTTTCTTTTGCGCATCCGTCAGCCGAGCACTGCGAGGAGGTCCGGCTCGCTTACGGCTGACGTGGCGAGCGCGCGGCCGAGCGCCGCGAGCAGGATGAACCGCACCACACCGGCGACGACCTTCTTGTCGCGGGCCAAGAGTTCTTGCCAGCGTGCGAGCGGCAGCGCCGGCGGCGCGATGGGCAGCCCTGCGCGGGCCAGCAGCGACTCCAGCCGCACCCGATCGCCCGCAGGCAAGCCCTGGGAAAGTTCCGACAGCTTTGCCGCCATGACCATGCCCGCAGCGACGGCTTCGCCGTGAAGCCAAACGCCATAGCCCGCCGCCGTCTCGATCGCGTGGCCGAACGTGTGCCCGAAATTGAGCAACGCGCGCTCGCCGGATTCGCGTTCGTCGGCGGCCACGATGTCCGCCTTGATCCGGCAACTTTCATGGATCGCGTGCCGAAGCACCGCGGAATCGCGAGCGAGCAGCGCATCCATGTTCTTCTCCTGCCAAGCGAAGAACGGCAGGTCGCGGATCGCGCCGTACTTGATCACTTCCGCCAGGCCCGCCGACAGTTCGCGGTCGGGCAGCGTGCGGAGGCAGTTCGTGTCGATCACGACGGCGCGCGGCTGGTTGAACGCACCGATCATGTTCTTGCCCAGCGGATGGTTGATTCCCGTCTTGCCGCCGACGGATGAGTCCACCTGCGCCAGCAGCGTCGTCGGCACCTGCACATACGGCATGCCGCGCTGGTAGATCGCGGCCGCGAATCCCGTGAGATCGCCCACGACGCCCCCGCCGAGGGCGATCAGGACCGTCGAGCGCTCCGCGCGCATTTCGATGAGACGAGTGAGGACATCCTGGAGCGTCGACCAGTTCTTGTGCGCTTCGCCGTCCGGAACCAGCAGCGATTCGCTGCCAACGCCCGCGGCCGTCAGGCTTGCCCGTACGGGGGCGAGCCAGTGCGAGGCCACGTTGGCGTTGCTGACGACGACGGCGCGGCGCGCCAACGCGGCGACGATCCCGCCGACCCGCTCGAGCGCTCCGGCGCCGATATGGATCGGGTAGGGCCGTCCGGCCAGGGCGACGTGAAGCGTATCGATCATGCGCCGCCGCCTTGCTCGGTATCGAACGCGCGCGCGAATCGCAAAACCTGGTCGCGTTCGGATTCGATCACGTGATCCGCGACCTCGCGGTAGAGGGCGTCGCGTTGTGCATAGAGTTCGGCCAGCCGGGCTTGCGGATCGGTAGCCTGCAAGAGCGGCCGGTTCCTGCTGTGCCGTACGCGCTCCCAAAGCGTTGCGGGATCGGCGTGCAGGTAGATCACCGTGCCGTTTTCCTTGAGGAGCGTCCGGTTGCCGGGTCGCAGCACGGCGCCGCCGCCGGTGGAGAGCACGACGCCGGTGAGGACCGTGAGCTCCGCCAACGTCGCCTCCTCACGGTCGCGAAATCCGGCCTCCCCCTCGATCTCGAATATCGTGGGGATCGACACGCCCAGCCGCTGTTCCAGTTCGGAGTCGGCATCGACGAAGCGCAGCCGCAAGCGCCGCGCGATCTGCCGCCCGAGCGTGGACTTTCCCGCACCGGGCAGGCCGACCAGAAACAAATTGCCCCGGTGAAGCGGGACCGGGGCATTGGGGGAAATGGCGACGCGAGCGTCGCCGGTCGTCGCGTTCACCGCACGGCGTTGACGGATTCCTTGACGATGCGCGGCGTAAGGAAGATCAGCAGTTCGGTCTTGTTGGAGGAAGTGCCCGTCTGCTTGAACAGGTATCCCAGAATGGGAAGATTGCCCAGGAATGGGACCTGCGTGACGTCATTGCGGATTTCTTCCTCGAAGATCCCGCCGATGACCGCCGTGTCGCCATTGTTGACGTGGATCTGCGTGATGACGTTCTTCGTGTCGATCGAAGGCACCGAGAAGCCGCCGCCCAGCTGGACGTATTGCCCGACTGAGTCCTTGCGGATTTCCACGCCCATGATGATCTGGTTGTCCGGCGTGATCTGCGGCGTCACTTCGAGCCTCAGCACGGCCTTCTTGAAAGACACCGTCGCCGGCGAATTGGCGCTGCCCGGCGTCACGTAGGGAATTTCCGTGCCCTGCTCGATCGCCGCCTTCTGGTTGTCGGCGGTCACGACGCGCGGACTCGAAATGACCTTGCCGCTTGGCGTCGGCCTCGAGCGCCGACAGTTCGAGGTTGATGAGGTTGCCGCTGCCCAGGTTGATCAGCGTCAGCGCGAGCTGTCCGGCCGGGTTGGGGACGGGGAGATTGACGTTGAGCTGCGGCGAATCGGAGTAGCCCGCCGACGCAATGCCCGACGCCAGTTCGAACGGCGTCTGCGTCCGCGTCTCGCGCGTACATGTCGTACCGGAACACGTAACCACCGGCTGCGTGTTCAAGCTTCCGCTGGATCCCCCGGCATAGCGGCGATTGCCTAACGTGAAGCCGGTCTGCTGGCCGAAGCGTATGCCCAGCTGCTGGCTGAACGTGTTGCTGGCGATGACGATGCGCGCCTCGATCAGCACCTGGCGGATCGAGAAGTCGATCTGCCGGATGATCTTCCGCACCTCCTCCAGCACGGACGCCGTGTCCTGCACGAACAGGATGTTCGAGCGCGGGTCAACGAAGGCGACGCCGCGCTGCGACAGGATCGACCCCTGCCCGCCCGTTGTCGCAGTCTGCCCTGCCCCGGCGCCGAACTTCTGCTGGCTGTTGGTCGTTATCAGGTTTTGCAGGTCCGACGCCTTGATGTAGTTCAGCTGGAACGACTCCGAGATGAGCGGCTCGAGCTGGGAGATCTGCAGCGCGTTTTCCAGCTGCTGCTTCTCCTTCAGCGCCAGCTCCTCACGCGGCGCGATCAGCACGACGTTGCCGTTCTTGCGCATGTCGAGGCCCTTGGTCTGCAGGATGATGTCCAGCGCCTGGTCCCACGGAATGTCCTTCAGCCGCAGCGTCAGGCTGCCCGACACGGTGTCGCTGGTGATGATGTTGAGGCCGGTGAAGTCGGCGATGACCTGCAGCACCGCGCGCACCTCCACGTTCTGGAAGTTGAGCGACAGCTTTTCGCCCTTGTAACCTCCCTTGGTCCCTTGCGTCAGCTTGTTGGGGTCCTCGCGGACGGGCTTGATCTCGAGGATGAAGCGGTTGTCGGTCTGGTACGCCGAATGCTCCCACAGGCCCTGCGGCTCGACGACCATCCGCGTGTTGCTCCCCTGCGGGAACGTGTCGATCGTGACGACGGGCGTTCCGAAGTCGTTGACGTCCAGTCGGCGCTCGAGATTGCGCGGCAGCGACGTCTTCAGGAAGTCGACGATCAGGTTTTTGCCTTGCTGGCGAATGTCGATGCCTGTCGAATTGTCGGACAAGTCGACGATGATCCTTCCTTCGCCGCTGACGCCGCGCCGGAAATCGACGTCGCGCAGCGCGTGCGGCGTGTCGGATGCCTTGGCTTCGGCGAAGCGCTGCACCTGCGCGGCCTGCGCCGCCGGCGCGACCTGATCGGTCAGCGTCACCAAGACGGAATTGCCGTCGACCTGCGTGTCGAACGTCTGCGGCTTGTTCAGGTTGAATACGACACGCGTCCGGTTGCCGGCCTGGATGACGTTGAGGCTGCGCAGCGCGGGCTCGGCGATGTCCCGCTGCGTCACGCCCATGCCGTTGGCGGTGTCCAGGAAATCGAGCGCTATGCGGGGCGGGCTTTGCACCGAGAAGCCGGCGGGCGGATTTGCCGGAGGCGATTTCAGCACGAACCTCACGACCGTCTTGCCGGAAGAGGCGCGTGTGACGGTGACCTGCTCCAGGCTGTTGCTCGTCTGCGCCAGCGCCATCCCCGAAACTGCAAGCGCGCAGAGGGCGACAAGACCGGCCGCCCATCCGCGGCGCGCGACCGCGCGCACGCGGTAAAGTCGGTTGCCGTGTATCGCGCTCATGTTCTCCGCTCCTATCTCTTTTTTTCGGCCGGCTGCTGCAGCTGCAGCGTGCTCGATCGTTCGGTCCAGTCGCCGGAACCATCCTGAAGCAGCTCCTTCAACTTCAGGTCGCTGTCCCCGATTTCGATAACGACTCCATAGTTCTGGCCCAGGTAGTTGCCCGCACGCACCTGGTAGACGTCCCTTTCCGGCGTGCGCACCAGGGCGTACGTCGTCTTGTTCTTGGCCAGCGTCCCGACCATCGTCAGCGATTCCAGCGGAAACGCCTCGAGCGGCTCGCGGCGCCGCGTGAAGTCGGGGGCCAGCTTGCTGGTGCCCTTGGTCGGCTCGATCTTGCGCGGCTTGAACGGGTCCGGCAGGTCGAACGCGTTGTACGTGAACGGGTCGTAGGGCTTTATCTGCGGCAGCGGGTCGAGCTTGCCCTTGGCCGTCTTGCCCTGCTCCTTCATCCAGGCGTCGAGGTCGGGATGGCCGCTGCCCCCGCACGCGCCAAGCATGAGGCTTCCGCAGATGCAGATGGCGACGACGCGTTTCATTTCTTCTTGCTCTTTCCCTTGGCCAGCGCACGCTGCTTGGCGATCTCCTCTTCGTCCAGGTAGCGGAACGTCTTCGCGACCGCTTCCATGGCGAGCGTGCCCTTGTCGGTCGTGATCGCGACGTCGTTCAGCGTCACGATGCGCGGGAGCTGCGCGATGTCGCTGGCGAACGCGCCCATGTCGTGATAGGTGCCCGTGATCTTGATGTTGATGGGCAGTTCCGCGTAGAAGTCGGCCATCTTTTCCTGCGCCGCCGGCTTGAACAATTCGAACTGCAGCCCGCGGCCGAGCCCGGCCTGGTTGACGTCGGTGAGCAGCGCATCGATTTCGGAGCGGTTGGGCAGCTGCTTGACGAGCGCGCCGAACGATTGCTCGACCTCATTCAACTGCTGGACGTAGAGATCGAAATTGATCGCGCGGCCCTTCTTCTCCTGGTATTGCGCCTTGAGGCCGACCTCGACCTGCTCGGCGGCGGCAAGCGCGTCCCATTGGTCGCGCCAATCGAGGAACAGGCCGGCGATGACGATGGCCAGGAATATGCCGGACAGCACCACGATCTTGACCGCGATCGGCCAATTGCCGGCATCGCGAATGTGAAGGCGGCGGATGTCGTCGAGGTTCATGTCTTCTTGCCCGCGTCAGGCGTCAATATTTCCCGGGCGCCAGGGTGGCCGCGGGCTTCCCAGGGACAGCCCCGGGCTTCCCGGAAACGGCCATCGCATCGGCAGTCGCGGGCGTCGAGCGCTTGATCAGGAACGCCAGCGTGAATTCGTTGATCTTCTGGGTGGCGTCCCGCCCGCCGGGCATCGGCACCAGCTTGATCTCCACCAGCTCGGGGTTCGACAGCCACGGCGACGACTCGATGTTGCGCATCAGCGTGGACACGCGCGCGTTGGACTGCGCATAGCCGACGATCGTCACCTTGGCGCCCGTCTGCCGGACGCTCTTCAAATAGATGCCGTCCGGCAACTGCCGCACCAGCTGGTCGAGCAGATGCACCGCCTCGCTGCGGTTCGCCTGCAGCGTTTCCACGACCTGCTTGCGGGCCAGTACCGCCTGGATCTGGTCGCGCAGCCGGTCGATTTCCTTGATCTGCTCGTCGAGCTTGGCGATTTCGACCTTGAGCACCTTGTTACGGGATTCCTGGCTCTCGATTTGCGCCGCGAGGACGCCATGGACCAGCGCGATCACCGCGAGCCCCAGGATCGGCGAGCGAGACCATCAGCGTGATGAACTGGCGCTGGCGGGCCTGGCGCTTCTGCTCCCGGTGAGGCAGCAGGTTGATGCGGATCGCGCTCATTACTCGAAGCTCCGCAGCGCGAGCCCGGTGGCGACCAGCAGCATCGGCGCGTCCTGCGCAAGCTGCCGCGGGCGGATGCGGTCGGAGGCGACCATGTTGGCGAACGGATTGGCGAGGACGGCGGCGACACCCGCGCGCTTGGCCACGAGCTCGTCCAGGCCCGGGAAGCACCGCGCAGCCGCCGGAAAGGACGATCTGGTCGACCTGGCTGTGCGACGTCGAGGTGAAGAAGAACTGCAGCGCCCGGGTTATCTCCAGCGCCAGCGTTTCCATGAACGGCTGCAGCACGTCGTTGTCGTAGTTCTCGGGCAGGCCCTGGTTGCGCTTGGCGGACTCGGCTTCCTCGGCGGACAGGTTGAACGCGCGCTGGATGTCCTGGGTGAGCTGGTTGCCGCCGAACACCTGGTCGCGGGAGAACAGAAACTGGTTGTTGCGCAGGACGTAGAAGTGCGTGACGTGGGCGCCGATGTCGACCAGCGCGATGTTCTGGTCGCGGCCGTTGGCCGGCAGCGACGGGGCGATCAGGCGGAACACCTCCTGCGTCGCGTACGACTCGACGTCCATGACGATCGGGCTTCAGCCCCGCCGCTTCGGCGATCGCCACGCGGTCCTCGACCTTTTCCTTGCGCGACGCGGCGATCAGGATCTCGACTTCGTCCGGGTTGTTCGGCGCCGGCCCGAGCACCTGGAAATCGAGATTGACCTCGTCGAGCGCAAATGGAATATATTGGTTGGCCTCGGCCTCGACCGCGAGTTCGAGTTCCTCTTCTTTCTGGCCGGCAGGGACGATGATTTTCTTGGTGATCACCATGGCGGCCGGAAGCGCCATGGCCACCAGGCGGTTGCGGCTGCCCATGCGCTTCCAGGCCCGCTTCAGCGCGTCGCTGACCTGGTCGAGATTGGCGATGTTGCCGTCGGTGACCGTGTCCTTGGGCAAGGCTTCGATCGCGTAACGCTCGAGGCGATAGGTGCCTTTGCCGGTCTCGGCCAGCTCGACCAGCTTGAGCGATGTCGATGCGATATCGACCCCGATCAGCGATGGGGACTTCGTTTTGAAGAAGTCCAGGATAGCAGTCATGTTTTCGGCAACCACGGCGTAAGTCGAGCCCAGATGCTGACAATCTACATTAAACTCTGGCAGCAAGTATGAACCTTGTCAATTTGTTTTCCGATTCGGGCGGTTGGGTGTTGCAAGCCTGCATATAATGCGACGTTCGCACCCCCCCTCTCCGGCAAGTTTTATTCCCACGTGCTAAAGCGCTGGCTGCTCTATCTGGGCTCGGTCGTCCTGGGCCTCGGCGTGGTCGGCGCCCTGCTGGGGGCGCTCGTCCTTGCCCTGCTGTGGCCGACGCTGCCCTCGCTCGAGGCCCTGACCGACTACCAGCCCAAAGTCCCGCTGCGCGTCGTTTCGGCCGAAGGCGACCTTCTGGGCGAATTCGGCGAGGAAAGGCGAGCGATCGTATCGATAAAAGCGGTCCCGGATGTCATGAAACAGGCCATTTTGGCCGCAGAAGACGAGCGTTTCTACCAGCATGGCGGTGTAGACTATTTGAGCGTCGCTCCGCGCCGCGCTCGCCAACGTCTCCTCCGGCACGCAGCAGGGCGCCGGCACCATCACCATGCAGGTCGCCCGCAACTTCTTCCTGACCCGGGAGAAGACGCTCACCCGCAAGCTGCGCGAGGTCCTGCTCGCCTGGAAGATCGAGAGCCAGCCTCTCCAAGGACGAGATCCTGGAGCTCTACGTCAACCAGATCTTCCTCGGCCAGCGAGCGTACGGGTTCGCTGCCGCCTCGCAGATCTACTTCGGCCGGCCGCTCCAGGACATCACCGTGGCCGAGGCGGCGATGCTGGCCGGGCTGCCCAAGGCGCCCTCCGCGTACAACCCGGTCACCAATCCCAAGCGGGCCAAGACGCGTCAGCTGTATGTGTTGCGACGTATGCATGAGCTCAAGTTCATTACGGACACCCAGTTCCAGGAAGCACAAACCGCGCCATTGAATGTCCGGCAGGGTGTCCGCGACGCGCTGCCCACCCACGCCGAGGACGTCGCGGAAATGGCCCGGCAGGTCGTCTTCGACGCCTACGGGGAGGACGCGTACACCAAGGGCATCACCGTCTGGACGACCGTCCGCCGCGCCGACCAGGAGGCCGCCTACAACGCCGTCCGGCGCGGGGTCCTCGAATACGATCGGCGCCACGGCTATCGCGGGCCCGAGACCTACGTCAACCTCCCGGCGGATCCCGGCCGAGGCCGGAGCAGGTGCTGGAGAGCGCCTTCGCAGGATGCGCCAGACAGCGACAACCTCGATCCGGCCGTCGTCCTCGAGGCCAGCGCCAACGAGGTCAAGGCGACGCTTGGGCAGCGGCGATGTCGTCGTCCGTCACCGGCGACGGCCTCAAGTTCGCGGCGCGCAACCTGACCGACAAGGCGCCGGCCAACCAGCGGATTCGGCGTGGGGCCGTCATCCGGCTTGTCCAAGGACGACAAGGGGCAGGTGGACGATCGCCAGCTGCCCCAGGCCGAGGCGGCGTTCGTCGCGCTCCAGCCCAGCGACGGCGCCATCCTGGCGCTGGTCGGCGGCTTCGACTACGAACGCAACAAGTTCAACCACGTGACGCAGGCGTTCCGGCAGCCGGGCTCGGCGTTCAAGCCGTTCATCTATTCGGCGGCGCTGGAAAAGGGCTTCTCGCCGGCCACGGTGATCAACGACGCGCCGTTCTTCGTGCCCGCCGACAGGCCGGCGGCGAGGCTTGGGAGCCCAAGAACTACGACGGCAAGTTCGACGGCCCGATGCGGCTGCGCAACGCGCTGGCCAAGTCGAAGAACCTGGTGGCGGTCCGCGTGCTGCAGGCGATCGGCCCGCAATACGCCCAGGACTACATCACGCGCTTCGGCTTCGACCCCAAGCTGCATCCTGCCTATCCTCACGATGGGCCTGGGCGCGGGCTCGGCGACGCCGCTGCAGATGGCGGCCGCCTACGCGGTCTTCGCCAACGGCGGCTACCGCGTTCTGCCCTACCTGATCGCCAAGGTGACGGACGCCCGCGGCAACGTGCTGTCGGAGGCCAAGCCGGCCGTCGCCGGCGAGAAGCGCCGAGCGCGCCATCGACGCGCGCAACGCGTTCTTCATGACGACGTTGCTGCGCGACGTCATCGCATTCGGAACCGGCACCCGCGCGCAGGTGCTGGGGCGCAAGGACCTCGCCGGCAAGACGGGCACGACCAACGAGAACATCGATGCCTGGTTCTGCGGCTTCAACCCCGCGCAGGTCGGCGTCGCGTGGATCGGCTTCGACCAGCCGAAGACCCTCGGCACGAACGAAACGGGCGCCGGGGCAGCGCTCCCGATCTGGATCGCGTACATGCAAAAGGCGCTCAAAGGCGTGCCCGAAAAACCGCTGAAAACGCCGGAGGGCGTGGTTTCCGTCCGCATCAATGCGGACACGGGATTGCGCGATGACAGCAGCAGCCTGAGCGAGTGGTTCTACGCGGAATTTCCGCCGCGTGCCCGCGACGACGGGCTGGCGCCGGCCGCCGGCGGGCACACGGGACAGGAAGTGCGCGAGCAACTGTTCTAGCGCTGGCTGGCGCTCTTGGGGGGCGAATCGATGGGGCATCGCGGGCATTCCGAGTTTCGTGGCCGCGCTTTCGGTCCCGGATCCCGCACGGCCGGGAGGCGCAGGATCGCACCCGCATCGCGCAGGTCGCCGCGAGGCTCATCGCCGAGCACGGCATCGCCGATTGGTCGCTTGCCAAGCGCAAGGCCGCCCGACAACTGATGCTGCCCGAGCGCGCGCGCGCTGCCGGGCGACGACGAAATCGAGGCCGCGCTCGTCGGCTACCACGCGCTGTTTGGCGGCGAGGCGCATGTCGCGCAGCTGCGTGCGCAGCGCGAGGAAGCGCTGCGCTGGATGCAGCGGCTGGCGCGCGTTCCAGCCGGCGCTTAGTCGGCGGCGTCGCAGCCGGCTGGGCCACGGCGCACAGCGACATCCGTCATCGATCTCGTCGCCGACAACGCCAAGGCCGTCGAGCTGGCACTGCTCAACGCGGGAGTCGCCTACCGGACGCTGGATTCGGCCGAGGGCGGCCCGCAGCGCCTCTACATCGATACGCCGCGCGGCGGCATCCGTTTGCTGGTTCGCACGCCCGAGGAGTCCCGCCAGCGCCCGCGCCGCGACCGCCACGGCGCGGAAATGGCGCGGCTCACGACGGACGAACTGTCGGCGCTGCTTGCTACGCCTGCTGCTTGAGCCACCGCGCCGCGTCGAGCGCGAAGTAGGTGAGGATGGCGTCCGCGCCCGCGCGCTTCATGCCGGTGAGCGCTTCCAGCACGCATGCGCGTTCGTCGAGCCATCCCGCCTGCGCCGCCGCCTTGAGCATCGCGTACTCGCCGCTGACCTGGTAGACGGCCGTCGGCATCGCCGAACTCGTCCTTCACGCGGCGGACGATGTCGAGATACGGCATGGCCGGGCTTGACCATCACCATGTCCGCGCCTTCGCGAATGTCGAGATAGACCTCCCACAGCGCCTCGTCGCTGTTCGCCGGATCCATCTGGTACGTGTGCTTGCCGCCTTTCCGCAAGGTTCGCCGCCGAGCCGACCGCATCGCGAAAGGGGCCGTAGAACGCCGACGCGTATTTCGCGGAATAGGCGAGTATCCGCGTCCGGCTCGAAGCGCGACGCCGTCGAGCGCCGCGCGCAGCGCGCCGATGCGTCCGTCCATCATGTCCGAAGGCGCCACCATGTCCACGCCCGCTTCGGCGTGGCAAAGCGCCTGCTTGGTCAGCGCGACGACCGTCTCGTCGTTCAGCACGTAGCCGGTGGCGTCGATCAGGCCGTCCTGGCCGTGGCTCGTGTACGGGTCGAGCGCGATGTCCGTGATGATCCCCAAGGCGGGAAAGCGCTCCTTGAGCGCACGCACGGCGCGCGGCACGAGCCCGTCCGGGTGCCACGCGGCGGCGGCGTCGTCGGTCTTGAACTCTTCCGGCACGACGGGAAACAGCGCGAGCGCGGGAATGCCGAGCGCGAGACAGCTTTCCGCGTCACGAAACAGTCCGTCCACGCTCTTGCGCGACACGCCGGGCATCGACGGCACCGGCTCCTCGCGCTTCGTGCCGTCGAGCACGAACACCGGGTAGATGAAGTCGTCCGCCGCCAACCGGGTCTCGCGCATCATCCGGCGCGAAAAGTCGTCGCGTCTCATTCGCCGCGGACGCTTGTGCGGAAACTTTCCGGAAAAGGCAAAACTCATTTTGCGTTTCTCTCCTCGTTCGCTACGCGCATCCTAACGGTGTTAGTACCCCCGCAGCAATCGCGGTCTTTGCCGGACCGTGCGAAGTCCAGCCGACACAATTCGTTACCGGCGGGGCAGCGGAACTCATCCGAACCCACGGGGTCAGAATCTGCAGACGGTGAACGTCTCCCGCTTTCCTCCCTGAGCGGGTGCCCGCGTCGAGGTCTCTCGGTAGCGGGTGTTTCACGGCCCCGCGACACTCCCCTTGATCGCGGGGCCTTTTCTTGTCCGTTGTCTGGTCAGCCGTGCGGTGTAGGACGAACGCCTACAACCAACTCGCGATCACACCTTCCGCCTCGGCGATGCCGATCCGCGCGGTGGCCGAGAACAGTTGCACCGTCACGTTCGCCGCACCCAGCGGAAACGTCTGCGTCAGCTGCCCGCGAATCGTCGCGACCGCAGCGCGTTGCGCCGTCGTGTTGAGCTTGTCGGCCTTCGTGGCCAGTATCAGGACCGGTCTTCCGGAGGGCACGAATCCTTCGAGCAACTCGAGGTCGAGGTCCTTCAAGCCGTGGCGCGCATCGACGATCAGGACCAGCGCGACCAGTGTCGGCCGCGTCGTGATGTAGTGCCACAGAAATTCCTGCCACGCGCGTTTCAGTTCCTTGCCCACGGCCGCGTAGCCATATCCGGGCAGGTCGGCGACCAAGCCGCCTCCGCGCAACGCGAACATGTTGATCTGCTGGGTTCTCCCCGGCGTGCGGCTTGCGAACGCCAGCCGCGTGCGGCCCGCAAGGACATTGATGGCCGTGGATTTGCCGGCATTCGAACGGCCGGCGAAGGCGATCTCGGGAACGCCTGCCGCCGGCAATTGCGCGGGTGCGGCAGCACCGGTCACGAATACCGCGCCAACCAACGGATGCGGTGTCGGGAATGCGGTTTCGCCGGAGGGGGCGGCTTTGGACGCGCGCTTCGAGTCCGTTACAATAGTGTGTTTATTCACGGCCTCAAGCAGTCAAAGGGAGCTACTACACAATGAAGCGCAAGCTGCTGCCCGCCGCCACGATCTCGATCGCGGCGCTGGCGTTCTTCCCGATGCAGGGGGTCGTCGCGGCCGAAGGTAGCGCCAAACCCGACCTTGGGCATGCCAAGCAGATTGCCGAGACCGTTTGCGCCGCTTGCCATGGCGCCGATGGAAACAGCGCGGTGCCGACCAACCCCAACCTGGCCGGGCAGGGCGCGGAGTATATCACCCGGCAATTGCAGCAATTCAAGGCCGGAGCGCGCACCAATCCGGTCATGAGCGCGATGGTCGGCAACCTTGCGCCGGATGACATGGTTGCGCTGGGAATCTACTTCTCGCGGCAGAAACCCAAGGGCGGAAGTGCTGCGGATCCGTCGCTCGTCAGGGTCGGACAGTCCTTGTACCGTGGCGGCGCGGCGGCCACCGGTCTCCCGGCGTGCGCGGCATGTCATTCGCCCAACGGTGCGGGCATCCCGAAGAACTATCCTCGCCTCGCCGGCCAATACGCCGACTACACGTACGCGCAGCTGAAGGCCTTCAAGGCCGGCGAGCGCGGCGCCGACAAGGACGGCAAGGACCCGCTGGGCAAGATCATGTCGGCGGTCGCGCAAAAGATGAACGACGACCAGATGAAGGCCCTCGCCGACTACGCGGCCGGATTGCGCTAGCCAGAAACGTCACTGCGCGTCACTGCGTCGCGGCGCACATGATCGTCGCGTCGGGACCGTAGCCCTCCGGAATCCAGACCGACGGCTTGGCGCGCATCTGGTCACGAATCACGATCTCCATCGTGTAGCGGTGATTGGTCGTCAGCGTGTTGAAGAACCGCCACAGCGGCTGCGATCCCGCCGGGCACGCGCCCGTCGCCTGATCGGGTAGCAGGATGTAGAAAACGTTCGGACTTTCGTAGATCCAGTCCACCGGGTGCGCGGCTGCGGTATCGGCGCATTCGGACGGGCTCGCCGAATAGAAGTGCGAATCGCCGATCGAAGGCTCGCGATAGAAGCGGCACACGGGGCTCGCGTTGCCTACCTGGGTCTTGTACGCTAGGAATCGCAAGCCGGTGCGCTCCCATCCGACGTGGACGCCGGTGTCGAGGTCGTTGATCTCCTTGGGGTCCGTCGACAGGAAATAATGGTCGAGCGTCTTGTTGTAGAACTCGACGGCGACGACCTGTCCGGCCGGGTTCGACCAGCCCGGGGTGAGGTAGTCGCGAATCAGCGGCAGCGCGTCCTCCATCCGCGAGTAGTCGTCGTAGCTGGCGCCCGCCGGCACCGGGCAGAGGACGAAATTGCCTTCGGACAGGGCTCCGCGGACCTCGTAGTAGTCGCCGGAGGCGAGATACGTCAGCAACGCCGATCCGCTCGATCCGCCTTCGGTGATTCCCTGCGCGTAGGGGACCTGGTTGAACGTGCCGTGCACGAGATCGTCCGCATTGAAGACCGGCCGCTGCACGGATCCCTGGCTCCACTTCTTGAGGTCGCCCTCCGGGTGATGCAGCGTCACCGTGATCGCGTTCGGCAAAACCGGAGTCGCCGTCCAGCCGGCGAGATACGCGCCGGCAGGCGGCGACTGGTTGAGCCGGACCAGCGACCAGTCGTGATCCTGGCTGCGGCCGAGCAGCATCGCGCCGCCGGTCTTCTGGATGTAGGGCGGCACCGCATTGTTGTTGCATGCGATCGCGTCGAAGAACCAGAACGTGTTGAGCGTTTGCGCGGCACGCGCCGAATCAATGCAATGCGACGCGGTCAGGAGATACGGCGTGCCGGACGACGCCGAATCGTTGAGCAGCGTTCCCGTGCACAGGTAATGATTGCCGGCGTCGTCGCCGACGAATAGAAGCTGAGCCACGGCGTTCGCCGCATTGGTCAAAGCCGTCGACTGTGGCGTCACGCAGGCGACGTCGATGTTGCAGCTCTGCGCGTGGCCAATTTCGCTGACGGTCTTGGGCGACAGCGCGCGCAATTCGGCGTTGCCGACGACCTGGTGCGAAACCTGGGGAAGCGTCAGCGTCACGCCCGTCAGCACGACGTCGGCGCCGGCGTGAAACTCGATCGTCGCGACGTCGCCTTCCAGCACCGGCGTCCAGAACTTGCCGAAGTTCGCCGTGTCCTGTGCAATGGTGTTGGCGGGAATGGGGCCGAACACTTTCGCGTTGGCGCCCGCGCCCGCGAAGCGCACGCTCAAATCCGGATTGGTCGCCGGCAGCTGCATCGCCACGCGCAGCGCCGTGGCATCCGGCGAATGAATCTCGATACGCGCCGCGCGCCCGCCGTCGTCGGTCGCCACCCAAGTCAGCTCCGACAATGGAAGCGTGCGCGCCGCGGCGGGCATCTCCCGCCCGAATCCCACGGCAAGCGCCTTGGGAGTCGTCGCCCTGGCCTGGCCCCCGCGCGCATTGAGCGCCTTCATCGCCGCGAGCTCCGTCGCCGCCGGCTTCGCGAGTTCGACCCGGCGCGCGGGCGCGCCGCTCGGCAGCAATAACGCCGCGGAAGCCGCCTTCTCCACGACCGCGGGGCGGTACTGCATGGGGGGGGCCGACATGATCGGCCGGCCTGCTTGCGCAACGGCGGCCAAGGGGAATAGGACGGCCAGTACTGCGCAACATCGAACAGTCGTCATTTGGCGACAGTGCACGTCAATCTCCGAAATTGGTGTGATTCGCCGACCTGATGTCGCGAAGCGATGATTGGAGTAACGCGTCGCCGCAAGGTTCAGTCGACAGGACGGGACGCTGCCTGCATGTCCAGGCGACAGGCGGCCAGGGCTTCCCGCCAATCCGGCATCCGGTAATCGAACGTCGCCTCGAATTTGGCTGACGACAATACGCTATAAGGGGGGCGCCGCGCCGGCGTCGGGTACTCGGACGTAGCGATCGGCGTTACGCGCGGTCGGCGGAGATCGCCGACGATCGCCTGCGCGAAGCCGTGCCACGTCGTCGCGCCGGCGGAACTGAGGTGGTACAGACCGGACCGCTCGCCGAGCCACGAAAGCCCGCGACCCACGGCGAACGCCGTTGCGTCCGACAGCGTGCGGCACCAGTTCGGCGTGCCGGCCTGGTCGACGACGATGCGCAATTCATCGCGCTCCTGCGCGAGCCGCAGCACCGTCAGCAGGAAATTCCTGCGGCGCGCGCCATATACCCAGCCGGTGCGAATCACCAGCGCGCGCGCGCCGGACTGCGCGACGGCGAGCTCGCCTGCGTGCTTGCTCGCGCCATACACGTTGAGCGGATGCGCGGGCGCATCCTCGTCGTAAGGTATCGTGCGCAGCCCGTCGAAGACATAGTCGGTCGAGTAGTGAATCAGCACCGCGTCGTGGCGCTTGGCCTCTTCGGCCAGGATCCCGGGTGCGCGCGCGTTCACCGCGAATGCGGCCGCGCGCTCCGATTCGGCTGCATCCACCGCCGTATATGCACCGGCATTGACGATGAGACTGGGGCGGACCTCACGCACGGCCGCAACGATGGCGTCGGCGTCGGCAAGATCGAGCGCCGCGCGATCCCGCGCGACCACGTTGCCATGCTTCGCGAGGCTTCGCGCAAGTTCGAAGCCCAGTTGTCCACCGGAACCGGTAAGCAGGATTGTCGGACGCAACATCGGCGCGGCGCGCTAGTCGTAGACGTCCGCGTCGGCCAGGAGCCGGCCCGCGGCGTCCTTGGCGGCGAGCGTCGGGGTACCGGTCAACGGCCAGGCGATGCGAAGTGCGGGATCGCTCCACAGGAGCGTGCGTTCGTGTTCCGGATACCAATAATCGGTGGCCTTGTAGAGGAACTCGGCGTAATCCGACAGCACCACAAAGCCGTGTGCGAAACCGGGCGGAATCCACAGCATCCGGTGGTTTGCGGCGGACAGGACGACGCCGACGTAACGTCCGAATGTCTGCGACAACCGCCGCAGGTCCACGGCGACGTCGTACACCTCGCCCGCCGTCGCGCGCACGAGCTTGCCCTGCGCGTGCTCGATCTGGTAATGCAGACCGCGCAAGACGCCGCGCGCCGAACGCGAGTGATTGTCCTGCACGAAGTCCGCATCGATTCCGGCCGCGGCGAAGGCGCGCCGGTTCCAGCTCTCGTAGAAGAATCCGCGATCGTCGCCGAATACGCGCGGCTCGATGAGCAGGACCGAAGGCAGCGCGGTGGGCGTGATCTGCATGCGCGGCTTAGCCTTGGTCAGCGCACGCCCGGGTCGCGAAGGATGCCGAGCAGGTATTGCCCGTAGCCATTCTTCGCGAGCGCGTGTCCCAGCCGCTCGAGCGCCGTGGCGTCGATGTAGCCCTGCCGGAAGGCGATCTCCTCCAGGCAAGCGACCTTGAGACCCTGCCTGCGCTCGATGGTCGCGATGTATTGCGACGCCTCGAGCAGCGACTCGTGCGTGCCCGTGTCGAGCCACGCCATCCCGCGCCCCATGACCTCGCACGTGAGATCGTTCCATGCGAGGTAGGCGCGGTTGACGTCCGTGATCTCGAGTTCGCCGCGCGCGGAGGGCTTCAATTCGCGCGCGACGTCGAGCACGCGGTTGTCGTAGAAATAGAGTCCGGTTACCGCATAGCGGGACTTAGGCTTCGCGGGCTTTTCCTCGAGCGACAGCACGCGCCCGGTCGCGTCGATCTCGGCGACGCCGTAGCGTTCCGGATCCGCGACCGGATACGCGAAAATGGTCGCGCCGGCATCGCGGCCCTGCGCGATGGCGAGCTGCGAATGCAGGTCATGGCCGTAGAAGATGTTGTCGCCGAGCACGAGCGCGGAATGATCGTGGCCGACGAATTCACGGCCGATGATGAACGCCTGCGCCAGGCCGTCCGGCGAAGCCTGCACCGCGTACCGGATGTTGAGACCCCACCGGTTGCCATCGCCAAGCAACTGCGTGAAGCGCGGCGTGTCCGCGGGCGTCGAGATGAGCAGGATGTCGCGGATGCCGGCCAGCATCAGCGTCGACAGAGGGTAATAGATCATCGGCTTGTCGTACACGGGCAGCAGTTGCTTCGAGACGACGTGCGTCACCGGATATAGCCGCGTGCCGGAGCCGCCGGCCAGGATGATGCCTTTGCGTGTCATCTTGCCATCAAGTCGGCGCATAGTTGAGACTGATCCACTTCTGGTAGTCCTTGCTGGTCACGCCGGCCAGCCACGCCGCGTTCTCGAGATACCAGGCCACCGTGCGGCGCAGGCCGCTCTCGAACGTCTCGACCGGCGCCCAGCCCGTTTCGCGCGCGACCTTGGTGGCGTCGATGGCGTAGCGGCGGTCGTGGCCCGGCCGATCCTTGACGAACGTGATCTGCGCCGAATAGTCGCGACCCGGCTTGGCTTCGGCCAGCAGCGCGCACAGTGTGCGGACGACGTCGACGTTCTGCATTTCCGCATTCCCTCCGACGTTGTACGTCTCGCCCGGACGCCCGCGCTGCATGACCGCGCGAACTGCCGCGCAATGGTCGCCGACGTACAGCCAGTCGCGGATGTTCCTGCCGTCGCCGTAGACGGGCAGCGGCTTGCCCGCGAGCGCGTTGACGATCATCAGCGGGATGAGTTTTTCGGGAAATTGGCGGGGGCCGTAATTGTTCGAGCAATTCGTGGTGAGCGTCGGCAGTCCGTACGTATGGTGATATGCGCGCACCAGATGATCCGCCGCGGCCTTGGACGCCGAGTACGGGCTGTTGGGCGCGTAAGGTGTCGTCTCGCTGAACGCCGGATCGGTCGCCGACAGCGATCCGTAGACCTCGTCCGTCGATATGTGCACGAAACGGAAAGCCTCTCGCTCGGCCGCGGGGAGCGTGGTCCACCACGCGCGCGTCGCCTCGAGCAGTCCGAACGTTCCGGTGACGTTGGTTTCGATGAACGCCGCGGGGCCGTGGATCGACCGGTCGACATGCGTTTCGGCCGCGAAATTGACGATCGCGCGCGGACGATGCCTGGCGAGCAACGCCGGGACGAGCGCGCCATCGCCGATGTCGCCGCGCACGAATTCGTGGCGCGGGTCGCGCGCGAGCGGCGCCAGGTTGCCGAGGTTGCCGGCGTAGGTCAGCAGGTCGAGGTTGACGACCGGCTCGCCATTTGCCGCGAGCCAGTCGAGCACGAAGTTGGCGCCGATGAAGCCGGCGCCGCCGGTGACGAGGATCATGTGGGGCTGCGGTCGGGGAAGCCGCCGGTTCCGTTTCGCTGGAGCATGGCATCCGATATTACCAGTGCGGCCCCACGCGGCAGCGTCAACGGTAATACGCGCGATACCATTCGACGAACTTCGCAAGTCCCTCGGCCAAGGGCGTGCGCGGCGCAAAACCGGTCGCCGCACGCAGCCGGTCGATCGACGCATAGGTCGCGGGGACGTCGCCCGGCTGCATCGGCTGGTAGTCGCGAATGGCCTTGCGGCCCAGAAGCTCCTCGAGCGTCGCGATGAACGTCTCGAGCTCGACCGCCTCGTGGTTGCCGATGTTGTAGATCGCGTGCGGCGCCCCGCCGCCATCGGGGCCATCGTCAGCCGACGGCGGCCGTTCAAGCGTGCGCGCGACGCCCTCGACGATGTCGTCGACGTACGTGTAGTCGCGGCGCATCTTGCCGTGGTTGAAGACCCGGATGGGTTCACCCGCGAGGATGGCCCTGGCGAAGAGCATCGGCGACATGTCCGGCCGGCCCCACGGACCGTAGACGGTGAAGAAGCGCAGTCCCGTCGCAGGCAGGCGGAACAGGTGCGCGTAGCTGTGCGCCATCAATTCGTTGGCGCGCTTGGTCGCCGCGTAGAGGCTGACGGGATGATCGACGCGCTGGTCTTCGGAAAACGGCAGCGTGTGGTTGGCGCCATATACAGACGAACTCGACGCATAGACGAGGTGAGCGACGCGCGCATGGCGGCAGCCCTCGAGCACGCGGCCGAACGCGTCGACGTTGTTGCGCAGATACGCCGCCGGATTCTCCAGTGAATACCGGACGCCCGGCTGCGCGGCCAGGTGCACGACGTGCGTGGGCGCTTCGTCGCGGAAGAGTTGCGCTGCCGCGTCGGCATCGGCCAAATCGAGGCGACGGAATGCGAAGCCCGGCTGGCCCGACAATGTCGCGAGCCGTGCCTCCTTCAGCGCGACGTCGTAGTACGGGTCGAAATTGTCGACACCGACGACCTCCGCGCCGCGGGCGATGAGCGCGCGCGCCATCGGCATGCCGATGAAGCCTGCCACGCCGGTGACGAGCACCTTCGACGTCACGAAGGCCGCCCAGCCTGCTGCAGCGCGCGCAACTTCGCGTACTTGAGAAAGCTCGCGAACGCGCCGATCGCGATGTGCGCGAATCCCGCGGAGCCGTCCAGGAATCCCAGCCGCAGCACGTAGAAGCGCAGGAAGCGCGCGACCGGTGAGAGCATCAGCTGCGCAAGGCTGGCGCGCTCGCCGCGGGCGTGCATTACGCTTGCTTGCACCGTCGTGTAGCGGTTCTGCTTCGCGATATAGGCATCGATCGATTCTGCCGAAGCATGCAGCAGATCTCCATGCAACTTCGCCGCAGCGCCATCGACGACGACTTTTTCGTGGACCGGGTCGTCGGACCAGCGCGCGCGCCGGCGATCGAAGAGCCGCACGATCCAGTCCGGATAGCCCTCGCCGTGCGCGAGCCAGCGGCCGAGAAAGCGGTTGCGGCGCGCGAACGTGTACGCCGGCGCCCCAGGAGGGCCCGAAGCGAACGCCGCGCGAATGGCCGCCGCGAGGTCGGGCGTGACTCTCTCGTCGGCGTCGAGGCACAGCACCCAGTCGTTTTGCGCCTGCGCGACCGCGAAGTTCTTTTGCGGGCCGAAGCCTTGCCATGAATGCACGATCACGCGGGCGCCCAGGCGCCCAGCGAGCGCTGCGGTATCATCGCTGCTGCCCGAATCGACGACGATCGTCTCCGCCGCGAACGCAGCGGACGCGAGACAATCCGCGAGTTCGTGCGCGGCATCGCGCGTAATGATCACCAGCGACAGGGGAAGCGGTTCGGACATGCACCGGAAAAGGGCCGCGAAGGGTTCCCGCCGATTTTACGTGGTTTGCGCCGCGCATTCGACGCGGCACCGCGTTTTTCCGAGGACCGCGCGATGAGTGGCGTGCTCGTCGTGCGCCCGTCGTCGCTGGGCGATGTCGTGTATGCGCTGGCCCTCGTGTCGGACATCGCAAGTCATCGTCCCGGACTCCCGGTGGACTGGGTCGCCGAGGATGCCTTCGTCGACCTCGTGCGCCTGGACCCGCGGATTCGCCGCGTCGTGCCGCTTGCGCTGCGACAATGGCGGCACAGGCCGCTCGCAGCGGCGACCTGGCGGGAAATGGCCGCATTCCGACGCGCGCTGCGCCGCGAGCGCTACGACGCCATCCTCAACCTGCAGGAGCAGGTGAAAGGAGCGCTCGTCTCCTGGTTCGCGCAAGGCACGCGGCACGGCCTCGACCGCGCCAACATCCGCGAGCCGATTGCCACGCTGGTCGACCACGTCCACCACCCGGTCTCGCGCGACCTTCACATCGTCGACCGTTGCCGGGGCGTCGCGGCCTCGGCGTTGGGCTATGTGGCCGACGGGCCGCCGCGGTGGCGCTTCGAGCCGCCTCCGAACGTTCCGGCCATGCCCGCCGGACCGTATGCGCTTGCGTTCCATGCGACGAGCCGCGCCGACAAAGAGTGGCCCGAAGAGCATTGGCGCGCGCTGGTGACGGACTTCGCGCGCGCAGGATTCGTCACGCTGCTGCCGTGGGGCAACGAAGCCGAGGAGGCGCGCAGCCGGCGCATCGCCGACGGCGCCGAAGACGCGGTGGTTCCGCCACGGCAAACGCTGCCGGAATTGGCCACGCTCGCGCAGCACGCCGAAATAGTCGTGGGCGTGGACACCGGTTTGACGCACCTCGCCGCCGCGCTGGGCACGGCGACGGTCGCGATCTTCACGGCAACCGACGCCCGCTTGGCCGGCGTCGCCTGTGCCGGCCCCCACGCGCGCGATGTCGGCGGCAACGGCGTCGTTCCCTCGCTGGCCGACGTCGTCGACGCCTGCGCGCAGCTGCTGCGACAAGCGCCGCGCTGCTGATGGCGCGCGCGTTCTACACGCTGTTGTGGTACTTGGCGCTGCCGCTGTTGCCGCTGCGGCTATGGTGGCGCGGCCGGCGCGAGCCCGGCTATCGCACGCGCATCGGCGAGCGCTTCGGCCGCTACGCACCCGACGCGCCCACGCCGCCCGGCGGCGTGATCTGGGTTCACGCCGTGTCGCTGGGCGAAACGCGCGCGGCCGCACCGTTGCTCGAGCGCATTGTGCGCGCGCTGCCTTCCGTCACGATCCTGCTCACGCACATGACCGCTACGGGCCGCGAGGCGGGTCACGCGCTGTATGGCGACTCGGTGCAGCAGGTCTGGCTGCCCTACGACGTGCCCTTCGCGATTGCGGCGTTCGTCGAACGCTTTCGTCCGCGCGCGGGACTGCTGATGGAAACCGAAGTGTGGCCGAACCTCGTGGCGGCCTGTCGCGCGCGCGGCGTCCCGCTCTACCTCGTCAACGCGCGGCTGTCCGAAAGATCGGCGGCAGGTTACGGACGATTCGCGGCGCTGACGCGGCCGATGTTCGCGGCGCTCGCAGGCGTCGCGGCACAAACGGAAGGCGACGCCGCGCGCCTGGTCCGCGCAGGCGCGCAGGACGTCACGGTCACGGGCAACCTCAAGTTCGACGTCGCCGTTTCCGCCGAGTCCGAGGCGCTTGGGCGCGAGTTGCGCGTGCGCGCGGGAGAGCGGCCGGTCTTCCTCGCCGCGTCGACGCGCGACGGCGAAGAGGCGATGCTTCTCGATGCGCTGGCGCGGCAGACGCTGCCGGCGGGCGCGCTGACCGTCATCGTGCCGCGCCATCCGCAGCGCTTTCCGGCGGTCGCGGAATTGCTGCGGACGCGCGGCCTGCCGTTCGTACGACGCAGCGACAACCGGGCCGTTCCGGCCGACGTCGCGTTCGTGCTGGGCGATTCACTGGGAGAGCTTCCCGGCTATTACGCGTCAGCCGACGTGGCATTCATCGGCGGTAGCCTGCTCCCGCTGGGCGGCCAGAACCTGATCGAGGCCATCGCGATGGGAACGCCGACGCTCGTCGGGCCGCACACGTTCAATTTCGCCGAAGCGACGGACAAGGCGGTGGCGGCCGGGGCCGCGTTGCGCGTTGCCGATGCGGATGCGCTCGTCAACGAAGCGCGCGCGCTGCTTGCCGACACGGCGCGCCGCGACCGCATGCGCGACGCCGCGCTCGCGTTCCATGCCGCGCATCGCGGCGCGGCCGACCGGCTATGGGCGTGGCTCGCGCCGCGGTTGGCGCTCAACCGTTCAGACGGCGGTTGAGGTCGGCCAGGTCCTGCTCGTCCAGCGTGCCGACGGCCGCCTTGAGGCGCAGTACCGCCAACAGGTACGTGAAGTACGCGTTCGCCAGGTCGCGGCGCGCGGAAAACACGTTCTGCTGCACGTTGAGCACGTCGAGGTTCGTGCGGATGCCGACTTCCTGGCCGAGCTTGTTCGACTGCAGCGCGACCTCGGCGGACTGCACCGCCGCTTCATTCGCCTTGACCGATGCGACGGCGCTGTTGACGCCGGAGAACCCGTCCTGCGCGTTCGAGATGGCGCTCCGCTTGGCGGTTTCCAGATCCTGCCGCGCCTTGTCCTGCAGCGCGATCGCTTCGCGCACTCGCGAATTGATGAAGCCGCCCGTGTAGATCGGCACGTTGAGCTGCAGTCCGATCTGCCCCAATGTCGAATTGTTCCGCACGCCGATGTTGGTCGCGGCATTGCCGAGGAGGCCGCCATAGCTGGCGACCAGGTCGAGCGTAGGGTAGTGGCCTGCCTTCGCGCGGTCGACTTCGAGGCTCGCGATCTCGAAATTGGCCTGCTGGAAGCGCACGTTCATGTTGCCCGCCACCGCCTTGTCGACCCAGTAGTCGAGGTTGTTCGGCGTCGGCGGGTCCGGGTCGAACCCGCGGCCGACGCGCTTCAGGCTCTGCGGAAAACGCCCGATGATCGCGCGCAGCGCCGTGCGCCGCCGGTCGAGGTCGTTCTGCGCCTGGATTTCGGTCGCGACGATCTGGTCGTATTTCGCCTGCGCTTCGTTGGTGTCGGTGATCGTCGCCGTGCCGACCTCGAAATTGCGCTTGGCCTGCGCCAGCTGTTCGGACACCGCCAGCTTTTGCTGCGCGGCCAGCTCAACGTTGAACTCCGCCAGCAGCACGTCGAAATACGCGACCGCGGTGCGGATGATGAGATCCTGCTGCGCGAGCACGAGCGTGTAGTCCGATTGCGTGACCAGCTGCTTCGCCTGGTCGTATACGACGATGTTCTGGTAGCGGTACAGCGGCTGCGACGCCGAAACGGTCAGGCTGGACTGGTAGAAATCCCGGTTGACGTCGAGACCGGATTCCCCTCCGCCGGCGGAAAAAGTGTACCGGTTGACATTGGCCGCGCCGCTCGCCGAGACACTGGGCAAGAGGCCCGCGCGCGCCTGCGGCACCTTCTCCTGCGTGGCTTCCCAGCCCGCACGTGCCGAGGCCAGCTGCGGGTCGCTGTTCTGCGCCTCGCGATAGATCTGCAGCAGGTCCTCGGCGGCGGCAGGGCCGGCGGCGAACGCCGCGGCCAGCGCCATGGCAACCACGAGGGGCAACAGGGCGGGGCGGGGAGAACATCGCGGTGATTTCATGTGGCAATCCAGATCCGTCAAGGCGCGAAGGCGTCGCGCGATCGATGTGGCAATAAGTATGTAAATCCGGACTTCGGATCCGGACTTCTAGTAGCGGGCCATTGCGCGGTCGACCTCGAGCGCCCACGCCTCGACCCCCCCGCGAAGGTTGTGCAGGTGGCGGTAGCCGTTCTGCGCGAGCCACATCGCCGCCTGCATGCTGCGGCTGCCGTGATGGCACACCAGGACCAGTTCGCGATCCTCCGGGATCTCCGCGCGCCTTGCCGGCAGCTGCGAAAGTGGAAGCGCAAGCGATCCCTCGATGTGGCAGCGCTCGAATTCCCATGGCTCGCGCACGTCGACTAAGATGGGCGCCGTGAGCGCGGCATCCGCGCGCCACGAAGCCAGGTCGGCCGGTGCAATCTGCGCGATCAATTCAGTTCTCAAAACCGGAACCGCGCCGGCGCCGCGGCGTTCACCAGCGGTGCGACGACCGTTTCGAAGAGGTCGGTGGTGACGCGGGACGAAGGCGCCGCCCAGTGCACGAGGCGCGCCGTCATGACCGGAAGCTCGCCGATGACCGCGAAGACGCGGCCGCCGGGCTTCAGCTGCTGGAAGAAGGACTCGGGAAGCAGCGGCGTGGAACCGGTGAGCACGATGGCGTCGTATGGGTCGCGGCCCCAGCCGCGGGCGCCATCGCCGACCTCGCAGCGGACGTTGGCGATGCCGTTGCGGGCCAGCTTGGCCGCGGCGTCGGACGAGAGGCCGGGATCGATCTCCACTGACGTCACCATGCCCGCGCAGCATCCGAGCAATGCGCTGAAATAGCCACTGCCGGTGCCGATCTCCAGCACGGACTCCCTGGGCTTCAATGTCAGCGCCTGCAGGACGCGCGCTTCGACCTTCGGCGCCCACATGCGCTGGCCGTTCGCGAGCGGAATCTCGAGGTCGGCGAACGCAAGCGAACGGTACGCCGGCGGCACGAATTCCTCGCGCTTGACCACGAACAACAGGTCGAGGATTTCCTGGTCCAGCACATCCCACGTTCGGACCTGCTGCTCGACCATGTTGAAGCGTGCTTGTTCGTAGTCCATGGCGCTCTCTGTCGTTCGGGCATCGCGCATCGCAGAGGCCACCGACCCGCGAGATGACCCACGGTCGATAGGCGTGCGCCCGCGCATTATCTCACGTAGTGAGACGGCGGCTTTCCGGAAGATCGCGGCCGCTTCAGTCCGCTGCCGGCCCGGGCCGAGGCATGGGCGACGCCGGCGAGGCCATCGCCGCCAACCGGGCGACTCGCGCCGCCTTGCGCGCCTTGCGCCATTCGGCCAATCGGTCGAGATACGTGTACAAGACCGGGACCACGACCAGCGTGAGCAGCGTCGACGTGATCACGCCGCCGATGATCGCGCGGCCCATCGGCGCCTGCGTTTCGCCGCCCTCGCCTATTCCCAGCGCCAGCGGCGTCATCCCGCCGATCATCGCCGCCGTCGTCATGAGGATCGGCCGCAGGCGCACCTGGCCCGCCTGCAGCAGCGAATCGTGCAAGCTGGCGCCGGCGCGCCGCGCGCGGTTGGCGAAGTCGACCAGCAGAATCGCGTTCTTGGTGACGAGGCCCATCAGCATCACGAAGCCGATCATCGAGAACATGTTGAGGGTGGTGCCGGTAAGGAGCAGCGCGAGAAAGACGCCGATCAGCGTGAACGGCAGCGACATCATGATCGCGACGGGCTGCGTGAAGCTCGCGAACTGCGACGCCAGGATGAGGTAGATGAAGATCACCGCCATGCCGGCCGCCGCAATCAGCGCGACGAACGATTCCTGCATGTCCTTCGCCTGGCCGCCGACGTCGAAGCGGTAGCCGGGCGGCAGTACCGTCGCCTTGATGATCTTCTGCACGTCGGAATTCACGTCGCCGGACGGGCGTCCTTCGGCATTCGCGTAGAGCGCCACGCGGCGCTGCAGCTCCTGCCGCTTGATGATCTGCGGCGACGTCGTCTCGACGATTTCCGCGACCTGCCGAAGCGGCACCATCCGCGCTTCGCCGTCGGGCCCCTTCTTGCCGGTCGCGAGGTACAAGTTGCCCAGGTCCGCCGACAGGCGCCGGCTGTCCTTCGGCAACTGCACGTTCACCTCGTAATTGTTACCGTCGGGCGCGAGCCAGTAGCTCACGGTATCGCCGGCGAGCAGCGGCCGCACGGTCGCGCCGACCTGCTGGACGTTGATTCCGAGATCGGCCGCGGCATCGTTGTTGAGCCGGATCGAAAGGGCGGGAGCAAGTGCCTTTTCGGACGTTTCCAGATCCGCGATACCCTTCACCTGGGCGACCTTGTCCGCGAACTCGTTGATCAGTTGCGTGAGCGTCTCCGGATCCGGGCCCAGCAGGTTGACCCAGACGGGACGGTCATAGCCGAACGCGAGTTCGATGCCGGGGATGGGTTTGAGCATGGCGCGAATCGACTGCTCGAGTTGCTTTTGCGAACGGCTGCGCTCGCTGCGGTCGGTGAGCTTCAGGTTGAGGCGGGCGTAGTTGCGGCCCTCCTCGGTTCCGATGGTCGTTATCGCGAGCGCGACTTCGGGAACGTCCTTGAGCGTTGCCTCGGCCTGGCGCACCTTGCCGTCCGTGTATTCGAGGCTCGATCCCACCGGCGTGTTGAGGCGCAGCGAAATGAAGCCCTGGTCGGCGTCGGGAATGAATTCGGTGCCCACCAGCGGCAGCACGGCAAAGCTGCTGAAGAACGAGAGAATCGCGATCGCAATCACGCTCTTGCGATGCGTCAGCGCCCACTCGAGGATGGTTCCATACAGCGCGTGCACGCGTTCGATCACGTGCTCGACGCGGTCCATGAAGCGGCCCAGCCGGGGCACCCGGCGGAAGCGCGAGCCCGGAGGATCGTGCCAGACCGACGACAGCATCGGGTCGAGCGTGAAGCTCACGAACAGCGACACCAGCACGGCCACCGCGACGGTCAGCCCGAACTGGAAGAAGAACTTGCCGACGATGCCGCTCATGAACGCGATGGGAACGAATACCGCGACGATCGCGAATGTCGTCGCCATCACGGCGAGGCCGATCTCGTCGGTCCCTTCCCGCGCCGCGGTGAGATGGTCCTTTCCCATGGCCAGATGGCGCACGATGTTCTCGCGCACGACGATGGCGTCGTCGATCAGCAGCCCGATGCACAGCGACAGCGCCATAAGCGTCAGGAAGTTGAGCGTGAAGCCGAACGCGTAGAGCGCGATGAAAGTCGCGATCACGGCGATGGGCAGCGTCAGCCCCGTGATGATCGTGCTGCGCCAGCTGTGCAGGAACAGGAAGACGATCAGCACGGTCAGCAACGCACCCTCGATGATCGTCTGCTTGACGCGGTTGACACTCCGCTCGACCTGGTCGGCCACGGAATTGACGATGCGCAGCTCGACGTCGCTGGGCAGCCGCGCCTTGAGCAGCGCCACGGCATCGGCCACGCCGTGGCCGGTGTCGACCATGTTCGCGTCCTGCGCTTTGTGCAGGTCCAGCGTGATCGACGGGCGGCCGTTGATGCGCGCGATCGAGTCCGGCTCCTTTTCACCGTCGATGACGTCGGCGACCTGCGACAGGTACACGGGCGCGCCGCCCTGCATGGCGACGATGATCCGGCCGAACTGCGCCGGGTCCTTGATCTTGCCTTCGACGCGGACGATGGAGTCGCTCGGCCCGTGCGTGATGCGGCCGGCGGGAACGTCCTGGTTGGCGGCGCGGATCGCATTGGCGACCTGGTCGACACCGATGCCCAGTGCCGTCAACGCGCTCGGCTTGATCTGCACGAGGATCTGCCGCGTGATGCGGCCGTTCACGTCGATGCTCGCCACGCCGGGAACGTTTTCCAGCCCCTTGACGATCGTCTGGTCGGTCAGCGAAGTGAGATCGCGCAGGTCCATCGTCGGCGACATGACCGCAAGCGAAAGGATCGGCTGCTGGTTCTCGTCCTCGGCGCGCACCAGGAACGGCTCCTTGACGTCCCGCGGGAAGCTCGGCCGAATCTGCGAGATCTTGTCGCGCATGTCCTGCATCGCCTTCGCCATGTCCGTCGACATGCGGAACTCGACGAGCACCTGGCTCAATCCTTCACGCGAATTGGAACGGATGATGCTCACGCCCGATACCGTGTTGATCGCGTACTCGAGCGGTTTCGTCACGTCCGTTTCGACAACTTCCGGATTCGCGCCCGGATACGACGTCTGGACCCACACCATGGGGAGCGACACGTCGGGCATCTGCTCGACACGCAGCCGGTTGTATGCGAAGAGCCCCAGCACGGCGATCCCGATCATGACCATGGTCGCGAACACGGGGTTGTTGATCGAAATGCGTGTGATCCACATGGAAGAGCTCCGGTGCGGGCTTTCTTCGAGCCGTCAGCTCGCCTTCTTCGGCTGCAAGTAGTCCTGGGCGCGCACCAGCACCGGCGCGCCTTCCTTCAGGTTGTCGAAACGCGCCGCCAGCACCCGGACGTTGGCGGGCAGTACGGTCTTCAGTTCGACGAGCCCGGCATCGTCATCGCGCCGTCCGACCAGCACGGTCCGCTTGGCGAGCTTGCCTTCCCGGATCGTCCACACGTACGTCTGACCGGCCTCCGTGCGAACGGCGGTGGCCGGCAGTGTCGCGACCGGCGGGCCCGAGGCCAGCGCGATCCTGCCGGTGGCGAACATGCCGCCGCGCAGCGCCTGCGCGGGATTCGGAATGCCGACGAAGATGAGGATGGCGCGCGTGCCCGCTTCGGTCGACGGATTGATCCGCTCGATCCGCCCGGTGAAATTGCGATCGGCGAAGCCGTCGACGGTGAGGTCCACCGTCATGCCCGGCTTCAGTTCCGGGATGTCGGCCGCAGGTACGAGCGCCTGCAGTTCCATGCTCTTCAAGTCGACCACCGTGACCAGCGGCGAATCGAACGCCACCTTCTCGCCGGGCTGCACATGGCGCTTGGCGACGATTCCCGATAGCGGCGACGTCGCAATGGCGTCGCGCAGGGCGTTCTGCGCCAGGCGCAGTTGCGCGTCTGCGGCCTGCACGTTGCCTTTCGCCACTTCGTAGCTCGACTCGGCGCTGTCGGAGGCGTTCTGCGAGATGAAGTTCTGCTTCAGTAGCTTCTGGTTCATTGCGTTGGTCTTGTCGGCCAGCGCGAGTTGTGCCCGCGCCGACTGCAGCTGGCCTTGCCGCTCCAGTACGCGCGCCTCAAGGTCTGCCGTGTCCACGCGCACCAGCAGTTGCCCGGCCGTGACCGAATCGCCCTCGCGCACGGTGATCTGCCGCACGTCACCCGAGACCTTGGCCTTGACCGTCGCCTGATTGACCGGCTGCATCGTGCCGGAAACGGGAAGCCACCGCGGCATCGCCTTCGGTTCGACGGTAGCCAGTTCGCCGGCGCCGAACTCGAGCGTCGTGACCAGCCCCTTGCTTTCGGATTCTGCGTTCTTCTTGGCGGCGCGCAGGGCGACCGCACCCGCCACGCCGCCGACCACCAGCAGCCCGACCAGGGTCCCGATCACCCAGCGCCGCTTCACACGCACTCCCATGACTTCTCCCCATCTGCGCCGTTCTTCAAGGCGATCGGCCCAAAGCCCAGGCGCTGTCGTACCAGGACGCGCATCCTGTTTGGATGCGGCCGGGCACTCGTTTGGATTCCAAGGCCCGCATTGTGGAAGGCGGGCGCCTGCGGGGCAACGCCGCGGCGACGAAGCGCCGCCTGCCGCGACGAACTGCCGTCAGGGGCGGCGCGACCGCCGCAAGCCATCGACGAACCGGGGCATCGCGTTGACACCCCCTCGCCGAAAGTGAATAATATTCTGTTATCCCGTTCACCTTAAGTCAATTTTTCGTCCCGGAGGAAGTACCCATGACCCTAACCAGAAAGCTCGGCCTGACGCTCGTCGCGGCCGCGCTGCTCACTGCCTATGGCTGTGGCAAGGAAGAACCCAAGAAAGCCGAAGCGCCCAAGGCACCCGTCGAAGACGTCGTCGTCGTGAAGATCGGCCATGCCGGTCCGCTGACGGGCGGCATCGCCCACCTGGGCAAGGACAACGAGAACGGTGCTCGCCTCGCGATCGACCAGGCGAACGCCAAGGGCATCAAGTTAGGCGGCAAGAAGGTGCGCTTCGAGCTCATGGCCGAAGACGACCAGGCCGACCCCAAGCTCGGCCCGGAGATCGCGCAGAAATTCGCCGACGCCCATGCCGCCGGTGTCGTCGGTCACCTGAATTCCGGCGTGACGATTCCCGCATCGGCCGTCTACAACCAAGCCGGCATTCCGATGATCTCCGGTTCGGCGACGAATCCGAAGCTGACGGAACAGGGCTTCAAGAACGTGTTCCGCGTCGTAGGCCGCGACGACCAGCAAGGCCCGGCGGTCGCGCAGTATCTGAAGGAAAACAAGGTCAAGAAGGTCGCGATTGCCGACGATGCCACGGCGTACGGCGAAGGCCTGGCCAACGAGGTCGAAAAGACGCTGAAGGCGGACGGCGTGCAGATCGTCGCGCACGAAAAGACCACCGACAAGGCCACCGACTTCAAGCCCATCCTCACCAAGATGAAGGGCAAGAACCCGGATGCCGTGTTCTATGGCGGCATGGACGCCACCGGCGGCTTGATGCTGAAGCAGGCGCGCGAGCTGGGCATCAAGGCGGTGTTTGCGTTCGGCGACGGCGCGTGCACGGACAAGATGAAGGAACTGGCCGGCGAGATGTCGGAGAACCTCATCTGCTCGCAGGCCGGCCTGCCGGTCGTGGCAGCCTCGAAGGATTTCCTCGATGCGTACAAGGCTGCCTACAAGATGGACCCGATCATCTACGCGCCGTTCACGTACGACGCCGCCAACCTGATCATTGCCGCGATGCAGAAGGCGGATTCTGCGGATCCGGCAAAGTACCTGCCCGAACTGCAGAAAATCAGCTATCAGGGCGCAACCGGCAAGATCGAGTTCGACGACAAGGGCGATCGCAAGAACGCCGAAATCACCATCTTCACGATGAAGGGTGGCAAGCTCGAGCCGGTGGCGGTCGTGCAGGGCGGAAAGAGCGTACCCTTCGCCGACTTCATGAAGATGTCGGCTCCGGCGCCTGCTGCCGCGGCGGCTCCGGCAGCGGCTCCGGCGATGGCTCCGGCGGAGGCGCCGAAGAAGTAAGCACAGCGAAGCAAGGAACCATCCGGACGGCGTCCTGCGGGGCGCCGTCTTTTTTGCCACGCCGGAAGGCGCGGCAGGAAGCCGGACGCGTGCGGCGCTTGCCGCGGCGCGCGCGTTCGGCCCACAATCGGGCTGGTCGCGCGACAACGCAGGCATGACTGACGATCAGGGGAGCCTCTGGACACCTTCCTGCAGCAGATGGTCAACGGGCTGACGCTGGGCAGCGTGTACGCGATCGTCGCCCTCGGCTACACGATGGTGTACGGCATCATCCAGCTCATCAACTTCGCGCACGGCGAAGTCGTGATGATCGGCGCGATGGTCGCCTATTCGGTCATCGTGGCCCTGTCGGGCGCGCACACCGGCCTGCCGCCGGTGCTCATCGTGCTGCTGGGACTGCTCGCCGCGATTCCCGCCTGCATGGGTGTCGGCTACACGCTCGAGCGCGTCGCCTACCGGCCGCTGCGCCGCGCGCCGCGCCTGGCGCCGCTGATCACCGCGATCGGCCTGTCGATCATCCTGCAGCACCTGGCGCTGATCATCTGGAGCCGCAACCCGCTGCCCTATCCGCAGATCATCGCGACGGTTCCGTATCACATCACGTCCACGCCGAACGGCGCGACGATTACCAACGTGCAGATCGCGATCATCTTCGGTTCGCTGGCGATGATGGGCGGGCTCCTGCTGCTGGTCTACAGGACGAAGCTCGGCATCGCGATGCGCGCGACCGCGCAGAACCAGCAGGTTGCGGGCCTCATGGGCATCGACATCAACAAGGTAATCTCGCTGACGTTCGTGATCGGCGCCGCGCTGGGCGCGGTCGCCGGCGTGATGGTGGGAAGCTATTACGGCATCGCGCACTACCAGATGGGCTTCATCCTGGGCCTGAAGGCGTTCTCGGCCGCGGTGCTGGGCGGCATCGGCAATCTGGCCGGAGCCATGTTGGGTGGACTGCTTCTTGGCGTCATCGAAGCGCTCGGCGCCGGATACGTGGGCGATCTCACCAATCTTTGCAATCTGTCGGGATGGTCCGATGCGCTGGCAATGCGCTGCGCAGCCGACTCCAACCTGACGCTGTTCGGCTCGAATTACCAGGACGTCTTCGCGTTCCTGGTATTGATCGCGGTGCTGATCTTCCGCCCGTCCGGCCTGCTGGGCGAACGCGTGTCCGACCGGGCCTGATCACTCCCTCATGCGCACCTTGATCGATATGAAGAACACCCCGGCTGGCGTGGGCCGGGCTTGCGCTCGCCACGGTCGCGCTGCTCGCGCTGCCCTTCGTCCTCGCCTCCGCCGGCACGTTCTGGGTGCGCGTCACGAACCAGGCGATCCTCTACTGCTTCCTGGCGCTCGGACTCAACGTCGTCGTCGGTTTCGCCGGCCTGCTCGACCTGGGCTACATCGCTTTCTATGCGGTCGGCGCCTATGTGTACGCGCTGCTCGCGAGTCCCGCACTTCAACCTGCATCTGCCGTTCTGGATCATCCTGCCGATGGGCGCCGGGCCGTCGCCTGTTTCTTCGGCGTGCTGCTCGGCGCGCCGACATTGAAACTGCGCGGCGATTACCTGGCCATCGTCACGCTGGGCTTCGGCGAGATCGTTCGCATCTTCCTCAACAACCTGTCGCAGCCGGTCAACATCACCAACGGGCCGCAGGGCCTATACCTGATCGACCCGTTCCGCTTTGGCAGCTTCAACTTCGCGCAGCGCGAGACGATCGCGGGCCTCGACTTCACGGGGCCGGTCAAGTACTACTACTTTTTCCTGGTCGCCCTCGTCGTCGCCATGATCGTCAACATGCGGCTGCAGGATTCTCGGATCGGCCGCGCGTGGGAGGCCATCCGCGAGGACGAAGTCGCGGCGCGGGCGATGGGAATCAACACCCGCAACATCAAGCTGCTCGCGTTCGCGATGGGCGCGTCGTTCGGCGGCTTCGCCGGCGGCATGTTCTCCGCGATCCAGGGGTTCATCAGCCCGGAATCGTTCATCCTGGTCGAGTCGGTGATGGTGCTGGCGATGGTGGTGCTGGGAGGCATGGGCAACGTCTGGGGCGTGGTGCTGGGCGCCGTCCTGCTGACGTTCGTGCCCGAGCTGCTGCGCGAGTGGGTCGGCCCCGCGCAGACGGCGCTGTTCGGCCGGATGCTCATCGAGCCCGAGGTGACCCGCATGCTGCTGTTCGGGCTGGCGCTGGTGGCGATGATGCTCTTCCGGCCCGCCGGAATCCTCCCCTCCGCGCTGCGCAAGCGTGAACTGGAGGGCGGCAAGACATGAGCCAGCTGGCGCTCCTGGCCGCGAAGGGCATCAACAAGCGCTTCGGCGGCGTGCAGGCGCTGTCCGACGTCGGCTTCACGATCAATCACGGCGAGATCTACGGCCTGATCGGGCCGAATGGCGCGGGCAAGACGTCGCTGTTCAACGTGCTGACGGGCATCTATGTCCCGGACAGCGGCGAATTCGTCTTCGACGGCGAGCCGCTTCAGGGACTGAAGCCCAACGACGTGGCGGCCCGGGGTATCGCGCGCACGTTCCAGAACATCCGGCTTTTCGCCAATCTCTCGGCGCTGGAAAACGTGATGATCGGCCGCCACGTCCGTACGCATGCCGGTGTCTGGGGCGCCATTTCCCGCAATGCACGCGCGCGCGCCGAAGAGGCCGCGATACAGAAACGTGCGCACGAGTTGCTCGAATACGTAGGCGTGGCCAGGCGCGCCCACAACCTGGCCAAGCACCTGGCCTATGGCGACCAGCGGCGCCTCGAAATCGCGCGAGCACTCGCGACCGAACCCAAGCTCCTCGCGCTGGACGAGCCCGCAGCCGGGCATGAACGCGACGGAAACCGCGTCGCTCAAGAGCCTGCTCGCCGAAATCAGGCGCGATGGCACGACGATCCTCCTGATCGAGCACGACATGAAGCTGGTGATGAGCGTCTGCGACCGCGTGCTGGTGCTGGACTACGGCAAGAAGATCGCCGAAGGCACGGCGAGCAGCGTCCAGAACGATCCCAAGGTCGTTGCCGCGTATCTTGGCGGCGAAGTGTCGCTGAATTTGAAGGGCGCGGCGTGAGCGGCGAGAGGGGACCCGCGCGCGCAGCGCGTGGGGGTCGAGCAATCGCGAATCGCCGCGGGAGGCCGACACGCGACATGGGTACGTGCACATCCGCTTCAAAGAGGCCGACGGCGTGAGCGGCGAGAGCCCGAGTTCTGGCCCATGAACGGCAACACGCAAACGCGCCACCCGCTGCTCGAGTTGAAGAAGCTCGAAGTCGCCTATGGCGGCATCCACGCCGTCAAGGGCATCGACCTTGAAGTCGGCGAAGGCGAGCTGGTCTGCCTGATCGGCGCCAACGGCGCGGGCAAAACGACCACGCTCAAGGGCATCTGCGGCCTCCTCCCCGTGAAGGCAGGCAAGATCTTCTACGGTGGCGCCAACATCACCGGCAGGCCCGCGTTCCAGCTCGTACGGCGCGGCTTGGCGATGGTGCCGGAAGGTCGCGGCGTGTTCGGCGCTCTCACCATCGAGGAGAACCTCTCGATGGGCGCGTACATCCGCAGCGATGCCGGCGGCATCCGTTCCGACATCGAGCGCGTCTACACGCTGTTTCCGCGGCTCAAGGAGCGGCGCCGGCAGACCGCAGGCACGCTGTCCGGCGGCGAGCAGCAGATGCTCGCGATGGGCCGCGCGATGATGTCCCGCCCCAAGATGCTCCTGCTGGACGAGCCGTCCATGGGGCTGGCGCCGCTGATGGTGCAAAAGGTCTTCGAGACCATCGTCACCATCTCCGGCGAAGGCGTGACCATCCTTCTGATCGAGCAGAACGCGAAGCTGGCGCTGGAAGTGAGCAAGCGCGGTTACGTGATGGAATCGGGCGAGGTGACGTTGTCGGGAGACGCGTCGTCGTTGCTGCACGATCCCAAGGTGCGCGCCGCGTACCTGGGCGAAGCCGCGTAGATCTCCGAATCATCGCAAGCCAAGAGTCCGGATTCCGGCGCCTTCGTCCATTGCCCTCCGATGCATCCCCGGTACGTGAGTCGAGGAGCGTGCCCGCATCGCAGGCGCTCGCTTGGTTCGCGGAAGGCGATGCGGTTGTGGAAGCGCGGTCCCCTCACGTTCACTGCGCTGGCGTTCATCACGCTATTGGTCAGCATCGTCTTCGAGCCCGTGCCGATATTGGGATTCGTCGCGTCGAACGTCATCGCGCCGCTGCTCGCGACCAGCATGCTTTACGCGAGCCTTGCTGCCGACCGCGGCGAGGGGCCGCGTATTCGCGACCTGATCGCACCCTTTGCGTCGCCGGCCCTCGCACAAGCGGCGGTCGTCGTCGCCGGATTGGTCGCGTTTGCCGCGGAGGCGTACACGGCGTGGCAGATTGCCGACGCCAATCTCTTCGTGCCCTCGCGCGACGCCGCCAATCTGCCGATGCGGGCGGTCCTGGCGATCTACACGGCCGGGATCATCGCTTCGCTGCCGCTGACGTTCGTTCCCTTCGCGGCGCTTTTCGACGGCGAGGGCTTTCGCGCCGCATTTGCGACGTCGGCGCGCGCGTTCACGCGCAACGTGCCGGCGCTCATCCTCTACGCGGCGATCTCGCTCCTGCTGCTGGTGGTGGGATTGGCCACGCTGGGCGTGGGACTGGTGTTGGTGCTGCCGTGGATCGCGGCGGCGTCCTATGCAGGATGGAAGGATATCTTCGGGCTCTAGCGCGCCGCGTTACGACTAGAGGGTCGCGCGCATCTCGAACGCATCCAGCCCCGCGTCGACATCCGCGTCGTCGGTCGCGATGTTGTCGACGCGGGCGAGCGGCGGTCCGCGCCGGCACCACGTAGCGAAGCGCTCTACCGCGTCGGGCGCGCCCTGCGCCAGCGCTTCGACGCTCCCGTCGCGCCGATTGCGCACCCATCCGCACAGGCCGAGCGCGCAGGCAGCCTGCACGGCCGCGTCACGGTAGCCCACCCCTTGCACGCGCCCGCGGATCAACAGCCGTTGCGCCTTGACGTTCACAGGACCCCCACGCTCGCTTCCGGAACCTACGTGGCCGCTGCGCTGCCCCCTGAGGGGACGGAATTCGCGTCCCGGGAGGGTCCTGCAACGCTCATCGGGCGCGCTGCCGCTGCAGCATAAACAGCGCGGCGACCGTCTTGCCGTCGGTCACGTCGCCGCGGTCGAACGCCGCGAGCAGCTCGTCCTTGGTCATCGGCACGACATCGAGGAACTCGCCTTCGTCCAATTGCGCGCCGACGTGCGTGAGGTCGGTGGCGAGATAGAGTTCGATGACTTCCGTCGAATAGCCGATCTCCGGATGGATCGTGCCGAGGCGCCGCCACGTGCCGGCGGAATACCCGGCCTCCTCGATCAACTCGCGCTTTGCGGTGGCGAGCGGCGTCTCGTGCGGATCGATCTTGCCCGCGGGAAACTCGAGCATCACCTTGCCAATCGGATAGCGGAACTGGCGCTCCAGCACGAGCCTCCCGTCAGGCAGGACCGGCACGATAAGCACCGCCCCGGGATGCACGACGTATTCGCGCGTCGCTTCGCGGCCACTCGGGAGGCGCACGCGGTCGCGCCGAACCAGAAGCAGGTCGCCATCGAACACGCACTCGGAGTCGAGCAGCGTCTCGATCAGGTGGCTGTCGTCATGCGTGCCCAGAGAGCCAGTCCTTCGCGATCAAGAAGTCGGTGTAGAGCGCGGCCTCCGGCGTCCCGGGCGCGGGCTTCCAGTCGTAGCGCCACAGCGCCAGCGGCGGCATCGACATCAGGATGGCCTCTGTTCGACCATTCGACGAAAGGCCGAAGAGCGTGCCGCGGTCCCACACCAGGTTGAATTCGGCGTAACGCCCGCGCCGATACAACTGGAAGTCGCGCTCGCGCTCGCCGAAGCGGGTCGCCTTGCGGCGCTCGAGGATCGGCGCGTAGGCGTCGAGGAAATGGTCACCGACGCTTCGCGTCAACGCAAAGCAGCGCTCGAAGCCGCTCTCGTTCAGGTCGTCGTAAAACACGCCACCGACGCCGCGCGGCTCCTGCCGGTGCTTCAGGAAAAAGTAGTCGTCGCACCACTTCTTGTAGCGCGCGTGGACGCCTTCGCCAAACGGGGCGAGCGCGTCGCGGCAGGCGCTGTGGAAGTGGACGGCGTCCTCGGCAAAGCCGTAGTACGGCGTCAGGTCCATGCCCCCGCCGAACCACCACACGGGCGACGCATCGGCTTTTTGCGCGGTGAAGCAACGCACGTTAAGGTGCACGGTGGGCGCAAAAGGATTGCGCGGATGCAGGACGAGCGACACGCCCATCGCTTCCCACGAGCGGCCCGCCAGATCCGGCCGATGCGCGGTCGCGGACGCCGGCATCGACGCGCCGGTGACGTGCGAGAAGAGGACGCCGCCGCGCTCCAGCACGCCGCCGTCTTCGATCAGCATCGAGATCCCGCCGCCGCCCTCCGGCCGCGACCATTCGTCGCGCCGGAAGGCTTCGCCCGAGACCGCCTCCAGGCCGGCGACGATCCGTGCCTGCAAATCGAGAAAATACTGCGCGGGCCGCGGCCGTATCCATGGCTTACTTGCGCGCGGCCAGCGCGCGGTGGCCGATGTCCTTGCGGAACTGCATGCCCGCGAAACGCAAGTCGGCAATGGCCGCGTACGCGGCGCGCTGCGCCTGCCGCACCGAATCGGCGAGCGCGGTCACGCACAGCACACGACCGCCATTGACCACGACCGCGCCATTTTCGAGCGCGGTGCCCGCGTGGAACACGATGACGTCCGGATGCGCTTCGGCCGTGATCTTCTCCAGGCCTTCGATGGGGTCGCCCTTGCGCGGACCTTCCGGGTAGCCGGCCGCCGCCAGCACGACCCCTAGCGCCGTGCGCCGGTCCCACTGCGCGTCGGCCGCATCGAGCGTGCCGTTGACGGCGTGCTCGGCCAGGTCGACGAAGTCGGATTTGAGTCGCGCCATGATCGGCTGCGTTTCCGGGTCGCCCATCCGGCAATTGAATTCGAGCGTCCTGGGCTGGCCGTCGCCATCGATCATCACGCCGGCGTAGAGGAACCCGGTGAACGGAATGCCGTCGGCAGCCATGCCGTTAACCGTCGGCACGATGATCTCGCGCATGATCCGCGCGTGCAGCACGGGGGTGACGACGGGCGCGGGCGAATACGCACCCATGCCGCCAGTGTTGGGGCCCGTGTCGCCATCCTTCAGCCGCTTGTGGTCCTGCGAGGAGGCCAGCGCCAGCACGTTCTTGCCGTCGACCATGACGATGAAGCTCGCCTCCTCGCCGGCCAGGAATTCCTCGACGACAACGCGCGCACCCGCATCACCCATCGCGTTGTCGACGAGCATCGCGTCGACGGCGGCGTGCGCGTCGGGCAGCGTCATGGCGACGACCACGCCCTTGCCCGCGGCCAGGCCGTCGGCCTTGATCACGATGGGCGCGCCGCGCTCGTCGACGTACGCATGCGCGGCGGCGCGCGTCTGCAAACGTCCGGTAGTGCGCCGTCGGAATGCCGTGGCGCGCCATGAACGCCTTCGCGAAATCCTTGGAGCTTTCGAGCTGCGCGGCGGCTTGCGTCGGGCCGAAGATCTTCAATCCCTGCGGCGCGGAAAGCGTCGACGATTCCGGCGGCCAGCGGGCCCTCGGGACCGACGATCGTCAGCTGGACCCGCTCGCGCTTGCGCAAATGCGACGAGATCGGGAATGGCGGTGATCGCCACATTCGTCAGCGTGGCATCGCGCGCGGTGCCGGCGTTGCCGGGAGCGACGAACACCTTGGCAACGCGCGCGCTCTGCGCGATCTTCCACGCCAACGCGTGCTCCCTGCCGCCGGAACCGATGACGAGGATGTTCAAGGATCCAGCTAATGCCGGAAGTGGCGTACGCCGGTGAAAACCATCGCGATGCCGCGCTCGTTCGCGGCATTGACGACTTCCTCGTCGCGCATGCTGCCGCCGGGCTGGATCACCGCGACGGCGCCGTTGTCGGCGACGACGTCGAGGCCGTCGCGGAACGGGAAGAAGGCGTCCGACGCCACCACCGATCCCGCGAGGATGAGCCCGGCGTGCTGCGCCTTGATCGCCGCAATGCGCGTCGAATCCACGCGGCTCATCTGGCCGGCACCGATGCCCAGCGTGCGTCCGCCGGCGCAGTAGACGATGGCGTTGGATTTAACGAACTTGGCCACGCGCCACGCGAACAGGAGGTCCGACAGTTGTTCGGCAGTCGGTGCTTTCTTCGTCACGACCTTCAACTCTTCCGCGGCGACGTTGCGGGCATCGGGCGACTGCACGAGGAACCCGCCGCCGACGCGCTTCATGTCCCACGCGTTGGCCGCGCCGCCACCGGCCGCCGGCAGCGCGACCTCGAGAACGCGCACGTTGGTCTTCTTCGCGATGGCGCCCAGCGCGTCGGCGGCGTAGCCGGGCGCGATCACCACCTCGACGAACTGCGCGGAGACCGCGTCGAGCGTGGCGGCATCGACGGGTCGGTTGAACGCGATGATGCCGCCGAAGGCGGACGTCGGATCGGTGGCGAGTGCGGCCTTGTAGGCAGCGATGGGCGTTGTCGCAATGGCCACGCCGCACGGATTGGCGTGCTTGACGATGACGCAGGCCGGTTCCGCGAATGTCTTGACGCACTCCCACGCGGCGTCGCTGTCCGCCACGTTGTTGTACGACAGTTCCTTGCCCTGCAGTTGCCGGTAAGTGGCGATGGAGCCGGGCACGCGCATCTCATCGCGATAGAACGCGGCGTGTTGATGAGGATTCTCGCCGTAGCGCATCTCTTGTACCTTGTCGCCGGCTAAGTGAAACGAGTCGGGGAAACCCAGGACTGCGCCGTCGGGGCCGCGCGCGGTCAGCCAATTGGCGATGGCACCATCGTACGAAGCCGTATGCGCGAATGCCTTTCGCATCAGCCGAAAGCGTGTCGCATCATCGAGCGCGCCGCCGTTCGCCTTGAGTTCGGCCAGCACGTCGCCGTAGTCGGCCGGGTCGACGAGGACGCCGACGTGCGGCCAGTTCTTCGCGGCGGCGCGCACCATCGACGGGCCGCCGATGTCAATGTTCTCGACGGCGTCCTCCATCGTGCACCCCGGCTTGGCGACGGTCTGCCGGAATGGATAGAGATTGACGACGACCAGGTCGATCGTCGGAATGCCGTGGGCGGCAAGCGCGGCGACGTGCTCGGGAAGGTCGCGGCGCGCCAGGATGCCGCCATGCACCTTGGGATGCAGCGTCTTCACACGCCCGTCGAGCATCTCCGGAAAGCCCGTATAGCTGCCGACATCCGTGACGGCCAGCCCCGCATCGGCCAGCGCCTTGGCGGTGCCGCCGGTGGAGAGCAGTTTGACGCCGAGGGCTACCAGCCCGCGCGCGAAATCGACGAGGCCGGCCTTGTCAGACACCGACAGGAGCGCCTGCGCGACCTTCGCTCCCATCAGATGATCTTGTAGCGGGTGAGCTTGGAGCGCAGCGTGTTGCGGTTCATGCCCAGCATGTCCGCGGCCTGCGTCTGGTTGCCGTTCGCGCGATCCATGATGGAGACGAGCAGCGCGCGCTCCACATGGCCGATCACCATGTCGTAGATGCCCGTCGGCAATTCGCCGTCCAGGCGCCGGAAATATTCGTCCAGCGAACGCTCGACGCTGCGGCCGATGTCGTTGCTGCCGTTGAGTTTGAGTTTTCGTGTCACGCCGCGAGGGCCTCCCCTGCCCGGTTCGCATCATTCCTTATCGGTATCGATGCAGGCGGCGCCAGCGCGCGGACTTTGCCGCGTTCGCCGCTCGCGCTGCCTGCATAGTCGAGCCGCTCCCCCAGGCTGCCGAGGCGTTCGAAGAAGCGCTCGACGGCGCCCAGTTGCTCGGCCGCCGTGACCGCCGCGTTGGACTCGCCGCGGAACGCAGCGCCACCGGCAAGCGCGGCGGTGTACCAGCCAAGGTGCTTGCGCGCGATGCGCACGCCCGCCTCTTCGCCGTAGAAATCGTAGTGGTCGGCCAGATGCGCGACGATCAGCGTGCGGGCTTCGGCCACCGTCGGCGGAGGAAGGTGCGCACCGGTCGCGAGATAGTGCGCGATTTCGCGGAAGATCCACGGCCGGCCCTGCGCCGCGCGGCCGATCATAACGGCGTCGGCGCCGGTGTGCAGCAGCACGGCGCCGGCCTCAACCGGCGTCGCGATGTCGCCGTTGGCGATGACGGGAAGGCCGACCGCGCGCTTCACCGCCGCGATCGTGTCGTATTCGACGGCGCCGACGAACGCGCACGCGCGAGTGCGCCCGTGCACGGTCAGCGCGGCAACGCCATTGGCTTCCGCGATGCGCGCGACGGCAACCGCATTGCGCCATCCGGGGTTGGGTCCCGTGCGGATCTTGAGCGTGACGGGCACCGCAACCGCCGCGACCACCGCCGCGAGAATTTGCGCGACGAGTTTCTCGTCGGCCAGCAACGCGGATCCGGCCGCGGCGTTGCATACCTTCTTGGCCGGGCAGCCCATGTTGATGTCGATGATCTGCGCGCCGTGGTCCACGTTGTAGCGCGCGGCGTCCGCCATCTGCCGCGGATCGGCGCCGGCGATCTGCACTGCGATCGGCGCGACCTCACCCGTGTGGTCGGTGCGCCTACGCGACTTGGCCGTGCCTCGCAGCTGCGGATTCGACGCCACCATTTCCGACACCGCGTAGCCCGCGCCCAGCCGCTTGCACAGTTGCCGGAACGGCCGGTCGGTGACACCCGCCATCGGGGCGACGGCCAGGTTGTTCGGCAATGTATGGGGTCCGATGCGCATGATCGGGAGGGACGAAACTTTAGAAGCGTCAGGCGGCGAAGAACGGGTGCAAATTATACCGGCTTTGCGACATGGCCGTTCGAAACATTGCGCAGGATTTGCTCAACCCCGACGAGCGACGCCACGACACGCGAGCGAACGCGCGTTCAGGAAAAGCCGAACAGCATCGCGCGCGTGAACGCCTTTTTCGCGGGGGGCAGCGCATCGAGCAGCGTAAGCGCCAATCCGCGTGGCCAGCGCACCGCGGCGGCGTCCGTCGCGAAGAGCTGCGTGAGGCCGTGCGTGAAGGCAATGCCCGCGTAGCGGTCGGTCCGGCGTTGCGCCTCGAAGGCCGAGAGCATCGGTTCGCCCCCCAGCGTCTCCTGCGGCGCGCGAATGATTGCGCGGCCCAGTTCGTACGCATCGCGCACGCCCAGGTTGAATCCCTGCCCGGCGATCGGATGCAATGCCTGTGCCGCGTTGCCGATGACGACACTGCGCTGCGCGACGGTCGGCCGCGCGAATTCCAGCCGTAGCGGAAACGTGCGGCGGTCGGCCACTTGCGCGAATCCCGTGACGCGTGTGCCGAAGTGGTGTGCGAGCGCTTCCAAGAACCGGTCGTCGGAAAGCGCCAGCATCGCCTCGGCCTTCACAGGCGTGAGCGTCCAGACGAGGCCGTAGCGCTCGCCGTCGGGCAGGAGCGCCATCGGACCTTCGGCCGTGAAGCGTTCGAAGGCGACTCCGCGATGGGGACGATCCATGCCGACCTTGGCGATCAGCGCGACGCGCCCGTAATCGCGGTGTTCGCGCGCGATGCCGGCCACCGCCGTACCGGTGCCGTCGGCCACGACCGCGAGGCGCGCCAGCAATGGCTCGGCCGCGGCGTCTGCCAGGGCGATCGACGCGTGCGCCGGCGTTCCCGTGACCGACGCGGCGGCGGCGTCGAAGCGCAGATCAATGCCGGTCCGCGCCAACGCCTCGTCGATCGCGGCCTGCAAGCCGCGATAGGAAACGACGTAGCCCAGCGCAGGAATTTCCTGCTCGTCCGCGGTGAGGCGGGTCACGCCGAATCCGCCGGCTTGCGAGATGTCGATTTCGATGATCGGCGTCACAGCGCCTGCCTTCGCCGCCAACCGCGGCCAGACGCCAATGCGCTCGAAGATGAGACGCGCGCCGTGCGACAGCGCAAGGGACCGGTCGCCGCGCAGCGTGGCGCCGCGCGCGCGCGCGTCCAGCGCGACGACGTCGAGGTCGGCGTCCGCCAGCGCCAGCGCCAGCGCGCCCCCGACGGGGCCTGCGCCGACGATGACTACATCGTGCATGCGATATGGATCGGGTCTACCGCCTGCACGCCGCTTCGACGTCGGCGACGGTCTTGGGCGCGGCGGCGGTGAGGTTCTCGTGCCCGTTGGCGGTCACCAGCACGTCGTCCTCGATGCGCACGCCGATGTTCCAGAAATGCTCGGGGACATTGTCGGCGGGCCGGATGTAGGTGCCCGGTTCCACGGTCAGCACCATGCCGGGCACCAGCGATTGCGACGCGCCCTTCACCTGGTAGAGGCCGGCGTCGTGCACATCCATGCCCAGCCAGTGTCCCGCGCGATGCATGTAATACTGCTTGAAGCTGTTGTTCTCGAGCACCTCGTCCAGCGTGCCCTTGCAGAGGCCAAGATCGATGTAGCCCTGGGCCAGCACGCGCTCCGCCGCCTTGTGGTACTGGTGGAATTCCGTCCCCGGCTTGACCACGTCGAGGCAGGCCAGCTGCGACGCGAGCACGAGTTCGTAGATATCCTTCTGCGGCCCGGTGAACTTGCCGCCCACCGGAAACGTGCGCGTGATGTCCGACGCATAACCCTGGTATTCGCATCCCGCGTCGATCAGCAGCAGATCGCCGTCGGCCATCTGGCGGTCGTTGTCGCGGTAGTGGAGCACGCACGCGTTGGGCCCGGACGCGACGATCGAGGGGTACGCGACGGCCTGCGCGCCGTTGCGCAGGAATTCGTGCAGCAGTTCGGCCTCGACCTGGTACTCGTGCCAGCCCGGACGCGTGACGTTCATCGCCCGGCGGTGCGCAGCGCTGGAAATCGTCGCTGCCCGCCGCATCAGGTTCAACTCATGATCGTCCTTGACGAGACGCATCGCATCGAGCGGGCCGCGGACGTCGACGACTTCGTCCGGCGCGGCCACGCCGGCGCGCGCTCGATTGCGCACCTCGTTCAGGAGCTGCGTGATCTGCTTGTCCCACGAATCGAAGAGTCCCAGCGGCGTGAACAGCGCCGGCCGGTCGGACGCCATTTCCGGCAGCTTTTCGGGCAACGCCGAGATCGGGTGTGCCTCGTCGAATCCGAAGATTTCCTTCGCGGCGTCCGGGCCGTAGCGAAATCCGTCCCAGATCTCGCGCTCCGCGTTCTTTTCGCGGCAGAAGAGCACGTGCTTGTCACCGTCCGGTCCCGCGACCAGCGCAACGACGGCCTCGGGCTCGGGAAAGCCCGACAGGTAATAGAAATAGCTGTCGAACCGGAAAGGAAAATTCGAATCGCGGTTGCGCGGCACCTCGGGCGCGGTGGGCACGAGGGCCAAGCCGCCACCGGCGTGCGTGCGCATCGATTCAAGGACTGCGGCGCGGCGCGCCCGATAGAACTGGTGTGTATTTTTCATGGGGAATTGGGATCCTGCGTAGACCGCGCATTATACGTCCGCTAACATCGGCCAATGCTTCCCGGTGGCGCAAGTCCCGATATCGTGCTGACCGGCCCGGCGCTCCGCGAGGCCAAACGGGCGTTGCGCGCGCAGATGATCGGCGCGCGCGACGCGATCGATCCGGCGCAGCGCGCGTCGGCGTCGCATATCATCGCTGCCCGCCTGCGGGAACTGCCGTCGTTCGTACGGGCTCAAACTGTGCTGCTGACGCTGCCCTTTCGCAGCGAATGGGACACGCGCCCGCTGGCGCTTGCCGCCTTGGCCGATGGCAAGATGCTGGTCGCACCGCGGACCAATGGCATGGCGCGGATGCTCGAACTGCACGCCATCGTCGACATCGAGCATCACGTCGCGCCTGGATATCGCGGCATACCGGAGCCATTGTCGACGCTGCCGCGCATCGACACGGCGGCCGTCGACTGGGTGCTGGTTCCGGGCGTTGCGTTCACCGCCGAAGGACGAAGGTTGGGCTACGGCGGCGGCTACTACGATCGCCTGATGCCGACGCTCGCGCGGGGCACGACACTCGTGGCCGGGGCGTTCGACGTGCAGATCGTCGCGCAAATTCCGAGCGCCGCTCATGACCTCCGCGTCGACATGGTTGTCACGGAGTCGCGGATTCTGCCGGTCCCGGCCGAGCGATGACGGCGGCGGCGCAACGCGACAGCCGCACCGCGGTCGTCGCGCTGGCGACCACGCTGGCGATCCAGGTATTTACATCGCTCGCGGCAACTGCGCCGGCGGTGCTCGCGACGGAACTCGCGCATTCGATGGGCGTCGCGCCCACTTGGATCGGCGTGTTCGTGGGGCTCGTCTACGTGGGGGCCATGCTGGCAAGCCTGGGCTCGGCCGGGTTCATCGAACGCTATGGCGCCATCCGTGTTTCGCAGGTCTGCGTGCTTTTTTGCGCGACGGGAATCGTTCTGGTGGGATCGTTGCCCGCGTCGGCGGCCGCATTGCTGGCGTTCGTCGCCATCCTGATAGGTGTTGGCTACGGGCCGATCACGCCGGCGTCCTCGCAAATTCTCGTCCGGACGACGCCACCGTCGCAGATGGCGCTCATGTTCTCGATCAAGCAGACGGGCGTTCCGGCCGGCGCGGCACTCGCGGGCGCGCTGCTGCCCTTCGCGGCACTGACGATGGGGTGGCGCACCGCGCTGGTCACCGTCGGGGTCCTGGGGCTTGCAGTCGCGGCGACCGCCCAATCGACGCGGCGGGCGCTTGACACCGAGCGCTCGGCGGGCAAGGCATTTTCGTTGACGCTCATCGCCTCCCGGCTGCGCCTGGTCGCCAAGTCCCCGGCGCTGGCAGAGTTGGCCGGCCTGGGCTTTTGCTACGCGGCCGTACAGGTGTGCCTAACGAGCTACCTGGTCGTCTTCCTGCACGTCGCGCTCCGCTGGTCCCTCGTGGCTTCAGGGTTAGCGCTCACTATCGCCACGGTGGCCGGTGTCGTTGGGCGCATTGGCTGGGGCGCGTTGGCGGATCGAGCGGTGGCGCCCCGCCGCGTGTTGACGCTGATCGGGGTCCTGGCGGGGCTTTGCAGCATCGCGATGGCCTTCGCGACTCCGGACTGGCCGGCGTGGATCGTTTTGCCGGTGGCGGCGCTTTTCGGCGCCACGGCCGTGGGCTGGAACGGCGTCCAGCTGTCCGAACTTGCCCGGCTCGCGCCCGCCGGCAGCGCCGGCGCGGTCACGGGCGCTTCCGGGTTCGTCACGTTCGCGGGCGTGGTCGTAGGTCCGCCCCTCTTCGCCGCACTGGCCGCCATGACCGACGGCTACCGCACGGGCTTTCTTGTTCTCGCCGCGGCGAGTCTTGTGGCCGCGACGGCCCTCCACTATCGCGGTCCGGCGGCCGGCGGACGGCGCCTCGAGTGAATTTGGAAATCATTTCCATTTTGATACACTCATGGCCGATGCCGCCAAAGGGAGCGAAGATAGCGCCTTGTGGCGTTCGTCGTTGAAGCGAAAGCGGCCAGGAACGAGCCGCACCGCCTCACACCCGGTCTGGCGTTGGTTCACGTTCGATGCGCACTCCCGCGACGGACTTATCGCGAGGCGGCGCACATGGCATTGTCGACGTTTCGCGATAGCGTACCGAACGTCGCCGGAGGATTCACATGGACATGATGAAAAGCGATGCCGATCCCCAGGAAACCCGCGAATGGCTGGACGCGCTCGCAGGTGTGCTCGCCGCGGAGGGCCCCGACCGCGCGCACTTCCTCATCGAAAACCTGATCGAAGCAGCGCGCCGTTCGGGCGCGTACCTTCCGTTCTCCGCGAACACGGCCTACATCAACACCATCCCCGTCGGACCAGCAAGTCCACATTCCTGGCAACCAGGAAATCGAGCATCGCATCCAGTCGCACGTGCGCTGGAATGCGATGGCGATGGTGCTGCGCGCGAACAAGCACACGAACGTCGGCGGCCACATCGCCAGCTTCGCCTCCGCCGCCATGCTGTACGACGTCGGCTTCAATCATTTCTGGCACGCGGCCTCCGACACGCACGGCGGCGATCTCGTCTTCGTGCAGGGCCACTCGTCGCCGGGCGTTTACGCGCGCGCATTCATGCTCGGCCGTCTGACCGCGGAACAGTTCGACAACTATCGCCAGGAAGTGGACGGCAAGGGCATATCGTCGTACCCGCATCCGTGGCTGATGCCGGATTTCTGGCAGTTTCCGACCGTGTCGATGGGCCTGGGCCCGCTGATGGCGATCTACCAGGCGCGGTTCATGAAATACCTGCAGGATCGAGGGCTGGCGAAGACGGAGGGCCGCAAGGTCTGGGCGTTCATGGGCGACGGCGAAATGGACGAGCCGGAGTCGATGGGCGCAATCAGCATGGCGTCGCGCGAAAATCTCGACAACCTGATCTTCGTCGTCAACTGCAACCTGCAGCGCCTGGACGGGCCGGTACGCGGCAACGGCAAGATCATCCAGGAGCTGGAAAGCGACTTTCGTGGCGCCGGCTGGAACGTGATCAAGGTGATCTGGGGCACGCGCTGGGACGCGCTGTTCGCGCGCGACAAGAAGGGGATCCTGATGCGCCGGATGATGGAGTGCGTCGACGGCGAATACCAGACGTTCAAGAGCAAGAACGGCGCATATGTGCGCGAATACTTCTTCAACACGCCGGAACTGAAGGAACTCGTCGCCGACTGGTCCGACGACGATATCTGGCACTTGAACCGGGGCGGTCACGATTCGCACAAGGTCTACGCCGCGTTTCACGCAGCGGCGACTCACAAGGGGCAACCGACGGTCATACTGCCGAAGACCATCAAGGGCTACGGCATGGGCGAATCCGGCGAGGCGCAGAACATCACGCACCAGCAAAAGAAGATGTCGTTCGATTCGATTCGCCACTTCCGTGACCGCTTCCAGATTCCGGTGGCCGACGACAAGCTGGAAGAAATGCCGTATGTCGTATTCCCCGAGGGGTCGGCCGAACAGCAATACATGCGCGCCCGCCGGATGGAGTTAGGCGGCTACCTGCCGCAACGCCGCCGCAAGGCCGCGCCGCTGATCGTGCCCGAGCTCTCCGCGTTCGAACGGTTCCTCAAGAGCACGGACGACCGCGAAATCTCGACGACGATGTCCTTCGTGCAAATCCTGCAAATGCTGATCCGCGACAAGAACATCGGCAAGCACATCGTGCCGATCGTCCCGGACGAATCGCGCACGTTCGGCATGGAAGGCATGTTCCGGCAGCTCGGCATCTGGAACCAGCAGGGTCAGCTCTACACGCCCCAGGACGCCGACCAGCTGATGTTCTACAAGGAGGACAAGCACGGCCAGATCCTGCAGGAAGGGATCAACGAGGCGGGCGGAATGTGCGACTGGATCGCCGCCGCGACGTCGTACTCGACGCACGGCGTGCAGATGATCCCCTTTTACATTTTCTACTCGATGTTCGGCTTCCAGCGCATCGGCGATCTCGCGTGGGCGGCGGGCGACATGCGTTCGCGCGGGTTCCTGCTGGGCGGCACCGCCGGACGCACGACGCTGAACGGGGAAGGGTTGCAGCACGAAGACGGTCATTCGCACATGATTTCCGCCACCGTGCCGAACTGCATCTCGTACGATCCGACGTTCGGCTTCGAGGTCGCGGTCATCGTCCAGGACGGCCTGCGCCGGATGTATTCCGAGCAGGAGGACATCTATTACTACCTGACGGTGATGAACGAGAACTACCAGCAGCCGGCGATGCCCGAGGGCGCCGCGCCGGGGATCATCAAGGGCATGTACAAGCTGCGCGACGGCGAAAAGTCTAGGGCCAAGTCGCCGCGCGTGCAGTTGATGGGCTCGGGCGTCATCCTGCGCGAGGCGATCGCCGCTGCCGACCTCCTGAAGAAGGACTGGGGCGTGGATGCCGACATCTGGAGCTGCCCGTCGTTCACCGAGTTGGCGCGCGACGGCAACGCGGTGACGCGGTGGAACACGCTACATCCGGTCGAAAAGCCGCGCGTGTCGCATGTCGAGGCGTGCCTTGCGGGCACCGAAGGTCCGGTGATCGTCACGACCGACTACATGCGTTTGTTCGCCGAGCAGATCCGGCCTTTGGTTCCGCGCCGTTACGTGGTGCTTGGCACCGACGGATTCGGGCGCTCCGACACACGCGAGAAGCTTCGCCATTTCTTCGAGGTCAATTGCTACTACACGACCATTGCGGCGCTGAAGGCGCTGGCGGACGACGGAACGATTCCCGCCGCGCGCGTGGCCGAGGCGATCAAGAAATACGGACTCGACCCCGAGAGGCCCGCGCCGTGGACGGTGTAGCGAAGTCGAGGCTTTCCGCCGATCCGATCCAATGAATGGCCCCTAATCCGAGGCACTGATGAGCACGATCGAAGTCAAGGTTCCCGACATCGGCGACTTCAAGGACATCCCGGTCATCGAAGTCTTCGTGAAGCCCGGAGACACGGTCAAGGCCGAGGACTCGCTCGTCTCGCTCGAATCGGACAAGGCGACGATGGACGTGCCGGCGCCCGCCGCCGGCGTCGTGAAGGAATTGAAGCTCAAGCTGGGCGACAAGGTAAGCGAAGGGACGTCGATTCTCACGTTGGAAACGGCCGCGACCGACGGCGCCAAGCCGGCCGCCCCAGCGTCGGCCGCGGCGCCCGCGCCGACACCCGCGGCGGCCGCTGCGCCGCCCCCTGCCGCGGCTGCGCCAGCCGCCGCAGCGCCTGCACCCACCGCACCCGTCGCGGCGCCCGCTCCTTCGTCCGCGCCCGCGGCGCCGATCGACGACCAAGCATTCAAGGGCGCGCACGCGTCGCCGTCGGTGCGCAAGTTCGCGCGCGAGCTGGGCGTCGACCTCGCGAAGTTAAAAGGCACCGGCCCTAACGGCCGCATCCAGCAGGAGGATGTGCAAAATTTCGTCAAGCAGGCGCTGACCGGCGGCGCGCCAGGCGCAGCGGGAAGCGTCGGGGGTGGAATAAGCGGCGGCGGTCAACTCAACTTGCTGCCATGGCCATCGGTCGACTTCGCGAAGTTCGGCGCGATCGAAGCAAAGCCGCTGTCGCGGATCAAGAAGATCTCGGGTGCCAATCTCGCCCGCAACTGGGTGATGATTCCGCACGTCACGCAATTCGACGAGGCCGACATCACCGACCTCGAGGCGTTCCGCGTGCAGATGAACAAGGAGAACGAGAAAGCCGGCATCAAGATCACGATGCTGGCGTTCCTGATCAAGGCGTCGGTCGCAGCACTGCGCAAGTTCCCGGACTTCAACGCGTCGCTGGATGGGGACAACCTGGTCCTCAAGAGATATTTTCACATCGGCTTCGCCGCAGACACGCCGAACGGACTTGTCGTGCCCGTCATCAAGAACGCCGACCAGAAGGGCGTGCTGCAGATCGCGAAGGAGATGGGAGAACTCTCCGCCAAGGCGCGCGAAGGCAAGCTCGGGCCGGCCGACATGCAGGGCGGCTGCTTCTCGATCAGCTCGCTCGGCGGCATCGGCGGCACCGCGTTCACGCCGATCATCAACGCGCCGGAAGTCGCGATCCTGGGCGTGTCGAAAAGCGCGACGAAGCCCATCTGGAACGGGAGGGATTTCGCGCCACGGCTCATGGTGCCGCTGTCGCTCTCCTACGACCATCGCGTGATCGACGGCGCGTCGGCGGCGCGCTTCACGGCCTATCTCGCCGGGCTGCTCAGCCGACATGCGGCGCGTAATGCTCTAGAACAAATCCACCCGAGGCCGCAATGAGCATAGAAGTCAAGGTCCCCGACATCGGCGACTTCAAGGACATCCCGGTCATCGAGATCTTCGTCAAGCCGGGCGACTCGGTGAAGCCCGAGGATTCGCTGGTCACGCTCGAATCCGACAAGGCGACGATGGACGTGCCGTCGCCCGCCGCTGGGATCGTCAAGGAATTGAAGGTCAAGTTAGGCGACAAGGTCAGCGAAGGCAGCGTGATCGTCGTTCTCGAAGGTGCCGCCACGGGCGACGCCAAACCATCCGCGGCGGCGGCCGCGTCCGCGCCGGCCAAGCCGGCGGATTCGCCCGCACCGGCAGCGCCCGCGAAACCCGCGGCCGCGCCGGTTGTGATTCCCGGCGCAGCGACGTACGCAGGCAAGGCGGACATCGAGTGCGAAATGCTTGTGCTGGGCGCCGGGCCCGGGCGGCTACAGCGCCGCGTTCCGTTCGGCCGATCTCGGCATGAAGACCGTGCTCGTCGAGCGCTACGCGACGCTCGGCGGCGTGTGCCTCAACGTCGGCTGCATTCCGTCGAAGGCGCTGCTGCATATCGCGGCGGTGATGGACGAGACCAAGGCCTTCGCCGAGCACGGCGATCACGTTCGGCGCGCCGCAGATCGACCTCGACGAAGCTCGTCGCCTGGAAGGACAAGGTCGTGGGCAAGCTCACCGGCGGCCTCGCCGGCATGGCGAAGGCGCGCAAGGTCGATGTCGTGCGCGGCTATGGCGTGTTCCTCGATCCGCATCACATCGAAGTCGATGTCACCGACGGCGCCAACCAGAATCGGACGGGCGTCGAAGAAGGTCGTCAAGTTTGAGAAGGCCATCGTCGCGGCGGGATCGCAGTCGATCAAGCTGCCCTTCGTGCCCGACGATCCGCGCGTCGTCGACTCGACCAGCGCGCTGCTGCTGCGCTCCGTACCCAAGCGCATGCTCGTCGTCGGCGGCGGCATCATCGGCCTCGAAATGGGCACCGTGTATTCGACGCTCGGCGCGCGCCTCGACGTCGTCGAAATGCTCGACGGCCTGATGCAGGGCGTCGACCGCGACCTCTTCCGCGTGTGGGAGAAGATGAACAAGCCGCGCTTCGACCGCATCATGCTCAAGACCAAGACGGTCGGCGTCGAGGCGAAGAAGGACGCTTTGTACGTGACCTTCGAGGGCGAGCAGGCGCCGGCGGGACCGCAACCCTATGACCTCGTGCTGCTGGCCGTCGGCCGCAGTCCCAACGGCAAGAAGATCGGCGCGGACAAGGCCGGCATTGCGGTCACCGATCGCGGCTTCATTCCGGTCGACAACCAGATGCGCACCAACGTGCCGCACATCTACGCGATCGGCGATATCGTCGGGCAGCCGATGCTCGCGCACAAGGCGACGCACGAAGGCCATGTCGCCGCGGAAGCCGCGTCGGGCCAGAAGTCCTACTTCGATGCGCGCATCATTCCTTCGGTGGCGTACACCGATCCGGAAGTGGCGTGGGTCGGCGTCACCGAGGACGAGGCAAAGTCCAAGGGCATGAAGGTCGGCAAGGGCGTGCTGCCGTGGGCCGCATCGGGCCGCGCCATCGCCAACGGCCGCGACGAAGGCTTCACCAAGCTCATCTTCGACGAGACGACGCACCGCATCGTCGGTGGCGGCATCGTCGGCACGCATGCCGGCGATCTCATCAGCGAAATCGCGCTCGCGATCGAGATGGGCGCGGACGCTGTCGACATCGGCAAGACCATCCATCCGCACCCGACGCTAGGCGAGTCGGTCGGCCTCGCCGCCGAGGTGTACGAAGGCGTGTGCACCGACATGCCGCCGCCGCGAAAGAAATAGCGTCATCCTGCCACGCACCGCCGCAATGACCCAGGACGAACTCAAGCAGGCGGTCGCCCGCGAGGCGATCAAGCACGTTGTCGACGACGCGTGGATCGGCGTGGGCTCCGGCTCGACGGCCAACTTCTTCATCGACGAATTGGCGAAGATCAAGTACCGCTTCAAGGGCGCGGTGGCGAGCTCGGTCAAGACCGCAGATCGGTTGAAGGCGCACGGCATCGACGTCGAGGAGCTGAACAACGTCGACGACTTGCCGGTCTACATCGACGGCGCGGACGAGGTGACAGAACACGGCGCGATGATCAAGGGCGGCGGCGGCGCATTGACGCGCGAGAAAATCGTCGCGGCCGTCGCGCGCAAGTTCGTGTGCATCGTCGACCAGTCCAAGCTGGTCGGTGTGCTCGGCAAGTTTCCGCTGCCGGTCGAGGTCATACCCATGGCGCGGAGTTACGTCGCGCGCCAGCTCGTCGCGCTGGGCGGCCAGCCCGCGCTGCGGATGGGCTTCACGACCGACAACGGCAACGTGATCCTGGACGTGTCGGGGCTGTCGATCCTCGACCCGCTGGCGCTGGAAGCGAAGATCACCCAGATCGTCGGCGTGGTCACCGTCGGCCTCTTCGCGGGGCGCGGCGCCGATGTGATCCTCATGGGAACGCCCGACGGTGTGAAATCGATCACGCCACACTGAGCCAATCGCCCTCCCGCCTTCGCCGGGACCAGCGTCGACCGCGGTAGAATGGCCGCATGACGAACCTCAACGTTCCCGGCGTCACGCCCGTCGTGGATGTCGCGGCGTACATGCGCGCGGTGGGCGCGGCCGCGCGCATCGCGGCGCGGGAACTCGCGCGCGCGGACACCAACGCCAAGAACAAGGCGCTGTGCGCGATGGCCGATGCCGTGCGGCGCGACGAGGGGAAGCTCCTCGCCGCGAACGCGCAGGACGTCGCCGCTGCCAAAGCAGATGGCCAGGATGCCGCATTCGTCGATCGCCTCTCGCTGAATGCGAAGGCCGTTTCCGCGATGGCCGACGGCTTGCTCGAGATTGCCGCGCTCCCCGACCCCGTAGGCGAAATCGCCGACCTCCGCTACCGCCCGAGCGGCATCCAGGTCGGCAAGATGCGCGTTCCGCTGGGTGTCGTCGGCATCATCTACGAGTCGAGGCCCAACGTCACGGCAGACGCGGCGGCGCTGTGCCTCAAGTCCGGCAACGCGACGATCCTGCGTGGCGGGTCGGAATCGCTGCGCAGCAACCAGGCGATTGCCGACTGCGTGCACCAGGGGCTGCGCGCCGCCGGCCTCACCGAGCGCGCCGTGCAGATCGTTGCCACGACCGACCGCGCCGCCGTCGGCCATCTGATCGCCGACGTGGACCACGTGGACGTCATCGTCCCGCGCGGCGGCAAGGGGCTCATCGAGCGCATTACCAAAGAGGCAAAGGTTCCCGTCATCAAGCACCTGGACGGCGTTTGCCATGTCTTCATCGACGCCTCGGCCGAGCTCGCGATGGCCATCCGCATCGCCGACAACGCGAAAACGCAGCGCTTCTCCCCCTGCAATACGATGGAGACGCTGCTCGTCCACAGGGACATCGCCGCGCGCGTGCTGCCGCCGCTCGCCGAAATCTACGGAGACAAGTCGGTCGAGTTGCGCGGCTGCGAGCGCTCGCGGGCAATCGTCCCGACGATGAAGGTGGCGACCGAGAAGGATTGGTACACCGAATACCTGGCGCCCATTCTGGCCGTGCGCGTCGTCGATTCGGTCGACGATGCGATGGCCCATATCGCGAAATACGGCTCGCAGCACACCGACGCGATCGTCACGTCGAACCACGCCAACGCGATGCGTTTCCTGCGCGAAGTCGACTCGAGTTCCGTTATCGTCAACGCGTCGACGCGCTTCGCCGACGGTTTCGAGTACGGGCTCGGCGCCGAGATCGGCATCTCCACAAACAAGCTGCACGCCCGCGGGCCGGTGGGACTGGAAGGTTTGACCAGCCAGAAGTGGGTGGTCCTGGGCACCGGACAGATCCGCACCTAGCGGCGGCAAATGTCGTCGTCCGTATCGATCTCGATCGCGACCAACAGCGCCATCGCGGCGGCGAAGGGTTTCGGCTGGATCGTCACGGGCTCGCCGACGCTGTTCGCGGAAACGGTCCACTCATTCGCCGACGTGGGCAACCAGGTGCTCCTCAAGGTCGGCGAAATTCGCGGCCGGGGCCCGCCGGACCAGGCGCACCCGTTCGGGCGCGGCCAGGAAAAATTCTTCTGGGCGCTCGTCTCGGCCGTCAGCGTGTTCTTCGTCGGCTGCGGCATCAACCTCTATCACGGCATCCATGCGCTGTTGCAGCGCCAGGCGGTGGAGCCGTTCACGCCGCTCATTATCGGCTTGCTGCTTTTTTCCTTCGGGCTGGAACTCTGGACGTTCACCGTTGCCCTCAAGGAAATCGGCGGCTGGGCCGGCCTGCGCGAAAATCGCAGCAAGACGACCGTGCTCGCCGTTCTGCTCGAAGATGCGGTCGCACTGCTCGGCATCCTGCTCACGCTGCTGGTTGCGGGCATTTCGTTCGTCTGGGGACCGCGCCCCGTATTCGACGCCGCGGTGGCGATTGTCGTCGGCTTGCTCCTGGGCGTCATGGCGTTGTTCCTGGCCGCCGTGAATCGCCGCCTGCTGATCGACGCGTCGGACCCCGCAATCGACCGCGAGGCGCAGGCATGGCTCGCCGCGCACGACATTCGCGGAGCCGTCAGCTCGCTCGTGCTCGACGACAATCGTGCGGTGGTGTTCGTTCGCGCCGAACACGAAGTGCGCGACTCCCATGCGGTCGGCGACGCGCTGAAGGCGCAACTCGCCGCGATCGGCAAGACGGTCGACGCCGTCTACTGGAAATTCGAAACGGGCTAGGCCGCCGCGTGCGCACGGCGGCGCCGGCGTCCGTACAGCACGACGACGAAGGCAATGAGGGCCAGGAACGGCAGGACGCCCAGATTCATCCTTTCCCAGCCGGCCGCGGAAACGAGCGCGCCGGAAGAAAACGACGACAGTCCCATGATCGAGAATACGATGAAGTCGTTGGCGCCCTGCGTTCGCGCTTTCTCACCGGGACGATAGGCCTCGGTCAGGAGCGTGGTTCCGCCCGTGTACATGAAGTTCCAGCCGGCGCCGATCAGCGTCAGCGCCATGACGAAGTGGGCAACGGAATTGCCGTTCAGCGCGATGGCGGAGCCGCCGGCCATCACCGCGATGCCCGCCAAGATGACGTTGAGAATTCCGAAGCGCCTGATGAGGGTTCCGGTGACGAAGCCCGGCGCATACATGCCCATGACGTGCCATTCGATGACGAATGCCGCCTGCGCATAAGGGTGGCTGCAGAAGCTCATCGCCAGCGGCGTAGCCGTCATCAGCAGATTCATGAGACCGTAGCCCAATCCAGCCGAGAGTACGGCAACGATGAACACCGGCTGCCGGACGATGATGCGCAGAGGCCGTCCGCTGCCTGCGGACTCCACCGCGGCGGGTTTGGGGACGTGAACCAGCGACTGGACGCCGAGCGCCACGAGCGCGACCGCGGCCAGCAGCACAAACGAGCCCAGGAATGGTGTCGCGAAGAGCTCGCTTCCCCAGCCGCCGATCGCAGGCCCCAGAAAGCCGCCGCCGATGCCGCCCGCCAGCACGAGCGAAATGGCGCGCGCCTTGTCCGCGGGCGCTGCCACTTCCGTCGCGGCAAAGCGGTACTGCAATCCGATCGCGTTATAGATGCCGATGACGGCCGTCGCTACGCAATAGAGCGGAAAACTTCGAAGAAAGAGCGCGGCGGCCGCGAGCGCACAGCCGCCGATGTTGATCAGCGCGCCGGCCATGAAGCCGCGCCGGCGGCCCACCTTGGCCATCCACAGCGACATCGGCATCGTCGACAACGCGGATCCCAGCACGTACGTGGTGGCGCCAAGCGTGGCGATGGTCTTGAAGTCGACCAGCGAGTACCCGACCAGCGCATTCATCGAGATCAGCGCCGCTGCATTGGTAAGCAGCAGCGCCTGGCATAGCGCAAGCAGGAAGATGTTTCGGTACGAAGTCGCCATCGCGGGGGAGACCGGCTGCCGCGCATGCGGCCTCGACAGACCTTATCACGGGTCGGGGACCGACCTCGAACTTGTGTCGAGACACAATCCCCGGCGAGCGTGGCCCGAGAAGCCTATCGCATCCTCGATTTGAGCTTGATCGTCTTCCCGTCGACAGCGAATCTTCCGTAGCCGTGGTGATGAAGTGTCTTGGGGTTTCTCTGCGCCGGATCGCACCAAGCCTTGAGCACTTCGAGGATGAATATATTGTAGGTGTTTACAAGACGCGTGTCGGCGACCTTGCATTCGAGATTGGCAAAACACTCGGCGATCAGAGGCGGCGCTACGCGCGCCGCCGGCGAAGGCGTCAGCCCGAACGTCATGAACTTGTCCACGTCGCGGCCCGAACAGTTGCCGACTTCGACGACCTTCGGCGCCAATTCCAGCGCCGGCAAGGCGATCACACATTCCTTTGTCGCCCGCAATGCGCCGAAGCTGTAATTCGCGCCACTGACGACGCAGGCGACGAGCGGCGGCAGAAACTCGACCATCATGTGCCACGACATCGTCATGATGTTGGCGCGGCCCTTGTTGGCGGTCGTCAGCATGACCACCGGGCCCGGTTCGAGCAATTGGTAGACCTTCGAGAGCGGCAGATTCTTCACGATCGCCATCCGGTCAAGGCATTCACGACGAGCCCACACATACGACCAATCAGCAGCTTAGACGACGCCGCGCCCGCAATTGTTGTCCCGGATCAAGCGGGACCGGTCAGCCGGCTGCGATAATCGGCTGTTTCTGCGTGTCCTACAGCTTCCATGCCGCAAGTCCGCTGGTACCGAGATCTGCGCGACCGTCTGCAGAAGGTTCGCGGCCACTGGCTGCTGCGTGCCTTCGTGATGGCGACGGCAATTGTGCTCGGCGGCTACCTGTATCGCGACGCGATATTCGGGCAGCCCGTGGAGATCGCCACCGCCGAGCGAGGCGATCTCGTGCAGACCGTCGTTGCGAGCGGCCGCGTGATGACGCCGCAGCGCGTCTCCATCAGCGCGGTCGTGACCGAACGGGTTCTGCGCATTCCCGTGGAGGAAGGCCAAAGCGTCAAACGCGGTGACGTCCTGCTCGTGCTGGACGACCGCGACGAGCGTGCGGCAATGATGCAGGCCGATGCAGCAGTCGCCCAGGCCGACGCCAGGATCCGGCAAATCCGGGAAGTTGCGCTGCCTGCCGCGCTGCAAGCGCTGGCGCAGTCGCAAGCCAACCTGGTCCTCTCGCAGCAGCAATACGACAGGTCGCTGGACCTGAAAGCGAAGGGGTTTGTCAGCCAGTCCGCGCTGGACGACGCCAAGCGCAATCTCGACGTTGCCAAGAGCCAACTGGAGGCAGCACGGCTGCAGGTCGAGACCAATCGTCCGTCGGGCAGCGATTCCCTCGTCGCACAGACCGCGCTGTCCCAGGCGCGCGCAACGCTCGGTGCCGCGCAGGCGCGGCTGGACCAGATGGTCGTTCTCGCGCCTGTCGACGGCACGCTGATCGGCCGCAATGTCGAGCCGGGTGACGTCGTGCAGCCCGGCAAGGAACTCATGGTATTGGCGCCCGCCGGCGAAACGCAGGTCGTTGTCGCGATCGACGAGAAAAATCTGTCGCAGCTGAAGCTCGGCCAGAAGGCGCTTGCGTCAGCCGATGCGTATCCGCACGAGCGATTCGCCGCCGAGCTCTTCTACATCAATCCCGGCATCGATGCGTTGCGCGGATCCGTCGAAGTCAAACTGCGGGTCCCGGCGCCGCCGGATTATCTACGACAGGACATGACGGCGTCCGTCGACATCGAAGTGGGGCGGCGCCAGAACGTGTTGACGGTCCCCTCCCGCGCCGTGTTCGATGCCACAGGTCCCAGACCCTGGGTTCTCGCGGTCGAAGGCGGCAGAGCCGTGCGCAAGCCTGTGACGCTGGGACTTAAGGGTGAAGGCCGCGTCGAGATAACGGAAGGTGTCTCTGCCGGCGACCGGGTCGTCGCGGCCTCCGCCGGCGGCGTGGCCCCGGGCCAGCGCGTGCGGGCGGCCCCCTCCACCAGCAGCCGGTCATGAACCCCCTCGGCCGGTTCGAGGCGATCGTCGCTTTCCGCTTCATGCGGGAGGGCACGACGCAGACGCTGCTCATCATCTTCGGCGTTGCGCTGGGGGCCGGCGTGATCATTTTCATGTCAGCGTTGCTCGCCGGCTTGCAGGCGAACATCGTCCGGCGCACGCTCAATTTCCAGGCGCCCATCGAGATCCTGTCTCCGGACCAGGTGGCGCGCCGCCTGCGCGACAGCCCGTCAGAGAGCATTACCGCGCAGATCCAGCCACGCTCACAGCAGCTGCGCTCGATAGACCAGTGGCAGAAGGTGCGCACGGAAGTCGAGCGCCTGCCCGATGTCATCGGCGTCACTCCGGTCGCTTCTGGCCCGGGATTCGCGCAACGCGGCGACGCTACCAAGGCCGTGACGGTCATCGGCATCGAGACCGAAACCTACTTCAACGTGATCGCGCTCCCCGAAAAGATGATCGCGGGGCGCGACGATGTCGGGCCGATCGACATCGTCATCGGAACGGAGCTCGCCAAGGATCTTGGCGTATCCATCGGCGACAAGTTGAGCCTCACCACGGCAACGGGCGCTGCATCCACGCTCACGGTCATCGGAGTCTTCGATTTCGGCAACAAGGGCGCTAACGAACGCAACGTCTACGTGGCGCTTCGCACCGCGCAGAGCCTGCTCGACCTCGCGGGCGGGGTATCCAGCATCGAAGTCAAGGTGCGCGACCCCTTCGAGGCCGAGACAATAGCCCGGCAAATCCGCGCCGGGAACGACATCGAGGTGGAGAGCTGGATCACGACGAATGCGCAGTTCTTCTCCGCAATGGCTGCGCAAATCCTGGCGAATACGCTCATCCGCGTCTTCGTCGGGCTGACGGTTGCGCTGGGAATCGCGAGCGTGCTGATCGTGTCCGTCGTCCAGAAATCCAAGGAGATCGGCATCCTGCGCGCGATGGGCACCGCGCGCGAACAGGTGCTTCGCGTGTTCCTCCTCCAGGGCGCGTGCATGGGGCTCGCCGGCTCGCTGTTCGGGTCGCTGTTGGCATGGGGATTCCTTCTCCTGTGGCGTGGCGTGGCGAAGAACCCGGACGGCACTCCGATGTTCATCGTCGTGATCGAGCCGTCGCTGTTCGTCATAGCCTGCGCGGGCTCGACGCTCGTCGGCACGCTGGCAGCCATGGTCCCGGCGCGCCGCGCGGCGCGGCTCGACCCCGCGGTGGCGATTCGTGGCTGATGACGCCCGCCCGGAAACGCTGCGCCTTGCGGCCGTTTGCAAGTCTTACGCCATCGGGACGCCGGTTGAAATCGAGGTTCTCCATTCCATCGATCTCACGCTGCGGCAGGGCGAGTTCGCTGCGCTGATTGGCCCATCCGGCTCGGGGAAGACAACGCTTCTCAACCTGGTTGGCCTGCTCGACAAGCCGAGCGCTGGCAAGCTCCTGATCGCGGGCCAGGAGGCGGGCTCATTGAGCGAGTCGGACTCCACCAGGTTACGCGGCCGTGCAATCGGCTTCATCTTCCAGTATCACTGCCTGCTGCCCGCATTCACGGCACTGGAGAATGTGATGATGCCGATACTGGCCACGCGGGGCAAGCTTGACGACCAGATGCGCGAAGCGGCGGCAACATTGCTGGCTCGGGTCGGACTGGAGGCGTGGCGAGACCACAAGGCGTCCGACATTTCGGGCGGACAGCAGCAACGGGTCGCAATCGCCCGTGCGCTGGCGATGAATCCCGTGCTCGTCCTTGCCGACGAGCCCAGCGGCAACCTCGACACGGAAAATGCCGACGCGGTGTTCGACCTGATGCGCGATGTCAATCGAGACAGCGGCACCACGTTCCTGATCGTGACCCACGATCCACGGCTGGCGCGACGATGCGACCGCATTATCGAGCTCGTGGACGGGCGGATCGTCTCCGACAAGCCGAATCACGCCCTGACATCGCAGATCTAGCGGCGCAGCGAGTGCCAGTGGCACGGGGCCAAACCGATTGACTTATCATAGGGTATGGGCTCCGCCACCCTGGATCCGCTCGCCGCCTCGATCCTCGCGTTCTGGTTCGGGCCCGTCGGTTCGCCCGAGCGCAGCGGCGAACGCGACGTGTGGTTCCGCAAGGACGAAGCCTTCGACGCCGCGATTCGCGCGCGCTTCGGCAGTGCCGTGGACATCGCGCTGGCCGGCGGCTATGGCGGCTGGTGTGCCACGGCGGAGGGCTCGCTGGCCCGCATTCTGCTGCTCGACCAATTCACGCGGAACATCCACCGCGACACGCCGGCGGCATTCGCCGGCGACGCGCGCGCATTGGCGACGGCGCGCGATGCCGTCCACCGGGGCCTCGACCGAGCGCTCGATCCTTACGGCCGGTGGTTTCTGTACATGCCGTTCGTGCATGCCGAAGATGGCGACATGCAGCAGCGATCGCTCGAACTCTTCGGAGCGCTCGCAGAGGAGACCGGACTCGCGAGCCCGCTCGAGTGGGCGCACAAGCACGCCGACGTCATTGCACGCTTCGGCCGGTATCCGCACCGCAATGCAATTCTGGAGCGCGCGTCGACGCCGGAGGAGGTTGCTTTCCTGACGCAGCCCGGATCGCGCTTCTGAGTAGAATCACGCGATGGAATTCATCGAACTCGTTCTCGCCATGTTGCTGACCGTCGCGCTCGTTGGCGCGCTGGCGCGTTGGTTGCCCATCCCGCTGCCGTTGCTGCTCGTAGCGGGCGGCGTCGCGCTGTCGTTCCTGCCGGCATTCAAGCGCGTGCACATCGAGCCGTCGATCTTCTTCCTGCTGTTCATCCCGCCGCTCCTGTTTGCCGACGGATGGATCATCCCCAAGCGAGACCTCTTGGGCGTCCTGCGTCCGGTGCTGCTGCTGGCGTTCGGACTCGTGACGCTCACGGTGGTCGCCGTCGGCTACCTCATCCACTGGCTGATCCCGGGCGTGCCGCTCGCCGTCGCGTTCGCGCTCGGCGCGATCGTGTCGCCCACCGACGCCGTCGCCGTTTCGGCGATCACCGAGCGACTGAAGATGCCTTCGCGCATCACCCACATCCTCAACGGAGAAAGCCTCATCAACGACGCGTCGGGGCTGGTGGCGTTCAAGTTCGCCGTCGCCGCCGTGGCCACCGGCATGTTCTCCTGGACGGATGCCGTCGAGCAGGCCGTGCTGCTGTCGGGCGGCGGCCTGCTGACCGGGCTTGCGGTGGGCTGGGGCATCGGCGAGGTTCGTGTGCGCCTCGCGCGCTACTGCGTCAACGACCCGACGATCCAGACGACGTTTTCGATCCTCACGCCCTTTGCCGCGTACCTCGCCGCGGAGGCGCTGGGAGTCTCCGGCATCCTGTCGGTCGTGGCCGCCGGCCTGTACGCGGGCGTGCACGATACGCGGCACCTCGACACGCCGACGCGGCGGCACGCGTTGGAGGTGTGGACGATGCTGCTCTTCGCGTTCAACGGCCTCGTGTTCCTGCTGCTGGGCGTGCAGCTGCGAGCCGTGCTGATCCGCCTCGAAGGCGAAACGTGGCTTGAGCTCGCCTGGTATGCAATCGCGCTGGTGGGCGCGCTGATCATCATCCGCCTCGTGTGGGTTTATCCGGCCGCCTACCTGCCTAGGCACTTCTCGGAAAAAATCCGCACGCGCGAGCCCCCGCTCAACCCGTGGGCCGTGTTCCTGGTCGGCTGGGCGGGAATTCGCGGCTCGGTGACGATGGCGGCAGCCCTGTCGATTCCCTTCATGCTGGACGACGGCGCGCCTTTCCCCGGTCGCGACCTGGTCATCTTCCTGGCCGCCACGACGATCGTGCTCACGCTGGTGCTCAACGCGGTCACGCTGCCGCTCTTCATCCGCTGGTTCGGCATTCGCGGCGACGGCAACGCCGAGCGCGAGGAGCGGGCCGCGCGCATCGCGACGGCGCAGGCGGCCATCGATGTCCTGCAGCGGGAATTGCCGAAGCTCAAGCACCCCAAGGAAATCGCGCAGGCCCAGCGGCTCATGGAACTCTACGAGCGCCGGCTGCATTTTCATTCGTCCAATTCGGATCGGCGCGTCGAGCTGGAATCCGTGCTGGCCGGCGAGCGGCGCTTGGCGCTGGCCGCGCTCGAGGCGGAACGCCTGGAGCTCTTCTCGCTGCGCGACACCGATGTCATCAACGACGAGACGCTGCGGACGATCCAGGAAGACCTGGACCATGCCGAATCGCTGGCAGCACCGGGCGCGCGCGGTGTGCACTGATCGCTCCCGCAGCCACGGATGACGAACGTCGCGCCCGCTCCCATCGCGCTGCTCGGCGGGACGTTCGATCCGGTGCATTACGGGCATCTGCGCTTCGCCGACGCCGTACGGCGCGCGCTGGGGCTGTCCCAGGTCCGCCTGATTCCCGCGGGCGACCCGCCGCACCGCGACGTTCCCGCGGCGCCGGCCGCGGCGCGGCTCGCCATGCTGCGGCTCGCGGTAGCCGAGTTTCCCGGCCTCGTCGCCGACGACCGCGAATTGCGACGCGCCGGAAAGAGCTACACGGTGGCCACACTCACCCAACTGCGGCACGAATTCCCGAAGAATCCGCTGCTCTTGCTGCTGGGCGCGGACGCATTTCGCGGCTTGCCGTCGTGGCACCGGTGGCGGGAGATCTTCGATCTTGCGCACCTGGTGGTGGTGGAGCGGCCGGGCGTCGACCTCGCCGCGAGCCTCCCGCCGCCGCTGCGCCCGATCTGGGACGAAAGGCGGGTCGACGACCCGAGGATCCTGCTTTCGCGGCCCGCCGGTGCCATCTATGTGCAGCCAATCGCGCCGATCGATGTCTCCGCCACGACGATCCGGAAGGCACTCGCGCACGGGAATATTGCCGACGGCTCATGGCGCGGTTTGCTCCCGCCGGCCGTTTTGGCCTATATTGACCTCCATCACCTTTACCGCCAGCGAACGGATGCGCCTTAACAAACTGCAGCAAACCGCCGTCACCGCCCTCGAGGACATCAAGGCCCGCGACATCACCGTGCTCGATGTTCGCAAACTCACGAGTTTCTACGATTCGATGGTCATCGCCAGCGCCGAATCGAACCGGCAGGTGAAGGCGCTCGCGCACCATGTCCGCGACAAGCTGTCGGAAGCCGGCGCGACGATCATCGGTGTCGAGGGAGAGGAGACTGGCGAATGGGTGCTCGTCGATTGCGGAGATATCGTCGTCCATATCATGCAGCCCGCCGTGCGCGCCTACTACAACCTCGAGGAACTCTGGCAGGACGCAGCCTCGAAGCGCCGCGTGAAGGCCGCCGCCTAAAGTCCCCGCGCAGATTCGAGCGGGATGGAAGGCGCCGCCCCGAACGGCATCGCGCAGCAGAACTCAAGTGAATCTTCGCCTCGTCGCGCTTGGCCACCGGATGCCTGCGTGGGTGAGCGCCGGATATGCCGAATACGCGAAGCGCATGCCTCGCGGATACTCGGTCGCGTTGGTCGAACTCAAGCCCGCGCCGCGCACGGCGGCCAAGCTGCCCGCCCAAATGCTTGCGGCCGAGGCGCTGCGCATTCGCGCCGCTTGCGCGGGATACTCGGTCGTCGCGATGGACGAGCGTGGTGAAGCGTGGACGACGCGCCAGTTCGCGCTGAAGCTGCAGCACTTCCGTGACAGCGCGCGGGACGTGGCGTTCGTCATCGGCAGCGCCGATGGCCTGGACGACGGGGTGAAGCGCGATGCCGCCGCCATGTTCGCGTTATCGGCGCTGACGCTGCCACACGGACTGGTACGGGTCGTCCTGGCCGAGCAGCTCTATCGCGCAGCGGGTATTCTCGAAGGCCATCCCTATCACCGAGACGCATTGTCGTGACTAATCCGCGCATCTACCTGGCTTCCCGCAGCCCGCGCCGTCAGGAATTGTTGCGCCAGATCGGCGTCGACTTCGAAATCCTGAAGCTGCGCAGCGCGCCGGGGAGGCACCGCGACGTGGTCGAAGAGACGCGCGACGGCGAGCCGCCGCTGCATTACGTCGAGCGCGTTGCGCGCACCAAGGCCAGCGTCGGCTGGCATCGAATGGAGGAGCGCGGACTGCCGCCATTCCCGGTTCTGGGCGCTGACACCGAGGTGGTCTTCGAAGACATGGTCTTCGGCAAACCGGCAGACGCCGATGCGGCACGGCGGATGCTCGAACGCCTTTCGGGCCGCCGGCACGATGTCATCAGCGCGGTCGCGCTGCGCTGGCAGGACGACGTCGAGGTGGCCCTGTCCGTGACGCACGTGACGATGCGAAGGCTTGCGGCGGCCGAGATCGCTGCCTATGTCGCGAGCGGCGAACCGTTCGACAAGGCGGGCGGATATGCAATCCAGGGACGCGCGGCGGCATTCATCACGCGCATCGACGGAAGTTACTCCGGCGTGATGGGTCTGCCGCTGGCGGAGACGGCGGCGGCGCTCACGAAGATCGGCCGGCCCGTACTGTAAAATCGACCGCATGCATGAAATTCTCATCAACGTCACACCGCAGGAGACGCGCGTCGCGATGCTCGAACAGGGCGTCGTACAGGAGCTGCACGTCGAGCGCGTGAGCGCGCGAGGCCTGGTCGGCAACATCTACCTGGGCCGCGTCGCGCGAGTGCTGCCGGGGATGCAGAGCGCCTTCGTCGAAATCGGACTCGAGCGCGCCGCCTTCCTGCACATCGCCGACATCTGGGAACACCGTCAGAACGGTCACGGCGGCGAACAGAAGCCCATCGAGAAGATCCTGCACGAAGGCCAGGCGCTGCTCGTGCAGGTGATCAAGGACCCGATCGGCACCAAGGGGGCGCGCCTGTCGACGCAGGTCAGCCTCGCCGGCCGCCTGCTCGTGTTCCTGCCGCAGGACTCGCACATCGGCATTTCGCAGCGCATTGGCGACGAGGCCGAGCGCGAGAGTCTGCGCGAGCGGCTCCAGCTGCTCCTTCCGGAAGGGCTGGCCGGCGGCTTCATCATCCGCACGATGGCGGAAACGGCGTCCGAGCGTGAGATGCAGACCGACATCGAGTACCTGACCAAGCTATGGGGCGACCTCAACGTGCGCTCGCGCGAGGTGCCGCCCGCCTCGCTGCTGTACCAGGATCTCAATCTCGCGCAGCGCGTGCTGCGCGACATGGCCAGCGAGGAAACGTCGCGGGTCATCGTCGACTCGCGCGAAACCTTCATCAAGATGCAGGAATTCGCGCGCGCATACACGCCGGCGCTCGCCGAGCGCGTCACGCATTACGTCGGCGACCGTCCGCTCTTCGACCTGCACGGCGTCGAGGACGAGATCGAGAAGGCGCTGTCGCGTAGAGTCGACCTGAAATCCGGCGGCTATCTCATCATCGACCAGACCGAGGCGATGACGACGATCGACGTCAATACCGGCGGCTTCGTCGGCGGGCGCAGCTTCGACGACACGATCTTCAAGACCAACCTCGAAGCGTCACAGGTGATCGCCCGGCAGCTGCGGATGCGCAACCTGGGCGGCATCATCATCATCGACTTCATCGACATGGAGAATGCCGACCATCGCGCGGCCGTGCTGGCCGAGCTGAACAAGGCGCTCGAGAAGGACCGCACGCGCCTGACGGTGAACGGTTTCACGCAACTGGGGCTGGTCGAGATGACGCGCAAGCGCACCCGCGAATCGCTCGCGCACGTGCTGTGCGAGACGTGTCCGACGTGCCACGGGCGCGGCGAGCTCAAGACGGCCCAGACGATCTGCTACGAGATCCTGCGCGAGATCGTGCGCGAGGCCAAGCAGTTCAATGCGCGCGAATTCCGCATCCTCGCGGCGCAGTCGGTGATCGACATGTTCTTGGACGAGGAGTCGCAAAGTCTCGCGCAGTTGGGAGACTTCATCGCCAAGCCGATTTCGCTGCAGGTCGAGACCGTTTATACGCAGGAGCAATACGATATCGTCCTGATATAGTTGCGATTGACCACGCGGCCCGCCCAATTTCAGCGCGACGACTGATCCATGTTCACCCGGCTGTGGGTCCGCGCCAAGGCGCTCTTTGCGCAGATCTTCGCGCGCGAACCGGAGCCTGGCCGGTTCGAATCGGGATCCAAGTGGAGCTTTCGCGGCTTCATCGCCACGGCGCCCTTCATCGCCCCCAGCCGCGAATACCTGGTCTACGTCCCCAAGGGTCGCTCCATCTGGCGGCGCGCGCCGCTCGTCGTCCTGTGTCATGGCTGCAAGCAGACACCCGAGGAGTTCGCGCAAGGGACGCGCATCACCGACCTGGCCGACCGGCACCAATTCGTCGTTCTTCTCCCGCGGCAGAAGGAGAGCGCCAACCCTTGGCGCTGCTGGAACTGGTTCGAATCGCACACGATGGGGGGCTCCGGCGAAGCGGCGATCGTCGCCGCGCAAATCCGCTCCGTGCGCCGCCGCTACCGATGCCATCGCAGACGCGTGCTGGTGGCGGGCATGTCCGCGGGTGGCGCGCTGGCGGCCATCATGGGCGTGCGCCATCCCGATCTCGTCGCGGCGGTGGCCGTGCACTCGGGCGTGGCCTGCGGCGCCGCGAAATCTCCGGTAACCGCCATCGCGGTCATGCAAGGCGGCCCCGAACAGGACGTTGCCGCCCTAGCCGACATCGCGCGGGCCTCCGCATCGAAGCAGCCGGTCCGCATCCCTCTGCTCGCCATCCACGGCGACGCCGACAATATCGTCGCGCCGCGCAACGCCGCCGCGCTCGTGCGGCAGTACCTCCATCTCAACGGTCATGCGTCGGCAAGCGATCCCACCGCGCAGTCGTCGGCGCTTCCCGCCGCCGATGCCGAGACGCGGACCACGCTGGCCAACGGACGCACCGAATTCGTCCGCGAATGGCGCACGGATGGCCGGCTGGTCGCGCGCCTGGTCGAGGTCGCAGGGTTGGGACACGCGTGGAGCGGCGGCGATGCGTCGCTGGCGTACAACGACGCCGAGCCGCCCGACTGCAACGGAGCTCGTCGGCGCGTTTTTTGCCGATGCATTATCCTGACGGAAATTCGTGACGAGGACAGGCAATGGCCATTTCGGCAATGAACCATTTCACCGTGCTGACCGACGACGTGCCGCGCACCGTCGACTTCTACTGCAACCTGCTGGGGCTCACCGAGGGCGCGCGTCCGAACCTGGGCTTCGCCGGGGCGTGGCTGTACGCCGGCGATGCCGCGATCCTGCACATCGTCGGCGGCCAGCCGCGCGAGAAGCTGAAGCCGGGCGTCATCGACCACATGGCGTTCTCGGCCACCGGACTTTCGGAGACGCTGGCCATGCTCGTCACGTACAACATCGAGCATACGTGCCGGCGGCAGACCGGAACTAACCTGTGGCAGGTGTTCCTGTTCGATCCCAACGGCGCGCGCGTCGAACTCGATTTCGCCGCCGACGAAGTGCAAACCCGCAAATGAGGCACGGATGCGGCCGCTCAGCGTCGAACCCGATCACCTGGTTGTCATCGCGCAGGACCTGCGCCAGGGCTCCGCTTGGGTCGAGGAGCGCCTGGGCGTTCGGCCACAGCCCGGCGGCAAGCATGTCGCGATGGGAACGCACAATGCGTTGCTGTCGCTGGGCTCGCGTTTCTATCTCGAAGTGATTGCTGTGGATCCGGAGGCGGTGAAGCCGCCCCGGCCCCGCTGGTTCGACATGGACGAGCCGCGGATGCGCGCCGCGATGACCGAAGGACCGCATCTTGCGCATTGGGTCGCCCGCACCACCGACATCGATGCGGCAGCGGCACGGCTTCCCGACCTTGGCGCGCCAACGATCATGGCGCGCGGCGACATGACATGGCGGATCACCATTCCTGATGACGGGCATCGTCCCGGACGCGGGCTCGTTCCCACGCTCATCCAGTGGCCGGGTCCGCAGCATCCGACGGACCGCATGGCCGATTCGGGTTGCCGTCTGGTCGCGGTCGCCGGCGAGCATCCGGAGCCCGCGCTCGTGCGCGCCGAACTCGCGACGCTGGGGCTTTCGGAGACGATGAAGGTCACGTATGGAAAATCACCGCGCGTTGCGGCGATGATCCGCACGGCGCGCGGCGTGGCGACGCTGTAGCGCTGCAGCTCTCAGCGCGCGTCGCAGACGAGCAACGCGGGCATCAGGATCACTCTTCGGCGAAACCTGCGTTGCGCATGCCCGCATAAAGGTGCTTCTCCGCCAGTCGGAGGTATTCGGGATGCGCCGAATAGCCTTTCGACTTGTGGCAGGCGATCGTGTATCCCGGAACGAGCCGCAGCAGATCGGCCCTCGCCGCCGCGGCGTTTCGGGAATCGCCCGCCTGCCCATAAGCAGCAGCAAGGAAAAGATAGATCATCAGTTCGTCCAGTCCCACACCTCTGGCTTTTTCCAGCGACTCGATCGCCTGCGGGTATTCCCCGAGCATCAGGTGCGCTTCGCCGATCGTCGAAAGTGTATCGACCCGCGGATCCAGCGCCAGCGCCTTTTCGACCCATGCAACCGCCTCCGCCGGCCTCCCGCACAATGTGATCAGTGCCGCATGGTGCAGCGTGAGGCCGCTGCCGTAGGGTTCCAGCGCCAGGCCCCTGGCGCTTGCCTCGAGCGACGCGTTCCACTGCCCCATGAACATCAGCGCAATCGAACGGAGGACCCAAATCGCCGGCTGCGAATCGTTGAGGCGCATCGCCTTGCTGGTGAGATCGTTCATTCGCCCGACGACGTGGTCACGGTCGACGCGGACGTCGTAATCGATCTGCTGGGTCAGGACGCGCGCGCGAAGCACGAGCGCCGGAACGAAATTGGGGTCGCGCCGCAGCGCCTCTTCCAGCAGCTCTCCCATGCCCGTAGCCACCTTCAGCGCGTCGTCTTCGGTCTTGTCCAGCGCAAGCGCGCGCATCACATGGCCCATGGCCGAATCATCGCGCGTCGGCTGGGCCGCAACGCGACGAAGCTCCGCCTGAATGAGAGCCCGCGAAAGATGCCATACGATCGCGTGAAGCACCCGCCATCGTTCGGCGGGGCCGGCCGACTCGTCGAGCGAAACCGACTCGCTCCAGAGCTGCTCTCCCGTCGCGCCATCGACCATGCGAAGTCCGATAACAGTTGCCTCCCGGCTCTGGCGAACCTCCCCTTCTCCGAGATACCGGACGTTGACCGCTCGCGCCACGGTCAGCACGTCATCGCGCGCTGCCTTGGCCTGAGCCGGTGGGACCGGAATCACCCGCATGATCGTCGCCGTCCGGGCCAGCATGGCCGTCAGGTCCCGGGTCATCGATTCCGCCTGTTGCGCGATTGCGGCGTCACCGGATAGGGGGACCATCGGCATTACACCGATCGACATGGCGGGCGGTTCCGGCGACGGCCGCGATTGTGCAACTTGGCCCGGCGACGCTCCGGAAACCTCGGAAGTCGCACCCGAAGGGTTCGCGGCATCCAAGGCGACCGCGAATGCGCGAATCGGCCGTCCGATGTTCTTGACCTGCCGCTCGCCGATATCGACGAAGGCGACGTCGACGTTTCCGTGCACCTGGTCGCGCACCGCGCCGGATATGCAGATTCCCCCAGGCTCGGCCATGGCCTCGAGGCGCGCCGCGACATTGACGCCGTCGCCGGCGATGTCGCTGCCGTCGACGATGATGTCGCCAAGGTTGATGCCGATCCGGAACTCGAGCCGTTCACTAGCGCTCTGCAAGCTGTTCCGCTCCGCCATTGCGCGCTGAACTTCGACGGCACAGCGCAGTGATGCGTCGGCACTGCCGAATTCGACCAGCATGCCGTCACCCGCAGTGTTGACGATACGCCCACCGTGGGCGGCAACCCCGGGATCGATCAGGCTTTCGCGAATCTCGCGCAGCCGTGCGAGCGTTCCCGCGTCGTCCTGCTCCATGTGGCGGCTGAAGCCGACGACGTCCGCGACGAGGATGGCAATCAACCTTCGGGTGGCCGGCGGTCTCAAAATGCCTCGGATCGAGAGCCCACGATGGGCGACGCACATTCTAAGCCGAACCTTCGCCCGTCACGTCCGAATCGTCACCTCCTCCGGCGGGCGGACCCGGCGGAATGTGGCCAGCAGCATCAGGTCATAGGCGATCTTCACGCCACCCGCAATGACCAGCGCCCAGCCGAAGGTCGATACGCCGAGCAGGTAGCCGGCAATGAGCGGACTCACCGACGATGCGAGGCTTCGCGGAACCGACGTGATGCTTGCCGCGGCGGCCCTTTCCCCCGGAGAAACGATCGCCATGACGTACGAACTGCGCGTGGGGACGTCCATTTGCGACAGGGCGCTGCGCACCAGCAGCAGGACGATGACCCAACCGAGGTCGGGCACGAAGGGCACCAATATCAGCAACAGGCTCGACGGCAGGTGTGTGAAGACCATCGTGTTCACGAGTCCGATCCGATGGGCGATGCGCACCGCCACCAGATACGAGAACGCCGACAGCACGCCGGTCCAGAAGAAGATCGTTCCGGCGACCGCGATCGACAACTCGAACTTCTCGAACAGCCATAGCGCAAGCATCGACTGGACGATGAAACCGCCGCCGAAGGCATCGAGGCTGAACAATGCCGCCAGCGTGTACACGATGCGCTTCGATTCGCGCAACGGTGCGGCGGGCGCGCCAGTCTCGGTCTCGAGTTCGGCCGGCAGCCTGCGATAGATAAGGCCGGAGAGAAGTCCCAGAAAGCCGTAAAGCAGAAACATCGCCTGCATCGCGGCCGCCGGACCGACGTGAATCAGCGCCGCCAGCCATTCGGTGAGGCCGGCAAACAGCGCCCCGACCGCACCGATCAGCGCGCCGACGAGGCTGTAGCGCGCAAAGATGGCCGTTCGTTGCCGGTCCGGCGCGAGGCGCGCTAGGATCGCCTGTTCCAGCGGCAGGAAGACGCTGACGTCACCGCTCGACGGGTTGAGCGTGCCGACAACCGCAATGACGAACAGCGGCCAGAATTGTGTGAACACGGCAAACCCGACGCCGGTCGCCGTCATCAGCGCCGTCGCGAGAAGCAGCAGCGTGCGAAAGCGAAGCCGCCACGCGTGCAAACCCACCAGCAGCGTCAGGATTCCCGAGCCCAGCAGCGTAGCGGTGGCGATCACACCGACCTCGAACGGCGTGAGGCCGAGCGTGATCAGGTAAAGCGGCAGCAGCAGGCTGACGAATCCGTCGCCAAACGCACGCAATCCTCGCGCCCACAACAAACGGCGAATGTCCGTGGAAATCACCGGGGCGGCGTTCCGCCGAAGCTGAAATCATCGAAGGCCGTTTTCACAATGGCTCTCGATGAGGCGCTGCGAGAGCCCGTTCAACGTCCACGGACGGCAATAGATGGGCGCAATGTAGCGCATGGTGAATCCTCCAAGACGAAGTCAAACGGCATGCGCGTCGCTCCCGGACTGCGGGTGCGCGAAAGGCTGGCTTTTGCGGCTTGCATGCAAGGGTGCCCACGCTCGACGCGAAACGTTTGCAGGGATTGGACGGGGCACCGTCTTGGAGGGTTTGAACCCGGGGGTCCTGCGTTCCCCCTGCGAGAATGTTACAGCGCTTTGTACGGAAATCGCAATGGGACGCGGTCGCGAACGCTATCCCAACGCTCCGCGCGCCGCGACCGGCCACACGCACTCGACGCGGTCGCCGCGGACGCCGACGATCCAGTCGTAGAGGTTGACGGTGGGGTCGCAGTGGCCGGGGACCAGCCAGACGCGCTCGCCGATGGCCGGCCGGGCAGCACCGTCGGCGACGCGCAGCACGCCGTGCTCGTCCGACGCGCCGGCATACTCGAGTCCTTCGGCGGCGTGAACCACCGGCGGCCCGGAATCGAACGCGAGGGCCTTGAGCCCGGCGTCGACGATCGCCCGCCGCGGCTCCGGCGCGCTCACTACCGTCGCCGCGACGTAAAGGCTCTGCTCGAACGCGTGGTCATCCGGCGCCAGCGCGTTGCGGCCATAGTCGGCGTCCATGAAGATGTACGAGCCCGGTTGCAGTTCGGTGTAGACGCCGCTGTCGCGCTCGAGTTGCCACGTGCCGGTGCCGGCACCCGTGACCGTGGGACTCGGGATTCCCGCGGCGACGACGGCGTCACGCGTATCGCGCGCCCAGCCGACCGCCGCCGCGATCGCGGCGCGACGCTCGCTCGGGGTGCGCAGATGCTGCGCGGCGCCGTGATAGGCATGAAGACCGCGAAAACGCAGTCCGGGCGCGGTGGCGATGGCGCGTGCAAGCGCCACGGCCGCGGGTCCCGGCGCAACGCCGCAACGATGCGCGCCGACATCGATTTCCACCAGCACGTCCAAGGTCACGCCGGCGCCAATCGCAGCGGCGGAAATGAGGCTGATGACGCCGATGTCATCGGCGAGCACGCCGACGTTCGCCGTCCGTGCGAGCCCGGCAAGGCGCGCGAGCTTGGCGGCGACGACGACCTCGTTGGTCACGAGCACGTCGCGAATGCCCGCCTCGACAAATGCTGCCGCCTCGTCCACCTTCTGGCAGCAGATGCCGATCGCGCCGTGCGCAACCTGCCGTTTCGCGATGTCCGGACACTTGTGCGACTTGGCGTGCGGACGCAGCGCGACGCCCGAACCGCGGACGGCATTGGCCATGAGCTCGACGTTGCGCTCGAAGGGGTCGAGGTCGACGACAAGCGCGGGTGTCTCGATGGCAGACACTGTGTCGCCGGGACGTGCGGGCATGCGTTGCATCGGATTCCGTCCGGAGTGGCAATCGCCTGGATCCTTGACATTGTAAGGCGGTTCCATCCGCATCGGAGTCCGGGTACGCTGCAGCCGACAACCAGGAATATCCGCCGGCATGCCGGTGTTCACATTCTGGTGATGGCTTCGCTCGCAGCGTATGCACTGGCGTTTGCGGTGGCAGCGCAGCCTGCGGCCGCCGCAGCCGTGTCTGTCGACGCCGAGCGCCACGGCGACACGATCGACATCCGCGCCAGCGCCATGCTGAATGCCGACCCGGCCACGGCCTGGCGCGTGCTTACCGATTACAATCGCTATACCGAGTTCATCCCGGACCTCCGCCAAAGCCGCGTCGTCGCGCGACACGACGCAACCGTCACGGTCGAGCAATCCGGTGACGCGCTGCTCTGGCTTTTCAAGTGGCCCATCAACATCACGTTCGAGGTCCACGAGAGCCCGCCGGGGAGCCTGCGCTCGCGCGCGGTGGCGGGCACGCTGCGCGCACTGACGAGCAGCTACACGCTCACGCCGTCCGCCGCCGGCGTCCGGCTCGACTATGTAGGGCATGTGGCGCCAGGCTACCCGTTCTTCGCCGAAATCGAACAGAGAACCGTCGAGTTGAACGTCACCCGCCAGTTCCAGGCACTCGCCGACGAAATCGAACGCCAATCGGCCGCCTCGAGGAAATGAGCATCCGGCTCTTCGGAAAAGCCGCCATCGCGGTCCTTGCCGCGCTGCTGACCGCGTGCGCGCCGCGCATCGTCGCGCCGCCTGGACCGGAAAAGGGCGCGCCCGTCGACTTTCCCGAGGCGTACTACCGCCAGTTACGGACAGAGGGAAAACCGGTATTCCGCGTGGACCCGGCCCGTTCGCTCGTGGTCATCGAGGTCCGGCGCGGCGGATCGTTCGCGCAACTGGGCCACGATCACGTGGTCGCAAGCCACGACGTGGCGGGAGCCATCGCGCCGGACGAGGGCCGCGCCGACTTCTACGTACCGCTGGACAAGCTGGTCGTCGACGAGCCCGCGCTGCGGACACGCGCCGGCTTCGACCCGCAGCCGGACGCGGACGACATCGCGGGGACCCGCCACAACATGCTGACCAAGGTGCTGGACACCCAGCGCTACCCCTTCGCGCTGATCGGCGTGGACGGTTTCCCTGCCGGCGACGGGCAAATCCGGGCCGCGATGACGCTGCATGGAACCACCCGCTCTGTCGGCGCCATCGCCCGCATGCAGAAGACGGCGGACGAAGTGGCCGTTACCGGGACGCTCGCGATCGAACAAACCGCGTTCGGCATCACACCGTTCTCGATCCTGAATGGGGCGGTCGCCGTGCAGGATCGCGTGAACATCACGTTCGAGCTCCGCTTCCGCCGCGCGGAGTAGTGGATCGCGCGTTACGGCTTGCCGGAAGCCTCGAGCGCCGCCAACTGTCCATAGACGACGCGGCCGACCGCCAGCAGCTGCGCGCGGTCGATGTTGCCGGACAGCGCATAGCTGCAGTTGTCGTCGATCCAGTAGAAGACGCCGACGCCATTTTCGACGGCGTACCGGAACGTCACCTCGCCACCTTCCACCGGCTGCTTGCGCACCTGCAGCGACAGCCGCTGCTTGTCCGCGTTTTCGTACATGAACATCGCGGTGGGATTCTCGTGGCCGGCGACCAACCGCCCGCCGACCAGCGCGAAGCCCGTGCTTGTGAGATCGGGTGCGGCGACAGCGAATCCCAGCCGCTTGGACAGCCATGCGACAAGGCGCTTTTCTTCGGGCGCCCACACCTCCACCGGGCGATTCACGTCGGCGGCGTACAGCGCATGCGTGAGCGCGGCTTGCCGCGTGAACGTCGTCGGCGTGCCCGCGCGCTCGAGCTCGATGTCGCGCGTGTACCACCCCGTGCCGAGTCCCACTGCAAGGCTGGCCGCAACCGCCGCCGCCGGCACGAGCCAGCGGCGCACCGGCCTGCGCGCGGCCGCGGGTTTACGCGCGGCCGCCGCAAGCAAGCGCTCCGGAATGGGGTCGGCCAGCCATGGATCGAGCGCGTCGCGCAGGTCCGCATTGTGGCGCTTGGCGTCGGCCACCTTCGCGGCCATCGCCGGGTCGCGCGCGAAAGCCTCCTCGACGGCTGCTACGCGCGACGCCGCCAGCTGGCCGTCGACGTAGGCATTGAGATCGGCATCGGTCACGGGCAACGGGTTCATCGCGCGCTCCTCATTTGACGATCTTCAGCGGTGCGGAGCCCGACGGCACATCCGCGAACGCATCGCGCAGCTTCTCGCGCGCGCGCGACAGCCGCGACATCACCGTGCCGATCGGAATTCCGAGCGCGGTCGCGATTTCCTCGTAGCGGAGCTCCTCGACCGCGGCCAGCAACAGCACTTCACGCTGGTCCGTGGGCAGGCGCCCCACGTGCTGCATGAGTTCGATCAGCTCGACGCGCGAGTACTGCGTGGCCCGTACCGGAATTTGCCACGCCTCGGTCCCCTCGCCGCCGTCGTCAAGCGACAGCTGGAGCCTTTCGCGGCGCGCGAGCGCGCGCTGGTTGACGAACACGTTGTGCATGATGGTGAACAGCCACGCGCGAAGGTCGGATCCCGCCGCCCACAGCCGGCGCTTTTCCCAGGCGCGCGCCAGCGTTTCCTGAACCAAGTCGTCCGCGCGGTTGATGTCGCCGGTCAGCACCCGCGCATAGCGCCGCAGGCGAGGGATGGCCGCCAACAGGTCCGGCTGCGGCAGTGGCGGGTCGGCGACCGCGGACATTGTAGGATCGCGGCGACGCGCTAGCCCTTCGCCACGTGCCAGGCGCCGTTGACGCCGTCGCCGGTCTTGTCGCCAGCCCGCGTGTCCTTCGACCACGTGTACAGCGGCTTGCCCTTGAACGCCCATTGCTTGCCGCCGTCGTCGCGAACGATGATCGTCCAGTCGCCTGCGGCCCTGCCGTCACCGACGACCAGCAGCGGAGGCCAGTTGGCGGCGCACGGGCCGTTGCAGGCGCTCTTGCCGCCGGCGTCGCGGTCGAAGACGTAAAGCGTCATCCCCTTGGCATTGGTCAGTGTTCCATCGGCCGCCTTCATCGCCGGCGCCGGTTGCGCGCCAGCGGTAAGCGATGCGCCGAGCAGGATTGCGGCCAGAAGCGAAAGAGCGGTGCGAATCATCGTTGTCTCCTTGGATCGAAGGTTCGTCTACCCGCGGTCAACAGACATCGCGGATCGTTATTCCGGGTCGCGTGCGGTCCGGAGGGTATCTGTAGTGCACGAAACGGGCAGTCCTAGCGAATGAGAATCAGTGTCGCAAGCCCCAGGAAGATGAAAAAACCGCCGGAATCGGTAACGGCAGTGATCAGCACCGACGAGCCAACGGCCGGATCGCGGCCGAACCTCATCATCGTCATCGGGATCAGTACGCCCATCAACGCCGCGAGCATGAGATTGAGCGTCATCGCGAGCACCATCACGAGGCCCAGCGCGATGTCCTTGTACAGCAGCGTCGCGACAAACCCCATTACGCCGCCCCACACGAGGCCGTTGATCGCCGCGACGATGATCTCTTTCCGGAAGAGCTTGCTCGCATGCTCGCGCGCCACCTGCCCCAGCGCTACCGCGCGCACGATCATCGTGATCGTCTGGTTCCCGGAGTTGCCGCCGATCCCCGCGACGATCGGCATCAGTGCCGCCAGCGCCACGAGCTTGGCGATGGATCCTTCGAACGCGCCGATGACGCGCGAGGCGATGAACGCGGTGACGAGGTTGATCGCCAGCCACGACCACCGGTTCTGGAACGACTTCCACACCGACGCGAACACGTCTTCCTCTTCGCGGAGGCCCGCCTGCGCCAGCACGTCCTCCTCGCCCCTTTCGCGCACGAAGTCGAGGATTTCGTCGACGGTGACGCGCCCCACCAGCCGGTCGTTGGTGTCGACGACGGGCGCCGACACCAGGTCGTAGCGCTCGAAGGCCGACGCGGCGTTGTCGGCCTTCTCGTGCTGCAACAGCTTGACCACCGGCGGTTGCATCACCGCCGACACCGGCGTTTCCGGCTCGCTGACGATCAGCCGGTTGATGGGCAGCACCCCGAGTAGCGTCTCGTTGCGATCGACGACGAAGAGCTGGTCGGTCTGCGACGGCAACTCGTCGAAGCGGCGCAGGTAGCGCAGCACGACCTCGAGCGTCACGTCCGGGCGCACCTGCAGATCCTCGAAGTCCATGAGCGCGCCGACCATGTCTTCGTCGAAGGACATCGCCGCGCGCAACTGCTCGCGTTCGTCCAGCGGCAGGCCGGAGAACACATCGTCCATCACCTCCTGCGGGAGGTCGGGAGCGAGATCGGCTATCTCCTCGGCGTCGAGCGTTTCCGCCGCGGCGACCAGTTCCTGCGTGTCCATCGACGAGATGAGCGACTCGCGGACCGCGTCGGAGACCTCGAGCAGGATCTCGCCGTCGCGCGACGCGCGGACTAAGTCCCAGATGTAGAGGCGCTCGTCGAGCGGCAGCGCCTCGAGAATGTACGCGATGTCCGCCGGATGCAGCCGGTCGAGCTTGCGCGTGAGCCGCGCCTTGTTTTGCCGGGTGACGAGGCTCTCGACCACCTCGCCGCGGCCGCCATCGCTTACCGGCACGTGTTCGAGCTGTTCCTGGACCAGGCCCTCGACGAGGCGATGGCGACGCAGAAGCGCCGTGATGTCGGCGAGCGCGTCCTGCACCCGCTCGCGCGCTTCGGTGCGATCCTCGGCCTTCGCTTCGACGATCTCGGACATGGATGTGGATAGAAAAACGGGCACGCGGCGCCAAGCGTCCGCGGCCATTCTAACCGCTGGGCCGAGCGAAACCGCAGCGCCGGCCGCGCGGCTTGGCCTTCAGGGAATGTCCGCGCCGGGCATGCGGGCCATGATGATACCGATTTTCCGGTTGAGTCCCGGGGCTCCCTGATTGCGCTCGTAGAAGCGCGGATTGGGCGCCATCGCCGCCAGTCGCGCCGCCTGTTCCGCCGAAAGCTGCGCCGCGGACGCGCCGAAATAATGCCGCGACGCGGCCTCCGCGCCGAAGACGCCGCTGCCCCATTCGATCACGTTGAGGTAGATCTCGAGGATGCGCCGCTTCGGCAGCAACGCCTCGAGCATGACGGTGATGACGGCCTCCTCCGCCTTGCGCAGGTAACTGCGCGACGGCGACAGGAACAGGTTCTTGGCGAGCTGCTGCGTGATCGTCGATCCGCCGGCGACGACGCGCCCTCTCTTCTGGTTCTTCTCGAGCGCCAGTTCGATGCCGTCCCAGTCGAAGCCTTCGTGGTCGACGAACTTGGCGTCTTCCGCCGCGACCATCGCGCGCTTCAGGTTGGCGGATATCCGCTCGTAGGGGACCCATGTGTATTTGAGTTGCGCTTTCGGATTCTTCGCGCGCAACTCGTCCATCCGCCACGCCATGAACGATGTCTCGCCGACCGGATGGTCGCGCCACCAGAGAATGTGCGCCGCGAACCACAACTGGTACAGCAGCACCGCGGCCGCCAGCGCCGCGACGGTCCAGGCAATCCAGCGCGCAAAGCCCGGGCGGCGGTCAGCGGCCATCCGCTAGTCCTTCCGCACGCGCAGAAGGCTGAAGATCGGGGTCGTGTCGGGCCGCACGCCGCGCCAAAGGAAGAAGCTCTCGGCCGCCTGCTCTACCAGCATGCCGAGGCCGTTGGCCGTCCGCGTCGCGCCATTCGCCTGCGCCCACCGCTGAAACGCGGTCGGCTTGTCGGCGTAGATCATGTCGTAGGCGAACGCGTCCCGGACGACGCTTGGCGCGGGCCAGGACGGCGGCGACGCATCGACCAGGCCCGCACTGGTCGCGCTGATAACGATGTCGAACGAGCGCCCGGCGAGCGCATCCGGCGCCGCGGCGGCGACCGGCCCCAACGGTGCGAACGCCCGCGCGACGGCGACGGCCTTCGCGAACGTCCGGTTGCACACGGTGACCGAACGCGGATGTTCGGCGAGCAGGGAACTCATGATGCCGCGCGCCGCCCCGCCCGCTCCCAGCACGAGCACGTCGTTCGCGGACAGCGCGATGTCCTGGTTGCGCGTGAGATCGCGCACGAAGCCGGGACCGTCGGTGTTGTCGCCGAACCAGCGATCGCCTTCGCGCTTCAGCGTGTTCACCGCGCCCGACGTCTTCGCGCGCGGACTGTGCGCATCGGCGAGCGCAAACGCCTCGAGCTTGAAGGGCACCGTGACGTTCAGCCCCCGCCCGCCGCTTCGCGCGAAAGCCTCCACCGCCGCGGCGAACCCGTCCCGGGGCGCCAGCAGCCTCTCGTAAGTCAGCGCCTGACCCGTCGCGCGAGCGAAGGCCTCGTGAATCTGGGGCGACAGCGAGTGGGCGACCGGATTTCCGATAACGGCGTACTTGTCCAAGGCTTTTGATCCGGGGAGGTGAACGGCCGTGCCGGAGCGGGAACACGCCGCGAAGCCGGCAGTTTACTTCGTCGCCGTGCTGCCGCCTTGCCTTGCCCTGCCGGGACTACTGCGAGACGAGCGCGTCGCCCTTGGTGAACGACCACGTGCGCGTGATGTGGAGGATGTCGGTGTCGCGCTTGATGTCCTGCGGAAACTGCGCGAACGGAGCCGACATCTCGACGATCTTCACCGCCGCGGCATCGAGAATGCGGCTGCCGGAACCGCGGTTCACCACGACGTTCTCAACGCTGCCGTCGCTTCTTATCGACACGGTGAGGAGCAGGCTGCCGTACAGTTTCTGCTGGCGCGCGGCTTCGGGATAATTGAGGTTGCCGACGCGCTCGATCTTGAGACGCCAATCCTCGACGTAACGGGCGAACCGGTATTCCTCCGCCCGCGCTCCGACGAAGCGACGCTTGGGCCGCTTCTGGTACGCCTCCATGTCCTTGGCGATCTGCGCCTCGAGTTTCATCGCCTCGACCGTGCGCTGCATCAGTTCGTCCGCCGTGGGCAGTGCCGTCTGTTCGGGAGCATCGACCGGTTTTTGCTGGACAGCGGCGATCGGCGTCGAGCGCAACTGCGTCATCAACTCGCGCGTTTGCTGCTCCAGCGTTTCGACCTTCTGCGTGGCGACGGCCACCTGCTGGTCGGGATCGTTCATCGGCAGCACTGGCAGCGGTGTCTTCGCGCGCCGGTCCGCATCGGTGTTGCCGCCGCCGTCCAAGTGCGCTTGCGCGAGGATGTCGGCCTTCGTCGGCTTCGCCGTCGTCCTGGCGTTGACCAGCGCGACTTCGAGCGGCGGCCCGCTGTCGGTCAGCTTGGACAGGTCGAACGGCGAGAAATGGATCGTCAGCACGATGGCATGCACGAGCAGCGAGCCGGTCAGCGCGTAGGTGAGCAGCTTGTCGTGGCGCGGCGAGACGAGAGATTCGGGCGGAATGTACGCCGGCGGCAGCGCACCGGCGGGGGCTATGCGCGCGGTGCGCCGCGCGGGCGCCTTGGGCTGCAGCGCCGGCTGCGGCGTCTTCGCGACGACCGTCATCGGCGGAGGGACCGCGGCAGGTTTCGCCGTACGCGGTGCGGCAGGCTTCTTTCGAGGTGCGCCCGCTGCCGGCGCGCGGCGCGTAGGGACCGGCACCAGCGCGGGCGGTTGGTCCGGAACCGGCGCCAGGGGGGGTGCTTTCGGCGGGGAAGCGCGTCGCGTCAAGTCGAGCCAACTTGGGAAGCGGGAATTTCCATTGTAACAAGTGCCATGCCGTTGTCATGACAAATCGGCGCCGGCGGCTCGGAAAGATCGTCAGACTGTACCGGCGTAGCGACATTCGAGCGTCGCGTGGAGGAGATCGACGCGGCCGATCGCTACCCGGACCCCCGTGTCCGGCGCCAGCGACGGCAGGTCGGCCAGGCGCTGGATCCACGGCAGGCGGTCGAACCGGACGAGGTTTTCGCGGATCACCGACGCCGTCGTCTCGGCCACGTTCTCCTGCACCAGCCAGCGCAGGCACCAGTACTGCTCCATGCGGTCCTGGAATTCCGCGTAGTGGCTGTACGTCACCTCGAAATCCGCCAGCGCCGAAAATAGCTCGGAATCATTTTCCTCATACGGCGGCGCGTCTCCCGCGACCACCGCGAGCAGCTGGCGCTGGTTCACGAGGTCGCTGTAGCGGCGCAGCGGCGAACTCGACCACAGGTAATGCGTGAGGCCCAGCCCTTGGTGCTCGCCGGGACGCGTGCTCATCTTGACCTTGCCGCCGGCCTGTACGCGATACAGGCCCGCCGCGCCCGCCGCGGCGAGCGTGTGTCCCCACGTGTTGTTGACGTGGATCATCAGCTCGGCGATCAGCTTGTCCAGCGGGCTGCCGCGCTCGCGCGGCATGATCGCCACGCGGCCCTGCGGTTCGGCGGCCCAGTCCACGTCGAAGCTGTAGTCGATGCGGTTGACGTCGGTCTTGCCGCGCCGCGCGGACAGATGTTGCGCCGTCTTCCACAGCGCGCGCAGCTCGCGGGTCCACGGCGGATCGGAAGGCGACGGCAGCGCGTTGGCGAAAGCATCGGAAAGCGTCGCCAGGTTGAGGTTCGCGGCGATCGGTACGAGGTTCTGCCTGGTCGCGTGCGACAGCGGCACGCCGTCCGCGTCCGTCTCGATATAGAGCGAGAGCGCCGGCGCGGATGTGCCCTGCCGGAGCGTGAACGCGGCCACCGCAGCTTCGGGGAGCATCGTCAGCTTGCGGCCGGGCATGTAGACGGTGGAGAGGCGCTCGCGCGCGATCGCATCGAGCGCGCTGCCCCGCGGAATGGCCAGCGCCGGGCACGCGATGTGGATGCCGATTTCCAGATTGCCGTTCGCCAATTCGCGCACGGAAAACGCGTCGTCGATTTCCGTCGTGGTCGCGTCGTCGATGGAGAAGGCCCGCACGTCGGCGCGCGGCAAATCGGGTACCGGCGGCAGCTCGCCCCAGTCGGGAAATGCCACGCCCCGCGGGAACGCTTCGGCGAGGAAGCGGTTGAAGTGGAAGTCGTGCGTCGAGGGAATCGCGCCGCACGCGGCAAGTAGGTCGACGGGATTCGTCTTCGCGGTATCACATGCCGCCGCCAGCGCCTTCCACTCGAGCGTGTTCTTGTCCGGCTTGTACAGCAGCATCGAAAGTTTCGGCCCGAATTCCGCAGGCAACCGAAGCGCGGCGAGGTCCGCGACCCATCCGGCGATCTGCGCAGTTTCGCGCTGCTTGCGTTCAACCGACGCAAGAGCCGCCTGCAGCGATTCCGGCGACGCTTTCCGGTAGCGTCCCTTGCCCTTCTTGTAGAAATACATGGGCGACGCATGCAGCAGCATCGCCACCGCCGCCGCCTGTGCGGGTGCGGAGTGCGCGCCGTAGTATTCGCGCGCCAGTTCTTCGAACCCGAATTCGCCGTCGCCGATCGCCTCCCACAGGAACGCTGGGTCGAGTTCCGCCGCCAGCTTCTGGCCGTCGGTCAGAATGGCGCCCGCGCCGGGAGAAGCGAAGCGCAGCAGCACGGAGCCCGCCTTGATCTTGAGCCGCTTGCCCGACGCCGCCTCGACCTGCAGCGACGCGCCGTTATCGGCGAGAACGGACCCGGCCTTCAGCTGACCGTCGTCCTCGAACAGGACATTCATTGTGGAAGCGGGCACGCAAGCGCGCCCGAGGAAGTGTGGGTTGGACCGGCGTCGGCAAATTATACCGGCAGGGGTGGCCGATTGCGGGAAACGTGCCGTTCCTGCATAGTCGCCGGCTCATGTTTAAGGGAGGCGGCAATGGAATACAGGCGGTTGGGCTTGAGCGGCCTGGAAGTGTCACCCATCTGCCTCGGCGCGATGATGTTCGGCGACCGCACGGATGCCGCGGCAGCGCAGCAGATCGTCGACGCGGCGCGTGGCGCCGGCGTCAATTTCATCGACACGGCGGACGCCTATGCGAGGGGCACATCCGAGAAGATCGTCGGGCAGGCGATCAAGGCGAATCGCTCGCATTGGATCCTCGCCACCAAGGTCGGCAACGTGCTGACCGCGAAACCGTATGACGGCGGACTGTCGCGGCGCTGGGTCCTGCGCGCGTGCGACGAGAGCCTGGCGCGCCTCGCCACCGACTACATCGACATCTATTACCTGCACAGGGACGACCCCGATACGCCGATCGCCGAAACGGTCAGCACCTTAGCGGACCTGATTCGCTCCGGCAAGATCCGCTACTTCGGCATCTCGAATTATCGCGGATGGCGCATTTCCGAAGTGGTCAGCGAATGCGAAGCGCAGGGTGTGCAACTGCCTGTGGTGTGCCAACCCTATTACAACCTGTTGAACCGGATGCCCGAGGTGGAAATCCTGCCGGCCTGCGATCACTACGGCATCGGCGTCGCCACCTATTCACCGCTGGCGCGGGGCGTGCTGACGGGCAAGTACGCGCCCGGCGGCAAGGGCCCCGAGGATTCTCGCGGCGCGCGCGGCGACCAGCGGATGCTGGAAACGGAATTTCGCGAGGAGTCGTTCGTCATCGCAGCCAAGTTGGCGCAGCACGCGAAGAAGACGGGCCGCACATCGACGCAATTCGCCATGGCCTGGACGTGGGCCAACCAGATCGTGACCAGTGTCATCGCGGGACCGCGCACGATCGAACAATGGAACGATTACGTCGGCGCCATCGGCACGCCGTGGACGCCCGAGGACGAGGCGCTGGTGGATTCGCTCGTGCGGCCCGGCCATCCATCCACGCCCGGCTACAACGATCCGCAGTATCCGTTCTACGGACGCGTGCTCGAGTGAAGTTGGTCTCAACGCAGCGGCTTGTTTGCGGCCGGCGGCAACCGCTCGCCGGCCGGCACGGCAAAGGGCAGGCGATTTTCCGCGGGCGGCAGCGGGCACGACCAGCGTTCGTCGTACGCGCAGGACGGGTTGTACGCGTAGTTGAAGTCGAGCACCAATTCGCGCTCGCCGGCGCCTAAGTCCGCGCCCTTGATCGTGTCGTACAGGTAGCGTCCGCCACCGTAGGTGTCCGCGCCGCTCGTGGCATCGGCAAACGGAAGCCAGATGCCTCCGCCGTAGCCCTCGAACCAATATACGGCGAGGCGCGCCTGGCGGCCGCCGACATTGAAGCGCACCTGCGCAATTCGCGTGCAGCGCAGCATGCCGTCGGTGGCGAGCGAGATTTCGAACGTGTGGCGCTTGACGGCGGCCTCGATGACGCCGGTAAGTCGCCACGCCGGCGCATAGGCGTACCAGGCGACGCCACGCCAATCGCGCCGGCGCTCCGGGGCAATCGGGCTTTCCGGATGCTCGATGAAGAGGCGGTCGCGCGCGGCGCGAAAGCGCTGCGCCGTGCCGGCCGGATCGGCGTTGCTCGCGCGAACGGCCGCGTATTCGACCGCGATGCTGCGCCGCCATCCGGCCAGCGTGAAAGGATTCGACGGCGCCGTCATCAGTGGACCCCCACGCTTGCGGCCTCATTTTCCGAATCGGCCGCTGCGCTGCCGCCCGAGGGGGGGCCATTCGCGCCTTGGGGCGGCCCGGCGGCGCTCATTTTCATGTGACCTTCGGCTTGACCTCGTTGGCCACGCCGTGCGGAACGTGGCCCGATGGAACGTGGTGCGACGCCGATTCGACATGCCGCGTCTGGTCGTCGAAGAAGAAGTCGGGCTCGAATTCGCGCAGGAACGGGCCTTTCTCCCGGCCGCCCAGGAACATCGCTTCGTCGACGTTGACGTTCCAGTCCATCAGCGTACGGATGGCGCGCTCGTGCGCCGGCGTGCTGCGCGCCGTGACAAGCGCCGTGCGCAGACGCATCTGGACGGACCCGCGGTCCACGCGCTGCAGACGGTGCAGCGCCTCCAGCAACGGCTTGAACGGACCCGGGGGCAGCGGGCGTTGCGCGTGGTCCGCCTCGTGGTTCTGGAAGGCGTCCAATCCCTTCGCCTGGTATACGCGCTCCGCCTCGTCGGCGAACAGCACGGCGTCGCCGTCGAAGGCAATCCGCACTTCCTCGGGATGCGAGTCGGTCACCAGCGATTGCGTGTAGACCATCGCCGCCGGAAAGCCGGCATTGAGCGCACCGCGGACGTCGTCGGCATTGGCGGACAGGAACAGATTGGCCTTCAGCGGCCCGAGATACGAAAACGGCGCGCGCCCGCGGGTGAACACGCCGCGCTCGATGCCGAGCGCCGCGCCCTTGACCGACCGAAAGACGCGCAGGCCCGATACGGGATCGTTGCGCGACAGGATCACTACCTCCACGCGCCGCACGCCGTCGGCGTTGAACGCCAGCAGTTTGCGCACCAGCGGATACGCGACCCCCGGTTTGGCGGGCGACTCGAGGCGCTCCAGTTGCAGCCGCATGTACTCGCGGTCATCGGCCGTCTCGAAGACCCGGTTTTCCTCTTCGAAGTCGAACAGCGCGCGCGAACTGATCGCGACGACCAGCTGCTCTGCGGGAGCGGGGTCATTCATGCGAAAAGTATACGCCCGCCGCGACGCGCGACCGGCGACCCCGCACTCGGCCGGCCTCAAGCGTCGCGCTCGAGCTCGCGCAATACTTCGCGCAATTGGCCGACTGCCCACTTGAGGTCGGCCTGCGCGATATTGAGCGGCGGCGCGATGCGCACGACGGTGCCGTGCGTGTCCTTGGACAGGATGCCGCGCGCCAGCAGCCGGTCCACCACTTGCCGCGCCGGCGAGCCGGCGCGGATCGATTTCGATGCCGATGTAGAGGCCGCGCCCGCGTACGTCGCGGACCAGCGGACTTGCGAGCGTTCCGAGTTCGCCCATAAGCCACGAGCCGAGTTCCCGCGAGCGTTCGCAGAGTTGCTCCTCATCCAGCACGTCGAGCGCCGCCATCGCCACGGCCGCGGCCAGCGGATTGCCGCCGAACGTGCTGCCGTGGTCGCCGGGTGTGAATACGCGCATCACGTCGTGCGTCGCCACGAACGCCGACACCGGCAGCAGGCCGCCGCCCAGTGCCTTGCCGAGGATCACGCCATCGGGTTTGACGCCGTCGTGCTGGCACGCCAGCACGTAGCCGGTGCGGCCGAGCCCCGTCTGGATCTCGTCGCAGATCAGCAGCACGTTGTGTTCGCGGCAGATACGCGCGCATTCGGCGAGATAGCCCGCGGGCGGCACGATGATGCCGCCCTCCCCCTGGATCGGCTCGACCAGGAACGCCGCGGTATTCGGCGTGATGGCCGCGGCAAGCGCCGCCGCGTCGCCAAAAGGAATCGTCACGAATCCCGGCGGGAATGGCCCGAAGCCTTCGCGGTATTGCGGTTCCGACGAGAAGCCGACAATCGCGATCGAGCGACCGTGGAAGTTGCTCTCGCACACGACGATCTCGGCGCGGTCGGCGGCAATGCCTTTGACGCGATATCCCCATTTGCGCGCAGCCTTCAACGCCGTTTCCACCGCTTCGGCGCCTCCGTTGGACGGCAGCGCACGGTCGAGGTGGGTCAATTTAGCCAGCCGCTCGAGGAGTAGCGGCAGCCGGTCGTTGTGGAACGCGCGCGACGTGATCGCGAGTTGCTGCGCCTGCGCGACGAGCGCCGCCACGATTTTCGGATGCGCGTGCCCGAAGCTCACCGCGGAGTACGCGCTCATGAGGTCCAGAAAGCGCGTTCCGTCGACATCCGTCAACCAAGCGCCGGCACCCTGTCCCAGGACGACTGGAAGTGGGTCGTAGTTGCGCGCGCCGAACGCGTGTTCGCGCTGGATGTATGCGGCGGTGGCCTTTGAGACCGTGCGCGATGCGGGCTGTCCGACATGCATTGGCGAAGGCATGGGCGCAATGCTACGCCTGGCGACTTGTGCGCCGCCAGTACCGTTGCATGGTGGTGGCGGGCCCACTAGATCACGCGGCGCGGGCGAAGCGCAGGATCGACGGGATTTCTGCGTCGATGTCCTCCCAACCATGGTCGCCGCCACCGGCGATGTACTGCCAAGCGCCGGCATAGCGCATTACGGCCTCGTGCCAATCCAGCAGTTCGTCGCCGGAGCGCATCAGCAGGAAGTAGCGGTCCATGTTCGTCAGACGGGCGACCGACAGCGTCTCGAGTTCGGCGAAATGTGCCGCCGTCAATTCCCAGGCTTCGCCGGTGTGCAGGTTGCGCTGCGGCCCGCCATGCGTCGTAAGCGTCGTCGCCGGCCGCACCGCCGGATTGATGACGGCTGCGCGTGCACCATACTCTTCAGCGAGCCACGTCGCGTAGTAACCGCCCAGCGAACTTCCGACGAACGTCAAGCCGGCAACGTCGGCGACGTTCGCGTCCACCCACGCGCACACATCGCGCATCGCCCGCGCGGGGCGATGGTGCAGCCCTGGCAGGTGAACGCGTGGAGGATCCGCCAGCGCCGCCGCCGCCGCGGCGAGCTTGCGTCCCTTGATGGATCGCGGTGACGAGTTGAAGCCGTGCAGGTAGACGAGCGTGGCGCGCATCATCCCGACGCGAGCTTTTCGAGCAGCATTTCGTGAACACCGCCGAATCCGCCGTTGCTCATGACGAGGATGTGATCGCCCGGTCGCGCCTCGGCGACGACCGCCTGCACCAACTCCGGCAATTCGTTGCAGACCGTGGCCTTGCTTCCGAGCGACGCCAGCGTTCCGGCGACATCCCATCCCAAGTTGGCCGCATAGCAGAACACTCGATCGGCCCCGGCGAGGCTCCCAGGCAGCGCATCCTTGACCGCGCCCATCTTCATCGTGTTCGAGCGCGGCTCGAGAACCGCAAGGATGCGCGCGCCGCCGATGCTTCGCCGCAGCCCGTCGATCGTCGTCGCGATGGCCGTTGGATGGTGGGCAAAGTCGTCATGGACCGTGATGCCGCGCACGGCACCGCGCAATTCCAGCCTCCGCTTCACGCCGCGAAATCGAGCGAGCGCCGCGAGTCCGTGCGTCACCGGGACGCCCACGTGCCGGGCCGCGGCCAGCGCCGCCAGCGCGTTCAACTGGCTGTGGCGTCCCAGCTGACCGAAGACCAGTGTCCCCTGCGGCGCCCCGCCCAACAGGATCGAGCCGTCGACGGCGATGGTCCAATCGGGCCCGGTACCGGCGACTTCCGCAAGGCCGAAGCGCTCGACTTCGCTCCAGCAGCCGCGCGCGAGCACGCGCGTGAGGCTCGCCTCGCCGCCGTTGACGATGACGCGGCCGTTGCCCGGAATCGTGCGGATGAGGTGGTGGAACTGCGTTTCGATCGCGGCTACGTCCGGAAAGATGTCGGCATGGTCGAATTCGAGGTTGTTGAGGACCGCCGTGCGCGGCCGGTAGTGGACGAACTTCGAGCGCTTGTCGAAGAACGCCGTGTCGTATTCGTCGGCCTCGATCACGAAGAACGCGCTGTCCGTCAAACGCGCCGACAGGGCGAAATCGACGGGCACGCCGCCGATCAGGAATCCCGGTGCCAGTCCCGCATGTTCGAGTATCCAGGCGAGCATTGCCGACGTCGACGTCTTGCCGTGCGTCCCGGCAACCGCCAGCACCCACTTGTCGTGGAGCACGTTCTCGTACAGCCATTGCGGCCCGGAGACGTAAGGCAGACCGGCGTTCATGATCGCTTCGATCAGCGGATTGCCGCGCGAGACGACATTGCCGACGACGAATATGTCGGCGCCCTTCGCGGCTCCGCCCAACTGCGCCGGATCCCAGCCCTCGGTGAGGCCGATGCCGAGCTCGTTCAATTGCGTGGACATCGGCGGGTAGACGTTGGCGTCGCACCCGGTCACCGTGTGGCCGGCGCGCTGCGCGATCGCCGCGATGCCGCCCATGAATGTTCCGCAGATGCCCAGGATGTGCAGGTGCAATCAGGCCCCCTGTGCAACGGCCGCGAGCGAAGCATGCCGGCGCCAGCCGCGCAGGAACCACGCGTAGGTGAGCACGTTGCCGACGAGCACGAGGCCGAACGCCAGGCGCAGCCCCGCCGCATTGTCGTACGAGAGCTCCACGCGTGCGAGTTCGGCGACGACGCCTATGCCCCACTGCAGGATGAAACTGCCGGCGAACATCAGCAGGTTGAGCGTCGTGTTCGTGCGGCCGACTAAGTCGCGGCCGAAGCCTTCGTTCAACACGGTGAACGCAAGCACATTGACCGCGGATCCCAACCCGTACAGCGACCACCAGAAATAGCTGCCGGGCAATCGCAGGAAAATGCCGGCAAGCGCGAACGTGGCCAGCGCGAAACCCGCGGCGAACAAATGCCGCGCGTGGACGCCGCGCCGCGCGAGTTCCGTGCCGAAGAAGCCGAGAGTGACATAGCCGGCAAGGACGACGACGCCCATCCACAGCAGATGGCGCGCCGCACCGGCGCGCGTCTGCCCGTCCACTTCCATCATCCACGGCACCGCCCACAGCCCCTGGATCGCCATGAACGATCCCATGCAGAACGCTGCGAGCGGCGCGATCCACCAGAAGCGCGGATGCCGGATGACGGTGCGCACGCCCGCCCATTGCGCGCGCAACCCAGTCGAGTGGGCGGGCTTGTCCGTGTCGGGCACGCGCCACGCGATCAGAAGGGCGACAATGAACGTGACGGCCGACAGGATCATGAATATCGTTCGCCAGTGCGCGACCCGCAGCGCCATTTCCAGCGGCGTCGTCGCCGCGAGCGCGCCCAGCCCGCCCGCGACCATCATCCAGCCGGAAAGCGATGCCTGCCGCTCGCGCGGGAACCACGTCGCGATCGCCTTGAGCGGCGCCATCAGGCACGCGCAGACACCCAGGCCGATCACGGCGCGCGCGAAGGCCAGCCCGGCCAGCGACTCGGCGTACGCGAAGAGCAACGCGCCGAGCGCGGCGATGGACAGCAGGACGGGCTCGACTCGCCGCGGACCATAACGATCGAGCAGCATGCCGACGGGAAGCTGCGCGGCGCCGAACGCCAGGAAGTACGCACTCGTCAGCAGGCCGAGCGACGACGGGTTGAGCGACAGGTCGCGCGAAAGTTCCGGCGAAATGACGGCGTTGACCGTGCGGAACAGGTAGGACAGCAGGTACCCGGCCGCGAACGCGAAATAGATGCGGAAGAAAGGACACCCGGCGCTAATTTCTGAAAATGAAATAAGCGGCGCCCACGAGGCACAGCCCGGCCCACAGATAATCGAGCTTGACCGGCTGGTCCATGTACAGGACGGCGAAGGGCACGAACACGGCGAGCGTGATCACTTCCTGCATGATCTTTAATTGTGCCAGCGACAGCGCCGTGAAGCCGATTCGGTTGCCCGGCACCTGCAACAGGTATTCGAACAGCGCGATGCCCCATGAAATGAGCGCCGCCGACCACCAGGGCGACGCCTGCAGGTGCTTCAGGTGGCCGTACCAAGCCACGCGTCATGAAGAGATTGGAGCCGGTGAGCATGAGCGCACATATCAGCGCGGGGTGTTGAAGGATTGGGGCGAGCGCCATCGTGCGGTTCCCGTGGAAGGACTCATCCATTATCTCCGAGAAACGGCCGCCGGTTCCGAGGGCGAATATTCACGTTGCCTGTCGGTTCGGCGCGCCCAATACTCAGCCACAAGCGCTTTCCCGCCGGCGCCAAGTGTTCCAGCGCCGCATTCCTGCTCGGGACGCAAAGGAGCATTCATGCACATCTACCCGCACTTTTCCCTGGATACCGTCATCAATTTCGACGACGTCGCGGACGGAACCGTCATCGACGCACACTACTCCGCCAAGGGCGTACTCTTTACAACGGTGCTCGACAATGCCGGGCACACGGCCCCGGCGTATGCGCGCGCCTTTACGGGTTCGGCGTCGCTCCCCAACGTGGTCTCCGTCAATCCGATGCCGTACTTGCCGCTGTACGACGTGCGTTCCGGCGCCATCGAAGCGACGTTCACATCTCCGCAGCAACGCGTTTCCATCGATGCGCAGCCCGTCGCCTTTGTGGAGGCACTCGGAACCACGGCAAACGCACCCTTCCTGGAGGTGTACGGTCCCGCGAATGCCTTGCTCGGACATACATTCTATCCACTGGCCTATGGCGATCCGATGTGGGGCCAGTGGCGGCGCCTCGCCTACAATTCAGGTTCCGCCAACATCACGAAGGTGCGGCTTTCCTGCGAGCATGGCAATGGCTTTCCGGTCTATGCCGTTTTCGACAATTTGATCTTCGGCCAGAAGCTCCTTTCGATTCCGATTGGCTGGCCGCACCATCCGTGAAGCTCAAGGATCGATCTCACGCGCAGGGCAGCGTCACCGTCACGACGACGCCCGCGCCATCCGATCGATTGTGCGCTTCGGCGCGGCCACCGTGGAACTCCGCGATGAGCCGCACGATGTAAAGGCCGAGTCCCAGATGCGGCTCGGCCGCGTCGCCGCCCTCGCGCACCGACACCATCGAATCGAAGAGGTGGTCGGCCAGCGTGGCCGGCAGCGGCGGTCCCTCGTTGCTGACGCACAGCACCGCGTCTTCGCTCTCGCGCACGAGGCTGATCCCGATCGGCCGGCTTTTTCCGAACTCGACGGCGTTGGCGACGAGCTTGTCCAGCATCTGCGCGATCAGATCGGGCGCGCCGTCGACCAAGAATTCCGCCGTCGGCCGCGTGAACGCGATTGTGGCCGCGGGATACGCCTGCCGGTACCCGTCGACGCAGCCCGCCACCACCGCGGCCAGGTCGAAGCGCTCGCGCTCGACATCGGTAAGGCTTTGCTCGAGCCTCGCCGCCTCGGTCATCCGCGTAAGGATCGTCGTCAGCCGAGCGAGTCCCTCCTGCGCGCGCACCATGTATACGCGCGCGTCGTCGGGCAGTGGCGTCTGCCTCAGGTTGTCGAGCGACGAGCGGACGACGGCGATCGGCGTGCGCAACTCGTGCGACAGCCGGCTCGCCATCTTCTCCTGGTACATCGCGTAGTCGGACAGCCGCGCCAGAACGCTGCCGAAACTGCGCGAAAGGTCGCCGATTTCGTCGATGGCGGACGAGCTTGCCAACGGCGCACGCACGCGGCCCTGCTCGTCGATCGCGCGCTCCGCGTCGTCGCGCAGCCGCCGGATGCGAGACGACAGCCATGTCGCATACAGCGTCAACGCGAGCGAGCCGATGAGGAGCACCGCCAGCACGATGTTGAACAGGCGCTCGAACGCGCGGTTGCGCTGTGCGAGCACTGCGTTGCCCGTCTCCTCGACGACCACGGCGCCCCTGACCTGGTCGCCGACCCAGATCGGGTGCGCCGCGCTGACGATGACGGCTTTCGCGTCGGACGTCGGGCGGCGGTTGGTGGTGAGAATGCCGGCGAGCGCGCCCTCCACGTCGCGTCCGGCCGGTGCTGCACCCGACGCGGCGTCGTCGGTGAAATCCTCGCTGGGCTGTTCCAGCACCAGCGAATACAGGCGCCCGATCGTAGCCCGCGAGAGACGCGCTCCAAGCGAATTGTCCGCTGCGCTTTCGGGCGGCGTCCTGAGCGTGCCGGCGCGCGCGAGCACCGCGCCGCCGCGGTCGATCACCCATATCCGCGCGTTGGTACGGGAGAGGCCGTCGATGATCTGCGCGATCTCGGGCGACGCGGACGCCGGGATGCGATCGGCGCCATTCGTCGAGTCGTCGGCGCGCTCGAGCGCAATCTGCGCGATGGGGTCAGGCCGCTCGGCAAAGAGCCGCGGCCGGTCGTGCAGCGCGGTGGCCACCGCCTGCGCCGTGCCCGCGAGCGTTCGCTCCTGCGCGTCGCGCAGCACGCGCTCCAGCTCGCGCACGTACGAAACGCCGAGGTACGGCAGCGCAAGGAACACGGTGAGGACGAGCAGCAGTTGCGCCCGAATCGAGAGCGCTATGCGGGGGGCCTTCATTCCGCATTCCAGCGATAGCCCATGCCGTAGACGGTGGCGATGTGGGCGAACGCGGGATCGACAGCCTGGAACTTGCGGCGGATGCGCTTCACGTGCGACGTGATCGTGCTGTCGTCAACGAGGATGTTGGCGTCGCGCATCAGCGCATCGCGATCCTTCACGTGGCCCGGAAAGCGCGCCAGCGCGTGCACCATCCAGAACTCGGTCAGCGTGAGGTCGACCCTGCGGCCGTTCCAGTCCGCGGTGAGGCGCAGCACGTCGAGCTTGAGCGGTCCGCGCTCGAGGACGTCGTCGCCGGCGGAGGGCGCAGCGGAGAGTTCGCTGCGGCGGAACAGCGCGGCGATGCGCGCGGCCAGATGCGGCAGGCTCGCGTCCTTGGTCAGGTAGTCGTCGGCGCCCAGGCGCAATCCGGCAACGACGTCGAAGTCGCTGTCGCGCGCCGACAGAAAGATAATCGGAAGCGTGGCTGACAGCGCGCGCAGTTCCCGCGTCAGGGCAAACCCCCCGTCGATGTCGTCGCCCAGACCGATATCGACGAGCGCCAGATCGGGCAGCCGCGTGCGGAATGCGCCAAGCGCGTCGGCGCGATTTGCGTACGTCGCAACCTCGTAGCCGTGCCGGCGCAGCGCCTCCGCGTAGTTGGCGCGGATCGCGGGTTCGTCCTCGACGATCGCGATTCTCCTCATGGCGGCGACTATAGCGCAGCGGCGACAAGCCACGGCCGGGATGAGCAGCACTGCCCTCGGTTTGCCACATTTTTTCGGCGGATTGCCCCTTTGTCATCCTGCCGGCGCCGCAATGCGCGCGCGAAATGGGTTCCGAGGGTGGCGACAAGCCGGCGGACGCCATCTGGAAGCCGACATCCCATCCGCCGGCGCCGAACCTAAACACGGGAAGGCGCATCATGCCGAACGTCGAACGGCAGTCAGCAAACGGACTCCTGCGCCGCGAATGGCGCCATCTCGGCCGACTTGCCCTGGAAAGTCTCGCCACCGGCGTATTCGTGAGCATCGTGCTCGCCCTCGCCGTCTTCATCGTGAGCTTCGAGGCTCACGCCGCGGGCGCGGGCGACATCACCCAGGGGACGCTGCTGCTGCGCGACGAGGCGGGCGCCAAGGCGGAGGCGCCGCTCTTGTCCACCGACGTGCACATGGACGTGAGCGGCATGGTCGCGCGCGTGCAGGTCGTCCAGCGCTTCGCGAATCCGACCGCGCAATGGCGCGAGGGAGTGTACGTGTTCCCGCTGCCCGACAAGTCCGCCGTCGACCACCTGACGATGCGCGTCGGCGATCGCGTGATCGAAGGGCAGATCAAGGAACGCACGGAAGCGCGCCGCACGTACGACAACGCCAAGGCCGACGGGCGCAAGACGACGCTCGTCGAACAGGAGCGGCCGAACATGTTCACGACGAGTGTCGCCAACATCGGGCCCAACGAAGACATCGTCGTCGCGCTCGAATACGAGGAGACGCTGCGCTACGACGAAGGCTCGTTCCGGATTCGCTTCCCGCTGGCCATCACGCCGCGCTACATCCCCGGCACCGTCGGTCGAAGCGATGGACGGCGCCGGGTTCTCGCCGGCCACGGTGCCGGACGCGGACCGCGTCACGCCGCCCTACGTGACCTCGCCCGAGGGCTACGTGAATCCGGTGACCATCGCGGTCGACCTGAACGCCGGATTTCCGCTGTCCAAGCTCGCGAGCACGTACCACGCGATGGATATCGTTGAGCATCCGGGCAACCGCTATCACCTGGCGCTGACGCGGAGGCCCGGTTCCCGCAGCGCGTGACTTCGAACTCACGTGGACGCCCGACCTCGGGTCGGCACCCGGCGCCGCGCTGTTCACGGAAACCAAGGGCGACAAGACCTATGCGCTGCTCATGGCGCTGCCGCCGTCGGCGCCGGAGCCGCTGGCGACACGCATGCCGCGCGAGATCACCTACGTCATCGACACATCGGGGTCGATGGAAGGCGTGTCGATCACGCAGGCGCGCGAAGCGCTGCTGTTGGCCCTCGACCGCCTGCTGCCCGGCGATCGCTTCAACGTCATCGAATTCAATTCGTACAGCACGCCGCTGTTCGTGGCACCGATGCCGGTCGACCCGGCGACGCTGGCGCGGGCGAGGCAGTTCGTCGGGGCCTTGCGCGCGCGCGGCGGAACCGAGATGCTGCCCGCGCTCAAGATCGCCTTCGCCGGCGACCGCGACTCGCTCGCTCGTCCGGCAGGTCGTGTTCCTCACCGACGGCGCCGTGGGCAACGAAGATGAAATCCTGCGCCTGGTGCATGACAAGCTGGGCGATCGGCGTCTCTTCACGATCGGCATCGGCCCGTCGCCCAACACGTTCTTCCTCACCAAGGCTGCGCAGTTCGGCCGCGGCACGTTCACGTTCATCGGCGACGTGCGCGAAGTAAAGGAAAAGATGTCCGCGCTCTTCCGCAAGCTCGAGAGCCCGGCGCTGACGGACTTGACGGTCGACTGGCCCGGCGGCACGGACGCCTGGCCGCGGCTCGTGCCGGACTTGTACGCGGGTGAGCCGGTCGTCGTGACAGCGCAGTTTCCGGCGGGCACGCTGCAAGGCAACGTCATGATCTCGGGCAAGCGTGCCGGTACCGTTTGGCAGGCGCTGCTGCCGGTCAACGCCGGCGCGCCGGAGCCCGGCGTGGCGGTGTTGTGGGCGCGCGCGAAGATCGACGCGCTGATGGACGCCGGCCGCCAGGGCGCGCCCGAGCCGGACATTCGCAACGCGGTGCTCGATGTCGCGCTCACCCATCACCTCGTCAGCAAATACACGAGCCTGGTCGCCGTCGACGTGACGCCCACGAGACCGCAGGGCGTGGATGTCACCAGGACCGCGCTTCCGGGCAACGTTCCGGAAGGACTGACCGGCTTCGATCAATTGCCGCGCACGGCAACGCCCGCCGCGCTGTCGATCGCCATCGGATTGATCCTGCTGCTGGCGGCGACGGCGATGGCAGCGTCGCGACGCCGCCACAGGGTTCGGCAGGTCTGACCGTGGAAACCATCGCTACCGATCGGGGAGGACCTTTCGGCCGCAACGGCCCGGAGGTACCCACCTACGAGGCGCGCAACTGGATGCGCGCGTCCGCGCCGGGCATCGCGTTCCGGTGCCGCCCGGCCGAGTCTTCCCCGATCGGCAGCGATGCGCAACGCCAGCGCCCGCGCGGAACGGCGCGCAAGCGCGGCATCCTGATTGCGTGCGCCGTCATCGCGTGCCTTGGCGCCGCGAGCGTCGGCAATGGACTGTACATCTATGCGAAGGCACGCGTCGCGCAGGTGCTGTTGCATTCCGCGTGGACTCAGACGCGGGCAACCGGAACGGCGGTCAAGCCCTGGCCGTGGGCCGATACGCACCCGGTCGCGCGGCTGATGGCGCCGGCCCAGGAGGCCGACTTGCTCGTGCTCGCGGGGGCGTCGGGGCGCACGCTGGCGTTCGGGCCCGGGCATCTGGACGGCTCCGCCGAACCCGGGGATCCGGGCAACGCGGTCATCACCGCGCACCGCGACACGCACTTTCGCTTCCTCGCGCGCGTGACGCGCGGCGAGCCGCTGATCGTGGAGCGCGCCGACGGCTCGCGGCGGCACTTCGCCGTGCGGCGAGCCTATGTCGCGGATTACCGCGAACTGAAAATTCCCCGCGACACGGCCGTGCCGACGCTGACGCTCGTCACGTGCTACCCCTTCGATGCGATCAACCCGGGCGGACCGCTCCGCTATGTGGTCGTGGCGGAGGCGTCGTGACCGCGACGTTGCGCTAGCCGCCCGTCTGGATCGAGGACCCCTTCTGGTTGGGCGGCAATTGGCTCGGCTGAATGGTCCCCGACTTCGCCGCGCCCGAGGTGTCCCCATCCCTCACCGGAATATTGCTGCCCGTGCGGTAAACCTTCTGGTCGCGCGGCTCGCCCGGTTCCGGTCCTATTGCACAGCCAGCGACGAAAATTGAAGCCAGGATCACGATCAGCGTTTTCATCGGAATCGAGCCCCCTGCGGATTTTCCGCGCAATGATTATGGTTAGAGGAAGGGAAATGATACCGGCGTGCCCGACATCGCGCCAGCGACGGCCTCCCGACCTATCGAAATGCGCACGAATTTGATTGCGGCCAACCCCTGGCTCGCGCTCCCCTGCCGGAGCCAGCCCGTCAGATTAGGCCTTGCGGCCCGACCGCCTCAAGCGATTACCGACGAACTGGCAAAAGCCGCCGGCGGACGCCGTAAAAAAGAGGACGAATCGGAGATCGCGCTTAGCGGCGTTTACCGGATGCGCCCCATTGCGCGCAACAGTGACGTGAGGCCGGCCCACAACGCCACGGCGACCACCATGCCAATGACCGACGCGGCGATGGCGCCCGCCGTCCCGACCCAGCCCACGCTGGAAACGAATGCCCACGCGGCGAATCCGCCCAGGCCGCCGCAAATGAGGATGCCGATGACGCTCCAGACAATGGCCATGCAACCGGGCCTCCTGACGTTGCCTGTAGTATAAAGCGCGGGGCGACCGCGCCTCCCACCTCATGAACGACTCCAGCGACCTCTTTACTTCCGCCGCCCGCCCGGCCGTGCGTGCGCTGATGGCATCGCAGATCCGCGAAGTCGCCAATGCGGGGCTGGGTGAGGCCGATGTGCTTCCCTTCTGGTTCGGCGAACCCGACGAGGTGACGCCGGCGTTCATTCGCGACGCCGCCGCGCTGTCGCTCGCGCGCGGCGAGACGTTCTATTCGCAGAACTTCGGCATCCCCGAACTGCGCGAGGCCATCGGCGCCTATGTCTCGAGGCTGCACCAGCCGACCTCCGCCGAGCGCATCGCGGTGACGGCGTCCGGCATGTCGGCGTTGATGCTGACCGTCGAGGCACTGGTCGCGCCGGGCGATCGCGTCGTCGTCGTCACGCCGCTGTGGCCCAACCTGGTCGAGATTCCCAAAATCCTCTCCGCCAACGTCGTCTGCGTGCCGCTCGAGTTCACCCAAGCCGGCTGGGTGCTCGATGTCGACCGCCTGCTCGCCGCGATGACTCCGGATACACGCGTGCTGATGATCAACTCGCCCAACAATCCGACCGGGTGGACCCTCGATCGCGGGGGCCAGCAGGCGATCCTCGCGCATTGCCGCAGACAGGGCACGTGGATCGTCGCCGACGACGTGTACGAGCGGTTGGTTTATGACGGCGGAGCATGTGCGCCGTCGTTCCTCGACCTGGCCGCGCCGGACGACCGCGTGATCAGCACCAACAGCTTCTCGAAATCGTGGCTGATGACGGGCTGGCGGTTGGGCTGGATCGTCGCGCCGGAAGCGCTGATGCCGGACTTGGGCAAGCTGATCGAATACAACACGTCGTGTTCGCCGGTCTTCGTCCAGCGAGCGGGTGTTGTGGCGATCACGGACGGCGAACCGACGATCGCCCACACGCTGGATCGCTACCGCGCGGCGCGCGACTATCTCGTCGCCGCGCTGGCACGGCTGCCGCGAATCGAAGTCGCGCCGCCCGCGGGCGCCATGTACGCGTTCTTTCGCGTCGACGGCGTCACCGACAGCCTGGCGTTCTGCAAGGAACTCGTCCACGAGGCGCGGCTGGGCCTGGCTCCGGGCAGCGCGTTCGGGCCGCAAGGCGAGGGCTTCGTCCGCTGGTGCTTCGCGTCGAGCCACGCGCGCCTCGCGGACGGCGTCGCCCGCCTCGCGGAGTTCCTGCGCTAGCGGTCAGGAAACGCGCGTTCCCACGTTTCGCGGTCGAAGCCGACGAGGAGGCCCTGATCGGTTTCCATCACGGGCCGCCTGATCGCCGTCGGATTCTCGAGCATCATCGCGATCGCGGCCGGGGCGTCCGTCACCGCGGCCTGCTTCTCCGGCGGCAGCTTCTTCCAGGTCGTCCCGCGCCGGTTGAGCAGCGTTTGCCATCCGGCTTCCGCACACCATCCGGCGAGCTGCTCGCGCAGCGGCGGCGTCTTCTTCAAATCGACGAAACGGTAGGCGATGCCATGCTCCGAAAGCCAGGCGCGCGCAGTCTTGATCGTATCGCAATTGGTGATGCCGTACATTCGCATCAATGGTTTCCTCGAGTGAACGGGCAACTGTTCCGGCTGCCTCTTGGCGCGGGAGATGGAGCCTTTCAACCCTGGCTCCGGGACGTGCCATCCGCCGCCAGATGCCTTAGTGTACGCGCATTGGCTTCCCGCCCGATTCAACCGCTTGACGGAATCGCGCTTGCGCAACCAATCCGGCGGGCAGTATAAGACGAGGCTTCGAGTCTCCACGGGTCGCCGCATGTCTTCGCGCCTCACGCTTGCCTCCGCGATCGCGCTTGCCTGCCTGCTGGGCGGCGCGTCGGCCGCGCAATCCAGCGGACATGAGCAAGACGCTTCACGTCGCCTTCCCGGTTGCCGAAACCGGGTTCGATCCGCAGGCGGTGAGCGACCTCTATTCGTACGCGGTCATCGGCGCGATCTTCGATTCGCTGTACGTCTACGACTACTTCGCGCGGCCCGTGCGCATGGTTCCCAACACGGCCGCGGCGCTGCCGGAGGTCACCGACGAAGGCCGCACATACACGATCAAGGTTAAGCCGGGCATCTACTTCTCCTCCGATCCCGCGTTCAAGGGCAAGCGGCGCGAACTGACCGCCGACGACTACGTCTACAGCATAAAGCGCGTCTTCGACCCGAAGGTACGCTCGTACTGGCTCTATTTCTTCGAGGGCAACTTGATCGGCCTGGACGAGGCGCTCCCCGGCATCCGCAAGAGCGGCGTCCTCGACTACGACGCGAAGATCGAGGGCCTGCAGGCAATCGACAGGTACACGCTGCGCATCCGCTTCAAACGGCCGAACTACGGGTTCGAATGGTGGCTCGCCAATCCGCAGTTGGCGGCCGTGGCGCGCGAAGTGGTGGAAGCCTACAAGGACGGCTCCAATCGCGTGATGGAGAATCCGGTCGGCACCGGCGCGTACCGCCTCAAGGAGTGGACCCGCGGGCAGCGCATCGTCCTCGAAGCCAATCCGGATTATCGCGCCGACACGTTTCCGGCGCCCGGCCCGGACAGCACACCGGCCGATGCCGCGATCGCCAAGGGACTCGTCGGCCGCAAGCTCCCGCTGGTGGGCAACATCGACATCAGCGTCATCGAGGAGGCGCAGCCGCGGCTGCTCTCCTTCGATTCCGGCAAGCTCGATTACATCGTCGTCCCGACGTCGCTCGCATCCAATGTCCTGCAAGGGGCCTCACTGAAGCCCGAGTACGCCAAGCGCGGCATGATCCTGCATCGCGAAATCGCGCCGGCGATATCGTTCTTCTTCTTCAACCTCGACCATCCGCTGGTCGGTGGTTATACGCCGGAGAAGCTCGCACTGCGGCGAGCGATCAGCATGGGCTACGACCGCTCGACCGCGATCGCGCAGCTGTTGGACGGCCAGGGCCTTCCGGCAACGCAGCCCGTGCCGCCGCCCTTGTACGGCCACGACCCGAAGTATGTCGCGCGCTACGGCTACGATCCCGCGGCGGCGCGCGCGCTGCTCGACAAGTTCGGCTACAAGGACCGCGACGGCGACGGCTTTCGCGAGTTGCCGGACGGCAAGCCGCTCACCGTCGTGCTTGCGTCGACGACGGACGCCGCGTCGCGGACCCGCGACGAGCTGTGGAAGCGCAACATGGACGCGCTGGGCATCCGCATCGCGTTCCTCAAGAACAAGTGGCCCGAGTTGAACAAGATGTCCGAGGCGGGCCAGCTGATGATGTGGGGCTTGGGATGGACGAGCGGCGTCCCCGAGGGCATGGACTTCTACAGCTATTTCTACAGCAAGAATATCGGCACGTCGAACGACGCGCGAATGCGGCTGCCCGCCTTCGATGCGCTGTATGAAAAGTCGCGCCAGTTGCCCGACGGCCCGGCGCGGACGGCGATCTTCGACGAAATGAACGACCTCATCTTCAACTACGCGCCGTGGATCCTGACCGACTATCCGTACCAGAACGTGCTGGCGCAGCCGTGGCTCAAGGGCTACAAGTTGAACACGTTCGTCGAACAGCAGTGGCGCTATCTCGACGTCGGACCGCGGTCCTAGTCTGCTTTGGCGGGCAGCGGGCGCGCCACGCCCTGCCGAGAAATCCCAGCGCCTGCCCGGCGCCGCGGCCAGCAGCGCCTTCGTGTAATCGTTGCGCGGGTGGGTGAACACGTCCACCACCGTGCCGCTTTCGACGATGCGTCCCTGCGACATCACGGCCACGCGGTCGCATACCTGGGCGGCGACGCGCAGGTCGTGCGTTATGAAGAGCATCGCGAGATTCAGCCGCTGCCGGATCTCGTCCAGCAGCGAGAGCACCTGCGCCTGGACCGATACGTCGAGAGCCGATACCGCCTCGTCGGCGATCAGCAGGTCCGGCTCCATCGCCAGCGAACGCGCGATGCAGATGCGCTGCCGCTGCCCTCCCGAGAACTGATGCGGATATCGGTCGAGCGACTTGGGGTCGAGCCTCACCAGTTCCATCAATTTGCGCGCGCGCTCCATCGCCTCGTCAGCCGATGCACCGTAATTCATCGGGCCTTCGACGATGGCCTCGCCCACTGTCCGGCGCGGATTGAGCGAGCGGTACGGATCCTGGAACACGATCTGCACGCGGCGCCGTAGAGCGCGCAACTCCCCGCGCGAGATCGATGCGAAATCGGTGCTGCCGATCACGATGCGCCCGCGCGACGGCTCGATCAGGCGCGCGATGCAGCGCGCAACGGTCGACTTTCCCGAACCCGATTCGCCGACGATCCCCAGCGTTTCGCCCTGCCTTATTTCCAGCGTCACGTCCTCGGCCGCCGCCACCGCGTGCCTGCGGCTGAACCAGCCGCGCGCCGCGTAGGTCTTGGACAGGTTGTCCGTCGGCGAGGACCACGGGCGTGGTCACGACGCTCCGATGTTTGGGCACGAGAGACGGAACGGCGGCGATCAGCATTCGCGTGTATTCATGCTTCGGCGCGGCGAGGAGATCGTCGGTGGGGCCGATCTCCACCAACTCCCCCGCGCGCAGCACGGCGACGCGGTCGGCGATCTCGGCGACGACCCCGAAATCGTGTGTGATGAACAGCACGCCGGTGCCGTGTCCGCGCTGGAGCTCGCGGATCAACGCCAGGATCTGCGCCTGCGTCGTGACGTCGAGCGCCGTCGTCGGCTCGTCGGCGATCAGGAGCGCCGGCTCCAGCACCAGCGCCATCGCGATCATGATTCGCTGCCGCTGCCCGCCGGAGAGCTGGTGGGGGAACGACGCCAGCATGCGCTCCGGCTCCGCGAGCTGCACGGCGCGCACGATGTCCAAAACCTTCTCGCGGCGGGCGCCCGCATGCAGCGTGGTGTGGGTCGCGAGCACTTCATCGATCTGGTCGCCGCAACGCATGACCGGGTTCAGCGCGGTCATCGGCTCCTGGAAGATCATAGACATCCGCGTACACCGCAACGCGCGCAATCGGGCCTCGTCGACGGCGAGCAGGTTCTCGCCGGTGAGGCGGACCTCGCCGCCGGTCGCGGCAAGCCCCTTCGGGAGGAGTCCCATGATCGTGTGCGCGATGACGCTCTTGCCCGACCCCGATTCGCCGACCAGGCACACGATTTCGCCGCGGTCCACGGTCAGGCTGACGTCCAGGGCGGCGCGTTCGCGATCGGCGCCGGCCGGCAGCGCGACGGTCAGGCCGCGAACGTCGAGCACCGGCGTACTCAAACGGCCCTCACGCTGGCGGCGCTCACAGCCGTTTGCTCATCCGCGGGTCGAGCGTGTCGCGCAAGCCGTCGCCCAGCATGTTCACCGCCAGCACGGTGAGCGCGAGAAAGATGCCCGGATACAGGATGTTGTGCGGAAACACGCGGAAGAGCGTCCGTCCTTCCGCCATGATGTTGCCCCACGTCGGCGTTTCCGGAGGAATGCCGACGCCCAGGAACGACAGGATCGCCTCGATCAGGATCGCCGACGCCGCGATGTACGTCGCCTGGACGATCAGCGGCGCAATGGTGTTGGGCAGCACATGGCGGACGAGGAGAAGCGGCGTCGGCGTGCCGACGGCGATCGCCGCTTCGACGTACGGCTCTTCGCGGATCGAAAGCACGACCGAACGCACCAGCCGCACGACGCGTGGAATTTCCGGAACGACGATCGCGATGATGACGGCGACGAGTCCCGCCTTCGACAACGACACGACGGCGATCGCCAGCAGGATGGCGGGAATCGCCATCAGCCCGTCCATGATCCGCATGACGATCGCGTCGAGCCAGCGAAGGTAGCCGGAGACGAGGCCGATGACGAGGCCGATGGCGACGCTGATCACCGCGACGGAGGCGCCCACAAGCATCGACGCGCGGGCGCCGTAGACGACGCGGCTGTAGACATCGCGTCCCAGCGAGTCGGTGCCCATCCAGTGCGTGATCGTCGCCTTGGTACCGTCATCGCGGCGCACGGTCTCCTCGGTGCCCGGCTTCTTGTTGCGGTAGACGGGATCGATCTCGCCGGGATCGATCGACGTGAGCAACGGCGCGGCGACGCCCATGGCGAGGATCAGCACGAGGATCGCGGCGCCGATCGCGGCGGTCGGATTCCTCCACAGGCGGCGCCACGCGCCGTCACGCGGCGAAGGCGGCGGTCCGGGCGGCGCCTCGAGGCCGAGAGCGTCGGCGGTGGCGCTCAATACCGTATCCTCGGATCGAGGACTGTGTAGAGCACGTCGACCACCAGGTTGACCAGCACGTAGACGAACGCGAACAGCAAAATCACGGCCTGCACCGTCGGATAGTCGCGCGCGAGCACCGCGTCGACGGTCAGCCGGCCCAGGCCGGGAATGCTGAACACACTTTCGGTGACGACCACGCCGCCGATCAAAAGCGCAATGCCGATGCCGATCACGGTGACGATCGGCACGGCCGCGTTGCGAAGCGCATGGCGCATGAGGACGGCGACGTTCGTCAGGCCCTTCGCGCGCGCCGTGCGGATGTAGTCCTCGCCCAGGACTTCGAGCACGCTGGTGCGCGCGATGCGCGCTATCAGCGCGATGTAGATGACCGACAGCGTCACGCTCGGCAGGATGAGGCGCACGAGGCATCCCCACAGTCCTTCGGCGAGCGGCTGGTAACCCTGCACGGGCAGCCAGGCGAGCTCGATCGAGAAGACGAAGATGAGCGCGTAGCCGATGACGAACACCGGAACCGAAAAGCCGAGCACCGAAAAGCCCATGACGATGCGGTCGATCCAAGTGCCCTGCTTCCAGGCGGCGAGGACGCCCAACGGAACGGCGACGAGAATCGACAGCAGCATCGTCGTCGTCGCGAGCATCACCGTGGGCTCGATGCGGCTGCCGATCAGGTCGGCGACCTGCTTCTTGAAGAAGAACGACTCGCCGAAATCGCCGGCGAACATCCGGCCGATCCAGACGACGAACTGCGACAGGATGGGCCGGTCGAGGCCCAGTTTCGCGCGGATCTCGACGACGTCCTGCGTCGTCGCCGACGCACCCGCGATGATCGCCGCCGGATCGCCCGGTGTCAGCCGCAGCAGCGCGAACACGAAGACGGCGACGACCGCCATGACGGGGATCGTCGCCAGCAGCCGCTTGCCGATGTACGCGAGCATCAGCGGCCGCTCCCAAGGAAGCCGGCGATTACTTGCCGGTCTTGCTGATGTTCCAGAACACCGACGCGGGCGCGACCACGTAGCCGTCGACGTTCTTGCGCGACGCGCCCGGCTGGTACCACTGGCCCAAATGGACGTGCGTCGGATATTGTGTCCAGCGCACCTGGACGGCCTCGGCGATGGCCTTCTGCTTCGCCGGGTCGGTCTCGCGCGCGAAGTCGTCGCGAAGCTTTTCCATTTCGGCGTCGCACGGCCAGCCGAACGGCGCCTTGTCGCAGCTCGCGTTGAGGAAAGCCGTCGACACGGGATTGAGGATGTCCGCGGAGACCCACGACGTCAGCATCGCGTGCCATCCGCCTTGCGACGGCGGGTCCTTCTTCGTGCGCCGCGCGACGACGCTCTGCCAGTCCATGTCCTGCATGTCGACCTTGAAGCCGCCTTTCTCCAGCAACTGCTTCGCCACCGGCGCGAGATTGGTCAGCACGGCCAGGTCCGTCGAATGCAGCAGGACGATCGGCGTGCCGTCGTAGCCGGCCTCCTTGAGCAGTGCCTGAGACTTGGCGAAATTGGACTCGATGAGCCCGTCCATGCCCTTGTCCGACGCGAGCGGCGTGCCGCAGACGAACAACGCCTTGCACGTCTTGTAATACTGCTTGTCGCCGATGGTCGCCTGCAGGAAGTCCTCCTGGTTCAATGCCATGACGACCGCCTGGCGCACCTTGACGTTGTCGAACGGCTTGGCCAGCGTGTTGAAGCGGAACGCATACTGGTTGCCGAGCGGATTCCAGTCGACCAGCTTGATGTTGGGATCCTTCCGCAGAATGGGCAGCAGGTCGTGCGACGGCTGCTCGATGAAGTCGATCTCGCCGGCGATCAGCGCGTTGACGGCGGTCTGCTGGTCCGCGACCTGCTTCCATTCGACGCGGTCGACCTTCGCCACCTTGCCGCCGGCCAGACCCGACACGGGCTCCGAGCGCGGCTTGTACTTCTCCCATTTCACGTAGACGGACTTGTCGCCCGGCTTCCATTCGTCCTTCTTGAACACGAATGGTCCCGATCCCGTGTAGTCGGAAATCTGCTCGTTCGGACTTGTCGCGGCGACGCGCTTCGGCATCATGAACGGCACGTTGGACGACGGCTTGCCGAGCCCGGCCAACACGAGCCCCGTCGGCGCGCTCAGCACGATCTTGAAGGTCTTGGCGTCGACGACCGGCATGTCCTTGACGAACGTCATCATCTTCTGGCCCATCGCGTCCTTGGCACCCCAGCGCTTGATCGACGCGACGCAATCCTCGGCGGTGACGGGCGTGCTGTCGTGCCACAGAAGCCCGTCGCGCAGCGTCATCGTCCACGTGAGCTTGTCCGCGGACAGGTCGTACTTGTCGATCATCTGCGGCTTGATCTGGCCGTTCGCATCGGTGGCGAACAGCGTGTCATAGATCATGTAGCCGTGGTCGCGCGTGATGTACGCCGTCGTCCAGATCGGGTCGACGATCTTCAAGTCGGAGTGCTTGACGACGCGCAACGTGGTCTGCGCGAGCGCGGCGGGGCGCCCGCGAGCGCGACAACTGCCGCGCAAGCCACGAGCACCAGTTGACGCAAATAAGGTCGCGAACAAGGGCGAAAGGACATCAGGTTCTCCTGGTGATCTTGGACGGAACGCGATCGGCGGCGGAAAGCGCCGCCCGGCACCCCGCACGATAGTCGCACGGCCGCACGGCGGCAATAGGCTCGGTTTCGTGGCTCAGTTTCGTCGCTCACGTTCGCGGGTCGATGGGCGTGAGGCGCGGCGCATGCGCCTCGACGGCCGAGGCGGCGGCGAGGCACAGGTCTTCGCGGAAGCGCGGACCGATGATCTGCACGCCCACCGGCAAGCCGTCCGGCGATACCCGTGGGCACCGCGATCCCCGGCAAGCCCAGCACCGGCACCGCCATCAGCGTAGCCGATTGTCGCCAGACCTCCATCGTGCGCGCGGCGCTTTCGATGTCGAAGCCGTGCGCATACGGCAACTCGGCGCACACCGGCGCCAGCACCAGCGGCGTGCGCTCGAGGAACGCGTACCAGTCGCGGATCAGCCGCGTGCGGTCTGCGAGCGACTTCAAGTGCGCGTCGACGCCGCGGTCCGGCACGTTGTCCAGCATGAGCCGCATCGCCGTGCGAATGCCGTCGTCGCCATCGCGTTCGAAGTCCGCCTGCATGAAGCGGCGAAATTCCGGGATCAGCATCTCGAACCACAATTCGAATGCCGCCGTGAATCCCGGCGTCCTGTCGGCAACGATCTCGTAACCGGCGTCGGCCAGCGCCCGCGCCGCCTGCGCCAGCGCGGCGGCGACCGGTGCCGACGGCGCCGCGCCACCGAGATCTGCTGCATCGGTCACGATGGCAACACGGATCGGCGGCCTCAAGGGCGCGCCGCCCAGCGGAACGGGCACCCACCACGGGTCGCGCGGGTCGCCTGCCGCCATCGCAAGGAAGCCCAGCCGCGCGTCGCGCACCGATCGCGCCAGCGGCCCTTGCACGGACATCAACTGCGCCGAGATGACGCGCTCGGTCTTGCCCGTTGGGTTGTAGGCCGGGACGCGCCCGAACGACGGCCGCAGGCCGACGAGCCCGCAGCAATAAGCCGGATAGCGCACCGAGCCGGCGATGTCGTTGCCATGCGCCAGCGGCGTGATGCCCGCCGCCACCGACGACGCCGCACCGCCGCTCGATCCGCCCGGCGTGTGCGTGCGCGACCACGGGCTGTACGTGCGGCCGCGGAAGTCGTTGACCGTATCGAGCCGGAAGCTGAACGCCGGCGTGTTGGTGCGGCCGATGATGACCGCGCCCGCTTTCTTCCAGTTGGCGACCACCGGGCTGTCGGCGTCGGCGACGACATCCTTGAAGGCCGCGACGCCGTTGACGGTCGCACAGCCCGTCTGGTCGATGTTTTCCTTGATCGTGACCGGCACGCCGTGCAGCGGGCCCAATGTCTCATTCGACTTCCCAGCCCCAGCGACGGCCGCGTCGGCGCGGTCCGCTGCGGCGCGCGCGTCGCCCGACAAGTCACAGGTAACCGCATTCAGCTGAGGGTTGACGGCGAGCATCCGGCCGATGCACGCATCGACGGCTTCGCGTGAAGAAATCGTCCGCGCGCGGATTGCTTCCGCGAGCGCGGTGGCGTCCCATTTCCACAATTCATCGGTCACGGTGCTTCCTTCGAATAGGACGAACGCCGGTGCTGCTTGGACAGTTCGCGGGATTCCGGCTAACCTCGATCCGCTAAGAACGGACAACTTGGGCGAACGATGGCCGTCATCGCCGTAGGTGGATTCCAGCACGAGACCAATACTTTCGCGCCGTCGAAGGCCGATTATGCCGCGTTCGAGGACGGCGGAGGCTGGCCGGAGCTCACGTTCGGCGACGCGATCGCGCCGCGGCTCGCCGGCGCCAACATTCCGGCGACCGGCGCGATCGACGCGCTGCATGCGGCCGGACATCGCACCGTCGGCTTGGTCTGGGGCGCGGCGTCGCCCTCGGCGCACGTCACCCGCGACGCGTATGAGCGCATCGTCGGCAACATGCTCGCCGCGGCTGCAGAAAGCGGGTCCGGTCGACGGCGTCTATCTCGACCTGCACGGCGCGATGGTCACCGAGCACCTCGACGACGGCGAAGGCGAATTGCTGGCGCGCGTGCGCAAGGTCGTCGGACGCCGCGTGCCGGTGGTCGCGAGCCTCGACCTGCACGCGAACATGACGCGCGGCGATGATCGAGCATTGCGGACGGGCTCGACGCCTACTGCACGTATCCGCACATCGACATGGCGGCGACCGGCGCGCGCGCCGCACGGCTGCTGGATCGCACGCTCGCGGCCGGCGCACCCATGGCCAAGGCGATGCGTCCGCTCGACTTCCTCACGGGACTCCCGTCGCAGTGCACGTTCATCGAGCCAGGCAAGAGCCTGTATGAATTATTGGCGCGCCTCGGAGCGCGAGCATGATGTCGTCGCTGTCCTTCACGCCGGGCTTTCCGATGGCGGATTTTCCCGAATGCGGGATGGCCGTGTTCGGCTACGGTCCCGACGCGCGGAGCGTGCATGCGGCCGTCGATGCGCTCGCGAACGCCGTGCACGATGCGGAACCCGACTTCGCGATGGAGTCTCTTCGAGCCGGACGCCGCCGTCGCGCGCGCGATGCAGCGCGGAGAACCCGGCGCGCCGGTGGTGATGGCCGACACGCAGGACAATCCGGGCGCCGGCGGCAACGGCGACACGACGGGCCTCCTGGCCGCGCATGCTCAAGCGCGATCCGCGCGACGCCGTGCTGGGACTGCTGATCGACGGCGCGTCGGCCAGGCAGGCGCACGTCGTCGGCATCGGGCATACGGCGGAATTCCGCCTGGGCGAAATTTCCGGCGTCCCGGGGCATGTGCCGCTTGCCGGCGAATTCACCGTGGAAGCGCTGGGCGATGGCAAGTTCACGTGCACGCGGACCGATGTTCAAGGGCTTCCGGATGGACTTGGGCTCGATGGCCGTCCTGCGCCACGGTAACGTCCGCGTCGTGCTGGCGATCCAGGAAGTGCCAGGCGGCCGACCAGGAAATGTTCCGCCACGTCGGAATCGAGCCCAAGCAACAGCGCATGCTGGCGCTCAAGAGTTCGGTGCATTTCCGCGCCGATTTCCAGCCGATCGCGAAGGAGGTGCTCGTCGTCGTCGCGCCCGGTCCCGCGAAGGCCGACCCGACGATGTTCCACTGGACACGGCTGCGGCCGGGGCTGCGGTTGAAACCCGGCGGCCCCGCATTCCAGGGCTAAAATCCATGCCGCGCCGCTATGTCATCGCGTTGATCAAGCACGAGACGAACACGTTCTCGCCGGTGCCCACGCCACTCATGTCTTTCGGCCACGGCAACGGCCCGGCGTTCGGCGCGGCGGCGCGCGCACGATTCGAACATACCAACACGCCGATGGCCGCCTATCTCGACATCGCGCGGCGCGAGGGCGCCGAAGCCGTGACACCGGTCGCCGCCGAAGCGTGGCCGTCGAACAAGGCGTCGCGCGCGACGTTCGAGACTCTGCTCGCGCCGCTCGAAGACGCGGTGCGGGCCGGGCTGCGACGCGGTGATGCTCGACCTGCACGGCGCGATGGTGATCGACGATTGCGACGACGCCGAAGGCGAGATCGTCAAGCGGATCCGGCGCTTGGCGCCAACGATGCCCATCGCCGTGACGCTCGACTATCACACCAACCTGTCGCGGCGACCTCGTCGACAACGCGTCCGTCATCACCGGCTACAAGACGTACCCGCACGTCGACATGTACGAGGCCGGCATGCAGGCGGGCGGCATCCTCGTCGGCGCGCTCGACGGCGCCATCGAGCCGGTGATGGCGTGGGGCTGGCGACCGCTGCTCGCTTCGGTCATGCGGCACGCGCCGGAGGACGGCCCGTCCGGCGACATCCTCGAGTTCGCCCGGCGCATGGAGGCCGACGGCAACGTGCTCGCCGCCACGTTGCTGCCGTCGTTCCCGCACGCGGACACGCCGTTCACGGGCCTGTCCGCGATCGTCGTCGGCGATGCGCTGCCATGGCGGCCGCGAGCATGCGCGCATGGTGTGCGACCACATGCTCACGATGGCGTGGGAGCGACGTGCCGAATATGCATTTCACGCGCCGCCCTTGCGCGAGTCGGTCGCGGCGGCCAAAGCATTCGGGTTGGCCAATCCGGGCGCGCCGGTGCTCCTGATCGACCACTGCGACAACTGCGGCTCGGGAGGCGCGCAGGACGTGATGACGGTCGTCGCGGAAATCCTCGAGCAGCAGCTGGACGACGTGGCGATCGCGCCGATCCGCGACGCGAGGGCCGTCGCGACCATGATCGACGCCGGCGCGGGACAGAAGGTGCGGCTCAAACTGGGCGGCCAGACCGACATGCCCTCGATCGGCCTCGCCGGCGTTCCGCTGGAAGTCGAAGGCATCGTGGAGACGATCACCGACGGCGAGTTCGTCGTCACCGGTCCCATGTACACGGGCATTCGCATGCACCTGGGGCGCACGGCGGTGCTCGCGACCCGGTACGGAAAGGCGAAGGCGCAGATCGTCATAACCGAGCGGGCGCACGAGCCCTTCGATCTCGGCGTGTTCACGCACGCGGGCATCGACCCGCGCAAGAAGCGCTACCTCATGCTCAAGTCCCGCATCCACTACCGGGCGGGATTCAAGCGATTCGCCGTCGCACATCGTCGAATGCGCGGGTGCCGGCGTGACCAATGCCGACCTGTCCGTCTATCCGTACCGCAAACTGACCCGGCCCATTTACCCGCTGGATTCCATGTAGGATGGCGGCCCGGCCGTCCTTCCGACGCTTGAGCCCACCGCATGCCCAAGACCGCGCAACGCGAATTCAGCCTGCTGATCGACGTCGGCAACACGTTCCTCAAGTGGGGCCTGTTTCGCGCCAACCCGGACGGCGGCGCACGCGAGAACCGCGTCGAATCCGGCCACGCGCTGCACGACGAGATCATGGCGCTGCCGGCGCAGTTCGCGAAGCTGCCGACGCCTTCGAAGATCGTCATCTCGAACGTCGCCGGCACGCGCATACGCTCGGCGACGATTCGCATCCTCGAAGTCTGGCCCGATGCGCCGACGCCGTATTGGCTCGTCCCGCAGGATGTGCAATGCGGCGTCACCAACAGCTATCGCAATCCGGCGCAGCTGGGCAGCGACCGCTGGGCAGCGCTGATCGGCGCGCGACACATGCTGGGCGCGCGCGCCGCGATGGTTGTCGTGTGCGGCACGGCGACGACGATCGACTTCCTGTCGGCCGAACGGCTTGTTCAAGGGCGGGATGATCATGCCCGGCCTGGGGCTGATGTTGCGGTCGCTGCACGAAGGCACGGCGGCGCTGCCGGACCAGGACGGCGACTTCTCGCGCTATCCGACTCAGACGGTCGACGCGATCGCCAGCGGATGCCAGCATGCGCAGGCCGGCGCGATCGAGCGCCTGTACGCGATCGAGGCGCGCAACACTCCCGACGTCGTGTGCATGCTGTCCGGTGGCGCCGCGGGCACTGTCGCGCCGCGGCTGTCCATTCCGTTCCAGCTGCACGAGAACCTGGTGCTGGAAGGTCTCTACCGCGTCAGTCAGGATGTGCCCGCTTAGCGAAAGGATACGAGCCGAAAGCAGGAGCCCCATGGACACCGTCGACATCGTCGGATTGCTGGTCCCCGTCACCTATTTCGTCTTGCTGGCGACCGAAAGGCTCTGGCCGGCGCGCACGTTCCCGCCGCGCAAGGGATGGCAGCTCATCGGCATCGCCTTCCTCGTGCTGATCGGCACGCTGTCCACCGTCGTGCCGTTGCTGATTCCCGCGGACTGGCTGCGCGCGCACCGCTGGATCGACGGCACGCCGCTCCGCGTCGTCGGCGGGACGATCGTCGGCTACTTCGTGCTGTCGGGCATTTCGTACGCCACGCACCGCACCTTCCACAACGTGTCGTTCCTGTGGCGGGGCATCCACCAGCTGCACCACAGCCCGCAGCGCGTCGACATCCCGGGCTCGGTGCTGTTCCATCCGTTCGAGATGACCGTGCAGGTCGCATTGCAGCTGTTCGTGACGGTGATCGTGCTGGGCCTCGATCCGCTCGCGGCGGCGCTCGTCGGCTACGTCGCAGCGTTCTACGGGATGTTCCAGCACTGGAACGTCCGCACGCCGCATTGGCTGGGCTATTTCATCCAGCGGCCGGAATCGCACTGCGTGCATCACCGGCTGGGCGTGCATTACTACAACTACGGCGACCTGCCGTTGTGGGACATCCTGTTCCGCACCTTCCGCAATCCGAAGGAATATCGTGCCGAGTGCGGCTTCGAAGGGCCGGCTGACTTGCGGATCGGCGCGATGCTGGGCTTCGTCGACGTCAACGAACCGCGCTACGGCAAGGGCAACCTGGGCGCGAAGCCCTTGCCCGCACAGCCGGCGTAGTGCGCGACACGCCGATCAGGGCACCGCGCACATGATCACGAAATTGGGCCCGTAGCCTTCCTTGACGTAGCCCATCGCGACCAACGCGTCGCGGGTAGCGAGACTCGTCGTGTACCGGTGGTTGGAGTCGGCGCGATTGTTCCACACGCGATAGACGGGCACGGTCGACCCCGGGCACGCGCCGGTGACGGCGTCGGGCAGATCGATCTGGAAAACGTTGTCGCTCTCGAAAGTCCACGCCGCCGGGAACTTCGCGTGGACCTCATAGCACTCCCCTGCGCTGGCCGAGTAGAAATGCGAGTCGAGTCCCGCGGCCGGATTGCCGTAGTAGCGGCATACCGGGTTGATGCTGCCGCTGGCGCTGCTTCCCGCGGCGTACGCCTTGAACGACTGTCCGGTGCGCATCCAGCCCGGGTGCACGCCCGTGTCGAGGTCCATCTTTTCCGCGGGATTGGCCGTGATGAAGTAATGATCGAGTCCCGCGTTGTAGAACTCGTCCACGATGACGATCGCCACCGGTGGCGGCAGGAAGACCTGCGTCAGCGAGCCGGCGACGATGAAGCGCGGCAAGCTGCAGTTGTAGCACTCGAGGCTTCCCGAGCGGTTGCCCGACGTGGCCAGGTTGATCGCCACCGGCGACGTGCTGCCGTCGAGCGCCGAGACCGGTGTGATGCGAAGGTCGCGCGGCACGTCTTCGCCGCCGCCCTCGGGCGACCGGAACGTAAGCGCAGGCTGCGGATCGGCGGTGATGAACACCAGGGGGATGGAGTTGCCCGCGATATACGTGAACGACAAATAGGACGGGCCGTCGGTGACATGGATATTCTGGCCGCCGAGCACGCCGGTCACGTCGTCGTAGGTGAACTGCCCGGTCGCCACGGCGCCGTCGTCGAACATCACGCCGGTCAGCGCCCAGATGCGGGTTGCGGCCATCGCTCCGCTCGTCGCGAGCAGGGACAGGGCAAGAAACAGCAAATATCGGAATGCGCGCATGGATCGCTCCTCGGGCATCCGGATCGACGCGGCGGCCCCCCTTCCGACCATCGAACCGCTACCGCCGTTTTACTCCCGCCGCACCGATCGGCACAAGGCTAATATTCCGACTGCGTCACGGCAGCGGCTGCGCTACTTGTGCAGGTCGTCCTGCCAGCGCACTTCCTCCGGATTTTCCTCCACGTTCGGCAAGTCCAGGTTGACGACGACGGGCTCCTGGCCGCTGCGGACGAGAACGCATGACAGCGGCTCGTCGTCGCGCGCGTTGATTTCCTGGTGCGGGACGAAGGGTGGAATGTAGATGAAATCCCCGGGTCCCGCCTCCGCGGTGAATTCGAGGCGATCGCCCCACTTCATCCGCGCGCGTCCGGATACGACGTAGATGACGCTCTCGACCGGCCCGTGGTGGTGCGCGCCCGTCTTTGCGTTCGGATGGATGACGACGGTGCCGGCCCAGAGCTTTTCCGCGCCGGCGCGCGCATGCGTGATCGCCGCCGCGCGGTTCATGCCCGGCGTCTGCGGCGTGTTGGTGTCGAGTTCGCCGGCGTGCACGACGCGCACGCCGTGGTGCCGCCAGCGGTCTCGAGGGATTGGTCATGGCTTCATTCCACGCAGTCGCGGTCGAGGGCGTTGCGAACGACCAGCGCGAATTCATCGATGAGGCAGGGAAAGCCGGCCGTCGCCGCGCTGCAGCCGCGAAGGCGCAGCGGCGTCCGCATCGGCGGGGCGTCGAGCGTCAGCGGCGTCAGCTTGCGCATCTGGTCGAGCGATTGCGCCACGTAGTATGTGTAGACGCGCTGCTTCTTGTCCGGCCCTAAGCGCACCTCGAACACCAGCGCACCTCCGGGCGGCGTCTGGTTGCGCTGGTAACCCGCCTGCGTCCACGTCGTGTCCAGGATGCCCGCGAGATTGGCGATATTGGTGTCGTGGCCGACGTAGGCGACGAATTTCGCGTCGCGCACCGCACTTTCGGCCACGCCCAGACCGGAGGAGTGCCCGCTGGTCACCGCCGCCGCCACGCGCATCAGCAACGCCGAACCCTGCCGGCGCGCAAGATAGGGCGTGCGCTCCATGAGGTCGAAGTCTTCGGTGTGCAGCTTGAACGTCTGCAACATCTTGTCCGGGCTCAAGCGACCCCACGCGACCGCACCTGCGTCCATTCCGTCCGCGTATTCCATGAGGAAGATTTCGCTCGCTTCGGAGGCAATGGCCAGCGCGCCGAACATCGCCAGGCCAGTGCCATCGGCGCGCACCGACAGGGCCGTCGGCAGGTCGGCCAACTTGCAGCCTTCGGGCTTGCCCACGCCGCGCACAGCGCCGGCTTGCAGCAATCCATGCCGCCTTGCAGCGCCTCGAGAGGCGTCTTGAAGTCCCGCGACACGCTGCTCAAGTCGCCGACCACGCGCTGCAGGATGCCGGTCTGCGCGGCCAGCGCATCGAGTCTGCACACGCCGGCCTCGACCGGATGGAAGAGCCCGTCGATCTTCGCATCCGGCTTGCTTCGGTAGGCGATGCCGCAGCCCGGCGCCACGCCGTCCAGCAATGCCTGCGCCGTCGCCTTCGTGCGCTGTTCGAGATCGGCATAGACGTAGATGCTGCCGCGCGGCGGGCACCCTGCCCGGGCAGCATCTGCTCGGCGATCATATACTCGCGGTGATACCGGCCGAGCAGCTTGGCCAATTCGGCGCCCCGAGCGGTGAGGTTGCCCATCGGCTCGTTCCACGCGGGCCAGGGCCGCGTGGACCAGCCATCGAGTTCCGCGGGTGTAACCAGAGGCGTGCGGACGCCGTGCCGCCCCACGATCACCACTTTTTGCAGGACTTCGTCGCCCGCGGCCGCCGCGATGAGCGGCGCGGCCAACAACCCTGCCGCCAGCGCGGCGATCGCGTACGCCATCGGTCCTCTCTGCATGGGCCAATCTTGCGCCGGGACGATCGCGACCGCAACGGGCACTTGTTGACCGGCAGCAAAGGCCGCACGTTGCGAAAGAAGTATCATTGCAATCCCCTTCCGGAGACCAACCATGAGCGATAGAGAAGTCGTCATATTGAGCGGCGTGCGCACGGCCATCGGCGATTACGGCGGCAGCCTTAAGGACATCGCCCCCAGCGACTTAGCCGCGCGGGTCGTGAAGGAGGCCGTCAGCCGGTCGAGATCGACCCCAAGGAGGTCGGGCAGTGCGTCATCGGCAACGTGATCCACACCGAGCCCAAGGACATGTACATCTCGCGGCTGGCGTGCGTGAATGGCGGACTGCCGCATGATACCGGTGCATTCACCGTCAACCGCCTGTGCGGCAGCGGCATGCAGGCCATCGTCTCGGCCTCGCAGTACATCCTGCTGGGCGAGACCGACGTCGCGGTGGCCGGCGGCGCGGAGAGCATGAGCCGCGCGATCTACGCGTCGTTGACGCAGCGCTGGGGCGCGCGGATGGGCGACTCGAAGATGATGGACATGATGGTCGGCGCGCTGACCGACCCGTTCGACACTGTGCACATGGGCGTCACCGCCGAGAACGTCGCGGCCAAATGCGGGCTGACCCGCGCGGACCAGGACTCTTTCGCCGTCGAGAGCCACAAGCGCGCCGCGGCCGCCATCGCGGCCGGTCACTTCAAGAGCCAGATCCTGCCGATCGAATTGAAGAGCAAGAAGGGCCCGGTCATGTTCGACACCGACGAGCACGTCCGCGCCGATTCGTCGATGGAAGGGATGGCCAAGCTGAAGGCCGTGTTCATCAAGGACAACGGTACCGTCACCGCCGGCAACGCATCGGGGATCAACGATGCCGCCTCCGCGGTCGTGCTGATGGAGAAATCCGCTGCGGCCGCGAAGGGCTTGAAGCCCATGGCGCGTCTCGTCGCCTACGGCCACGCGGGCATCGATCCCAAGATCATGGGGCTGGGCCCGGTGAGCGCCGTGAAGCGGGCGCTGGCGAAGGCGGGTCTCAAGATCGGCGACATGGACGTCATCGAGTCGAACGAGGCGTTCGCCGCGCAGGCATTGGGCGTCGCGAAGGAAACCGGGATGGATGCGAAGAAGGTCAACCCCAACGGCGGCGCGGTCGCCCTGGGCCACCCGATCGGCGCGACCGGCTCGATCCTGACGGTCAAGGCGATGTACGAACTGCACCGCACCGGCGGCCGCTACGGCCTCATCACGATGTGCATCGGTGGCGGGCAGGGAATCGCCGCGATCATCGAGCGAGTCTGACGCAGCGCTGCGGCCGGATTCAAATCAAGGAGAAGCGATGGCGATTTCGATGTATCAGGTGTCCGTTCCCGTATTCGTGAAAGGCCTCGGCAACTTGCGGGCCATTCTCGAGAAGGGGACGGCTCACGCGCAGGCGAAGAAGATCGACGACGCGGTGTTCGTGAACGCCCGCCTGTACCCCGACATGCTGCCGCTGTCGGGCCAGATCCAGATCGCCTCGGACATGGCGCGCGGAACCATCGCCCGTCTCACGGGCAGCGAACCGCCGGCCTGGGACGATGACGAGAAGACGATGGGGGACCTGATCGCACGCGTCGACAAGACGATCGAGTATCTCAAGTCGTTCCCATCGTCGAAGATCGACGGCACGGAGGCGACCGAGGTCAAGCGAAAAGTCCGGGGCCAGGACAGGACGTTCACCGGCCTCAACTACTTGTTGCAGTTTGGAATGCCGAACTTCTACTTCCACTCGACGACGGCTTACGACATCCTGCGCCACAACGGCGTGGAGATCGGCAAGCTGGACTTCATCGGCAATCTCGACTAGGGACGCGACCTCGCGAGGAGCTACTTGCCGACTTCGGCGAGTGCCTTGCGCATCGGCGCGCTGGAAATCTGCATCACGCCCGTGTATGGGTGATTCATTTCCAGGATGAGGAAGATCGCGCCGCCGACCGACAGCGCGCCGATGAAGAAGGCCGCGAAGATGGTCGCGTTGAAGCGCGCGAACAACCCGAACCCCAGGAACAGCACGACCAGCCAGAACACCAGGACGACGAAGAAAGGCCACGACAGCGAGCCGCCGGCCTGCTCTGCCATCAGCCGGCGTGTGTTGGCCATGTCCCCCAACAGCTGCAACGCGCGGCGCTGCGTGAACTTCTGGACCTCGGAATCTGGCTTGAGCAGGGCGATCTTTCCGAACAGGTCCTCGCCCCGCGCGCGGACCTCCTTCGTCGGAAGCCCTGCCGTTCCGGGACCGCTGTTCGGCCAAATTCGATCGACATCCGCGACAACGATCTCACGCAGCATCGAGCGCGCGTCCGCGGCTTCCGGACCGTAGCCCGCGAGAATGCGGTCCAGCAGCGCTAAGTGAACCGCGAGCTGCCGCACCTCGGATTCCTGTGTGTCATAGGCGGTGTGCGCCGAGGCGATCAGCAGCCCCAGGACTAGCGCGGCGATCGTCGCGATGAGTCCCATCACCAGCTTGATCACGTCGCGCGAGTCGCCGTCACGGTGATTCTCGGGCAGCTTGACGTGGAGCAGCGTGCCGGCCATCGCGCCGCCAAACACGCAAACGAACACGATAGACGCTATCAGCAGCGAGTTCATCGCCGCGCGCACCGCGATCGTGTCATGTCCATGGTCCCCTCTCAAGCGAATGCGACGGCGAGGCGACTGGCGCGGCGTCGCCGCGCTCCCCTTTTTGCCTTCGCGCCGATATTGTGCACGAGCGGCCGAACGGGCGGATAATTTCAGCGTGCGGATGCGAAGGGCGTGCGGCCGAAAGGGGCCCGCCCGCGCCGGTCCGCCGTTGACTGGAGGAATTCGCCATGAGCAGCAAGTTGCGTAAGGTCGATTATTTCTACACGATGATTCCGAACCGTCCCGGCCAGGGCGCGAAAGTCATGGGGGGTCTGGCGGCGAAGGGCGTCGATCTTCTCGCCTTTTCCTGCTTCCCCGTCGGCCGCGGCACTGCGCAACTCGACCTGATGCCAGCCGACTCGGCGCTCCTGAAGCGCGCCGCCAAGAGCCTTGGCATCAAGCTGGCCGCGAAGAAGACGGGCTTCCTGTATCAAGGCGACGATCGCGTCGGCGCGATGCAGAAGACGCTGGATACGCTCGCCGCCGCCAGGATCAACGTCATCGCCTGCGACGCCGTCACGAGCGGCAAGGGGCGCTTTGGCGCGATCTTCTGGGTCAAACAGCAGGCCGTGGCGAAGACCGCGAGGCTCCTCGGCGCCAAGTGACGCTCACCGGCTAAGCGTGCTACTGCCGTGCGATACCCGCGCTTTCGACGATCGGCGGCCACTGCTTCACCAGCGAGCTGATTTCGTCCGCGAATTGCGCGGGCGTGCTGCCGGCGGGTTCGGCGCCCAGGCTGATGATTTTTTCGCGCACCTGCGGCAACTCGAGCGCGCGCATGAACTCGCGGTTCAGCCGCTCGACGATTGCGGTGGGTGTTCCCGCCGGCGCAAGTACGCCGTACCATGAGTTCACTTCGTAGCCTGCGAATCCCGATTCGGCAACCGTGGGGATGTCGGGAAACGCGGCCACGCGGTACGGTGTCGTGACGGCGAGTCCCTTGAGTTGCCCGGTCCGCAGGAAGGGCCGGACCGCGCCGAGCGTGATGAAGGCCACGCTCACGTCGCCGTGAAGCAGGTCCTTGACCTCCGTCCCGTTGTTGGCATAAGGGACGTGCAGCAGATCGATACCGGCGCGCGTCCACAGCATCGCGGCGGCCAGGTGGTCCGTCGTGCCGATTCCCGCCGACGCATACGCGATACGGCCCGGCTCCTTCCGCGCGAGCGCAACGAGGTCCGCCAGCGTTGCAACCGGCAGCGCCGGATTCGCCGCGATGAGGATGGGCTGCGTCGCCAATTTGCTGATCGCCGCAAACGCGCGGACCGGATCGACGGCGCGCTCGCCCAGCAGGCTCGGCAGAATGGTCACGCCGGTGCTGCCTACCAGCAGCGTGTAGCCGTCAGGTGCGGCGTGGGCCACGAACTCGCTCGCGATGTTGCCTGACGCGCCCGTCCTGTTCTCGACGACCACGGGCTGCCCGAGCGCGGACTCGAGCTGTTCGCCCAGCATGCGCGCCAGCGTGTCGCTCGTCCCGCCAGGCGAGAAGGCAACCACCAAGCGAATGGTGCGGTTCGGATAAGGCGCCTCCTGCGCGCCGCGCGCCACATCGACGTGCGCCACGAGGAGCACGGCGGCGGCGATGGCCGTCCCGGCCGCGCGTCCCAAGCCATCGCGCAGGATGCGCGTCATGGCTCGTGCCGCAAGGCGAGCATCGCGTCGATCAATTCGGGCTCGTCCCATGGCACATCCACCGGGTAGTCGCGAAGCCAGTGGCTCGACGCGTCCCGCAGCCATTCCTGCGGAAAGTGGACCGTCAAATGCTGTTCGCCATCGTCCAAGTCCGCACGCGTCGGCGATGGCAATCCATTCGCCGCGGCATGAAGCGCCGCGCAGTGATCGACGCCAATGGCGCTGCCGCGATGCGCGCCGCCGACCAAGCGCCGGTTGATTTCCATCAGGTAGGGCACGCCCGTGCTCTCGTCCTCCACGAACTCGGGAGAGAAGAATCCGGTAATCCCGAAGCCGCGCGCGAGCTTCACCGACATCTCGCGCAATTCCGGCGAGCGATGGTAGCGGTTCACGGTGGCTGGACCCTTGGGTTCCGGGTCGGCCACCAGCTTTTCGCCGGCGTAACCGGTCAGCACCGTGCCCTGCCACGCCATCGACGGGTAGTACTTGATGCGGCCGCGAATATATGCCTGCACGAGCAGCCGCTCGGGGCCGGGCTCCAGCGCGATGCCGTTCGCGCGCAACAATTGCGGAATCGCGCTCGCAAGCTCGCCGCGATTGGCGCAGATCGCCACGCCGTCACCCGCGCTCGACAGGCTGCGCTTGACGACGACCGGATAGCCGTGCGCGGCGGCGAAAGCCTCGGCCTCCGCCAGTCCGCCGACGACCTCCCCCGGCGGAACGCGTACGTCCAGCGCCGCCGCCGCCGCAGGTAGCAGCGTCTTGTCCACACTGGTCCGATACCACGCAGGATCGCCGAGCGAATGGCGTATGAGTGCGCCGAGTTGCAAGGCCAGCGCCGCCTTCAGTTGCTCCGGCGGCCACAGCGCGAGCGCCTGCAGCAGCCGGAATGACATGTCGTCGCATGGCATCACCAGAGCCGGCGCCGTCGCCTTCACCATCGCGGCAAAGGCATTCAGCCAATGCTGCGGGCCCGCGCCATCCTCGAGGAAGCCGATCTTGGCGACGAAGCGGCTGTGCTCGGCGAGCGAATTTCGCGGCGTCAGCAATGCGACGTCGAATCCGGCGCGGTTCAGTGCCCGCGGCATGCGCGCGGTGCCATACCAGCGCGTCGCCGTGGCCACCAGCAATATCGACAAACGGTTGGAGCCAGGCAGCGCGGCCACGACGCTATCCTAGGAGAGACGAGAGACGACGCCTTGCGGCATCCACGTCGACGCCGGCGCGGCGCGCGAAGTCGTCCAGCTGGTCCGGCGCGATTCGCCCGACGGCAAAATACTGCGAGTCCGGATGCGAGAAGTAGAAGCCCGACACCGCCGCCGTGGGAAGCATCGCATAGCTTTCCGTCAGCGTCATGCCGATCGACTGCGCGCGCAATACATCGAAAAGCGGCGCCTTTACCGCGTGGTCGGGACACGCCGGATAGCCGGGTGCGGGACGGATGCCGCGGTATTCTTCGCGGATCAGCGCGTCGTGGTCGAGCAACTCGTCGCGGGCATAGGCCCACAATTCGCGGCGGACCTTGGCGTGCAGCCACTCGGCAAAGGCTTCCGCGAGCCGGTCGGCCAGCGCCTTCAGCATGATGGCGCTGTAGTCGTCCTTCGCCGCATCGAACTCCGCGAGCTTGGCCTCGATGCCGAGTCCTGTGGTGACGGCGAACATGCCCAGATAATCGCGCCCGCCAGTTGCGGCCGGCGCGACGAAATCGGACAGGCAGAAGTTCGCCTTGCCCGGCGGCCGCTCGTTCTGCTGACGAAGGTTGCGCCACGTCAGCCCCACATCGGCGCGCGACTCGTCCGTGTAAACCACGATGTCGTCGCCGACCGCGTTGGCGGGAAGCAGAGCGACAACGCCATTGGCGGCGAGCCACCTGCCGTCGATGATCCGCTTGAGCATCGCCAGGCCTTCTTCGTGTACGTTGCGCGCAGCTTCGCCGACGATTGGGTCGTCGAGAATCGCGGGGAACGGACCCGACAGTTCCCAGGCCTGGAAGAAAGGGCCCCAGTCGATGAACTTCGCGATCTCGGCCAGATCGACATTGCGGAATTCGCGACGGCCGACGAACGTCGGGATCGGTGGCACGTAGGCCGCCCAATCGGTGGCGAACGCGTTGGCGCGCGCCGCGGCCAGCGTGACGAGCTTCGGGCCTTTCTTGGACGCGTGCTGGGCGCGGACCTTCTCGTAATCGGCGGCCACGTCCGCCACATACGCGGCGCGCAGGTCGTCGGACAGCAGATTGCTCGCGACGCCGACGGCGCGCGACGCATCCGGCACGTAGACGGTGATGCCCGCGTAGTTCGGCGCTATCTTCACTGCCGTGTGGACGCGCGACGTCGTCGCGCCGCCGATCAGAAGCGGCTGGTGCAGCCCCAAGCGCTGCATTTCGTGCGCGACGTGCGCCATCTCTTCGAGCGACGGCGTGATGAGGCCGGACAAGCCGATGATATCGGCGCCGCGTTCCTGCGCGGTGGCGAGGATCTTCTGCGCGGGCACCATGACGCCGAGGTCGATGACATCGAAGTTGTTGCACTGGAGCACGACGCCGACGATGTTCTTGCCGATGTCGTGGACATCGCCCTTCACGGTCGCCATCACGATCGTGCCCTTGGGCCTGCCCGCGTCGCCCGAGCGCACCTTCTCCTCCTCGATGAAGGGCACGAGGTGGCCTACGGCCTGTTTCATGACCCGCGCCGATTTGACGACCTGCGGCAGGAACATCTTGCCGGACCCGAAAAGGTCGCCGACGACGTTCATGCCGGCCATCAGCGGCCCTTCGATCACCTGGATAGGGCGCGCGTATCGGAGCCGCGCCTCCTCGGTGTCCTCGATGATGTGCGACGTGATGCCCTTGACGAGCGCGTGCGACAGTCGCTCTTCGACGCTTCCCCGCCGCCATGAAAGGTCTTCGGTGGTCACCTTTCCCTGCGCCTTCACCGTCTCCGCAAAGGCGACCAGGCGCTCGGTCGGATTGCCGCCGTCGGCCGCCCGGCGATTCAACACGACGTCCTCGACCAGTTCGCGCAAATGCGGCTCGATCTCGTCGTACACGCCCAACTGGCCTGCGTTGACGATCCCCATCGACAGGCCGGCGCGGATCGCGTGGTAGAGGAACACCGTGTGGATGGCCTCGCGCACGGCGTCGTTGCCGCGGAAGCTGAAGCTCACGTTGGAGATTCCGCCCGACACCTTGGCGTGCGGCAAGTGTTCGCGTATCCAGCGCGTCGCGTTGATGAAGTCGACCGCGTAGTTGTTGTGCTCGTCGATGCCGGTGGCGATCGCGAACACGTTGGGGTCGAACACCAGCTCCTCCGGCGGGAAGCCGACCTTGTCCACCAGCAGGTCGTAGCAGCGACGGCAGATCTGCGTCTTGCGCTCGAACGTGTCCGCCTGCCCCTTCTCGTCGAAGGCCATCACGATCACCGCAGCGCCATACCGGCGCGCCAGCCTGGCCTGGCGCAGGAACTCGGCCTCGCCTTCCTTCATCGAGATCGAGTTGACGATTCCCTTGCCCTGCACGCATTTCAACCCGGCCTCGATCACGTCCCACTTCGACGAGTCGATCATCACCGGCACGCGCGCGATGTCGGGCTCGGACGCGATGAGGTTGAGGTACCTCACCATCGCCGCCTTCGAATCGAGCATCGCCTCGTCCATGTTGACGTCGAGGATCTGCGCGCCGCTCGCGACCTGCGCGCGCGCGACTTCCACCGCGCCGGTGTAGTCGCCGCTCAGGATGAGCTTGGCGAACGCGCGCGAGCCGGTGACGTTGGCGCGCTCGCCGACATTGACGAACAGCGAGTCGTCCCCGATCAACAGGGGCTCCAGGCCGGATAAGCGCATCACGCGGGACATGATTGCGGACCTGTCGTCGTGAACATCACGGGCATTCTTTGAAACGTCGCGTGATGCCGCGCTGCTTTCAGGCAGCCGCCTCGGCGGTCGCCTCCGGGGGCACGGCACGCGGCGGCAGCGAACGCACCGCCTCGGCGATCGCGCGGACGTGCGAAGGCGTGGTGCCGCAACAGCCACCGACAATGTTGACGAAGCCGCTTTGCGCGAAATCTCCGATAAGCCGCGACGTTTGCGCGGGCGTCTCGTCGTAGCCTGTGTCGGACATCGGGTTGGGGAGGCCGGCGTTCGGATAGCACGACACGAACGTGTCGGCGACGCGCGCGATCTCCTCGATGTAGGGCCGCATCAGCGCCGCGCCAAGCGCGCAATTGAGTCCCACCGCAAGCGGCCGCACGTGGCGCACGGAATTCCAGAACGCCTCGGGTGTCTGGCCGGAAAGCGTTCGCCCCGACGCGTCGGTGATCGTGCCGGAGACGATGATCGGCAGCCGGCGGCCAATGCGATCGAAGTACGACTCGACGGCGAACAGCGCCGCCTTGGCGTTGAGCGTGTCGAACACCGTCTCGACGAGGATCAGGTCCGCGCCGCCCTCGGTTAAGCCTTCGACGGCCTCGGTATACGCCGCGACCAGCGCATCGAACGTCACGTTGCGCGCGCCGGGGTCGTTCACGTCCGGCGAAATCGACGCGGTGCGATTGGTGGGACCGAGCGCGCCCGCGACGAAGCGCGGCTTGTCGGGCGTGCGCGCGGTCCACGCGTCGCAGCATTCGCGGGCGATACGCGCCGCCGCAAAATTGATTTCCCTGGCGCGGGATTGGAGGCCGTAGTCGGCCTGCGCGATAGCCGTCGCGCTGAACGTGTTCGTCTCGACGATGTCGGCGCCCGCTTCGAGGTAGGCGTCGTGGATTTCGCGGATCACTTCGGGCCGCGTCAGCACCAGCACGTCGTTGTCGCCGCGCAGGTCGTGCGCGTGGGCGCCAAGGCCGCACGCCGGCGCCCCGCGGAAGTCCGCCTCGGTCAGGTTGTGCTGCTGGATCATCGTGCCCATCGCGCCGTCCATCACGAGGATGCGCGTGCGCATGAGGCGGGTGAGCAAGGCGGTGCGATCGGGTTGCATGCCCAATTCCCCAGGGGCCGGCAGATGCCGGCAAAGTATTGAATTTTAACATTTACGTCAGGAAGACGGCGGCCCCCGCGCCCTATTGCGCGAACGTGCGGGAATAATGGCGGATCCTCTTTGCGTGCTACCCTTTTGCGCATGAAGAGACTCAAACCCAAAGACGCCTTCGACTTCCTTGCCGCCCATCCCGAGGCAGTGTTCGTCGACTGTCGCAGCGAGATGGAATATTTCTTCGTCGGCCATCCGGTCGGCGCGCAGCACGTGGCTTGGAACGACGGTCCGGACTGGGACATCAATCCGCATTTCGTCGGGCAGGTGCGAAAGGTCGCCAGCATGCATCGTCCGGTCGTGCTGATCTGCCGAAGTGGCCACCGGTCGCTCGACGCGGGGCTCGCGCTCGAAAAGGCCGGCTTTGCCGAGGTCTACAACGTGGACGACGGCTTCGAAGGCCCGCTCGACGAGAAGAAGCACCGCGGCAAGCTCTCGGGATGGCGCCACGAAGGCCTGCCGTGGGAGCAGCTGTAGCCGGCATCATCGCTGATCAGCGGCACCGGCGTATCCTTGGCGGTTTCGACATCGAGCCGCCGCCCGTGCATGCCTACGGCCAGTTGTCCACGCTGTTCTACGACGCGGATAAGCCGGTTGCGCCCGACGCCGAAGTCGCCTGGTTTGCGCAACGGCTGCCGAAGAGCGCCGGGCCGCTGCTGGAGTTGATGTGTGGCTCCGGCCGTCTGCTGGTGCCGCTCGCGGCGGACGGCTTCAACCTGCATGGCGTCGACTTCTCGGCCGCGATGCTCGCGAGCTGCGAGGCGCGCCTCGCCGCGCGCGCGATCAAGGCGCCGCTTTTTCGCCAGGACCTGACGCAGCTCAACCTGCCGTTCCGCTACACGGCGGCATTCGTGGCGGCGGGATCGTTCCAGTTGATCACCGACCCTGCAGCGGCGGCATCGGCGCTTCAGCGCGTTCGCGCGCACCTGGTCGATCCCGGGCTGCTGCTGATGGACATGTTCGTTCCGTCGGAATCGGCACAACGGCTGGGCGCGCCGCTCGTCGAAGTGCGCACTGCCAAGCTGGCCGACGGCACGCAGATCGCGCTGCGCTCGGAGTCCACCGTATGGGCCGACGCGCGCATGTCGCGCATCGAGAATCGCTACGCGCACCGGCGCGGCGCTGCTCGAATTGCCGAGGAGCACGAAACACTGTCGCTGACCTGGTATTCGCCCGAGGAAATCGCCGCGCTCCTCGCCGACGCGGGGTTTCGCGACGTGACGACCGGGGAATCGCCGCGCGATGACGGCGAGGAAAGAACGTACTGCGTGTCCGCGCGCGCCTAGAGGCACCGTGACATGTACACGGCCCCCGCGATCGGGTTGTGGTAGTACGGCGCGCATTCGCGAAAGCCCAGTTTTGCGTACAACGCGTGCGCCTCGGCCATGCGCTCCAGCGTGTCGAGCTTGAGCTCCCGATAGCCGATCGCGCGCGCGCCGTCGATGACCGTCTGCGCCAGGCGCATACCGAGCCCCGTCCCGCGCGCGGCGGGCCGCACATAGAGGCGCTTGATCTCGGCCACGTCGCCGGTCGGCCCGGCATTGCCGGGCAACGGGCGCAATGCGACGCATCCGGCCGCCGCTTCCGTGGTGCCGGCCAGCACGAGCATTCCGCGGGGCGCAGCATAGGCGCCCGGCAGCGACGCCAATTCCTGGGCGAAGCCCTGGAAGCAGAGGTCGACGTCGAGCCACGCCGCGTATTCCTCGAACAACGCGCGCGCCTGCGCGAAGTCGTCCTGGGTTGCCGCCAGCCGAATGGGCGGCAGCGTCCTCGGGGTCAACTCGTCGCGACGCAGGTGCCCACTTTGATGTCGGTGCCTGCGTATTGGCCCTGCAGATCCTTCAGCCGGGCCACGACCGGCTGCTGCGGATCGCGCACGACGAGGACCGTCTGCGAAAGCGGTTGCTGGCGCGGCTGCACGCGAAGCAGCTTGACGCCCTGCTTCGCGACTTCGTCCAGATACGCCAGTGCGGCCTGCTCGGTTCGGAACGAGCCGAACGAAATGGCGAACTGGCCGCGGCCGGCGTCGACGACCGTCAGGTCCTTCACGCCCTGGCGCCGCAATTCGGCAGCGCGATTGTCGGCGGCGGTCTTGGTAGGAAACGGCGAAATGGCCACGGAGAAGGCGTTGTCGACATCGACGCGCCGTTGCGTCAGCAGCCTGCCCAGCGCCAGCGGCTCCAGGTCCGCCATCACCTTGGCGCGCTCGGCATCCGAGAGCGGGCCGAACTCGACGCACACGTCGGCGAGCGCGGCGACCTTGGCGGGCCCCAGCGCGGCGACTTCCTGCGGCGTCAGTAGCTTGATCTTCTCCGGCTGGACCTGCTGCTGGAGCCGCACGCCTTCACCGCCGCCCCTGTCGAGCCACGTGTAGATGAGGAGCGTGAGGTTGGCGAGCAGCAGCAGGACGACGACGATGCGCATGGTGGCGATTATCCACGACCTTAAGGCGCCCCGGTAAGGTGCCGCCGGTCAGCGCAACGCGAGATCAAGCGCGGCGAAGCGAGATTTCGCCGGAGAGAAATCGTGCGCGGCGCGGGCCGTCGGCCAACACGAGCGCGCCGGTGCTGTCGACACCCGCGACCGTGCCCTTGACGCTTGCGCCATCGGGGAGCAGCAGTTTGACCGGCTTGCCCTGGTAGGCGTGGCGGCGCTGCCATTCCGCGGCAAACGGCGGAAAGCCCGTCTCCGCATAGGCGGTAAAGGCCAGCGCCAACTCGGCCACAAGTCGCGCGAGCAGCCGGTTACGGTCGATGGGTAACGCGCCGCGGCCGGCGACCGCCGTAAGGTCGCTCACCGGCTGTTCGATGTCGCGCTTCGCGGCAGTCGGCATTCGCACGTTGAGACCGACGCCGACGACGACGGTCGAGGGCCCTAGCGCATCACCGTTCAACTCGACGAGGATTCCGCCGACCTTCAAATGCCGGTAGATGAGGTCGTTGGGCCACTTCAGTTCGACGCCGGGCAGGCCCTCGGCCTCGAGGGCGCGAATGACGGCGACGCCCACTGCCAGCGACAAGCCGGCCACGAATCCGGCGCCCTGCTCGAACCGCCAGCCCATCGAGAACGTGAGGCTGCCGCCGGCAACCGCCGTCCATTTGCGGCCGCGGCGTCCTCGTCCGGCCGTTTGCCACTCCGCGGCCAGCACGGAAGCGTGGATGTCCTTGCGCTGACCACGGCGCAGAAGCTCGGTGGACGTGGACGCGATCTCGTCCACCACTTCGATCGAAAGCAGCGGAATCGCGGGATTCTTGCGGACGTTCTCGGACAGCGCCGCGCGGATCAGGTCGGCGCTCAGGAAGTCGGGTGTCGCCAGCAGCCGGTAGCCACGACCGCGGATTCGCTCCAGCGCCAACCCGGCGGTTTCAGCCTCCTTGAGGAGCTGCGAGACACGGGCGCGCGTCAGCCCCACCGTCTCGGCGAGGTCCTCGCCGGAGTGGAAGGCGCCGTCCGCAAGCTGGCGCAGAAGGTTGAATCCGAGAGAGGTGAGCACTTACATATACCGGTCATGTTGCAGCGCCCAATGTAACATGGGCGAGGCGCGAACGCACCATTTCGGGCCGGGAACCAACGATGTGCGGCCGCCCGGCGCCATTTGCAAGGCCGCCGCTTCCGGCCCGTCGCCCCTTGGGGAATGGAGGCGCGCCGGTCACTCCTTCAGCACGCCGCGCCGTATCTGGTCCTGCTCAATGGACTCGAACAGCGCCTGGAAGTTGCCCTCGCCGAAACCCTCGTTGCCCTTTCGCTGGATGATCTCGAAGAAGATGGGGCCGATGACCGTCGCCGTGAAGATCTGCAGCAGCATCTCGTCCTTGGCGGGCGCGCCGTCCAAGAGGATGTGGTTCTTGCGCAGCCGTTGCGTGTCCTCGGTGTGGCCCGGCAGCCGCGCGTCGAGCATCTCGTAATACGTATCCGGTGTGTCCTGGAACACGACCGACTGCGCGCGCAGCGTCTCCACCGTTGTGAAGATGTCGCGCGTGCCGAGCGCCACGTGCTGGATGCCCTCGCCGTGGTACGCGACCAAGTATTCCTGGATCTGGCTCTTGTCGTCCGAGCTCTCGTTGATCGGGATGCGGATCTTGCCGCAGGGGCTCGTCATCGCCTTCGACTTGAGCCCGGTGAGCTTGCCCTCGATGTCGAAATACCGGATCTCGCGGAAGTTGAATATCCGCGAATAGAAGTCGGCCCACTCGCCCATCCTTCCGCGGTGGACGTTGTGCGTCAGGTGGTCGATGTACGTCAGGCCCGCGCCCTGCGGATGCTGGTCCGTCCCGGGCAACGGAACGAAGTCGATGTCGTAGATCGACACGTGGCCGCCGGCGTTGGCGGGCGAGCCGGGATAGCGGTCGACCATATAGATGAGCGAATCGCCGATGCCCTTGATCGCGGGGATGTTGAGTTCCATCGGCCCCGGACGGTTGGGCACGCCCCACGCGCCCTGCTCGACCGCCTTGTTGTACGCCGCGGCCGCGTCGCCGACGCGGAGGGCGATCGCGCAGATCGACGGGCCATGCACGCGCGCGAACGATTGCGCGAACGAATCCGGCTCCGCGTTCACGATGAAATTGATGTCGCCCTGCCGATACAGCAGGACGTTCTTCGACCGGTGCCGCGCGATCGCGGCAAAACCCATCTGCTCGAACAGGTGGCCGAGCGCGGCGGGGTCGGGCGCCGCGTACTCGATGAACTCGAAGCCGTCGGTTCCGAGGGGATTTTCCCAAAGCGATGGACCAGGCACGGCCATGGCCGTCTCCCGAAGGCGTGGAAGGGATGTGAGTTTAGCAAGCCGGTCCGAAACGCTTGAGGATTCCGCCGCTGCCGCGAGTCGATTTATTGGGCAGGTCGGCGGTAGAATAGCTCGCCGCCAATTGCGGCAACAACAATATCCTGGCGGACCGCGCCGGAATGGACGGCGTCCGATCGACGGCATTGGAGGAGGAAATAATGGACAAGTTCAAGCATCGTGGCGCGCTTGCTGCGCTGGTGGCCGCGCTACTGACAGGTTCCGTCGCGGCCGCGCCGGTCGTTATGCGCGCGTCGCATCAATTTCCCGGCGGCAAGGGTGACGTCCGCGACGACATGGTGCAGATGGTTGCCCGTGACGCCAAGGCGGCCAACGTCGATCTCGAGATCCAGGTCTATCCCGGGGCGTCGCTGTTCAAGGCGGAGCAGCAGTGGAACGCGCTGGTCAACGGACAACTCGACATCACCCTGTTTCCGCTCGACTACGCGAGCGGCCAGGTGCGCGTCTTCAGCGCGACGCTGATGCCCGGCCTGGTGCGCAGTTACGACCGCGCCAAGCGGCTCAACGATTCGCAATTCATGAAGGACATTCACGCATCGATCGAAAAGGCCGGCGCCATCGTGCTGTCGGACGCCTGGTTTGGCGGCGGCATGGTGTCCAAGCGCGGCTGCATCCTGGAGCCCAACGACGTCAAGGGCCTCAAGTTCCGCTCCGCGGGGCCCACGTTCGCGCAAATGTGGCAGTCAGCCGGCGCGTCGATCGTTTCGATTCCGTCGAACGAAATCTACAACGCGTTCCAGACCGGCGTAGCCGAGGGAACGGACACCAGCATGGGCAGCTTCCTGTCCTTCCGCCTGTACGAGCAGGCGAAATGCATGACCGCACCCGGCACCAACGCACTGTGGTTCATGTACGAGCCGCTGCTGATGTCGAAGAAGAGCTTCGACAAGCTGGACAAGAAGCAGCAGGACGTGCTCATCCAGGCCGGAAAGAAAGCGCAGAAGTACTACGAAGACAAGGCCGAGTCGGTCGATGCAGCGACGATCAAGGCCTACAAGGACCATGGCGTCGAGGTCACCAGCCTCAGCGACGCGCAATACAACCAGTGGATCGAGATCGCGAAGAAGAGCTCCTACGTCGAATTTGCCAAGGACGTGCCTGACGGGCAGAAGCTCATCGACGAAGCGTTGAGCGTCAAGTAGCATTTTTGGGCGCTCGTTGCCGGCGGACCGCAAGCGCCGTCCGCCGATTTCGCTGCCTGACCTGCGAGCAGCCAAGGTAGCGGCCGCATGGCTCATTTCGTCCGCGCCATCAGGCTGATCTCGCGGCTGTGCGGATACTTCGCCGCGGCGCTCATCGCCGTCGGCGTCGTGATTGTCTGCCAGATGGTGTTCGTGCGCTTCGTGCTCGGCGAGAACACGATCTGGCAGACGGACTTCGTCACCTACAGCCTCGTCGCGGCGACGTTCATCGGCAGTCCCTATGTGCTCGTCCTGCGCGGTCACGTGAACGTCGACGTGCTGCCGCACTACCTCGGCCGCCGCAAGCGCTGGTGGCTGGCGCTGTTCTCGACGCTGCTGGCCATGGCGTTCTGCGTGACGATGGCCGTGCTCACTTCGCAGTACTGGCTTGAAGCCTGGAACCAGCGCTGGCTTTCCAACACGATGTGGCGGGTGCGGCTGTGGATTCCCTACGCGTCGATGCCGATCGGCCTCGGGATTCTCACGCTGCAGTACGTGGCCGAGCTGTACTGTCTGGTCTCCGGCCGTGAGCCGCCGTTTGGCATCGCCAGGGAACGCGCGGCATGAACCCCGCGACGCAGGGGGCGATCGTTCTCGTTGTCACGCTCATCGTCCTGCTTTCGGGCGCGCCGGTCGCCTTTGGACTTGGCGCGCTGTCGATCGCCTTCATCGTCATCTTTCAGGGTCTCGGTGCGCTGCACGTCGTTGCGGAGACTTTCTTTGCCGGCCTGAACGAATTCACGCTGGTTTCGATCCCGATGTTCGTGATGATGGGCGCCGCGATCGGGTCCTCGCCCGCCGGCAAGGATCTCTACGAGGCGCTCGACCGCTGGCTGTACCGGCTGCCGGGCGGACTGGTGATCTCGAACCTGGGCGCGTGCGCGCTGTTCGCCGCGCTTACCGGATCGTCGCCGGCGTGTTGCGCCGCGATCGGCAAGATGGGCATTCCGGAGATGCGCAAGCGAGGCTATCCCGACGACATCGCGACCGGTTCCATCTGCGCGGGCGGCACGCTCGGCATCCTGATCCCGCCGTCGATCACGTTCATCCTGTACGGCATCGCGACCGAGACGTCGATCGGCCGCCTGTTCCTGGCCGGCGTGCTTCCCGGCATCATGCTCACCCTTCTGTTCATACTCTGGACGCTGTTCACCATCTGGAAAAGGGGCTTCCGCTCGCACGCGATCGATTTTCGCTACAGCTGGAAGGAGAAGCTGCAGTCGATCCCGAAAATCGCGCCCTTCCTGGCCATCATTGCCGGCGTGATGTACGCGCTCTACGGCGGCGTGGCCACGCCGTCCGAGGCCGCCGGGGTCGGAGCCGCGATGTGCGTGCTGCTCGCGGTCCTGATCTATCGCATGTGGGCACCCGAAAGATGGTGGGCGATCCTGCGCGACACGACCAGAGAGTCGGTGATGATCCTGATGATCATTGCCGCCGCCGTGTTGTTCGGCTACATGCTCACCTCGCTGTACCTCACCCAGACGCTCGCGCAGGCAATTGCCGAGATGCACGTCAATCGCTGGGTGCTCATGGGGCTGATCAACGTATTCCTGCTGGTCTGCGGCTTCTTCATTCCGCCGGCCGCCATCATCCTCATGACGGCGCCGATTCTCTATCCGATCATCAAGGCGGCCGGCTTCGATCCCGTGTGGTTTGGCGTGATCCTCACCATCAACATGGAGATCGGCCTCATCCACCCGCCGGTGGGCCTCAATATCTACATCGTGAGCTCGATCGCGCCGGACGTGCCGGTCACGCGGATCATGTGGGGCACCATTCCCTATGTGCTCTGCATGATGCTGCAGATCGTGGTGCTATGCGTCTTTCCCGAGATCGCCACCTGGCTTCCCGATCACATGATGGGCATGTCGCACTGACGGTCGGGGCCGCCGGAAACCAGGCTTATTCCAGCAGCTTCAGGACTTTCGCGTGCAGCGCCGGGTCGCCGCACGCGAAGACGTCGCCTCCCTGGTCGCACGGACCGCCCGCCCAGTCGGTGATGACGCCTCCGGCGGCTTCGACCAACGGAATCAGCGCCTGCACGTCGTACGGTTGCAGGCCCGTCTCGACGACCATGTCGATGAAGCCCATCGCGAGCTGCGTGTAGCAATAGCAGTCGCCGCCGAAGCGCGTCAGCCGCGCGGGTCCGGAGATGGCGTTGTAGACGGCGAGTTGACGCGGCGACTGGAAATGTCGCGGGTCGGTCGTCGCGACGACCGCGTCCTCGATCGACGCGCACCGGCGCGTGCGCAGCGTGCGCGATTGATTGCCTCGCCGCCATTGCGCGATTCCGCCTTGCGTTCCCAGAAACGACTCGCCGACGAACGGCTGGTGCACGACGCCGACCACCGGACGCTGTCCATCGTGCAGCGCGATCAGCGTCGCCCAGTGCAGCTGTCCCAGGATGAAGCTCCGCGTGCCGTCGATCGGGTCGATCACCCACGTGAGCGAAGACGTTCCCGCCTGCTTGCCGTGTTCCTCGCCGTGGATCCCGTGGTCCGGGTGCGCGCGCCGGATTTCCGCGCGGATGACTTCCTCGGCGGCGCGGTCGGCGATCGTCACGGGGTCGTATCCCAGCGCGTTGCGCTTGTCCTCCACATCGATGATTTCGCGGAAGTGCGGGAGGATGGATTCGCCCGCGCGCAACGCCATTCCGTAGGCAAATTCGAGGTAGCGGTCGGCGTCGCGGGGATTCATGGATAGGGACCGACGTTACGGGCAGGCGATCATCTCACGGACGGCTCGCCGCCTCGGCGGCCGCGAGGATTTCCCGCTCATGCTCCGCCGTCAGCACGACCTTCCACGCCTCGCTGTTGTCGCGCGCGGCAAGCCATGCGGCCGTCGCATCGATCGTCTCGGCCAGCGGACGCACGCGCAATCCGGCCGCCACGGCACGTCGGCAGTCGAACTCCATGAAGCCCGCCTCCTCGACGAACGTCGATGGAAGCCACATCGGCAATCCGGTCCACGGTTCCACTTTGTGCTCGGTCAAGAGCGCTTCGTCGATCCACTTTGCGGGAGGCGCATTTCCCGCGGCCCGCAACGCGTCGACGAGCGATTGCCACGTCCATTGTCCGGCGGGACTGCACGCATTGAAGGTTCCGCTCGCGTTCGCCTCCACCAGTTCCACCATGAAGGCGCCGAGGTCGCGGACGTCGATGAATTGCACCGGACCGTTTCGCGGCTCGGGAACGACGGCGAAGGCGGCGCGGTCGCCGAGCAGCGCCGGATTGCGGAACCGCGCCACCCAGTAGCCGAAGCGGTCGCTCGCATCGTGCGGCCCGACGATGAGCCCCGGGCGCACGATGATCGCGGCGTCGCCGAACGAATTGCGCACTTCCGCTTCGCACGCGGCCTTGAGCGGCCCGTAATGCTTCATGATTTCCTCGGTCGCGGGATCGTCGAGCGTCGCCGTCGCCGCGGACTCGTCGCGCCCGGCGCCGCCGCCATCCGCGTACACGGAAATCGACGACACGAACAGATACCGCTGCGCGCGGCCCTCGAGCAGTTCCGCCGACGCGCGAACCACGCGAGGCACGTAGCCGCTGGTGTCGATGACCGCGTCCCAGTCTCCGTCGCGCAATGCGTCGAGGCCCGGGGGATTTCGCGGGGTCGCGGTCGCCGACGAGGGAAGTCACGGCATTGCCCCAGGGATTGGCCTTGCCGCGCGTGAAGATCGTCACCGAATGGCCGCGCGCCAGCGCCGTCTCCACCGCGTACCGCCCGAGGAACCTCGTGCCGCCGAGAAAGAGTATGCGCATGATCGACTCGCGCCTCCGCCGCGGCCTATGACCGCGGCACGATCTTGACGCCGTTCAGCTTCTCCTGCGCCTCGAGCAGCGACGCGATGTACTTGTCGCCGAAGCCCAGCAGGTTGGCGTTGACGAGGCTCTGGTGCACGGCCTCGCCCATGATCGCCGACACCGGCAGCGACTCCGCCATGTGCGTGTAGTAGCGCAGGTCCTTCATCGCATTCACCAGGGTGAACTTGAGCCCGGTCAAGTCGCCGTCGAGCATCTTGCCGACGATCATCTGGAAGATGCCCGGAATTGACCGCGCCCGCCGACACGACCTCGTGCAGCTTCCGGATCGACAGCCCCGACTTGGCCGCGGCGGCGCAGGCCTCGGCGCAGGCGTTCGCGATCGACATGCGCGAGGAAGTTGTTGATGAGCTTCAGCACGATGCCGTGGCCGGCCGGTCCGGCGTGGATGATGTTCTCGCAGAAGGCGGCGAGCACCGGCTTCAATTCCGCGAACGTCGCGTCGTCGGCGCCCACCATGATGTTGAGCTTGCCCAGCTCCGCCTCGACCGGCGTGCGGGCCAGCGGCGCGTCGACGAAGCGCACGCCTTTTTCAGCGAGCGCTTCGCGCATCTTCGCGGTGGTCGCGGGCTCGCTCGTCGACGTGTCGACGACGACCAGCCCTTTGCGCGCCGCGCTCGCTATGCCGTCCTTGCCGTTGATGATCTCCTCGACCTGCGGCGCGCCGGTGACGCACAGGAACACGATGTCGGCGTGGCGCGCGACGTCCGCGTTCGTCTTCACCTCCGTGGCCCCCGCGGCCAGCAGGTCTTCGAGCGGCTTGCGGTTGCGGTTGACGCGTACGGTCAGCGGAAAGCCCTTGGTGACGAGGTTCTTGGCGATGCCGTGGCCCATGAGGCCGATGCCGATGAATCCGATGCGTGGCTTGTCCATGCGTTCTCTCCCTGAAAGTGATAGGTTCAATCGACGGCCGTCGGCTCGGGCGCGGCAATCAGCGCGCGCCGGCGTTCGTGCCACGTGAGAAGCAGTCCGCTGCCGGCAATGAGCGCCATGCCGCCCAACGTGAGCGCGTCCGGAAAGTCACCGAACGCCAACCAGCCGATCAGTGTAGCGAATACGACTTGCAGGTAAGTGAACGGCGTGAGCGCCGACGCCGGCGCCTGCCGAAACGCGAGTATCAACAGGAAGTGGCCGATCGTGCCCAGGATGCCGAGGGTCACCAGCAGGGTCAGGTCGATCCACGTCGGCTGGACTCGCGAGCCGAACCACGGCCACACGCATGTCATGATGAGCGTTCCGATCAGCGCGGGGTAGAACAGCGTCACGCGCGGATCTTCGCCCGCCAGCATTCGCGTGAGTATCTGGTACACGGCGTAACAGGCGGCGCAAGCCAAGGCCAGCAGCGACGCGCCGTTGAAGAATTCGGCGCCCGGCCGCACGATCAGCAGCATGCCGGCGAGACCGGCGAGGACAAACGCGATCCGCGGCAACGTCAGACGCTCGCCCAGGAACACGACGGCGAGGATGACGACGACGGCGGGTGTCGTGTAGTTGAGCGCGGTCGCGTCGGCGAGCGGCAGGTATTTCAGCGCAGTCATGAACAGCATCGACGAGCTGACCAGCAGGCACCCGCGAATCAGCTGCAGCCGGAGCTGCCGCGTGCGCAGCATTCCGCTTCCCATCTTCGGCGCGAGCCAGAGGACCATCGCCAGCACCTGGAAGCCCCATCGCGCCCACACCACGAGCGGCACCGGGTAGCGCACCGCCAGCGACTTGACAATTCCGTCCGTGACGGAGAAGCACGCGACGGCGCCCGCGATCATCAGCACGGCGGAGGGAGGAATGTGGACGTGCGCGCGGGTCATCGTTCAAGGGCCCGGCAACGCCCGGCAATTGGTCTGACCAGTTTACCAGTTTCGCGGCGGTGCGGCGAGGCTGCATCAACGTTTCGGTGCGCGCGCGGCGAGACTCGCGGCGATCACGACCAGCAGCGTCGCCGCCGCCAGCGCCGCCGTCAGCGCGCGTCCTGTCACGATGACCAGCAGAGCCGTCGACAGGAGCGGCGTCGCGTATGCGAGCACGCCGATCACGCGCGGATCGCCGCGCTTCATCGCGATGTCCCACAGGTAGAACGCGCCGCCCATCGGCCCCAGGCCGAGCAGCAGCCAGCAGCCACGCGTCGCCGTCGCGCAGCGACGCCGGCGCCTCGAATAACAGGTGGCAGACGAGCGCGAGAACGCCGGACGCCAGCGCGAATCCGCCGATTGCCCACGACGAGAAAGGCGCGACGCGCCGCGTGAGCAGCGAATAGCACGCCCAGACGAGCGCCGATCCGGCGGCGAAGGCGAAGCCCAACGCGACCGTTGGCGTGATGGTCATCGGCGCGGCGCCGATCGCCAGCGCCGCGCCCGCGAAGCCGATTGCGGCGGCCGCGACATGGACGGGCCGCAGCCGCCATCCGGGCAACAAGAGCGGCGTCAGCAGGACGATCAGCAACGGCCACAGGTAATTGACGAGATTGGCTTCCACCGGCGGCGCACGTCGCAACGCGAGGAACAACAGGAAGTGAAAGCCGAAGAGGCCGCAGACTCCCAGCAGAAGTGTCGCTGCCGGAACGCGCCACTGGCGGACATGGATAAGGCCCGGCACGGCGCCGATCGTCAGCGCGCAACCGGTGAGGAAAAGTGGCGGCAGATGCGCGAGCGCGACGCCGAATGTGGCCAGCGTCCCCCAGAGCATTATGGCGCCGAGCGCGGCGGGGATGGCGACGCCGGGCGCGACCACCGACGTCACATCATGGGCGGATATAGGCCCATCCCTGCTGCTGCTTTCGCATGATCTCGACGACGCCGGCCGGCACGTAATCGATGCCGCGCCACATGTCCTGCTTGCCGAGCTTTTGCCCGCGCATCGTGTTTTCGCACGCGATGACCTTCACGCCGGACGCCATCGCCTCGTCGACGCGCGTGCCGACCACCGAGTCCGCTTTCAGCATGCCGATACCAGGACCGTACGCGACGATCTCGATGTCGACGTTGGCCGCGCCCAGGTCGGCTTGCAGGTTCTTCGCGTTGTTGAGCGCAAGATTCCACTTGGCGGCGTCGCCGTCGCTCATCTGCATCACGACCTTGGATCGCGCGGGGGCGGCTTGCTGCCCATGGGCCGGCGCGATTCCAAGGCCGGCCGCCAGCACTACCGCGCCCAGCATGGCGGCGAGCATTCGTCCCGCCTTGACTCCCGTTTTCATGATTCCCCCGCGTCGCGGATCGATTCGGCCATTGGAGCGGGTGAAGGGAATGGAATCCATCACCGACGTTTGATTTTACGGAATTTGCTGGCTTCCGTGTGGACCACTGGTTTGAAAGCCTCAATGCGGCGCGGGGCATCATCAGCGGCCGGCGACGCGACTACAATGAACACAGGCCACACAGCGCGCTTGGCTAACGTACCACGGCCGAGTTCGCGGCGCTTCATCGCAGGATTGGTGGCCAATGGCGGGCAAAAGACCAAACGGGTTGACCGGCGACGAGGAAAAACTCATGGACCCCAAAGCACACTGGGAAAAGGTCTATCGAACGAAGCAACCGACGGAAGTCAGTTGGTACCGGCCACACTTGGAAGTATCGCTTCAACTCATCGAAGCAGCCGCTCCAAGCCGCGAAACCCACATCATTGATGTCGGCGGCGGTGAATCGACACTGGTGGACGACCTAATGGACCGCGGGTATTGCAACCTATCCGTGCTTGATGTTTCAGCGACCGCATTGGCTGTCGCCAAAGAACGACTTGGCAATAGGGCAGGCCAAGTCACCTGGCTCTGCGGGGACGTGACGACGTTCGCGTTTCCCCGGCGAGGATATGACGTATGGCACGACCGAGCGGTGTTCCACTTCCTAACGGAGGGTAACGACCGTGCTGCATATGTGCGCCAAGTGGCATACGCGGTCGCGCCTGGTGGCCATGTCATCGTGGCAACTTTCGGTCCCGAAGGGCCGACCAAGTGCAGCGGCCTCGACGTTGTTCGTTATGACCCCAATGCACTTCACGACGAGTTCGGCCCCCAATTTCAACTGGTGAAGCATCTCACGGAGCTTCATCACACGCCTGGCGGTTCAATTCAACAATTTACTTACTGCTACTGCAACATTTCCACTGGACTTTGCTAACTCGCACTTGGCACTACACCGGGGGCAGGTCAGTCCCAATCGGAAAACCGACCCTTCGGCCATTCCTGCTGCACAGATTCGCGCGCCGCGGCGGTCCTCCGGTGCCGTTAGTTCGGTGAACCGCTGGCCTGCCCGAGGTCAAGACCTGACCTTCATTGTGGAGAGCACATCACGACCGGGGGATTGCCGTAGCCCTCCGCAGTGTCGCCCTTGTTCATCATCATCATCTGCACGCCGGGGTCCATCGTATAGCGATGGTTGGTATCGGCACGACCGTTCCACGTCCTGAAGACAGGAAGTGTTCCCGCGGGGCACGCTCCGCTCATCTGGTCCGGCATGTAAACCTGGAATACGTTGCTCGATTCCAATTGCCACTCGTTCGGCCACTTCTGGTGCACCGCTGCGCATTCGTCCGACGATGCCGAATAGAAATGCGTATCCAAGCCATAAGCCGGGACGCCGTAATATCGGCAAACCGGCGATGCCATGCCCGAAGTACTGGCGGCAGGGTCGACGACGTTGAAGCTCATTCCCGTGCGCTGCCAGCCCTGGAATTTCCCACCATCGAGGGCGGCGATTTCCGCGGCATCCGAGGTCATGAAGTAGTGGTCAAATTCCGCGTGGTAGTACTCGATGGCCCGCGCCACGGAAGGAACCGGCCCGACGGGAAGCGTGACCTTGGTCAGCAGGGCCTCTTCCTGGCTGTCCATCCACCGCACCATTCCCACGCCGGACGCGTACCAAACGTCCCGTACATAACCGTTCCCCCGGTGCTCGCGGATGTGCAGAGCATTGACGAAGGTCCCCGCCGGCGTCTTGACCGTCTCGAGCGCCTGGGCTTGATAGCTGCTCATGTAGTTCTGCCCACCCATCATCGTATTCATGCCGCTCACCGTGGTCTGCCACATCTCGGCATTCTGGTAACCCATCCCCGAGCCCATCATGGTTCCCGGCGATACCGGGTTCTTGATGAGCCATTCGGGATTCATTAGCGACATCATGTAATTGACATCGCCCGGCGTACGGCCGTCACCACCGAAGTAACGCATGCCATCGGGGTCCATCCGATAAAAGTCGGTGGTGTCGTCGGTGCATGGAGTCGCCGGTTTACACACCGCGGTCATGTGCATGCCGGTCAGCTGCGTCGCACCCGCCCAATTCTGTCCGGCATGCATCATTGCCGTCGCGGACATTCGAGGTCCGCTCGCGAACATGTAGTCGTAGCGTGCGCCGTCGACCAGCGGTAAATATTGGTTGGTGGCAATCGGCCCGCCCATCATTTGGGCAAGGCTAGCGCCCGAGACCAAGATAGAGCACACAAAAGCAAACTTCCCGAACAATACGACACTCCAACTTGAAACGAATTTCGTTAACGGACCGAGTACCGATTGGCCAAAGCAATTCCTTTTCTCACAATATCCTCCGTACGTTGGCTCAATTCATTGATTTGTCGCAACTTCAGGATAAAAGGAACACATCCGGGCGGAGGAACGGCATCCTCATCTGGTGAATGGGCGCGTGTCCTCCTGCCAGCTAAAGGAATTTTGCGTCTCTACACTTCAAACATCGCCTTAGGATTTGCACGATGACATGGGGCCGCTTCAAGGGGCCCCTTTTGGTGTACCGCCGGCGCGGTCAGTGAAGGCGATAGGCCGCGTGACAGGCCACGCACTGCTGCATGACCGTGCCAAGCGCTGCAAGGGCGGGACGAAGGTCATTGCTCACGCTAGCGTTCTGCGCTTCGACCGCAAATCGGCTTGCGGCCTTGTGCATGCCGGTCCCGATGTCCTGCATGCCTTGAGGCATGTAAGGGGCGATGTGGGCGGCACCATGCACTTCGAGCGAGCTCATTCCAAGACGGGTCTCCGCGATATTGCTCGCCTTGTCGAAGTCGTTCTTCGACAGCGCCACGTCGATTTCCTGTAGCGACAGCAGATGGTCGCGCATGCTGGTAATGGTATGGATGCGCATCGGCTCCGGGAACTGCACGAACTGCCGAGTGTCCGTCAAGGGCGCTGCAGGGGCTTCCAGGTGCTGGTGAGTTTGGGCCAACACGTATGCCGACAAGGCTGACGCAAGGATGGCTGCTATGGCAACTGCAATTCGCTGCAAGTTCATGATGACTCTCTTGGCGTATATAGAAAATGAGTGTTGAGCGTCGCGCTACAAGCACGCGGGTCGGGTGGTTGCACTGATAGGCCAGTAAACGTTATCAGTCTGTTTAGACGTTATGGAAAGTCGCAGGCCGAACGGTTGCCTGCCGTATTGGCGTCGGGCTGTTCGGTCTAGAGTGGTCTGGTGCGGAAGGCCGCTGGAGCGGGTGAAGGGAATCGAACCCTCGTCGTAAGCTTGGGAAGCTTCTGCTCTGCCATTGAGCTACACCCGCGTCGAAGCGAAGTTTACGCGGCGGGACGCAGGGCCGGCAAATCACCTCGACCTGGGGTGCGGCAGCAAATCCCAACCGGGCGCCACCCGTCGGGGTGGGTATCCGTTTGTTTCGATTTATTGCCGGCTGCGTGCGAGCGGCCGAAAACAGGATTAAATTCACCATTTCAGGCGCAAAACGCATGTCGAGCAAGAGCACGCTGATTTCGGGGATCGCGGTGGTCGCGGTGGTCGGGATCATTGCCGCCGTTGTTTTCCAGTTCACGAGGGAGCCCCGCGCCGCGGTCCAGGCCGGCGCACCCGCCGTGCCCGTCAGCGTTGCGCCCGTGGTCGTGAAGACATTGCCCGTCCGGCTGGTCGCCATCGGCAATGTCGAGGCGTACACCACCGTCGCGGTAAAGGCGCGCGTCGATGGCCAGATCGACAGCGTTCACTTCAAGGAAGGCGACGAGGTCAAGCAAGGCGCGCTCCTGTTCCAGATCGACCCGCGGCCGTTCCAGGCTGCGCTTTCGCAGGCGCAAGCGGCGTTGCTCCGCGACCAGGCGCTGCTCGACCGCGCGAAGGCGCAGGATGAGCGCTACAAGGATCTGCTCGCCAAGAAGTTCATCTCGCAGGACGCGTACGAGCAAGTGCGCACCAATTCCGAGACTGCGGCGGCAACCGTCGCGGCCGACCGCGCGGCCGTCGAAAGCGCGCAGTTGCAGTTGGGCTATTGCACGATCCGCTCGCCGGTTACCGGCTATGCCGGAAAAATCATGATCCAGCAGGGCAACCTCATCAAGGCCAATGATGCCGGCCCGCTTGTCACCATCAACCAGGTCGTGCCGATCTACGTGAGCTTCTCGATCCCCGAGCAAAGCCTGGCCGACGTCCGCGGTTACCAGGCGAAGGGCGAGCTGCGAGTGCAGGCCGCGCTGGCCAACTCCGACAAGCCTCCGGTGCAAGGCAGGATCACGTTCATCGACAACGGCACCGACCTCACCACCGGAACGATCAAGCTCAAGGCGGAATTCCCGAACACCGACAAGGCGCTGTGGCCGGGACAGTTCGTCAACGTCAGCGTCATCCTGCACGAACAGCGCAACGCGCTCGTGCTGCCGTCCGCCGCCGTGCAGAACGGACCCAACGGCCAGTACGTCTTCGTCGTCAAACCCGATCAGACGGCGGAAGTCCGGCCGATCAAGATCGCGCGCGCCGAGGGCAACGAAACGGTCGCGGCCTCCGGCGTAGCCGCCGGCGAGCAGGTCGTCACCGTCGGTCAGCTGCGTCTCGCGCCCGGCACGCGCGTCAGCATCGTGAGCGCCGCCAAGGCACCGTGAACATCTGCGAACTGTTCGTCCGGCGCCCGGTGATGACCGTGCTGGTCATGGCGGGGATCCTGATCTTCGGCATCGGCGCCTATCGGCTGCTGCCGGTCAACGCGCTCCCCAATGTCGACTTCCCGACGATTCAGGTACAGGCGTCGCTGCCCGGCGCCACGCCCGAGACGATGGCCTCCGCGGTCGCGACCGTGCTCGAGAAGCAGTTCTCCACGATCGCCGGCATCGATTCGATGACGTCGCAGTCGACCGACGGCGCCACGACGATCACGCTGACGTTCTCGCTCGACCGGAGCATCGACGCCGCCGCGCAGGACGTGCAGTCGGCCATCGCCACGGCCGCGAAGCAGCTGCCGTCGACGCTGGCGTCGCCACCGACGATGCGCAAGGTTAACCCCGCCGACGCGCCGATCATGAACATCGTGCTGACGTCGGACACGATGCCGCTGTCGACGGTCGACGAGTATGCGGAGACGTCGCTGGCGCAGCAGATCTCCACGGTCAGCGGCGTCGCGCAGGTGCAGGTTTACGGCTCGCAGCAGTATGCGGTGCGCATCCAGCTCGACCCCAACGCGCTGGCCACGCGCGGCATCGCCATCACCGAGATCGAGCAGGCGATCGGCAACAACAATGTCAACCTGCCGACCGGCACGCTGTACGGCCGCGACAAGGCGACGTCGGTGCAGGCGACCGGCCAGCTGATGAACGCGAAATCCTATGCGCCGCTGATCGTTACCTATCGCAATGGCGCGCCGGTGCGGCTCTCCGAGATCGGGCGCGTGATCGACAGTGTGCAGAACGACAAGATCGCCGCCTGGTACAACGGCAATCGCGGCATCATGCTGGCCGTTCAGCGGCAGCCCGGCACGAACACCATCGAGATCGTCGATGCGATCCGCAAGATCCTCCCGAGCTTCGAGGCGCAGCTGCCGCCGGCGATCAAGCTCAACGTCTTCTACGACCGCTCGGTGTCGATCCGCGCGGCCGTGCGCGACGTGCAGTACTCGCTGCTGCTGGCGCTGGTGCTCGTCGTGGCGGTCATCTTCGTCTTCCTGCGCAGCGTGTCAGCCACCATCATCCCCAGCCTGGCGCTGCCGATGTCGATCGTCGGCACCTTCTCGCTCATGTACCTGTTCGGCTACAGCCTCGACAACCTTTCGCTGATGGCGCTCACGCTGTGCGTCGGCTTCGTCGTCGACGACGCCATCGTCATGCTCGAAAACATCACGCGGCACATGGAAATGGGCAAGACGCGGCTGCAGGCCACGCTCGACGGCTCGAAGGAGATCGGCTTCACGATCGTTTCGATGACGATATCGCTCGCGGCGGTGTTCATCCCGGTGCTGTTCATGGGCGGCATCCTTGGACGTCTGCTGAAGGAATTCGCGGTCACCATCATCGTCGCCGTGCTGATTTCCGGCCTCGTGTCGCTGACGCTGACGCCGATGCTGTGCAGCCGGATGCTCGCCGACGAGCACAAGAAACGACATGGGCGCGTCTATGCGTTCAGCGAGCGGATGTTCGACGCGGTGCTGCACGCCTACCGCAGCAGCCTTGCCGTCGTGCTGCGCCATCGCCGTCTCACGATGGGCGCATTCGGCGCGATCTTCGTCGCGACCGGCGTCCTCTTTTCCTACATGCCGAAGGGCTTCCTGCCGGCCGACGATGTCGGTCAAATCGTGGTATTCACCGAGGCGGCGCAGGATGTTTCGTTCCAGTCCATGGTCGGCCTGCAGCGGCAGGTCGCCGATATAGTGAAGCAGAATCCGTTCGTAGAGGGCGCCATGTCTACGGTCGGCGTCGGGGGCCCCAGCCCGTCGCTCAATGTCGCGCGGGTCTTCGTGGTGCTGAAGCCGCGCCAACACCGGCCGAGCGCGGAAGTCATCGTGCAGCAGTTGCGCGGCCCGCTGTCGCACTTGAGCGGGATCAAGGCCTATGTCCAGAACATTCCGGCGATTCGCATTGGCGGACAGATCACCAAAAGCACGTACCAATACACGTTGCAGGCGCCGAGCACCACCGAGCTCTTCGCGTGGGCGCCGAAGGTTGAGGCGAGGCTGCGCACGCTGCCCGGGCTGGTCGACGTGACGAGCGACCTGCAGATCGCCAAGCCGCAGGTGACCGTCGACATCGACCGCAATCGCGCGTCGGCGCTCGGTGTCTCGGCGCAGTCGATCGAGAATACGCTCTACGACGCGTACGGCGCGCGGCAGGTGTCGACGATCTACGCCGCGAACAACCAGTATTGGGTGGTCATGGAGCTGGAACCGCGCTACCAGACGGATCCGTCCGTGCTGTCGATGTTGTACGTGCGCTCGGCGACCGGCGCGTTGGTTCCGCTCAGCAGCGTGGCCACGCTCAAGCCTGCCGTCGGCCCGCTCGCGATCACGCATCTCGGCCAGTTGCCGTCGGTGACCATTTCGTTCGACCTGAAGCCTGGCGTCGTCATCGGCGACGCGATCAAGCAGATCAATCAGGCGACCGCCGAGATGCGATTGCCTCCGACCATCAACGGCGTCTACCAGGGCACGGCGCAGGCATTCCAGGCATCGCTGCGCGGCATGGGCATCCTGCTCGCCATGGCCATCCTCGTGATCTACCTGGTGCTGGGCATCCTCTACGAGAGCTTCATCCACCCGCTGACGATCCTGTCGGGGTTACCCACCGCCGGGTTCGGTGCGCTGGTCACGCTGCTAGTCTTCGGCGTCGATCTCAACATGTACGCGTTCGTCGGCATCATCATGCTGGTGGGCATCGTCAAGAAAAACGGGATCATGATGATCGACTTCGCTATCGAGGCGCAGCGCAAGCAGGGCCTCGCTCCCGAGGCGGCGATCTACCAGGCGTGCCTGACGCGCTTTCGCCCGATCATGATGACGACGATGGCCGCACTGATGGGAAGCCTGCCGATCGCGCTCGCGCTGGGCGCCGGCGGCGAGGCGCGGCGGCCGCTTGGGCTGGCTGTCGTCGGCGGTCTCGTCGTGTCGCAGGTGCTGACGCTCTACATCACGCCGGTCGTCTACATCTACTTCGAGACGTTCCAGCAGTGGTGGGTGAGGCGCCATCCCGATCGCATAGGCGTTCCTGCGGCCGCCAACTGATTCGGCGAATTGCTGGCGCGGCTTCAGTGCGTCGGCAAGCGCGCGAGCGCGGCGTCGAGCGCCGACCGGTACGCGGGTTCGTCGGGCGCGGCAGCCATCTTGCGGCAAGCCAGCAACGCGGCGCATTGCGGGCAAAAACGCGCATCGGCCGGGATCGCCGCATGGCAGCGCGAACAAGCCGGGGAAACGGCGACCATCGCGAACGCTGTCCTTCCGGTCGGGGGCCTGGCGACCGCCGGCGCATTGTGCCACGCCCGGCGTCTCTGCCGCGGCGGTGACGATTTGCCGGCCGCGGCAATTCGGCGTAACTTTGCGTCAACGCTAGGGGTCCTGGCCGCCGCAGTTCGTCAATCTGGCGGCCGGGTGAGAGAACACCCTTGGAACCTGTTCGGATAATGCCGGCGCAGGGAAGCGTGAGCAGCACGTCCCGCTCCTCATGGTCTTCCCGCCGGCTGAAAGTGAAATGAGGCCACGAGGAGCACCATGAACGCCAACGACCAATTCTTCGCCCGCGACGCGCAAGTCGACGCCGCCGCGATCGCCCCGCTGCCCGCATCGCAGAAGATCTACGTGCAGGGATCGCGCGCCGACCTGCGAGTGCCGATGCGCGAGATCACGCAGTCGGAAACGCCGGCATCCTTCGGCGCGGAGAAGAATCCGCCGCTGGCCGTCTACGACACGTCGGGCCCGTATACGGATCCGGCGGCGAAGATCGACATCCGCCGCGGACTGCCGCCGCTGCGCGCCGCGTGGATCGCCGAGCGCAACGACACGATCGAACTCGACGGTCCGACCTCGGGCTATGGCCGCGCGCGGCTTTCCGATCCGGAGCTAGCCGGCTTTCGCTTCGACCTGCTGCGCACACCACGGCGCGCGGCGGTCGGCAGGAACGTGTCGCAGATGCACTACGCGCGGCGCGGCATCGTCACGCCGGAGATGGAGTTCATCGCGATCCGCGAGAACGTGAAACGCGACGAGATGCTGGCGACGATGCCGGCGATCGTGATGCGCCAGCACGCCGGCCAGAACTTCGGCGCGGCCATGCCGCAGGTCATCACGCCGGAATTCGTGCGCGACGAGGTTGCGCGGGGCCGCGCGATCATCCCCAACAATGTCAATCATCCGGAGTCCGAGCCGATGATCATCGGCCGCAATTTCCTGGTGAAGATCAACGCCAACATCGGCAATTCCGCCGTGTCCTCGTCGATCGGCGAGGAAGTCGAGAAGATGACGTGGGCGACCCGCTGGGGCGCGGACACGGTCATGGACCTGTCCACCGGCAAGAACATCCACGAGACGCGCGAATGGATCATCCGCAATTCGCCGGTGCCGATCGGCACGGTGCCCATCTACCAGGCGCTGGAAAAGGTCGACGGCAAGGCGGAAGAACTGACGTGGGAAATGTACCGCGACACGCTGATCGAGCAGGCCGAGCAGGGTGTCGACTACTTCACGATCCACGCGGGCGTATTGCTGCGCTACATTCCGCTCACCGCCAAGCGGATGACCGGCATCGTGTCGCGCGGCGGCTCGATCATGGCCAAGTGGTGCCTCGCCCACCACAAGGAAAGCTTCCTCTACACGCGGTTCGAGGAAATCTGCGAAATCATGAAAGCGTACGACGTCGCGTTCTCGCTGGGTGACGGCCTGCGCCCCGGCTCGATCTACGACGCCAACGACGAGGCGCAGATGAGCGAGCTCGCCACGCTTGGCGAACTGACGCAGGTTGCGTGGAAGCACGACGTCCAGGTGATGATCGAGGGGCCCGGCCACGTGCCGATGCACATGATCAAGCACAACATGGATGAGCAACTACGGCTGTGCGGCGAAGCGCCGTTCTACACGTTGGGACCGCTCACCACCGACATAGCACCCGGCTACGACCACATCACGAGCGCGATCGGCGCGGCGATGATCGGCTGGTATGGCACGGCGATGCTCTGCTACGTCACGCCCAAGGAGCACCTGGGACTGCCCAACAAGGCCGACGTGAAGGACGGCATCATGGCGTACAAGCTGGCCGCACATGCCGCCGACCTGGCCAAGGGTCATCCGGGCGCGCAGATCCGCGACAACGCGCTGTCCAAGGCGCGCTTCGAGTTCCGCTGGGAGGACCAGTTCAACCTGGGGCTCGACCCGGACAAGGCGCGCGAATTCCACGACGAGACGCTGCCGCAGCATGGCGCCAAGCTCGCGCACTTCTGCTCGATGTGCGGGCCGCACTTCTGCTCGATGAAGATCACGCAGGACGTGCGCGACTATGCGGCGAAGACTCGGCGTCTCCGACGAGGACGCGCTGCGGAAAGGCATGGAGATCAAAGCCGTCGAGTTCGTGCAGAAGGGCGCGGAGATTTACTCGAAGGCCTGACGCGCCACAAGCCACGGCCGCCGGAGCCGATCCCGCGCCCATTGCGACCGGTCATTGGCATACGACGGCGTCCGGAAACGTACACGTGCAGTTGCGCACGTTGTTGCCCGGGTTGATCTCGGCGATGACGCCGTCGTGATTGACGTTGCCCGAATTGGCGGTGACCGTAATTGTGAACGGGAAGTCCGCCGGATCGATGTTCTGCTGCGGCCCGTTGGGATTGGTGCGCGCGGAGTAGAAGCTCATCGCGACCTCCGTCGTCTGGACTCCCGAGAAATTGCCGGGCAGCACGCCGCCCGAGCGCACCGGGTTGGTGTTGTTTCGCGAGGTCAACGCGAATCCGGTCACCGTCTGAGGCGACGGATTGGGATCCGTCGCCGTGGGCTGTTGCGTATAGGTGACGTCATACCTGGTGAAGAACGGTGACGCGTCGCCGAGGCTGGTGTCGGCAATGGTGGCGACGACCTCGAGTTTCTCGTGTGTTCCGACCATTTGCGGAACGCAGGCTATGCGCGTCACCACCAGCTCCGGCAGAAAATTCGCCTCGTGGCGATTGACGACCGTCGGCTCCGGAATGTCGCGAGGCGGTTGTCGAGTTTCGACGGTGCCGGAAGGGCTTGCGCACCCTGCAAGCGCCACGATCGTGGCGAGCGCAATGGATCCAACAGCCAATATTGCGTTCATGGGTATCTCCTTCGAGTAGCCAGGGCCTGTCGGTGTTCGGCATTACTGCGGCGCGCACATGACGACGAAGTGCGGCCCATCACCCTCGATCGTCCAGCCCTTGGCCGCCATCTGATCCCGGATCGCCGGGTCGGTCATGTACCGGTGGTTGGCGTCCGCCCGGTTACTGAACACGCGATACACCTCGGTCGTGTTCGCCGGACACACCCCCGCCACTGGCAGGAACATCTGCATGAACGCCGGGTCCTCCAGGTCGAAATCGGGATGCGCCGCACCCGTCGCATTGCACTCGACGGTCCCGCGCCCGAAGAAATGCGAGTCGCCCTTGCCCGGAGGTATGTAGAAGCGGCACACCGGGGAGGTGCCCGCTTGCGGTGTCGTGTACGCCTTGAAGCTCTGTCCGGTGCGCGCCCAGCCCTTGTGCACGCCGGTGTCGAGGTCACTGATCTCCTGCGCCCCGTAGGTGATGAAGTAATGGTCGAGCCCCGCGTTGTAGAACTCGATCACGTCGACGGCTGACGGCGCACCGGCGGCCGGAAAATTGAAGATTTTTCTATTGCAGCCTTGAATCTGCGCGAGATAATTTGGCGTGAGCAGAGATATCGACCCCTGCCCCGAAAATTCAAAGTACGGTACGGAAGCAAAGTCGGTCACGCAGGGCATTGTCGGCGGGTAGTAAGTCTTGCCGGCGATCTGCACTTTGGCTGCGAGAAGCGCCCTGACGGCTCCCGTACCTGTCGTGCTCTGAAATGCAAAATGATAGTTACCAGCGGGGGCGCCAGGCGGCAGCTCGACAATCGCGAGTTGCCTGCCCGGCGCGGCGGTCAGACTCGTATTCATGTCGATCGGAATCGTGGTTAGCCCGGACGTAACCACGAGCGGCCCGCTGAACCCTTGGCCATTGTCGAAGGTCCCTGCAGTCCCGTTGGCACTCGAAGGCAAATCCAGGATTACCGGATCACCCAGTAATAAGGCAAGCGCACAGAATAGCGGGTACTTAAGATATTCATCGTAGTTACAGATATACGTGTACATCGAGGTGGCGGGAACATGAGTTGCCCCATTGTCGGCAGAGCATGTTTGTGTCACGGTCGCCGTTCCCCCGCCAGCGGGTATCGTTTCGTCTTGCCTCTCGCATACGGTGTAACTCGCATTGATGGACACCGACGATATGTATCCACCCGTCGGAGCCTTTAGAAGCGTGCCCGTCATATCGGTTATCGTGACATTGCCCAGCGCAGCGGTAGTCGCGCATAACATGAGGATCGAGGCGATTCGAAGCAGCGGCGTGAGCATGGCAGTTCTCCTGATTTGTCTGTTGCTGCCGGGCCGGCGCCAAGCCGGTACCGGCCCCGCAGGCCTGTATCAATTACTGCGGCGCGCACATGACGACGAAGTGCGGTCCGTCGCCCTCGATCGTCCAGCCCTTGCCCGCCATCTGATCCCGGATCGCCGGGTCGGTCATGTACCGGTGGTTGGCATCCGCCCGGTTGCTGAAGACGCGATACACCTCGGTCGTGTTGGCCGGACACACGCCGGCCACCGGCAGGAACATCTGCATGAACGCCGGGTCCTCCAGGTCGAAATCGGGATGCGCCGCACCCGTCGCATTGCACTCGACGGTCCCGCGCCCGAAGAAATGCGAGTCGCCCTTGCCCGGAGGTATGTAGAAGCGGCACACCGGGGAGGTGCCCGCTTGCGGTGTCGTGTAAGCCTTGAAGCTCTGTCCGGTGCGCGCCCAGCCCTTGTGCACGCCGGTGTCGAGGTCGCTGATCTCCTGCGCGCCGTAGGTGATGAAGTAATGGTCGAGCCCCGCGTTGTAGAACTCGATGACGTCGACAGGCGTCGGTGCTGCACTGCCCGTAAAGTCGAACACCTTGCCGCTGCAGCCCTGTGTCGTCGTCAGCGTGGGCACCAGTTGCAGCAAATTCCCCAACGGCAGCGCGATCGCCGGGACAGCGGCAAAGCTCGTCACACATGGGAAGAACGGAACGTAATACGTCTGCGCCGGCGCTGCCTTGGCCTCGAGGGCCGAACCGGGAATCGTGACCTTCGAGGCAAACACTGCTTTGAAGGACGTTGCCGTGCCGGTGAACTGGATGTTTATCGTGTACTGGCCGAACGGCGCGTTGGCCGGCGCCTGGAAGTCAATGACGACCAATTGCATTCCCGGATCCGCGACGAGGTTCGTCTTGGTGTCGATGGCGATCGACGTCAGTCCTGCCGTAATGTCGAGCGGCGTACCCGGCGTGACTCCCGGCGGTCCGATCGCGATCGACCCCGCAAATCCGGACATCGTGCTCGGGACCTCGAGGATCAGCGGATCGAATATGGGGAACGGCGTGGTCAAGCCGTTGAGCGTGAACGAGAACGTGAAGTCCTGCGTCATTCCGCCGGGAAGCACGACCGAGACCTTTGGTGTGCACGTAATCGTCTTGGCGGTGACGTCCGTCGTACAGTCGGAGAGTTTCGACAGGGTGACCGTCGCCGTCGCGGTAGTGACGCCGCCCGCGGTGCTTCCCGAAAGGCCGCTCAGGATGCAGCCGCTCAGTCCGGCGCACCCTGCTCCAACAAGTATGGCCGCGAGAAACTGCTTGCAGTGATCGAACATGGCTCCTCCCTTCAGGAACGTGACACCGGTTGTTGGTCGGTTGGACGCGGATTCATCGTCGTTTCGGCAGGACCGCCGGGACGGGCGCGGCGCTGGCCGGAGCATCTGCGCGCAGCGCTTGCGGCGCGCCGCGTTCGAGGAAGCGCAGCAGCTCGGCCGGATCGGAAAAGACCAGCGTTTCATCGACCTCCACCGCGCGAACGGCGGCCCGGAATGGCTTGGCACCGCGCCACACGCGCACAATGAAAACGCTCGGTTCGCTCATCGCCTCTCCTTGCCTGACCGCAAGCTATGGCAGCACGCGTTAGGCGAGCGTTAGGCGGGCGGCGGCACCTATGCCGCGGCGGAGAACGCCGGTCGCGAGACACGACGATCGGAGGCGAGCGTGGCGGCGAATATTCGGCCTTGAGCCCTTGTTAGCGCTGGAGTAGGCTGATCGAGACTGCCAGGCCGAAGTCCCGGCCGCAGGGTGGTCCGTGGAGTGGACAGATGCCCGCTGCAGGGCTGCGCCTGTTCGGAGCACCCGTCGCCGACACCGGCGAGGGTCCGGTTCAGTTTCGCGCCGAGCGCCGCTTCCAGCTTCTCGCCTATCTCGCGATTCGCAAGGACTGGGTGGCGCGCGACGAACTCGCCCATTTGTTTTGGCCCGATCAGGACAACGCGTCAGCGCGCCGCAATCTGCGCTGGGTATTGCATTCCGCGAAAGAGTTGGACGGCTTGCCGGATCTCGAAGCAGATCGGGAACGCGTGCGCTTCGCCACCGCCACCGACGTGTCGGCCTTCGAGCGGGCCGTTGCCGAGAACCGATGGGCCGATGCCGCCACGCTTTACATGGGCCCGCTTCTCGACGGACTTGATGTCGACTGCAGCGAGCCGTTTCGGAACTGGCTTCGCTCGGCGCGGGGGCGCTATGCCGACAGTTTTCGGTCGGCATTGCTCGAAGTCGCCCGCCAATGCGCCGGCGTCGACGATGGCCGCTGCATTGTCCTGGCGGAAAGGATGCTTGCCCAGGACCCCTTCGACGAACAGGCGTTGCGCATCCTGTTGCGCGCCTTCGCGGCGACGGGCCGCATCCACCAGCTGCAGCGTGCCTACCGGGAATTTGCCGAACGCCTGCTGGACGAATTGGGACTGGAGCCCAGCGCGCAGACGCGGTCGCTGCTGCGCCAGTTGATCGACACGCCCGCGGCCCCGCGTGCGGATGCCGAGATGCAGGCGCCGGCGCCGATCGTGACGTCGTTCGTCGGCCGCCGTGACGAACTGCAACAGATCGGCGCATTGCTGGATCAGCCCGAATGCAGGCTGCTGACGATCATCGGCCCCGGCGGAATCGGCAAGAGCCGGCTCGCCGCCGAAGTGGCCGCCGCGAGACGAGCACGCGGATTCATCGCCCTCGAAGCCCTCACGTTGCCATCGCAGATCGCGCCCCACGTCGCGCGCAAGCTCGGACTATCCTTCCGCGGCGACGCCGATCCGGAAGCGCTGGTCGCCAATCATGTGCAAGCGAATTCGTGCCTGCTGGCGCTGGACAACTTCGAGCACCTGATCGACGGCGCGGCGCTGCTGCTTCGATGGCTAAGCCAATGCCCGCGCCTTCAACTGCTCGTGACGTCCCGCGAGCGCCTCGAAGTGGCGAGAGAATGGGTATTCCGTCTCGAGGGCCTTGCGGGTTTGCCGGAAGGCAGGCAGCGAGCTGCCGGCGAGGAATCCGACGCGGTGCGGCTATTCATCGAGCGGGCGCGTCCGCTCAATCCCGATTTCAACCTTGAGCACGAGCAGGCCGGCATCCGTGACATCGTGCGGCTGGTCGACGGCATGCCGCTTGCCATCGAGCTCGCGGCCGCGTGGACACGGCTTCTACCCTGCGCGGACATCGCCCGCGACCTCGAGGCCAACCTCGACCTGCTGGCCTCCCGGGCGCGGATGCACCGAACCGAACACCACAGCATCCGCGCGAGCTTCGAATATTCGTGGAGCCTGCTGGTGCCGCGCGAGCGCGACCTGCTTGCCCGGCTTTCAGTTTTCGGCGGCGGCTTCACGCACGAGGCTTCGCGCCAGGTTGCCGAAGCGGCGCTGCCGGCGCTCGCTTCGCTGGCGGACAAGTCGCTGGTCCGGGCCGGCCCCGGAGCGCGTTTTTCGCTGCATCCACTGTTGCGGCAATTCGCAAGCGTCAAGCTCGACGAGCGGCCCGATTCCAGGGCGAGCGTTTACGCCCGGCACGCACAGCACTACTGCGGGATGCTCGCCCGGTCCACCGAGGACGGGTCGGGCGCTCAGCCGGAGGCCCTTGCGTCCATCGATGCCGATTTCGAAGACTGCGTCACGGCCTGGCAGTGGTCGCTGCAGCAGTCGCGATTCGACCTTGTGCATTCGAGCGCGTTGACGTGGGTATTCTTCTTCGAGAGGGGCGGCCGCATGCGTGAGGGGGTGGAACTCTTCGGCGCCGCTGCCGAGTCGCCCGGCTACGCCTCGGCTCCCCAGCGCACCCGCGCCCATATCGAATGGGGGCGCGCCATGTTGCTCATGCGCGCAGGGTCGCTGCCCGAGGCGCAGGAGCGCGCGCGTGACGCATTGCGCAGTTACCGTGGCGTGCGCGACGCTGCCGGGATCCTCCGCTGCGTCAACCTGCTGGGCATGACGCATTGGCAACGCGGGGAATTCGACCATGCACGGACCTATTTCCGCGAGGGCTTGAAGCGCTCGCAAGCGGAAGGGGACGAACGAGGTGAATGGAAGTTTGCAATGAACCTGGCGCTGGCGAATCAGTCCGCCGGCAATTACGTGGATGCCCGCGCGCTGCACGAACTGGCGGCGGCAAACGCCCGCAAGCGCGCGGACCGGTCCGACCTTGCGCTCACGCTCAACAACCTGGGAAACCTCTGCATCGCGCAAGGCGACGGGGCCAATGCACGGACCTGCCTGATGGAGGCGCTCACGCTGGCCGAGGAAACCGGCAATCGCCTGGGCACGCCATTTACTTTGGTCAATCTCGCGATACTCGACGTCGCGGATCGCCAGTACGCGCGCGCACGGGGTTTTGTCGAGCGCGCGATGGCCCTCGTGGAAAAAGGCGCCGATCGTCAGGTGGAGCCCATGTGCCTGTACACGCTGGCGCGCATCGAGGCGGAATGTGGCGACATCGCCCGCGCACGCGATTGCCTGGGACAGGCTGCGCGCATTGCGGTCGCAACACAGAATTCGCCCAACATGGTCGAGGTCGCGATCTGGGCGGCGCATGTCGACATGGTGGAACACGCCCGGGAGCGGGCCGCGGAAGTCCTCTCCGTCGTGCTCGCGCACCCCCACTCCGGGACGAGCGAGCGCAAGCTGGCCAGCGACAAATTCGACGAGGTTGTGTCCGGGATGCCGGCGGCGGCGAGGGACCGCGCGCTGCAGTCGGCGCTACGCCTGACACTGGAAGACGTGATGGCCCGCGTGATTGCCGAGGCGCCCTCCACCCACGCCACCGCGGAGTAGAATTGCCGCGTCTTCCTTCCACCGAACGCCAGGAGCTCCCATGCGTCGTTTCCTGTTGCTGCTGGTCGCGCTGATTCCGCTGACCGCGCTTGCCGCCGGCAAGTTCACGCTCGAAAGCGCCGAGGTCAAACCCAATCAGAAGATCGCGGACGCGCACGTCTTCAAGGGATTCGGCTGCGAGGGCGGCAACGTTTCACCGTCGCTTACGTGGAAGAACGCGCCCGCAGGAACGAAGAGTTTCGCCGTCACCGTCTACGATCCGGATGCGCCCACCGGCAGCGGCTGGTGGCACTGGCTCGTGTTCAACATACCCGCCGACGTCACGTCGCTGCCGGCCGGCGCCAGCGATCCGGCAGCGGGCAAATTGCCTAAGGCCGCCGTGCAATCGCGGACGGACTTCGGCAAGCCCGGCTACGGCGGTCCGTGCCCGCCGCAGGGCGACAAGCCGCATCGTTACATATTCAAGGTGTACGCACTGAAGGTCGACAAGCTCGACCTCGACGAATCCGCATCCGGCGCGCTGGTCGGATATATGCTCAACGCGAACAAGTTGGGCACCGCGGAGTTCACGTCGCTTTATGGACGCAAGTAGGCGGGGCGGCACGGCGCCCCAACCGAAAGGCGACGTCGGCGCTTCAGTCGCCGTCGTCGCCCGCGGGGCGCGCAACCGAGTCGCGCACCAGTCCCCACAGGCCAAGAGCTGCCGTGCCAAGGCAAACGATCATGAAGAACGCGGCGACGAGCCGCGCCCACCATGGCATCGGAGCGCTGGTCGCGAACCCCGAGACGCCGCCGATCCGGTAAGTGCCGTCGGCGTCGGGATGGAATGGCGTGAACGTCAACGCGGCGCAGACAACGCCGAACGCCGCCATGAACAGCGCGAATGCCAGCGTGCGCAGCCGGGGCCATCGATCAGGCAGCGCCGCGAAGGCGCCGATGCTTGCGAACACGGCGCCCAGCACGATCACCAGCGGGTAGTCCGACGCGGGCAGCGTTTTCGACCACCAGGGCGACGCCAGCAAACCCGCGCCGACCGCGAACGCCAGCAATCCGGGCAGTGCCGCGGCGAATGAACCGTGCAGGTCGCCCTTCATGCCGCCTTCAGTCGTCGTTGCCCAGCAGCCGGACGATGTAGCCGCCCGACTTCTCGTCGCGCTCGAGCGAGATGGTGCCTGCTTTTTCCGCCGCCTCCAGCAGAGCGTTGAATGAGCGAAAGCCGTAGTACGCCTCGTTGAACCCGGGCTTGCGACGCTTCAACGCCTGCTTGACCATCGAGCCCCAGATCTTTTCCTCGCCGCCGCGCTCGGTTGCCAGCGCTTCGAGCGTCTCGACGATCAACTCGACCGCCTCGGCGCGGCGCTCGTCGTCGCCTTTCTTCGCGGGTCCGCTTGCCTCGCCGGCAGCGGCCTTCGCCGCCTGCTTCGCCTCGCCGCCCGCCGATGTCTTGGGCGCGCGGCGTGCGGCCGGCCGCTTCTTTTCGCGGACCAGATCGTCGTAGAAGATGAACTCGTCGCAGTTGGCGATGAGGAGGTCGGACGTGGAATTCTTGACGCCGACGCCGATCACCACCTTGTCGTTCTCGCGCAGCTTGGAGACGAGTGGCGAAAAATCCGAGTCTCCGCTGATGATGACGAACGTCTGCACGTGCGCCTTCGTGTAGCAGAGGTCCAGCGCGTCGACGACCATCCTGATGTCGGCGGAGTTCTTGCCCGACTGCCGAACATGCGGGATCTCGATCAGCTCGAACGACGCCTCGTGCATCGGCGCCTTGAATGCCTTGTACCTGTCCCAGTCGCAATAGGCCTTCTTGACGACGATGCTGCCCTTCAGGAGCAGGCGCTCGAGCACCTTGCCGATGTCGAACTTTTCGTAATTGGCGTCGCGAACGCCGAGCGCGATGTTCTCGAAATCGCAGAACAGCGCCATGTTGGTGACTTCAGGGGCGTGGGCCATGGGGTCATCGCAAGCGGTTGACGGATACCGCCACGATACCAGCGTCTCCGGTCGCCGTGCCCTAAGGACGACGCGCGGCGGCGCTTCCGCGCTAAACTCATCCTTCCGCCAAAGGCCTTTGCAAACCCGCGTCCATGTCCCTGCCCACACTGTCGCTGCTCGAAACCCGCGTCCTGGGAGTGCTCGTCGAAAAGCAGCACACGGTGCCCGACACCTACCCGCTGACGCTCAATGCGCTCGTCGCCGGATGCAACCAGAAGACGAGTCGCGACCCCATCCTCAATGCCACCGAGGCCGAAGTGCAGGCCGTCGTCGATCACCTGAAGGCGCTGTCGCTCGCCGTCGAATCGAGCGGGGGACGCGTGATGCGCTACGCACACAACGTGGGCAGGGTGCTCAATCTCCCCTCGCAGTCGGTGGCGCTGCTGGCGGCGCTGATGCTGCGCGGGCCGCAAACCACCGGCGAGCTGCGCATCAATTGCGAACGGCTGCACCACTTCTCCGACATATCGGCGGTCGAGGGCTTCCTGAATGAACTGGTGGCGCGCGATGCGGGCGCGCTGGTCGTCGAGCTTCCACGACAGCCCGGCGCGCGCGAAACGCGCTGGGCGCATCTGCTCGCCGGACTGCCCGCGCCCGACGCGGCCGTGCGCGTTGCCACCGCCGACGGCGAAGTCGTCACCGTATCCGAGCTGGCGGCGCTGCGCGCCAATGTCGCGGAACTGCAAGGGGAAGTCGATACGCTCAAGGCCACGGTGGCGAAACTCTGCGCCGAACTGGGCATCGCGTCCTGAAGCGCCACGCCTTTCGTGGTAGCCCTGGAGAGCGCAGCGCAGCCCGCAGGGTAGAATTGTCGGGACGTTCGTTAACCTGAAACGAGGTGCATCATGGGATTGCTCGACGGAATACTTGGCAGCATGATGGGCGGTACCACGGGTAGCGGCCAACAGGCGCAGGGCCAAAGCCCGCTGATCATGATGGCGCTGCAGATGCTGCAGCAAAACGGGGGAATCGAAGGCGTCCTGGCCAAGCTCCAGCAAGGCGGCCTGGGCGCGCAGGCGCAATCGTGGATCGGCACCGGCGAGAACATGCCCATTTCCGCGGACGCCCTGTCCAACATATTCGGACACGGCCAGCTGGGCCAGCTCGCGCAGCGATGCGGAATCCCGGTCGACCAGGCAGCGAGCGGCCTCGCGCAGGCGCTGCCGAACGTCGTCGACCAGATGACGCCCACTGGCCAGATCCCCGCGGACCACAACGACCTGGTGGCACAGACGCTCGCGATCCTGCAAAAGGGCCGGCCGGCTTAAGCTCGGCACAAGGGGCCACGCCGGAATGAGCGACCCTTCCGACTTCCCGCTGGACGGAGGCTGCACGTGCCGCGCGGTGCGCTATCGGATGATGAGCGAGCCGCTCTTCGTCCATTGCTGCCATTGCCGATGGTGCCAGCGTGAAACGGGAGCGTCGTTTGCGCTGAACGCCATGATCGAGGCCGATCGCATCGTGGTGCTATCGGGAACGCCGGAAGTCGTCAACACGCCATCGAACAGCGGCAAGGGACAGAAGATCGCCCGCTGTCCCCTATGCAAGATCGCGCTGTGGAGCAATTATGCCGGCGCCGGCGATGTCGTCCGCTTCGTGCGGGTAGGCACGCTCGACGATCCGGACCGCCTGCCACCGGACATCCACATTTTCACGTCGTCGAAGCAGCCTTGGGTCGTTCTGCCGCCGGGGACGCCGGCCGTCGCCGAATACTACGACCGCGTCAAGTATTGGCCGCGGGCGAGCCTCGAGCGGCGCAATGCGCTATTGAAGTCGTGACCGGGTGTTAGGCTTCGGGTCCGGAACGAAAGTCACTTCATGAATCCTTGCACCAAATCCCGCGCCATCCTCGTCGTGTGCGCGATCGCGATCGCGCTGCCGCTCACCGCCGCCGCACAGAAACCCGCCGCGAATGCCGCGCCACTGCGCACCGACGCATGGCCGCGCGAGGTCCGGGTGTCGAATGCGACGTCGGCCATCGTCTATCAGCCACAGATCAGCCAATGGGTCGGCGACCGAATCGACTTTCGCGCCGCGGTGGCCATCCGGGCGGCCGGCAAGACGGACGAGAACTTTGGCGTCGTCTTCGCCAGTGCCCGCACCAGGGTGGACAAGAGCGCGCGGACAGTCGTGATCGACAGGATCGAGATCACGAAAAGCGATTTTCCCACGCTACCCGACCACGGCGCCGCGTACTCGGCCGAATTGGGGAGGCGATTCGCCTCCGCGGTGCGCGTCGTGGCGCTCGATCAGTTGAAGGCGTCGCCGGCGCTCGCCGCATCGGCGCCGCCGCCGGTCGCCGTGCAGAACACGCCGCCCAGGGTAATCGTCAGTTATGCGCAGGCGATCCTGGTACCGATCGACGGCGCGCCCGCGCTGCGGCCCGTGCCAGGCAGCGCGCAATTCCTGCGCGTGATCAACACGCGCGCGCTGATCCTGCAACGCGCGGTCGAAAAGGACTATTTCATCCACGTGTTCGACGGCTGGCTCTATTCGGCGTCGCTCGACGGCCCGTGGGCGCCGCCGTTCATAGCGCCGGACGGCATCGATGCCGTCGCCAGGTCGGTCGCCGCAACGCATGTCGTCGACTTGCTCGATGGGGGGGCCGGCGCCAATCCCAAGCCGTCGCTGGCGAAAGGCGCTCCAGCGATCTATACGAGCCAGGTGCCGGCGGAGCTCATCGTCTTTAACGGCCAGCCAAGGATGATCGCGATTCCGGGGACCGCGCTGCTGTGGGCGGGCAACACGGCGAGCGACGTGCTGTCCTCCACGGTCGACGGCAATTATTACGCGCTGCTCGCGGGCCGCTGGTTCCGCGCCACGACGCCCGAAGGCCCGTGGACGTTCGTCGCCGCCAACGCGCTGCCGCCGGATTTCGCGAAAATTCCTGCCGATTCGCCCGCGGGCGCCGTACTGCAGACGGTGGCCGGCACGCCGCAAGCGCGGCAGGCGCGCAATGAGAACTCGATCGCACAAACCGCCACCGTGCCCAAGATCAACGGGCCCGTGTTTGCGCCAAGGTTCGACGGCGCGCCGAAATTCACGCCGATTGCCGGAACCGCGCTGACCTATGCGATCAACGCTTCGGCGCCGGTGATTCAATCGGCGCAGGGCTCCCTCTATGCGGTGAGCGCCGGTGTCTGGTTCACCGCGGCGCAGGTCGCGGGCCCTTGGACCGTCGCCACGTCCGTGCCCGACGTGATCTACGCCATTCCGCCGTCGTCGCCCCTCTATTACGTCACGTTCGTGCGGATCTACGATGTCACGGCCGACACCGTCCATGAGGGATACACGCCGGGCTACCTGGGAACCGCGGTGTCGGATGCCGGCACCGTCGTCTACGGCACCGGCTATGCGTACCCGTCGTGGATCGGCAATGCGTGGTATCCGGCGCCCACAACATACGGCGTCGCGGCTATGCCCATCTACAACCGCAATGCGGGATTCACGTTCGCCTTCGCCGTGGGCCTCGCAACACCGAGCTGGACCGGGCCATACTGGGGCAATAACTACTATCACCCGGGGTATTGGGGCGGCTATCCATGCTGCGCCACAGTGGCCGCGAACGTATACCGCCACGGCAACGCGAGTTCGGCGAACACCAACGCAAGCGCGGGCGCGAACGCCGCGCCGCGAGATGGCGTGCCTGCCGGCGCCAACTCGCCACAACCGCCGTCCCCCGAATGGCAACCCGCGGCCGCGCCGAACAACGTCTATGCTGCGGCGAATGGAAACGTCTATCGCAAAAATGGCAGCGGCTGGCAGCAGCAATCGGCGAACGGCTGGGGCAGTGTCGCGGGCGACACGTCGTGGGCCGACCAGGAATCGCAGGCGCGAGACAACGCAGTCGCCGCCGCGAGCTACGGGATGAGCAACACGACGCGCTTCAGCGGCGCGCCGGACTCCGGCTGGAGCGCGCGCGATTCGGGCGACGGCGGCTACAGCCGTACGCTCGGCGGCAGCGGCGGCATCGGCGCCGAATACGACAACTACTGGAACGGCATTGCGACGATCGACGATGCCCCCTGGGGCCAGGGCGCGTTCGGCAGCGGCAATCTCTACTACAGCGGCTTTGGCTGGAGCGGCCGCTTCCCGGCCTTCTAGAATGCGGCGCTAGTCCTGCCGCCACGGCAGGCCGTCGACGCGCCAGCCATTGACGACGCGCTGACCCACGGCGTTCTTGTCGCCTTCGAAGCCGTGCAGCACGTTGAACGTGGACGCGTAGCCGTTCTCGGTCGCAAGCGTCGCCGCCTCCTTGGAGCGAACGCCGCTGCGGCACAGGAATGCGACCGGCCGGTCGGGCTCCGCCTTTTTCCTGAGCTCATCGACGAACCGCTCGTTGCGCTTCTTGGCCGGGTAGTCGTACCACTCGATGAGGATGCTTCCCGGCACATAACCGACCAGATCGCGCTCGGCCCGCGTGCGCGTGTCGATCAGCTCGATTTCGCCGCTCTTGAACAGCGCCCAGGTTTCGGCAGGCATGAGCAAACCGCGAAACGCGACGCCCTCCACCTTAGCCCGCGCTTCGGCGCGCGCGAGAATCGCGTCGCGGTCGGCCGCTTCTTCAGGCGGCATGCGGGATCCCGAGGCGCCTGTTGGCGGGCACGAAGATGTCCATCATCTTGGGCCTCGGCAGCTTGAGGTTTCCCATGAGTTCGATGAAGCTCGCGCGATCGCGGTTGGCCAGCCTTGCGTTGTGCCGCTTTTCCCAGCCGATCGTGGACACCGAATTGCCACGGTAGTCGTGGCCGGGAAACACGCGCGTGATGTCGGGGAGCGAGAACAGCCGCGCGTGAATGCTGTCGTACAGCGCACCGGCATCGCCACCCTGGAAATCGGTGCGGCCGCAGCCGTCTATCAGCAGCGCGTCACCGGTGAAGACGTTGCCGCGCCACAGGTAGCTCATGCTGCCCGCCGTATGGCCCGGCGTGTGCAGCGCGCGCACATGCTCCGCCACGCCGAAGAGCAGCTCGTCGTTGTCCTGGAGCTGCACGTTGGCGGGAAGGATGCCGCAGCCCGACGGGGCCGCCGCCAGCGCGCCCGAAGCCTCGATCAGGCGCGCGGCGCCGGTGACATGGTCGGCATGCGCATGCGTCTCGAGTGCGTAGCGCAGGCGCAGATCGAGGCGCTTGATGAGCGCCAAGTCGCGCTCCACCTGCCGATCCACCGAATCGATCGCCATGGCTTCACGCGTGGCGCGGTCGATCAGGAAATAGGTGAAAGTCGACGATTCGGCGTCGAAGAGCTGGATGAGGTCGTGGTCCATGGCGACTTGGTCCCGCGAAGGTCAAGGAATGAAGCGTAGCTCAAGGCGCCAGTATGCGACAATCCGCGGCGATCGAAGTTGTCGCACACCGACCTCGCGCGGCCTAAGGCCGTGGACACCACTTGGAACACCCGACCCTCCTCGTCGCACTGCTGCTGGGCTTAGTCGAAGGCCTCACGGAATTCCTCCCCGTCTCGTCGACCGGCCACTTGATCGTGGCCGGCTCCCTGCTGGGCTACACCGGCGAGCAGGCGAAGGTGTTCGAGATCGTCATCCAGGCGGGCGCCATCCTTGCCGTGTGCTGGGAATTTCGCGCGAAGCTCCTGCAAGTGCTTCGCGGATTGGGCCGCGACGCGCGCGCCAACCGCTTCGTCGCCAATCTCTTCATCGCGTTCCTTCCGGCAGCCGTCCTGGGACTCGCGTTCGCCAGCGCGATCAAGGCGGAGCTGTTCGCGCCCGTTCCTGTCGCCTGCGCGTTCGTTGCCGGCGCCTTCGTGATTCTGTGGGCCGAGCGCCGGCAACGGGCGCGTCCCGAGACGGTGCGTATAGACGACGTCGACGCGATGCGCTGGACCGATGCGCTCAAGGTCGGCTGCGCGCAGGCGTTCGCCCTCGTGCCGGGCACGTCGCGTTCCGGGGCGACGATCATCGGCGGCATGCTGTTCGGCATGTCGCGCAAGGCCGCCACCGAGTTCTCGTTCTTCCTGGCGATACCCACCTTGTTCGCCGCGTGCGCGTACGAAGCCGTGAAGAACCGGCATCTGCTCGCCGCCGCAGACCTGTCCGCGTTCGGCGTCGGGTTCGCCACCGCGTTCGTGTCGGCGTTCCTGTGCGTCCGCTGGCTGCTGCGCTATGTCAGCCATCACGATTTCATGCCCTTTGCGTGGTACCGCATCGCGTTCGGCGCCGTGATCCTCGCCACCGCGTGGGCCGGCGTCGTGAAGTGGGGTTGAATCGGTACGATTGACCGAAAGTTCGGCGCGATGATCCTAGGCGAGCCGATCCACGCGATCCAGCTGGCCGGCGCGGCCTGGTTATGGTTGGCGTGATGCTCGTCACGCTGAAGCCGCGGGCGACCGACGTTCCCGTACCCGCGGGCTGACGCAATGGCGGGCCGCAAGCGCCGCTATTGCGCCTGCCTGTCCGGCGCCCCGACGTTCTTCGGGGCCGAAGCCATCATGTGGCCCTTGTCGGCGCCGTTATTCGACGGCGTATCGAGACCGATGTACGGCACGCCGCCGGGCACCGGCTCGATGACCTGCGATGTCGAGCTCACCGGACCCGGACTGACCGTGTAGGCCGATTGTCCGGCCACCATCGCGAGGACGCCGATGGCGACGATGGCGGCCAGCGCCTTGAGCGCGACCTTGAGTCCGTGTTCCGGTTCGTCGCGATGGCTGATTCTGCGCATGTCTCTTTCCTTCCCTTGCGTGTTGCGGTCTTGGATCGCGCCGGGTTCTGGCGGGATCCGTTTTACCGGTACGCGCGATGCACGATGCCGATAGAGCAACTCTAGGGATGGAACGCGCGGAGTGCGCGAGAAGAATAGGTTGCGCGCGACGGGAATATTCGCGCAACTTTCTTGGACTACGGCGAAAAAGGCATCGGCCACCGACTGTGCGGCGGGCCACGATCACCAGCCGGTGGGGAGCTTTCGCAGGATCGAGATCGTGCGGTCCTCGACGGCAAGATAGCCGCCGGCGACTAAGTCTTTCATCAGCTTGCCGATCATGTCGCGCGATGCGCCGACGCGGTCGGCGATGTCCTGCTGCGTGAGTTTCTCGCGCACGGCAAGCGTGCCGTCGGCGTCGGTCGCCAGCGCGGTGAGCAGGCGCGCAAGCCGGCCGTACACGTCCGACAGCGCGAGGCTTTTCACGTTCTCCGTGGTCACGCGCACGCGGTGGATCAGCTTCTCGATCAGGTACATGGCGAAATCGGGATGGGCAAGGATGAAATCGCGGAAGTGCGCGCGATTGACGATCGCGCAGGTCGTGGGTTCCACCGTCATCACGGACGCGGACCGCGGCGAGCCGTCGAGCGACATCTCGCCGATGCATTCGCCCGGACCGTGGAAGTCGATGACGACTTCGCGGCCCGCCGCGTTGCTCGCGTAGACCTTCACGCGTCCGGCCAGGATGATGTACAGCGTGTCGCCGGCGTCGCCGTCGTGGATCAGCACGGTCTGCTTCGGAAACTGGCGGACGACGCCGGTGGCGGCGATCTCGCGGAGCGTGTCCTGGCGCAGCGGCGCAAAAGGATCGGCAGGCGGGGGGGCGGTCACGGCGTTACCATGCGAGGGGCACCGCGGGAATCCTAGCACGGCGGAAAACGCCAGGGTTGACATAGGACAGCCCGTCGTCAGTTACGCCGCGGCCTTGGCGAAAGCCGGTGGCGCGCTCGCGCCGCCCCGCGCGACCACCATGACATGGTTTCGCGAAGGTGGCGTCCGCTGTGCCGCGAAAGCCGCGATGTCCCGCGCAAAGCGCGCCGGGTTGGCGGCGTGCGGCGCGTGGCCCGCCTTAGGATAGCTCGCGACTTGCGCGCCCGGCACGTTCTGCTGGAACCAACGACCCAGCAGCGCCGCGTCATACAGGTTGCTGTTGGCGCCCAGCACGGCGAGCAGCGGAACCTGCAATACGGCCAGGTCGGCGCGGTAATCGCGCGCGATCATGCTCCGCCACAGTGCCAGCATCGAGCCCGTGGCCAGCGGTTGCCTGCCCCCTTGCTGCCGGCCGAGCGGCACCGACTCCACACCGGTACCTCGTCCGCGCGCCTGCATTGCCCGCCAGGCGGAGGCGCAGTCGGCGCGGATCTGCGATTCGAATTCGAGCGAGTCCGTCGCGCGGAATCCGCCGAAGAGTGCCAGTGGCCAATCCGGTGCGGTGAGCATTCGCGGCGACTGGTCCACCAGTACGACGCGGGATACGCGTCCCGGTCCGTAGTTGCGAAGGTACTCGAGTATCGTGAGCGCGCCGAGGCCGTGTCCGACGAGCACCGGAGCTTCGTGCGCGTACGCGGCGATCGCGGCGTCGAGATCGGCCGCGAGCAGGCCTAGCGTAGGAACCGCGCTTTCGGGGCTGCCGCGCGAATCGCCGTGCCCGCGCGCGTCCCACGTGCAGACCGCGCAGGACGGCGGCAGCGCGGCGCGTACCGGGTCCCATGCTTGCTGCGTCGCAACCATGTCGTGCAGCATGAGGATCGGCGCGCCCACGGGCGTACGGCGGATCACGAAGGCGTGCCCGTCGCAGGCGGTGATGGTCGCCTCGCTGCCGCCAGCGGCACGTGCGTCGGCGCGATCGACTCGAACGGGCACGCAAGGTTCGGCCCGCACGCTGGCGAAGCCGCGTTGTTCGTTATTGTTCATTTGAGGCCCCCCTCGCGCGGGACTAAGTTTCCCGCATGCAGGCCATCGTGCGCCAAACGGACGCGCCTTCGCGCCGTAGCGATCAGCGCCGAAATTGCGGAATATTCGCCCGTGCCTTCGGAACGGCGCTCATTCGAACTTGCGCATGTCGTCGATGACCTTGCCGTCGTTGGGAAGCTCGCCTTGCCGTCGCAGCTTAACTTCGCCGCGCAGCTTGGTGACGTCGCGGATCGATGCGGCGATCGCGTCCGCGTCCGGCGGCCGATCGCCGGCAACTTCGGCGTGCAGCGTCATCCGGTCGTTTCCGTCGGGATTGTCGACGACGAGCCGCGCCTTCGCGATTTCCGGATGCCGGCCCACGATGGCCGCGACCTGCGACGGATGCACGAACATTCCCTTGACCTTGGTCGTCTGGTCGGCGCGGCCCATCCAGCCCTTGATCCGCATGTTCGTCCGTCCGCACGGCGACAGGCCGGGCAGCAGCGCCGACAAGTCACCGGTGCCGAAGCGGATCAGCGGATAGTCGGTGTTGGTGAGCGTGGTGACGACGACTTCGCCGACCTCGCCCGGCGCGACGGGATCGCCGGTGCCCGGGCGCACGATCTCGACGATGACGCCCTCGTCGACAACCAGGCCCTCGCGGGCGGACGTTTCATAGGCGATCGTGCCCAGATCCCCGGTCGCGTAGACCTGGTAGCCGTCGATCCCGCGCCCGGCGAACGCGTCGCGCAACGACGGCGGGAACGGTTCGGCGGAGACCAGCGCGCGGCGCAAGCTTGGCAACGGCACGCCCTGCTCGTCGGCCTTCTCGAGGATGATCCGCAGATACGACGGTGTGCCGACGTAGCCCGCGGGTTTGAGATCGGCGATTGCCTGCACCTGCTGCTCGGTCTGCCCGGTGCCGCCTGGAAACACCGTGCACCCCAGCGCGTGCGCGCCGGTTTCCAGCATAGAGCCGGCCGGCGTGAAGTGGTAGGAGAAGCAGTTGTGAATGAGATCGCCCGGACGAAAGCCGGCGGCGAAGAGCGGCCGCGCCAGCCGCCAGTAATCCGGACGCGCGCCCTCCGGCTCGTAAATCGGACCCGGCGACGCGAACACGCGCCGCGTCCCCGGTCCCCAGCCCGTCGCCGCAAGCCCGCCGAACGGCCGCGCGCCCTTCTGCATGTCCAGCAAGGCGGATTTCCGCGTCACCGGCAAGCGCGTGAGCGCCGTGCGCGACGTCACGGCCGCCGCGTCGACGTCCGCGAGAATTCGCGCGAACGCCGGCGAAGCGGCTTTCGCATGCGCAACCTGCCGCGGCAGCGCCATGAACTGCGCGCGTTCCCGAAGCTCGGGGTCGCGCGTCTCCAGCGCGTCGAAATGGTCAGCCAATGGTGGGAAACCCGGGCGCGTCGGCGGGTCAGGCGAGCCAGCGCTTGCGCCGGCGGTAATGCTTGACGTCGCGGAAGGACTTGCGGCCGCCGGACGACAAGCCCAGGTAGAACTCCTTCACGTCCTCGTTCGACGCCAGGTCGCTCGCTTCGCCGTCCATCACGACCCGGCCGTTCTCGAGGATGTAACCGTAGTTGGCGAAGCGCAGCGCCACCGTCGTGTTCTGCTCGGCCAGCAGGAACGACACGCCCTCCTTTCCGTTCAAGTCGCGGACGATTTCGAAGATCTCCTCGACGATCTGCGGCGCCAGCCCCATCGACGGCTCGTCCAGCAGGATCATCGACGGCTGCGCCATCAGCGCGCGGCCGACGGCGGTCATTTGCTGCTCGCCGCCGGACGTGTAGCCCGCCTGGCTCGACCGGCGCAACTTGAGCCGCGGGAAATAGTGATAGACCTTCTCCAGCGCCATGGCGGTGTCGGCGCGCGAGACCTTGCGCGTGAAGGCGCCCGTCAGCAGGTTTTCCTCGACGGTCAGGTGCGCGAAGCAATGCCTCCCTTCCATCACCTGGCAAACGCCCATTCGCACGAGCTCGTTGGTCGTGAGCTTGTCGACGCGCTGGCCACGGAACTCGATCGTGCCTTTGGTCACGTCGCCGCGCTCCGACGCCAACAGGTTGGAGATGGCCTTCAGCGTCGTGCTCTTGCCCGCGCCGTTGGCGCCGAGCAGCGCCACAATCCGGCCCTCGGGAACCTCGAGCGACACGCCCTTCAGTACAAGGATCACGTGGTCGTAGATGACCTCGATGTTGTTCACCGAAAGATACGAGCCGGCGGTCGCGGGCTGCACGGCGGTGCTTCCTCTACATTTCCTTGGCGCAGTCGCGCGGCGTGATCTTCTTTTCGGCCGCGTACTTGCCCGCGGTTTCCTCGACCATCTTGCGTACCATCGCGCGATCGCCGGCCATGAACGGCGTGACCTGCTTCATCTGCGTGCCGTCCCACATCTGGAACTTGACCATGCCGGAGCCTTCATGGTCGAGGCAGCTCGTCTTGATCGGCGGGAACAAACCGGCCGCACCCAACTCCTTGATGCGGGCCTCGGTGAGATTCAGGTGCTCGAAGCCCCAGCGCAGCTGCTCGGGCGTCATGACCTTGCCCTTGCCGAAATTGGACTGCGCGACGCGCAGTGCCTCGACGACGATCATCCCGTAGACGACGCCGCGCGTGTACATGACATTGCCGAGCCGCGACGGATCCTCGAGGTTGCCCTTGTTGGCGCCGTACACCTTGGTCTTGATGTCCTGCATCACCGGAAAGTTGGTCCCGGACGCCGTGAACGACGCGCTGACGTAGCCCTTGGAGGCTTCACCCGCGGGGATCACGTCTTCTTCCGATCCGGCCCACCAGACACCCAGCAGCTTGTCCCGCGGATAGCCGATCTTGGCCGCCGTCTTGAGCGCGACCGTGCTCATCACGCCGTAGGTCCAGACGATCACGAAATCGGGCTTGGCCTGGCGGATCTGCAGCCACTGCGATTCCATCGTCTGGCCGGGCGGCGTGACCGGAATCTTGAGCACCTCGAACCCATACTTGGCGGCCGACGCGTCGAGCACCGGGATCGGCTCCTTGCCGTACGCCGAGTCGTGGTAGAGGAACGCGATCTTCTTGCCCTTCAGCTTGTCGAGACCGCCTACTTTCTGGCCGAGATACGCGATCATCGCCGCCATCTGGTCCCAGTACGTCGTACCGAGCGGGAACACCCAGTCGTAGATGCGGCCGTCGGCGGAACTGGCGAGCCCGTAGCCGAACGTCGTCATCGGAATCTTGTCCTGGGCGACGCGATCGAAGAGGCCGTACGCGATGCCGGTCGACAACGGCTCGACGGTCGATGCGCCGCCGTTCTTCTTCTTGAGCCGCTCGTAGCATTCGACGCCCTTGGACGGGTTGTACTCCGTCTCGCACTCTTCCCACTTGAGCTTCACGCCGTTGACGCCGCCGGTCATGTTGACGAGCGTCCAGTAGTCGATCGCTCCGCCGTAATAGCCGGACCCGCCGGCCGCGTACGGACCCACCCGGTACGACAGCACCGGCAGATATTGTTCGTTTTGCGCGCTGGCCGCCGTGGCCGCCGCGAGCGCTAAGCCCAGCAGCACCGTCTTGATTGCCTTCATGGAACGCCTCCTGATGAATCGATGATGAAACAGCCCGCCGTCCCGCCGCCTTAAGTTAGCGCGGCGGCGCGTTCAGACGGATTCCCGCCAGCCTGCATGGTACCTCTCCGCGTACCTTTCGCCATGAGACAGGTCAATATCCGTCAATGCGGGAACGGCCACAGCCGGAGCTTCTCCTTCGCAATTTGCCAAAGTCGCGCGAGCCCGTGCGGCTCGACGATCAGAAAGAAGATGATGAGGGCCCCGAACACCATCAATTCGAGGTTGGATATGGTGCTTTCGGCGATGTGCAGGTTGAGGTTGCTGTCCAGGTAGCGCACGGTGACGCTGAGCAGCACCGGCACCAGCGTGACGAAGGCGCTTCCCAGGAACGATCCCAGGACCGTGCCGACGCCGCCGATGATCACCATGAACAGGATCCGGAACGACAGGTCGAGGCTGTAGGCTTCCGGCTCCACGGTCCCGAGGTAGGCGTACGCGAAGAGCGCCCCGGCGACGCCGCAATAGAAGGAGCTCACCGCGAAGGCGAGAAGCTTCGTGCGCAGGAGCCTTATGCCGATCACCTCGGCCGCGACGTCCATGTCGCGGACCGCCATCCACGAGCGTCCCGCGTTGCCCCGCGCCATGTTCTTGGCCGCCAGCGCCATGACCGCGACGATCGACAAAACCAGCAGGTATTTCGCGGCCGGCGTCGTGAACGTATAGCCCAGGATGACGATATGCTGCGCGGTGATCACGCCCGACGAGCTGTAGTTCGAGATCCAGCCCACCTTGGTCAGGAACCAGACGATGAAGAATTGCGCCGCGAGCGTGGCGACCGTGAGGTAGAAGCCGCGGATGCGCAGACTGGGCAGGCCGAACAGGATGCCCACGAGCGCCGCGACCGTGCCGCCGCCGATGAACGCCAGCAGGATCGGCATGCCGGGAACGCGCAGCATGAAGTTGTACGACGCGAACGCGCCCACGGCCATGAACGCCGCCGTGCCGAGCGAAAGCTGGCCCGCGTAGCCGGTCAGGATGTTGAGGCCGAGTGCGGCGAGCGCAAGGATGAGGAACGGGATCAGGATACCGGTGAACACGTAGGGTGTTGCCTGCAGGGGGACGACGACGAACGCGACGACAATGACCAGCGCGATCGCGATCCGGTCCTGCCGGATGGGAAAGATGGCTGCGTCGGTCCGGTAGGACGTCTTGAACTGACCCGCTTCGCGATAGAACATGGGTTCTTCGTTCCCTTGCCTTCAGATGCGGCGAATGATCTTTTCCCCGAACAGGCCCTCGGGCCGGAACAGCAGGAACACGAGGGCGAGCACGTAGGGGAACCAGCCTTCGATGCCGCCGCCGACGTATGGGCCCAGATAGACTTCCGCCAATTTTTCCGACGCGCCGATGATGAGACCGCCGACGATGGCGCCCGGAATCGAATCGAAACCGCCCAGGATCAGTACCGGCAGCGCCTTCAGCGCCACGAACGTCAATGCGTACTGGACGCCGTTGCGCGCGCCCCAGAGGAGGCCGGCCACCAGCGCGACGGCGCCGGCCACGCTCCACACGATGCCCCAGATCTGCTGCAACGGAATGCCCACCGCCAGCGCCGCCTGATGATCGTCGGCGACTGCGCGCAGCGCCCGTCCGATGCGCGTGCGGTTGAAGAAAAGCGCGAGCAGCGTCACCAGGATCGCGGCCACGCCGGCCGCCACGAGGTCGAATTTCGAGATGAACATCCCCGTCGTGTCGGTCACCCACTGAATGGGCTCGTCCTGGATTCCCAGCTCCAGGCCGCGAACGTTGGCGCCCCACATGATCTGCGCCAGGCCTTCGATGAAGAACGTGAGGCCGATCGTCGCCATGAACAGCGTGATCTGCGGCTGGTTGACGAGCGGCCGCAAGACGACGCGCTCGGTAACGAGGCCCAGCACGATCATGACCGCGAGTGTGGCCAGCAACGCGAGCCACGGAGGGAAGCTGTGCTCCAGCAGCCCGACATACGTGAGCGCGGCGAAGAACACCATCGCGCCCTGCGCGAAGTTGAAGACGCCCGACGCCTTGTAGATCAATACGAAGCCCAGCGCCACGAGCGAGTACATCACGCCCGAGAGAAGGCCGCCGATCAGCACTTCGAAGAAGAAGGACATGTCAGTTCAGTTTCGCAAAGCGATTCCGTGGCCGGTTGCTCGAGCTCAATGCGCGACACCCAGGTACGCGTCGATGACCGCCTGGCTCGCCCGGACCTCGTCCGGCGGGCCATCGCCGATCTTCTTCCCGTAATCCAGCACGACCACGCGATCGGAGATGTCCATCACGACGCCCATGTCGTGCTCGATCAGGACGATCGTCGTGCCATATTGTTCGTTGACGTCGAGGATGAAGCGGCACATGTCCTGCTTTTCCTCGACGTTCATGCCGGCCATCGGCTCGTCGAGCAGCAGCATCGAAGGCTCCGCCGCGAGCGCGCGGGCCAGTTCCACGCGCTTTTGCAGCCCGTACGGCAGCTTGCCCACCGGCGTCTTGCGCACGTGCTGGATCTCGAGGAAGTCGATCACCTCCTCGACCTTGCGGCGGTTCTCGATTTCCTCCCGCCTGGCGCGACCCACCCAGATCGCCTGCTCTAGGAAATTGGCGCGCATCTTGAGGTTGCGGCCGGTCATGATGTTGTCCAGCACCGACATGCCGCGGAACAGCGCGATGTTCTGGAACGTGCGGGCGATGCCCTGCGCCGCGGCGTCATGCGTATCCATGTCGCGGCGTTCCTTGCCATTAAAAGTGATGGTGCCCTTCTGCGGGTGATAGACGCCGTTGATCACGTTGAGCATCGAGCTCTTGCCCGCGCCGTTCGGCCCGATGATCGCGCGCACCTCGTGCGCGAGCACGTCGAAGCTGATGTCGGTGAGCGCCTTCACGCCGCCGAACGACAGCGAGATGTTGTCGAGTTTCAGTATGACGTCACCGACGGTGCGCGCCGTCATTGGGCCACCATGCTCATCTCGATCACGCAGCCTTCTGGGAATGCGCGGGGAACGTCCGCGAATCCTCGATGTGCAGGTCGGCCGCCACCATGTTGGTCCGGCCGTCCTCGAAGCGCACCAGCGTCTCGATGTGCTGCGACGTGCGGCCGCCGTAAAGCGCGTCGACAAGCACCGCGTATTTTTCCGCGACAAAGCCGCGCCGCACCTTGCGCGTGCGCGTCAGCTCGTCATCGTCCGGATCCAGCTCCTTGTGCAGGATCAGGAAGCGGTGGATCTGCGATTCGGCGAGCCCGGCTTCCACCGCGAGTTCGGCGTTGACCTTTTCCACGCATTCGCGGACCAGCCCGTAGACCTCGGGCTTCTGCGCCAGGTCCGTGTAGCCCGAATACGCGATGCCGCGCCGCTCGGCCCAGTTGCCGACGGATCCCACGTCGATGTTGACGAACGCGCACACGCGATCGCGGCCGGGACCGAACACCACCGCTTCCTTGATGTGCGGGAAGAACTTGAGCTTGTTCTCGATGTAATTGGGCGCGAACATCGCGCCCCCTTCGAGCTTGCCCACGTCCTTGGCGCGGTCGATGATCTTGAGCTGCCCGCCATCGTCGAAGAACCCCGCGTCCCCCGTGTGGAAATAGCCGTCGGCGTCGATCGATTCCGCCGTCGCATCGGGCCGCTTGTAGTACTCCTTGAGGAGCATCGGCCCTTTCACCAGCACCTCGCCCGTTTCGCCGATCTTCACCTCGACACCCGGCGCCGGCGTGCCTACCGTGTCGAATTTGACGCCGCCGTCCGGCTGCAGGCAGACATAGGCGCACGTCTCCGTCGAGCCGTAGAGCTGTTTCAGGTTGACGCCGATCGAGCGGTAGAAGCGGAACAGGTCGGGGCCGATCGCCGCGCCTGCCGTGTAGGCGACGCGAATGCGACTCATGCCGAGCACGTTGCGCAGCGGCCCGTAGACCAGCAGGTTTCCCAGCGCATATTGCAGGCGGTCGCCCACGGAAACCGGCTTGCCGTCGAGGATCGTCGCGCCGCAGCGGCGCGCAACGGCGGTGAAGTGGCGGAACAGCGCGCGCTTGATCGCGCTGGCATCCTCCATCCGGATCATCACCTGCGTCAACAGGTTTTCGAAAACCCGCGGCGGCGCGAAGTAATACGTGGGGCCGATCTCGCGCATGTCGGTCATCACCGTATCACCCGACTCCGGGCAATTGATCGTGAAGCCGGCGACCATCGCCTGCGCGTAGGAGAAGAGGTTGTCGCCGACCCACGCCATCGGCAGGTACGAAAGTATGCTCTCGTCGGCCGTCAGCTTGTCGAACTCGATGCCGCCCGTCGCAGCGGCGATGAACGCCGCGTGCGTCTGGCAAACGCCCTTGGGGCGGCCCGTCGTGCCGGACGTATAGAGCATGACGGCGACGTCATGGGTGTCGCCGCGCGCGACTTCCGCGTCGTAGAAGCCGGGGTGCGCGCGGTCGAACTCCCGGCCGATCTCGAGGAGGCTGTCGAAGCTCGTGACTGCCTCGTAGTTGCGCAGGCCGCGCGGGTCTTCGTAATAGATGTGGGCGAGCGATGCGACCTGCGGCTTGGCCTCCAGCAGCTTGTCGACCTGCTCCTGGTCCTCGGCAATGGCGAAAACGATCTCCGCATCGTTCAGCACGTACACGATGTCGGCGGCTGGCGCATCCTGATACAGCGGCACGGGAACGCCTCCCAGCGCCTGCGCGGCCGTCATCGCCCAGTACAGGCGCGGCCGATTGTCGCCGATGATCGCGAGATGCATGCCGCGCTTGAAGCCCCTGGCGGCCAGTCCGCACGCTAGGGCGCGGACCTCCTGCGCCACGCCGGACCAGGTCGTGGTCTGCCAGATCCCAAGGTCCTTCTCGCGCGCCGCCGGATGCTCCGGCCGCACCTTGGCGTGGTGCAGCAGCAAACGCGGAAACGTGTCGAGCGCGCTCTCCATCCTCTCCTCCCGCCGGCCCGGCGTCGAATGCCCGGGATACCGTTTTCCATCATCGTACCGGCATTTGGTCCGCCGTGGAGCGTCCGATGCGATCTACGACGAGGGACTGGGGCCAGGAGTCAGGCGGCGGCCGCGGGGCGGCGCACCGCCGCGATCTGCCGCAAGAGCACCGGGATTACCAGCGTGAGTCCGATTACCGTGCTGATGATGCCGGGCACGATCATCAGGATCGCGGAGAACGCGAATAGCAATCGCTCCCAGAGGCGCATCGTCCGTAGAAAATAATTCGACAGCGCCGACGCCAGGAACGTGATGCCGAGCAGGCAGCCGATGGTCGCGATGAAGAACTCCGACCACGCGAAGCCCTTGACGACGATCAGCATCGACGGCGCGAACACGAACACGAACGGCACCAGTACCTTGCCCATTCCGAGCCTGAACGCCGTGTTGCCGGTCTTGAACGGATCGGACCCGGCCATGCCCGCCGCGGCATAGGCGGCGAGCGCCACCGGTGGCGTGATATCTGCCAGCACGCCGTAATAGAACACGAAAAAATGCGCGACGATCGGCTGCACACCCAGCAGGACGAGCGTGGGCGCGGCGACCGTCACCATGATGATGTAGTTGGCGGTCGTCGGGATGCCGCAGCCCATCAGGATGCACACCAGCCCTGTCATGACGAGCGCGGCGAGCAACGTCAGCGCGTGCAGGTCGGCCCAGCCGTTCGGCAGGAACGCGACGACCCCTTCGGCCAGCGACTGGGCGGCGCCGGTCACGATATACGACAGCTTGAAGCCCACGCCCGTCAATGTAACCACGCCGATCACGATGCCGACGGTGGCGGCCGCCGCGCCGACGGCCAGCGCGTACTTCGCTCCCAGTTCGAACGCCGCGAGGATCGCCGCGCGGCCGATGCGCGACTCGCGTCCGATCGCGCGATGGACAAGGGGCAACGCCACGACCAGCAGAACGAATACCCAGGGGCCGAAATTGCCGAACTGCCGGGTGATCAGCGCGAGCAGCAATCCGTGCGACGCCAGCAGCGCGACATACTGGATCGCCGTCGTGCGCTGCCGCGACGAGAACAAGCCGACAAGGATGCACGACGAGATGCCGGTGAACGCGGCCAGATACGGCGTGTTGCCCTTCACGATGATCGTCACCAGGAGGATTAGCGGGATGAGCGTGGGCCAGTTCGCCTTCAGCACACGGGGCAGGTCCGGCAGTTCTTCCCGGGTCAGGCCCCGCAGGCCCTTGTTCTTCGCCTCGAAATGCACCTGCATGAACACGCCGAAGAAATGCATGAAGGCCGGCACGATTGCCGCGATGATGATCGTCGAATACGGCAGGTTCAGGAACTCGATCATCAGGAACGCCGCGGCGCCCATGATCGGCGGCGTGATCTGGCCGCCCGTCGACGACGCGGCCTCGACGCCGCCGGCGAAGTGCCGCGGGTAGCCCAGGCGAATCATCGCGGGAATCGTCAGCGACCCGACGGTCACCGCATTGGCCACCGACGAGCCCGACAGCATGCCGAAGAGCGCCGACGCGAACACCGACACCTTGGCGGGCCCGCCCGCGTAGCGGCCGGCGATCGCCGACGCGATGTCGATGAACAGCTGACCCAGGCCGATGGCCGTCGCCAGCACGCCGAACAGCACGAAATGGAACACGTACGTCGCGACCACGCCGACCGCGATGCCGTAGATGCCCTGGCTCGTCAGGTACAGGTGGTTGATGAGTGAGGGCCACGACGCGCCCGAGTGCTTGAACAGCCCGGGAAAGATCGGCCCCGCGAGCGCGTACGCGACGAAGATCAGCGCGATGATCGGCAGCGGCCACCCCATGGCGCGCCGCGTCGCCTCCAGCAGCAGCACGACCAGCACCGAGCCCAGCGCGACATCGAGCGTGTTCGGATTGCCGACGCGGAAGGCAAGGCCGTCGAACACGTACGGAATGTAGAGGACCGAAATCGCGACCGCCACGGCGAAGATCCAGTCGTACCACGGCACGCCGCCCGGCGCGACGGTCCCCGCCGGCGGATGCTCGAGCATCTTCTTGCGCAGCGGAAAGACGAGGAACACGAGACCCAGCACGAACGACAGATGCACGCCGCGGTGCGTCGTCTCGCGCAGGAGGCCGAAGCCCGCCGTGTAGAAGTGAAAGCAGGAAAGGACGATCAGCAGCGATGTGACGATCAGCGCCGCCGGAAACCGGATCGGACGGAAGCGCATTTCCGGATCGAACTTCTCCTCCAGCACGCGCGCACGGTCGAGATCGCTGGCCTGCATGATCACCCCAGGGAATGGCCGCGGATGGACCAAAGGAAACGGGGCCGGTATTGCTCGAGCCGGCCCCGCGCTGTCTTACGCGAACCGCGCCGCCTACTTGATGAGGCCGGCTTCCTTGTAGAACTTTTCGGCGCCCGGATGGAACGGGATGCCGGCGCCCGCCGTCGCGTTGGCCTTGGTGATGGACTTGCCCTTGGCGTGACCCGCGTCGAGCAGCTTGCGCGAGTTGTCGTTCCAGATGGCCTTGGTGATCTCGTAGATCAGCGTATCGGGCTGCTTGGCGGACGTCACCCATTGCGCGCCCACGGCGATCGTCTTGATCTCGCCGACTCCCTTGTATGTATTGGCGGGAATGGCGTCGACGGCGAAGAAGCCGTACTCCTTGAGCATCTTGTCCACTTGCGGACCGGTGACCGGCACGAGCTCGATGCCCGCGCCCGACGAGGCGAGTTCGGAAATCGCGCTGGTCGGGTAGCCGCCGACGAAGAAGAACGCGTCGAGGCCGCCGTCGCGTATCTTGTCGCCGGCCTGGTTGGGCTTCAAGTACTCCGGGGTGATGTCCTTTTCGGTCAGGCCGAACGCGCTCAGGATGATCCGCGCGTCGACCAGCGTGCCCGAGCCCGGCTCGTCGAGCGAAACGCGCTTGCCCTTCAGGTCCGCGACGCTCTTGATGTTGGCGCCCTTGCGCGCGACGACGTGGATCGTTTCCGGGTAGAGGTTGGCGATGAGCCGCAGGTCCGAGACCTTCGGCTTGCCGTCGTAGACGCCGGTGCCCGTATACGCCCAGAACGCCACGTCCGATTGCGTGAATCCCGATTCGAGCTGGCCCGACTGGATGCCATTGATGTTGGCCACGGAGCCGTTGGAGGCGACGGCCGTCGCGACCAGGCCCGGCACGCCGCAGCTGCCGCCGTCCGCGCAAGCACGCGAGCCGGGCGGATTGGAAATTGCGTTGGCGATGAGTCCGCCGATCGGATAGTAGGTGCCGGCAGTGCCGCCGGTGCCGATGCGGAAGAACTTGATGTCCTGCGCGATCGCCGCGCCGATCGCGAGCGCTGCCGCGAAAACCACCGCCGTCGCCCGAGCAATGAAAGAAACGCGTGTCATCGTATCCCCATTCAGAAAAGTGTCATGGAAGCCCGGCCCGGAGTGTCCCACGGACGCCCGCATCGAACAACATCACGGGTTGAAGCGCCGGCCCCGACGTCACCGCGCCGCGGCGGGGGCAGTGTATTCGTAGAACCCGCGGCCGGACTTGCGGCCGAGATAGCCGGCCGCGACCATCTCCTTCAAAAGCGGCGCCGGCCGGTACTTCGGGTCGTTGAAGTCCGCGTAGAAGACGTTCATCACCGCCAGCAACACGTCGAGCCCGACCATGTCGGCGAGCGCGAGGGGACCGATCGGGTGGTTGCAGCCCAGCTTCATGCCGTTGTCGATGTCCGCGGCGCTGGCCAAGCCTTCCTGCCGGACGAAGATCGCCTCGTTGAGCATCGGGCACAGGATGCGGTTGACGACGAATCCCGGGCTGTTCTTCACGACGATCGGCTCCTTGCCCAGCCGCCTTGCGAATTCGATGCCCGCGTCGACGACGGTGTCGGACGTCTGCAGCCCGCGAATCAACTCCACGAGCGCCATCAGCGGCACGGGATTGAAGAAGTGCATGCCCAGGAACTGCGCCGGCCGCGACGTGACCGCCGCCAGCGTGGTGATCGAGATCGACGACGTGTTCGACGCGAGCAGCGCCGATGGCTTCGCGAGCCCGTCGATCTGGTGGATGATCCTGAGCTTGAGCTCCAGGCTTTCCGTCGCGGCCTCGATGACCAGGTCGCACGTCTTGAGCTCGTCGTAGACGGTCGATCCCTTGATCCGCAGCAGCGCCGCGTCCTTGTCGCTGGCCGCGATCTTTTCCTTCTTGACCAGACGATCGAGGCTTGCCGCGATCGTCGCGATGCCGCGCATCACGGCGGTCTCCGCGACATCGATCATGACGGCATCGAGGCCCGACACCGCACACGCCTGCGCGATGCCGTTGCCCATCGTGCCGGCGCCGACGATGCCGACGCGTTGAATTGTGCTCATGGCGTTCCGTATTCGGTGAGGGGGGAACTCGCGATTATGCCGTCCCTGCGGACCAATGCGCGAACGCGCGCGGTTGGGACGCCGATCAGGCGATCGTGGTCTTCGCCCGGACGCGGGGCATGGCGCGCGCCACGCGCCGCGGCGGCCGGGTCGCCAATCCCGCGAGGAAAGCATCGATCAGCGCAGGCGCTGCAGAAGCCAGGTCGTAGGCCGATGGGTCGAGCACCCACTCGTGCATGATGCCGACCACGAAGGCATTGAGGCTCTGCGCGGCGAGCGCCGCATCGATGTCGGACGGGAGTTCGCCCACTTCGGCACAGCGGCGGATGATCGCCTCGATCTTGATTAGGCACCGGCAACGCTCGTCCTCGTGCGACGTCGCGAATCCGGCCAGCTCATCGACCAGTTCGGTCTTGTGGAAGATAATCTCGAAGACGGCCTGCGTGCGCGGGTCGGCGGCCAGGCGTTGCAGTGCACCAACACAGAGCGCGCGAAGCGTCGCCAGCGGATCGGCGGATGCCGTTTCCTCCGCGCGCTCGAACAGTGCATCGAGGGGCAGCGTCGCGCGGTCGCACATCGCGTTAAACAGCGCGGCCTTGTCCTTGAAATGCCAATACACGGCACCACGTGTTACGCCTGCAGCCGTCGCAATCTCGGCGAGCGACGTCCGCGTGACACCCCGTTGGCGAAATACGGCTTCCGCGGCGTCGAGCAATCGCTCCCGCGTTTCAAGCGCCTCGATCTTGGTCCTGCGTGCCATTTGGTCCGTACCCCTTTACAAACATTCTTGAATGTATGTAATCTACCGGCACTTGGCAAGCCCTTTGTGCCACAACTTTGCCGTGGATCAAGCCTCGGAGCCCCTCATGTTCCCTCCTGCTCGCCGCTTCGCCCGCCGCTTCCTTCCCGTCGCCGCCGTACTCCTGGTCGCAGCCTGCGGGCCCTCGCAGCGAGGGGGGTTCCAGGGCTTTCCGCCGTCCGAGGTCTCGACGGTCGTCGTCGAGCCAAAGACCGTTCCCGCCACGTACGAATACGTCGGCCAGACGGCGGGCTCCAAGGAAGTCGAGGTGCGCGCGCGAGTGACGGGCATTCTCGAGCGCAAGCTTTATCAGGAGGGTGCGCCGGTCAAGGCCGGACAGGTGCTGTTCGTGATCGACCCCAAGCCGCTGGCCGCGCAGGTTGCCGCGCTCGAGGCCGACTTGGCGCATGCGCAGGCGCAAAAGGCGCAGGCCGACCGCGAGGTCGCACGGCTGAAGCCGCTCGCCGAAAAACGCGCCGTGGGGCAGAAGGAAGCCGACGACGCGGTTTCCAACGCGGAACTTGCGGCCGCGTCGGTGAAGTCCGCCGAAGCGAAGCTCGCCGAGGCGCAACTCAACCTGGGCTACACGCGCGTCGTCGCGCCGATCAGCGGGTTATCCAGCCGCGCGCCCAAATCCGAAGGCAGCCTCGTCACCGCCAACGACACGCTGCTCACGACGATCTCGCAGTCCGATCCGATCTGGGTTCCCTTCGCGATATCGGAGAACGAGCAGCTGACGCTCAACCGCGCGGTCAGCCAGGGCCGGCTGACATTGCCGAAGGACAACGCGTATGACGTCACAATCAAGTTGGCGGACGGCTCGGTCGTTCCGCGCCGCGGCCGCATCAACTTCGCCGATACGCGAATCAATCCGTCGACCGGCACGTTCGAAATGCGCGCCGAAATTCCCAATGCCGACGGCGTGCTGAAGCCCGGCCAGTTCGTCCGCGTGACGCTGGCGGGGGCGGTGCGCAACAACGCGCTTGTCGTGCCGCAGGTCGCCGTTCTCGACGGCGCGCAGGGCAAGTTCGTGTACGTCGCCGACAAGGACAAGGATGGCAAGGACGTCGCGGCGCCGCGCCCGGTCACGCTGGGTGATTGGGTGACCGTCGGGGGCCAGAACCTGTGGGTGGTCGAGACCGGCATCAAGCCTGGAGACCGGGTAATCATCGACGGCCTGTCCAAGCTGCATCCGGGCGCGCCCATCAAGCTTGCCGGAGCTTCACCGGCGGCACCGGGCGCCACCCCTGCGAAAGAGGGTGCTCCCGCGAAGGATGGCGCCAAGTCCGGCGCCGCCGCCAAGTCCTGACCGCGGGCCGCCACCATGTTCTCTCGCTTCTTCATCGACCGGCCGATCTTCGCGGCCGTGATATCGCTGTTCCTCGTGCTCGCGGGATTGGCCGCGATGCGTACGCTGCCGATCGCGCAGTACCCGGAGATCGCGCCGCCGGTGGTCACCGTGCAGGCGGTGTACCCGGGCGCCTCCGCCGAAGTGCTCGAAAATACCGTCGCCTCGCCGATCGAGAATGCGATCAACGGCGTGCCGAACATGCTGTACATGAGCTCGAATTCGGGCTCGAACGGCGTGTTGACCATCCAGGTCACGTTCGAGATCGGCACGCGCATCGACGACGCCGCCGTCAACGTCAACAACCGGGTCAAGCAGGTGGAGCCCCGCCTCCCCGAGGAAGTGCGGCGCCAGGGCGTGACCGTCGAGCGCGGATCGTCGGCGTTCCTGCAGGTGCTGGCGTTCTACGCACCGGACAATGCCTTTGACAGCCTGTTCATCTCGAACTACGTGACGCTCAACGTGCTCGACCGGCTCAAGCGTCTGCCCGGCACGACCAATGTCCAGATCTTCGGCGCCCACGACTACGCGATGCGCGTCTGGGTCAAGCCCGACCGCCTCGCGCAGTTGAAGCTGACGCCAGCCGACGTCGTCAGCGCCATCAACGAGCAGAACGCGCAATTCTCGGCGGGCAAGGTCGGCCAGCCGCCGATAGCGAAGGACCAGGAACTGGTCTACACGATCACGGCGCAGGGCCGGCTTACCGACGCCAAGGAGTTCGGCAACATCATCGTGCGCGCCGACCCGAACGGCTCGACGGTGCGCCTGTCCGATGTCGCGCGCGTCGAACTGGGCTCGAAGGACTACGACTTCATCGGCCGCATCAACGGCAAGCCCGCCACCCTGGTCGGGATCTTCCTGCAGCCGGGCGCGAATGCGCTCGAGGTCGCCAAGAGCGTGCGCAGCAACATGGCCGAGATGGCCACGCGCTTCCCGGAAGGCCTCGCGTACTCGGTGCCGTACGACACGACGCGCTTCGTCGAGGTGTCGATCCGCGAAGTCCTGTTCACGCTGAGCGAGGCGATGGTGCTCGTGTTCCTCGTCGTGTACCTGTTCCTGCAGAGCTGGCGCGCGACGATCATCCCGCTGGTCGCCGTGCCGGTGTCGCTGCTGGGCACGTTCACCGGCCTGTTCGTGCTCGGCTACTCGATCAACACGCTGACGCTCTTCGGCATGGTGCTCGCCATCGGCATCGTCGTCGACGACGCGATCGTCGTGCTCGAGAACGTCGAGCGGATCATGCGCGAGGACGGCGCGAGGCCGCGCGAAGCGGCGATCAAGGCGATGCACGAGGTGACGGGCCCGATCGTCGCCATCGTGCTCACGCTGACGGCCGTGTTCGTGCCCATAGCGTTCCTGGGCGGGCTGACCGGCGAGCTGTATCGCCAGTTCGCCGTGACGATCTCGATCGCGGTGGTGATCTCCGGCCTGGTCGCGCTGACGCTGACGCCGGCGCTGTGCGTGCTCGTCCTGAAACACGACCAGCCGCCCAAGCGGGGGTTCTTCGCCTGGTTCAACAACTGGTTCGCGCGCGTCACCGGCCACTACACTTCCGGCGTCACGTTCATGATCCGCCGAGGCGCGCTCGGCATCATCCTGTTCGCAGGCATGGTCGCCATCGTCATCGGCCTGTGGAGGTTCACGCCGGGCAGCCTGGTGCCGGACGAGGACCAGGGCTTCTACATCGCGGCGGTGATCCTCCCCGACGGCGCCTCGCTCGAGCGTACGGACCGCGTCGTCGCCAAGGTCAACGAGGCGATCCATTCCAACCCGGCCAACAAGGACGTCATCGCTTTCACGGGCTTCGATTTCCTGGGTGGCGGCTTTCGCAACAATGCGGCGACGATATTCGTGACGCAGGTGCCGTGGGACGAGCGCAAGGTCACGGCGCCGCAACTGGTCGGCGAGCTTTTCGGCAAGACCGCCGGCATCAAGGAAGCGCTGGTGATCGCCTTCAACCCACCGGCGATTTTCGGTTTGGGCGTCGCGGGCGGCTACGAGTTCTACATCCAGAACCGCGGCGAAGGCGGCTCCAAGCGCCTGAACGAGGTGACGCAGGAATTCCTGCAGCGCGTCAACTCGGACAAGGCGCTGGGGGGATATGCGCAGACGCTGTGGCGCGCCAACGTGCCGCAGCTCTACGTCGACGTCGACCGCGAAAAGGCCAAGAAGGTCGGCGTGCCTATCAACGACGTCTTCAGCGCGCTGTCGGCGACGCTCGGCACCTACTACGTGAACGACTTCAACAAGTATGGCCGCGCGTGGCAAGTGCTGATGTCCGCCGACCCCTCTTACCGCACCCGCCCCGACGACATCGGCGCAGTCTACGTGCGTTCGAAGGCGGGTGAAATGATCCCGCTGTCCGCGCTGGCGACGGTCAAGTATTCGTCCGGTCCGGACTCGCTCGACCGTTTCAACAACCTGCCGGCGGTGAAGATTCTCGGCAGCGCCGCGCCCGGAGTCAGCTCGGGCCAGGCAATCGCCCGCGTCGAGCAGATCGCGAACGAGGTGCTTCCCGCCGATTTCAGCTACGACTGGGGCGGCACGTCGTTCCAGGAAAAGCGCTCGACCGGCGCGTCGACGTTCGCGCTCGGGCTCGCGGTCATCATGGTGTTCCTGATTCTCGCCGCGCAGTACGAGAAGTGGTCGCTGCCTTTCTCGGTGTTGCTGGCGCTGCCGTTCGGCACGTTCGGCGCGCTCGCCGCCGTGTGGCTGCGCGGCCTGACCAACGACGTCTATTTCCAGATCGGCCTCGTCACGCTGCTGGGACTCGCCGCAAAGAACGCGATTCTCATCGTCGAGTTCGCGCTGTACAAGACGCACGAAGGGATGTCCGCTTCCGCAGGCGCGATCGAGGGCGCGCGGCTGCGGTTCCGGCCGATCTTGATGACGTCGCTGGCATTCATCCTGGGCGTGCTGCCGCTAGCCATATCGACGGGCGCCGGCGCCGGCGCGCGGCACTCGACCGGTACGGGCGTCATGGGCGGAATGATTGCCGCGACTTTCCTCGCGATCTTCTTCGTGCCGCTGTTCTTCCGCCTGATCACCGACCGGCGCGTCAAGGAGGACCGCACGAAGGAGCAGTTGATGCACGAGGTGGAACATGCGCGCGCCATCGCGCACAAGGAGGCGCCGCACACCCCCGGCCATCCGCCGCGCGGCATCGTGGGAGACGGACTATGAACAAGCGGATCGTTGCAATCGTCGCGATCGCGTTGGCCGGTTGCGCCGTCACGCAGCCCATTCCGCCCAAGCTCGACCTGCCGCAGGGTTCGGCCACCGCAGCGCAGGACGAGGCGCTCACGCATTACTGGACGCTCTTCGGCGATCCGGTGCTGGACCAGCTCGTCGAGGAAGCGCTGCAGAACAACCTCGACCTCAGGGCGGCGCTTGCGCGCATCGAAGCGGCGCGTGCGAATGTCCTGCTCGCGCAATCGTACCTGGCGCCCGAGATCAACCTCAACGCCGACGCCGGGCGCTCGCGTATTTCGTCGGTCAGTACCGCGCCAATACCCCCAGGGTTTCCGACCACGAGCAACGATTTCCGCGTCGCGCTGAACGTGTCCTACGAGCTGGACGTGTGGGGCAAGTACCGCAGCGGCGCGCTGGCGGCGAACAACGATCTCGCGGCGTCGCGCTATTACCGCGAAACCGTGCGCATCACCGTCGCCTCCGACGTCGCCAGCGCCTATTTCCGCTTGCGGGCCGCCGACGCCGAGTTAATTGTGCTCGAGGATACGCTGAAGGCGCGCACCGAGTCCGTCCGCCTGCAGCGCGATCGCTACGACGCGGGACTGATCGGCGACTACGACATGAAGCAAGCCGAAGCGGAACGTTCGGCGGTCGTGGCGGATATCGCGCGGGCGAAGCGCGGGATCGGGCAACTCGAGTCCGCGCTGGCCGTGCTGACCGGACGCTCGCCGCGCGCCGTGTTCGAGCCGCAGATCGTGCGCGGCCAGACCATCGACGCCGCCACCGAGGTGCCGTCGCTGCCTTCGGGACTCCCGTCGGGTCTGGTCGAGCGCCGGCCGGACATCCAGCGCGCCGAAGTGCTGCTCGCCGCGTCGGACCTGCGTGTGCAGCAAGCGCGCACGAATTACTTTCCCGCGTTCAACCTGACCGGCGACTTCGGCTCCGACGCCGCGAAGATCGGCAACCTCTTCACGTCACCCGCCGGCATCTGGGGCATCGGCCTGGGGCTCGTACAGCCGCTGCTCGCATTGAAGGCGATCGAGGCGCAGGTCGAACTGGCCAAGGCCAACAACGACCAGGCCAATGTCGAGTACCTGCAGACGGTCCAGATCGCGTTCCGCGAAGTGCACGACGCGCTGGTCGCCAACCTGTCGGCGCGCGACGCGCTGGCCGCCGAAACCGACCGCCGCGACGACCTCGCCATCGCGCTCGACATGGCCACGCTGCGCTACAACGCCGGCCGCACGTCCTATCTCGAAGTGCTCGACGCGCAGCGCACGCTGCTCGCGGCGGAAACGCTGCGCATCGTCGCGGCGCAGGATGCTCGCCTGTCGATCGTCGACTTCGCAAAGTCGTTAGGGGGCGGCTGGACTCCCGAGTCCTACGGGCCGAAGTAACCGGCACGGCACTGCTGCTGCTCGCGAGGCATCGCTCATTGCCGACCGGCCGACAATCCGTCTGGCGAACGATAGCCGCGTTATCATGATCGCTCGAGCCCGAAGGTCAGTTATCGCCGAAGACATCCCCGGGAGCAGCGCATGGCACGCATCGGTTCAAAGTTCGCACTGGGCTCCCTCATGTCGTTGGCGGCAACGGCGGTGCTCGCGCAGCAGGCGGTGGTCGTGCAAGGCGCGCTGTGCCGCGGCGAAGAGCCGTTCTGGCAGCTCGAGGCCGGCCGCACGACGGCCGTATTGAACCGCCTTCCGATCAAGGGCAAGGGCGAGGTCATCTTCCGCGGCGCGCCGCTGGCGTTCATGCACCTGACGCCGGCGGCGATCGTGTGGCGCGGCGACTCGACCCATTTGCCGAAGGAAACTCTTGTCGCCGCGCTGCGCGAGGAAGCCTGCCGCTCGACGATGGCCGATGCGGCGCCGCTGCCTTGGCGCGCATTGTTGTCGCTCAAGACTGGCGAAGCGCTTACCGGCTGCTGCACGGTGCTCGCGGGCTACGACGTCAAGGCGGCCCCCATCGCGGACCTCGCAAAAAAGCCGCAGGAAGACTGGGCGCGTTCGCTGACCGAACTGCTGCCGGCCATCGGCCTTTGCCTCAGCAACGCGGAGGCGCGGGCGAAGTGGGTCGCCAAGGCGGGTCCCGCAGGCAACGGCATGGCCGCCGTTCGCGTGATCCAGGCGTCGGACCGCGCCGTCGACTGCGAAGCGGACTTGTCAGGCAAGGGTCCCGCGAAGATTGCCGCGGTGAGCGCGTCCGATCCGCCGCTCCCGGGCGCCGGAAATCCGCGGTTTTATCCGGCGCGCGAGATGGCGCCAATGGTGAGGTGCGGCAAACTCGAGCGCGTGATCAGCGCCAGCGGCGTCCTGCTCGGATACCTGCACTACGATCCCTGCTAGTCGGCTATTGCAGCATCGGCTTGCGCAGATAATCGTCGCGGTCGCCCGAGTGCACATCGACGCGAGTCGGCGCGCCTTCGCGCAGCAATCCCAGCGAAATGTCGGTTCCCGCGGGCCCCTGCCGCCATATCGTGCGAAACAGGTCGGCCAGCCCCTTGACGCCCTTGCCGGCGACCTCGACGACGACGTCGCCCGGCAGCACGCCCGCTGAATCGGCCGGCCCGTCGGCCGCGACGCCGCCGACGACGAGGCGGCCGTTGTCCTCTCCGGTATACATGCCGAGCCACGGCCGCGGCGGCAGCGACGAGCGTCCGCGCGCCAGCAGGTCCGGGAGGATCGGCTCGATCAGGTCGATTGGCACGAAGAGGTTGCCGCGCACCGGCTTGTCGTCGACCGCCTCCTGCACGAAGAGCGAGCCGATGCCCACCAGACGACCATCCAGCCCGACGAGCGCTGCGCCGCTCCATTCCGGATGCGGCGGCGTCGTGAACAGCGCCTCGTCCAGCACGTATTCCCAGAAGCCCGCGAATTCCCGCTTGGCGAACACCTGCGCCTCGAGCGCGTGCTGGCGGCCTCCGTGGCCGATGACGATCGCTTCGTCGCCCGCCGCAATCGAAGAGGCGCTCCCGCGCGGCAGCGCCGGCACGCCCAGTTGCCCCAGCGGCAGCACGAGCCCCAGTCCCGACGCGAAGTCGTACGCGAGCGGATGTCCCGGGATCACCGTTCCGTCGTTGGTGGTGAGCCAGATCGATTCGGCTTCGGTGATGAGGTAGCCGATCGTGACCATCAGCCCGTCGTCGCGAATGACGACGCCGTTGCCGAAGCGTTCGGTGCCGAGGATCGGCGCGGTGAAGGCATCTTCGGGAATCTCGGCGCGCAGCATGACGACGGAGCGCAATGCCGACGCAAGATCGAAGCGCAACTCGTCGGACTTGGGCTGCAGGTTCGCGGGAAACGACCAGTGAGTGGATTCGGCCATGCGGTGTGCGGCTGTGACGACAGGTCCGGAATAACCGATGGATGTGGCAATGTCAACCGTGCGAAGGCCGCTCGCCCGGCGATCGAAGCTACCCCGACCAGCCTAAGTGGCTCAAGAAATCGCGCGTGCGCTCCGTCTCGGGCGCATCGAAGATCTGCTCCGGCGGCCCTTGCTCGACAATGCGTCCCGCGTCGAAGACGGCGACCCAGTCGCCGACGCGCCGCGCGAACGACATTTCATGCGTGACGACGACCATCGTCATGCCCTCGTCGGCCAGCTTCTTCATCACGTTCAGCACTTCGCCGATCGTTTCCGGGTCGAGCGCCGACGTGGGCTCGTCGAAGAGCATGACGTCCGGCTCCATCGCCAGCGCGCGCGCGATCGCGACGCGCTGCTGCTGTCCGCCCGAAAGCGCCGCCGGATAGTTCTCCGCCTTCTCGGCCAGGCCCACCTTCGCGAGCATTGCCGTCGGCCGTCGATCGGCTTCGGCCGTATCCATGCCGCTGCACCGTACGCGGACCCTCGGCGACGTTCTCCTGCGCGGTGAAATGCGGAAACAGCTCGAAGCTCTGGAACACCATCCCCATCCGCTGCCGTACGGCGCGCAGCGCGCGCTCGTCCCGCGGCAGCATCGTGCCTTCGAACTCGATGTCTCCGCCTTCGATCGATTCCAGCCCGTTCGTGCAGCGAAGCAGCGTCGACTTGCCGGAACCCGACGGCCCGATCAGGCACACGACCTCGCCCGCGTGCACGTCGAGGTCCACGCCGCCAGCGCCTGAAAGCGCCGTAGCGCTTGACGACGCCGCGGTAGCGGAGGATCGTCGCTCCGGCGCTCATCGCGCGAAGCGGATTTGTTCGCTCGGCGATCATGAGCGCCGAAGGGCCGCCCCGAGGCGCGAATTGCTCCCCCTTAGGGGGCAGCGAACGCAGTGAGCGTGGGGGTCGTTCATGAGCGCCGAAGGGCCGCCCGCGCGAATTGCTCTAAGGGCAGCGAACGCAGTGACGCGTTGTTCGAGCGCCGAGGGCCGCCCCGCGCGATTGCGCCTCGGACGTGACGCGGGTCGTCACGCTCATTCCGTCACCGCGAAGCGCCGCTGGATCCAGTCGACGAGCTTGGCCTGCGGATAGCCTAAAAGCCAATAGATCGCGGCCATTGCCGTCAGCATCTCCAGCACCCGGTACGACTGCGCGCGAATCTGCATCGCCACGTAGGCGAGTTCGCGCAACGGCGATCACCGAGACGAGCGACGTGTCCTTGAACAGCGACACCCACGTGCTCGCGAGCACCGGCAGGATGCGCCGCAGCGCCTGCGGCACGACGACGCGGCGCAGCGCCTGCACGCGGCTCATGCCGAGCGCCATCGCGGCCTCGACCTGGCCGCGGCGGATCGAGTTGATGCCGGCCCGAAACGTCTCCGCGTTGTAGGCGGTGACGTTGAGCGCCAGCGCCGCGAGTCCCGTGGCCAAGGGCGACAGGCCCGAGTCCGGTCATGATCGGCAGCACGTAGAACGCCCAGTACACGACGAGGATCAGCGGCAGGTTGCGGAACAGTTCCACGTAGGCGGTGGCAACCGCGCGCACCGGCGCCCACGCGTAGAGGCGCAGCAGCGCCACGACGATGCCGCACGGCACGGCAATCAGCCATGGTGACCACGGTCAGCAGAATGGTCGTGCCGGTGGCCAGGGCGAGGTCTTCGCGGTGCTGCCAGACGACGCTCCAGTCGAACGTCATGAGCGGCCGAGATGCGCGACGCGGCGATAGACGAAGCTCGACGCCGCGCGTGACCGGAAACAGGATGACGAAATAGACGAGCATCGCGAACGTGTACACCTCGATCGGCTGGAAGCTCTGCCCTGCGATCGTCTCCGATTGCCGCATGTACTCCGTCACCGCGATGACCGACGCGATCGCCGTGTCCTTGATCGTGATGGACAGGAGCGACCCGAATGCAGGCAGCATCCGCACGATCGCCTGCGGCAGCACGATCCGCCGCAGGATCTGCGCCGGCGACATGCCCAGCGCCAGCGAGGCGCGCGTCTGCCCCGGTCGAACAGACTCGATGCCTGCGCGCACGATTTCCGCAGCGTACGCCGCAAGGTGCACGGTCAGCCCCAGCAGCGCGGCGAAGAAGGGCGGCATCGTGATGCCGGCGACGATCGGCAGCGCAAAGAACGTCCATACCAGCACGACCAGCACCGGAATCGCGCGCATCGAATCGATGTAGAACACGATCACCGGCCGCAGCCAGCGCGGTCCGTACAGCCGCAGGAGCGCGATGACGAAGCCCATGGCGAGGCTCGCCACGCCGGACAGGACGGCGAGTACCAGCGTGACGCCCAGGCCGGATGCTAGGAACCGCCAGTGGTCGGTGATGACGGCGAAGTCGAAATTCATGCGGCGGCCCGGTCGGTGTGCATGAAGCGAGGTCCGCCGCGGCGCGCTACTTCATCGTGTCGACGATGCGCGTTTCGTCCGCCTTGAGCTTGCCTTCGATTTCCTTTTCGACGGCGCGCGCCCAGGCGAGGAACGCCGGCTGGTTCTTGTCGATCGCCATGCCGACGGGCGCGGCTTTTTCCGTGCTGTTCTGGCAGTTGTTGTCCTTTGGCAGTACGGCCAGCGCCGTCAGCTTGCGGCCCATCGCGACCCACGGCACGCGATTGATCGGCACGGCGTCGGCGCGCTTGGCCATCACCTCTTCGACCGGCGCCACCCCTGAGCCGGCGACACCGCGCAACTGCGCCTTCGGGAAGCGCTCCTTCACCCATCCCTCCTCGCCGCCGCCCGTGTAATACGCAATCGTGATGTCGGCGCGATTGAGATCGTCAACGGATTTCGACTGCGCGAACTTCGGATTGGACGCGAGACCGAACATGCACACGCTGGTATTCGAGTAGATGATGAAGTCGACGACCTTCAGACGGTCCGCGGTTTCCGCGAGCGGCGTGACCGAGATGTCGACCTGGTTCGACGCCAGCACCGGCACCTTCGTCTCGTGGCTGACGGGCACCGCCTCGAGCTTCACGTTGAGGCGCTTCGCGTATTCCTTGGCAAGCAGCCACGCCGGGCCGCTCCATGCCTCGCCGCCGCCCGACGTGTTCTCGACGAGCCACGGCGCATTGGCGAGAACGCCGACGCGCAGCACGCCCGCTTTCTTGATGGCATCGACGCGCGGACTGGCGCCGGGAGCGGGCACCGCGACATCCGCGACCGCGGGCAACGCCAGCAGTGCGGCGAAAATGGCGACAATGCGGCGAGCGGACGTTTGCATGGCGGAACCTCCCTTGTGTTTTCGAACGATGTCGCCGAATCGTGCCGCGCGTTCCGCGGTCGCAGGCGACGCGGTGTAGTCGTCGGAACCGGATGATTGGGGACGCCGCCCCGATCTGTCAAACACTCGTGCCCGTTCGCGGAAAACCCTAAGGCGACGCCGCGAGGCGCAGGTGACGCGGGAGTAAAATCGAAGCGCCCCCACTTGTGACGCTTTGCGCGGCGGTGGCGCTTAAAGCTCCATCCGCAGCCCGCCTCGAAGACCGTGCATGAACCGGATTCCCTACCGCCCACCCGTCCGCCTGCCGAGTCCGCCCGCCAAGGCAGAGCCGTCGCTGCTGCAGTTCGTGGTGCTGTCGATGCTTCTGCACATGCTGGCGATCCTCCTCTTCGGCACGACGATCAGCGGCGGCGCGCGGCGCGGCGACGGCATGCTGGGTTCGCTGGACGTGACGCTGCGGCAACTCGCTCCCGAGCGCGGCTCGGGATTTACGCTGGCGCCCGGGGCCGACACGAGTGTGCCGGGCACGGCGCTTTTGCGACGGCTGGAGGGAACGGCGAGCGCGCCGACCGCGCCGCAACGCGAAGCGGCGCCGATAGCTGCGCCCGCGATGCCGGCAGGAGCGCCAATCCCCGAGTCCGCGCCGGCGCCCGCCCAACCTGCCGAAACCACGCCTGACGTTTCACTCTCGCCGCGAACGCCGCCTGCCGAGGCGCTGCCGCGTCTCGATCTCAGCGCGCCCGTGGAAGTCGACAAGCCGGTCACGCCCTCCGAGGTTGCCCCGCCGGCGCCCGCAAAGGAGATCGCTCCACCCGTTCCATTGCCGCCGCGCGACGTGCCGCTGCCGCCGATGGCGCCGCTGGAGCGCCTCGCGCCGTCGAAAATCGAGCGTGAGTTCGCGCCGCCCGTCGAGGTGCGGCCGCGCGAAGTCCCGATGGCGCCGGCTGCGCCGCTGGAAAAGATCGCGCCGCGCAAGATCGATCGGCAGATGGCACCGCCCGTCGAGTTGAAGCCGCGCGAGGAACCGCTGCCGACGACGGCGCCATCCGAAGCGATCGCCCCTGCGAAGGTCGAGCGCGAACCCGTTCCCTCCGAGGAAGTGCGGCCGCGCGAGGCGGTGATGCCGCCGATGGCGCCGATCGAGCGGATCACGCCGAACAGAATTGAGCGCAATTTCGCGCCGCCGGTCGAGCTACCCGCACCGAAGGCACCGGTGGAAACGCCGGCACCGGCGCGCGCGGCGCCGGCCACCGAGCGTGAAGCCGCGCCGGCGCCGCAAACGTTGCCTCGCAGCGAACCCGTCGGCAGTGCGCCCGCGCGCGAACGCGCAGCGCCGGCGCCCGCAGCGCCCGCAGCGCCCGCGGGCGAACAGCCTCGCCTCAAATTCGGCGCGCCCAGCGTCGACGACGAGGTCTTCGGGTCCAAGCACGAGGACACGATGCCGTCAGCCGCACCGGGCGCGGCGCCGGGCGTCACCGCGGAAACGCTGCGCCGGCGCGCCCGCGAGATCGCGAGCGAAGGCTCGGGCTCGCGCGGCGTGCTGAACCTGTTGCCGCCGCCGCCGCCCGTGGAAAAGAAAGATCACCTTGCCGAGGACATCGCCAAGGCCGCGAAACCGGATTGCCGCACCGCCTATGCCGGCATGGGTCTCCTCGCGGTCGTCCCCCTCACCGCGGCGACGATCGGGAACGGCGGGTGCCGCTGGTAGCCGGCCGAACGGCCGCTATCGACTGTCGCGGCTGGGCTTGAAACCGCTTGCCGGGTCGCCAGCTCAGGTGTCGTCCCTGAAGATCACGCTGAATGGGCGCGGAATGTCCTGCAGGTGGCGGTAGAACTTGACGTGCACGAAGCTGCTCAACTCCTCGAACAGCTTGCGTATCTGCTCATGCCCGGCCGTCGGCGACGTCGTGGCGCGCCCGGCGACCGGGTGGGCATTCGGCACGCGGCGGCGGCCGGTAACTCCGATCGAAAGTTGCGCAAGTTCGGGGTCGCGGCTCATGTAGGGGCCGTATACGGCGAGCGCTTCGATCTCGTACTTGTTGCGGACAGCGGTGCGGTTGAAGTGCTCGGCCAATTCGGGCATGTGCGTCAGCAGCAACTGCGCGCGCGAGCGCGGCAGCGGCTCGACGATGCGCGCCTGCGCGTACAGGCGGAACTTGTCGGTGATCGCGTATTGGTCGGCCTTGGCGGTCCGCCGCTCGAGCAGGCCGCTTTGCACCATCTGGTCGACCATGTTGAGGCTTTCGCGCACGCTCAACCGGAAATCGCTGCGCCAGCGTATCGAGGCCGACGGTGGCGCGTTCGGGCGGCTGGCCCTGGACGCGCAACAGCACGCGGCTCCGTGGCGTCGCGCAACCGCATTGCGTCGATGCCGAAATACAGATGCCGGGTGACCAGCTGAAACACGTTCATTCCCGCTCCGAGAGTGCCCCAGTTGATGACATTAGCATAATTTCCCGGCGGAAAGCAAAGGGACCCGGTTGTCTTACGCGCAACGGCACTTGTCCTACAAACACGGTTCACATGCTGCGCCGGTACTGGCCCCCCACCTCGAACAGCGCATTGGTGATCTGTCCCGAGCGAGCACACGCGCACGGCGTTCATCAATTCGGCGAAGACGTTGCCGTCCTCGACCACCGTCCGCTTGAGCCGGGCCAGCGCCGCGGGCACCTCGCTCGCGTGCCGCTGGTGGAATTCGGCGAGCCGGCTGCAGCTGCGACTTCTTCTCGTCGTCGGTCGAGCGCGCGAGCTCGATCTTTCTGCGGCGGCGTGTCCCCGTGCGGATTGCGGAACGTGTTGACGCCGATGATCGGATAGCTAGCCGTCGTGCTTCATGTGCTCGTAGACCATCGACTCTTCCTGGATCTTGCCGCGCTGGTAGCCCGTCTCCATCGCGCCCAGCACGCCGCCACGCTCGGAAATCGCCTCGAATTCCTTGAGCACCGCCTCCTCGACCAGGTCGGTTAACTGCTCGATGATGAAGCTGCCCTGGTTCGGGTTCTCGTTCTTGCCCAAGCCCCATTCGCGGTTGATGATGAGCTGGATCGCCATCGCGCGGCGCACGCTCTCTTCCGTCGGCGTCGTGATCGCCTCGTCGTACGCGTTGGTGTGCAGGCTGTTGGTGTTGTCGTAGGTCGAGATCAGCGCCTGCAGCGTCGTGCGGATGTCGTTGAACGCGATCTCCTGCGCGTGCAGGCTGCGACCCGACGTCTGCGAGTGGAACTTGAGCTTCTGCGAGCGCTCGTTGGCGCCGTAGCGCTCGCGCATCGCCACCGCCCAGATGCGCCGTGCGACGCGGCCGATGACCGCGTACTCCGGGTCCATGCCGTAGCTGAAGAAGAACGACAGGTTGGGCGCGAAATCGTCGATGTGCATGCCGCGCGCCAGATACGCCTCGACGAACGTGAAGCCGTTGGACAGCGTGAAGGCGAGTTGGCTGATCGGGTTGGCTCCCGGCTTCGGCGATGTGATAACCGGAGATCGAGACCGAGTAGAAGTTCTTGATGTCGTGCTGGACGAAGTATTCCTGGATGTCGCCCATCACCTTGAGGCTGAACTCCGTGGAGAAGATGCAGGTGTTCTGCCCCTGGTCCTCCTTCAGGATGTCGGCCTGGACCGTGCCGCGCACCGTCGACAGTGTCCATGCGCGGATCTTGGCGGCCTCGTCGTCGGTCGGCTCGCGTTTGTTGTCGCTGCGAAACTTGTCGAGTTGCTGGTCGATTGCCGCATTCATGTACATGGCGAGGATCGTCGGCGCCGGACCGTTGATCGTCATCGAGATCGACGTCGCGGGATCGGTGAGGTCGAAGCCGCCATACAGCACTTTCAGGTCGTCGAGCGTGGCGATGGATACGCCGGAATTGCCGACCTTGCCGTAGATGTCCGGACGCATCGCCGGATCGTTGCCGTAAAGCGTCACCGAATCGAACGCCGTCGACAGCCGCTTGGCCGGCATGCCGTCGGCCAGCAGGTGGAAGCGCTTGTTGGTGCGGAACGCGTCGCCTTCGCCGGCGAACATCCGCGTCGGGTCCTCGTTCTCGCGCTTGAACGCGAACACGCCGGCGGTGAACGGGAAGCTGCCGGGCACGTTCTCAAGAATCTGCCAGCGCAGGATTTCCGACGGCGTCGTCGAATTTGGGCAGCGCGACTTTCGGCACGTGCGTACCCGACAGCGACGTCGTCGTCAGCGCGCTGCGGATTTCCTTGCCGCGGATCTTCACGACGTACTCGTCGCCCGAATAGGCGGCCTTTGTCTGCGGCCACATGTCGAGGAGCTTTTTCGCCCGCGGATCCTGCTTGGCCTCGCGTTCGGCAATCAGTGCGTCGAGCGCGTGCTCCGCGCTCATGATCATTTCGTCCAGCCGGTGGGCGGCCTCGGCCGCCGCGACCTGCCCGCTGTCCACGAGCTTGGCCTCGTAGCCGGTGGTCTCATCGAGCATGCGCTTCGCAGCCGTCAGCTGTTGCCGCTCGCGCGCGATGCGCGTTTCGCCTTCCGCCCACTGGTGGTAATTGCGCACCGTCTCGGCGATCTCGGCAAGATAGCGGCCGCGCGCCGCCGGCATGATCGCGTGCTGCCCCGTCGATTCGCGCGTCTCGACCAGGGGCAGCGCCCCCTTCGCCAGTTTCAGACCTTTCTGGGCCAGCTTCGCGACGAGCGCCTGGTAGAGCGCGGTGACGCCGTCGTCGTTGAAGCGCGATGCCATCGTGCCGAACACCGGCATCGTGTCGGGGGCCTGCTTGAAGAGCTCGCGATTGCGCTGGTATTGCTTGCGCACGTCGCGCAACGCGTCCTTGGCGCCCTTGCGGTCGAACTTGTTGATCGCGACGAAGTCGGCGAAGTCCAGCATGTCGATCTTCTCCAACTGGCTGGCGGCGCCGAATTCCGGCGTCATCACGTACAGCGACGTGTCGACCAGCGGAACGATGGCCGCGTCGCCCTGCCCTATCCCGGACGTTTCGACGATGATGAGGTCGAAGCCCGCGACCTTGCACGCGGCAATGACGTCGGGCAGCGCCTTCGACACTTCGCTTCCGGCGTCGCGCGTGGCCAGCGAGCGCATGTAGATGTTCGGGTGCTCGATCGCGTTCATCCGGATGCGATCGCCCAGCAGCGCGCCGCCGGACTTGCGCCGCGACGGGTCGATCGAGATGATCGCGATCTTCAGCGCGTCGCGCTGGTCCAGGCGAAAGCGGCGCACCAGCTCGTCGGTCAGCGAGCTTTTCCCCGCGCCGCCCGTCCCGGTGATGCCGAGCGCGGGCGCGGTGGCTTTCTCCGCCGCCGCCAGCAATGCGGCGCGCAGTTTCGGAGGAACCGCGCCGACCTCGAGGCCGGTGATGAGCCGCGCCAATGCGCGCGTTCGGGCGAAGCGGTCGCCTGCGGTCAACGCGTCGAGCGTGCCGGGCAATTCGTGCGCAAGATCCGCATCCGCCGCGGAGACGATCTCGTTGATCATCCCTTGCAGTCCGAGCTTCTGGCCGTCCTCGGGCGAGAAGATGCGCGTGACGCCGTACTCGTGCAGTTCCTTGATTTCGGCGCCTACGATCACGCCGCCGCCGCCGCCGAACACGCGGATGTGAGTGGCGCCGCGCTCGCGGAGCAGGTCCAGCATGTATTTGAAGAACTCGACGTGCCCGCCCTGGTAGGACGAGATCGCGATGCCGTGCGCGTCTTCCTGGATTGCGCAGTTGACGATTTCCTCAACCGACCGGTTGTGGCCCAGGTGGATGACTTCGCAGCCCGACGCCTGCAGGATCCGCCGCATGATGTTGATCGACGCGTCGTGGCCGTCGAAGAGGCTCGCGGCCGTGACGAAGCGAACCTTGTTGACGGGCTTGAAGACCAGCGGATGGCGGATGCTTTGATCGTTCATCGCGAACCCTCTTCTGGGGAGCGGCGGCGCTTGGCGGGCGGCGCACCGAAGGCTATTGGCTAGCTTACCGGAACCGGCCGCGGCCGACCTACCCGCGCTGCGGCGCGCCGTCCCGTGTTGCCGCACCCGCCCGCGACGTTACGTGACGTTTACGTAAACGTCAATCCAGGCTCGCGAGCCGGCGGCTGACTCCAGCGGCCACGGGCGTGCCCCTCGGCCTGGCGCGCCCGGGGCGCGCCGTCGCCATCGGCGCCGTCCAGCGCGCGCCACCGGCGTCCTGTCGCGTTCAGGCCCGCTTAATCCGGCAAGCCGCAAAATGCCGGCCGGTACCCGTATACTCCGCCCCCTCCTCCCTATACCGAGGCCTCCAAAGCCATGGCTAGCTCCGCATCGCTGCTGCGCCGCATCGCGGCGTTCCTGATCCCGCTGTTCTTCGCCGCCGGCGCCCACGCTGCCCTTCCGGCCGGCATGACGCAAGGCGCCACCGTCGAAGGCGTCACCGAATACAGGATGAGCAACGGCCTGACCCTGCTGCTCTTCCCCGACGCGTCGAAATCATCGACGGTCGTCAACGTGACGTACAAGGTCGGCTCGGCGTACGAGAACTACGGCGAGACGGGCATGGCGCACCTGCTCGAGCACCTGATGTTCAAGGGCACGCCGGCGCGCGGCAACATCATGACCGAACTCGGCAAGCGCGGCATGCAGTTCAACGGCACGACGAGCTGGGACCGCACGAACTACTTCGAGTCGTTCACGGCCAGCGGCGAGAGCCTCGACTGGGCGCTCGCGATGGAAGCGGACCGGATGGTCAATTCCTGGATCCGCAGGAGCGACCTCGACCCCGAGATGACGGTCGTCCGCAACGAGTTCGAAAGCGGCGAGAACAATCCGCAGTACGTCCTGTACGGCAAGATGCTGGCAAGCGCGTTCATGTGGCACAACTATGCGCACCTGCCGATCGGCGCGCGCTCGGACATCGAGAACGTCGACATCGGGCGCCTGCAGGCGTTCTACAAGCTCGTACTACCAGCCGGACAATGCGGTGCTGATCGTCGCCGGCAAGTTCGATGCCGACGCCACGCTGCGGCCTCATCGCCAAGTACTTCGGCCCGATTCCCGAAGCCGACCCGCACGCTGCCGACGATCTACACGCAGGACCCGGTCCAGGACGGCGAGCGCAGGTGACGCTGCGCCGCGTCGGCAACTCCAAGTTCGTGGCGACTGATGTTCCACACGGTGCGCGGCGCGGATCCGGACTTCGTCGCCACCGACGTCCTGGGCGACGTCGCTGACGATCGAGCCCGCGGGCCGGCTGTACAAGGCCCTCGTGGAGACCAAGAAGGCGACCGCCGTGGAGCGAATGGACGGAGGCGCAGCACGACCCCGGCACGCTGACGCTGTTGGCGCAGATTCCGGAAGGCGATGCGGTCGAGCCGGCGCGCGACGCGATGTTCGCGACGATCGAGAATCTCAAGAGCGAGCCGATCACCGACGCCGAAGTCGCACGCATTCGCGCGCAAGGCGGCCAAGTACTACGACGACATCCTGTCCAACCCGCAAAAATTCGGCGTCGCGATTTCCGAATCCGTGGCGCTCGGCGACTGGCGTCTCTTCTTCCTGCAGCGCGACCGTTATCGCAACGTCACCGCCGCCGACGTGCAGCGCGTCGCGCTCGCCTACCTCAAGCGCTCCAACGTGACGATCGGCGAGTTCCTTCCCGACGCCAAGCCGGATCGCGCGCCGGTGCCGCCGACAGTGGACGTCGCCGCGATGGTCAAGGACTACAAGGGCGACGCCGCCGTCGTCGCCGGGCGAGGCGTTCGACTCGAGCATCGCCAATCTCGACGCGCGCACGCAACGCTTCACGCTCCCCAACGGCATGAAGGTCGCGCTGCTGCCGAAGAAGACGCGCGGCGAGGCCGTCGACTTCGCGTGTCGCTGCACTTCGCCGACGAGAAATCGGCGTTCGGCAAGCAGGCCGACGGCGCAATACACCGGCGTCGATGCTGATGCGCGGCACCGACGAAGAAAACGCGCCAGGAAATCGAGGACACGTTCGACAAGCTGCGCGCGCAGAGTCGGCTTCTCGCGGCAACGAAACGGGCGTTTCGGCGACGGGCAGACGTTCCGCAAGGAGCTGCCTGACACGCTGCGCCTGGTCGCCGAGGTTTTGCGCGATCCGGCGTTCCCGCCGGCGGAACTGGAGACGCTGAAGCGCGAGCGCGCGACGGCGCTGGAAGCTTCGCGGACCGAACCGCAGCAGGTCGCGGTGCGCGCGTTCCGGCGCGAAGGCAATCCCTACCCGGCCGGCGATCCGCGCTACTGCGCCGACGCTGGACGAGGAGCTCGCGCTGGGCCAAGGCCGTCACGCCCGACACCGTGAAGAAATTCCATCGGCCAGTTCTATGGCGCGAGCAACGCGGAACTGGCGATCGTCGGCGACTTCGATCCGGAGGCGATGCGCGCGCTCGTCACCGAACTCTTCGGCGACTGGAAGAGCCCGAGTCCCTACGCCCGCGTGCCCGATCCGCTGGTGCCGAAGAAGGCGGTCGCGCTCGAGTTCGAGCTTGCCGACAAGGCCAACGCATTCCTGATCGGCGGCGAAGCGCTGCCTCTCACCGACACCAGCGCCGATTATCCAGCGATGCTCGTCGCCAACTACGTGCTGGGCGACTCGTCGACGTCGCGGCTGTGGGAAAGGCTGCGGCAGAAGGAAGGCCTGTCGTATGGCGTGGGAAGTTTCCTGCGTCCGAGCTCGTTCGAGGCCAACAGCCGTTTCGGCCTCTACGCGATCTTCGCGCCGGAAAATCTGGGCAAGGTTCGCAAGGGCTTTGCCGAGGAGATCGCGAACTCGCTCAAGGACGGCTTCACCGACGTCGAGGTCAAGAACGCGAAGGACGGCCTGATGCAGGAGCGGCGGCTCTCGCGCAACCAGGACAACGAGGTGGCCGGTTCGCTGCTCAACCAGGCCTACCTTGGGCGCACCTGGGCCACGTCCGGACAGATCGACAACGCCATCGAGAAGATGTCGACGGCGGACGTCAACGCCGCGCTGCGAAAGTATGTGAAGCCCGACGACCTTGGCTACGCGTTCGCCGGAGATTTCGCCAAGAAGAAATAGTCGCTTTCCGAAAACGGACGCCCCGGCGCGGTTAGCCGGGGGCGTTTTGGCTTTTGGTCGCCAGAGTATCATTGCCGCTCCGCCCGCATTGCCGGAGTAAGCGCCATGGAAGCCGTCGCCAGTTCCAAGCCGAAGGACGCCTACCGCAACTACGACGCGCCGGCGCGCGACACCGTGCGCGAGTTCTACCGGCAGAACCACGCGCACCAGACGTACGATTTCGTCGTCGCCAAGAAGGCCGAGTACCTGCGCTTCAACCGCCGGGAAATGACATGGTGGGACGCGCTCGACTACCTCAACACGCTGGTCGACGATTCCGATCCCGACATCGCGCTGCCGCAGGTCGACCATCTGCTGCAGACGGCGGAGGCCATTCGCCGCGACGGCCAGCCCGACTGGATGGTGCTGACCGGATTCATCCACGACCTGGGCAAGGTGCTGTGCCTCTTCGGCGAACCGCAGTGGGCGGTTGTCGGCGATACGTTTCCGACCGGCTGCCCGTATTCGCCGAAGGTCGTCTACAGCGAATTCTTCGCCGCCAATCCGGACATGCAGCACAGCGAATTCCAGACCGGGACCGGCATCTACAAGGAAGGTTGTGGATTGTCCAACGTGCACATGTCATGGGGCCACGACGAATACCTGTATCACCTGACCAAGGCGTACCTGCCGGAGCCCGCGCAATACATGATTCGCTACCACTCGTTCTATGCGTGGCACCGCGAAGGCGCATACTCGTACCTGCAAGACGGCACCGACCGCGCGATGTTGCCGTGGGTGCAGAAATTCAATCCGTACGACCTGTACTCGAAGAATCCTGACCGTCCCAGGCTCGCCGATCTCAAGCCCTACTACGAAGACCTGATGGCGAAGTATCTGCCGGCGACGATCACGTTCTAAAGCAGACACGCTGAAAGCCCATCTTTCCGCGCGCGATTTCGCGCTGACGATCGCCATCGTCACGCTGTTGGGTTTTTCGTTCGTGCCCGATCAAGGTCGGCCTGCGCGAAATCCCGCCGTTCGCGCTCGCGGCGGTGCGGTTCTTCCTCGCGGCCGTCCCGCTCGTGTTCTTCATCCGCCGCCCGCAGATGCCGTGGCGGCTACGTCGTCGCCTATGGTTTCGCGATCGGCGTGTGCCAGTTCGGGCTCCTGTTCCTGGGCATGAAACTCGGCATGCCCGCGGGACTCTCGTCGCTCGTCATCCAGGTGCAGGTGTTCTTCACGATCGGTTTAGGGCTCGTGTACCTGCGCGACCGGCTGTCGATGCAGAGCCTGGTCGGCGCCGGCATCGCAACGGCGGGCATCGTGCTCCTCGGCGTGTACAAATTGCAGGGCGGCGTGTCGTCGACGCTGGTCGGATTCTTTCTGGTCATCGTCGCAGCTTTCGCCGTGGGCGGTCGGCAACATCGTCGCCAAGCGCGCCGCCGGCGACCACGAACCCGACATGTTCGCGCTCGTCGTGTGGTCGAGCCTCGTCCCGCCGCTGCCGCTCGCGCTGCTCGCGTACTTCTTCGAAGGCGGCAGCGCGGCATGGGATGCGGCCGTCCATGCGAGCTGGCTTGCGTGGGGCTGCGTGCTGTTCCTGGCGTGGGGCGCCACGCTGGTCGGGTTCGCGTCGTGGGCCGCGCTGATGCACCGCTATCCAACCGGTTTGATTTCGCCGTTTGCGCTGCTCATTCCGGTGTCGGGCCTGGCGAGCGGCGCGCTGTTGCTGGACGAGTCGCTCGCTGCGATGCAACTTGCCGGCGTCGTGCTCGTCTTTGCGGGTCTCGCCGTGAATGTCTACGGCGCGAAGATGAAGACGTGGATGGCGGGGTGAGTTCGGCCGCCTGGCCGGTGGCCCCAATCGCCGTCAAACGCTGACAAATTGATCGTCGGACAGCGTGAATCGCCAATTTCGCTTTGCCCAGTCCCCGGCATAATCTACGTTGATACGGGCCCCGGCTCGGATTCCATGAACAGCGGCCAGACGACGTCCAACCGGAGAGCGCCGAACCCACAGTGGCGCCTGACATAGATCCAAACCGTTTGCCTGGCGGTCGATTCCGAGCGCCTGCGCCAACCGCCCCGGGCCGGATGCAAGCTGCCGCAGATTTGACGGCACGCTTGAAAGACCGCGGTTGCTCGCCATGATTTCCAACCCGTACGTTGGCCGCAGCGCTCTGATCAACACTGCCGCGGGGATTCGCTCCGCACCAACGACGATGTTGAAGCAGTGGTGCACGCCGTAGATCTGGAAGACGTATGCGTAGCCGCGAGGGCCAAACAGAACCTCGGTACGGGCTGTTCTACGCGCGTTCCAAGCGTGAGAGGCGCGATCCTCCGGACCAACATACACCTCTGTCTCGACGATCAATCCGCCGCATCCGCCCTTGGACAAATCCGACCCCAACTCCATGCCGATGAGAGATTTACCAACCTCGAGCGGCTCTCGCTCATAAAAGCTGCGTCGGACTCTTGCATCCCTCATCTCCCTTTACCTTACGTCAATTCCGTCAGCGAGCGACATCCAGGCTGCCGTTCGCGTTGGGATAGGTCACTGCCCCCCACGGCAGCTGCAGACCGGAGATCTCCTTCGTCGTCCGGTAGTTTGCGGCATCGATGACATATACGCTGTTCGAGCGCCCGCACACGTCCAGAACGCGGCCCCCGTCTGGAGTGAAGGTAAAATGCCAGCAGCGCTTGCCGACAGGAATGGTCGCGATCAGGCGATAGTCGGCGGTGTCGAACACTTGCAACGTCCCGCCGCGCGCCGCGTCGACCCAGAGGCGCCGGCCGTCATGGTCGAACGCCACACCGTAGGGACCTGAGGCAGTTGCAACGGTCTTGGCGACTTTGAAGTCCGGATCGAGGATGAGCACCTTGTCCGAGAACTCCATCGTCACGGCGTATTCGTGCTTGTGCGGTGAAAATTTGATGCCTCGCGGGCGATTGCCGTAGGCGGAGATGTCGACCGTTCGCACCAGTTTTCCGTCGGAAAGATTGTAAACGGTGATGGTGTTGTCGGCTTCATTGGCGACGGCGAGATGCTGCCCGTCCGGGGTGAACTCGATGCCTTCAGTCTCCAGACCGGCGATCAGGCGCCGGGTCACTGTGCCCGTGTCGAGGTCGATGACCGCCACTTGAGCCGGCGTCTTGTTAGCCTCGTCGTCCGCTTCTTTTCCGCCGCCCTTCGGCGGACCGCCTGTCGCCGAGGGTTCGTAGGTGACGAATGCTGTCTTGCCGTCCGGACTGACGCGCAGAAACTCGGGATTCTTACCGATGGGAATACGCCGCACGACGCGGTCGTCGCTGGTATCGACGATGGAGACGTCGCCGGTATGCTGGTTGGCGGTCAGCAGCAGCTTTCCGTCCGGCGTGACGGCGATGCCTCGCGGTCCCCTGCCTCCCACGTCGATGGTCTTGACGGGCTTCAAACTGGCCAAGTCGATCACCGTCACGCCATTGTCCTGGTTGCTGACATAGGCCACATCCCTGGGAACGTCTGCCCAGGCGCTCCCCAGAGGGGCGGACAAGACTGCGACCGCCAAGAGACTTAGCGTCTTGTTTCGCATTTTGCATTTCCTTTGTTGTTGCGTCGGTCTTCTGCCAGCCACAAAGCGTGCACCGTCTACTAGGAGCGCCAGAAGCCCCAGGGGTTCATCGCTTTATCTTGAATTGTATCCGCCCTCCCGTGCCGCAAACCTCGAATGCGGGACACGCGGCCTGTCAATCAACGCAAGGGACTATGGCTCCGGCGCGGGTACGGCATCGCGCAGCAATTGTGCCCTCAACCGCCGCTTCAACTCTTGCGCATAAAGTACTTCTTCCGCTGTCGCGTATGCGGGCTGTGGCCACGCGCAACCCAACTCGCGCCTCACTGCGTCGACATTCGGGATAGCGTACGCGACGCCATGCTTTCGATTGAGGGCGACACTCGGCGCGGCGGGCGGAAGCGGAAACGCTTCCAAGCGGCTCTCGAACGAGGGCTTCCCGCAGAAGTCGATTGCCCGGCCTGACGCCACGGCGGAGATTGCGCTAGTCGGAGCGATGAATCGATAGCCACGCCGGGACACGGTTTCTATGAACCGCGGTTGCCGAGGATGGTCGCCGAGCACCGTCCGGATCTCGCTGACGGCAGTTGCCAGAACCGAGTCGCTGACGAACTGGTGGCCCCATACGTCGTCGAGCAGCGAGTGCTTGGTGAGCAGGGAGCCGGGGCGACGTGCAAGCGCGCAGAGCACCGCGAATGGCTTCGGCGCGAGAGTAACGGCCTTTCCACTGCGCCGCAGAAGGGCATTCGGCTCATCCAGTTCGAATACGTCGAAGCGCACGCGTGCCGTACTGGGGCCGGGCGGGCGCCCACTCTTTGCGCACGAGCCACCTTGAGTCTTGCCAATCGGAATGACATTCGCGGCATTCATCGCAGCCTCCACAACGAAGTTTGCTCTGGTCGGCACTATCGCGCCGGCCGGCACTCGCGCGCGAGCCCCAGTTAGCGTCGATATGCGGCTCGATCGGTGTTCCGAGCGACCGCCGAAGAGGAGGCGGCGCTTACCGGAATGCGCACGCGAAACCCTCATTAGAGAGGCAGGTCGCGGCTCTTTCCGTGTGCGTTGCCGTTGCGGATTTCGACGCGCCTCCAGCCGAACAGGCGCGCATCGACGGACCAGGCGCCTGGCCCAAGCAGCGCAAGCGCAGCGGCAAGCGTTGCCAGTAGCATGTAGAAGCCCGCATCGGCGGGGCTAAAGTACCCGTGCAGCAGCGCTTCGATCGCCGCGAGCGCGCCAGCGATCGGCGTCCACAGCCCCACGACCAGGAACACGCCCATCGCAGCGCATAGGATGTGAAACGCGACCGAGGCGGATGCCGCTCCCGCTGTCAGCGCATCGACGCCGTGAAAGAGCAGCGCGCCACCCGCGGCGATGCGCATGAGCAAAAGCCCGGCGCCGGGGGCGCCTTGGGCGAACGTGGAGAAAAGTCTTCGCACGCGTCGAGTTTACGAACGGCCCGACGACGCGGAAAGCCTCGAAAGAGTGAAGGCGCATGCCCCTTTCGGTTCGGGCCGAGGGGCGGGTGGACCGAGGAGGCGTGACGCCAGCCTAGAATTGGATGATTCCGCGCTTGAGCCCAATCATCCGCTCTTGCGCTCCTGGGTCCACGGGGACGAAAGTGACACTGACCCCGGCACTTATTGCTGCTCTTTTCCTGTAGCTCGTTTTCGGGCCCCGGGCATTTTGCAACTGAGTCCATGGCCAAGGTATCGGGGCGCCTCTACAGGCAGTCCATGAGGCTCAATAATCAGCGGATTAAGGCGGGCGGTTGGCACCGTCCTGACGTTGTATCCGAAGTTCAGATCCCTTGGGCCGTCGAGATGCGCCTCACGGAGAAGCCGCTTAGGCGTCGCTCTTAGCCCTAAGCGTTCCATCCGCACGCGTGGCAAAAGCGGCCCCTCGGCGAAGTCCGAGCGCGCCATCTCCCCGTAAGCCCTGTTTCGTCAACCCGTGATATCCTGATTCGCTCGCGTTTGATGGGGTCGAAATCCGTTGTCCGGGCGGAGACGGGGAGTGCGGCGCTCGCGCTGCCAGATCCTCGAAGGCAAAGGATGAACAATCGTCTGCTGGACAGCGACATCGTATCGGAGTCGCTGGGGGGCCCGGCCCTGACTGCCCCGACCGGAATCGGCTTCTCCCTCAGTGCGCTCAGGGCCGCGCTTCCGACGGCGGATCGGCAGTCGGCGCGCGAGCTCTACGACGATGAAATCGTGACGGTCAGGGTGTCGATCGCGGCCCCGGGGGGCTGGCAGGACTCGACCTCTTTGCTGCTGGCTACCACAGATGGCAGGGGCGCCCACAAGTGAAGCCGCACATATTGCAGAGATGCCTCGGCGAGCTGGATGACTTTTTTGAGAACACATGGAGCCGCCGGCCGCTCCTCCAGCAGAACTCGCGAGATGGCGGCTTTGACGACCTTCTCTCATTGTCCAACATCGACGAGATCCTGACCGGCCGCCTGCTTCGATATCCCGATCTGCGGCTTGTTCGCGAGGGCAAACCGCTGGACGTCCAGGATTATTGCTACATGGAAAAGCAAGATGTGGGGCCGGCCTACCTGGTTCCCGATCTTCAGGCCGTTTACGACCAGTTCTACCGCGGCGCTACCTTATTGCTGCAGGGCGTTCACCGGTACTGGTCTCCATTGCGGACGCTGTGTCGGGAGGCCGAGGCTGTTTTCGGGTTTCCTGTCCAGTGCAATGTCTTCGTCACTCCGGGTGGTGCCCAGGGGCTGGCTACGCATGTCGACCTCTACGAGAGCGTGGTGTTGCACACCTACGGGACCAAGCACTGGACGGTCTACGAACCCGCCGTCCCTATGCCCATCGGCATCACGGGCGCAAGGGTGGGCGAGAGTGCACTTGGTGAACCGATCATGGAGCCACAGCTCAGTCCCGGCGACTCCCTGTACATACCGCGGGGATTCCCGCATGCGGCAGCCACGAGTGGCTCGCCTTCGGTCCATGCCACCCTGCTAATCTTCGGTCGATCATGGGTGGAGGCGTTCTCTCGCCTCTTGGGAAGCTTGACGGAGACGGAGGTTGCGTTTCGCGAATGGTTGCCGCCCAAGTTGATTGCGGGCGGCCCTGGCTTGAGCGCCGTGGTGGCCTCCAAGTTGGCGGCGCTGTCCAGGTTCGTAGCGTCGCTGGATGAAGAGGTGGTCGCCCAATTTATCAGCAAGGAGTTCTCCGTCGGCACGTCGGCCTCCGCGGACAACCGGATCACGGGGCTGGCCGGGCTTGATCAGGTCGAAGACCAGACCGTTGTGGCACGCCGACCGGATCTGGTCTACGAGCTCCAGACTGCCGGCGACGGGGTCCTACTGGTGCTGCCGGACCGCCGTATCCAGATGCCGACCTGGGTCAGGGCCGCCATCGAGTGCGTTCTCGGGACAGACCGGATGCAGGTAGGCGCGCTAGAGCGGTTCCTTGACGCAGACAGCCGTAAAGTCTTCGTGCGCCGCCTGATTCGGGAGGGAGTTCTTGTCGCGGTGGGTAGCGAGCTTCCCGGTGTTGGAAAGAGTCTGAGCAGCGATGGACCTGCTTGAACGCTGCCTGGCTCCCGTCGGGGATTTCGTAGGTCGCTTCTACGGCCGCCAGCCCTACTACCGTGAGGCCGTCGACGTCGCTAGTTTTCAGGACCTCATCTCAATGTCGGACATTGACGACATCCTGACGAATCGCCGCCTACGTTATCCGGACGTGCGTCTGATCCGCGACGGGCAGGTGCTTGACGTCCGCAACTACGCGCGGGTTGAAGAAGCGAGTTTCGATTCGCCGTCTCTCCTAGTTGATCCGCAAGCAGTCTATGGAGAGTTCTATCGCGGCGCGACGATCATCCTCCAGGAGATCAACCGCTATTGGGCGCCGGTCCGATCCTTGTGCGAGGCTGCGACGAGTGCGTTCGGCTTTCCGGCGGCGTGCAATGTAGTGGTCACCCCCAGCGGCGCCCGGGGCCTGGCCGCGCATGTTGATTTATCGGATGGGTTGATTTTCCAGACCTCAGGGACCAAGGCCTGGCAACTGTTCGAGCCCGTCGTGGCCATGCCCATAAAAGGGGCAACGAAGAGGGCCGCCGGGCGTCGTTTTGGGCCGATGGTCCAGAATATTCGGCTGCGACCGGGCGACTTTCTGTACGTGCCTCGAGGCATTCCCCATGCAGCGGCCACCAGCGAAGCGGCATCCTTACACGTGACGTTGTCCATATATGGCGTTTCCTGGACGGAGGTATTCGCCAGCCTCGTTCAGGAGCTAGCTGCCGCTGAAATCGCCTTTCTGGACGCGATTCCGTGTGACGATGTGCAGTCAGGGGGACACTTTCGGAAATGTCTTGTGCACAGGCTCGGCGCTCTTTCCGCCTGGATAGACGGTCTCGACAACCAGGACGTCGCGGACTGGCTCGAGCGCAATCGGTATTGCATTCCGGACAAGGGCGTAGGGTCGATGAGCGCGCAGATCGCTTCCGGGGGTACACTGTCAGGAGATCGCCCGTACGACACGTGAGCGCGTGGCCCCGACCGTAGTTGATGATTGAAAGGAGCAAAGAATGAGCACCGTGAATGGCGTACTGATCCGTGGGAAGAAGGGTCTTTATTTCATATCGGAAAAGGACATGGAGCGCTTCAAGGTACCTCACGAACAGGAAGCTCCGGCCTTGAGGATTCTGGACAAGGAAGGCACGTTGAAACCTCCGCATGCCTCCGGGACACTTCAGTCGCTGCAGGCCCTCGAGGGCGCACTGGGCGAACGTCTCGGTAAACTGGATTGGAATCAAGCGGCGATCAATCCGACGATTCCCGACAAGATCCAGATCGGAAATCTCGGCCACAAGGGCTGAAAGCGCGGGATTCCAGCACTGAATGGAATGGTGGGCCGTGAAGGACTTGAACCTTCGACCAACGGATTAAGAGGCGGATTCGGCCTACCTAAGTATGCGTTAAATCAATAACTTGCAGCGCTTGCCAATTTCGAAAACAGCCTATCCCAGTCACAGTTACGGCATAGTTAATGTCAGTTGGTCACAAGCCGTGTGATGGTCGCGCCAACCGATACTCTACCAGGGAAATTTCGGCTCGAGTTTCCGGGCCAAGATCAATCAAATGGCCGCCTCCGACCCTGAGCCGCAGCAGGCGGCGCTCCGAACCGGCCATCGATACCTTTGGGAGCGGCCATTCAATTCATCAGCGGATCATTCCGCACTTGAAAGTCCTAATCCTTACCGAGCCGCGAGTTGCCACGCCCGCGTTCGACCCGACCCGGAAATGGATTCCAGCCAAGAGCGGCCGCACGATGTCACCCTCTCTCTGGACGTTACGTGAGCCTCGCGCGCGCGACCGTCGACGCCGGCCGTCCCGACGAGGGCTTGGCGCCGCTACGCGCGCGTTTTGCGCCGCGCTACCGCCTGAGTTCGACGCCGCGAATCTCACCGAAGCAACGGAGCTTCTGGAATGAGACCTACTTGGCGGCGCCGAACATCGCGGCGATGCGCATCAGCGCGGGTATTGCCAGCAGCGCCCAAACGACCGTCAACACGACGAGCGCCAGCAGCACCGCCGCGCTGCCCAAGTCCTTGGCGCGTTTCGACAGGCGGTGCGAATCGAACCCGATGCGGTCAATGGCTGCTTCCACACTCGAATTCAGCAATTCTACGATGAGCAACATCAGCACCGAAGCGATAAGCATCACGCGCTCGACCGGCTCCACCGGAAGCAAGAATGCCAGCGGAAGCAGGACCGCGGCCAGCGCCATTTCCTGACGGAATGCGCTCTCGTGGCGAAACGCGAGGCGCAGTCCCGAAAGCGAATACAGGAACGCGTTGAACAGGCGGCGCAGGCCGCGCTGTCCCTTATGCGGACTCTCGGCGAATTCACCCTCGGGCATGGAACGGCTGGAGATTGTCGAGGAACTGCGCGGTCGCGTTCTTCCACGACGAGGCGAGCGCATGCGAGCGGACCGTGTCGCGCGGCAACTCGAGTGCCGCGAGCGCGGCCGCGCGCAGGTCCGTGTGCAGTACCCCGGTAATGCCGGGTTTGACGACGTCGATTGGGCCGGTAACAGGGAATGCCGCCACGGGGGTGCCGGAGGCCATCGCCTCGAGCATCACCAGCCCGAACGTGTCGGTGCGGCTGGGAAACACGAACGCATCTGCCTGCCGGTAATACCAGGCCAAATCATCTCCGGTCTTCATGCCGAAGAAGCGCGCGCCTGGAAACCGGCGTTCGAGCGCGCTACGGGCAGGACCGTCGCCGACGACCCACTTGGTGCCAGGCAGGTCCAGCGCGAGAAAAGCTTCGATGTTCTTCTCGACGGCAACGCGCCCCGCATAGAGAAAGATGGGTCTCGCATCGTCCAGCGGCAGCGGAGCACCGGCATTGAAGAGTTCGGTGTCCACGCCGCGCGTCCACATCATCAGCTTGGTGAACCCGCGCGCCTCCAGTCGTCGCCTTATGTCAGGCGTCGCCACCATCAGCGCGCTGGTCGGCGCATGGAACCAGCGCATCCAGCGATAGGAAATCCCCAACGGCAGGCGGATTCGCGCGTGCACGTACTCGGGGAACTGCGTGTGATAAGCGGTGGAGAAGGTCCGCTTCGTACGCAGGCAATGCCGGCGGGCGGCGAGTCCCAGCGGACCCTCGGTCGCGATGTGGACCGCGTCGGGCATGAATTCCTCGATCAGGCGGGCTACGCGGCGCCCCGGAAGCAGCGCGAGGCGGATTTCCGGATAAGTCGGACAGGGTATGGATCTGAAGCCTTCGGGCGTGATCGTCAGAACCGTATGGCCCTGGCGTTCGAGCTCGCGGATGGTGTTGCGCAGCGTGATGACGACGCCGTTGATTTGCGGCGACCAGGCATCGCTGACGACCAGAATTCGCATGGGGTCCATGATGGCTTCAGGATTCCGTAACGGCTGCATCGTTCGTGAAGGCTTCGGCTGACGGGGCGACGGTCGCCGCGAGAAGCTGGTGCCAGTTGAGGATCGAAAGCGTTCCGTCGTGCGCCTCGACAAGCGCTGTCAGGCTCTCGACCCAATCGCCACAATTGCAGTACAGGACTTCGTCGATGCGGCGAATTTCCGCGTGATGAATATGGCCGCAGACCACGCCGTCGAAATTGCGGGATCGCGCCTCGTCGCGCGAGCGCTTCTTCGAATGCAGTGATGAAACTCACGGCGTTCTTGACCTTGAGCTTCAGGAATTGCGAAAGCGACCAGTACGGCAAGCCGAGTCGTGCTCGGGCCGCATTGAAATGCTGGTTGAGCTTCAGGATGAACGTATAAAGCCGATCACCCAGCAGCGCCAGCCACTTCGCGCAACTGACGACGCCATCGAAGCGGTCACCGTGAGTGACAAGCAGGCGCAGGCCCGAGGCCGTTACGTGTTCGGCCTCCTGCCGGATTGCCACGCCGCCGAAATCGACGCCGACGTAATGACGGGCGGCCTCGTCATGATTGCCCGGAACATAGACGACTTGCGTGCCTTTGCGCACCTTGCGCAGCACTTTCTGGATGACGTCGTTGTGCAGCTGGTGCCAGTACCAGCGGCGGCGCAGCTGCCAGCCATCGATGATGTCGCCGACGAGATAGAGGTAATCCGATTCGGTACAGCGCAGGAACTCGAGCAGCGCTGCAGCCTGGCAGCCCGGCGTGCCCAGATGCCAGTCGGAAATGAAGATGGCTCGAAAGCGCAGCCGCGTCGCGGGCGACCACCCCTCGGCATCGTCGAGGCCCACCGCAAGTTGTCGCCACGCCAATGGAATGTCGCGTGGCATGTTCACCGCTCAGGGACCCGGGTACGAAGCCGTCGGGCGGCCCGCAGCACACATTTCAAGTTTAGCGGCAGGTAACAATGGCATCTCGTTGATTCAATGTGTCAGCCGCGACGATACGCAACCGGCAAGACGCCGCAATGAATCTTGGATGACAGCGTGGTGACGGCGGCAGGGCGAGCTGTCATCTCGTTGTCACAGTCGCGGAGCGATGATGGAGCCAACGCCCGCCCAATTCACGCCCGCAGAATGACCGTCCATTGCGAAGGCGACTGCCACATCATCGAGCAGCTCGGCGAAAAGCAGGACTTCGAATCCGAACTGAGACGGCTCGGTTTTCAACACGAGCAGTTCACGTTGCATGTCTCCCGCACTACGGCAGCCTCCCGATCCGCGCGCCAGCACGACTATTCGGTCTCCGTGGTCGGCGACCTCGTTGCGCAACAACGGGTTTACGCCGGCGGTCCCCGGCACGAGTGGGTTCGGGAGTTTGCGCGGGACCTTGCGAGAGGCGTCTTTGGTGAGCCGACGCGGGCGCGGCGTTAGATGCCGACCGATCAACCTGAACACCACTGAATATTGACAGGACGACCAAGATGCAGACAGCGCACTCGCACGACGCGACGAGCGACATCATCCGACAGCTTGCTGAAGACCTTGCGTGTGACGCAGACTACGTTGCCGAGGTCTACTGGGGCGAGCATGCACGGCTCTCCGGCCTGGCGCGGCTCCCGGATTACGTTCCCTTGTTCGCCGCGCGCTTCAGCCGCGACAGGATCATGCACAGCAAGCGCCTGTCGAGTTGAGTCATCGACCAGTGTTTGCCGCGACCTGAATTCGCGCCAATTCGCGATGCAGTGCCGATGCGGTGGCGAACCACGCGGCATCCTGGTCCGGATCCAGGGGCAACGAGCGCTTCGTGGGCCTTAGTAGCTGGCGCATCAACGTATTTGCCGCCTCCGGCGTAAAGGGCCCACCCCCCATTGGATGCAGGGCGCCGCGTAGCGCCCATAGAATTCGGCAAATTGCTTCTGGTCCAGTTTGCCGTTTGCTCAGCCGCCGGCCAACCTCCCAGTCCATCTGCTACGCTGATCTTTGCCATTGGCGCTACCGTGGCGTACTGTGCTCAAATTTCCGCTCCGCCGGCGTGCCGTCGCAAATGAGCACGCCGCGGCCGTGTAAGGGGTTTGACGCCAACTTCGTCGTGTGAGGTTGTAGGGACCCAGTTCCTATCAAAATGGTTGAACGCACCGACCACGGCCGATCTTTGGCCAATTCGAATCCGGTACGAGTGCGTTTCGACCGATTCGAGTTGGACGAGGCAAACGCGCGCCTGCTGCGCGACGGAACGGCTGTCGCGCTCCCGCCGACACCATTCAAGGTCCTGTGCGCGCTCGTACGGGAGCCCGGGTCCCTGCTTACTACGAACGCCTTGCTCGATGCGGTTTGGGGCCACCAGTTCGTGACCGACTCGGTGTTGAGAACGGCTATCAGCGAACTGCGGACGGCGCTCGACGACGATGCCCGCAAACCGCGTTTCATCGAAACGGTGTCACGGCGCGGGTATCGCTTCATTGTCGCCCCCAGTGCAATCCCCGCTGCGCCAGGCGTCCAGCCAAACGTTTCGGGACTCGCCGCCGTGTACGCGCCCCACTTCATCGGTCGCGCCGAACCGCTGTCACGGCTGCGCCGCGCCTGGGATATCGCGTGTAGTGGCAAGCGCGCGATTGTCTGGATTGCCGGTGAGCCGGGCATCGGCAAGACGACGCTCATCGAGCGGTTCATTGCGAGCCTCGGCGACGTCGCGTGTGCGCGCGGCCAGTGCGTCGAGCACTACGGCACGGGTGAGCCCTATCTTCCTGTTCTAGAAGCCCTCTCGGAGTTGTCTCGAAACGACAGCACCCTCGTGCCCTTGCTGCGCGCCGTCGCACCGACCTGGCTCTTGCAGCTGCCGTGGCTCAGCACCCCGGACGAGCGCGAAGAGCTGCGACGAGAGCTCGCGGGGGTCAGCCCGGATCGCATGCTCCGCGAGATGGGCGAGGTTCTCGATCGCTCGGGCGAGCGCCGTCCGCTGTTGCTGGTGACCGAAGATCTCCATTGGAGCGACCGCGCGACGATCCAGCTTGTCGACTACGTTGCGCGGCGCCGTGGCAACGCGCGGATCATGTGGCTCGCAAGCTTTCGTCTCGCCGAGGTCGTGGCCCTCGATCATCCGCTCATCCCGTTACGGCACGAGCTGCGTCTGCATGGCTTGTGCGAGGAGATCGTGCTTGATCCGTTTTCCGAGAGCGAAGTCGGCGACTACGTCGTGGAACGATCGCCAGCGATCCCCATCGATGAAGCGTTCGTGCGCGCGTTGCACGAGCGCACCGACGGCGTACCGCTGTTCGTCGCGTCGGTGATGACGGAGGTGATCACGCGCGCCGCACAAGGCGGTGACGACACTGCAGCCGGGTCGCAGCTCGCGCAAATCGCGGTTCCGGAGAATCTCGCGGACATCATCGAGCATTACATCGCGAAGCTCACAAGCGATCAGCGCTTGGTGCTCTCGGCCGCCGCAGTTTGCGGCATCGAGTTCTGCATCAGTACGATCTCGGGAGCGCTCGAGCGGGACGCCGCAGGGGTCGGCCAGACGTGCGACGAGCTCGCGCGCGAGCAATTGTGGCTCGTCGCCCCGCGCGCCGCGGGAGGTAGCAATGCGGGAGAGGTGCCGTATTCGTTCAGGCACGCGCTCTTTCGCCAGGTGCTGTACGAGCGTACGAATCCGTCGGTTCGGTCGCAGCTCCACCGCAAAGTCGGCACCACGCTCGAACGCGAGCGTGCGGCAGGCACGCCGGTCGCCACGTCGGAACTCGCCATGCATTTCGAGCTTGGCCGCGATCCGATGACCGCGTTGCGCTACTACGCGGAGGCCGCGCAAGCTGCACTCGCACACTTGAGCCCGGCTGAGTGTATCAGCCTTACGGAGCGCGCGTTGACCCTGCTCGAGCAGACTCCGGAGGGGACCGATCGCAACGCGCTGGAGATCACGCTCGCCACGCTTCACGGAGTATCGGCCACCCACGTGTATGGCATGAGTCCCGAAGCGAAGAGCTCGTTCCAGCGTGCGTATTCGCTTCTCGCCGACATCCCCGAACATTCGATGCGCAGACAGCTGCTGCACGGTTTCGGGTTCGTTCTTAGTCTGCGGGCGGACTATGCCGAGGCGCTGGCGGTGGCGGAACGAGCCGAGGTGCTCTCGTCTGCGACGAACGACCCGATCCTTGTGCTCGCCACCTGTATCGTGCACGGAGAGGTCGACCAGCTTCAGGGCCGATCGCGCGCGGCTGGCACATGGATCGAGCGCGGGCTCGCGGCCGCGGAGCCTCTCGAACGGGCGCCGGCAGAAATCTTCGTGGCCGATCCGCAGGTCACGCTGCTTGGGCTGCTGGGCATCCACCTTCTTCATTCCGGGTTCGTCGAGCAGGGGCGCGCGCGGTTGGAACGGGCGCATGCACGGGCTCGCCTGCTGGGATGGCCGAACACGCGGCTGGTGGCACTCTGGTTCGATGCACTCTTCGAGGTTCGACTCGGCAACGCGCAGCGTGTCGCGGCTCTGGCCGACGAAATGCGCGCACTCGTCGACGAATCCGAGGTCGCGCAAGGTCGAACTGCGTGCCGGTGGTTTCGCGGCTGGGCGGATGCCCGGATGGGCCAACCGCGCGACGGCTATCGCCGAATTCGAGAGGCGTACGAAGACAATACCCGGCTTGGGATGCTGGCGGGAGCAAGTGAGGTCCTGGGGTATGCCACAGAGGCGCTGGTGCTCGCCGGCGAATGGGATGACGCCCAACACGAACTCGAGGAGGCGCTGCAAGTGGCGGACACGCTCGGGGAGCGTGTGTATCTGCCGCAGTTGTTCTTGATGCAGGCTGCCATCGCGCGCGGGCGCGGCGACCGCGCAGCCGCCGACGCCGCGATTCGACGCGCGATCGCGGAGGCCAGAGCGCAGGAGGCCCCGTGGCTGGAGTTGATGGCGCTGATTGAACTGTGCGACCACCACAGTGCAACGGCCAAAGACCGACGCGCGCTTGCCGCGCTCGTCGACCAGCTTCCCGAAGCGCTCAACACACCCGCTGCCGGGAAAGCGCGAGCACTGCTCGACAAGACGCAATCCGCCTAGACCCGCGCCTGTTCCTGCGGCGCGCGCTGCGGGCGTTTCGCCGACAACCCGGCATCGCCTTGCGAATCCCCACGGAATGCAGACGTATACCTGACAACTTGGCGTGCGGCGCGCGCTATGGTGTGCCCCATCACATCGCTGCCACGGGCAGTAAGAGCGTCGAACCAGGAGCGTTTGCATGCACAAGGGAATCGCGTTGTCCGCCGCCGTCGAGAAGATACCGGACGGATCGTCATTGATGATCGGCGGCTTCATGGGCATCGGATCGCCGCACCGGCTGATCGGCGAGTTGGTGCGGCAAAATCGCAAAGGCCTGACGGTCATTGCCAACGACACAGCGCGTCCCGGATTTGGCATCGGACGTTTGATCGATGCCAAGCTGGTGCGAATGCTCGTCGTTTCGCACATCGGTACCAATCCCGAGACGCAGCGCCAGATGATCGCTGGCGAGATCACGGTCGACCTCGTCCCGCAGGGAACACTCGCCGAACGCATTCGCGCCGCGGGCTATGGACTCGGCGGAGTGCTGACGCCGACTGGCGTTGGAACCCTCGTCGGCGAAGGCGCACAGTCGATCGAGGTCGCGGGCAGAACATTCCTTCTGGCGTTGCCCATTGCGGCCGATTTCGCCCTGATCGGCGCCCACCGTGCCGATTACCTCGGAAATTTGAGTTACGCGCTGACGGCGCGCAACTTCAATCCAATAATGGCGATGGCCGCAACGACGGTCGTTGCGGAGGCGGCCGAGATCGTGCCGGTCGGCGTGATGCCACCCGACGACGTCATCACCCCCGGAAGCATCGTCGACCACCTTGTCGAACGGGAGATCGTATATGGACGCTAAGGAGATCATCGCGCGCCGCATTGCGCTCGAGCTCACGAGCGGCGACCTCGTCAATCTCGGGATCGGGTTACCGACGACGGTGGCGAGTTACGTGCCGCACGGGGTCGAGGTCTTTTTCCAGGCGGAAAACGGCTTGATCGGTATGCAACCGCTGCCAGACCCCGGTTTGGCCGACGAGAACCTTTCAGACCCCGGCGGCAGCTTCATCAGTGCCGTGCCCGGCGCCTGCAGCTTCGACAGTTGCATGTCGTTCGGCCTCATCCGCGGCGGCCATCTCGACATCACGGTGCTGGGCGGCCTCGAGGTCGACGAGCGCGGTCTCCTCGCGAATTGGATGGTCCCCGGAAAGATGGTTCCGGGCATGGGCGGCGCCATGGACCTCGTCACCGGCGCGCGGCGAGTGATCGTTGCCATGGTGCACACCGCGAAGGGCAAGCCGAAGATTCTCAAGAAGTGCACGCTGCCGTTGACCTCGACACGCCCTGTCAGCCTCATCGTGACCGAACTCGCGGTGCTCGAACCGACGTCCGGCGGCTTGCTTCTCAAGGAGGTGGCGCCCGGCGTCAGCGCGCAAGACGTTGCCGCAGTCACCGAAGCGACGCTCGTCGTCCCGGCAGAAGTCCCGACCATGCGTGTCACGCCATAATTGGCCGGAGACCCTCGTGACATCGGCCCGACTCGCGCGCGCGCTGCTGATGGTGCGAACGTATTTCGCCGACTGCGCAGATCGCGGGGATTGGAGCGACCCGCGCACGGCGGAGCTTACCGAGGTCATTCGCTGCTGTGTCGAGTGCATTGGCGTCAATCGTCGCGGCCATGGACAGGGTAGAAATGCCCCAGTGCCGCAGGAGGCATTGCACCACGCCCTCGGATACGTCGATGAACGCTCCGACACCAAGCGAATTGTGCTACCCCGCTGAGACGCTACGAGGCGCAGTGCATTTTCCGCGCTCCAGCTCTGCAGGCGCGCGCCGGGCAAATCACCACGGAACAGAGACGTTTCGCTGACAACTCCGCCGGCGGCGGGCGCTAACGTACCTTGTATGAAAACCGCACAAACGATCGGCGTGATCGGTGCCGGCGCCATGGGCACCGGCGTCGCGCAGGAATGCGTCGTCGCTGGACACTCGGTCGTGATGATCGACGTCGACGAGGCGCGCCTCGCATGCGCCCGCAACGCCAAGCCGAAAGCCAACAACGTATGCACGCTCCGACTCCTACACCTGCCATGACGCTCAATCCTGAATCGAAATATCCGACACGGCGCGCCTACGTCGTCAAAGTGCGCGCGGACGCAATGCCCGGCGCCTTGAGCGGTCGGCTGGAGAACCTCGTCACCGGCCAGCAGCGCGACTTCGCATCCGGCCAGGAACTGCTCCTGTCGATTGCGAGCGACTTGCTGGCCACCGCTCAAGAGCGGCGGCTGGATTCGCCGCCCAAATAGCCGACTACTTCCATCAATCAACGAAAGTGATGCCATGACCAATCCCGCCAAACAACTTTCCGAGAGCCACGACGTCTCCACCAAGGTCGCCCAACTGCTGCAAGGCCGCACTAGGTTGGCACTCGAGCACTACAGCGGACGGGTGAAAGAGGCCTTCGGGCCTGCGTCGGGCGCCGCAAAAGCGAATCCCGTGTTGCCGTGGCAAATCCCCGCGATTTCGGCGCAATACGCCATCGACTTCGCGCAGCGTTCCGTCCTTTTCTGGGACGCGCTGCGCCAGCGCGGCAACAACTTCCTCGAGCACGAGCGGCAAGGGTTGCCGCCGGTGCTTCACTTCGACTACGAGACGATCATGGATGGGCGCTCGCTCAAGCGTCCGGTCAACTACGCGCTGCTGCACATCACTCCGCCAAAAGGCATCACGGTCGACCCCAACCGCCGTCCCTACGTCATCATCGACCCGCGCGGCGGCCACGGCCCCGGCATAGGCGGTTTCAAGGATGATTCGCAGGTCGGCGTGGCTTTGCGCGAAGGCCACCCCGTGTACTTCGTCGTCTTCTTCCCGAATCCCGAGCCCGGTCAGACGCTGCTTGACGTATGCGACGCCGAGCGCGAGTTCGTGCACCGGGTGCGCGAGTTGCATCCGAATGCCGAGAAGCCGGCTATCGTCGGCAACTGTCAGGCCGGGTGGGCCGCGATGATGCTCGCTGCCTCGAATCCCGACGACACCGGTCCGGTCGTGATGGTCGGGGCTCCGATGTCGTACTGGGGCGGTGCGTGGCGCGAAGGCGCGGGCGACAACCCAATGCGCTATGCCGGCGGTCTGCTAGGCGGCACGTGGCTCTCGTCGCTCGCTGCCGACTTAGGCGACGGGAAGTTCGACGGCGCGCATCTCGTGCAGAACTTCGAGAACCTGAACCCCGCCAATACGTTCTGGGACAAGTACTACAACGTGTTCGCCAACGTCGACACCGAGACGACGCGCTTCCTCGAGTTCGAGCGCTGGTGGGGCGGCTACTTCCTCATGAATCGCGAGGAGATCGAGTGGATCACGCAGAACCTTTTCGTCGGCAACAAGGTGTGGTCGGGCACGGTGAAAGCCGGTCCGGGTGCCGTCTTCGACCTGCGCCAGATCAAGGTGCCGATCGTGCTGTTCGCGTCCCTGGGCGACAACATCACGCCACCGCAGCAGGCGTTCAACTGGGTGGCCGACGTCTATGGCAGCACCGAGGAAATCAAGGCGAACGGCCAGGTCATCGTCGGGCTGATGCACGAGGACATCGGCCACCTCGGGATCTTCGTCTCGGGCAAGGTCGCGAACAAGGAGCACGCCCAGATCGTTTCCGTGCTGAAGTCGATCGAGGCGCTGCCGCCAGGCCTCTATGGAATGAAGATCGCTGAGACCAGTAACGGCAGCAAGCCTTCGTACGAGGTTACCTTCGTCGAGCTACGTCTCGAAGAGGTGGTCAAGCGCCTGAACCGCTTCGAACGCGCAGACGAAAAGCCCTTCAAGGCAGTGAACGCGGTCGCCGAGTTCAATCAACGAGCGTATGAACTGTTCGGGCGCCCCGTGGTGAAGGCGTTCGCCAACGAGTACGGCGCCAAGCTTTCGCGCCTGTTACATCCGCTGCGCGCGCAGCGCTGGGCCTTCTCCGACCTAAATCCCGCTCTGTGGTGGCTGGCGCCGGCTGCGAAGGCCGTGAAAGAGCACCGCCAAGCTACTGCGCCAGACCACCCGGCACGCAAGCTCGAATCGATGGTTTCGGAATTGACGAGCGCTTCGCTGGATTGCCAGCGCGCGCTGCGCGACGCAGTCGCCGAGGCGACGTTCTTCGAGATCTACGGCAACCTGGCGGCCACCTACCTCCAGGACGACCAAAGCGCTGAAGCGAAGGCGCTACCCACCGACCCTCGCGAGCTTTCCTTCGTCAAGGAAGCACTGACCTCCATCGGGAAAGGCGGATATGCAGAAGCGCTCGCACGTGTCGCATTCCTCATGGCGCACAAGGACGAGCCTCTTCCGCTTTCACGGTTACAGCTCGCGCACGACCTGCTCGAAGAATACCGCGAGTTGCTGCCGGACGTTCCGCGCGACGAGGCGCGACGTATCGGCGGGGAGCAGGAAATCATTGCGCGCTATGAACCGGAAATGGCGGTCGAGACCCTGCCCTTGCTGCTCTCGAACGCGAACGATCGCGATCGCCTGCTCACGCTGCTGGATCGCGTGCTGGGCGACAAGCGCGTGCAAAGGATTCAGCCGTCGGCCGAGCAGAGTGCGATGCTCGTTCGCATTCGCAAGGTGCTCTCCTCGAATACAGGCAAAGGCGCCGGCCAGCGAGGCAACGGATCCGCAAAAGTGGCGCGGCGCCCGACGAAAGTCAAGCGCACGGCCAAGCGTGTCGCACGAAGCGGCGTGCCGGCTGCCGACCGTTGAGCCAAGTGACACGTCGTGAGCAGGAGCGAAGCATGACAACGCAACCAGACAGCCTTCAGATCGCATGGTGGGCGAAGAATCTCGACGAACTCGACCGGGAGATCGCCAGGCTTGCACTGTTGTGTCAGGTAAGGATCCTCGATCCCGGCATTGTCGAACGCGTCCTGCACAACGACGCGTCGGTGTGCGGCACGGCCAATCCGGCCGCTTTCGCAAAGCTGCACAACCTGACCGTCATGCATTTCCTGGTCCGCAATCGGTCCGTCGAGGAACTGGGTCAGGTGCAGACCACGGCGATCGAGCGCGATGTGATCGAAAGGCTGAAGAAGGCCTATGGCGAATTGGTCGATGGACGACCGTCGGGATAGCCATGGACGCGAATCTCATCCCCGCCATGTCCGGCGTGCTGGGCTCGCTCGTCGGCGGATCGGCTACGGTCGCCACCGCCTGGATTACCCAGAAGACGCTCACCCGGCGTGAGCTCAATGTCAGGGACATGCGCCAGCGCGAAAAGCTGTACGGCGACTTCATCGCAGAATGCGCGAGGCTTCTCATCGACGCTCTCACCCACACGCTCGACGACCCGGAGAAGCTGCTCGCACTCTACGCACTCACGAATCGCATTCGCCTCACCGCCTCGCAGCCGGTGCTCGCCGAGGCCGAACATCTGTTGACCCACATCACCGACCAGTACTTCTCGCGCAACATGACGGTGCAGGAGATGCGCCAACTTGCCCACTCGAAAGCGCCCGACCCATTGAAGGCGTTCAGCGAAGCCTGTCGCGTGGAGCTCAAGTCGATACGCGGCCGCATGTAGATCCTCGTCGCACGTTCGGACGAAATCCCGACAGAACGTCGACGCTTCGCTGACGACTCGCGACACCCGTTCCCTTACGCTCACTCCCATGTCGAACCCAGCCACCGCCAGCATCCCATTTCGCCATTTGCGTGTACTCGCGGCGTCGCTCGCGGTAGCGTTGGCGGGGTGTGCCACACCCGTGCTGAAGCCCTCGCTCGATTTGCCTGACCGGTTCGCGGCGGCGACGCCCGCCGCAGACGAACCCGAGGTGGCGTGGTGGGAAGGCTTCAAGGATCCGGTCCTTTCCGACCTCATCCGCCGCGCGGCGCAGCAGAACCGCGACGTCAAGATCGCGGTCGAGCGGCTGCGCGCCGCGCGCGCCGGAGAGACCATCAGCCGCTCGTGGCTATTCCCGAGCGTCAACCTGGGCAGCGCCGCCTTCGATCACAAGACCAACTACGACTCGGCTCTAAAGAACTTCGTTCCGGAAGCGGCGAATACGAGGGCGGCGCAGATCGGTGTCGGCGTGACCTGGGAAGTCGACCTCTTCGGTCGCTTGCGCGCGGGCGCCGCTGCGGCCGCGGCCGACACGCTGGCCGTCGAAAACGGCGGGCGCGGCGTGCGTCTGTTGGTCCTGAGTGACGTTGCAACCAACTACTTCACGCTCACCGGCGCGTTGCGCCAGCTGAAAACGGTGCGTGCGATATCCGCCGCGCAAGACGAAACGTTGCGCCTCGTAACGGCGCGCCAACGGGTCGGTCTCGCAACGCCGTTCGACGTCGAGCGTGCACAGACGGAAGCCTCGAGGGCACGCGCCGTGATACCCCCGCTCGAAACGCTCGCGGCCGTGTCGCGGCATCGCATCGCCGTGCTCATTGGAGACCAGGCGTTCAATGCAGCGGGCATCACGCCGTCGACCGCCGAGCCAACCCTTCCGCCGGTGCGTCCGGGTCAACCGGCCGAGCTGTTGCAGCGGAGGCCTGACCTTCTCGCCGCGAGCGCGCAGCTCGACGCCGCCAACGCCCGCCGGCAACAGGCCATGGCCGAATGGTTCCCTCGCCTTATTCTCGGCGCCGTGTTCGGTCGCGAGAGCATCGATCTCAATAACGTGGCCCTTGGCGCGGCGCGTTTCACCAACGTCGCGGCTCTGTTGGCAATGCCGATCTTCAACGCCGGACGCACGCAGGCGATCAACGACATCGCCGAGAGCGGGCAACGCGAAGCCGTCCTGCGCTACGAAGACGTGATCGCGCGCGCATTGGAAGACGTCGAGAACGCGCTCGTCGCGCTCGAGGACCAACGGCGCCGGGCACAACTGATGCAGAGCGCCGCTGCCTCGGCCGACGCGGCGCTTGGCCACGCGCAATCGCTCTACGACCGCGGGCAGACCGATTTCCTGCCGTTGCTCGACGCTCAGCGCGTCCAGCTGGTCGTGCGCGTCTCCGCAAATGAGGCGGACACGCAACTGCTGCTCGACAGCGTGCAACTGTACAAGGCGCTCGGTGGTGGCTGGCAGGCGTTCGAGCCCGTCGCCGCTCCCACTGCGTCCGTCAACCCGGAATCGCCTAAATCATGAAGCCCCATCGTTCTATACGAGGTGTCACCGTGGATCCGTCACTCGCCCCCGCAATGGTCATTGTCGCGGTAGTCGCCGTCGCCGTACTGTCCGGGTGCACATCGAAGCCGCCCCCTGAAGCCCTTCGCATCGTGCGCACCACCGAGATCCGCTACGACAAGACGCAGGAAACGAACCGCTACGTCGGCACGGTGCAGTCGCGCCACGAAGTCAACGAGGCATTTCGCGTCGGCGGCAAGGTCGTGCAGCGCAAGGTCGATGTCGGCCAGAAAGTACGCGAGGGCGACGTGCTGGCGGTGCTCGACGACTCCGACTACCGGCTGGCCGAGGACGCGGCGCGCCAGCAGCTCGTCGCCGCGACGACGCAGGCGCGGCAAGCGGAATCGGATCGGCACCGGCTCGACGCGCTGAAGAGTGACGGCTCGGTGAGCGCGTCCGACGACGAGAAGGCGCAGAGCGGTGCACAGACGGCGTCGGCGTCGGCCGAGGCCGAGGCGAGGAAGCTCGAGCTTGCCCGCAATCGGCTGAAGTACACGGTGCTGCGCGCATCGCAGAGCGGTGTTGTCACCGCCGTACGCTTCGAGGTCGGACAGGTCGTGGCTGAAGGGCAACCGGTCATCTCGATCGCCAACGAAGGCGAACCGGAGATTGTGGCTGACATTCCGGAGGATCACTTGGCGGTATTCAGGACGTCGCGTTACAAGGCGTGGCTCGCAAGCGCGCCCGAACAAACGTTCGAGGTCGCGCTGCGGGAACTGTCTCCCCAGGCGGCGGCGCAAACGCGAACCTTTCGCGCCCGCCTGAAGCCGGTCACGCCGCGGGCGCTGCCGCTGGGCGCGACCGCCACACTCGTCGTCGAACGGCAGGTCGGCGAAGCGCCGGCAGCAGTGATCCCCGCCTCGGCGATCACGCAGAACAAAGGCCAGCCAGCGGTCTGGGTGGTTCGGCCCATGGGGTCCGAACCGGCCGCGACCGTCAATTTGATCGCCGTCTCGGTGCACGGGTACCGCAATGACGAGGTGCTCGTGTCCGGGCCGCCGGCGGGCGAACTCGTCGTCACCGCCGGCGTGCAAAAGATGGCGCCGGGGTTGAAGGTCGCGCTTCCCGGGGCCGCGCGCAACGCCGAAGCGAAGCAGGCCGACCGATGAAGTCGTTCAACCTCACCGAATGGGCGCTGAACCACCGCGCTGTCGTTCTGTTCCTGATTCTCGTGATCGGCATCGGCGGCGTGCTGGGCTTCACCAAGCTCGGCCAGCTCGAAGACCCGAACTTTTCGGTGCCGTCGATGACGGTGATGGTCATCTGGCCCGGCGCGACGGCGCAACAGATCCAGGACGAGGTGCTCAACCGCATGGAGAAGAAGTTCGAGCAGCTCGACCACTTCGAGAAGGTCAAGACCTATGCGCGCCAAGGTTACGGCGGCATGACCCTCACGGTCGTCGGCGGCACCTCGCACGCGGATCAGCGCGAGGCGTGGTACCAGGCGCGCAAGAAGTTCAGCGACGTCAAGCTCGAGCTGCCCGAAGGCGTCACAGGTCCCATCTTCAACGACGAATACGGCGACGTGACCGGACTGCTTTACGCCGTCAAGGGCGACGGCATCAGCCACGCTGAGCTCTCCGACACGGCGGAAGACATCAAGCGCCGGTTGCTAAAGGTGCCGATGGTGAAGAAGGTCGACATCTACGGCAAGCAGGCGAAGAAGGTCTACGTCGAGTTCTCGAACGAGCGGCTGGCCGCACTCGGGATCACGCCGCTGCAGATCGCGGAAAGCCTCCGCAATCAGAACAGCGTACTGGCAAGCGGCTCGATCGACACGCATGGCGACCGCGTGCTCGTTCGCGTGAGCGGCCAGTTCACTAACCTTGACGAGATCCGCAACGTTCCCATTTCGGCGGGCGGACGGCTGATCAAGCTCGGCGACTTCACGACGATCACGCGCGGATACGAAGATCCGCCCATGTACACGGTGCGCCACAACGGGCAGCAGGTGCTGATGCTCGGCATCACGATGACCAACGACGGCAACATCGTCGACCTCGGCAAGTCGCTCGAGATAGCGGTCGCGAACATCCAGGCCGAGCTGCCTTATGGCGTCGAGCTCGAGCGCGTGGCCGATCAGCCCACGGTCGTCAGCGAATCCATCTGGGAATTCGAACGCTCGCTGATGGAAGCACTTGCGATCGTGCTCGCGGTCTGCCTGATCAGTCTCGGCTGGCGCATAGGCATCGTGGTCGGGCTCTCGGTCCCGCTCGTGCTCGGCGTCGTCGCGCTGGTGATGCTCGCGATGGGCTGGAACCTCGAGCGTGTCTCGCTCGGGTCCCTGATTATCGCGCTCGGCCTCCTCGTGGACGACGGCATCATCGCGGTCGAGATGATGATCGTGAAGATGGAAGAAGGTTGGGATCGCCTGAAGGCCGCCGCCTATTCCTACGCCGCGACCGCGATGCCGCGGCTCACCGGTGCGCTCATCACCGTCGCCGCCTTCATGCCGATCGGCTTCTCCAAATCGACCACCGGCGAGTACGCGGGCGGTATTTTCTGGATCGTTGGCACGGCGGTGCTGTTCTCGTGGGTCGTTTCGGGGATTATCACGCCCTACCTCGCCGTCAACATGCTGCCCAAGGACTTCGGCAAGCAACATCATGGCGGCGACCCGTACGACACGCCGTTCTACCGCAAGCTGCGCAGCTGGATTGGCCTCGCCCTCGAGCGGCGCTGGTTTGTTATCGGCGCGACTGTCGCCGCCCTGGCCCTCGCGATCTTCGCAAGCCGATTCGTGCCGCAGCAGTTCTTCCCCAACAGCTCGCGGCCCGAGCTCGTCGTCGAGCTGACACTGAAGGAAGGCGCTTCGTTCGCCGCGACGACCGAGCAAGTGAAGAAGATGGAGGCGGTGCTGAAGAAGGACGAGGACGTCCGCTTCTTCACCGCGTACACTGGCGCCGGCCAGCCGCGCTTCTATCTGTCGCTCAATCCGGAGCTGCCGAACCCGGGCTACGCCGTCTTCATCGTGATGACGAAGGACACGGAGGCGCGTGAACGCGTGCGCTCACGCCTGATGACGGGCGTCAACGCGGATTTCCCGGAGGTTTGGGTCCGTGTCACGCGCCTCGAGCTCGGCCCGCCGGTCGGGTTCCCGGTCCAGTTCCGTGTCGTCGGTCCGGATACGCAGATGGTTCGTTCAATTGCACGTCAGGTCGAAGCCGCGGTCGCTTCGAGTTCGAAGGTGCGCGATGTGCAGCTCGACTGGAACGACCCGGTTCGCACGCTGAGAGTCGACCTCGACCAGGACAAAGCGCGTGCGCTCGGATTGGCGCCGGCCGACGTGGCCTTCGTGACCCAGACCGTCATGAACGGCGCAACGATGTCGCAACTGCGCGAGCATGAAGACCTGATCGACATCGTCGCCCGTGCGGTTCCGTCCGAGCGTCTGAACGTCGACACGCTGAAGGACGTCAATCTCTATACCCGTGAGGGGACTGTCGTGCCGCTGTCGCAAGTCGCGCGCGTCCGCTATGAGCTCGAAGAGCCGGTGCTTTGGCGCCGGAACCGCGACATGGCGATCACGGTTCGCGCCGACGTCAAGGACGGCGAGCAGGGGGTATCGGTGACCCAGGAGATCCGCCCGATGCTGAAGGACATCGAAGCCAAGCTGCCTTTCGGCTACCGCATCGACGTCGGCGGCGCCGTGGAGGAAAGCGACAAGGCCAACCGTGCGCTGATGGCGGTCTTCCCCGTGATGCTCGTCACGATCCTGACGATTCTGATGCTGCAGCTCCAGAGCTTCTCGCGCATGACGATGGTGTTCCTGACGGCGCCGCTCGGACTCATCGGCGTCGTTGCCGCACTGCTGATATTCCAGGCGCCGCTCGGCTTCGTCGCAATCCTCGGCGTCACCGCGCTGTGCGGGATGATCATGCGCAACTCGGTGATCCTGGTCGATCAGGTGCAGGCGGAGATCGCCGCAGGACGCGACACCTGGAGCGCGGTCGTCGACGCAGCCGTCCACCGGACACGTCCCGTGGCGCTGACCGCGGCGGCCACGGTGCTCGCGATGATTCCTCTGACGCGCAGCATCTTCTGGGGGCCGATGGCGATCGCGATCATGGGCGGGCTCACCGTTGCGACGTTTCTGACGATCTTCTTCGTGCCGGCTCTTTACGCCGCGTGGTTCAGGGTCGAGCGTGCTCCTGCTCCGAATCCTCCGATGCCGTCGGCGGCCGCCGCCCCGGCATGAGTCACCGATGAACGAGGCCAACGACCCATTGGAACGGCCGATGTGCCTGTAGATCAACGCGCCGTGACAGGCGCTCGATACAAGAGGAGAGAAGCGATGGGCAAAACGATGAAAGCAGCCGTCGTCCGCGAACTCGGAAAGCCGCTCGCGCTCGAGGAGGTGCCTGTTCCGCAGCCGAACGAGAACCAGATCCTCGTTCGCATTGCGGCGACCGGAATCTGCCACACGGACCTCCACGCCGTGAAAGGCGATTGGCCCGTCAAGCCAAAACCGCCTTTCATCCCCGGCCATGAAGGCGTGGGAACGGTGGCCGCGATCGGCCGTGCCGTCCGCGGCGTCAAGGAGGGCGATCGGGTCGGCATTCCGTGGCTGCATACGGCTTGCGGGTACTGCTCGTACTGCCGGACCGGGTGGGAGACGTTGTGCGGCTCCCAGTTGAACAGCGGCTACTCCGTGAACGGCAGCTTCGCGGAATATGCGCTGGCCGATCCAGCCTATGTCGGTCGCCTGCCGAACAATCTTGAATGGGGTCCTGCGGCTCCGGTCCTGTGCGCCGGAGTGACCGTCTACAAGGGTCTTAAGGAGACGGAGGTGAGGCCAGGCGAATGGGTCGTGATCTCGGGGATCGGCGGCCTCGGCCACATGGCGGTCCAATACGCCAAGGCGATGGGCATGCACGTTGCCGCCGTCGATGTGCATCCCGAGAAGCTCGAGCTCGCCAAGTCACTCGGTGCCGAGATCGCTCTCAACGCGCAGGCCAGGGACGTCGCGGCCGAGATGCAAAAGCTGACCCGTGGCGCCCACGGTGCGCTCGTGACGGCCGTGTCACCGAAGGCATTCGAGCAGGCTTTCGACATGCTGCGGTCGCGCGGCACGATGGCGCTGGTCGGCCTGCCGCCCGGCAAGATGTCGCTGCCGATCTTCAATATGGTTCTCAAGCGCATCACGGTGCGCGGCTCCATCGTCGGGACGCGCCAGGATCTGGAAGAGGCGCTGGCCTTCGCCGGCAGCGGAGCCGTCGCCGCCCATTTCTCCTGGGACAATCTGGAGAACATCAACGACATCTTCGCGCGCATGGAGGATGGCAAGATCGACGGCCGCATCGTTGCGAACCTGCAATGACGGAGCTTGCGATTGAGAGGGGAAAGATGAACAAGCGTGGTTCGCTGCTCGATGAGTTACGCGTTCGTTACGAGGCGGTGCAGGAACCGCCTGACGACGGCGGCGACGTCGAGACCTTCGAGGCGATTGATGCACGGGTGCGCGCAGCGTTCCGATGGCTGGAAAAGGCGATCACCTATCTCAACGGCCTGAAGCCTCCGATCGAACACAGGTTCGACCTCGGCTATGGCTACGCATTCGATTCGCCGCGGTTCGCCCACGGTTCGGTCGGTCAGCACGAGCGCCGCATCCGCGGCTTCCCGGTGCTCGAACAGATCGACGTCTACTACGAGATTTCAGCGTCCAAGCCGTTGTCCATTGAGGTGGTTCCCGGGTGGGTCTCGTTTGCCGAGAAGACCCTCGATGCGTTCGGGTTGCAATACACCTGCCGCCGCATGGAAGATTCCGAGGGGACGCTGCGCAGTTGCATCTTCTCGGTTCCGCCCGTGATCCCGGCGCGGGTTTCGTGTCGTGTCGACTATCGGACGGGGATCGTCACCGTGGCCCTCGTCAACGTCGATCGCCTCGAGCGCGTCACGCTGGAGTTCCCCAGCACCGCGGTGGAGGAGGCGGGGCTCGAAGACCTCGTGCGGCTGATCCTTGGCCGAGACTCGGCATTCCTGAAGCGCGGGCGACTCGCTGGGTTGCGCGGTCGAGCCTCGGGCTAGCACGCAGCACGGGGCGAAGAGCCGAACCTCGACCGATATGATCCGCGACCATGTCTAAGCGTGATCCGAGATGCATGGCACGGACGCCCTCCTCCGGAGTGCGATCAGCCGTCGTCATCGCCGCCGTCGCATTCATCCTGACGGGTTGCGCGACAAACCATCCGATAATGCCGACTCCGGTGCTCTACACAGGGGAGAATGCGAGGCCGCTTTTCTCCGAGTTGTCGATCGACAGTCGCCGGCCGCCTCTCGATTTGCTGTACATCACCGATCGGGCACCGGCAGAGCAGCCCGATGTTGCGCCGTACACCGCCGATCGATCGCGTTCGATGGCGTTCGGATCGACGACGGTCGAGTTCGGCCAAGGCGTCTCCTGGGACGTGCTGGTCAAGGAGAGCATCGCGCCGCAACGCGTCAATCCACTGCAGCTCAAGCTCGGACCGACCACGGAGCTCGGGCGCTTTCCGGCCATACCGTATGAAGTCGTTGTGGCTCCGGATGGCATAAGACGTGTACCCGCCGTCGTCGAGGCGTACGAAAAGGCGAAGCAGCAGCTGCAAGCCGAGATTGCGAGGCGGCTCGCCATCGCGCGCCGCAAGGAAGTCGTGCTGTTCGTGCACGGCTACCACAGCAGCTTCGAGAGTGCAGCGCTGACGATGGGGGAACTGTGCCATTTCCTGGGACGGGACTTCGTGTGCGGCATCTTCTCGTGGCCCGCGGGCGGATCGCGCGGCATTCTGTTCGGCTACGACTTTGACCGGGAGTCGGCCGAATACGCGGTCGAGGACTTGGTGAAGGTGATACGCATTGTCGGCCGAACGCCGGGTGTTGAGCGTATCCACCTCATCGGGCACAGCCGCGGCACGGACACTCTCGCATCGGCTGTGGCCGAGCTCAGCGTCGAAGCCTACACACTCCAGAGCTCACCGGGTCGCGAGTATCACATCAACAATGTTGTCCTCGTCGCTCCCGACCTCGATGGCGACGTCGCGCTGACCAAGATCTTCAAAGTCTTCTCCGACCCTGACTTGCCGTTCGGCGGGAAAGCGGACTCGGGCGCGCTCATCCCCCCTTCACCTGGCCTCAGGGTTACCCTCTACGTTTCCCCCGACGACAAGGCGCTCGCGACGGCGAGCTGGTTGTCCGGCAGTATCGCCCGGCTCGGGCGGATCGTCGCGACGGCGTTCACCGCTGATCAGATCAAAGCGATTGCATTGCTGCGCGCGGTCGACATCATCCAGGTCCGCGGGACAACGGACTTCTTCGGCCACAGCTACTTCACTTCCAATCCGCAGGCAAGCGCCGATCTCATTGCGATGCTGCGATATGGACTGCGGCCTAACGAGCCCGGCCGGCCCCTCGAACAAATCGCAGGTCCTTTCTGGCGGGTGCCGACGCAGTGATCGTGATCCGCCGAGTTCCAAAGACGCGCCCTCAGAAAGGGAGACACCATGAGCAATTTGCGAGGCCGGGACATGAAGAAGGGGCAAGCAGAGACGGCGGTCACAGTGGATCAGCCCATGGGCCGCAAGCAGTACGAGAAGGCGCTGCGCGCGCTGCAGGTCGAGCTGTGCACTCTGCAAGACTGGGTCAAGGAACAGGGTGCGCGGGTGGTCGTGGTCCTCGAGGGCCGCGATGCAGCCGGCAAGGGCGGCCTGATCAAGGCGATTACCGAGCGGGTCAGCCCGCGCGTGTTCCGGGTAGCGGCGCTCCCGGCGCCGTCCGAGCGCGAGAAGACCCAGCTCTACATGCAGCGCTACCTCCAGTACGCTCCCGCGGCCGGCGAGATTGTGATCTTCGACCGCAGCTGGTACAACCGGGCGGGCATCGAGTACGTAATGGGCTTCTGCTCGAAAGCCGAGCATCAGCGCTTCTTCAAGATCGTGCCAGAAGTCGAACAGTACATCGTGGACGAAGGCGTACAGTTGATCAAATACTGGCTCGAAGTGAGCGAGCCGGAGCAGAAGCGTCGTTTTGAGGCCCGCATCACGCACCCGCTGCGCCAGTGGAAGCTGAGTCCGACGGATCTGTACTCGCGCAGCCATTGGTTCGAGTACTCGAAGGCGCGCGACATGATGCTCGAGGGCACGGACACGACGTTTGCTCCCTGGTATATCGTTCCCTCTGACGACAAGCGGTGCGCGCGCCTGAACTGCATCCGCCACCTGCTCAGCCTGATCCCCTACAAGAAGGTGGCGCGCAAGAAGGTGAAGCTCCCCGCGCGCTTGATGAAGGGCGCATACGACGATCGGGCGGCGCTACAGGGCAGGCGGTTCGTTCCGGCGAAGTACTAGGGCCGCGCGACTCGCGCGCTTGCCGGAATCCTTCTGTGCAGACGGCTCAGCCTGGCGGCGTTCGCCCTCATCAAGTCGGATTCCACTGCGCACGTGCCAATTGCCAGATCAAATGAAGGACTCCCGTGGTTAACACAAGTATCCACGCCCATGACCTCCTTCGCTAGCAGAGCAACGGTCGCGATAAACGCCGTCCGAATAGTAAGGAAGTGAGAAAAGCGCTGCTGCTTCAGTTGTTCGTAGAACTTGAGCAAGTCCAAGTTCGCCTTCCATTCTTCCAGCAGTCGTGTCTCCACATCTTGCATCGTTTCCTCCGTTGGATCGCCAGGGCCGCTGGCGCAGCCCCCCCTTGCCTTTCTTCTCCACGCCGCCCTTGACCACAGGTTTGATGAATATCGACCCGTGGCGGTCGATCAATGCCTTCATCTCTTCCTCGCTCGCCGAAGGTCCCAGCACTTCGGAGGTCAGACAAGCCGATAAAACGCATTACAGCCCCAATTGCTTGAAGAAATCGTTTCCCTTGTCGTCCACCAGGATGAAGGCCGGGAAATTCTCGACTTCGATCTTCCAGACCGCTTCCATTCCGAGGTCCGGGAAGTCGATGCATTCGACCTTCTTGATGTTTTCTTCAGCCAGCACCGCGGCCGGCCCGCCGATGGAGCCTAAGTAGAACCCGCCGTACTTCTTGCAGGCATCGGTAACCTGTCGCGAGCGGTTGCCCTTGGCGATCATGATCATGCTGGCGCCCTTGCTCTGCAGCAGATCCACATAGGAATCCATCCGGCCGGCCGTCGTTGGACCGAAGGAGCCTGACGCCTTCCCTTTCGGCGTCTTGGCCGGACCGGCGTAATAGATTGGATGGTTGAGCAGGTACTCCGGTACCGGCATGCCGGCGTCGATGAGTTCCTTGAACTTCGCATGCGCGATGTCGCGTCCGACAATGATGGTGCCGTTGAGCAGAAGCGGAGTCGAGACCGGATGCTTGGAGAGCTCGGCCAATATGGCCTTCATCGGCTGATTGAGATCGATGCTGACACCGCCCGCCTGCTTGCCTCGATATTCTTCGGGTATGAGGCGACCGGGATTGCGGTCAAGTTCCTCGATGAAGATGCCATCCCGGGTGATCTTCGCCTTGACATTGCGGTCGGCCGAGCAGGACACCGCCATTCCGAGCGGGCATGAGGCGCCATGCCGGGGGAGGCGGATGACCCGTACATCGTGGGCAAAGTACTTTCCCCCGAACTGCGCGCCGATCCCCAGCTTGTACGCTTCGGCGAGCAGTTTCTGTTCCAGTTCGAGATCGCGGAACGCTTGCCCGTATTCGTTCCCCTCGGCGGGAAGCGCGTCGTAATACTTGGCGGACGCGAGCTTGGCCACCTTCAGGCATGCGTCGGCGCTGGTACCGCCGACGACCACGGCAATGTGATACGGCGGGCAGGCGGCGGTGCCGAGGTGCTTGATCTTATCCACCAGGAATTGCAGAAGCTTCTCCGGGGCAAGCAGCGCCTTCGTCTCTTGGAAGAGCGAGGTCTTGTTAGCCGAACCGCCGCCTTTCGCCATGAAGAGAAACGTGTAGGCGTCACCATCCACCGCCTGGATGTCGATCTGGGCCGGCAGATTGGTCCCGCTATTGACCTCCCGATACATGTCGAGCGCAACGGTCTGGGAGTACCGGAGATTCTCTTCGGTATAGGTCTTGTACACGCCCTTGGAGAGTGCTTCCTCATCCTTCCCACCGGTCCAGACTTGCTGCCCTTTCTTGGCGATGATGGTCGCCGTACCGGTGTCCTGGCATACCGGGAGTTCGAATTGGGCGGAAATCTCGGCGTTGCGCAGGAACGCCACTGCCACGCCCCTGTCGTTCCGCGATGCCTCCGGATCCCGCAGAATCCTGCCCACGGACTCGTTGTGTTCCGGGCGGAGGAGGAAAGAGACGTCGCGCATCGCCTCATTGGCAACGACAGTCAGCGCTTCGGGATCGACCTTGAGTATCTCGTTGCCTTCCAAGGAAGTGATGGAAACAAATTTCTCCGAGCCCGCCACCTTCCTGTACCCGGTCTTGTCCGAGCCGAGCGGGTATGGATCCTGATAGACGAACGGTTTGGTTGCCATCGGGTTGAGCTCCTTCATCACTTTAGTCCGGGCACGTGCACGTCATTGGATCAGCGCCAGCCAGGGCACCGAGACGACGATCATTACGGCGATGAACAACACGCCGAAGATCGCGCCGAGCCTCCAATAATCCTTCGACGGCAGGTAGCCGGAGCCGTAATACACGGGGCTCGGACCGGTCGCGAACGGCGTCAGCACGCCCATGATCCCGAGCGTGAGGCACAGCAGCAACGCGAATTCCGGCACGTTGATGCCGGGAATCGTCATGCCCACCGCCAGCATGACCGGCAGCATTGCCGTGACGTGCGCGGTAATGCTGGCGAACAGGTAGTGCGTGAAGTAGAAGACAAGCACGAGCAGGATCATCGCGGTGAATGGCGAGAAGCCGACCATCTGCGCACCGATGGTGTCAGCAAACCACTTGACGAAGCCCACCCTGTTGAGGCCGTCGGCCAGCGCGACCAGCGTCGCGAACCACGCCAGCGTGTTCCATGCCGCCGAATTCTTGACGATGTCGTCCCAGCTCACGACGCCGAGTACTAGCATCAGTGAAATGACGACCAGGGCCGCAGTAGTGGCATTGATGTAGTCGCCACCAAAGATCCACATGCCGAGCGCCAGCAGCACCAGCAAGCCGAGGGTGATCTCGCGGTTCGTGAGGCTGCCCAATTTGGCAAGCTCTTCGCCGGCCCACTTCGGCACCGCGTCGCCTGCCTTCACTTCCGGCGGATACAGCCAGTACGTGACGAGCGGGATCAGCACGAGCAGCAGGATGCCGATCGGCAGGAACGCCACGAACCACTGGGTCCACGTCAGGCTCACCTTGGCGGTCTTGTTGACCATCTCGATGGCAAGCAGGTTGGGCGCGAGGCCCGTGAGGAACATCGAGCTCGTCACGCAGGTGGTGGCGATCGCGACCCACATGATGTACGAGCCGATGCGCCGCGACGAGGGATCGTTCGGCTTGCTGTCGTAGAGCGCGGGCAGGTTGCGGATCACCGGATAGATCGTGCCGCCCGAGCGCGCGGTGTTCGACGGCGTGAACGGCGCGAGCAGCGTGTCCGCGAACACCACGGCGTAGCCCAGCATAAGGGTGCGCCGCCCCATTTTCTTGACCAGCAGCAGCGAGATCCGCTTGCCGAGCCCGGTCTTCTCGTAGCCGAGGGCGAACATGAACGCACCGAAGATGAGCCACACCGTGGTGTTGGCAAAGCCGGACAGCGCCCAGGTCAGCGCCGCGTTGTACGCCTTGAACCCCGGCTTGGCGAGCTCTGCGGGAGCAAACAACACGAATTGCGAGAGCACGGTCACGACGGTGACGCCGATCAGCCCGATCGCGCCGCCCGGCAATGGTTCGAGCATCAGGCCCAGGATGACGCCGGCGAAAATCGCAAAGAAATACCACGCGTGAGGCGCGAGGCCTTCGGGCGGCGGGATCAACGCCAGCACGAGCGCAAGAACGATGGGCGCGAGCGCCTTCCACGAGACGTGCGGCGGCTGGACGCTGACTGCGGACCGCGGCGATTCTATCGGCGGCGCGTGGTCATGGGTGACGGTGATGGCCATGAGGAGTCTCCCAGCAGTGAATGCCGGAGGCGAAGCAGCAGCCACGACGGCCGCGCACGCATCCAGCAGTTGAATGGGGTGAGGGCCCGCACTTAGCGTTCGCGCGGGCAAAGGCACGAACGCCTGGCAAAACGGGCTTCGGAGGTTGATCGCGCGCGTCGGCAACAACGCTGATGCCGGGCCGGCGAGAAAGCCGGTCGGCGGGAAGAAGCGCTGTCGCGTACGCCCGGTAGGGCCTGCGCGTGCGTCCAAGGAATGCTCTCATTGATAATCCCAACGCGCCGCGAGCGCGATACGGATAAAGTTTGAGCCGATGGCGAATTGGCACCTTGACCACGGTCAACAAGGGAAAGGAAACCCTCCGCACGATCGAGTTCGAGGCGCTTTACGCGCCCATACGTTGTTACGTGCTCTGGCTCACCTGGGACTTTGAGTCGCTGATATCGGCCACAGCGAGATCGCGAACACGTTGCTCCCACAGTTCCCTTGCGAGGGTAAGCACCACCGGACCGATCACCAGACCGATAAGCCCAAGCACCTCGAAACCGCCAAGGCAACCCATGAGGATCCAGACGAAGCGCAAGCGAATTCCGTGACGTGCGACTACCGGCCGGACGACCTTGTCGCCGCATAACAGGACGAAGCAGCCCAGCCCGAAGGCGAGAACCGGTGGCGTGCTGGTTACCGTCATCGCGAGTTGCAACGTCAACGCACCGACTGCAACATATCCAAGGAACGGGACCAGCGCGAGCAAACCGGTAACCGCACCCCACACGGCGGCGTGCGGCACACCGGCGATCGCATACGCGACGCCGCTTGCGATGCCATCGAAAAGGGCCACGACCAGCATGCTGTTGACCGAGGCGCGCACGGCCCGCGTGGCGAGGTCGACATAACCGTCGGCGTGCTCGCCTATGCGGCGACGAAGGACTCGCCTGAAACCCTCCGCCAGCGATTCACCGTCCTGATATAGGAAGAACAGCAGCAGGATCGTGAATAGGATGATGAACGCGTGCCGCACCATGAATTGTCCAAGCGACTGCGCCAACGCAAGGAGCGCAGCGGCGTCGGTCCGCTGCGTCCACATCAGAAGGGCGCCGGGAGAGCCGAGTTGATTTTGCCAGCGAGCGGCGAGCCACGGCCCGATCAGTGGCGCGTTCTCCAGCCACTGAGGAACCGCGATTCCCTTCTTGTCCGCGGCGCCGATCTCCAAAAGCAGCGATTGCGCTTCGGTGAGCAGCGCGCCGAACGCGAACATCAACGGTGCCAGCACGAAAGCCGTTATCACGAGCGTGAAGATCAACGATTTCGAGCTTCGCCCGATGCGCCTTGGCAGACGGGCCGCAAACCGTGTGTAGAGCGGCCAGCTGGCGATCGCAATCACGCACGCCGCGAGAATCGCCTGAAGGAAACTGTGCAGAATCCAGGCCGACAGGACGACGATCGATGCGGCATAGAACCAGCCGGGCGGCAGCTTCATCGTCATCGTCTTCGGCAGCAATGGTGTTGCCTCGTCGGTCGGCATGCGGTTCACTCCTTTGTTCATCCAGGGCAGGCCTTCAGCCGCGGCCGCCGTGGCTGCACGCGTTCGGCCGGTTGACCCTCTCTTCCTGCCCGGCGTGGGTAGTTCATCAGCGCCATTGCAGCCATGCTAGCCGGCGCGCTGATCCAAGTCATAAGCGAAACGTCGGGATTGCGTCCAGCTTGGCTTGACGGCACTTGCCCGAATGTCTCGGGGCGGTGGCATCGCGCCGACGAACCCCTCTATGCCGAGCGTCACGCCCCGTGACGGCCGGCACTGGCAACCTCCACCGAATTCCCACGCAACGCAGACGTTTCGCTGACGACTCTGCGGGCGCGAAGCCCTAACCTGAGCGCATGAAACCTTTGCAAACCCCACAGCACGAGTTCCGCTACCGCAGTTCGACGGGTGGCGATCCAGAAAGAAGGACGCCATGAGCAAATTAGCTGGACACTTTGCCAGGAGACACGGCGTGTCCGGGAAGCTCGCGCAAACGCAGGCAGCGACGCCAGTCATGGCGCCAGTGACGCGCGAACCCGGGAAGGCGCGCGCCCACGAGAAATATCAACGCCTCGTGGACGATTGCAAGTCGCTGCCGCCGACGCCAACCGCCGTGGTGCACCCGTGTGACCAGAGCTCGTTGCAGGGAGCGGTCGACGCGACCCGGATGGGCCTCATCGCTCCGATCCTGGTCGGCCCGCGCACGCGCATCGAGGAAGTGGCCAGGCAGGGCAAGATCGATATATCTGGGCTGCCAATCGTCGACGCACCATTCAGTCATGCCTCCGCCGAAAAGGCGGTCGATCTCGTCCGCGAGGGCAAGGCCGAGGCGCTGATGAAGGGGAGCCTGCACACCGACGAGCTGATGGGTGCCGTCGTTCGCCGCGACTCGGGACTGCGCACCGCGCGCCGCGTCAGCCATTGCTTCGTGATGGATGTGCCCAGCTATGCAGAACCGCTCATCGTGACCGATGCGGCGGTGAACATCGCACCCACGCTGGAGGAGAAGGTCGACATCATCCAGAACGCGATCGATCTCGCGCACGCGCTCCAGTTTCCCGAAGTGCGTGTGGCCATCCTTTCCGCGATGGAGACCGTCAATCCAAAGGTGCCCTCGACCGTGGAAGCCGGGGCGCTTTGCAAGATGGCCGACCGCGGGCAGATCACGGGCGCGGTGCTCGACGGGCCACTCGCGCTCGACAATGCGATCAGCCTGGAGTCGGTCAAGATCAAGAAGATCAAATCCCCCGTTGCGGGCCGCGCCAACGTATTGGTCGTTCCCGATCTCGAAGCGGGCAACATGCTGGCGAAAAGCCTGTCGTTCCTGGCGGGCGCCGACGCCGCAGGCATCGTGCTCGGAGCGCGCGTACCCATCATCCTCACGAGCCGGGCGGACTCGGTGCTGACGCGTCTCGCGTCCTGTGCAGTGGCTGTGCTGGTCGCGAAGGCTCGCCGCGAAGCGAGCGCGAAAGTGGTGGCGTGACGTGTCCGACGCGATCGCCGTTCTCAATGCAGGCTCCTCCAGCCTAAAGTTCTCGCTGTTCGCCGAGCGTGGCAACGCGCTCGAGCTGACTATGCGCGGACAAACCGAAGGCCTCCACACCGCGCCGCGTTTCGTCGCCAAGGATCGGCACGGGAAGATTGTGGGCGAGAAGTCGTGGGGCGATGGCGTCAAGCTTGGGCACGATGGCGCGCTCGATCATCTGGTCGCCTTCCTGCGCGCGCGGCTCGGCAAGCAGCGTCTGACCGGAGTTGGACACCGCGTCGTTCACGGCGGGCTCGAGTACAGCCGACCAGTTCGCGTCGACGAGACGGTGCTGTCGGCGTTGGACAAGTACGTTCCGCTCGCACCTTTGCATCAGCCGCACAACCTGGCGCCGATCCACGCCCTGCTAGGACGCGCGCCAGAACTGCCTCAGGTCGCTTGTTTCGACACCGCATTCCACCGTGCCCAGCCGGAGGTGGCTCAGGCATTTGCACTCCCACGGTCGATCACCGACCGTGGCGTAAGACGCTATGGATTCCATGGGCTCTCCTACGAGTTCATCGCGCAGGCTCTGTCCACCTACGACGCGAAAGCCGCCGCCGGCAGGGTCGTCGTGCTGCACCTTGGCAACGGCTCCAGCATGTGCGCCATGAAAAACGGCCGCAGCGTCGCGAGCACGATGGGCTTCACGGCCGTCGACGGTCTGCCGATGGGGACGAGGTGCGGCAACGTGGACGCGGGCGTGATCCTCTACCTTCTCGACGAACTCAAGATGGACGCACGCGGAATCGAGAAACTCATCTATCAGCAGTCGGGCCTGCTAGGCGTATCGGGCATCTCCAGCGACATGCGCACCCTGCTCGAGAGCGACGAGCCCGGCGCCAAGGCGGCGATCGACCTTTACGTTTACCGAATCGGCCGCGAGCTGGGGTCGCTCGCGGGTGCGCTCGGCGGCCTTGACGCCGTCGTCTTCACGGCCGGGATCGGCGAGAACAGCGCGGCGCTGCGCGAGCAGGTATGCCGCGATGCCCACTGGCTGGGCATAGAGCTCGACGAGGCGGCAAACGCGGCCGGCGGTCCGCGCATCAGTACCGCGGCAAGCGGCGTCTCGGCCTGGGCAATCCCGACCAACGAAGAGTTGATGATCGCACGGCACACGCTGGCGCTGCTCGATCGCGCCGATGTTCGGGCGGCCGACTGACGTCGCAGCCCAGGGTTCCAACAAACGGCGACCGACCCTGAACTCGCGGCGCCGCAGACGCAAAATCTAGGAGATCAAGGATCATGACCATCGAAGTTCCGCCGCCCGTGCTCAAAGGTGCAAGGGCGCTCATCGTCGGCGTGGCGAACCAGTATTCGATTGCCTACGGATGCGCGAAGGCGTTCCATGAGCTGGGCGCTGAGCTCGCGATCACCTATGTCAACGAGAAGACAAAGACCTACGTCGAGCCGCTCGCCAAAGAGCTCGGCGCATCGATCTTCATGCCGCTCGATGTCGCCACGCCGGGCATGCTCGAGGCGGTGTTCGACAGGATTACGAAGGAGTGGGGCCAGCTCGACATCCTTGTCCACTCGCTCGCCTATGCGCCTAAGGACGACTTGCAGGGGCCGCTCCTCGATTGTTCGGCCGAAGGCTTCAGTCAGGCGATGGACGTCTCCTGCCATTCCTTCGTGCGCATGGCGCGGCTGGCGGCTCCCTTGATGAAGAATGGTGGATCCATGTTCGCGATGAGCTATCACGGCGCTAATAAGGTCGTGCCGAACTACAACGTGATGGGCCCGGTGAAAGCGGCGCTCGAGGCGTCGTGCCGCTATCTCGCCTTCGAGCTCGGCGGCAAGGGCATACGCGTGCACGCGATCTCGCCTGGGCCACTCAAGACGCGCGCGGCGTCCTCGCTCAAGGGCTTCGATCTGCTCCTGAACGAGGCCGCACAGCGCGCGCCGATTGGCGAGCTGGCCGACATCATGGACGTCGGCTTCACCTGTGCCTTCCTTGCCACGCCCTACGCACGCCGACTGTCTGGTGCAACGCTATACGTCGACGGCGGCGTGAACATCATGGCTTGAAGAGATCCAATACCGCGCGACGACCTCGGAGGCGTCAGGAGAACGAAAATGACACTTTGGATGGGGGAACAATGACATCCCAGCAAACGATCGGCGTTATCGGCGCCGGCACCATGGGTAGCGGCATAGCGCAGGCGTGCGCTGTCGCTGGACTTTCGGTCACGATGCTCGACGTCGACGAGGCCGCGGTCGTGCGCGGGCGCAACGCAGTGTCGTCGAGCCTCGATCGGCTGGTGAAGAAGGAGAAGCTCTCCCCCGCCGATAAGGAGGCCGCGTTGAACTGCATCGCCGGCACAACAGACTATGGCGCGCTCCGTAAGTGCGATTTTGTCATCGAAGCCGCGACCGAGAATGAGACGGTGAAGTTGAAGATCCTCAGGCAAGTCGATGAATTCGCGAAGCCCGAGGCGATCATTGCAACTAACAGTTCATCGATATCGATTACGAAGCTCGCCGCAGCGACGAAACGCCCTCAGCGCCTCATCGGCATGCACTTCTTCAACCCCGTGCCGATGATGACGCTGGTCGAGGTGATCCGCGGCTTGCAGACTGACGACGCCACGGTTGAGGCCGCCGGCGCACTGGCAAGGCGACTCGCCAAAACGCCGATCGTGGTGAGGAACTCCCCAGGGTTCGTCGTGAACCGCCTGTTGTGCCCGATGCTCAACGAGGCGGTGTTCCTGTACGCGGAAGGGATAGCGAGCGCACAGGAGATTGACGATGGTATGAAGCTGGGCTGCAACCATCCGATCGGACCGCTCGCGCTTGCCGACATGATCGGCCTTGACGTGCTTCTCGCGGTCATGGATGTGTTCTATCGCGATTTCAACGATCCGAAATACCGGCCAGCGCCGCTGCTCAAGGAGATGGTCGCTGCGGGTTATCTCGGTCGCAAGACGGGCCGCGGTTTCTACACCTATGATTGACCTGGCGGCGGAGGTTGTAGTGGCCGATCTCGATAAGGAAGCACTGAAGGACGGCAACGAGGTCACCATTCGGGCCATGCGCCCGGATGACAAGGAGCGCCTCGTCAAGGCCTTTCTTCATCTGCAGCCTCAGACGATTCGCACACGCTTCTTTTATCCGAAAAAGAACCTGGGCGAAGACGACCTTCGATGGCTCGACGAAATCAGCCACGGGAACCATGTGGGACTGGTGGCCACCGTGCCAAGCGGATGCGAGGAACTTGTCGTCGGCGAAGGTAGCTACGCGGCGCTCGGCCGCACGGCGGAGATAGGCTTCACTGTCGCAGAGGCCTGGCAGGGATTGGGCATCGCAAGCCAGCTTCTGCGGCGTCTTGCGAGCATGGCGCGAGACGCGGGCGTAGGAGAGTTCGAGGCCTACGTGCTCCCAGAAAACGAACCGATGCTCGCGGTATTTCGTCGCAGCGGACTCCCAATGACGATTCGGCACGCCGAAGGTGTGCTGCACGTCACGCTTGTGCTCGATTCGCCGGCGGTACCGCGTTGAGCTATTAAAGCCGGACAGATTCGCGACGTTTCGCTGACGACTCGGGCGGCGCAACTCACTATGCTGCCGTTATCAAGACGCAGCCCTGACGAACTATGAAACAGTACAAGCCTCTCCTGAGCTCGGCACCAGCCAACAGCATCCTCAACGCGCAAGAGTTCCGTTACAGGAACAGCGCGAACACCGACATCCGCAAGACGTTCGCGAGCTTCCGACGCAACGCATCAAACCAAAACCAGCCGAAAGCCGCAACCAACGTTCGGACATTGACGAACAATCCGATCGACGCGACGCCAACCCGTCGCTCGAGTGCGTCGTTGCGATCATTCTCGGGCTGACCCGCTCGACATGACACTACGCAAAGGAAAGTGAACATGCTGACTCGATTCATTGGATGGTTCGGTCTCTGGACGGCCGTATATTTGTTCGTAGGAACCACCGGCGACGTGGCGATGGCCGAAGACACCGTCCGCGCCGATGAGGGCAATGTCGAGGCCATCGAGATCTATCGCGCTCCGGACAACAAGCCCGTCAACGGCGGAGCCGTGATCGGCGGCATCGCTGGGGGCGTGATCGGCCACCAGATCGGAAGCGGCCGCGGGAACACTGCCGCCACCATTGCCGGCACACTCGGCGGCGCGCTCGTCGGAAGCGAAATCGAGAAAAGGCAGGAACAGGCGACGCGACATCGCATTACCGTGCGGCTCGAATCGGGGAACTCGCTGATCGTCGAAGATCGGCGCGACCTCAACCTGCGTGTGGGCGACCGCGTGAGGGTCGAGGATGGCCACATCCATCGAATCTAAGCGCGGGCTCGCGCCGGTGAACGATACAAACGAAAGCTTCCCTACGGCCCACGCCATGTCGTCCACGAAACAGCGGATCCGCCGTACCGGCACCTCGTTCAAGGCATGCAACCTGACGAATACTTCGGAACGCGAGCCATGGGCCATTCGTTTGTCCGCCCAGCGGCGGCTTGCGGTCGCCGTTGCTGTCGGCATCGCGGTCTACTCCATTGGCCCAACCGTCGTACCCATTGCAAACCGGCTTCTGGTGACATGGATCGCAGCATCCCTGACCTACCTGGCCCTGTACTGGCTTACGATCCTGCGCGCGGACGCGGACCTGACTCGTCGGCGTTCGACCAGGTACGATCAGGCTGCGTACGTCACCTTCCTGCTCGTGACGAACGCAGCGTGCGCCAGCATCGTCGCGATCGGCTTCGTGATGGGCGACGTCAAGTCGCTGGACTTCTGGCCGAAAGCGCTTCACGTCGGGTTGGCCATCGCCGCGCTTTTGCTTTCCTGGATGCTTATCCATACGGTGTTCGCGTTTCACTATGCTCGCCGCTATTACGCGCCGGCGTCGGTGCGCGAGGGTCCGGCCGCGGGATTGAGCTTCCCCGGCGTCGAGGAGCCCACCTACTTCGATTTCGCTTATTACTCCTTCGTCGTGGGCATGACGTCCCAGGTGTCGGACGTCTCTGCTACGACTGCGCAGATGCGGCGCACGACGCTGGCCCACAGCATTCTTAGCTTCATTTTCAACATGGCTGTGCTGGCGATGAGCATCAATGTAATCAGCGGCGTCATTTAGAGGATATGGATCGACGAGCAACGGGCAAAAATTGGCGACGAGGCATCTGTCGGCGACGTGGCTCGCATGACGTGCGTTTCGTTCATCAACATCGCATGGAAGCACCTATCAAAAATGAGTGTCGATCGTTCGCGGGAGTCGCGTCATGACAAGCACTGTTCGTTCACTACTTGCCCGCCATCGCCCGGCCGCGCGCGCCTCTCTGCGCTCCGTGTACCGGCGTCGTGGACCGTCGCTTCATTTCTTTCAGGGCGTCCTTATCGGTCTGACCATTGTGGCAGTGGCGTGGCTCGTCATCGGCTGAGGGTCCAACGGGTCTGCCCCGCGTGCTTCGGCGCCCGATGCGATCGCGGTTTTCGCGGGCAACTGGAGCGCAACCGTTTACATCGACTGGAGTTTTGAACCATGAAATCGATTCTCGAGCGCATTCGCAAGTACCTCGGCAGCACCGGAAGGCGCAACCGCGACCGCGCGCAACCTGAACCTGCCGAGCTATCGCCGGAACGAACGTCCGGCATTTGCACCTCTTACGAAGACCCTTATGCAGAGATGCGCAGGGTGCTCGCGACGGCCATGTTGCTCGGCTGACATAGGCGTACTGCTCGCGCAAGTCATCGAGTAACGAAGGGGCCCGCTTAATCCACACCTCCGCGATCGTCCGCCTTCAGGCGCTCGTACACCGCGGGCAGGCTAGCGAGCCATTCGATCAGAGGGCTGCCTGCCGCTTCATACCGTTGGTCGAAAGGACATGATTGAAGGTGCGACTCGCCGGCCGCAGCGCCACATTCGGGACAAGCTCTCGGCATCAAGCTCATGATGGCTCCTTCGGACGTCGACCGAGATACGTCGCACGCAGCCGCAGCTTGAGCTCCTCGGCGTAGCGCACTTCTTCCGTGGTGGCGTAGACGGGGCGCGGAAAGAGCAAGCAATCCAACGCGTCCATGTTTGCCCGGTGTCGCGTCCTTGCGTCGATCCACGGCCGGCCGGAGAAATCGCTTCCTGGTGTCGGCGCCACTTCGGGTATCGCGGTGGTCGCGCCGATGAACCGATAGCCGCGCCGCGACACGGTTTCAATGAAGCGCGGCGCGCGCGAATCGTCGTCGAGCACCGTGCGTACCTCGCTGACGGCGGTCTTCAGCACCGAGTCGCTGTAGAACTGGTGGCCCCACACGTCGTCAAGCAATGTGTCCTTGGTGACGAGGGATCCGGGTTGCTGCACGAGCGCGCACAGCAAACTGAAAGGACGCGGTGCGAGAGCGACAGCTTGGCCATTGCGCAGCAGAAGCGCGTTCGCTTCGTCCAGTTCGAAACCGTGGAAGCGCACTCGCACCGGATTCACAGTGGATCGGCGCGTCCTATTTGCATGGGATACAGCGCGACCTGCGCTGTGCGTGACGATGTTCGCAGCAGCCATTTGCAACCTCCGCAACGAGAGTCCGTCCTGTCTGCACTATGGCGCCGGAGCCGCTTCTGCGCGACCCTCCATCAGTGGCCGATAGGGCCTCGATTGGCGCTGCAAGGGACCGCTCGATGGGCGTGCGGTGCGCACTGAAAGGACCCCGCTAGACCCTCATTCGGGGGGTGTTTCGCGATGGTTGGTGCGACCGGCACGGTCGCGGACTTCGAGGCGTCTCCAACCGAAGAGCCGCGCATCGACCGACCACGCACCCGGTCCGAGCAGCGCCAGCGCCGCGGCTAGCGCGGCGAGAAGCACGTAGGTGCGAGCGTCGGCCGGGTCGGACCACGCGTGCATGGCCGCAGCGATCGCGGCGACCGTGCCAACGATCGGCGTCCACAATCCGACGATCAAGAGCATTCCCATCGCCGCACAGAAGAGGTGCAGAACGCCAAGAGTCGAGGGGAAATCGTTCCAGAGCCCTGCCGCGCCGTGGAGCAGCAGCGCACCACCTGCGGCCACGCGCATCAGCAGAAGCCCGGCGCCCGGGGCACCATGGGCGAACGTCGAGAAAAGTCTTCGCACTCGTCGAGTCTACGAACGGCCCGACGATGCGGAAAGCCTCGAAAGGGTGAAGGGGCATGCCCCTTTCGGTTAGGGCCGAGGGCGGGGTGGTCGGAGGAGATGTGCCGCCAGCCTAGAACTGAATGATCCCCCGCTTGAATCCGATCATTGCGGCGTGCGTGCGGTCCTTGGCGCCCAGCTTCGACAGGATGCTTCGTACCTGACCCTTGACGGTCTCCTCGCTCAGCGCGAGCGCCCTGGCGATCTCTTTGTTCGCGTTGCCCTCCGCAATCAGCCGCAGGACGCGTGTCTCCGCCGGGGTGAGTGCATCGTCCGTAGCATGCTCGGCCAGCTCGAACGACACTTCCGAAGCGAGCGCCTTGCGCCCGGCGTGCACCGCGCGGATGGTGTCGAGCAACTCCTTGTGCAATGCGTTCTTCAGAAGGTAGCCGCGAGCGCCGGCCTGCAACGCGCGCAGCGCCTGCGTGTCGCCAGCATAGGTAGTGAGCACGATGATGCGCGCTTCAGGGAACTCGCCCCGGATCGCGCCGATCGCGTCGAGCCCGCCCATCTCGGGCATCTGCAGATCCATGAGCGTGACGTCCGGACGGTGCGCGCGAAACTGCTGAATGGCTTCTCGTCCGTTCGCCGCTTCTGCCACGAGCGCCATGTCCGGCTCCGCGGCGAGCAGCCCGGCGATGCCCTGCCGCACGATCGGGTGATCGTCGACGCAGAGAATTCGGATGCGTTGGGAATTGTCGCTCATGAATCGCTACTGTCGCTTGAACCGAAGACCTTCTGAGTGAGTCACGATCGGGACGGTGAAGAGCTACTGTAGGCGTGCAGCGCCGGAATGCTCAATTCCACCTCGGTTCCCGAATCTACGCCGCTCCAGACCGTGAGCTTCCCGCCGGAGAGCTTCGCGCGCTCGCGCATTCCGCGCAACCCGAAGTGGCCTTCCGGTCCCTCCGCGCGTAACACCTCCGGGTCGATCCCCTTGCCGTCGTCACGCACCCGTACCCGAAGCTGCCGCACGTCGTAGCGAAGCTCGACCTCGACCTGCTTGGCAGCTGCGTGGCGGAAGGCGTTGCGCAGCGCCTCGCCGGCGATGCGGAAGACCTCGTCGCGCACGATTGGATGCAGCGCCCGCGGCGTACCTTGCACCTCGACCCGTAACACGGCCTCAGCGGAGGACTCGGCCGCCAGCTCTTCGCCGAGCGCACGAATCGCAGCGGCCAGATCGTTCATTTCGGTCGCCGATGCACGCAGTCCTTGCACCGCGTCGCGACCCTCCGTGATCGCCTCGGCCGCCTGGTCGATGGCACTCGCAAGGATCTCCCTCGATTCGCCCGGACGATCCGGCAGAAGGTTGAACGCGGTCTGGAACCGCAACAGCAGCCCGTGGAAGCTCTGCAACAGCGTGTCGTGCAGGTCGCGTGCAATGCGCGTCCGCTCGGCGACACGCGCGTCCAGCGTCATCTCGAACTGACGATGCAAGCGCCGGATGCGGAGTTGGTAACCTGCCCACACCAGAAGCAAGAGCAGCATGGCGCACAGAGCGCGAAACCAATTCGTCTGGTAGTACGCCGGAGCAATGGAGAATGCTATCGTGGTCGGAGTTTCATTCCATACGCCGGCGCTATTCGCGGCGGTCACGCGAAATGTGTAATTGCCCGGAGGCAAGTCAGTATAGAACGCCTGGCGGCGCGTACCCGCGTCATGCCACTCGCTGTCATAGGAGTCGAGTCGGTAACGGAACTTTACCTTTTGCGGAATCGTGAACATCGGCGAGGTGTAATCAATCTGCAAGTCACGCGGGTGCGGTGCTAGTCCAAGATTCCCGCCTGCCGCGAACTCCGTTCGATCGACGGTCACGGACTCGATGTATGTCGGCGCCAGCAACGCCTTTCGCGACAAACTCGATGGGTCCACCATCTGCACCACTTGACCGTTCGCAAACCAAACACGACCATCCGTGGAGTACGCCGCCGAGTTGAAATATGGTGGGTTTGGTTGAGCTCCGTCCAATCGGTCATAAATTCGGCTCTGCACGAGCGCTCCTGGATCGGACCACCATCGCTGGAGCTCGGAGTCAGCCAACTCAAGAACGCCGCACTCGGTATAGAGCCACCAGCGTTTGTCTTTGTCCTCGACGAACGAGAAGACGGCGTCGCACGGCAGCCCGTTTTCGGTCGTCATGCGCTGCACTTTGCCCTGCCGCAATCCCACAAGGCCGTCTTCCGAGGCGGCAAGCACCGAGCCGTCTTCCTTGGCGACAACCCGGCGAAGGACCTTATTGCCCTTCAAATTCAGCGCAAACTTCTCGACGGCGCCATTGCGCAATCGGGCGAGGTCCCCCGTTGTGGTTGCTATCCAGATTCCTCCGTGTGGGTCCGGTGCCAATGCGCGGCCCAGCGGGACCTGTGCCGTTGCGAATTCTTCACGTACCTCGAAGTCACGAATGCGCACGATCTTTCTCGGATTTCCGGCACAGGCGGCCCAAACGTTCCCCTCGATGTCCTCCGTGATTCCCACCACAAGTCCGAGCGGTTTGTGATCGCGTCCTGCAATGGCCCGGAAGCGCCCGTTTTTCAGCACGTACAGCGAGTCATCGATTCCCACCCAAAAGTTGCCGGCGCGATCTTCGAGCATCGAGGCGACCTGGTGTCCCGGAAGACCAGCGCCTGTGCGGATGGACGAGATGCTGCCGTTGGCGATCCGGTCGAGCGAACCATCGTTTGCAACCCAGATCGAGCCGTCCTTGCTCGCCAGAATCCCCGCCGCCCCGTCCTTCGCCAGGCCTTCCGATGACGAAAAGGTCGTGACGCTCGGATCTCGAAAACTGTCGATTCCATTCGACGTTCCAGCCCACAGTATTCCCTCCCGGTCTTCGAAGAGAAGGTTCACCGAATCGCTGGACAGCCCGTCAGTGCGTCCATAGTGATCCACGACGTCGCCACGAATCCGATACAGCCCCTTGCCCCGGCTGGAGACCCAGAGGTTGCCGTCGCGATCGAAGGTCATGGCGAAAACCTCGACTTTGCTTCCGTCGAACGTGGGTGTCACGAATGACTTGACGGTTCCTTGCTCCAATCGCCCGAGTCCCAGCCCTGGTCCTTCGGCGAGCATGCCGACCCATACGGTCCCGTCCGCACCAAGGGCCAGGCTGACAATGCCGTGCTGTCCCGCGTTGGATTTGAGCGCCTCGATCGGATACGTCTGCGCAGCACCGTCGCGCCAGTGCACGAGCGCGGTCTGGCCCCCGAGCCAGAACCCGCCCTTGCCGTCGGCCACAATGGAATCGATGGGGCTGATCGGTACTCCCTCTGCCTTCCCCAAGCACTTGAACGCAGTCTGCGTGATGTGGCAGAGCGCCGAGTCCGGGATATTCGCAGCTGCTCGTACGACCCACAACGACCCGTCGGGATCCTCGCTCGCATTCTGGAACGACGAAAATCCGTCCAGCTGGAAGTCCGACGCGACCACCCCGTCGTTGATGTAAGCGATCTCACGGCTGCCTACCGCCCATAACCCTCCCGCGCGGCCTCCGAAGACCTTGAATACCTTATTGCCTAAGCCGCCCTTGTACGGAAAGTGCCGGGGAAGAAACCGGACTCCGTCGAATCGGTAAATCGTTGGGGAATAGGTCGAGAACCAAAGAAAGCCGTCGGAGGTCTGTGCCACCGTGTATATGCCGGAGGGCGCAGACCCATCCTGTATTCGCCAGGACGTGTGCTGGTACTGTGTGAGGCGTTTGTTCGGATCGAGGGCGTGGGCCGTGTCCGGAAGTAACAACACCCAGGCCAGACAGGCAGCAAGGGTCGCCGCGATCGCGGTGCGCGGCCGTTCAAAGTGAGGCAGCAGCGGTCGTCGAGAAGCTGTGTTTCTCATGTTGTACCCGCATAGCGCGAGGCAACGGTTCATTCGGATGGGCGAAGATCACCGAGAACGTGCCGCACCCGCCGAGCAAAGTGCGGAACGGACAGCATGTTCTTTACATTGCAATACGGCCAATGTAGCACTGTAATTTGCGCTCTGCGAGCGACATGGCCTGGCAGCGATCGCTCGCGGGCCGCAGGCCTATCGATGGGACACGAGTGAAGTGGACTAGCTCGCGAAGTTGCGCACGGCCCGGTAGGATCAGGGCGGAATCGGCGTTCTCGAAGTGCAGGCAGCGCTAAGGGTGTCGACGTTTGCCCAGTAGGCTGCCGGCCTCCTCACCCAATAACGAGGTCGCCGAGGACTGGTGTCGCCGCCGACCCTCTCTCGGCGGTCATGCGAGCCCATACTCGCGAAGGCAAGAACCTTCTGCCGCAATCGCGAGGAGTTGCCGCCCCACCCCAATAAGCTCGCGGTGAAGTCTCTCAATCGCATCATCCTGTGTCGTACCGCAGTGAAGCCAATCGAACGCGGCACGCCGCATCGCAAGCGACGACGCGGGTCTTCGCGGCTACGCGGCACGCGGTGCATTTTCGTGCGTGCCGTACAAACTCATGTGCAGACAAGATCTTGCGACCGGCCGCGTGCCGGTCCTTTTTATCTTGCCCTCTGCCCTGCCTTCCCTTTTCGACCGCCGACGCGACTCTCGCTCTTCAACAGCGGCGCAAAAGCCCGGCAGTGAAATCGTCTTAACGCGGGCAGGATAAAACTCCCAAACGGCGCGCCATTTGGTCTGCGCGGCTCCGCATTGGATTTATATGTGAGTGCGCTCGAACTCGCTGGAGTGAGTTCCCCTTCAGGAGACTTCCGGCCAAGCTACGACTGGTCATTGCGGCGTGAACCGGCCCTGCGATCAGCAAATGGTCTGCTGGTGGCCAGGGCGAAGTAAGGGACTCAGGCGTGGCGAAGAATTGTTGCGCGACGTACAACAGCGCTGCACATCTCAAGGTTCTTCGTGGAACCATTTGCGTTCTTCGACTGGAGCCCGAAGCGCAGCGCGATGACAAGGCGCTCGTTGTCCGGCAACGACTCAAACAGCGCGTGGCAAGAGACGTCTTTGCCAGCCAGCGATGAGCATTCGGGCAATGAATTGGGCCTGGTCCATCAAGCTGCCACCGACAGCCAAGTTAGTTCTCCTATCGCTCGCCGATATTGCCGACGACTCGGGCGCTTGCTGGCCGAGTCATCCCACCCTTGCGGCCAAATGCACTCTCACCAGCCGCACGGTTCGACGAGTTCTGATTCAGTTGCGAGCGCAAGAACTGGTGTTCGTCGAGCCGCGCTTCAAGTCCAACGGATCGCGGACCAGCAATCGCTACCGGCTGCCCGTCGACACCCCCCAGGACAAATTGTCCGGGGCCCCTGCTGCGCATCACGGGGGGGAGGTCCTCGGTGACCAGGGGACCTGGACACCGGCGGTAGGGGGACCTGGTCTGCCATGTCCGGGGGCCTCGGACACCGGTGTCCTAGTAACTACCACTGAACCATCATTAGAACCATCACAACCACCACCACCGGCGTCTGACCGAACGCTGATGCCCGACCTCGCGGGTGGTGGTGGTGATTTTATTTACCCCAAGAACCTTAGCCTGAAGCAAAGGGAGGCGTTGCGGGGTCGCCTGTCGGTACTGACCCAGGATAAGGCTCAGCAAGTCCTGGATGAGCTGGCCGGGCGCATGGCGATCACGCAGGTCAAGAATCCGGTTCGGTACTGCGCGACGCTCATTGCTCGCACCCAAAGAGGAGAATTCCTGCCTGAGCTCGCGCTCGAAGTGGCAGGTGCCCGACGCGTCAAAGACGCGCGTTACACGACGCTTCAGCAACCCGAAGCGCGCCCCGCGATCGCAGCGTCATCGGCATCCACGAACCTTCCCGTACAAATCCGCCAGGCAATTAGTCGCATGCGGACGAAATCCCGACCATGAACCTCTTATCCAAAAACACTTTTGAGGAAAAGAGTGAATCTCACGATTCCAGAAATCCGCCTTTCAGCAATGTCGCATGCTCCGTTCGTCAATTGCGTCGGACTACGCTGCAACGCGCCCCTGTCTGTTTTATGCGCGCTAACGCCAGCGCAAGATAAGCGGTAATTCGTCCCATTGGTAACCTTCCATTGCATGAAGACTCTTGGACTCCAAGAAGCCGCCGTCTTCTTGCACTGCCACCCGGAAGAACTTCGGCGCCGTGCCCGTGCCGGCGTCATGCCCGGTGCCAAGGTCGGGCGCGCCTGGGTGTTCCTGGAGGACGATCTTGCCGCCTATGTACGCTCGCGCTATCCTCAATCCCGGCAAGCGTTGCAAGTGACTCTGAGAAAGGAGACAGAATGTCACTTCGCAAACGCGGCGGGATCTGGTGGGTCGACGTCGTTGCTCCCAACGGGGAGCGAATACGCCGCACTGCTGGGACTGCCAGTAAAGCCCTAGCGCAGGAATTTCACGACCGGCTCAAGTCAGAGTTATGGCGCATTTCGAGACTGGGTCAGAAGCCGCGACGGACCTGGAATGACGCGGTGGTGCGGTGGCTTGAGGAACAGTCGCACAAGGCGACCGCCAAGGAAGACGTCTCGAAACTTCGCTGGCTCGATGCATTTTTAGGTGGTAAGGACATCGAGCATATCAATCGCGCTGTTCTTGAGCGCATCATGGCCGCGAAGCTTGCGCAAGGGTGCAGTAACGCAACGGTAAATCGGACGCTGGCGCTGGTGCGCGCAATATTGCGCAAGTGTGCAAACGAATGGGAGTGGCTGGACCGCACTCCATCGGCGCGGATGTTGAAGGAACCGACGCGGCGAATTCGTTTTCTCACGCACGAAGAAGCGCAACGGCTGTTGGCGGAGTTGCCGGTGCATCTTGCGGATATGGCCGCGTTTTCACTCGCAACCGGTCTGCGCGCGGCTAACGTTACCGGGTTGCAGTGGACGCAAGTAGACCTGGTGCGCCGAGTAGCATGGATTCATCCCGACCAGGCTAAGGCCCGCAGGGCGATTCCAGTACCACTTAGTGCAGCGGCCGTACTGCTGCTACGCAAGTGGGAAGGCAAGCATCCAACGCACGTGTTCAGCTTCCGCGGTACGCCGATTACACAGGTCAGCACCAAGGCCTGGTACATGGCGCTCAAGCGCACCGGGATCAGCGAATTTCGCTGGCATGATCTGCGGCATACTTGGGCAAGCTGGCATGTGCAGCAGGGTACGCCACTGTTTGCGCTACAGGAGTTGGGAGGCTGGGAAAGTCCGGAAATGGTGCGACGCTATGCGCACCTCAATGCGGAACACCTGGCGCCATTTGCCGATCGACTACATGCTGTGCAGGGCAGGGAACCGCAGATTCACGGCACAATTTAGGCACAGTACCGTTTTTGGGTGTCTGCTGAAGTGCGGTAAGTCTTTGAATGGAATGGTGGGCCGTGAAGGACTTGAACCTTCGACCAACGGATTAAGAGTCCGCTGCTCTACCAACTGAGCTAACGACCCATTCCTGCTGCGTGCTTCTTCTGCCGCTTACTCCGCCGGACGACCTCGGAGATTGGTAGGCCGTGCGGGACTTGAACCCACGACCAACGGATTAAAAGTCCGCTGCTCTACCAGCTGAGCTAACGGCCCGCAACAAAAGAGGGCGGATTATAGCCGAAGTCGGGGTCCCCGGAAAATGCGTCTGGCGCGCCGCGACGCGGCAGCAGGAACCGCGAAAACGCGTGCGTCGACGCGGTCGCGGCCCCGGAATGTTCAGTGCGAATCGCGCGTGAGGAAAGGCGGCAACTGCGAAAAATCGATGCCCTCTTCCGACAGCGCTTCGGCTTCCTCGCGCGACGCCTTGCCGCGGATGGACCGTGCCGGCGCCTCGTCGTAGTGGATCTTGCGCGCCTCCTCCGGAAAGCGCTCGCCGACGTCTTCGGTGTTGCGCACGACTTCGCGCAACTTGGCGAGCAACACGGGCGAGATGCCGGCGATGGCGTCGCCGCCCGCCGCGGCGGGCGCCGGGGCGGGCAATTTCGCTTTCGCGACCCGCACCTTGGATGACGGGCGGCGCTCGACCTCGGTGCCGTCACAGACCGGGCACGACACCAGTCCGGCCTTCTTCTGGCGGTCGAATTCCGGCCCGGACGTAAACCAGCCCTCGAAGGCGTGACCGCTGGAACAATGGAGGTCGAAGACGATCATGGGGTGTTAACGCTTGGAGGCCGCGGGCGGCTTACGCCATCCGCTCGAGCCGCCACACCTGATAGCGTACCGCAGCGAGGCTGCCGCCGATGATCGCCGCTAACGCAAGGAAGGAACCGATAGCAAGGGTGGACACGCCGGTGATGCCCTGGCCGATCGTGCAGCCCAGCGCCGTGACGCCGCCGAAGCCCATCAGCGTCGCACCGACGATGTGGTTGCCGACGTCCTCGACCGAGCCGAAGCCCTCCCAGCGAAACGTCCGTGACACCAGCGCGTAGGCCGCCGAGCCCGCCAGCATGCCCAGCACGCCGGCGATGCCGAGCGTGACGATCCGCGACGTGTCGCTCCACAGCATCAGCAGTTCGAGCGTGTACGCAACGGGCGCCACGAAGCTGAACGATTCCATCCGGCCCGAGTTGGTGCCGAAGAATTTCTCTTCGAGCGTCGCCGGATCCTCGGACACATACCCCATGTGCCCCGACACGTACCAGCCGCCGACGATGACGAGTCCGATGACGATGCCGCCGGCGATCATTTCGGGTGAGGCGCGAAATTCCTTGTCCTTCAGCACGAACGCGACTAGCGCCGCCGCCAGCAGGAATGGCAGCGCGAGCTTCGCCGCCGCGGGCGCGCCGATCGATGTCAGCAGCGCCGGCAGGTCCGACGTGGCGGCGCCAAAGGCCGAAACGTCGAAGCGCCACGGGTCGAGCACGGTGACGCGCCACACGGCGAAAAGACCTTTAAGCGTCATGTACGCCGAGATGCCGAGCACGATCATCACGATCACGGATTTGAGGTTGCCGGCGCCGGCGCGGATCAGCGTCTTGCTGCCGCAACCGGAGGCGAGCGTCATCCCGAAGCCGAACAGGAAGCCGCCTGCCAGGCATGAAACCCAGCGCACCTGCGGCGCCGTGTAGATGGTCTTGGCCGTGTCGATCAGGCCGGCTGCGACCAAGGCTCCAGTGCCGGCCATCGCCACGGCGATAGCGAGCACCCACATACGCATTCGGCGCCAATCGCCGAACGTGGCGATGTCGACGATCGCGCCCATCGTGCAGAAGTTGACGCGATTGGCGACCGCGCCGAAGACGAAGGCCAGCGCGAAGGCGAGGCCGGCGACCAGCGCCGGCAGTTGGGAGAGGTCCTTCATTGACGTCTTGTCAGGCTGCGCGCGGGCTGTGCGGACACGCGCGCATGCGGCGTCGCACGGAGCGCGCCGCGCAGTTTCTCACGAATGCCGCGCGACGGTCACGACAGCAGCGCCACCGCGAGCGAACTTGGCGAGTGAATCGCCACGCCCGCAAATACCTTGCCGTATCCGGATCCGAAGTGAGCGCCGTCGCCGGTGACGAGCACGTCACATCGCGCGCGGATGGCGGCCTCGAGAACCGGCCGGTCTTTCTCCGGCAACCAGGCAGTGTCCTTCTCGTTGTTTCCCGCCGCTTGCGCAGGAATGATTCGGCAAGAAGCAACCAGCGCATCCAGCGCGGCCAGCGCTTCGGGTCCCTTGCGCGTCAGGTTTCGTCGCGCCTCGAAGACGACGTAAGGGTCGGCCCAGCACTCGTGTCCGGCTTCCCGCAACATGCGCAGCAACTTGCGCACCGCGCCATCGGTCTTGGCTGCCGAGAACAGCACGTTCGCATCCAGGAAGACCCGCATGACGCTGACGCGAGCTAACGCCTTGGCCCGGCCGCGGAACGCGCTCCTCGTCGCGGCTTGGGCTTGGCTTGGCCCAGCACCGTAGCCAACTCGGCCTCCGCCCGGTCGAACTCGCGTTCACGCTCTGCCGAATACATCTCGACGGGCAGCGTCACTGCCGGGCGCAGCAGCAACCCGTCCGCCGTGATCTCGGCGATCAGCTGATCGTCGGCCTTGAGCCCGAGCGCTCGCCGCAGCTTGGCGGGCAACGTGATCACGCCGCGGCTCGTCACCGAAATGGTGGATTTCATCGAATACATGATAGCAGAAAATCTGCAATTCCGCAAAATGAGACCGCACGGGCCTTCGTTATCGCATGACGACCCGCCGCGCTCCATCGGCCTTTTGGCTAACCCCGTTCTCGCCGCCCCATCGTTTCAATGGGCAGTCCGGCCATGGAGCCGGAGACAACGAAAGCGACGACAAGGAGACAGGCGATGGACGGCAGGCAGGCGACGTGGCGGCGGGGAGCCGCCGCACTCTTGATGGCGCTGGGGTTGGCGGCAGGCGGCGCCCAAGCGAATTCCTACGAATCGCCCTACGTGAAGGGGCGCCTCGTGCAGGTCGACGTGTACGATCGCGCCGACGGCACGGCGCTGCCCGTGTACGCGAAGAACGGGCGCAACTACATCGTCGGCACGCCCGGCCACGAATACGCGGTGCGCATCCGCAACTGCACCGGCGGCCGCATCCTGGTCGCCACCAGCGTGGACGGCGTGAACGTGATCTCGGGCGAGACCGCCGCGCCGTCGCAGACGGGTTACGTGCTCGAACCGTGGGGCTCGGTCGAAATCACCGGCTGGCGCAAGAGCCTGGACCGCACCGCCGCGTTCTACTTCACCGACCTGGGCGACTCCTACGCCGCGCGCACCGGCCGTCCGCTGAACGTCGGCGTGGTGGGCGTGGCCGTGTTCCAGGAAAAGTCGCCGCCGATCGTATGGCGCGATTTCCAGAAACGCTTCAATTCGGAAATACCGCCCTATCCGGAATCGCGACCCGTGCCGGCGCCGTCGACGCGGCAGGAATCCGCGGCGAGCAGCGCGGAGCGCGACTCAGGGGGTGCTGCCGGCGCGCCGCGCGAACAACGCGCCGACGTCGTGGCCAGTCCACCGGCCGCGAAGGATTCGCTGGAATCCGCGCAGAAGTCGCTGGGCAAACTAGGCACGGGCCACGGCCGCAGCGAGGACTCGCGCGTGACGATGGTCGCCTTCGAGCGCGCGACGGATTCGCCCGCCGAGACGGTGGCGATCCAGTACGACCGCCGCGAGAACCTGGTCGCGATGGGCGTGCTGCCGCAGCCCTACTACGCGCGGCGCCAGCAGCCCGATCCGTTCCCCGCCGCGCTGCGCTTCGCGCCGGACCCCCGGTGGTGATGCACGATGGCGCGGGGCCGTGACCCCGCCCACCGAACGCTCGACCGCGCCCGGCGCCGCCATCCGTCGGGCGCAATACAATGGGCGCGCCATGTCCGCGTCGCCCGACTCAGTTTCCGACTCAGTTGCCGCCGCCTTTGCCGAGGACTCCGACGAAGCGCTGATGCTCTCCTATGCGGCGGGCCGTGTGGCGGCGTTCGACACGCTGTACGCGCGGCACAAGGGTGGCGTGTACCGATACCTGCTGCGCCATTGCGGCAATGCGGGCGTTGCCGACGAACTGTTCCAGGATGTGTGGATGAACGCGATTCGCGCCCGCGACCGCTATGCGCCGACGGCGAAGTTCACGACATGGCTGTACACGCTCGCCCACCATCGGCTCGTCGATCACTGGCGCGCGAACGGCCAGGTGAAATTCGCGTCGATCGACGACGACGGCGACGAGAACACGCGTGCCGCCGTGGAAGCGCTGCCCGGCGTCGCGCCGGGACGAGCCGGAATCGCGATTGGACACGCGCCAATTGCGCGAACGCTTGCACGCGGCGCTGGCAACACTTCCCGCCGTGCAGCGCGACGCATTCCTGTTGCAGCAGGAGGGAGGCTTGTCGCTCGCGGAAATCGCGGAACTGACCGGCGTCGGCACGGAAACGGTGAAGAGCCGGCTGCGTTATGCGGTCGCGAAGCTGCGCGGCGAACTTTCGGCGCTCAAGCCTTCGCCTCGCGAGGAATTCTGATGACGATGTTGCCCGACAATTCCGAACGCGACCGCGCGCTTTCCAAAGCGTGGCGCGAACACTCGGCCGAGATGCCGCCCGGACATCTCGACGCCGCCATCCGCGCCGCCGCGCGCCGCGCCGTCGGCAGCGTGCCGCGCGACGCGGCCACGCCCGAAGCCACCAGTCCGCAGCGCTGGTGGATGCCGCTGGCCGCCGCGGCGACGATCGGCGCCGTCGCGCTCGGCGTTTTGCAGACGCTGCCGCCCGACCAGCCCGTCACATCGCCCAGCGTCAGCGACATGCCGGCGGCCCCCCCCGTGTCGCCGCCCGCGTCATCGGCGGCGCAGTCGGCGCGCGACAAGCTGGCGCCGATCGAGCGCAAGGACAAGACGCAGGCGAACGCCGATTCGCTGACGGCGCCGGCAGGTGCGGTGCGCGAGCAGGGCGAGTCGGTGGCACCGCCGTCCGCAGCGCCCGTTGCGCGGCGCGAGCAGGCTGAGTCGGCCGCGCCACCGTCTGCCGTCACGGTCGCGCCACGCACGTTCAAGGAAGTGCCCACGCAAGAGGCTCCAAACGCGAATGTGCCGATGAAACAGGCATCCAAGATCGAGGCGCAGCGCGCGGCGGGCAACGCGGGAGCGCCGGCGCCAGCGATGGACGCCGCGCCGCAGCCGTTCCCCGCCGAAGGCAAGCGCGAGGCGGCCGATACCGCCACGAAGGAGCGCGGAGGCGCGGCGCCAGGTGCGGCCATCGTGCCAAACGCCGCGCCGGGATTGGCCGCCGTGCCCACGCCGCCGGCCTCCGAATTCCAGGGCCGGTCGGATGCGGCCGCGGCGTCGCGTTCGCAAGCCGCGCCCTCCGCACGTCCGCCGTCCGCGCCGCCAGCATTCGCGGCGCCGCCACAGGAACCCGCCGGCCCGGCGCAGCCGACCGACGAAATGCGCCAGCGCAACGAAATGCCGCAGTCGCCGCCGGTCGCCGCCGGCGCGGTCACGCTGGCCAAGAAATCGGCCGGCGCGGAAAAGGACAACGAAATGAGAGGCGCCGCGGCGAGGGATGCCGCAGTGAAGGATTCGGGCAAGGCCGTCGACGTCGACGCGCGGATCGCGCGCATCCGCAAATTGCACGACGACGGCAAGCTCGCCGATGCCGCGAAGGAACTCAACGCGCTGCGCGCCGCCGTTCCCGACGCCGACAACCGCCTGCCGCCGGAACTGCGCGCGTGGGCGGCGACGGTCAAACGGTGAGCGCGGGCGCCGACGGCGCGCCGGAACCCGTACTGCCGCCGCGCCCGACACCGCCACGGCCGGAAGACTGCTGCGGCAGCGGCTGCGTCAACTGCATCTACGTGATCTATGACGAGGCGCTGCTCGCGTGGGAGCGCGAGGTGGAAAAAATTCTCGCCGACGCGAAGAAGCCTAGCGCTCCAGCGAACGCATCAACTTCTTGATCGGCGCGGGCAGCGCCGCGCCGCGCGCATCGGCGGGCGCGAGCCACAGCGTGCCGGGCGATTCGGCGCGCGCGGGCCAGCGCCGAGCCGTGACGCGTTGCGGATGCAGCGTCAGCGCAAAATGCGTGAAGCCATGTTCGATCGTCGGCAGCTCGTCGCACACGACGACGTCGGCCGCGAAGCGCGTCCGCATCGCCGCGCGCACGTCGGCGTCGAGCGGCAGTTCCGGCAGGCTCCACAATCCGCCCCAGATGCCCAGCGGCGGTCGCCGCTCGAAGAGTATTTCACCGCCGCGCTCGATCAGCAGCACGCGCACCGCGCGCTGCGGCAGCGCCTTGCGGCGTCGCGGCGACGGCAATTCGGCGATGCGATCTTCGGTGAACGCGACGCAATCGGCGGCGACCGGGCATGCCGCGCAATCGGGCTTGGTGCGCGTACACACGGTGGCGCCCATGTCCATCAGCGCCTGCGTGTAGGTTTCGATGTCGCGCGCGGGGAGCAGTGCCTCGGCGGTGCGCCAGAGCGCTGCCTCCACGCGTGGCGTGCCCGCCGGGCCTGCGATGCCGCGGTGGCGCGCCAATACGCGCTTGACGTTGCCTTCGAGAATCGCAGCGCGCGCGCCGGTGGCGAACACGGCGATCGCCGCGGCGGTCGAGCGCCCGATGCCCGGCAGCGTCGCGAGCGTGGCCGCGTCGCCGGGAAACTCACCACCCGATTGCGCGACCACGGCCTTGGCCGCCGCATGCAGATGATGCGCGCGCCGGTAGTAGCCCAGGCCGCTCCAGTGCTCGAGCACGCGCTCGATGGGCGCGGCGGCCAGCGCGCGCGACGTCCGGAAACGCCGCCACGAAACGCTCGAAATACGGAATGACCGTCGCGACCTGCGTCTGCTGCAGCATCACTTCGGAGAGCCAGATGCGATACGGGTCGCGCGTGCCCTGCCACGGAAGGCCGTGGCGTCCGTGCTTGCGCTGCCACGCGACGAGCCGCGCGGCGAACGACGCCTTGCGCGTGGCTGCCGGCGATGCCGCCATCCTAGGCATAGACACGCGGCGCGCGATTTACCGCTGGCCGAGCCGCTGCTTCGCCTTGGCAGCGGCATCGGACTGCGGGAATTTGCCCGATCAGTTCCTCGAGCGTGCGCCGCGCCGCGGCGTTGTCACCCAGTTCCGATTGCGCGGACGCGACGTTGAGCAGCGCGTCGGGAACCTTCGGGCTGTCGGGCCATGCCAGCAGCAACTGACGCTGCGACGCGATGGCCGCCTTGTAATCCTTGCGCGCGAAATGCGCGTTGCCGATCCAGTATTGCGCCGACGATGCGAGCGCGCTCCTGGGATACGTCTTGACGAAGGCCGTGAAGCCGGTGATGGCGCCCTGGAAGTCGCCGCGCTTGAACTGGTCGAGCGCTGCGTCGTACGCGCGCTGCTCGGCGGCGGAAGGCGGCGGACCCGCCACCGCAACGGCGCCGGAGCCCGGCGGCGCATTGGCCGCCGTCGCATCGGCGGGAGCGGTATCGGTGGTGCCGGCCGGCGGTCCTTCCAGCTTGCGCAAGCGCGCATCGAGATCGACGTACAGGTCCTTCTGGCGCTTTTGCGCCTGGTCGAGCTCGTACGTCAGCACCTCGATCTGGCCGCGGATCTTGGCCACGTCCGTCTTCAGTCCTTCGACGCTGTTGGCGAGATCGATCAGCGCACCGCTCTTCAATTGCCGCTCGATCGTCGCCAGGCGATCCTCCAGGTTCTTTTGCAGCTGGTCGAGGCGCTGGTTGGTCTGCGCGATCTGCTTGCGCGCCTCGTCGTCGTCGAAGACGCCCGCGTGGGCGAACTGCGGCAGCGCGTACGCGAGCGCGAACAGCAGGCATGTACCGGCGCAACGCGCCATCGCTTCCCGCGCCGGCATGGCCATTCGGCGCGTCTATTCGCCGAAGTAGACGATGTCGACGCGGCGGTTCTCCGCCCATGCCTCCTCGTCGTGGCCTTCACGTCGCGGCTTTTCCTTGCCGAAGCTCACCGTCTCGATCACGACGTCCGGCACACCCATCAGCGTCATCACGCGCTTCACCGCGTCGGCGCGCTTCTGGCCCAGCGCGATGTTGTATTCGCGCGAGCCGCGCTCGTCGGTGTTGCCCTGCAGCGTGACCTTGGCGCCCTTGTTGGCCGACAGGTAACGCGCGTGCGCCTCGATCAGCGGCTTGTACTTGTCCTCGACGACGAAGCTGTCGAACTCGAAGTAGATGCTGCGCTTGGACAGGATGTTGTTCGGATCCTTGAGCGGGCTCATGCCGGTCGTGCGAGCCCGTGACGCCCGAGGTACTGGTGCCGCTGGTCGTGGCACCCGCCGTGGTGCCGGTGACGCGGCGTTGCCGTGGTCGACTTGTCGTCGACGGGCGCCGTGGGTTGCGTCGAACAGCCGGCGAGTGCAGCGACGGCGCCCGCAAAAACAGCGGCGATCAGGAAATTTTTCATGGAGCCTCCTGGGAGAAAGTGCGGGGCGCGACCGAACGCGCGGCGCGAGGAAGAAAGGTCATCGTTCGTCAGGACCGTGGGAACGGTCCCCAGGCAGGTTCGCGCACGTCGGTGGCCGGTGCGACGAGCCGCTGCTTCACGCGACCGTCGCTCGAGACCGCGGCCAATATACCACGCCCCCCGGCCTCGTTTGCGTAGAGGATCATCTTGCCGTTGGGCGCGACGGTCGGCGATTCGTCGAGCGGTCCCGCCGTGAGCACCTGCACCTGCCGCGTCGCGAAATCCTGCACGGCGATCTGGAAGCGACCGCCGTCGCGACGCACGAACGCGAAACCCTTGCCGTCGGGGAACGGCCGCGGCGACACGTTGTAGCTGCCGTCGAACGTCAGCCGCTCGACCGCGCCGCTGCCAAGCGTAATGCGGTAGATCTGCGGGCTGCCGCCGCGGTCGGACGTGAAGAGGAGCGACTTGCCGTCGGGCATGAACATCGCCTCGGTATCGATGCCGGGCGAACTCATCACGCGCTGCGGGTTGCTGCCGTCCGCGTTCATCAGGTAGAGCTGCGAGCCGCCGTCCTTGGTGAGCGTGACCGCCAGCGTGCGGCCGTCCGGCGACCACGCCGGCGAGCTGTTGCTGCCGCGGAAGTTGGCGACCGCCGTGCGCACGCCGGTGGCCAGGTTCTGCACGTAGACGACGGGCTTTTTCTTCTCGAACGACACGTAGGCCAGGCGCGTGCCGTCGGGCGACCAGCGCGGCGACAGCATGGGCTCGTTGGACGTGACGATGACCTGCGGATCGTAGCCGTCGGCGTCGGCCACCAGCAACTGGAAGCGCGACCCCTGCTTGGTGATGTACGCGATGCGCGTGGAGAACACCCCCGCGTCGCCGGTCATCTTTTCGTAGATCACGTCGGCGATCTTGTGCGCGGTGGCGCGGAACTGCGCCGGCGTGACCGAGTACACCATGGCCACCAGCGGCGTTTGCTTGACGACGTCGACCAGCGCGAAGCGGACTTCGACGCGGCCGTCGGCCAGCGGCCGCACCGAGCCGACGACCACCGCATCGGCGCCCTTGCCGCGCCATACGGCGGCCTGCACGTCCTCGATACGCGACGGGCGCGGCACGACGCTGTCCGCGTCGACCAGCCGGAAGAGGCCCGAGCGCGACAGATCGGCGGCGACGATAGCCGAAATGCTGCGGCCGACGGGCTCCCCGTCGAACGGAACGATGGCGATGGGGATCGCCGTGCCGGCACCACCGACGATCTCGATGGTGAGTTGCGCGCGGGCAGGCGCGGCGGACAGGAGGATCAGCGCGGCGAGCGCGACTGCGAGGCGGAGCGAGCGGTGCATGACCTGTTTTTCGTTGAGTCCGCCGATGTGACAACTGAGGCAACAACCAAGGCGACAACTACGCGATTATAACGAAGCGAGCGCGGCAGACGGGTTGACCCAAACCCGGCGCGGGAGTTCCGCGGCAGATCAATGCGGCGCCGATAGCCGTGGCGAAGCCGAACGCGCTGGTGAGGCGGTCCGCCACCCGCCGCGCCTCGTCGCGATCGGGATAAGGCCCTACATAGACGCGGTACAGCCCGCCGGCCTCGCGCACCTTGGGCTCGACCTGCGCCGTCGCGAGCTGCGGCTGCACGCGCGCCAGGAAGGTCTGCGCGTTGTTGTAGTTCTGGAATGCGCCGAGCTGCACGGCGAAGCCACCGGCCGCCTCGACGCTGACAGGCGCGGCCTGCGGCGGCTCGACAGTACGCAGCGGCGCGGTGGTGGCGCCCGCCGTCGCCGGCGGAGCGGCCGCGGCAACGACCGGCGGCAGCGGCGGCGCCGCGGCCAGCGTCCCGCCCTCGCCCGGGATGATCGCCTCCACCTCGACCTCGCCGCTCCCCTTGGCAGCGATGCCGACGCGATTGCGCCGCGGCGTAGGAGAGGTCGATGATCCGGCCCTGAAGGAACGGGCCGCGGTCGTTGACGCGCACGACCACGCTCTTGCCCGTCGCCACGTTGGTCACCCGTGCGTAGGAAGGCAGCGGCAGCGTCGGATGCGCGGCGCGTCATCGCGTACATGTCGTAGGTTTCGCCGATCGACGTCTTCTGGCCATGGAACATGCGGCCGTACCACGAGGCGATGCCACGCTCCCTGTACGCACGCAGCGTCGTCGCCGGCACGTAGTCCTTGCCGAGCACCGTGTACGGACGGTTGGCGAAGCGGTTGCAGCGGCTCCAGCCGCGGCATGGCGTCGGGAATCGAATCGAGGTTGGACGGCGGATTGTCGCCCGGGCCGTCGTCCTTGTAGTACCTGGCCGACGACGGCGGCGGCGCGGATGGCGAACCCTTCTTCGGCGCGCTGCTGCACGCGGCCAGCGCCATGGCGCACACACACAACGTAGCGGCGCGCAGGAAGGTGGCAGAACGTTGCATCCTGGGGTGACAATCTACCATCGCGGCGCGCCCACGACCGGGTGACGATTACAAAATGGCCACCTATCTTTTTGCCTGGAATCCCTCCCTGTGGAACTGGCCCGAACTGCCCAAGGACATCCGGCAGCTCAAGCGGCGCGGGCATTTCGACACCGAGTGGAATTCCGGCCGCGTCCGCAACATCGAGGTCGGCAGCCGCGCCTTCCTGATTCGCGTGGGCGTGCCGCCGAAGGGCATCTTCGGCGCCGGCTACACGCTGACCGCGCCGGTCGCCACCGTACATTGGCGACCCGAGAAGGCGGCCACCGGCGCCGTGCAGCAACGCCTGACGCTGCGCTTCGAATCGCTGCATCCGCTGCCGCTCATCACCTACGACGACCTGGCCGTGCCGCCGTTCAGGCGCTTTCGCTGGGGCGTGCGCTCGTCCGGCGTGCGCATTCCGTCGACGTTGGCCGACGCGCTGGAGGACCTGTGGGAAGCGCGCCTCACCTCGCTGAAGGATGCAAAAGGTCGAGCGGACTCACCACGCCGCGGCCGCCGCGATTGAGAACGTGCGTGTAGATCATCGTCGTGGTGACGCTGGAGTGACCCAGCAGCTCCTGCACGGTGCGAATGTCGTACCCCGATTCCAGCAGGTGCGTGGCGAACGAATGGCGCAGCGTGTGCGGCGTGGCGGGTTTGTCTATCGACGCGTCACGCACGGCCTGCCGCATGGCTCGCTGGAAGGATTGGTCGCTGACGTGATGGCGGCGAACGGCCCCGCTGCGCGGGTCGACGGATCGGCGCGCCGCCGGAAAGACGTACTGCCATCCCCACTCCCGGGGCGCGGCGGTGTATTTGCGGGCAAGCGCATCCGGCATCCAGACCCGGCCGAATCCCAGCGCCATGTCCTTTTTGTGAAGCTCTCGCACTCGTTCGATGTGCGCCGACAGCGCATCTGCCACGCCATCGGGAAGCACGGCGATGCGGTCTTTGTGGCCCTTGCCATCGCGGACCAGGATGGCTCGCCGTGAAAATTCGACATCCTTGACCCTGAGGCGCACGCCTTCCATGATTCTCATGCCCGTTCCATAGAGGAGCCTCCCGATCAGGCGATTGGTGCCGACGAGTTTGTCCAGCAGCAGCGCGACCTCCTCGCGCGTCAAGACCACCGGCAAGCGGCGAGGCGTGCGTGCCTGCTCGACGCCTTCGAGCCACGCCAACTCCATGTCGAGCACCTCGCGGTACAGGAACAGAACCGCGCTCTTTGCCTGATTCTGCGTGGACGAGGAGACGTTGCGTATGGCCGCCAGGTGCGTGAGGAACGCCTCCACTTCGGCGGCGCCGAGCGCCATGGGATGTCTCTTGCCGTGGAACAGGATGAAGCGTTTAATCCAGTCCAGGTAGGCCTGCTCGGTTCGCAGGCTGTAGTGCTTCAATCGGATCTTGTCGCGAACCTGATCGAGCAAACGGAGCGGCGGCTTTGCGTCCATTTGCAAAATCTTTTAGGCGCCTTTTTAGAAAACCCTCCCCGTTGATTTTCCTCGGTTTCCCCGCTCGACAAGAATTGGCCTTTGGGATGATTGACGCCATCTTTTCCGTCAGTTTTAGGCCCCATATTTTTCGTTAGGCCGCACTCAGCATCATTCCTTGGTTTTCTGGTGGCTGCGGTCGACGGTCGGTCGCCTAGGTCTTCGTTGCGCTTCACGATTTTCAACGGTCGCTGCCAAATCGCGGTCGCGGTTGGTCCCTGGCGCCAAGGTGCGCCGGGTAGTTATTCGGGTGGTGCCTTCGCTTCTGTTCACGTTGGCCTCATCCATCGTCGCGTTTGCATCACGCGCTGGCCGGCGCTATCGTGGCGCATCATGGCTTCGTTCCACGTCTCGCCATTCATGTTTGGTGTGCGGCCTAACCCGGCGCTCAAGGGGACTCCCCGGATGCGGGGCTTCGCCCCGCACCGGGTAGCCCCTTAGCTTGTATTCGTTAGGCCTTCTCTCCATGGCAACGCGCGAAGCCGTCTACGAGCATTTTGGCCGGGCCGCCCAGTCGCACAGCATCTCGAAAGTGATATTGGTACGGCTCGTGCTTGCTATCGACGCATTAGATACTCAGAGCTTCTTGACCCCAACGCTGACGCATATTTGAAGCTAAGGAGCGCAATCGACGGCCAAACCCTCGGTCGATCGTTGGGAAGGTCAGATCGCACCTTCAGCTTACTGACGACATCGAATCCCAATTCAAAAGTGCTCTCGATAAGCGTAATACGCTGATCCATCGCTTCTATATCAGCTATGGCCTCAAATTTCTTGACGAGGCCGTCGGGACGAAATGGTCGCAGATCTCATCGCAATCGCCGAGGAGCTAAAACGTGCATGGCTTTCGGCGCAAAACATTTCGCGAACTTCTCGTCAGGGCCGTTCATAAGTGTTCAGCAGTTTCACAATGGACACCGAAGGCCTAACCTGTCGCTCAACGCGGACGTCCCGCGTGCGGGGCTTCGCCCGCGCAGCGGGCCGCCGGTTAGCTAATATTCGTTAGGGCGCAATCTTATTGAGCGCTGAGGACAATTTCGGTGATCGCCATTGCCACGGGCGTTGCAGTTTTTTTCCTCGGGCTCTTCGGCATTCCCCAAGAGCTCTCGATGTATTTCGCCATTGGTGGCGTCGCGGTTCTTTTTGCGGGCATCGCTCTCTTGCTCTTCGCGTTGCGAGGCACTCGTCCTAAGGCACCACATTTCAGTGTCTTCGTGCTTGTCGCGCTCGGGGTCGCCCTTCATGCCTACGAGAACTTCACAAATTACTCTGGGCCATTCTCTCTAGGCATGTTCGCTTGGTCGCTAACGCCCTACGCTCTTTGCGTCGTTGTAGCCGCACTATCGCCCAGTTCGATTCCCGCAGTCGCTGGTGCAGTAACCGCACTGCTATTTGACTTTGACGCGCACAATCATGTGTTTGTGCACCCCACCAGCTCAACCGCTGGCCTTATCCTCCTATTTGCGCCACTCTGGAACACGTTGGTTTTCGTGCCCCTCGCCATGCTTGCGGCTTGGTTCCTGCTACGTTTGCGCAAGCGCACAAATGAAATTGCGCCCTAACCCGGCGCTCAAGGGGACTCCCCGGGTGCGGGGCTTCGCCCCCGCACCGGGTAGCCCCTTAGCTTGTATTCGTTAGGCCTAGCTCCGGAATGCCAACGAATGGCTGCTTGGATCAAAAGCCATCCGAGCACTCCCAGCCTCAGCCATTCGGTTGATCGCGTGAACTCCAAAAAAATGCTAATTTGCGAAGCGTTTTGCAAACGCCGTACAAGCGAGCTTGGTGCGTCGTTTGCACAAACGCTTCGCGGTGAGGATGGTCTAGGCCATCGCCAAGGCAGCGCATCGAGGAGGCACATGTCGCGTGTCGGTGCCGGAACAACCAGCGTTCTTAGTGCCGGGCCAGGCCTAACCCATCGTTCGAGCGGACGCGCCGGTATACGGGTTGGTTCTGGTGCAGGTCGGCGCGGCGCGCCGCTCAACTCATTTCGTTAGGCCACACTCAGCATCATTCCTTGGTCTTCTCGTGGCTGCGGTCACGGTCGGTTGCCCAAGTTTCCGTCTCGCTGTGCGAGGTCTTCGGTCGCTCCCACATCCAGGTCGTGGTTTGTCCCTGACGCCAACGTGAGCCGGGTAGTTATTCCGGTAGTGCCTTTGCTAGCTGTTCACGTTGGCCTCGTCCATCGTCGCGTTTGCATCGCGCGCTGGCCGGCGCTATCGTGCCGCATCATGGCTTCGTTCTACGTCGCGCAATTCAGGTCGGGTGTGTGGCCTAACCCGGCGCTCAAGGGGACTCCCCGGAAGCGGGGCTTCGCCGCCGCACCGGGTAGCCCCTTAGCTTGTATTCGTTAGGCAGCCACCATGTCGGCCGACTCCAGCGAGGCGCTAATGGACGCCGCGTACACACTGGCGAAGAAGCACTACAAGTTGGCGTTTTCGTCGCTCTCGACCGACCTCAATGCTCAATTTCCTGGCGCCGGATTCGACGCTATCCATCACGCCGCCGAGCGTGCCATGGCGATGTACCTTTTCTCGCTAAATGTCGCCACAATGGTGTGGGCTGGAACGCTCCCGTACGATAGGGCCGAGCAATCCCTCATTGCAAAGTTTCAAGACTTTCCCGAGGCTGTCTGCCGCAAAGCATTCGGCGAAGCTTATGCATACACGCGCTAATCCTAGCTGCTGGCTGCCTAACCCGGCGCTCAAGCGGACTCCCCGGGCACGTGGCTTCGCCACCGTGCCGGGTAGCCGCTTAGCTTGTATTCGTTAGGCACCACGGGGGCCCGTTGCGATTTCGCCTGCTACCGTCGACATTCCTTGTTGCTTCAGGGTCCGCCTTCGCAAGCACCGGGCCGCTCGCGCTCATCTTCGCTATTCCGGTACTTGTGGGTCCATTCATTGCCGGCTTGGTCGCTGGCCCTATCGGTCGAATGCGTGGAATTTCCTATTGGCGCGGCGTTGCTATCTCCTGGGTCCTCATCATTGTTATAGTTCTTTCATTGCTTTCGGCGAGTATGGATAGCGCTAGTGTCGTATTGATCGGGGCCGCGTCGATGTTTGGCCTACCGGTCTATTGCTTTGGGTACTGGCTTGGCTATCGCTTGACTGTCCCTACGCAGTGGAAAAATGTCGAAACAAAATCTGACGTGCCTCCTTCGGCGTAGTCGCGTTTCGTGCCTATTCAGAATTCTCGCGGGCGGCAATGTTGGAATCCCTAAGGTGCCTAACCCGTCGCTCAACGCGGACGTCCCGTACGCGGGCCTTCGGCCTCGCAACGGGCCGCCGGTTAGCTAGTATTCGTTAGGCCGCATACTCTGCTGATGTCACGCACCATTAATCTGCTCGTTTGGATCGGGAGTGGTGCCGTGGCCCTTGTTGGCTACGGCCTTGTCGCTGTTAACGTCCTCGGCGAGGACTCCGATGGCCATGGAAAGCTGGGCTCCCTTGGAATCTGGCTTTATTTCAACGTTTGGTTCTTAGTCCTTGGATTTGTCGGCTATGTCGTTTCAAGTCTATGGCGACCACCCGGTACTAACCGCCACTACATTTTTGGCTGGCGTTGTATTCAGCGTTCTTTTTTTCGCTCTGATAGATGCGCTAGGTCGAGCTCTTACAAATAGCCAACCCTTGATCCCAGCCTGGGTTATCGCTCTAATGATTGGCGCACTTTCAACATTTGTCGCTCGTCCAAATGGGGCCTAACCCGGCGCTCAAGGGGACTCCCCGGGTGCGTGGCTTCGCCACCGCACCGGGTAGCCCCTTAGCTTGTATTCGTTAGGCCTGCCCCGTGTCGACACTACGCCTACTGGTCGCGCTAAGCTGCCGAGCTTGATCGTGACTGGTGTTGCGGTTGTAGTTGCCGCGGGGGTTGGCGCTGCCAGCGCTGCTCTACTCGCGGCAGTCACTCCCCAGAACAAGTGGACGTGGATGTGGATCGCCGTCATACCCCTTGGCATCGCTCTTGAGATTGGGTTTGAAATCGTTGTCGACTTTTTCGGGACCATTTCGCGTTTTGCCCGGACCGGGGCAATCGTTTCTCTTTTGGTTGCGTTCTACGTTGTCTGGTTCACGCTTCGCCCAATATGACCCGCAGGCCTAACCTTGCGGTCAACCGGACGCGCCGGTTCATGCCTTCTACTTGGCGTGCATCCTGCCGGCGCGCCGGTTACCTTACTCGTTAGGCGGCAAACATGAATGTCGGCCTCGAGTTCCACGACTCGCACGTTCGCGCGGTCGAGTATTCGGTCGCAACGGTCGCTTGTCTTTCGAGCCGGCGTATCTTCATCACTCCATAGGTCGTCCCGGCCTTGACGCGGGTACTGGACACGTTCAGCCTGCCGAAATGGTGCTCAATGACGCCAAATTCATCGGGCTCTCGCCCCAATGCGCTGGCCCGCTATCGGAGGGAACGCTCTCCATCGATGGCGTTGCCTATTCAATCCTGCCGATTCCGTTTCACGCAGTCGGCGCGGTGGTGGCTACGTTCATCTTTTGTTCGGGTGCGGTGTTGAACGTTACCGCCAAGTCCGTTTCGTGCGCGGTTCATGGGACGTCAAGCCTGATTGAAACGTATGCCGCCTAACCCGGCGCTCAAGGGGACTCCCCGGCTGCGGGGCTTCGCCCCGCCCCGGGTCGCCCCTTAGCTTGTATTCGTTAGGCCGCACTCAGCATCATTCCTTGGTTTTCTCGTGGCTGCGGTCACGGTCGGTTGGCCAAGCCCTCGTTCAGCTTCGCAATCGGCGGTCGCTGCCAACTCTCGGTCGTGGTTAGTCCCTGGCGCCAAGGTGCGCCGGGTAGTTATTCGGGTGGTGCCTTCGCTCCCGCGTTCGCGTTGGCCTCATCCATCGTCGCGTTTGCATCGCTCGCTGGCCGGCGCTATCGTGCGCATCATGGCTTCGTTCCAGGTCTCGCCATTCATCTTTGGTGTGCGGCCTAACCCGGCGCTCAAGGGGACTCCCCGGATGCGGGGCTTCGCCGCCGCACCGGGTAGCCCCTTAGCTTGTATTCGTTAGGCGCCCACCCAATGTTCGCCGAGCCCATCCAACTCATATTCTGGTGCCCACTCGCGGCCGCGGGCATCGCTGTTGTCGGCCTCGTTTGGCTTCGGTTCTCACAATATTCACGGGCCATGAGTTCTCTCGCTTACGCCACCCAAGTGTTCAGTTGGGCTATCGGCGCGGCCACCGTTGCCATTGTCGGCGCAATCGCAATTTCGTTTCTTACTGGCGCCTCAACGGGGCCTCTGGGCGCTTTATTTGTATTTGGCCCACTGGGCTTCGCGGTTGGAGTCATTGTCGGTGTTGGTCGTGCCCTATCCATAAGCAGGGCGCCTAACCTGTCGCTCAACGCGGACGTCCCGCGTGCGGGCCTTCGGCCCCGCAGCGGGCCGCCGGTTAGCTTGTATTCGTTAGGCGGCACTGTGACGATCGCGCGACTATGTCGGATTCCGTCTGCCTCGACGCATCCTCACGTGGATCCGCACTGGCCTCCTATCATGGCTTTGGTTGTCGTCGCGCGTTGCCTGTTTTCAGCCTCGCGCGCTCGGTTGCCACTTCTGCCGTCGACACCACTCCCCACCTGTCGACGGTCGTTGGCGCTCGTTGCGGCGCCTTCTTCATGCTTTTCGCCGCGTATCAACATCAGACTGTTTCTTGTCGCTCCGTTTCCGATCTCCACTCTATAACCGTTGTTTCAACGGTTCCGTGCTCGTGTCCTTGGTCTCGTCCTTGCACTCTACTCGCCGCTCTAGCTATGCCTTAACCTTGCCGATGCCGCCTAACCCGTCGCTCAACGCGGACGTCCCGTGTGCGGGCCTTCGGCGCGCATCGGGCCGCCGGTTAGCTATTCGTTAGGCGCCATGAGCAAAACCGCCGCCCCGATCGCCAGTTCTGGGATGTTGCTGACTCGTTCATCAACGGCGCAAATGAGCATGCCGTCACCGTTGCCAGAGGAATGGTTAGCGCCGCATTGCTGTACGCGGCGGCCCGATTCAATGCATTCTTCCGTGGCGGCAGATACCGATGACGAGGCATCATTTCGAAAGGCGCGAAAGGAAGCCATTCAATATTTCACCGCGGATTCAAGACGATGCTTGGCCGAGAACTTGGATGACTGGGCCGATCACTATGAGCAATACCAAATAAGGTTAAACGCAATCCTGGCGCCTAACCCGTCGCTCAACGCGGACGTCCCGCATGCGGGGCTGCGCCCGCGCAACGGGCCGCCGGTTAGCTAGTTTCGTTAGGCCGTCACGAGAAGGGCAGCATCGTTGTCCTTGCAGCGGCGCTCTTACCGTCGGATCGGTTAGCCCTGCCGACGTCACGTAACACTCGGCCCGTCGCACGAACCATTAGGCTTGGCGATACTCCCCAGTTTCGGGTTACGGTACACGCCTCAGCCGGCGAACGAATCATGAAGTTTGCCGAGCGAAGAGTCTCGAGACAACTACGCCACTTGTTGTAACTCGAAACGGTAGCCCAGTCGACGTGACGAGGCTAATCTCTGATCCGGGACCTCTTAGCGCCTCCGACTACGTTAGCTTGCGCGCTGGTGAGGAACTCACTTTTGAGGCACGATGGGATGCCTCGTATTCTGGCAAAGCTAACTCCGGGTACTTACTCCGCCTCTGTAAAACTCCCACCGACTGGAACTCCACTCCTGTCATGTCGAATCCTGTTTCCTTTACGGTCGCGAATAATGACGGCTAACCCGTCGCTCAAGCGGACGTCCCGCGTGCGGGGCTTCGCCCGCGCAGCGGGCCGCCGGTTAGCTAGTATTCGTTAGGGCGCACGCACGGCAACCTATGGGCATCGTTCAGCTATTGCAGTGGCAACGCGATGGATACCCGAGGTATCACCAGTCTCGCGCCAATTTACTTATCCACATCGTCGCCGTTCCGCTATTCCTAGTGGGCACCATTGTCTTGGTGGTCGCCTTGCGTCCAAGCTTCTCCTGCGTTGCTGCTTGTTGCCGTCAGCTGCGCCGTGGTGGCGCTCGTGCTCCAGGGTCGAGGGCACAAGCTGGAGGCCGTGCCGCCGGAACCCTTCAGCGGCCCGCTCAATTTCGTTTCGCGCCTTTTCCTCGAGCAATGGGTTACCTTTCCCACGGTTTGTCTTTCTCTGGGGGCTGGGTTTCCGCCTTGCGCAAAGAACGAGCGGCCTAACCCGTCGCTCAACGCGGACGTCCCGTGTGCGGCGCTTCGCGCGCGCACCGGGCCGCCGGTTAGCTATATTCGTTAGGCCGCACTCAGCATCATTCCTTGGTTTTCTGGTGGCTGCGGTCACGGTCGGTTGCCCAAGTCTCCGCTCAGCTTCGCTGTCGTCGGTCGCTGCCAAGTCTCCGTCACGGTTGGTCCCTGGCGCCAAGGTGCGCCGGGTAGTTATTCGGGTAGTGCCTTCGCTAGCTGTTCACGTTGGCCTCATCCATCGTCGCGTTTGCATCACGCGCTGCCCGGCGTTATGGTGGCGCATCATGGCTTCGTTCCACGTCTCGCCATTCATCTTTGGTGTGCGGCCTAACCCGGCGCTCAAGGGGACTCCCCGGGTGCGGGGCTTCGCCGCCGCACCGGGTAGCCCCTTAGCTTGTGTTCGTTAGGCCGCAATCAGCATCATTCCTTGGTTTCCTCCTGGCTGCGGTCACGGTCGGTCGCCTAGGTCTGCGTTGCGCTCACGATTTTAACGGTCGCTGCAAAGTTCCGGTCGCGGTTGGTCCCTGGCGCCAAGGTGCACCGGGTAGTTATTCGGGTGGTGCCTTCGTTAGCTGTTCAAGCAATACGTAAAACGCCTCTTCTTCGAGCGTTCAGTCTCATCTGTCTCGCACCGCAGCCGACGCACCAACCGGAGATCCCCCCTTAATGCCCGATTTCCTTTGCGCTTCCGACAAGACCGGAAGACGTCATCCCGTCGCTCGTCGAACGCTTTAACTCCAAAATCTCGACGCGATGATGGAACTATATTCCCCGGAAGCAGTGTTCGTCGCCAATGACGGACAAACCATCACAGACCGGAACGAATTCGCGGCCCTGTTCCAGCGCGACATGAATCTGGGCGTGCCGCTGAAGGCCAAGGTGCGCCACGTATTCGTCGGCGGCGACACCGCGCAGATCGTTCTCGACTGGTCGATTGATGGAACAGATGCCGACGGCAAGCCCGTCCATGTTCATGGCACGGCGAGCGACATCATGCGCCGGGGCGCCGACGGTGTATGGCGGTACATCATCGATAACGACCAGCGCGCCGTCCGACTGGCGGGCTGACGAACCAGACCGGGGCGGCATCGGGTGAAGGACCTGAAGCCGCTCCCATTCCCCACATGTCTCAAGGAAGCGCGGCGGCCTCGACGATTTCGCCGCGCTTCCTTACCGGTTCGAAAAGCGTTCACGCTGCAGCCTCGCAGCCTCGCGCATAGTTTGCGAGCCAAGACGAAACGCCGCTCTTCCCGAGACCTCAAGGCAGCGGGCGCGCCCGCCGCCGGG
>CAWHCM010000003.1:0-3612 GCA_963828045.1 uncultured beta proteobacterium | reverse complement strand
TCGTGGCCGCGACGTTGGTCGCATTGTTGAACACCGTGTTGTTCTCGCGCGAATAGACGAACCCCCCAAGGGCGGCCACGCCGGTGTCGGTGTTTCCAGTGAAGGTGCTACTGGACAGCATCGCGATCGAGAAGCGCTCCTCGATGCCGATGGCGTTGTTGGCAGCGACAGAATTCTCGAGGTTAAGGACCGCCTGGACGGGAGCTCCCGGGGCCGAGAATGCGAAGAACCCATGATCGGAATTGCCGGCGGCGACTGAGTCGCGGATGGTCGCCGTGGCAGGGTTGTCCACCCGCATCCCGATGCGGTTGTTCTCGGCGCGGACGTTGTCGATCGCACCGTGCCCGCCACCAATGGCGATTCCGGTGTCGTTGCCCCGGACAAAACTGTCCTTGATGAAGGTCTGCGTCGCGGTGGAATCAATGCCGGAGCCGGTGAATCCGCCGATCACGCAGTCTTCGACGGACAGCACGCCGTTGGGGCCGAAGTAGATTCCGCGGCCAGCCGTTCCGTTGCCGTTGAGCACGAGTCCGCGCACCGTGACCTTGGCGCCGGCCGCCGCCACGAAAATCGCATCCCCCGAGGTCACGAAGATCCCGCCGTAGACGCCCGCCGGCGCGAAGATGTTGACCGAGTGGAAGATGGTGAGGGCGCCGTAGCCTGCCGAACCCAGGATGACCACGTCGCCACCATCGGCGACCGCATCGTGGGCCGTCTGCAGCGTCCGGCACGGTGCTACAAGGCTGCAAGGGTTCGCGTCATTCCCATCCGGGGACACAAAGGTACGTTGAGGCAAGGCGGCAGCGGCACCGGGTGCCGCCAATGCGGTGGGGGTCGACAGGAAGGCGGTGACCAGCCACCGAAACCCAAGACGCTTCATCGCAATCTCCTTGCTTGGGAGGAAGACCTCGGCGATGGTACCGGGAAGCAACGCGCTGTGCGAGGCGTGATGCGGTAGCATCCCCGCTCGTCCGGGAGCGCACGATGCAGGACCTCACCCACGGCTCGATCCCGCGCCACGTCCTCGCGATGGCCGCGCCGATCGCCGCCGGCATGCTGCTCCAGACGTTGTACTACATCGTCGATCTCTACTTCGTCGCGCGGCTCGGCGACGCTCCGCTCGCCGGAGTGAGCGCGACCAGTCCGGTCATGTTCGTGGTGTTCGCGCTGACGCAGATCCTCGGCGTGGGCACGGTCGCGCTGATGTCGCACGCGGTCGGACGCAAGGACCGCGCGGAAGCGAGCCACGTCTTCAACCAGTCGGTCGCGCTGGCGGCACTGTGCGCGGCGGCGACGCTCGCGGGCGGCTTCCTCGGCGCCGGCCCCTTCATGGGCGCGCTCGGCGCGGACCAGCCGACGGTCGCGGCGGGCGTCACCTATCTCCGCTGGTTCACACCGGGCCTCGCGCTCCAGTTCGCGCTGGTCGCGATGGGTTCGGCACTCCGGGGCACCGGCGTCGTGAAGCCGACGATGGTCGTCCAGGCGGGCACCGTTGCGCTCAACATCGTGCTCGCGCCGATTCTGATCGCCGGCTGGGGCACCGGACATCCGTTGGGCGTCGCGGGCGCCGCGCTCGCGAGCACGCTTGCGATCGCCGCCGGCGTCGTGCTGATGGCGGTCTACTTCGCGCGCCTCGAGCACTACGTCTCGTTCGATCGCGCGCAGTGGCGCCCGCAGCTCGCCGTGTGGCGGCGCCTGCTGAACATCGGCCCGCCGGCGGACCGGCGAATTCGCGCTGATATGGCGCTCTTCATGGGCGTCGTCTACTGGGTCATCCGTGACTTCGGCGCCGCGGCGCAGGCCGGCTTCGGCATCGGCATGCGCGTGATGCAGGCGATCTTCCTGCCGGCGATGGCCATCGCGTTCGCCGCGGCGCCGATCGCCGGGCAGAACTACGGCGCGAAGCGACCCGACCGTGTCCGCGAGACCTTCCGCGTGGCCGCCGTTGCGAGCTGCGGCTTCATGGCCGTCGACCTGTGGCATCTCTCCGTGACGACCGTCGTGCTGCAGGCGCTCCTGAGCCTCCTCCTCGTGCGCATGGAATTTCGTGCGCGGCTCGCACGCTAGATGGCATTGCGCTCGGCGTCTTCCGCCCGCGGCTTTCGTGCCCGTTGACGCGCCGCAAATTGCCCCTGAGGTCGCGCGTCGATGCCACACTATTGCTGCCTGCTGCCCTTGATGTTGCCGGCGATGCCGCCGGCCGACCCCGCCGATGGCGGCGCCAGTCCCGCGATCCCGGCCGTCTGGCGGCCGCCAACTCACCGCGCAGGCATCGTGGGCAGGCCCGCGCGGATACGTTCCGAAAAGTCGGCCGAATCGTCCGCCGCTTGCGCCGCGGCATTGATCCGCGATCGCCGACGCAGCTCGTCGAACGGAAGAGTGCTCTCCACCACGCCCGCCGCGTAGACATAGCGGTCGATGAAGCCGTTGAGCAGATGACGGAAGTCGAATCGGCCGATCCGCCCGGCGGCATTCGCATAGCGCACGATGTTGATCGTGCAGCTGTTCGTGAGGAGGTGGTACCACTCAGCGCGGTCGGCGAGCTCGTTGATGCGTCCCGCGTACACCAGCAGCAATCGTCGCGCGAACTCGGGCGATATGACCGTGTGGTAGAGGAACACTTGCTCGTTGCGATAATTCGTGCGCACGCGGACGAGGTCGCGCTCGTCGCCGACGACGTAGATCAGCTCGAATTGCTTGAAAAGTGACGCGATCGGGTCGAAGCCTTCGCCCACCTCCGGTCGGGTCTCGATCGAGATACTCAGGGGCGGGGCATTGTCGAACATGAGGCTCAGGAAGGTGTGCCCGACGGGGCCTTCGCTCCAGTAGGAAACGAAGAAATCGACACCGGTCAGATGCGAGAGCGACACCTCGCGCTCCTCGTAGCGCGGCGTGAAATCGTCACGGCTGCGATACTCGAAGTTGCGGACCCCGGTGAATCGCACACGATCGCCGTCGATGATCGCACGGGGCATGACCGCGACCTCGGGCCGCCACGAGCGATCGTGCGACGCAGGGATGAGACTCCACCAGGAGGCGACGACCAGAAAGACGCCCGCCAGCGCCCAATACGCGCGGCGCGTGCGTGCCACCCACAGCACCCAGATGGCGAAGACCAGGACGGCGACCGCCACGACCAGCCTGGCCCACGGGAACGGCAGATTGGAGTAGTAGACCGCCAGCGTCATCCACCCGACCAACAGCATCTTCAGGAGGGCCACGAAAGCGGTGGCGAGCCAGCGCAGGGGCCGGAACCGTCGGCCGGTTGCGCCCTTGCCCGGGATCGAAGCGGTGGAGCTCACGAGTGGGGATGCCAACGTATGCGGGACTTCGGGCTCTTCGACGTCATGGGCAATTCGAATGCCGAAACCGATCATTCATGGCTCATTTCATGTGCGCGCCTAGCCTGCTTCGGCGAATGGACGATTGTCGCAGCATACTTGAGGTTCACAGGGAGCTGGAGTTCGTTCACCCTCCGGAGGCGCCCGCGGCCCGGCTGCGAGCTGTTACACGTGGTGGGTTTCGGCGGCGCGCCAATGACCCCCATTGGTCCGCGCCAAATTGCCCTGGGGGTTGCGAAAGCGTAAACTCTCGCGCCCAATCCCGCGGGGG